>CAVVBC010000048.1:5000-63070 GCA_963746325.1 uncultured Gammaproteobacteria bacterium | reverse complement strand
CGTGCTGCGATGCGGCTCAGCCCGCGGTCGTCGCGAGCGTCGACTGGTCGACCGGCACGCCGGGACCCATCGTCGACGACACGGTGACCTTGCGCAGGTAGACGCCCTTCGACGACGCCGGCTTGGCTTTCTGCAGGTCGCCCAGCAGGGCCTGCAGGTTTTCCTTGAGCTTGGTCGGCTCGAAGCTCGCCTTGCCGATCGTGCAGTGGATGACACCGCCCTTGTCGGTGCGGAAACGCACCTGGCCGGCCTTGGCGTTGCGGACAGCGCCGGCGACGTCCGGGGTCACGGTGCCGACCTTGGGGTTCGGCATCAGGCCGCGGGGACCGAGGATCTGGCCGAGCTGGCCCACGACGCGCATGGCGTCCGGGCTGGCGACGACGACGTCGAAATTGAGCTCGCCCGCCTTCACCTTCTCGGCGAGGTCTTCCATGCCGACGATGTCGGCGCCGGCTTCACGCGCGAGGTCGGCGTTCTTGCCCTGCGTGAACACGGCGACACGGACGCTCTTGCCCGTGCCGTGCGGGAGCACGGTCGAGCCGCGGACCTGCTGGTCCGACTTGGCAGCGTCGACACCGAGGTTGACCGACACGTCGACGGCTTCGTCGAACTTGGCGGTGGCGAACTGCTGGACGAGCCCGAGGGCGTCGTCGATCGAATACTGCTTGCCCGGGACGATCTTCTCGGCCCACGGCTTCATGCGCTTTGCGATGGCAACCATGATCAGACCTCCACGCCTTCGACCGAAACACCCATGCTGCGGGCGCTGCCCGCGATGGTCCGCACGGCCGCTTCGAGATCGGCGGCAGTCAGGTCCGGTGTCTTGGTCTTGGCGATGTCTTCGAGCTGCTTGCGGGTGATCGTGCCGACCTTCACGGTGTTCGGCGTGCTGCTGCCCTTCTCGAGGCCGATTGCCTTGCGGATCAGCACGGACGCCGGCGGCGTCTTCATGATGAAGGTGAAGCTGCGGTCGCTGTACACCGTGATCACGACCGGGATCGGCAGGCCCTTCTCGAGCGCCTGGGTCTGCGCATTGAACTGCTTGCAGAACTCCATGATGTTGACGCCCTGCTGGCCGAGCGCCGGACCGATCGGCGGGCTCGGGTTCGCCGAGCCTGCAGGCACCTGCAGCTTGACGTAGCCGTTTACTTTCTTTGCCATCTCTCTTTACCTCTGATGGGTGCAAACGCCCTTGCGGGCTCCCCGATGAAGTCAGGCCTTTTCGACCTGGCTGAATTCCAATTCGACGGGCGTCGAGCGCCCGAGGATCTGCACCGCAACCTGCATGCGGCTCTTCTCGTAGTTGACCGATTCGACGACTCCGTTGAAGTCGTTGAACGGGCCGTCCGTGACGCGGACGACTTCGCCCGGCTCGAACAGCACCTTCGGCCGCGGCTTCTCGGCGCCTTCCTCGACCCGGCGCAGGATGGCATTTGCCTCGCGCTCGGTGATCGGGGCCGGTCGCTCGGGCGAGCCGCCGATGAAACCCAGGACCTTCGGCGTCTCGCGCACGAGGTGCCAGGTGTCTTCGTTCATCTCCATCTGCACGAGCACGTAGCCCGGAAAGAACTTGCGCTCGCTCTTGCGACGCTGGCCGTCGCGCATTTCGACGACTTCTTCCGTCGGGACGAGGATCTCGCCGAACTTGTCATCAAGGCTGTGCAGCTTGATGCGGTCCTTGAGGCTCTCCGAAACCTTGTGCTCGAAATTCGAGTAGGCGTGAACGACATACCAGCGCAGTGCCACGGTCTTCAGCCCCCTTGCCCGGTGAGGGCGCGCGTGATCGCGCCCAGTGCCCAGTCCAGCGCCCAGAAAAACAGGGCCATGACCACGATCGCCGAGAAGACGACGAGCGTCATCTTCCACGTCTCGTCCCGGGTCGGCCAGACGACCTTGCGCAGTTCGACGCGCGAGCCCTGCACGAACTGCCAGAGATCGCGACCCTGGGCCGACTGCAGCGCGACGAAGATGCCCGCAGCCACTGCGATCAGCACGACCAGCCAGCGCGCGGCTGCCGGGTACTGGTCGAACACGTAGAAGGCCGCGATGCCTCCGACGAGGATCGCGACTGCCGCGACGAGCTTTGCTGTGTCCAGCACGCTTGCGCCGCTGGATTGTGCCTGTTCGGTCATTCGCTCACGCCGGGTCCGACCCGTCCTTTACTGCTGTTTGCCTGCACGCGCTGCCGCCGTTCGATCACCGGCTGGCTCGACTGGCAGGCCAGGAGGGAATCGAACCCCCAACCTGCGGTTTTGGAGACCGCCGCTCTGCCAATTGAGCTACTGGCCTGTGCTTCGCAAACTGTTCGCAGAAGGACTGAAACGGACCCTCTCGGAAGGGGTTAGGGGCTAGGGGTTGGGGGTTAGTCGGAACGGAGCGTCGAGTGATCGACTGGCCCCTATCCCCTAACCCCTATCCCCTTACTTCAGGATCTTGGCGACGACGCCGGCGCCGACCGTACGACCGCCCTCGCGGATGGCGAAGCGCAGGCCTTCTTCCATCGCGATCGGCACGATCAGCTCGATCGTCATCTTGATGTTGTCACCGGGCATCACCATCTCGACGCCTTCCGGCAACTCCACCGCACCCGTCACGTCCGTCGTGCGGAAGTAAAACTGCGGACGATAGCCCTTGAAGAACGGCGTGTGACGACCGCCCTCTTCCTTCGTCAGCACGTACACTTCGCCTTCGAACTTCGTGTGCGGCTTGATCGAACCCGGCTTGCACAGCACCTGGCCGCGCTCAACGTCCTCGCGCTTCGTGCCGCGCAGCAGCACGCCCACGTTGTCGCCCGCCTGACCCTGGTCGAGCAGCTTGCGGAACATCTCCACGCCCGTGCAGATCGTCTTCACCGTGTCCTTCAGGCCCACGATCTCGACTTCGTCGTTGATCTTCACGATGCCGCGCTCGATGCGACCCGTCACCACCGTGCCGCGGCCCGAGATCGAGAACACGTCTTCCACCGGCATCAGGAACGCGCCATCGACCGCACGCTCCGGCACCGGGATGTAGCGGTCCATCTCCTCCACCAGCTTGATCACCGAGGGCACGCCAATCTCGCTCGTGTCGCCCTCGAGCGCCTTCAGCGCCGAGCCCTTCACGATCGGCGTGTCGTCGCCCGGGAAGTCGTACTTCGACAGCAGCTCGCGCACTTCCATCTCGACCAGCTCGAGCAGCTCCGCGTCATCGACCATGTCCGCCTTGTTCAGGTAGACCACGATGTAGGGAACGCCCACCTGGCGCGCCAGCAGGATGTGCTCGCGCGTCTGCGGCATCGGGCCGTCGGCGGCCGAGCACACCAGGATCGCGCCGTCCATCTGCGCCGCGCCCGTGATCATGTTCTTCACGTAGTCGGCGTGCCCCGGGCAATCCACGTGCGCGTAGTGACGCGCGTCCGAGGTGTACTCAACGTGCGCCGTCGAGATCGTGATGCCGCGCGCCTTCTCTTCCGGCGCCTTGTCGATCTGGTCGTACGCCATGAAGGCGCCGCCGTGCTTCTCGGCCATCACCTTCGTCAACGCCGCCGTCAGCGTCGTCTTGCCATGGTCAACGTGCCCAATCGTGCCCACGTTCACGTGCGGCTTCGTACGCGCAAATTTTTCCTTAGCCACGACCGATTACCTCTAAAACAAGTGACTAGTGATTAGTGACCAGTGATTAGTGCCAAGCAAAAAGCGAAGGGCTACCCAGGGAGCAAGTCTTCGCCAATCACTAATCACTGATCACTAATCACTTCCTAAACTGGAGCCCACGACCGGAATCGAACCGGTGACCTCGTCCTTACCAAGGACGTGCTCTACCGACTGAGCTACGTGGGCCGCCTCGTCAAACAAACCACCCCGAACCAGGCCGCCGGTTGGAGCGGGTGATGGGAATCGAACCCACGTACTCAGCTTGGAAGGCTGAGGTTCTACCATTGAACTACACCCGCAGCGCTCACCGGACCGGTACCCGCCAGGTCGAAAAGACCCACGCCTCTCCGCTACTCTCTGGTACTGGTGGAGGGGGAAGGATTCGAACCTTCGAAGGCATAAGCCGGCAGATTTACAGTCTGCTCCCGTTGGCCGCTTGGGTACCCCTCCGCGAACAGAGAGCCGCGTATTCTCGGGGGCCGGGGCGGCCGTGTCAATTCAATCTGAGTGGCCAGAGCCAGTGGAGCGTTCGATGCACACCCGCAAGCTGGGCCGGCACGGCCTGGAAGTCTCCGCCCTGGGGCTCGGCTGCATGGGGATGACCGGGATTTACGCGACCGGCGCCGATGCAGCCGAGTGCGAGGCCACCCTGATTGCTGCCGTCGACGCGGGCGTGACGCTGTTCGACACGGCCGAGATCTACGGCCCCTACACGAACGAGGAACTCCTCGGCCGGGTTCTCGGCGGCGCGCGCCGCGACCGTGTCATCCTGGCGACCAAGTTCGGGTTCGACCTGCGCCAGGCGGGCAGCGGCTGGGCCCTGGACAGCCGCCCCGAGCACATCCGCGCCGTCGTCGAGCAGTCCCTGCAGCGACTGCGGACCGACCGGATCGACCTGTTGTACCAGCATCGGGTCGATCCCCAGGTGCCCATCGAGGACGTCGTCGGCGCCATGGCGGAACTGGTGCGGGCAGGCAAGGTGCGCTACCTGGGGCTGTCGGAAGCCAGCACAACGACCCTGCGACGGGCTCATGCAGTCCACCCCATCAGTGCGCTGCAATCGGAATATTCCCTTTGGGAACGGGGGGTTGAACGCACCATCCTGCCCGCCTGCCGCGAGTTAGGGGTAGGCCTGGTGCCATTCTCGCCCTTAGGCCGCGGGTTCCTGGCCGGGCAGCGGACCCGGGCCGAGGATTACCCAGCGGGCGACTACCGGCGCGAACAGCCTCGCTTCCAGGCAGGCAATTTCGACGCCAACCTGGCGTTGGTCGAGAAGCTCGCCACTGTCGCCCACCGGGCCGGGGCGACCCCGGGCCAGGCCGCGCTCGCCTGGCTGCTGGCGCAGGGCACAGACATCGTCCCGATCTTCGGCACCACCCGCCGCACCCGGCTGCACGAAAACCTGGGGGCGCTGCGGGTCCGGCTGGCGTCCTGCGACCAGTTCCTGCTTGACCAGGTTTTTGCACCAGGCGCCGTGGCCGGTGAACGGTACCCGCCAACGAGCATGGCGACCCTCGATCGCGAGCCCTGAGCGCATCGCCGCCATCGGTCGGCTGGGCCGGATTAGCGGAGGGAGTCTCACGAATCATGTTATACGAATCTATTTTCGTGTATTATTGATCCGCCGACCGGACTGCAGGGTCGTGCATCCCCACTGACCCCGAGGCGCGCATAGCCATGTCCGACTTGTTGTTGTTCCCCTTTGCCGACTACTGGTGGTTCTACGTCGGCTTTGCCGTATTCGTGCTGCTGGTCCTGGCGCTGGACCTGGGCGTGTTCCACCGCGAGGCGCACGAGGTCAGCGCGCGCGAGGCGGCGACGTGGAGCGTCGTGTGGGTCGTGCTGGCCCTCGTCTTCAACTACCTCTTCTACCGCTACATGCTGTGGCACTTTCCGCAGGTGCCGGCGCTCGCGGGCCTCGACCACGCCAAGCTCGCCGGCGACTCCGCGCTCGAGTTCCTGGCCGGCTACGTCGTCGAGAAAGCGCTCGCGGTCGACAACGTCTTCGTGTTCGTCGCCGTGTTTTCCTATTTCGCAGTGCCGCCCAAGTACCAGCACCGCGTGCTGTTCTACGGCATCCTCGGCGCGCTGGTGTTCCGCGCCCTGTTCATCTCGCTCGGCTCGGTGCTGATGCAGTACCACTGGATCGTCGTCGTGTTCGGCGTGTTCCTGATCCTGACCGGCATCAAGATCCTGTTCCTGCCGGAGAAGCCGATCGATCCGGAGCGCAACCCGGTGATCAGGCTGGTGAAGCGTTTCGTGCCGGTCTGGCCGAAGATCGAAGGCGACAACTTCTGGGTGCGGCGCGAAGGCGTGCTCTACGCGACGCCGCTGTTCGTCGCGCTGGTCTTCATCGAGTTCTCGGACATCATCTTCGCGATCGACTCGGTGCCAGCGATCTTCGCGCTGACCAACGAGCCGCTGATCGTGTTCACGTCGAACATCTTCGCGATCCTCGGCCTGCGCGCCATGTACTTCCTGCTGGCGAGCGCGGTGCAGTACTTCAGCTACCTCAAGTACGGACTCGGCGTGATCCTGGTGTTCGTCGGCCTGAAGATGGTCTGGCTCAACGCGGCGTTCGGCGGCAAGTTCCCGATCACCTGGTCGCTTGCCATCATCGGTTCGATCCTCGCGCTGTCGATGCTGGTGTCGGTGGCCGTGCGCAGGCAAGCGCCGTCCACCGGCAATTAGGCGCCGACGGCGGCCGGCGGGAAAGCCAGGTCGACCACCTCGACCTCGGCCGGCCCGATCGGCTGGCCCAGGAATACGGCCCCGACGCGCGCAAAGCGTTCAGGGCCGTCGGTGGCCAGCAGCGTCACGGCACCCGGGCCTGCGCCGCGCAGCAGTCCGCGCTCAGCGAGCACTCCGGCGAGTGCGTCCGCGGTCGTCGCCGCTGAATCGACGATGGCGATGCGGTCACCGAGCACCTTGCGCAACGCAGGCGCCAGCACCGGGAAATGTGTGCAGCCGAGCACGAGCGTGTCGGGATGCGAGTCGTCCGCGCCGGCCACGAATACGTCGTCGAGGTAACGGTGGATCACCCCCTCGACGATGGGCCCGTCGGTCCAGCCTTCTTCCGCCAGTGCGACGAACAGCGGACACGCGCGCGCCGTGACGACCGCGCCCGGCAGCCGCCTTGCGATCGCGACCTGGTACGCCCCGCCCCGCACCGTGCTCTCGGTGGCGAGCACCGCGATGCGGCCCGTGCGTGTCGCCCGGCACGCCGCGGCCGCGCCGGGCTCGAGCACACCGAGCACCGGCACTGGCGCGAATTCGAGAGCGAGTGCATCGAGCGCGACGGCCGACGCCGTGTTGCAGGCGATCACCAGGCACTTCACCGCGCGCTCGCGCAGCAATCGTGCGGCTTGCAGCGAGTACTGGCGAATCGAGCCGGCGCTCTTGGTGCCGTAAGGCAGTCGCGCGGTGTCCCCGAGGTACACGAAATGTTCGCGCGGCAACCGCTCGCGCAATGCACGCAGCACGGTGAGGCCGCCGACGCCCGAATCGAAAACACCGATCGGACCCGGGCCGGCAGGGGCGTGAACGCTGTCCAGTTTGCTGCGCATTGGTGTTCAATTTTCCGACGGTCCGCAGCATACCTGACGCTGCGGCGGACATAACGCGCGGCGGGCACACGCGGCGCTTCACACGCGCCGCACGGTGTGCATAATGGCGCCACAACAGCCTGCCGCATCGAATAAAGAGAAGAGCTGATACGTGGAGAGAAGACTGACAACGCGCCATCGTGCGCGCACCACCGTGTACGTGCTCCTCCCGGGGCGCCATCACCGTCTCTGCCGCGCGCGCAACCTGAGCGCCACCGGCGTGTTCGTGGAAACCGGCGACATGGGCCTGCGCAAGGGCCAGACCGTCGATCTCGCCTTTGCCATCAGCCTGGGCACCGTGACCAAGCTGCATCGTCGCACTGCCATCGTCGCCCACGTCTCGCGTGGCGGGACGGGCCTGATGATGCAGAACCACGGTTCCTGAAGCCTGCTGCAACTCCCCGCTCGGCTCCCGCCGAACCGCCTAACGCAACGCGCATTGCGCTAGGCACTACCCCGGATTCGGGCCGCAGGGCCACCCGTCTAATGTCGGGTTCTGGACCTGCATCGCGCGGACGAGCGTGAAGCACAGCCGCGCTGCTGCCGCGATGCACTTCCCGCGGCAATGCCAGTACCCCAACCAGACCGCACGGTGGCCGACGCGATAGATCGCGTGCTCGCAACCGAGCAGGCGGCTGCGGCTGCCATCGGCGTCGCCGAGGCAGCGGCTCGCGCTACCATCGAAGCCGCGCGCGAGACACGTCGCCAGGTGCTGGAGCGTGCCCGCCAGCGCGTGATGCGTCTGCATGAACGCGCCGAGACGCGGCTGGCAGCCCGACTGGCGCGTCTCGACGCCCAGCTGGCCGGGGATGAATGCAGTGGCGCCGCGTCGGCTGACGCCGCAGCCGGCACCCTGGCCGCGGTCGCCGAGCGACTGACGACGGACGGGCCGTCATGAGCACGAGCGGCCACTTTGCCTATGCGCAGGCACGCCAGCAGGCGCGCCTGGCCGAGATACCCGACGTGATCCAGGTCCAGCAGATGCTGGCCTGCCGGGATGTCGCGGGCCTGCTTGCCTCAGTGCGCGCCACCGGACAGCGGCGCTACGTCGCTCGCCTCGCGCCCGGCATGGATGCGCACGAACTCGAGCGGCACCTGCGCGCGGAGTGGATGGCGCTCGTCGACGAAGTGGCGCGCTGGCAGCCCTCCGCCTGGTTCGCAGCCGTGAGCTGGCTGCGCTGGCTGCCCAGCCTGCCGCTGCTGCAGAAAATCATGCGGGGCGGACGTGCACCCGCCTGGGCCCGCGCTGATCCCGTGCTCGGCCGCGTCATTGCGGCTGAGTCGGCGCCGCGCGACACGGCGTTCAGTGCCGCGCCCTGGCGTGCACTGCGCACGGCGCTGGCCGCCGAGGGTGGCGACGTGCGCGCCGCATGGATCGCGCACTGGCGTGCCTCCTGGCCGCACGACCGGCGCGCTGCGCTTGCGCTCGAGCGCATCGCGCGCGACGTGGCCGCGTGTGACGCGGCGCTGCGCGAGCCGGCCACCCGCGACAGCCACGAGCAGCAACGGGCGCTGGCGCAGCGACTGCTGCGCAGCTTCCGCCGCAACCCGTCGTCGCCCGCGGCAGCTGTCGCATTCCTGGGCCTCGAGGGACTGGGATTGCTGGCGCTGCGCGGCGGGGTGCTGCGTCGTGCCGTGGTCGAGCCGGGGCCGGCATGAGCCTGCGTTCTGCCACCGCGTGCTGGTTTGAACTGCTCACGTCGCGCGACGAGCTCGGCGCGGCACTCGACTGCCTGGCGCGCACGCGCTCGATCCAGTTGCAGGCCTACAGCCGCGTTGAATCGCGGTTGCCGCTCGGCGACCTGCAACGCGTGCTCGATGACTACGAGTCGCTGGCCCGCCGCTATCGACCCTGGTGGCCGGCGGCCGAGCCGTGCAGTGTCAACGCCGAGCATGCGCTGCTCGACGCACCGCTGGCCGCGCTCGACCGGCTGCGTGCCTGGGCCAGCGCGGGCGAACCGGTCGTCGCCGAACTCGAAGCCCTCGCGCTGGAGCGCGCCGAACTCGACGCGCTCGAGCGGCTGTGCGCAGTGGCCGCTGCGGCGCTGCCGCGGCTCGATCGGCTGGCCGCGGCAGGTCCGGTGCTCGCCAGCCGCATCTATGTCCTGCCGCCCGCGACGCCCGCGCTGTCGCTGCCGGCTGCGCTGATTCACCAGCTGTGGACTCCCGACCCGGCGGGCGAAAGTTTCCTGCTCGCGATGGGACCGCGCGAGGACATGGACGAACTCGACGCGACGCTCGCCGCGCGCAAGGTGCATCGCGTTGCGCTGCCCGCTGACCTGCCACCTGCCGGCGCCGAACTGCCGGCGGACCTGCAGCGGCGACGCACGGCCATCGACGCGCGGACGAACGTCGCGCGTGCGGCGCTGGCGGCGCTCGACGCAGAGCACCGGCGTTCCCGCGGCACTCGGTGAAATGGCTTTGGCCGCGTGGGTCGTGGCTCATGTGCCTGAACTGCCGGTCACGGAGCACTTCGCCTGGATCACGGGCTGGTGTTCGGCGCGGGACGATGCGGGGTTGCGCGCGGCGCTGGACGCGCAGGGACTGCACTACCTGCTGCGGTTCGCCGATACGCCGGCGGGAGCAGTGGCGCCGTCGGTGCTGCGCAATCCGCGCTGGGCGCGACCGTTCGAGACAGTGACGGGCATGATGGGAGTGCCGGCGGCTGGCGATGCGGACCCCAGCCTGCTGGTCGCCATCCTCGCCCCGCTGATGTTCGGCTTCATGTTCGGCGACGTGGTGCAGGGCGCCGTCGTCGCCGTCGCGGGCCTCGCACTGGGGCGGCGCATGCCGTCACTGCGCCTGTTGCTGCCCGGCGGACTGGCCGCGGTGGCGTTCGGTTTCGCGTTCGGCAGCGTCTTCGCGCGCGAAGACATCATCCCGGCGCTGTGGCTGCATCCCCTGGCGCAACCGCTGCCCGTGCTGGTCGTGGCGCTCGGCTTCGGCATCGTCGTGCTGACGCTCGGGCTTGCGCTCGACGCGCTGCAATCCTTCTGGCGCGGACGGCTGCGGCACTGGCTGCTCTGCGACTCGGGCCTGCTGCTGGCCTACGCCGGAGTCGTGGGCGCGGTGCTCGACGTGCGCGCGCTCTGGCTGCTGCCGGCAGGCATCGCCGCCTCGCTCGCGGGCGCTGCGGTCGCGGCACCGCAGGGACGTGCCGCTGCCGTGGGTGTCGCGGCCGGTGAATTCGTCGAGCGATTGCTGCAGTTGAGCGTCAATACGATTTCGTTCGTGCGCGTGGGCGCGTTCGCCCTGGCGCACGCGGGCCTGTGTTCGGCCATCGTGGGCATGGCCGAGGCCGCGGGCGCCGGCTACTGGCCGGTGCTGATTGTCGGCAACGCCGCGATCATCGCGCTCGAGGGTCTCGTCGTCAGCATCCAGACGACTCGCCTCGTCCTCTTCGAGTTCTTCATCCGCTTCCTCACGGCGCGCGGCCGACCGTTCGAACCGCTCACGCCGCCACCGGCAACGCTTTCCGGAGGCCTGCCATGAAACTGTCCGCGCGCTGGATCCTAGCCCTGGCCACCCTGACCACGGTGACCGCAACCGTCGCCACGTTGAGCCTCATCGTCGCCTGGCCTGCGGTTGCGGCCGAACCCGCAGGTCTCATCCCGGTCAACCCGGACGTGCTGCGCTGGGGGTTTGCCTCAGCCGCGCTTGCCGCAGGCCTGGCCGCGCTCGGCGCAGGCTATGCCGTCGCCCAGGTGGGCACCGCTGCACTCGGCGCGCTGGCAGAGAAGCCCGATCTCTTCGGCCGCGTGCTCGTGATGGTCGGCCTGGCCGAAGGCATCGCGATCTATGGACTGATCGTGGCGATCCTGATCCTCAACCGACTGGGCTGACATGGCACGCGTCGTCTACATTGGTGGCGAGGCGACGGCCGCCGGGTTCCGGCTCGCCGGACTCGACGTGCGCACGGCGGCCCCGGACGCTACGGCCGAACTGCTGCGCAACACGCTGGCCGAGCGTCCGGAGTGCGTGTTCCTCGACGGCACCCTGATCGAATTCGTGCCACCTGCATTGCTCGAACGGGCGCTCGCGGCGGGACCGACGCTGTTCGCCGTCGTACCCGACATTCGCGGGCGCGGGGCACCGCCTGACGTCGTGCAACTCGTCCGGGGCGCACTGGGAATCGACGCGTGAGCGCGGTCGAAAGCCTGCTGGAAGCCCAGACCACGGCACTGCTGCGCCGTCTGGCGCGCGAGCAGGACTCGCGCATCCACCGGATCCGTGACGACGCTGCGCTGCAGGCTGCGGACATCGTGCGCAAGGCGCGCGCCGAGGCGCGCGCGCGGGTGCACCAGGCCGTGCTCGACACGCGCCGCGACGACGAGATGACCCTGACGCGTAGACGTGCGGCGCTCGAGACCGGGTCGCGCCTGCGCCAGCAGGTCGCCTTGCGCGACTGGCTGGAAGACGCCTGGGAGGCATTGCCCGCGGCGTTGCAGGCGCGCTGGCTCGATCCTCAGGCACGCGAGCGATGGTGCGTCGCCGCCCTGCAGTCGGCAGCACGCACGTTGTTGCACACCGACGGCTGGCAGGTACACGTGAGCCCGCGCTGGGTCGCGGACATCACACCGCTCGTGCAGCGCTGCCTGGCGGCGAACCGCAGCACCGGCACCGTCGTGGCGGACGACGGGATCAGCGAGGGAGTTCTAATCCGCGCTGGCTGCGCGTGCCTGGATGCCACGACCGCCGGGCTGCTGGCGCCGCGCGAATGCATCGCCGCGGAGCTGCTCGCTGAGTTCGCCAGCCGCACCGCGCCGCAGCGCACCGGGGAGCCCGCATGAGCGAAGCCCGTATCACCTGGATCGGCGGACCGGTCCTGCGCGCGAAGGCCTTGGGGCCGTTCGGCATCTTCGAGGCCCTGGCGGTGGGTGAACGGCGACTGCTGGGTGAAGTGATCCAGTTGCGTGGCGAGGAACTGGTCGCGCAGGTGTACGAGGACACCACGGGTCTCGAACCCGGCATGCCCGTCGCCGGGCTCGGGCGTCCACTGGCCGTCACGCTGGGCCCCAACCTGCTCGGCGGTATCTTCGATGGCCTGTTGCGGCCATTGGCAGGCGCCGCCGATTACCAGATCCAGCCCGGCATGGCTGCCCGCACCGCGGGACGCCATCGCATCAAGTTCACGGTCCAGGCAGGTGCCACGCTGGCCGCGGGTCACGTCTTCGCGCTGACGGTCGCCCCGAATCCCCAGGGCCTGCTGGTACCGCCGTGGGCGAGCGGACGCGTGGCGTGGATGGCTGAACCCGGCGAGTACCGGGATGACGAGGTGCTGTTGATCCTCGAGGACGCGGCAGGCTCACGCCATGAACTGACCATGCAGCACGACTGGCCCGTCCGCCGTCCGCGACCGGTGCGCGCGCGGCTCGCCGCGCAGGCGCCGATGATCACCGGGCAACGCATCATCGACACCCTGTTTCCCGTGGCGCGCGGCGGCCGCGCGGCCCTGCCCGGCGGCTTCGGCACCGGCAAGACCGTGCTGCAGGAAGCACTCGCGAAGTGGTGCGATGCGGACGTGATCGTGTACGTGGGCTGCGGCGAGCGCGGCAACGAGATGGCGGAGGTGCTCGACGAGTTTCCTCGGCTCGAGGATCCGCGCAGCGGCCGGCCGCTCGCCGAGCGCACCGTGATCATCGCCAACACGTCCAACATGCCCGTGGCCGCGCGCGAGGCCAGCATCTACACGGCCATTACGGTCGCCGAGTATTTCCGCGACCAGGGCCTCAATGTCGCTCTGATGGCGGACTCGACCAGCCGCTGGGCCGAAGCCCTGCGCGAAGTCTCTGGTCGCCTCGGCGAACTGCCGGGCGAAGCGGGCTACCCGGCCTACCTCAGTTCACGGCTCGCGGAGTTCTACGAACGCGCCGCGCGCGTCACCTCGCTGGCCGGCACCGAAGGCTCGGTGACCATCATTGGCGCCATCAGCCCGCCGTCTGGCGATTTCTCCGAGCCAGTCACGCTGCACACCAAGCGTTACGTGCGCTGTTTCTGGGCGCTCGACCGCCAGCGCGCGCAGGCCCGCTTCTATCCCGCCATTCATCCGTTGCTGTCATACGGCGCAGACGTGACCGCGCTCGCCGACTGGTGGAAGCGTTCGGGCAACCCCGACTGGCTGTTGCAGCGGCAGCGCGTGCTCGAACTGCTCGAAGCCCAGGCGCACCTTGAGCGGATGGCCCGCATCGTCGGGCGCGACGCGCTGCCCGCCACGCAGCAGGCGCGCCTGCTGTGCGCAGACCTGATCAACGAAGGCTTCCTGCGCCAGTCGTCGTTCTCGCCCGTGGATCGCTTCTGTTCGCCGGCGCGGCAGGTGGCGATGCTGTCCGTGCTGCTGCATTTTGCCGACCGCGCCGACGCCGCGGTCGCCGCCGGCGTGCCGCCCGCCCGCCTCGCTGCGCTGCCGATGCTGCGGCAACTGCAGCGCCTCGGCGAGGAGTTCGGCGAGGACGACCTGTTGCGGCTGCGGCAATTGCCGCGGCAGATCGACTACGAGTTCGACCAGTTGCAGCCGGTGGCCAGCCATGCGGGCTGACCTGTTGCTGGACAACGTCGTCACGCGCATCGAAGGTCCGCTGCTCTTCGCCCGCCGCGAGGCGCGCGTCGGCCTGAATTCCGCCGTCGAGGTGCTTGCCGCCAGCGGGCCGCCGCGCCTCGGCCGGGTCGCAGCGCTCGACGACACCTCGATGGTGATCGAGGTACTCGAGTCGACCGCCGGTCTCGGCCTGCACGGCACGCGCATCCGGCTGCAGCCCGAGCCCCTGCTGTTCGGCGTCGGGCCGAACCTGCTCGGCCGGGTTTTCGACAGCGTCGGCCGGCCGCTCGACGGTGGACCGCCCGTACCTGCGCTGGCGCGCAGGCGCATCGAGGGACTTGCCATCAACCCGGCCTGGCGCGCCCTGCCGCGCGATTTCATCGAGACCGGCATCGCGACCATCGACGTGATGAACAGCCTGGTGCGCGGACAGAAGCTGCCCCTGTTCTCCGCGGGCGGCTTGCCGCACGACCGTCTCGCAGCGGAGATCGCCCAGCGCGCGCGCCTGCGCGGTGGACAGGGCGAAGACAATTTCGCCGTCGTCTTCGCCGGGATCGGCGTCCCGCACGACACCGCGGAGCAGTTCCGGCTCGCCATGGAATCGAGCGGCGCGCTCGGCCACACGGCCCTGTTCCTGAACCTCGCCGACGAACCCGGCATGCAGCGCCTGCTGACGCCGCGTTATGCGCTGACCGCGGCTGAATACCTGGCCTTCGACGAGGGCCGGCACGTGCTGGTCATCCTGACGGACATGACCAACTACTGCGAGGCGCTGCGCGAGGTGTCGGCCAGTCACGGGGAGATTCCCGGGCGCAAGGGCTACCCGGGCTACATGTATTCGGACCTGGCGGCGCTGTACGAGCGCGCGGGATGCATCCGCGGCCGGCCAGGCAGCCTGACGCAGTTGCCGATCCTGACGATGCCGGGCGACGACATCGGCCACCCGATTCCCGACCTGACCGGTTACATCACCGAGGGCCAGATCGTGCTCGATCGCGAACTGGACCGTCGCGGCATCTATCCGCCGGTGCGTGTGCTGCCGAGCCTCTCGCGCCTGATGGACGCCGGCATCGGCGCCGGCTTCACGGATCCGGATCACCCCGCGCTGGCGCACCAGTTGTTTGCGGCCTACGCCCGCGCGCTGCGCGTGCGCGTGCTGGCCAGCGTGATGGGCGAACAGGGCCTGCCGGACGCGGACCGGCGTTTCCTCGCCTTCGGTGAGCGCTTCGAACGGCAGTTCGTGCACCAGGCGACCGCGCAGACGCTCGAGGAGAGCTTCGCCGCCGGCTGGTCGGTGTTGCAGGGACTGCCCCACGTCGAGCTCACCCGGTTGTCCGATGCGCAGATCGCCCGCCACCTCGGCGCAGCGGCCGACGAGACGGCGCATGCCTGAACTGGGCGAGGTGGCCGCCACCCGGGTCGCATTGCTCGAGCTGCGCGACGAACGCCGCCTGGTGCAGGAAGGTTACGACCTGCTCGACGAAAAGCGGGTGCTGCTCGCGACGGCGATCCTGCGCGAGTTGCGTGCCTACGTGGCAGCGGACCAGCAGCTTGCCGTGCTGTGGCGGGCGGCCCGGGAAGCCCTCGCCGCTGCGGTCGAGATCCACGGCTTCGACGATCTCACCGTGGAGCCCCCCTGCTCGCTGGATCAGGCGCTGCTGCGCACGAGCCGGCACGATTTCCTCGGTCTGCCATTGCGCGACGCCGTGCTCGAGGCGCCACTCGCCGCGACCGCGGTCGTGTGCTCCGCCGAGCCGGTCCGCGACACGCCCGAGTTGCGCCGGTGCGCCCTGGCGTTCCGCGCAGTGGCAATCGAACTGGTGGCCCAGGCCGCCCGCGCAGCCAACCTGCGCCAACTGGTCGAGGAATACCGCCGGACCGAACGACGGGCCCGCGCGCTCGAGAACGTGCTGCTGCCAGAGATCGACCGGTCCGTCGCCTTCATCGAGGAACAACTCGACGCCGTCGACCAGGAAGAAGCGGTACGGGTGCGCAATGCCGCCCGCTCCCGTTGAAGCCTGTAGGATCCGAACTTGACCTCGGGGCCGGGGGGTCGCTAGCGTGCGGCCAGACTTTCGGAGGGTATGCATGATCAAGGAAGCCGTTTCTCCGCTCGAGCCCCGGTACGAAGACCTGGCCGGCGCCGGTCTCGGCCGCAAGGCGCGGCGACTCTTCCTGGCCACCCGGCCCAAGTTCCTGACGGCCTCGATCCTGCCGGTGCTCGTAGGCACGGCGTGGGGCGCGACTGTCGCCGGAGGGCTGGAGATAGGCGTCGCCCTGCTCGCCCTGCTCGCGACTGCCCTGGTGCACTGCGCCAGCAACGTGATCAACGACGTGGGCGACGAGATCACGGGCACCGACCGGGACAACGTCGACCGCATCTACCCGTACACGGGCGGCTCGCGCTTCATCCAGAACCGGATCATGTCGCCGGGCGAGATGCAGCGCTGGGCCTGGATGCTGTTCGGCGTCGCCGCGGTGCTCGGCCTCGTGCTCGCCGTGCTCAAGGGGCCGTGGGTCATCGCGCTGGGCATCGGTGGCATCGCCATCGCCGTGCTGTATTCGACGCCATCGGTGCAGCTGAGCGGCAAGGGCGTGGGCGAGGCCTTCCTGATGGTCGCCTTCGGCGTGCTGCCGGTCTGCGGCGCAGCCTGGCTGCAAAGCTCCATCATCGACCTCGACAGCGTGCTGATCGCGCTGCCGGTCGGCATCTGGGTGACGCTGATCCTGCTGATCAACGAGGTGCCGGACCGCAAGGCCGACGGCGCCAACGGCAAGCGCACGCTGGTCGTGCGGCTCGGCGTCGACGGCGCGCGGCACCTCTATCGCGCCTCGCACGTGATTGCGCTGGCGGCCATCGTGCTGCTCGTGGCGCGCGGCTCGCTGCCCTGGTGGGCGGCCGTGGGCGGCATCGTGCTGTTCCTGGGCGGACTCAAGGCCGCCGCCGGCATCCGCGACGACGCGCCGCGCGCCGTGCTGACGAAAAGCATCGAGATGACGATCGGCCTGCAGGCCGTGGGTTCGATCCTGCTGTTCGTCGCCGCGCTCTTCGCGCACTGACCAGCGGGAATGCCCGCTGCCGGCACCGCGCCCCTGCAACTCGTCTTCGGCGCCAGCGGGTACATCGGCACGCACCTGGTGCCGCGCCTGCAGGCGGCAGGCAAGCGCGTCCGCGCGTCGGCGCGCAACCCGGAAGTGCTCGCGGCGCGTGGCTGGGACGGAGTCGAATGCGTCACGGCTGACGCGCTCGATCCGGCGACGCTGCCCGCCGTGTTGCAAGGCGTCGACGTCGCGTATTACCTCGTGCATTCGATGGCGGCCGGACGCGGCTTCGGCGCGCTCGACCGCGAGGCGGCGCGCAATTTCGGCCAGGCGGCCGCCGCCGCCGGCGTGCGCCGCATCGTCTACCTCGGCGGCCTGATCCCGCAGCATGCACGGTCCGAACATCTGCGCTCCCGCGCGGAGACGGGCGACGTGCTGCGCGCGAGCGGCGTGCCGGTCACGGAATTGCGCGCGGGCATGATCGTGGGGCCGGGCTCAGCGGCCTACGAGGTCATTCGCGACCTGGTGAATCACCTGCCGGTGATGGTGACTCCGCGCTGGGTGAAATCGGTCTCGACACCGATCGCGCTCGACGACCTGCTCGCCTACCTCGCTGCCGTCGGCGACATCGACGCGGCCGCGGGCAGGACGCTCGACGCCGGCGGCCCGGACACCGTGACCTACGAGGCCATCATGCGCAGCTACGGCCGCCAGGTGGGCCGGCATCCGCTGATCATCCCGGTACCGGTGCTGACCCCGCGGCTCTCGTCGTACTGGCTGCGGCTCGTCACGTCAGTGCCCGTCGGCATCGCGCAGGCGCTGGTCGAGGGTCTCGCGCACGATTTCGTCGCGCATGACGACGAGTTGCAGCGCCTCGTGCCGCGCCAGCGCCTGGGGCTCGACGCGTCGATACGCGCGGCGATCGAGGCCGATCGCCAGCACGCCGTGATCGCGCGCTGGGTCGAAGGCTCGATTGCCTGCCGCAACTTCCGCCCCGAGTACGCGTTCTATGCCATGCGCGAGGGCGCGACCGCGACGGGCAACGCCACGCCGGAGCAGGTGTTCGCCACGGTCTGCACGATCGGTGGCGAGGACGGCTGGTTCTTCGCCAACGTGCTGTGGTGGATCCGCGGAGCAATCGACTGGCTGGTGGGCGGGCCGAGTTTCCGCCGCTCACGGCGCCACCCCACGCAGTTGCGCGTGGGCGACGTCGTCGAATCGTGGCGCGTCATCGCGCTCGAGCCCGGCCGGCGGCTCACGCTGCTGATGGAAATGAAGGCGCCGGGCGCCGGCGTGCTCGAATTCGTGGTGCAGCCGCAGGGCTCGGGTGCGAGCGTCTCGGCCACGGCGTACTGGCATCCCGCCGGCGTGTGGGGACTCGTCTACTGGTACGTGCTGATTCCGGCGCACGCGTTCATCTTCAAGGGGCTCACGCGCGCGATCCTGCGCCGTGCCGCGGGCGCCATGCGGCAGATCGACGCTCCGTAGGGAAGCTCTGCACAGGTCCGCAAGTGACGCGTTGCGTGCGCTCGATCCGGTGCCTGTCACCGAGCACTCAAGGTCAGCCGCGCCGGTTTCCAATTCGGCACCGCGCGTCGAACACGCGAGGGCGACCAGTCGCTGGCGCGTCCGACCCGGGACCGTTCCCCGAGCTTGGAAAGGCAGACACGCGCTCTGGGAACGGTCCCGGGTCGGACGCTTGCGACATGCCAGCCTGCGACGCTGTCAGAGCGCTCGATCCGGTGCCTGTCACAGAGCGCGTGTCTGCCTTTCCAAGCTCGGTGACAGGCACCGGATCGAGCGCACGCACGGCGGTCGTGGGCTACCTACTCGGCCGCGGCTTCCGCCGCCGGCTTCACGCCGAACCGGTAACGCAGCGACAACGTCACGTAGTTGACGTCGTAGTTGTAGGGATCGACGCCGAGCCCGAGCACCGTCGGCAACGCAGCCGGCTGCGGCGTGTACGCCCAGTCGCTGGTGCTGAGCGTCTCGTACCACCAGTTCAGCATCACGTCCGTGCGGTTGTTGAAGCCGTAGGTGACCCCGGCCTTGAACGAACTGAGCTCGCTCTTGACCACGGGGAAGGTGCCCCCGGCGCTGCCGGACATGACGGTGCGCGAGTGGCCCGAACCATACGTGTAGTCGAACGTCACGCCGATCTTGTCCGTGAACTGCGCGTTCATGCCCGCGCCATACGTCTCGAAGTCGTCCTGCACGTCGCCGGTCCAGTCGGCCGCCGCAAACGTGCTGCTGCCCTTCGACTTGGAGTCGATCTTCTCGCGACCCAGCGTGGCATACGCGGCGATCTTCTCGTTGACGGTCCAGTTCACGTCGACGCCGTAGCGCCGGTCGAGGCCGGAGACGAGGCCGAGATCGGACTGCATGTAGCTGTCGTCGCCGTAGTGCACGTTGGCGCCGAATGACAGCGGCAGCGAACCCACGGCGACGTTCGCCAGCAACTCGCCGTACGAGCGGTAGCGGTAGGCCTGGTTGTACTTGCGCATGAGCGGGTTCTGGCCGAGCTGCGCTGCGACGCCGAGGTCGTAGTTGTCGGGGTCGCGTTCCTCGACGCCACCCTTGACCACGAAGCCGAGGTACCCGCTGGGGCGGAACTGCGCGCGGCCGTAGCCGTCGAGCACTTCCTCGCTGGACACCTCCACCGCCGAGCCCGTGCGATCGAGGGTGCGCCACTCGCCACCCACGCCGACCGTGAGATCGTCGTACACGTCGTAGTCGGCCGTGCCTTGCAGTCGCGTGCGTTCGTAGCCGTAGATGGCGTTGACGCGATCCTCGCCGATCGGGAACAGGTCGGTGTGCACGATGGACGTGAACGCGGCCTGCCGGCTGTCGTTGTCGCGCTCGTCGTAGGACGCGGCACCGCGCAGGTGCAGGCGATCGATGGGCTTGAGGCTGACGGTCAGGTCGGCGCGAGTGACGCTGATGTCGCCATCGAGGTTGTTGAGCGGCAGTGCGTCGACGCCGATGTTCGGATTCAGCGTGTAACCGACGAACGATTCATCCTGCGTGCTCTGGCCCATCGCGGCCGACAGGGTCACGGTGGTGTTGCCGGGCAGACCGTACCAGCCGGCCGAGGCAGCCACTTCGCTGTAGAAGTTGTCGGGCTCGAGCGCCATCTGGCCCTGGTCGCCGCCGGTCACGAAGGCGTTGAAGGGATTGTCGAACTGGAAGCCCGGCACCTTGGTGTCGTAGATCGAGGCGAAGTAGCCGACCCGCGCGAACCAGTTCTTGCCCTGGTAGCGCACGTCGGCAGTGATGCGGTCGGTCGAATCGTCGAGCGGGCGCAGCATCTCGGTCGACACGCTGCCGAACGATCCGAAACGCGGCCGGGTACCGCTGCGCTCGTCACGGCGGTAATCGAGACCGAATGTCCAGTTGTCGCCGAGCAGGTACCGCGCATTCGCGCGGTAGCGGTCGCGATCGAAGCCGACTTCGACGTTGCGCAGGGAGGAATTCAGGGCGGTGAAGCCGCCGGTGTTGCCGGCACGTACCCAGCCCCGAAGGCAGTGACAGCTGGTCGCTGCCGACGCCGCCGAAGATGGTCTCGCCCGTGTCGGACAGCCGATGCGGAATGCGATCGTAAGACAGGCCGAAATCGTAGCTGCCCTGCTTGCCGCCCGTGAGTTCCACCGAGCGCGAATCGAGACCGAGGTCGAGCAGTTCGTAGTCGAGCCGGTAACCGGACTCGAGCGCGACGCCGCCGGTGGCGTTGGCGACGGCATACACGCCGTCCTCGTCGAGGCCGGTGGCATCACCGAACTTGGCGCTCGATTCATCCAGGTAGCCCGCGCCGAGTTCGGCTTCGGCCGTGTAGCCCTTGGCGAACGTGCACTTGCTGCAGGCCCACGCGGAGGTGTCGGGCGCCGGCGTTTCCTCGGCGCGGACAGCGGAAGCCGCCCCGAGCAGGAGCGCGGAGATCGCGAGGATGAGTTTCTGGCTGCGTTGTTCCATGGCGATCACCGTGTCAGCGACGAACCGGAAGGATGGTTCGATCCGTGCACTTGCGAATGGCAGTTCATGCAGTTGCCGAGCCCGAGCGCGGTGGTCGGCGCAGTGCCGCCCGGCAGGCCCGACGGCCCGTACGCGAAGCTCGGATGGCCCTGCTGCGAATGGCACGACTGGCACAGCAGCGGTCCGCGCAGCTTGACCATGCCGGGATTGCTCGAGCCGTGCGCCGCATGGCAGGTGGAGCAGTCTTCGGTGACGGGCTGGTGTTCCCACAGCAGCGGGCCGCGCTTCTCGGCATGGCACTCGTAGCAGGTGTCGTTCAGCGTCGCGCGCACCAGTTGCTTGGGCGCCGTCGTGCCGTGCGGCGCGTGGCAATCGCTGCAGGCGAGCTTGGCCTGGCGCACCGGATGCGCGTAGGGCTTGAGGAACTGGCTGCGCTCGGCGACGTGGCAGGTGTAGCAGACGTCGGACTGCGTCGCCTTCGACAGCACGGCGTCCCTGGCCTTGTGGCTGTCGTGGCAGGCGGCGCAGGAAACGTCGTTCACGTCGTGCGGACCGATGTGCCACTCAGCGGCCTTGCCCTTTTCGTGGCAACCCAGGCACATCGCGTTCTGCACGCTGACCGGCGAGGTGGCCGTGCGGCCGAACTGGATCATCGCCGGCCGCGTCTCGCCTTTCTTCACGCGCTTGGCATGGTTGCCGCCGGGACCGTGGCAGGCCTCGCACTGCAGGCCGCCCTTGCCGAACGGCGTGCGAGCGTCATTGGGCTGCGCATGCGCCGTGTGGAACACGTCGTTGACTTCGGGCCCCTCGTGGCAGCTGAGGCAGGTATCGGCGCCCTTCGCGCTGTAGGGCGCACCCGCGTTCGGCGCCTTCGCAGGCACGGCCGCGAACGTGACCAGCGGCGCGAAGCCTAGGCACAGGAGCAGCAATCCACGTGGGAACGCTTGCAGTAACTTCATGTCGGTGCGTCCGTAGTCTGGTGATGCGCGTCAGTTGGTGAGGAACTGGTCGACGTCATGCTCGACCTTCACGTCGAATGCCCTGCCGGCGCCGTGGCAGGTGCCGCAGTTCTCTGCCGCCGCCTCGTTGCTGGTGCCGTCAGCGTTCTTCGTCGCGTTGAACGAGCCGCCATTCAACTCGATGTGGATCTTCGCCTGGCTCGAAATGTGGCAGGACGAGCAGATCGCCGCGTTGGGCGTGAAGGCAATGTCATCCACCGGCGAGGCAGCATTGGCGCCGCGGGTGATCGACGTCGCGAATACGCGCGTGGGATCCACCGGGTAGTACGTGTCGGGCTTGTGGCAACCCTCGCAGTTGTTGATGCGGCCCGGGTACCTGACGTTCGAGAAATCGAGCCCGCCGAAGTTGTAGGTCGCGGCATGGATGCCGTGGACCAGCAGCTTGAAGTCGAACGGCCGGCCCGCAGCGAGCGTCGCGCCCGCGGCCAGCTCGGGGTTGTGGCAGGTCGCGCACAACTCGGTGTTGTTGTTGCGATTGTCGCCGTGGAACGAGAGCTTCTGGTGGCAGTCGTTGCAGCGCTGCACGTCGACGATCGGCCGGCGCGCCACCGGCGTGGTGTCGGTGATCGGGAAGACGACACCCGCCGACGACGTCACGCCAATCTCGGCGTATTCCGGCGTGGCGGTGCTGCTCACGTCCACGATCGTGCGGCCTTCGAGGAAGGCTTCACCCGAGCCTCCGATGAGCCCTGCCGGCAGCGCCTTCGCACCCGCCTTGCTGTACGAGCCGTCGGCGTTCAGCCGGGCCGGGCCGCCAGCGAGCGCAGGCGCGCCGGTGGGTGCTGCAGCGGTCGAGAGGAAGTCGACCTGGATCGGCTGCGCCGGGGTGCTGCCGCTGCCCGGGTTGGTGAAGTTGAGCGTCGTGTACGCGACGCGACCGCGCAGGCGTGCGGTGGTTGCGTTGCAGGTCGTCGCCGGCGGCACCGGCGTGCACGCGATGACGTTCGTGAACGGCGCGTCGGTGATCCTGTAGGCCGTGCCCGTCACCGGGTCGCTGACCTTCACCGTGACCAGCGGGAACTCGCCCGGGAGCACTTTGCAGGCCTTGGTCGACGCCGCGCATGCGGTCGCGCCGGGTGAACCGTCGAGCTGGATGGCTTCGACCTTGACCACCTCGAACAGGAAGCGCTGCGCGGCTTCGTTCTCCGGGATGCGGTGGGCGTTGCCGGCGCGCAGTTCGCCGTTCTGCACGTCCGACGTCGGGCCGTGGCAGGCGCTGCAGCTGTCGGCCGTCGCCGCTACGCCACCGTGGTTTTCACCCGTCGCGAAGTTGACGTTGTCGTGGCACGAACCGCAGGACTCGGTGTTGACGGTCAGGCGATAGTTGCTCGCCTGCGGCGTGTCGGTGTCGCTTTCCTGGTGGCAGGTGGAGCAGTTGCGCTTGTCCTGCGGGTACACCACCTCGCCAAGGTCGGTGAACGTGTTGCCGAAGCCGAAGATGCCGTAGAAGCCGCCGGCTTCCACGCTCGGCAGCGTTTCGCCGGCGTGGATCTTGTGGATCATGACCTTGAGGTCGAGCGAGTTGCCCGACTGCGAGTCGAACGAATACGACTCGTGGCACATCGCGCAGTACTTGAGGTCGAAGCGCGCATCGCCATGGAACGAGAGGTTGTCATGGCAGGCGTTGCAGGTGTCGTTGTCGACGATTTCGCGACCCGACTGCTCGAGCTCGGCGCCCGTCGCCGGTGTGAACGTATAGGTCGCGTTGTTGGCCGGGATGTTGGTGGGCGCGACGTTCGGCGAGGTGCGGATCTCGAGGCCCACGCGGTGCGGCAGGCTCGCGTCGTAGGGAACATCGGCATCGGTCTTCACGTTCTTCGCGAACGTGTACTCGAAAATCCCGCTCGCTTTGTCGACCCAGGTGCCGGCGGTCGCGGTCTCGGTGTAACCCTGGTTCGTGGGCCCAGTGCCCGTGACTCTGTCGACCGGTGTCGGCGCCGGCGAACCGGGAAACGCCTCGGTCCGGCGCGTGAGCGCGTGCCAGGTGCTCGACTTGCCATTCACGGCCGGCTCGAGCCGGGCCAGCACGAAGCGGATGTTGCCGGCCGGCAGGCCCGTCAGGGGACGGCCGCGTTCGTCCAGCAGGTACACCTCGACGAACGGGCGACCATCCTCGAGGATGGTCACGCGGTTGATGCGCGCCACGATTTCGTTGGCCGTGGAAATGGGCGCTGCCGGCGTGCCGCCTCCCGGCGGACCCACGGGCCCCGCAGGACCTTCGGAACCGTCGTTGCCGCTGCCTCCGGTGCAGGCGCCCAGGCCGATGGCGGCCAACGCGACCCCCGCCCAGGCGAACTTGCGCATCCAGGGCAGCTGATTTGCAGACGTTGTGGTCATCGTACGACTCCGGCGCGGTCTATTCGCCATGCATCCGCACAGGGTGCGGTTCTTTTGCGGGATGTTAGTGGGGTGGCCACCTTAGACGTTATCTCGGATATCCGAGATACCGGCCCGGCCGGTTGTAGCCTCGTTGCAACAAACGGGCTCCCCAGGAGGCCCCCGCCAAAGAAAAAGGGAGGGGTGGCTGACCACCCCTCCCTTGAGGGCCGAAGCCTGAAGCTTCTTGAGCTTAGTTCTGACGCTCGCCGTGGACGACCGCGACGTCTTCCGAGCGGCCTGGGCCGTGGCAGACGCTGCAGCTTTCCGAGCCCAGCCCGAACGAGGTGTTCAGGTTGTAGTGGGCCTTGGCTTCGTCGGAGTCATGGCACGAACCGCAGGCGGCCGTGTTCGGACCCAGGCGGCTGTAGAGCTTCGGATCGAGCACCGCCAGCTGGCCAGCGGTCTCGGCATTCGATTTCTGCGCGCTCCACAGCGAGTTCGGGTTCGTCACCACGTCGAAGTTCGCCGCGCCGGCCTTGTGGCAGCCCTGGCAGTCCGCCAGCTTGCCCGGGTACACGACTTCGCCGAACTCGTAGACGCCGGCGCCGCCGCCACCGCCATTCGGGGCGCCACGGATGAAGTTGAACGGGTCAGACCGCTCTTCGCCCGCATGGATCCCGTGCACCATGTCCTTGAGGTTCATCGGCTTCTCGGACACGAAGAACGCGCCCGTATCGGTCGAATTGGCGATCAGCCAGGCACCCGGGGCACCCGCGACGTAGCCAGCAAACGTGTTGCTGCTGGTCGTTTCGGTGTTGTGGCACAGCACGCAGAGGTCGGGGTTGTTGTTCCGGCCGGCGTTGCTGTGGAACCCGAGACGCTCATGGCAGGTCAGGCACTTGTTGATGTCGACCACGGAAACGCGGTTGAGACCCTTGCTGGTGCCAATACCGGCCGTCAGTGAGGGCGGCGCGATGTTGTAGGTATAGGCAAGAGGCGTCGTGCCGTCGATGTCCGTCGTCGTGCCGGCCACGGTGAAGTAGCTCTCCATGCCGATCGACTGGTTGAGCGAATCGACCGGATAGGGAGTTGCCAGCGTGACTGTGTACCAGCCGTCCGTCGGCATCGGCGTCGGGAGCGCTGCGGTCAGCGTGTTCAGGTTCACGCTGGACGGTTGATCGCGACCAGCCTTCGCCCAGCTGCCGGCCAGTGCCGCAGCCTGGCCCGGAGTCGTGTCGCCATTACCGAAGTAGGTGCGACCCGCCGTCTGCCCGGCATTGTTGAAGTCGATCGGGGTCGCGACCGCCGGACCATTGACGGGATCCGTCGGTGCTGCATGCGCGCCGCTCCAGGCGAGCTTGAAGTTCACGCCGGTGGCAGTGATGCCCGTCGGCAGCGGATTCAGGCTCATCGGCGCGAACGTGCCGGTGGGCGTGGCGCGCGACAATACGCGGAACTTGATCGTCGGCAGGCGCGTCGTCGCATCCACCGCCAGGCTCGGCGATTTCGTACTTGAACTCGATCGCTCCCGGCTTGAGGTTCGGGTTGTTCAGCGTGTTGTACTGGCCCGCATGCCCTTCTTCCACCGTCACGAAGCCCGTGCTCGGGTTGTGGCAGACGTCGCAGTTGGTGTTGTTGGTCTGGCCACCGAAGTGCGTCGTGAAGTCCACGGCATGGCAGGTGTTGCAGGTCTGCGCGCTCAGGCGAGCCTTCCAGGCTTCCGCGTCGGCTGCCAGGCGGCTGGCCGGCTGCGTGAGGCGCTGGTTGTCATGGCAGGTGCGGCAGTTCGACATTTCCTGCGGATACGGGAAACCGTCGTAACGACCGGAGAAGTAGGTCGTGTTGCCCGAGTGCGACTTGTGGATCAGTTCCTTGAAGCTGATGTTGGCGACCCACGCGGTGTCGGTGGACGCCGTGCCGACGAAGTAACCGTCGTTGTGGCACATCACGCAGGCTTCGGTCGCGAAGCGACGGCCGCCGTGGAACTTGAGGATCGCAGTGCGATTCTCGGAGTCACCGTGGCAGGCGCCGCAGGACTCGTTCGTGACCACCTGGTTCGCCGTGCTAGTCAGCACGGCCGGCAGGTTTGACGGTACGAAGTCGACCGAGGCGTTGTACAGGAGGTTCGTGCCGTCGCGCGAGACGATGACGACGCGATACGTGTCGGCCGCGTCCCAGGCGAGGTCGAGCGTCGGGATAGTCGCCGTAGCGGCTGCAGAGGTCAGCGGGCCCACGTTGGCGATGCCAACGCCGGCGCCATCGGGTGCCCCGGTGTTGCCGTAGTACTTGAAGGTGCCAACAGCAACGAGGTCGGTGGCGAACGTATAGGCATACGTTCCCGCCGTCGCCGTTGCCGTCACGTCGCCAGTCGTCGTCACGGCTGCGTCCGTCGAGCCACGTTCCGACGTCGGAACGAGGGTCTTGGTCGGCGTCGAGGCCGTGCCACCCGACGAACGATTGATCAAGCTCTGCCACGTCGCAGGCGTAGTCGCCGTTGCCGGCACCAGCTTCGCTACGTAGAACTCGAACTGCGAGGCATTCGGCAGCGCGATCGGGGCGCCTGCGGCGTCCGCCATCGCGAATTCGACGGACACCTTGCCAGCGCCGCCGGCCGTGTCCACAGTGACTTTCGAGATGCCGCCGCGCAGCAGGCCGCCGGTCTCGCCTTCGACCCCAACGCCTGGGCCGGTCGGGCCGGTGGGACCGGACGGACCCGTGGGACCCGTCGGACCTGATGGCCCCGTCGGTCCGGACGCGCCGTTCTTACCATCGTCGCCAGAGCAGCCGGCCATGCCGGCGCCCAATGCGAGTAGGGCGATGAGTGGCACGCCGTAACGTGCGCCTCGGAGCTTCGCAAGTCTCATGATTGACTCCCTCACCCGACGTCTTGCCGGGCACAACAAACTGGGTACTCGGTCCCAGACCTAGAATCTGACGGGGTGCATGGTAGGGCTCAGGGTGCGTCGCAATAACTTCGGATTACCGAAGTTTCGCTGCGAGTTAGGGAACTTTTTTGACGCACTCCGTTGCGTCGCCCGGCGATTAAGAATGGTTCGTAAGTAGACCGATACAATGCACCGACGGGTTGGCTTGGCCATCGGCATGTGTACGTAGGAAACGGTGAGCCACGCTGATAAGCGCTTCGCTGCCGCTGACGGGATCTGGCGACGCATGGCAAGATTGTGCGCGCGACGCTCCCGTCGCTGGTGGATCGCCCTATGCACGATGAATCGTGGTGGAACTCGCTGATCGCAACGATCGACGGCAAGCGTGCGCAGGAGTTCGCGCAGTTCCTCACCCCGGAGGGGGAATTCCGTTTCGGCAACCAGCCCGCGGTGCACGGCCGCGACAACGTGGCCGCGTACGTCGACGCGTTCTTCGGAATGATTGGCGGCAGCGTCCACCACCTGGAGCGAACCTGGCGCGACGGTGACACGCGGGCTTGCGCCGGGCACGTCACCTACACGCGGCTCGACGGCAAGACGGTGACCGTGCCGTTTGCCAACGTCTTTTACATGCGTGGCGACCAGGTCGCGCGCTACCTGATCTTCATCGACAACGGGCCGCTGTTCGCGCCAGGCTGAGCCCGCGGCGCCTGGCAGTGCCGCCGGCGACCGTCAGCAGATCCGCGGCAGCGGGTCGTCCTCGAGTTCTTCGATGACGCGCTCGCCGCCGAGCGTCGTGCGCAGGACCAGTCGCTGCGGCTGCTCGCGCACGTAGCCCACGATCGCAGCGTCGCGCGCGGCCGGCAAAGAGCGCATGAGCGCCAGCGCCGCCTCGGCCTCGTCCGCCGCAACCACGGCGACGACGCGCCCTTCACAGGCGAGGAAATACGGGTCGTAGCCCAGCATCTCGCAGACGGAACGCACGGAGTCGCGCACCGGCACGCTCGTCTCCAGCAACAGCACGCCGAGCCCCGCTGCCTGCACGATCTCGTGCATGACCGTGGCGAGCCCGCCGCGCGTGGGATCGCGCATGAAACGCAGCCCCTTGAGCCGTGCGAGTTCGAGCGTGATGGGCAGCACGCTCGCGGCGTCGGACTGCAGGTCGCCGCGCAAGCCGAACTGTTCACGCGCCAGCATCACGGCGATGCCGTGGTCGCCCACCGGCCCGCTCACCAGGATCGCGTCGCCGGCGCGTATCTCGCGCATGCCGAGACGCAGGTTCGGGTTGCGCACGCCGATGCCGCTGGTGTTCAGGTAGATGCCGCCGCCCTCGCCGCGACGGACGACCTTGGTGTCCCCTGCTGCCACGACGACGCCGACTTCGTGCGCGGCCTGCGCGATGCCCGCGACGACGCGCTCCAGCACCGCGAACTCGAGCCCTTCCTCGAGCAGCACGCCGAGGCTCAGGTACTTCGGCGTGGCACCGGACACGGCGAGATCGTTGGTGGTGCCGTGCACCGCGAGCGAACCGATGTTGCCGCCGGGGAATTCGAGCGGCTGCACGGTGAAGCTGTCGGTGGTGAACGCGAGCTCGCCGTCGGCCGCATTCCAGGGCAGCACGGCTGCATCGGCCTCGGTATTGAGCAGCGGATTACCGAGGTGCCGGGCGAAGATCTCGTGGATGAGTTCCCGCATGTAGCGGCCGCCGTTGCCG
The DNA here is from genome assembly GCA_963746325.1 of uncultured Gammaproteobacteria bacterium. Lineage (GTDB taxonomy): Bacteria > Pseudomonadota > Gammaproteobacteria > Steroidobacterales > Steroidobacteraceae > RPQJ01. The sequence goes on along the minus strand of CAVVBC010000048.1, from coordinate 34,350 downwards.
TGCGCCAGGGAAACGTGGGTGTCCTGCATCGTCATCGTCCAACCTCGCGCGCAGGCGTGCGGCCGATGGCCGCCACGGGCACCCTCGCTTCTTCGTTCCAGGCATCCAGCTCGGCGCGGATGTGCTCGCGCATCTGCTCGCGCACCGCGTTCACCGAGTTGAAGAACTCCGCCATCATCAGCACCCAGCAGTACATGCCGCGGTGCGTCAGCCGGATCGCGTCGGCGTCGTGGCGCGTCGCGCCGAGCGCGCGCATGGCGAGCAGTTCCGGCGCCATGTAGGCCCAGAACGCCTTGCCGTAGCGCCGCTCGATGTAGTCGCGGCGCAATTCGCCGCCGAACAGGCGCACCAGGTAGTCGTAGCGCATGCTTTCCTTGCGGCCGACGCGACGCCGCTGGGTGATGCCGTTCTGCCCGCCCTCGATGCGCCGGCAGTAATGGTTCAGGGAAAACGTGGTGGAGTAGTACGCGCCACCGACGTAGCTGAACGCGCCGCTGCCGACGCCGACGTAATCGTTCTGGTCAATGATGTATTCGTCGAACATGCCCTTGTTGCGCGAGAAGCACCAGGCGGACGAGGCCTGGTACTCACCGAGCAGCCGCTCGAGAATCCGCTCGTACATCGGGTGGCGCAGCGACGTGTCGCTGAGACCCATCGTCTTCTCCATCTTGTGCCGCGCGGTCGGCGCGGTCATGAGCGGATAGAACGAAACCTGGTCGCACTGCAGCCCCTGCAGGATGTCGAGGTCGGCTTCGAGCATGGCCAGGGTCTGCCCCGGCAGGTTGAAAATCATGTCGACGTTGAGTGTCGGGAACACGCCCTGCACTGCTGCCAGCCGTTCGCGGATCAGGGCGCCGCTGCCGTACTTGTCGAGCCGGTCCATGCCCGCGAGCAGGCCGTCGTCGAAGCTCTGCACGCCGACCGAGAGCCGCGTGACGCCGGCATCGCGATAGCGCTGCAGGTCGACGGGGTCGAGGTGGTTGGGGTTGGTCTCGATCGAGACCGCGCGCAACGGCGACAGCGAGCGCAACAGGTCGAGCGTCGCGATGAGTTCGTCGGCGTCGACCGTGGGCGTGCCGCCGCCGACATAGACGTCCGCGAAGCGAAAGCCGCGGTCATGGTAGAGCTGGATCTCGCGGCGCAATGCGGCGAAATACCGTCCGGTCTTGGCCGCGTCGAAGCGCACGCGATGAAACGAACAGAACGGGCACAGCACTTCGCAGAACGGCACGTGCACGTACAGCTGGCACGGCGCGGCCGGGGCGGCCGGCATCACCTCGCCTGCATCGTCCTCGGCAAAGCGCATCGCCCGCGAGTATTCGTGACGGAGGATGCCGAGAAAGGGGCGTTCGAACCAGAGCATGGTCTAAGTCTAGTCGCTTCGGCCGGCGAAGTCGGCGACTTGGCCGTAGCTCAGGCCGCCGTCGTTGCAGGGAATCCGCTCCGGCAGCAGCACGTCGAAGCCGGCATCCTGCAGCTGGGCGTGTGCAAGCTCGCTCAGCCTGCGATTCTGGAAGACGCCACCGGTCAGGCCGACGGTCGGGCTGCCCGTCCGCTCGCGCAACGTCGTTGCAACGTCGACGATCGCGGTGGCCAGCGCAGCGTGCACGGCGCCCGCCCGTTCTGCAGCGGGCAGCGCGCGTTCCTGCAGCAACCATTCGATCAGCGGCGCCCAGTCGACGGTGATCAGGCCCGCCGTCCCAGCCTGCAACAGGAGACGGGGAACAACGCTGGAGTCGCTGGCAATCGCCTCGAGCCACATGGGCCCCTGCCCTTCAAAGCTGGTCTCCCCGAGCCCGAGCACCAGCGCCGCGGCGGCGTCGAACAGGCGACCCGCGGCACTCGATTGCGGCGAATTGAGGCGCCGTTCCCAGGCGCCGCGCACGATCGGGTCAGGCAGGTGGCCCGGAAACTCGCGCCCGAGCTCCCAGCACACAGCCGCCGCGCTGCGCCATGGGCCGCGGCCAGCACGGTCACCGCCCGGCAGATGGAAGGGTCGCAAGCGTTGCGGCGTGCTGCCAGCGGCCCGGCTGGCCGATGAACGTCTCGCCGCCCCAGAGCGTGCCGTCGTCGCCCTGCCCCACGCCGTCCCACGCGAAGACGATCGCGGGCGACCCGTGCCGGGAATGCTCGGTGACGAGGGCAGACGCGTGCGCGCGGTGGTGCTGCACGGTGACGTGCTCGAGGCCGCTGGCACGCGCCCAGCGCGTCGTCGCGTAATCCGGGTGCGCGTCGCTGAGAACGATATCCGCGCGCACCTCATAGAGCCGCTGGAGATCGGCGACGACCTGCGCGAACACCTGTTCGCTGCGCAACGTGCCCATGTCGCCGATATGGGGCGACACCACCACGCGCTGTCCCCAGGCCAGCGCGACCGTCGCCTTCAGATGACCGCCCACGGCGAGCACCGGCCGCGACACCGGCGTGGGCAACGTGAGCTCGAGCGGCGCGATGCCGCGGCCAAGCCGGATCGGTCGCGCGCGCCCGGCGATCACGCGCACGACGGAGTCGTCGGCCGGCCTGACGATGGGACGGTCGTGGTGCAGGAATGCGTCGACCACCGTTGCCAGGCGCAACGTCGCCTCGTCGGCGCCGGTGAGCACCGGTTCGCCACTGAGGTTGCCCGACGTCGCGACCAGCGGGCCGTCGAAATCATCGAGCAGCAACTGGTGCAGCGGACTGTACGGCAGGAACACTCCAACTTCGCCCAGCCCTGGCGCCACGTTCGCCGCCAGCCGCAGCGACGCCGAACCGGGCAGCAGCACGATCGGGCGCGCAGGATCGAGCAGCGCCGCGAGCGCGGCGGGCTCGAGTTTGAATTCACTGCGCACGCCGGCGAGGCCATCGTCGCCGCGCCACGGATACATGACGGCCAGCGGCTTGTCGGGCCTGCGCTTGCGCTCACGCAGGCGCGCGACGGCAGGTTCGCTCCGCGCGTCGCACATGAGGTGATAGCCGCCGACGCCCTTGACCGCCAAAACTTCGCCCGCGCGCAGCGTTGCCACGGCCGCAGCCAGTGCCGCGTCGTCCCCCGCCCCTGCGGCCACGCCCGTGGCGGTGGCGAACGCCAGATGCGGACCGCACACGGGACAGGCAACCGGCTCGGCATGAAAGCGCCGGTCGAGGGGATCCTGGTATTCCGCGCTGCACGCGGGGCACAGGGGAAACGCGCGCATCGAGGTGTTGGGCCGGTCGTACGGCAGCGCTTCGATCAGCGTGTAGCGCGGCCCGCACTGGGTGCAGTTGATGAATGCGTAGCGGTGCCGGCGATCGTCGGCACGACCCATTTCCACCAGGCAATCCGGGCAGCAGAAAAAGTCGGGCGGCACGGAAATCTGCGGCTGCAGCGCGGCGCTGCTGGCGGCGATCGTGAAACCGGCAACAGGCGCGCTGTCGACGTTCGACTGCCCCGCCAGGACGGGCCGCGCGAGCGGCGGTGCGCGGGTCACCACCTCGCGGGCAAACCTGTCGATCACCGCAGCGGGGCCGTGCAGCACGATTTCCACGTCGCCGCGCAGGTTGCGCACGAATCCGGCCAGCTGCAGTTCGTGGGCCAGCCGATACACGAACGGCCGGAAACCCACGCCCTGCACGCGGCCCGTGAGCAGCAGGCGACGCGACGCGACGACGGCAGGCGCCGGTGTGGCCATCCTTCCCTTGGCGCCGTCTTGCGTCAGGCTTCTTGGGCCTTGCGGCCGGCCCAGGTGCTTTCGCGGACGCCGTCTGCCCACCAGATGCGGCACGCGCCCTCGTCCGACACCATGCACGGCCCGATCGGGTGACGCGGCGTGCACGCGGCGCCGAAGAGCCGGCACTCGTTCGGATAGATGCGACCGAGCACGACCCGGGCGCAATCGCAGCCTGGCGGCATTTCACCCGCGCGCTTGCGCGACATCTCGGTGTACGAAGGCAACTGCACCCGTGAATCGTTCCGTGCGTGACTGGGCTTGAGCACGTAGCCCGACGCTGGAATCGCGCCGATGCCGCGCCAGTTGCCGGCGACGACGTCCATCGTCTCGTCGATGTAGCGCTTCGCCGTGGCGTTGCCGCCGGGGCGCACGACCTGGGGATAGCAGTTGTCGAGGAAGCACTTGCCTTCGAGCTTCTGGCGCAGCACCGAATACAGGGCAGCCAGCAGCGAATCGGGGGCGAAACCGGCGACCGCCGTGGGAATGCCGTGGTCGCGCGGGACGAACTCCCACTCTTCCGGACCCATCACCGTCGCGACGTGTCCAGGCGCGATCAGCGCCTCGAAGCCCGGCTCGCCCGAGTTGAGCAGCATGGCGACGGCGGGCCACGTCAGTCGGCCCGACATCAGGAACAACAGGTTTTCCGGGGCGCCCTGGGCCAGCAGCGCGGCTGCCGGCGCGGTCGTCGTTTCGAAGCCCGCGGCCAGGAACACGACCTTGCGCGAGGGGTTCTCCCTGGCGATCTTCGCGGCCTCGAGCGGACTGGCGATCGCCCGCACGTCGCCGCCGGCTGCCTTGGCCTGCTCGAGCGATCGCGGCTCGCTCTTCGGCGCATTGACCGGCACGCGCAGCATGTCGCCGTAGGCCACCAGGATCACGCCTTCGTGCAGCGCCAGCTGGATGGCTTCGTAGATGTCTTCTTCCGGGCAGATGCAGACCGGACAGCCAGGCCCCGGCACCAGCTCGATGTTGGACGGTATCGCCTTGCGCAATCCCGCGGTAGTGATCGACCGCTCGTGCCCGCCGCAGACGTTCATCACCTTGATGGACGGCGGCAGCGGCAGCGCGCGGATGCGTTCGAGCCACTCGGCAGCTGTCGTCATGCTTCCCCCGGTGCCGCTCAGGCGGCGGCTGCGCGCCGCGCGGCCACTTCGCCGCGCAGCCAGTCGAGCCACGCGGCGAACCCGGGACCGCCGCGACGGGTGAGTTCGATGATGTCGCCCTTGAAGCCCACCTGCCGCAGCGAATCGCGGGCTCGTGCCACGCTGAATTCCTCGATGTGCGGCAGCAGGTCGACCTTGGTGATCAGGGCGAGGTCGGCTGCCCGGAACATCACGGGATACTTCGCGGGCTTGTCGTCGCCTTCCGGCACCGACAGCAGCGTGAGGTTGCGGTGCACGCCGAGGTCGAAGCTCGCCGGGCACACCAGGTTGCCGACGTTCTCGACGAAGAGCACGTCGAGTCCGGCGAGCGGCAGCTCGTGCAGCGCGTCGTGCACCATCTGCGCGTCGAGGTGGCAGGCATTGCCGGTCGTGATCTGCACGGCGGGCACGCCACAGGCGCGAATGCGCGCGGCATCGTTCTCGGTCGCCAGGTCGCCCTCGATCACGGCGACGCGCAGTTCGCCCTGCAGGGCCTTGATGGTGGCCTCGAGCAGCGACGTCTTGCCCGAGCCGGGTGACGACATCAGGTTGAGCGCGAGCACGCCCTGCGCGTCGAAGTGGCTGCGGTTGTGTGCGGCGACGCGATCGTTTTCATCGAGGATGGCCGTGATCACCTCGATCGACTCGACGTGGCCCTTGCCCGCCGGTTGCGCCGCGAACGGCGCGCGAGTGGCCGCGGGACCCAGGGAACAACCGCAATCGCGACACATCAGGACAACCTCTCGGACTTCATGGCGCGCGTCATGGCGCGCTGGCAGGCGGGCGTGGCGGCGGGCTTCATCGCCACCGCCTCAATGCACGGGCTCGTCGGCGGGCTCGATCTCGACCCGTTGCAGCAGCATTTCGTCGCCCGCGATCACGTCGACCTGCCAGTCGTTGCAGGTGCCGCAGAGCAGTCGGTTCGGCAGCGCCGGCCGTTTCTGCCTGGCACTTGCGGCAGCGCACCTGCACGCCGACCGTTTCGATCACGAGCTGCGCGTCCTCTGCCACGGTACCGGCCGCGGCGAGCGGATAGGCATGTTCGAGCAGCTTGGGCTCGACGCCGGCCAGCGGTCCGACCGAGATCGTGATCGACAGCACGCGGCCTGCGCCGTTGTCGCGGGCCACGCGCGCGACCTGGTCGATCAGCGCCTGGCAGACCGCGAGTTCATGCATGCTCGAGGACCTCGTCGAACAGGTCCCAGGTGATTTGCGCCTCTTCGGCGCTGATTTTCTGGATGGCGTAACCGACGTGGATGAGCACGTGATCGCCCACCTCGATGGGCTCGCCCTGGAGCATGAACAGGCTCACTTCGCGCTCGATGCCCTTGGCTTCGCAAGTCGCGTTGAATCCGTCGATGCTCTTGATCTGCATGGGAACGGCCAGGCACATGTCGTCTCACCCCTTGCGGCGGGGCCGCAAACTGCTGGAAAGAGTCTCAAACGCCGCACGCCTATAAAAATAGGTAATTGCCCTCAGCGCGGCTTCGCCGCCACCGGCCCAGCGGGCAGTGTCGCGAGCGCGGGCCCCCCCTAAAGGGGGCCGCCCGCAGCCTGGACGAGTCAGGGGACCTGGCCCGCTTCGCCGTCGAGGACGGCGCGCTGGCGCTTTCGCGTGCGCAGCGAACCGAGCAGCAGGGTGCCCAGGCCGAGCAGGATCTCGTCGACGAACGGGCACCAGGTCCGGCATGAAGAAATCGACGACGAACAGGAGGCCCACCAGCCTGAACAGCGTGGGGTAGCGCAGGCCGGCCGCAAAGCGGGTCACGAGGGACCTGATCACTTGTTACGCCCTCCCGGCGTGGCGACGTCCACCGACAAGGTGAACGTCCTGGCTTCCGTGCTGCGCAACGCGCCGACGCCCACGACCTGGCGGGAAAGCTCCTCGCCGCGCTCGTTGCGGATCGACAGGACCACCGAGTACTCCCAGTCCCCGCCGCGTTCCGAGTGCCGGAGCGTGCCCTCGACGTTCAGTGCCGAGAACTTCGGCGTCGCGTCGGACGCCGCCTTCGAGGCGGCGCCGTGCTGCAGGTGATGACGACACTGCGGACAGATCAGGGCGCTTTCCAGGATCGTCGCCTTGCAGTGCGGGCAGGAACGAGTCCTGCCCACGCTGCCCGACGATCCTGAGCGTCCCGTCAGCATCCGCTGGCCGTAGCCTGGTGCGCGATTACTTGGCGGAGTCCGGCCAGCCGAAGTCGGCGTTGCCGCGCATGCGCGAGCCTGCGGCGACCGTCAGCACGGCGGCCTTCACGTCGCCGTTGATGCTGCCGGTCTCGAGCAGTTCGACGCGCGAACTGGCCTGCACGTTGCCGTGCACTTCGCCGCTGACGATCACCGTGGCCGCGGCAATCTGGCCGGTGACGTGCGCGCCCTGCTCGATCGTGACGTTGCCCTGCACGTTGACGTCGCCCTTGAAGCGGCCCGCGATGCGCACGTGGCCGGCGCCCTCGATCTTGCCCTCGATGGTGACGTCCGCAGCGATCAGGGATTCCTTGGCAGTGCCCGTCGCCGGTGCTGCGCGTTCGACGCGGCGCGCGGATTCCGCGGAGCCTGCCGACGACGGCACCGGCGTGGGGACCGGGCGCACGGCAGCCTCGGGCGCCAGTGCGGCCGCGCCATCGGTACCGGGCATCGACGGATCTTTAGTCGGGTCTTTCCAGAGCGCCATGGCCTTTCCTCGTGTGTGTCTGCTCGATGTGGTGCCGGCTGAGGGATTCGAACCCCCGACCCCCTGATTACAAATCAGGTGCACTACCAGCTGTGCTAAGCCGGCCCGGTCCGCGAAGGGATCGGGATTCTACCTTAACCCGCGGCGCCTGCTGCGGCGGCTGGCGATCCTGGGACTGCGGGCGGCGTCACGTCGTCGGCAGCGCCGGGTCCGGGCACGCCCGCAAATCGTAGGGCAGCGCGCCCGCGGCGGGCTCGCCGAGGTCCTCCAGGGCCGGCAAGCCGCCGTTCGCCGGGCGGTCGACGTCGAGCCAGAGCACCTCGAGGGTGCGCAGCCGGTCGCTCGTCTCCGGGGTGAAGCCTGCTGCCTGCACCGCTTGCGCGACCTCGGCGGCCTTGCCCGCATCGGCATACACGCCGATCGAGAGGGTCGTGCCGGCCTCGTCGCCATCCACGATGTAGGCGTCACCGAGACCCGCTGCCTGCAGCGTCCCGAGTGCATTGGTGGCGTCCGCCGGCGTGGCGAGGTTCGGCACGCGGACCCAGTAGCCCACCCGCACCTCGTCCTGCGCGACCCGGCGCCGGCTGGTGAAGCCGAGCCGCTCGAGCTGGAGGCGAGCGGCCTCCGCGTGTGCCGGGTCGCCGAACGGGCCGACGCTGACGCAGGCGGCCGCGAGCAGGTCATCGCCGACGGTGGCCGCCGCTGCAGTCGTCGCGGTGGTCAACTCCTGGCGCAGGCGGATGGGCTGCAGCGTGCTGGCGGACGCGGCGGCGTCAGCCGTCACCGGTGGCAGCGGCACGACCCAGCGGGTCCACGCGAGAAACAGGACGTTGGCCAGCAACAGCAGCAGGAACAGGACGCGCAAGGGACCGCCAGGAAAGTACGACGTGCGGTCGATGTTAGCAAATCACGCGCGCAGGCCCGGACTGTCGCCAGCCGGGCCTGCGCTGTCGCTGCGCCGGTCGCTGCGACGGCTGCACGAGCAGCAGTCGAAGCGAAGCCGACGCGATGGATGGCGATGCGGGTTTACTTGCCCGCGGCCATGGAACGCAGCGAGATCAGTGATCTCGGCGTCGGTCAACTTCAGGGCGTTCTTGTGCTTGGCCTGGCCCGCAACGATCTTCTTCATCGTATCGGCCAATGCCTTGGCGTCCTCACCCTCGAAATCACCGGCCTCGTGACATTCGGCGCAGGCGGCCGTGAACTTGGCCTTGCCCGCAGCCGCATCGGGCGCTGGCAATCGAGCTGAAGCCTGCCAGGGCGAGCGTGGCAATCGAGACGGCGAGCGTACGCATGAGTTTCATCGGATCCTCCTCTGGACCTGCCGGAAACGGGACTTGCAAGACGCATCGGATGATAACGAGGGAAGCGCGAAATTCAGACCGTGAATACCGCAACGCAAAACAAAAAGGCCCGGATTCTCGCGAATCCGGGCCTGCATCCTGCCGCAATCGTGATGCGCGGTTTACTTGCCGCCGGTCATGTACGCCGCGACGTCAGCGATCTGCGCGTCGGTCAACTTGAGGGCCTTCTTGTGCTTCATCGTGCCGCCGACGATCTTCTTGATCGTGGCCTGCACTTCGGCGGCGTCCTCGCCTTCGAAGTCGGCAACTTCATGGCACTCGGCACAAACCTGCGTGAACGTCGCCTTGCCCGCTGCGGCATCTGCGTGCGCGACGGTACCGAAACCGGCAATACCGGCGGCGGCGCTGACAATGACGACCAAACGGCTGAATTTCATCGAGTTCTCTCCTGGTGGACTGGCGAAAAACCGCCTGGGTCCGTAGCTGCTGACGACAGGACACCCTGTCGCATTGAATTGGACACCAGCAGACCGTCAGGGTTCAAGCGTTGGATGCGCGATCCGCGCCAGCCCGCGCAGGACGAGGTCGGGAACGCACTCACCTGCGGTAAGTACGTACGGCAGAATCCAGTCCGCACCGCCGCCGGTGCAGATCACCCGGGGAACGACCCCACTCTGGCGCGTCATCTCGGCGCAGGCACGATCGCACCAGCGCCGCCAGCGCGACCCGGCAGCCGCGCTCGATGGCGTCACGCGTGTTGTCAGCGAACAGCTCGGGGCTTCCAGCGAGGCTGGCCGCGGTGTGCGCGGCAAGGTTGCTGGTGCCGGCGTGCAGAGAACTCATCATCAGCTCCGGGCCAGGCACGATGAAGCCGCCCAGGTGCCGTCCATCCGCGGTGACGGCGTCGATCGTGGCCGCAGTCCCGATATCGACCACGCAGCAGGCGCCGCGTGCGAGATGGTAGGCGCCGATGGCCGCCACCCAGCGGTCGGCCCCAAGCAGGTGTGGTTGCGGGTACGCATTGCGTACGCCGGACTGGGCGGCCGACGCGGCTACGAAATCGACCTGCGTAACACCTGCGAGCGCCGCCGCCGCCACCAGCGCGTTCCGTGTGTCCGGACCCGCCACCGTGACGGCGAGCACGCGCTCGATGCACGACCCGGCGAACAGTTCCCGGTGCCAGTCATCGGTCGACCATGCCGCATACGTCGCAGCCAGCTGCGGCGTAAGGCGGCCTGCGGCCAGCGTCGCCCATTTGACGCGAGTGTTGCCTACGTCGACGAGCAGCATCATGCCGATGCGACCTCGTGCTGCATCGTTCCGGCGCAGGCTGACGTCGCCTGCATGCACCCGCTCGACGGCGCCCGACGGGCGTTCGACGCAGAGCGCGCCTGCGCGGTCCGCGCCGCGCGCGATGCCGTCGAAGCTGCCGTCGTGCCGCAGCACGGTGACCTGCGTGTCGCGCAGCGAGTCGAAGGCGGCCCAGTCGGCAGCGAACGACGTCGAAGCCCGTTGCGCGAAATTCGTGCAGGCCGCGCAGCATGCGCGCAGCGACACCCGCGGCGACCGTCGCGCGTGCGGGCAGCCTGCCTGCAGCAGGCCGTAGCGAGGTCGGTCACGGGTGTCGCCAATGGACCGCGAATGCGCGGCGCGTGCAGTCGCGGGCATGCGCAGATTCAGGCCGAGCCCCGCGACCACGTAGGCTGGGCCGCCGGCTTCGGAGCGCATCTGCAGCAGCAGCCCGCCGAGCTTCGCGTGCTCATGGACGATGTCGTTGGGCCATTTCAATTGCACGTCGGGCGCGCCGCAATCGCGCAGCGCGCGCACCACGCACACGCCGAGCGCGAGGCTCAGGGCCGACAGGTCGGCCGGTGTCTCCGCGAACGTCCACCCGATGGAAAAGGTGAGCCCCGAACCGAAGGGCGCCAGCCAATCGCGCCCGCGCCGACCGCGTCCCGCAGTCTGCAGTTCCGCGAACACGAGCCGCGGCGCGTCCGGCGGCGGTGCCGTCGCCGCATGCAGGAACTCGTTGGTCGAGCCGATCTCGAACAGGACTTCCGTCGCGTCGGGCAGCACGCTGACCCACGGCCGCAGCCGCTTGCCGCAGGGCCTGCACATCGAGCAGTTCGACCGGTTGTGCAAGTCGGTAGCCACGGCGATCGCGGGCTTCGACCGCGATGCCACGGTCGCGCAACTCGGCTACGAGTTTCCAGATGGCCGCGCGCGTCATGCCCAGCTGCGACGCGAGTCGCGCGCCGGAATGCAACTCGCCGTCCGCGAGCAGGCCTACCAGCCGCACGGCGCTGTCGCTCATCGGGGTCGCAGCAGCCAGAGTCGCCGGGCGCGATTTTCGACACCCTCGCGCATGCGTTGCACGTTCGAGCGGTGGGTGAAGACGATGAAGGCCGCGGCACAGAGGCCGAACACGACGAAGGCTTCGCGCTGCGGTTCGTGCCAGCGCGAAGTACACCGGCAGCGTGGCCGTGCCGAGCATGGTGCCCAACCCGACGTAACCCGTCAGCATCACCGTAGCGAGCCAGACCAGCAGCACCGGCACCAGCGCCATGGGCGCCAGCACGGCCACGGCTCCGATCAGCGTGGCAGCGCCTTTCCCGCCGCGAAACTCGTACCAGACGGGATAGACGTGGCCGTAAACGACCGCGGCGGCGCAGACGACGGCCAGCCAGTCACGGTCGACTTGCGGATCGATGCCGATTCCCGGCAGCGCGAGCGCTGGCAACAGGCCGACCGCCAGCCACGCCTTGCCCACGTCGACGACGATCACGCCGAGCGCAAAGGCCCAGCCCTGCGTGCGCAAGGCATTGGTGCCGCCTGCGTTGCCGCTGCCCTGGGTGCGGATGTCGACACCGCGCAGGCGGCCGAGCAGCAGGCTGCCGATCACGGAACCCAGCAGGTATGCGATGAGGGCCTTGAAGCCGAGTTCGAGCAAGTCGATTCCCCTGCGCGCGAGTCGCAGAATTCTAGCATTCCGCCCCGCGACTTCGATCCGCGGCTCAGCGCGGCAGCCGGACCTCGGCGAGCATGCAGCGCACGGACCCGCCGCCGAGCGTTTCGATCGTCGGGATGGCGGCGGTGACGACCGTATCGACGGTGCCCGCCACGCGCGCGAACGCAGCGACGCCAAACGCGTCGCGCGCGCTGCGCGAGAGCGCGAGCACGCTGCGTCCGTCCGTCGCGCGCAGTTCGAGCACGTTGCCGGCGAAGCCCGCCATCTGCGCCCCGATCGATGACTTCGACCAGCGTCCGTCACGGCCGAGGCTGGCGAGGACACGGTCGCGATCAGGCTGCCGCGATGGCGCTCGCCGCCACCACGGTGGCGCGCGAGCCCACGGCCAGCATGACGTTGGTGTGGTAGATCGGCACTCCCGTCGCATCGCACGCGTCGAACGTGCAGGGTGCGTAGCCGAGCTCGTCGCACAGTTCTGCCAGCGGTTCAGCGTGCGTGCGCGGCGACAGGCAGGCGTAGGCAATGCGCTGCACGTGGTCGAACACGACGCTGCCGGTACCTTCCAGGAACCGCTCGTGCGCCTCGTGGTGCGTACAGGTCGAGCAGGCGCTTCACCGTCAAGCCGTGTGCGGCACGAGTGTCGCGATGACCTCCAGCCTGCGCTCGAGTCGGCGATTGCGCGCGAGCATCGGGTACAGCACCACGGTGCCGTCCGCGTGCAGGCTGACCCAGTTGTTCGGGAAGACGGCATCGGGGCACCGGGGCGCCGGCCTGTCCAGCGCGACGTGCACATCGACGCCCGCAGCGCGCAGTTGCGTGACGAGCGCGTCGAACTCCTCGCCGGCACGCGTCATTGGCTGCGCTTGCGAGCAGCGGCTCGTCGCGCTGGAAGCGATTGCTCGCGTGGGTCTCGGGGTTCCAGCCGAAGCTGGCCGGCCGCACCATCAGGACGAGTCCTGCGGCCGTGCCGTTGCGCCCCCCCAGCTTGCCGCCGCTGCCGCTGCTGGTCATCGCCAACGCATGCCTCAGCGAGTGCCCGCGCGTGCGAGCGCCATCAGGTGTTGTCGGTCCGAAACCACGACGCCGCCCGCCGGCTCGAGCGTGACGGCGAATGCGACGGGCTGCGACACCTTCAGTGCCGGTCGAATCGGAACGTGACCGACGGGTCACCTGCCGGCACGTCGAAGACGCCGCCATCGACCGGGTACCGGTCGTCGCGCGTGCCATCGAAGATCCAGAGCTGGTACTGCCGGCCCGTCTCGACATTGGACTGGCAGGCCCGCAAGGGTGAGATAGCCCTGCTGTCGTGCGCCGTCCCAGATGACTTCGCCGCGCACGTTGGCTGCGACGCCCGACTCGTGCGACCAGTCCCAGCGGCCGAGATGCGCGCCGCCCGTTTTCACCAGGTACTCGCGTCCGCGTTCGACGTCAGCCTGCAACGGCGAAATGCCGTTCGCCGCATCGGCGCCAAGCTCGGCAAGACGCGGCCACCACCCGGCGACGGCCAGCGCCAGGCACGCTGCGGCGGCGTACCAGCCTCGCCGCTGCGCCTTGCGGTCGACGACGATTTTCTCGATGACGGGGGGCAGGTCGTCCGTTGGACTCGGCGCAGGCACGGAGCCAGGCTTCTGCGCTTTCGTCCAGTCGTCGTTTCACCCGGCGGGGCAGTCGCGCGTCGTGCCCTGCTTCCGGCTCAGCGTCCGCAGCAGCCGCGGGCTGCGGTGACGCGGGTGACCGCAACGGACGACGACCCGGGCGCTTCGCTCAGCGAGTCGCCTGTTCCATCTGCACCGGGTTTTCGATCTTCATCCACTGCCGTACCTGGATCAGCCCACGACGCATCTGTGTCTTCACGGTGCCAAGCGGCATGCCGGTCGCCGAGGCGATCTCGGAATGCGTCATGCCCTCCAGCAAGCCCATGCGCAGCACCTTACGCTGCTCGGGCCGCAGCCGCGCAACGACGGCGGCCGCACGCTCGGCCTCCGCACGGATCTCGCCGTGGTTGCCGTGCTCGGCGAAGCGCAGGTCTTCCAGCGCCTCTTCGCCGTCCATCATCGAATTCATCTTACCGCGGCGAATGCGGTCGATGAGGCGGCGCCGGGCGATCGTGGTCACGAACACCTTCTCCGTTCCCTGCGCCGAATCGAAACGCGCCGCGCTGCGCCAGACGTCGACGAAGATTTCCTGCACCGCGTCCTCGGCATCAGCGCGTGAGCGCGTCATGCGCCGCGCGATCGCCCACACCAGGCCGCCGAATTCGTCGATGCACTCGCGGACGGCCTGTTGGTCGCCCCGGGCTACACGCTCAAGGATGGACTCCGACATCGCTTGTCACCTCAATTCGGTCCGGTGGATTTCCGGTTTCAAGGAAACGTCTCTGGTGCTGGCGAGCCGAGTATAGCCGACCTGTATTGGTTTTGTACAGCCTTTTGTATAAGTATTGATGAGCGAAGCGGGCGGCCGTCATTCCTGGCGGCCTCGGAGTCACCGCGCCGTCATCCACGTACATTACGGGTTTCCCTTGTTGCGAACGAATCTCATTAAGGCGAGACTGCGCGCCCCAGTCAGATACGCTCCGGTTCATGCCCCCCGTCAGTCTCGCCACCCTGAACAAAGGCGCCCGTGGAGTGATCCTGGATGTGCGCGACGACGCGCAGAGTCTCGGCGATGAAGCCCAGTCGACCGTGAGCCGGCGCCTGCTGGAGCTGGGATTTGTCGCGGGCGAGCCGTTCGAGATCATCGACGCGGTCTGGCCCGGTGGCGACCCGATGGCGGTGCGCCTGGGCAATACGACCTTTGCCCTGCGTCGGCGCGAAGCGTCGGCCGTGCTGGTCGAGCCTGGGCATGAGCGGGGCGCGCCGTGAACAGCCAGGCCGTCGCCATGGATTCGATGCGGCTGGCGCTGGTCGGCGTGCCGAACAGCGGCAAGACCGCGCTTTTCAACCGCCTGACGGGCAGCCGCCAGCACGTCGCGAACTACGCGGGCGTCACGGTAGAGCGCAAGGAAGGCTCGTTCGTCGGCCCGGCGCGGCGGCGTGCGTACAAGGTGCTCGACCTGCCCGGCGCCTACAGCCTGACGCCCACCACGCTCGATGAAGCGATCACGCGCGATTTCCTGCTCGGCCGACTCGCTGCAGAACCCGCGCCCGACTTCATCGTCTGCGTCGTCGACGCGACCAACCTGCGACTGAATCTGCGGCTGGTGGTGGAGCTGCGCGACCTCGGCGTGCCCATGGTCGTCGCGCTCAACATGAGCGACCTTGCGGCCAGTCGCGGCTACAAGCTCGATCGCGTGCGGCTCGAGCAGGAACTGCGCGTCCCGGTCGTCGAGACCGTCGCGGTCGACCACAACGGCGAACGCCACCTGGTGGAGCAACTGGAGGCAATGCCGCACCCCGGCGAGCGGCTGCCGCCCACTGGCAGGAACCCACGTTCGCCCAGATCCAGGAAACGCAGCGCGAAGTGCGCCGCATCCTGCACGCGAGCGGTTACGTCGAGCCCCTGCGCAAGCAGGCGCTCACGCGCCTGGATGCACTGGTGATGCATCCGTTCGCCGGGCCGCTGATTCTCGCCGCGATCCTCTTCTTCGTGTTCCAGGCCGTCTTCAGCTGGGCGGTGGTGCCCATGGAGCTCATCGACGGCGGCATCGGGGCACTGGGCACCTGGCTGCAGAGCGTGCTGCCGGACGGGGCGCTGCGCAGCCTGCTGGTCGACGGTGTCGTGGCGGGCGTCGGCAGCGTGCTGGTGTTCCTGCCGCAGATCCTGATCCTGTTCCTGTTCATCCTGGCGCTGGAAGACAGCGGCTACCTGCCGCGCGCGGCGTACCTGCTCGACCGGCTGATGGGTTCGGTCGGCCTCTCGGGCCGCGCCTTCATTCCCCTGCTTTCGAGTTTCGCCTGCGCGGTGCCGGGCATCATGGCGACGCGCACCATTCCCAACCTGCGCGACCGCATGGCGACGATCATGATCGCGCCGCTCATGACGTGCTCCGCGCGGCTGCCCGTCTATGCGCTGGTGATTGCCGCCTTCATTCCGGCGCGACCGGTCGGCCCGTTCAACCTGCAGGGCCTGGTGCTGTTCACGCTGTATTTCGCCGGCATCCTCGCTGCGATGGCGGTGGCCTACGTGCTCAAGCGGACCGCGCTCAAGACGGCGTATCACCCGCTCCTGCTCGAACTGCCCGAATACCACTGGCCGCACCTGAACAACCTTGCGATCGGCCTGTGGGAGCGCGCCAAGGTGTTCCTGCAGCGTGTCGGCACCATCATCCTGGCGCTGATGATCGTGCTCTGGTTCCTCAGCACGTACCCGGCACCGCCGCCTGGCGCCGATGGGCCCGCCATCACCTACAGTTTCGCCGGCACGATCGGTCGCGCGCTCGAAGTGATCTTCGCGCCGATCGGTTTCAACTGGCAGATTTCGCTGGCGCTGGTGCCTGGGCTTGCGGCACGCGAGGTTGCAGTGGGTGCGCTGGGAACCGTCTACGCGCTCAGCAACGAAGGCGACGTCGCAAGCGCGCTGGCGCCGATGCTCGCGCAGACCTGGAGCCTGGCCACTGCACTGTCGTTGCTGGCCTGGTTCGTCTTCGCGCCGCAGTGTCTCTCGACGCTGGTGATCGTGAAGCGTGAGACGAATTCCTGGCGTTACCCGCTGGCGATGGCGGGCTACCTGTTCGCCCTGGCCTACCTGGCCTCGTTCGTCACCTACCGCGTGGCGAGCGCGCTGCTGGGCTGAGCACGACGGAGCACGCCCATGCTCGAATCATTGCTCGTCGGTCTCATCGTCCTCGTGGCCGCAGCCTATGCGGCCTGGGCGCTGGTACCCGCGGCGACTCGCCAACGCCTGGCGCTGCGGTCAGCCGTGGCGCTTGGCGGTGCCGAGGCGGGTGGTCTCAAGGGCAGGCTGGCCGTGCGTCTGCTGGCGCTCGCCCAGGCCAAAGCCGGCGGCTGCGGCGATTGTCCCGCCAACACCCTGACACCGGCCGAACGCTCCGGCCCGAATCCGAAGCGCGAGCCGCAGCCTCCGCGCTGACGCACGGTCAGCGGAAAGGGTCGCCAACGCGGCGCCGATCGCAACTGCGGTAAATGCGTGCAGCCCCTTCGCGCCCTCTTGAGGTGAAATTCGCAGGTGCCGCTTTTTGCGGTGCACGACGCATGGGTTAGCACAAAAAGCGTCCCCATGCGCCGCCCCCAGAGGGAGCCAAAGCATGTTCCGGATTCGCCGCCTCGCCCTCGTCTGCGCCCTGTCCACCTCCACCTTGCTGTTCGCGCTCGTCGGCTCGCCGGCGGCATCAGCCCAGGAAGCCGCCGCGCCGGTACCCACGGCCGACGCAGCCTCGGCCGAGCCTGCGATCCCGAATTCCAAGTGCCTCGGATGCCACGACGACGCCGAGATGAAGAACGAGGCCGGCGAGTCGGTCGCCGTGCACGAAGAGCTCTTCGCCGCCTCGGCCCACAAGCGGGTCGATTGCGTGGAGTGCCACACGGCTGCACTGACCGTGAAGCACAAGGGCAAACGCCAGCCACTCGGGCCGGTCGCGTTCGACGTGTGCATGGAATGCCACGAAGACGAGATCACGCCGTTCCAGAACAGCGTCCATGCGCGGGTCAAGGGCGACAAGCCCGTCACCTGCCAGGGCTGCCACGGCAACATCCACACGGTCGTGCGCAGCAACAACGCGGCGGCCCCGATGGCGCCGCTGAACCAGGTGCAGAACTGCGGCAAGTGCCACGACAAGATGATGGACGGCTACCTGAGCAGCATCCATGCGCGCGCGCTGCTCAAGGCTGGCCTGACCGAGTCGGCACCGTCATGCAGTGACTGCCACGGCAGCCACGACATCCAGCGCCACACGGATGCCGCGGCGCGCACGTCGCACCAGCAGAGCCCGAACATGTGCGGCGAGTGCCATGTGGGCGTGCTCAAGGAATGGAGCGACAGCTCGCACGGCGCGCTGTGGCGCGACGGCAAGGACGGCCCGGTGTGCTCCACCTGCCACGAGGCGCACGCGATCAAGTCAGCGGACAGCCGCGCGAACCTGCAGCAGATGCCGGACCAATGCGGCAGCTGTCACGAGGACGTGGCCAAGACCTTCCACGACAGCTTCCACGGCAAGGCCACCTCGGTCGGCCACCGCTCGGCGGCCATGTGCTCGGACTGCCACACGCCGCACCACAACCTGAGCGCGTCGGATCCGCGGTCGAGCACTCACCCCGACAACCTCGCCAAGACCTGCGGCTCGAGCAACTGCCACGCCGGCGAGGTCAACGCGTCGTTCCTGACCTTCATTCCGCACAGCGACCCGATGAACAAGGACCAGAATCCCTGGGTCCATTACATCTATCTGTTCATGTCGCTCTTGCTGCTCGGCGTGTTCGGGTTCTTCGGCCTGCACATGCTGCTGTGGCTGCAGCGCACGCTGGTCGGCCGCCTGCGCGGTGAGTTCAAGGTCCAGCATTTCGCGCCCGGCCCGTACATCCGCCGCTTCACTGCCCTGCAGATGTGGCTGCACGTGTCCATCATCCTGAGCTTCCTGCTGCTGTCGATCACCGGCCTGCCGCTCAAGTTCGCGGCGGCACCGTGGGCGCCTGGCCTGATGGCGGCGATGGGCGGACCCGAGGTCGCATCCTGGCTGCACCGACTGGCGGCGATCATCACGTTTGGCTACTTCGCGGTGCACATCGGCATGCTGTTCCGCGACATCGTGCTCAAGAAGCAGAAAGGCTACTTCTGGGGCTGGCGCTCGATGACGCCGAACCTGAAGGACGCCCAGGACCTCTGGGGCAACTTCAAGTACTTCCTCTACATGGGTCCGCGACCGGCTTTCGACCGCTGGGCGTACTGGGAGAAATTCGACTACCTGGCGGTGTTCTGGGGCGTCGCGATGATCGGCGTGTCGGGTCTCATCCTGTGGTTCCCGGACTTCTTCACGGCATTCCTGCCGGGCTGGGCGCTGAACGCGGCCTACGTCATCCACAGCGACGAAGCCCTGCTGGCGACGGGCTTCATCTTCCTGTTCCACTTCTTCCACACCCACATCCGGCCGGAAAGCTTCCCGATGGATCCGGTGATCTTCACGGGCAGCATGACGCTCGAGCGCTTCAAGCATGAGCGCCCGCTCGAGTACGACCGACTGGTGGCAGCTGGAACTCTCGAGCAGTACTTCGTGCCGCCCCCGACCGAAGCGCATGTCCGCGTCGCGTACGTATTCGGCTTCGCCATGGTGGCGATCGGCGTGGCGCTGGCGATCTTCATCTTCAAGGCGCTGTTCAGCGGTGCGATGCACCTGTTCTGATGCGCGCGGGGGTGTTGGCTGCGGCCGGTTTGGAGCCTTTGCTCCGGGCCGGCCGCAGCCATTTCTGCTACCGTTTCGAACTGTGCTGGCCTGAAGCCGGCAGTTGCTGGAGGTCCGGGCTGTGGATCATCCGGCGGAAAATCAAAGACGCAGGCACAGCCATAGGGTGACTTCATGATCAAGCATTTCTTCGCGGGCATTACCAGCAACCTGATCAGCCTGATCGGCACCGTGCTGATCCTGGTGAGCCTCCTGCTCATCGGCGCGCTGCTGATCATGCAGGGCATGGGTTTCGAGGGCGGAGCCTATCTCGGCATCATCACCTTCGTCGTGCTGCCGATGGCGTTCCTGCTCGGCCTCGCGCTGGTCCCGACCGGATTGTGGTGGCGCAAGCGCAAGGACGCGAAGCTCGCCGCGGCGGGCAAGGAAACCGGGCACCTGCCCATCTTCGACCTTAACCAGGAGCGCACCCGTGGCGTGCTGCTCGGGTTCGTGGCGCTTGCAGTCCCGTTGTTCGCGCTGGCCGCCGGGCTGACCTTCAAGGCCATCCATTACATGGACTCGGACGAATTCTGCGGCATGGCCTGCCACAAGGTCATGGAACCCGAGTACACGGCCTTCCAGCGCTCGCCGCATGCGCGGGTCGGCTGCGCAGGCTGTCACATCGGCCCGGGTGCCGAATGGTTCGTCAAAGCGAAGGTCTCGGGCTCCTGGCAGTTGATCGCGGTAGCCTTCGACCTGTATCCGCGCCCGATCCCGACGCCGGTCCACTCGCTGCGCCCGGCGAACGGCACCTGCGAGCAGTGCCACTGGCCGACCAAGTTCCTCGGCGACAGGCTCAAGGTCCGCACGCATTACGCGGAGGACGAAGCCAACACGGAAGTAAAGACGGCACTGATGATCAAGGTCGGTGGCAAGCAGGCAGGCCAGTCACAGGGAATCCACTGGCACGTCGATCCTAATCACCAGGTCCGCTACCGCGCCGACCCTTCGCGCGAAATCATGTATGAAGTCGAGCTGACGGACCTGGCCGCGGGCGGCACGAAGAAGCTGTTCAAGGGCGCGGAGCCGGCCCCCGAGGGTGCGGAATGGCGCACCATGGACTGCGTCGACTGCCACAATCGCGCGTCGCACATCTATCGCAGCCCGGAGTTCGAGGTCGACCTCGCGCTGGAGGAAGGCCGCATCGACCGGTCGCTGCCGTTTATCCGGCGGGAAGGACTGCGAATCATCACGGAAAAGGAATATGCGTCGCACGCAGAGGCACGCGAGGGGATCGCGGCAGCCGTGAAGACGTTCTATGCGCAGAATTATGCCGACCTCGCTGGCACGCCAGCCGTCGAGCAGGCCGGCAAGGCGCTTGGCGACGCCTACGCATGGAACAATTTCCCGCAGATGAAGGTGAAGTGGAACACCTACAAGAATCATATCGGGCACCAGGAATCGCCGGGCTGCTTCCGCTGTCACGACAACAAGCACAAGACGACCGACGGCGAGAAGATCGGCAAGAAATGCAGCACTTGCCACAGCATCGTGGCCGAAGAAGAGTCCAACTCAAGCGTGTTGCAGGAACTCGGCCTGCAGGAACCGCCGGCCGAACCGGCCGCCGCTGAGCCTGCTGCGGACACGACGGCCGCCGCCCCTGCGGAGGCACCTGCCGCGGGCGCCTGACGCAGAGGACTGGATGGCGGAGGGCGCGGGCATCGTGCGATGCTCGCGCCCCTCATGCCCCTGCTCAACTTATTGCGCGCCGAACTCGCTTTCGGCACCCACCCCCTGCTCGACCGTGCCGACTTTTCGCTCGAGACCGGCGAGCGGATCGGCCTGATCGGCCGCAACGGCACTGGCAAGTCGTCGCTGCTCGAGGTCATCACCGGGCGGATCGCGCTCGACGACGGGGAACTGCAGAAGGCGTCCGGCCTGAGGGTGGTCTCCATCCGGCAGGAGCCCGAGCTGCCCGCCGCCGCGACGCTGCGGGAGTCGCTCGCGCTCTGGGCAGAACTCGATGCGCTCGAAGACGAGCGCATGCGCTGGCGGGCCGATGCGCGGATCGTGGAATACCTGCACCGCTTCGGACTCGAAGGCACCGCCACGACGGCCGGGCTCTCCGGCGGCGAACGCAAACGTGCCGCGCTCGCTGGCGCGTTTGCCCTGGAACCCGACGTACTGTTGCTGGATGAGCCGACGAATCACCTCGACATCGACGGGATCGAGCAACTCGAGAACCTGCTGGTGGCCGGAAGCCCGGCGGCCATCGTCGTCACGCACGACCGATCCTTCCTGGACCGGGTGGCCACGCGCATCGTCGAACTCGACCGCGGCATGCTGCGCTCGTACCCTGGCAACTACGCGGCGTACGAGCGGCGCAAGGCCGAGCAGCTCGCCGACGAGGCTGTGCTCAACCGCAAGTTCGACAAGTTCTGGGCGCAGGAAGAAGTCTGGATCCGCAAGGGCGTCGAGGCGCGGCGCACTCGCAACGAGGGCCGCGTAAAGCGGCTGGAGCAATTGCGGCTCGAGCGCGACTCGCGCCGGGAACGCATGGGCAACGTGAAGCTCACCGTGGACTCGGGCGAGCGCTCGGGCAAGCTCGTCGCCGAATTGCGCAACGTCAGCAAGTCGTTCGCCGGCCGCGCCATCGTGCGCGAGCTCGACCTGCGCATCATGCGCGGCGACCGCTTGGGGCTGATCGGCGTGAACGGCGCGGGCAAGTCGACCTTGCTCAAGCTGATCCTCGGCACGCTCGAACCCGATTCCGGCGAGGTGCGCACCGGCTCGCAGACGAGCGTCGCCTACTTCGACCAGCTGCGCGCGCAACTCGACCTGGATGCCACGGTGGCGGCAACTGTCAGCCCGAATTCGGACTGGGTCGGCGAAGGCGAAGCGCGGCGACACGTGGTCAGCTACCTGGCCGACTTCCTGTTTCCCGCGCAGCGCGTCGAATCTCCCGTGCGGATGCTGTCGGGCGGCGAGCGCAATCGGCTGCTGCTGGCCCGGCTCTTCGCGCGGCCCGCGAACGTGCTGGTGATGGACGAACCCACCAACGACCTCGACATCGAGTCGCTCGAACTGCTGGAGCAGACGCTGCAGGACTATCCCGGCACGCTGCTGCTGGTGAGCCACGACCGCACGTTCCTGGACAACGTCGTGACCCAGGTGCTGGCGCCGCTCGGCGACGGCCGCTGGCGCGAATACGTCGGGGGTTACAGCGACTGGCTGCGGCAGCGTCCTTCTACTTCTGCTCCCACTCCCATGAAGGTGGGCGAGGGTCGGGGTGAGGGTCCAAGGAAATCCTCGACCAAGCTCAGCTACAAGGAGACGCGCGAACTCGAGCAGTTGCCCGTCCAGATCGAAGCGCTCGAAGCCGAGCAGCGCGCGCTGGCCGAGGCGATGAGCAGCGCCGAATACCACAAGCGCGGCGGCGAACAGATGCGCAAGGACGCGGAGCGCGCGACCGCGATCGAGCAGGCGCTCGAGACCGCGTTCGAGCGCTGGGCCGAACTCGACGCGCGGAAGAACGCCGACGGTCGCAGCTGAAGCGCGCGTGCGATTGCCGCACTGCCTGCGCCCATTGCCCCCAAAAAAATGCACCCGCGCCGTCAGCAGCGCGGGTGCAAGGCGTCCGCAGACGCCAGGGGAGTCAATCGATTACGGGCGGGTCACGTTGCCCGAGACCGGGTCACTCGGCCAGCCGAGTGCTGGCCAGTCGATCTGGCCGCTGAAGTGGCAGTCGGCGCAGCGGTTGTCCTTGCCATAAGCGGCTTCCTTCGGTGCAACCTCGTGGTCGACCTTCAGCAGCATGACCGTGTCGATGAACTCGTACTGCCCGCTGTAGGGCTGGCCCGTGTAGGCGGTGCCACTCGCGAGGGCCTTGCTCCAGTCGAAGCTGACCCAGAACGCATCCGCATCGGTCGTGGCGTTGCCGAACAGATTGGGCACGAGGACAGTCTTGTTGACCTTGTCGCCCGGCTGGTTGCCGGTCATCTTCTTGAACGGATAGATCATGGCGCCTGGGGTCTGGTAACTGGCCGTCGGCGACGCCAGGTCGACCGGCAGGCTCGTGTACCCGTCGTTGACGTTCAGCATCTTGCGATTCCACTTGCCGTCTGCGTACCGCAGCACGGGGCGGACGTTGTTCTGCCAGACGAAGCAGCCCTTCTGCTTGCTGTAGGTTGAACGGCTGGGCAGCACTGCAGGATCGGCCGGCGCGCACTCGGCCGGGGGTGCGCTCGCGCCCGCCTGCGACCAGCGCCAGTCGACCATCGTGGAAACCTTCCGCGCGATCGCCGGGATGTGGCAGACCTGGCAGGCGAGGGTCGTGTGCGTAGTCACGATGCCCTGCGCTGACGTGCCAGCGTGTATTCCGCTAGCCGCGCCGTGGCAGTCCGTGCACTGCTTCATGACGCCTTCGTCGACCGAGTGATACGCCATCCCGCCGATGCCGTGCGATAGCGTCTTGCCAGCGGAGTCCTTCTTGACCTGGTGGCAGGCTACGCAGGTCATGTTGCCACCGTCGGTGCCCATGTGGACGTCGTATTCGCGCGTCGTCGCCTTCATGTCGGTGGAGATGTCGCCGTGCTTGACGTTGTCGTCGCCGCCGGCACTCGCGTGACAGAACACACAGGTCGAACGTGGCGGCACGCCGGCGTTCAGGCCGACGCTCTGCGCGACCGCTCCCAGGTTCACGCTCGGGTCGGGCGCTCCCGCCGTCGTGGGAGCCTTCTTGTACGTGCCGGTCTGGTCGTGGCACGCCAGGCAATCCAGGTTCTTCGGGTTGCCGAAGTCGAAGTTCTTGTCCTTCCAGCCGATGCCGATGTGGCACTGCGTGCAGCGCCCTTCGTTGGACGGCACCGCCTGGCA
Organism: uncultured Gammaproteobacteria bacterium; assembly: GCA_963746325.1. Lineage (GTDB taxonomy): Bacteria > Pseudomonadota > Gammaproteobacteria > Steroidobacterales > Steroidobacteraceae > RPQJ01. The sequence continues at coordinate 10,425 of CAVVBC010000048.1, read as the reverse complement.
GAAGTTGTTGATCAGGTCTTTCTTGCCATGGAGTTCGCCCTCGTACCCGGCGATGTTCGACGCCACGCCCTCCCACTTCCAGTGGCCGGTGGTCATCACGTCATCGCCGACCTTGCCGTGGCAGTCGAGGCACTGTTGCGTGCCCGTGTATGCGTTCTCGGTGAAGTAGCCCTTGTGCAGCCCGGCCGGATCGTATGCGCCGTTCGGCGCGCGGCAGTCGTTTACGTCCACGACCCCGTTCTTGTCGATATCTTCGGTAGCCGATATCGGCGATGCCGTTCTGGTTCAGGTCCCAGCAGTTGAGGCCGCTGGTACCAGGCGTACCCGGCGTGCCCGGCGTGCCGGCCGTGCCGTCCTTGCCGTCGTCACCGCTGCACCCGCCCAAGCGCGAGCGCGGCTGCAGCCACCAACAAAATCCCAAGTCGACTTGAATTGCGCATGGTCGCCTCTCCTGGCGTCATTGCTCTTGTTGCGCTCAGGAATTGCAGCTTCCGTGCCACCCGTCGTAGGGATTTTCCACGCCGACAATCAACGGGTTGCATTGCAATGCGGCAGTCCACGACAGCTCTTCGCTGCCACACGCGACATACTTGCTGCCATTCCTGCCATGGATGTCAGCTCATGGATGCTCCAAGCCTCGCCACGCCGGCCCCGGAACTCATCTCGCTGCTCGAACAGTTGCCCGGATGCCGGCTCCTGATCGATCGGCATTACCGAATCGTCGCGACCAATTCGACGTTTCGGGAACACTGTCATCAGGCCCCAGGCCAGTTGGTCACCGGCCGCCGCTGCTACGAGGTCTCCCATGGCTACGATTCGCCGTGCGACCAGAACGGCGAGATCTGCCCCCTGACAGCGGCGACCCGTTCGGCGCAGGCGGAGCACTGCCTGCACATCCATCACACGCCGTGCGGCCCGGAGCACGTGAGCGTCGAGATCCTGCCCCTGACTGGAGCATCGGGCGATGTCGAGCTGTACATGGAGCACATGGAGCCACTCGAGCATTCGCAGAGTGGCGAACACTGCGTCGGTCGTGATCCCGCGTTTCTTGCCACGCTGGGTCTGATCAAGCGGGTCGCGCCGTCGGACACTTCGGTGTTGCTGCTCGGTGAGACCGGCACGGGCAAGGAAGTCATGGCGCGCGCCCTCCACGACTTGAGCAGTCGCGCGGCGAAGCCATTCGTGGTCGTCGACTGCTCCGGCCTGACGGAAACCCTGTTCGAGAGCGAGTTGTTCGGACACGAGCGCGGCGCGTTCACCGGCGCGGTGACGCGCAAACCCGGCCTCGTGGAAGCGGCTGCGGGTGGCACGCTCTTCATCGACGAGCTCGGCGACATTCCGCTGCCGCTGCAGGTGAAATTGCTGCGGCTGCTCGAGACCGGGCTGTTCCGCCGCGTCGGCGGAACCGAGGTGCTGCGAGCGGATTTTCGCCTTGTCGCCGCCACCCACCGCGATTTGCTGCAACTGGTCGAGACGGGGCAGTTCCGGCGGGACCTGTATTACCGCATCAGCGCTTTCCCCGTGTCGGTGCCGCCACTGCGATCTCGTCCAAGCGACATTCCCGCGCTCGCGCACGCAATGCTCATGCGCATCGGGCGCGCAAGCCCGGCCGACTTCACCAAGGCCGCGCTCGATGCGCTCGTCCGCTACACATATCCCGGCAACGTGCGCGAACTGCGCAACATCGTCGAGCGGGCCGCCTTGCTGGCCGACGGTGGCTGGATCGACGTGCAAAACCTGCCTGAATGCGTCGCCGCGGCGAACGCCGGACCGCTGCCGCTCGAGTCACCCATGCCGGCAGCCATTGGCTCGATACTGGCAAACGCCGAGCGCGACGCGTTGCTGGCCGCCCTCCAGCACCACGCCGGCAAGCGACGCGACCTCGCGGCACGGCTGGGACTGAGTGAACGCACGCTGTATCGCAAGCTGCGTGAATTCGGCTTGAATTGAACGCAACCGGCTGGCGGGCGCACCGCTGCGGCTGCCAGCTGGACGTCGCCCCCGAAACGGACGCCCAAAGAAAAACCCCCGACAGGTTGCCCTGTCGGGGGTTTTGTTTGAGAGCCTGGCAGTGACCTACTCTTGCATGGACGAAGTCCAAACTACCATCGGCGCAGAGCGTTTTCACTTCCGAGTTCGGAATGGGATCGGGTGGTTCCCGCTCGCTATGGCCGCCAGGCAAACCGGTTCATGCACCGCGCTTGCGCGCGGGCACGGAATTCGAATCGGGGTATGACAAGCGTGTCGCGTTGTAAGCGATACAAGCTGTGAATTTATCAAGTCACACGCCAAAGGTTCGGAACCAGGTTCCAGACCGATTGGGTGTTATATGGTCAAGCCGCACGGGCAATTAGTACTGGTTAGCTCAATGCATTACTGCACTTACACACCCAGCCTATCAACGTCGTAGTCTTCGACGGCCCTTCAGGGGAATCGAGTTCCCAGGGAGAACTAATCTTGGGGGGGGCTTCCCGCTTAGATGCTTTCAGCGGTTATCCCGTCCGTATATAGCTACCCGGCAGTGCCACTGGCGTGACAACCGGAACACCAGAGATACGTCCACTCCGGTCCTCTCGTACTAGGAGCAGCTCACCCTCAATTCTCCAACGCCCACGGCAGATAGGGACCGAACTGTCTCACGACGTTCTGAACCCAGCTCGCGTACCACTTTAAATGGCGAACAGCCATACCCTTGGGACCTGCTACAGCCCCAGGATGTGATGAGCCGACATCGAGGTGCCAAACTCCTCCGTCGATGTGGACTCTTGGGAGGAATAAGCCTGTTATCCCCGGAGTACCTTTTATCCGTTAAGCGATGGCCCTTCCATACAGAACCACCGGATCACTAAGACCTACTTTCGTATCTGCTCGACCTGTCCGTCTCGCAGTTAAGCACGCTTATGCCTTTGCACTCTAGAGCGCGATGACCGACCGCGCTGAGCGTACCTTTGCACTCCTCCGTTACTCTTTGGGAGGAGACCGCCCCAGTCAAACTACCCACCATACACGGTCCCCGACCCGGATTACGGGCCTAGGTTAGAAGTCCGAACATTTCAGGGTGGTATTTCAAGGTTGCCTCCATGCGATCTAGCGACCACATTTCACAGGCTCCCACCTATCCTACACAGAAAGGTTCAAAATTCAGTGTAAAGCTATAGTAAAGGTTCACGGGGTCTTTCCGTCTTGCCGCGGGTACGCCGCATCTTCACAGCGATTTCAACTTCACTGAGTCTCCGGTCGAGACAGTGTGGCTATCATTACTCCATTCGTGCAGGTCGGAACTTACCCGACAAGGAATTTCGCTACCTTAGGACCGTTATAGTTACGGCCGCCGTTTACCGGGGCTTCGATCAAGAGCTTCGCCTTGCGGCTGACCCCATCACTTAACCTTCCGGCACCGGGCAGGAGTCACACCCTATACATCCACTTTCGTGTTAGCAGAGTGCTGTGTTTTTGATAAACAGTTGCAGCCACCGATTACCTGCGACCTTCTTCAGCTCCAGGAGCAAGTCCCTTCACCAAAAAAGGCATACCTTCTTCCGAAGTTACGGTATCAATTTGCAGAGTTCCTTAACCGGAGTTCTCTCAAGCGCCTTAGCAGATTATCTGCCCACCCACCAGTGTCGGTTTGCGGTACGGTCTGTTGTAACCTGAAGCTTAGAGGCTTTTCCTGGAAGCGTGGCATCGAGCACTTCAGTCCACATGGGACCTCGTCATCACATCTCGGAATTGAACCACCGGATTTGCCTGGCAGTCCTTCCTACTTGCTTAAACCGGACTTCTCCGGCTGCTGTAGCCTTCTCCGTCACCCCATCGCAGTTACACCAGGTACGGGAATATTGACCCGTTTTCCATCGACTACGCCTTTCGGCCTCGCCTTAGGTACCGACTCACCCTGCTCCGATTAACGTTGAGCAGGAAACCTTGGGTTTACGGCGTGCGAGTTTTTCACTCGCATTAACGTTACTCATGTCAGCATTCGCACTTCTGATACCTCCAGCACACCTCGCAGTGCACCTTCGCAGGCTTACAGAACGCTCCCCTACCACCCACCCTTACGGATGGATCCGCAGCTTCGGCTCATGGCTTGAGCCCCGTTATATCTTCCGCGCAGGCCGACTAGACCAGTGAGCTATTACGCTTTCTTTAAAGGATGGCTGCTTCTAAGCCAACCTCCTGGCTGTCTATGCCTTCCCACATCGTTCACCACTTAGCCATGAATTGGGGGCCTTAGCTGGCGGTCTGGGTTATTTCCCTCTTCACAACGGACGTTAGCACCCGCTGTGTGTCTCCCGTGCGTTGACTTCCTGGTATTCGGAGTTTGCATAGGTTTGCTAAGCCGGGATGGCCCGCTAGCCTAAACAGTGCTCTACCCCCAGGAGTCCTACACGAGGCACTACCTAAATAGCTTTCGGGGAGAACCAGCTATCGCCGGCCTTGATTAGCCTTTCACTCCTATCCACACCTCATCGCCTACTTTTGCAACAGTAGAGCGTTCGGGCCTCCAGTAAGTATTACCTCACCTTCACCCTGGACATGGATAGATCGACCGGCTTCGGGTCTATTCCCAGCGACTAAAACGCCCTATTCGGACTCGGTTTCCCTACGCCTCCCCTATTCGGTTAGGCTCGCCACTGAAAATAACTCGCTGACCCATTATACAAAAGGTACGCCGTCACCCCTTGCGGGGCTCCGACTGCTTGTACGTACGCGGTTTCAGGTTCTATTTCACTCCCCTCTCCGGGGTTCTTTTCGCCTTTCCCTCACGGTACTGGTTCACTATCGGTCGGTAGGTAGTATTTAGCCTTAGAGGATGGTCCCCCTATCTTCAAGCAGGATTACACGTGTCCCGCCCTACTCTCCGTCGATCCTCAAGCGCACTTTTCGCCTACGGGGCTATCACCCACTATGGCCTGACTTTCCAGACAGTTCAGCTAAGTTTGCTTGATTGATGTCGACTGGGCTGTTCCGCGTTCGCTCGCCACTACTTGCGGAATCTCGGTTGATTTCTATTCCTCCGGGTACTGAGATGTTTCAATTCCCCGGGTTCGCCCTGCATGCCTATGTATTCAGCATGCAGTACGGCCTAAGCCGTGGGTTTCCCCATTCGGATACCTCCGGATCAGAGCTTGTTTGCCAGCTCCCCGAAGATTTCGCGGGCTACCGCGTCCTTCATCGCCTCCTACCGCCAAGGCATCCACCACGTACGCTTATTCGCTTGACCATATAACCCCAATCGTTCTGGAGTCATGTGGACCAAATAAAATCAATCAGCTGGTATCTCTTACGAATGCGACACGCTTTCGATTACAAGTTCAAAATCACTTGATTCTCGGCGTCATACCCAAATTCAAATTTTTAAAGAGCGCTCGCAGCAGAGCTGCGATACATGAGACCACGCATGCATCGAGACGTTCGACGCGGT
>CAVVBC010000048.1:0-2500 GCA_963746325.1 uncultured Gammaproteobacteria bacterium | reverse complement strand
CGCCGCCCGTGATCACGCGTGATCTCCACGACCTCCTCCGGCAGCGCGCCCTGCTGGAAGCGGGCCACGAACTCGTCGCGGGCCCTGCGTGCCCGCCCCCGGTCCGTGGAAGCGATCGACGATTTCGACGCCCAGCTCGAATTTCACGTCCCGGGGATTGCGCCCGGCAGCGCAGGCCTGCTGCAACTGCTCGATTTCGGCGTTGGTCCGGAAGGACAGCAGGTCGAAATAGCGCCACATCAGGTCGTCCGACACGGACATCAGCTTGCCGAACATCTGGTCCGCCGGGTCGGTGATGCCGATGTAGTTGCCCAGCGACTTCGACATCTTGTTGACGCCGTCGAGCCCCTCGAGCAGCGGCATCGTCAGCACCACCTGCGGCTCCTGGCCGTAGGCTTCCTGCAGCTGGCGGCCCACCAGCAGGTTGAATTTCTGGTCCGTGCCGCCGAGTTCGACGTCGGCCTTGAGCGCCACCGAATCGTAGCCCTGCACCAGCGGGTACAGGAATTCGTGGATGGCGATCGGCTGGCCGGACTTGTAACGCTTGGAGAAATCGTCGCGCTCGAGCATGCGTGCGACCGTGTGCCGCGCAGCGAGCTGGATCATGCCCGCCGAACCCATGGCGCTCATCCAGGTCGAATTGAATTCCACCCGGGTGAGCGCGGGGTCGAGGATCTTGAAGATCTGGGCCTGGTAGGTCTCGGCGTTGGCCTTGATCTCGTCGGGCGTCAGGGGCGGCCGCGTCGCGTTGCGGCCGGTCGGATCGCCGATCAGGCCCGTGAAATCGCCAATCAGGAAGATGACTTCGTGCCCGAACCGCTGGAACATCGCCATGCGGTTGATCAGGACGGTGTGGCCGAGGTGCAGGTCCGGTGCGGTCGGGTCGAAACCGGCCTTCACGCGCAGCGGCTTGCCCCGGCCCAGTTTCTTCAGCAGGTCGGCCTCGAGCAGCACTTCGGCGGCGCCGCGGCGCAGTTCGGCCAGTTGGTGGTCGGCAGGCAGCATCGGTCGGCGCGCTCCGGTCAGTGTTGCATCGCAAGACGCCGGACTGTAGGGGTTGCGGCCGGTACAGGCAACGTCGCCGGCAGCGTGAGCGCAGTCACGGTCTTGAAATGATTTCCGCAAGACCCTGAAGAAACAAGAAAATTTGCCGACTTAACAGTTGACGGGTGGCGTCCGCGCAACTACTTTACCGGCCATCGTTGGCTGGGGGTGTCCCTTGCAATCGTCCAAATTTCCTACGCCTGCCGACGCGCAGGCGACCTTCTCCAATAGCCTGTCCGCCCGCCGCCGCTGGCTGGCCGGCACCAGCCTGCCCCTCGTCGCCGCCGTCGCCTGCGTGCTCGCAGTGGCCGCCTGGCCCAGCCAGGATGCCCCGACGTCGATCGACCTCACGGCGCTCGTCGCCGCGCAGTCGCCCGCGACCGCTGCACGCCGCCGCCGTGGACGAGGATTTCCCGGAGAACGTCGAATACACGGTCCAGCGCAACGACACGCTCGACCAGATCTTCCGCACGGTCGGCGTCGACATGGCCGCGCTGGCCGAGTTGCGCCAGCGCCCTGAAGTGCGCCGCGCGCTCGACATCGTGCGTCCCGGCGACATCATCACCTTCACGCACATCGATGGCGCGCTGCAGTCGCTCAACCGCCAGATCAGCAGCACGCTGACATTGTCGGTCGCGCGCTCCGACGACGGCTTTGCCGTCAATTACGTCGAGAACCCGCTCGAGACCGAGATCGTCGGCCGCCGGGCGGAGATCACGTCGTCGCTGTTTGCCGCGGGCCAGCAGGCCGGCATGTCGGGCGAGACGATCATGACGCTCGCCAACCAGATCTTCGGCTGGGACATCGACTTCGCGCTCGACATCCGCGAGGGCGACGCATTCAGCGTGCTCTACGAGCAGAAGTTCCAGGACGGCTCCTACGTCAACGACGGGCGCGTGCTGGCCGCCGAGTTCGTCAACCAGGGCAAGACGCACCGTGCCGTGTGGTTCCAGTCGCAGGACGGCCAGGTGCAGGGTTACTTCACGCCCGAGGGCAAGGGCATGCGCAAGGCGTTCCTGCGCGCGCCGCTCGATTTCCTGCGCGTGAGCTCGGTGTTCAACCCGCGCCGCAAGCACCCGATCAGCGGCGCCGTGCGCGCCCACAAGGGCATCGATTACGCCGCGCCGACGGGCACGCCGATCTGGGCCGCGGGCGATGGCCGCATTCAGTTTGCCGGCCGCAAGGGCGGCTACGGCAACGCCGTGATGATCGATCACGGCAAGGGCGTCAGCACGCTGTATGGCCACATGTCGCGCTTCGGCAAATCGGCGCGCTCTGGCCGCAGCGTCAAGCAGGGCGACATCATCGGCTACGTCGGCACGACCGGCGCCTCCACCGGGCCGCACCTGCATTACGAATACCGCGTGAAGGGCGTACACAAGAATCCGGCGACGATCCCGCTGCCGCGCACGGAGATCCCGTCGCAGTATCTCGCGGAGTTCCGCAGCCAGAGCAC
>CAVVBC010000047.1:0-8105 GCA_963746325.1 uncultured Gammaproteobacteria bacterium | reverse complement strand
CCGCTCAGGCGGCGGCTGCGCGCCGCGCGGCCACTTCGCCGCGCAGCCAGTCGAGCCACGCGGCGAACCCGGGCCCGCCGCGACGGGTGAGTTCGATGATGTCGCCCTTGAAGCCCACCTGCCGCAGCGAATCGCGGGCTCGTGCCACGCTGAATTCCTCGATGTGCGGCAGCAGGTCGACCTTGGTGATCAGGGCGAGGTCGGCTGCCCGGAACATCACGGGATACTTCGCGGGCTTGTCGTCGCCTTCCGGCACCGACAGCAGCGTGAGGTTGCGGTGCACGCCCAGGTCGAAGCTCGCCGGGCACACCAGGTTGCCGACGTTCTCGACGAAAAGCACGTCGAGTCCGGCGAGCGGCAGCTCGTGCAGCGCGTCGTGCACCATCTGCGCGTCGAGGTGGCAGGCATTGCCGGTGGTGATCTGCACGGCGGGCACGCCGCAGGCGCGAATGCGCGCGGCATCGTTCTCGGTCGCGAGGTCGCCCTCGATCACGGCGACGCGCAGTTCGCCCTGCAGGGCCTTGATGGTGGCCTCGAGCAGCGACGTCTTGCCCGAGCCGGGTGACGACATCAGGTTGAGCGCGAGCACGCCCTGCGCGTCGAAGTGGCTGCGGTTGTGTGCGGCGACGCGGTCGTTTTCATCGAGGATGGCGGTGATCACCTCGATCGACTCGACGTGGCCCTTGCCCGCCGGTTGCGCCGCGAACGGCGCGCGAGTAGCCGCGGGACCCAGGGAACAACCGCAATCGCGACACATCAGGACAACCTCTCGGACTTCATGGCGCGCGTCATGGCGCGCTGGCGGGCGGGCGTGGCGGCGGGCTTCATCGCCACCGCTTCAATGCACGGGCTCGTCGGCGGGCTCGATCTCGACTCGTTGCAGCAGCATTTCGTCGCCGGCGATGACGTCGACCTGCCAGTCGTTGCAGGTGCCGCAGAGCAATCGGTTCGGCAGTGCCGCTGTTTCTGCCTGGCACTTGCGGCAGCGCACCCTCACGCCGACCGTTTCGATCACGAGCTGCGCATCCTCTGCCACGGTACCGGCCGCGGCGAGCGGATAGGCATGCTCGAGCAGCTTGGGCTCGACGCCGGCCAGCGGCCCGACCGAGATGGTGATGGACAGCACGCGGCCGGCGCCGTTGTCGCGGGCCACGCGCGCAACCTGGTCGATCAGCGCCTGGCAGATCGCGAGCTCATGCATGCTCGAGGACCTCGTCGAACAGGTCCCAGGTGATCTGCGCCTCTTCGGCGCTGATTTTCTGGATGGCGTAACCGACGTGGATGAGCACGTGGTCGCCCACCTCGATGGGCTCGCCCTGGAGCATGAACAGGCTCACTTCGCGCTCGATGCCCTTGGCTTCGCAAGTCGCGTTGAACCCGTCGATGCTCTTGATCTGCATGGGAACGGCCAGGCACATGTCGTCTTACCCCTTGCGGCGGGGCCGCAAACTACTGGAAAGAGTCTCAAACGCCGCACGCCTATAAAAATAGGTAATTGCCCTCAGCGCGGCTTCGCCCCACCGGCCCAGCGGGCAGTGGCGCGAGCGCGGGCCCCACCAAAAGGGGGGCGCCCGCAGCGTTGACGAGTCAGGGGAGCTGGCCCGCTTCGCCGTCGAGGACGGCGGGCTGGCGCTTGCGCGTGCGCAGCGAGCCGAGCAGCAGGGTGCCCAGGCCGAGCAGGATCTCGTCGACGAACGGGACCAGGTCCGGCATGAAGAAATCGACGACGAACAGGAGACCCACCAGCCTGAACAGCGTGGGGTAGCGCAGGCCGGCCGCAAAGCGAGTCACGAGGGACCTGATCACTTGTTACGCCCTCCCGGCGTGGCGACGTCCACCGACAAGGTGAACGTCCTGGCTTCCGTGCTGCGCAACGCGCCGACGCCCACGACCTGGCGGGAAAGCTCCTCGCCGCGCTCGTTGCGGATCGAGAGGACCACCGAATACTCCCAGTCCCCGCCGCGTTCCGAATGCCGGAGCGTGCCCTCGACATTCAGCGCCGAGAACTTCGGCGTCGCATCGGACGCCGCCTTCGAGGCGGCGCCGTGCTGCAGGTGATGACGGCACTGCGGACAGATCAGGGCGCTTTCCAGGATCGTCGCCTTGCAGTGCGGGCAGGAACGAGTCCTGCCCACGCTGCCCGACGATCCTGTGCGTCCCGTCAGCATCCGCTGGCCGCAGCCTGGTGCGCGCTTACTTGGCGGAGTCCGGCCAGCCGAAGTCGGCGTTGCCACGCATGCGCGAGCCTGCGGCGACCGTCAGCACGGCGGCCTTCACGTCGCCGTTGATGCTGCCGGTCTCGAGCAGTTCGACGCGCGAGCTGGCCTGCACGTTGCCGTGCACTTCGCCGCTGACGATCACCGTGGCCGCGGCAATCTGGCCGGTGACGTGCGCGCCCTGCTCGATCGTGACGTTGCCCTGCACGTTGACATCGCCCTTGAAGCGGCCCGCGATGCGGACGTGACCGGCGCCCTCGATCTTGCCCTCGATGGTGACGTCCGCCGCGATCAGGGATTCCTTGGCAGTGCCCGTCGCCGGTACTGCGCGTTCGACGCGGCGCGCGGATTCCGCGGAGCCTGCCGACGACGGCACCGGTGTGGGGACCGGGCGCACGGCGGCCTCGGGCGCCAGTGCAACCGCGCCATCGGTACCGGGCATCGATGGATCTTTAGTCGGGTCTTTCCAGAGCGCCATGGCCTTTCCTCGTGTGTGTCTGCTCGATGTGGTGCCGGCTGAGGGATTCGAACCCCCGACCCCCTGATTACAAATCAGGTGCACTACCAGCTGTGCTAAGCCGGCCCGGTCCGCGAAGGGAACGGGATTCTACCTTAACCCGCAGCGACTGCTGCGGCGGCAGGCGATCAAGGGATTGCGGGCGGCGTCACGTCGTCCGCGGTGCCGGGTGCGGGACATGCCCGGAAATCATAGGGCAGCGCGCCCGCGGCGGGCTCGTCGATGTCCTCCGGGGCCGGCAAGCCGCCGTTGCCGCGGCGGTCGACGTCGAGCCAGAGCACCTCCAGGGTACGCAACCGGTCGCTCGTCTCCGGGGTGAAGCCTGCCGCCTGCACCGCCTGCGCGACCTCGGCAGCCTTGCCCTCGTCGGCATACACGCCGATCGAAAGGGTCGTGAGGGCCTCGTCGCCATCCACGATGTAGGCGTCACCGAGACCCGCTGCCTGCAGCGTTCCGAGCGCGTTGGTGGCGTCCGCCGGCGTGGCGAGGTTCGGCACGCGGACCCAGTAACCTACTCGCACCTCGTCCTGCGCGGCCCGGCGCCGGCTGCTGAATCCGAGCCGCTCGAGCTGCTGGCGAGCGGCCTCCGCCGTTGCCGGGTCCGCGAACGGCCCCACACTGACGCAGGCGGCCGCCAGCAGTTCGTCGCCGACGGCGGCCGCTACGGCAGCCGGCGCGGTGGTCAGTTCCTGTTGCAGGCGGATGGGCTGCAGCGCGCTGGCGGACGCCGCGGCGCCGGCCGTCACGGGTTGCGGCGGCACGACCCAGCGGGTCCATGCGAGAAACAGGACATTGGCCAGCAACAGCAGCAGGAACAGGACGCGCAAGGGACCGCCGGGAAAGTACGACTGCGGTCGATGTTAGCAAATCACACGTGAGGCCCGGACTGTCGCCAGCCGGGCCTGTGCTGTTTCTGCAAACGGTCGCTGCGACGGCTGCACGAGCAGCGGTCGCAGCGAGGCCGACGCGGTGGATCGCGGGCGGGTTTACTTGCCCGCGGCCATGAACGCGGCGAGATCAGTGATCTCGGCGTCGGTCAGCTTCAGGGCATTCTTGTGCTTGGCCTGGCCCGCCACGATCTTCTTCATCGTATCGGCCAATGCCTTGGCGTCCTCACCCTCGAAATCACCGGCTTCGTGGCATTCGGCGCAGGTGGCCGTGAACTTGGCCTTGCCCGCCGCGGCATCGGCACTGGCAATCGAGCTGAAGCCCGCGAGGGCGAGCGTGGCAATCGAGACCGCGAGCGTACGCATGAGTTTCATCGGATCCTCCTGGAAACGGGGCTTGACAGACGATCGGATCATAACGAGGGAAGGGCGAAATTCAGACCGTGAATACCGCAACGCAAAACGAAAAGGCCCGGATTCTCGCGAACCCGGGCCTGCATCCTGCCGCAATTGCGTTGCGGAAGATTACTTGCCGCCGGTCATGTACGCCGCGACGTCAGCGATCTGCGCGTCGGTCAGCTTGAGGGCCTTCTTGTGCTTCATCGTGCCGCCGACGATCTTCTTGATCGTGGCCTGCACTTCGGCAGCGTCCTCGCCCTCGAAGTCGGCAACTTCATGGCACTCGGAACACACCTGCGTGAATGTCGCCTTGCCCGCTGCAGCATCTGCGTGCGCGACGGAACCGAAACCGGCGAAACCGGCTGCGGCGCTGGCAATGACGACTAAACGGCTGAATTTCATCTAGTTCTCTCCTGGTGGACTGGCGCAAACCGCCCCGGTCCGTAGCTGCTGACGACAGGACACCCTGTCGCATCGAATTGGACACCAGCTGACCGTCAGGGTTCAAGCTCTGGATGCGCGATCCGCACCAGTCCGCGCAGGACCAGGTCGGGAACGGATTCACCTGCGGTAAGTACGTACGGCAGAACCCGGTCCGCACCGCCGCCGGTGCAGATCACCCGGGGAACGACCCCGCCCTGGCGCGTCATCTCGACGCAGGCACGATCCACCAGCGCCGCCAGCGCGACCCGGCAGCCGCGCTCGATGGCGTCACGCGTGTTGTCCGCGAACAGTGCCGGGGTACCCCCGCGACTGGCCGCGGTGTGCGCAGCGAGGTCGCTGGTGCCGACATGCAAAGAACTCACCATCAGCGCCGGGCCGGGGACGATGAAACCGCCGAGATGCCGTCCATCCGCGGCGACGGCATCGATCGTGGCCGCTGTGCCGATATCCACCACGCAGCAGGCGCCGCGTGCGAGATGGTAGGCGCCAATGGCTGCAACCCAACGGTCGGCACCGAGCAGGTGCGGTTGCGGGTACGCGTTGCGCACTCCGGACTGCGCAGCCGACGCCGTGACGAAATCAACCTGCGTGACACCCGCGAGAGCCGCGGCCGCCACCAGTGCGCTCCGTGTGTCCGGACCCGCCACCGTGACGGCAAGCACGCGCTCGACGTCTGATCCGACGAACAGTTCCCGGTGCCAATCATCCGTCGACCATGCTGCGTACGCTGCAGCCAGCTGCGGCGTCAGGCGGCCTGCGGCAAGAGTCGCCCACTTGACGCGCGTGTTGCCGACGTCGACCAGCAGCATCATGCCGGTGCACCTTCATGTTGCAGGTTCCGGCGCAGGCTGACGTCGCCTGCGTGCACGCGCTCCACGGCGCCAGACGAGCGTTCCACGCGGAGCGCGCCTGCGCGGTCCGCGCCGCGCGCGATGCCGTCGAAGCTGCCGTCGTGCCGCAGCACGGTGACCTGCGCGTCGCGCAGCGAATCGAAGGCAGCCCAGTCGGCAGCGAATGACGTGAAACCCGTTGCTGCGAAATCGTGCAGGCCGCGCAGCATGCTCGCCGCGACACCCGCGGCGACCGTCGCGCGTGCGGGCAGCCTGCCTGCACAGGCCGTGGCGAGGTCGGTCACGGGTGTCGCCAGTGGACCGCGAATGGCAGCACGCGCAGCCGCGGGCATGCGCAAATTCAGGCCGAGCCCCGCGACCACGTACGCTGGGCCGCCGGCTTCGGAGCGCATCTGCAGCAGCAGCCCGCCGAGCTTCGCATGCTCATGGACGATGTCGTTGGGCCATTTCAGTTGCACGTCGGGCGCGCCGCAATCACGCAGGGCGCGCACCACGCACACGCCGAGCGCGAGGCTCAGGGCCGACAGGTCGGACGGTGTCTCCGCGAACGTCCACCCGATGGAAAAGGTGAGTCCAGAACCAAAGGGCGCCAGCCAATCGCGCCCGCGCCGCCCGCGCCCTGCAGTCTGCAGCTCAGCGAACACGAGCCGCGGCGAGTCCGGCGGCGGTGCCGTCGCCGCATGCAGGAACTCGTTGGTGGAGCCTATTTCGAACAGGATTTCCGTGGCGTCGGGCAGCACGCCGCCGCTGGCGGCGGCCGCTTGCCGCAAGGCGTGCAGGTCGAGCAGCTCAACCGGTTGTGCGAGTCGATAGCCGCGGCGATCGCGGGCTTCGACCGCGATGCCACGGTCGCGCAACTCGGCCACCAGCTTCCAGATGGCCGCGCGCGTCATGCCGAGCTGGGTCGCAAGTCGCGCGCCGGAATGCAGCTCGCCGTCGGCAAGCAGGCCTGCCAGCCGCACGGCGCTGTCGCTCATCGGGGTCGCAGCAGCCAGAGTCGGCGGGCGCGATTTTCCACGCCCTCGCGCATGCGTTGCAGGTTCGAGCGGTGGGTGAAGACGATGAAGGCCGCGGCACCGAGGCCGAACACGACCAGGGCTTCGACCCGCGGTTGTGCCAGCGCGAAGTACAGCGGCAGCGTGGCGGTGCCGAGCATGGTGCCCAACCCGACGTAACCCGTCAGCATCACCGTGGCGAGCCAGACCAGCAGCACCGGCACCAGCGCCATGGGCGCCAGCACGGCGACGGCACCGATCAGCGTGGCAGCGCCTTTCCCGCCGCGAAATTCGTACCACACGGGATAGACGTGGCCGTACACGACCGCGGCCGCGCAGACGATGGCCAGCCAGTCACGGTCGACTTGCGCATCGATGCCGATGCCCGGCAGCGCGAGCGCCGGCAGCAACCCGACCGCCAGCCACGCCTTGCCCACGTCGACGACGATCACACCGAGCGCAAAGGCCCAGCCCTGCGTGCGCAAGGCATTGGTGCCGCCCGCGTTACCGCTGCCCTGGGTGCGGATGTCGACACCGCGCAGGCGGCCGAGCAGCAGGCTGCCGATCACGGAACCCAGCAGGTAGGCGATGAGGGCTTTGCAGCCGAGTTCGAGCACGTCGAGTCCCCTGCGCGCGAGTCGCGGAATTCTAGCATTCCGCGCAGCGGCTTCGAGCCGCGGCTCAGCGCGGCAGCCGGACCTCGGCGAGCATGCAGCGCACGGACCCGCCGCCGAGCATCTCGATCGTCGGGATGGCGGCAGTGACGACCGTATCGACGGCGCCCGCCACGCGCGCGAACGCCGCGACGCCAAACGCGTCGCGCGCGCTGCGGGAGAGGGCGAGCACGCTGCGTCCGTCCGTCGCCCGCAGTTCGAGCACGTTGCCGGCGAAGCCCGCCATCTGCGCGGGATCGATGACTTCGACCAGCGCACCGCCACGGGTGAGGCTGGCGAGGACGCGGTCGCGATCAGGCTCGGCGATGGCGCTGGCCGCCACGACGGTGGCACGCGAACCCACGGCCAGCATGACGTTGGTGTGGTAGATCGGCACTCCCGTCGCGTCGCACGCGTCGAAGGTGCAGGGTGCGTAACCGAGCTCGTCGCACAGTTCGGCCAGCGGTTCAGCGTGGGTGCGCGGCGACAGGCAGGCGTAGGCAATGCGTTGCACGTGGTCGAACACGACGCTGCCGGTACCTTCCAGGAACCGCTCGCGCGCCTCGTGGTGAGTAAGGTCGAGCAGACGCTTCACCGCCAGTCCGCGTTCGGCGACGAGTGCCGCGATGACGTCCAGCCGGCGCTCGAGTTGCCGATTGCGCGCGAGCATCGGGTACAGCACGACGGTGCCGTCCGCGTGCAGGCTGACCCAGTTGTTGGGGAAGACGGCATCGGGGCACCGCGGCGCGGGGCGATCCAGCGCGACGTGCACCTCGACTCCCGCTGCGCGCAGTTGCGTGACGAGCCCGTCGAACTCCGCGCCGGCACGCTCATTGGCGGCACTTGCGAGCAGCGGCTCGTCGCGCTGGAACCGGTTGCTCGCGTGGGTCTCGGGGTTCCAGCCGAAGCTCGCCGGCCGAACCATCAGGACGAGTCCTGCGGTTTGCATTGCCGCGCTGCCGTTGCTGGTCGCCGCCACCGCGCGCCTCAGCGGGTGCCAGCGCGTGCGAGCGCCATCAGGTGTTGCCGGTCCGAAACCACGACGCCGCCCGCCGGCTCGAGCGTGACGGCGAAGGCCATGGGCTGCCGCACCTTCAGTGCCGGTCGAATGGGGATCGTGACCGACTGGTCACCGGGCGGCAC
>CAVVBC010000046.1:0-69896 GCA_963746325.1 uncultured Gammaproteobacteria bacterium | reverse complement strand
TGGACGCTGGACTGGATCGAGGTCGAGATGGGCAAGGAACTCGACTTCGGCGGCATGAAGGCGCGCTGGGTGAACTGGCTGGACATGAAGGGCATCAGCACGAAGCCGGGTGCCGCCAACTACAAGAACATCACCGTCGGGCGCCACGCGGTTCGGCTTCGACCAGGGCAAGCAGGTATTCATCCTCGATGACCCGGATGGCAACCCGTGGGTCATGAAGTCCATGAGCCTCATTACCCATCCGGATCAGAAGTTTGACGAACTGGGACCCTCGGCAGCCGCCTGACTCTCCCCCCGGGCTGGAGTTCTGGGTGCCGGCGCTCGAGCAGGATCTGATTCTCACCCCTGACAAGGACGGCGTCGCTCACATCACGCAGGACGACTTCGGCAACACCTACGATCGCGCGGGCGGTCCCTACAGCAACTTCAAGCCATGACACCTGGCTCTCAATCGATGAAAGGCAGCTGCGTTTCACGAGGAATCCGCGACATGAACAATAGTATGAAACGACATTCCAGCTGGCTCTGGCCAGCCTTCGTCGCAGTGGCGGTGGCCGTGGCTTGGCCGATTGCAGGCCATGCGCAGGCGGGCGACGTCGATCCCGACGCCCTGGCGCTGCTGCGCAAGTCAACCGACTATCTCGTGGCGACGAAGCAGTTCAGCCTTGTCACGGACACCACGATCGAGGCCGTGCTCGCCGACGGGCAGAAGCTGCAGTTCGGTCACCGCGTGGCGGCGACAGTACAGCGTCCTAACAAGATGCGCGCCGAGCGCGTGGGCGAACTGATCGCGCAGACCTTCTATTACGACGGCAAGACGCTCAGCCTGAACTTGCCCCAGCAGGGGTACTACGCAACGGCGGACGTTCCGCCCACGCTCGATGGCATGCTCGATGTTGCGCGCGACAAGCTCAATGTCATCGCGCCCGGCGCTGACTTGCTCTACACGAACGCGTACGAGCGATTGACCGAAGGCCTGACCTCGGCCTTCGTGGTCGGCAAGGCCGTCGTCGCGGGCGACTTGCGACCACATCGCGTTCAGAAATGCCGAGGTCGACTGGCAGATCTGGATTCAGGAGGGCGCCCAGCCTGTGCCGCGCAAGTTCGTCGTCACGTCGAAGCGAATGCCTGGGTCGCCGCAGTTCGCCTCGGTCATGTCGGACTGGCAGATGGCGCCCACGATAACCGACGCCACGTTCCGCTTCGTACCGCCGCAGGGCGCGCAGCGAATCGACTTCATGCCCGTGGCACCGGCCACGTCGAAATAAGTAATGGAGCGCACGATGAACAAGATCCTCAAGCCGGTTACCCACGGTGCCTGCCTGGCTGCGCTTCTGTTCGTGGCCGATGCACAAGCGATCATCGGCGTCGCGCCCGGCGGCAGCGTCGCACGGCGGCACGCGATCGTCGCCACCGAGGTGGTCGTCGCATCCTCGTCCGCGAACGCGAGCGCTGCAGCAACCGCGAATGCCAATGCCGCGGCAGCGAATGCGAATGCACAGGCCGCAGCGGCGAAGCCGCCGGCCCCCGCGCCGGCTGCGGTGCCGAGTGGGCCGCCTGCGGTGGGCACGGTCGTCACCACCTTGCCCCCCGGGTGCGCGCAGACCGATCTCAACGGCGTCGCTTACCAGCGCTGCGGCTCGACCTACTACAAGCCGTCGATGATGGGCAGCAACCTGGTATTCGTCGTCGCGCAGCCGTGACCAGGGCCAAAAGATTGACCCTGACACCGCCGCGACCATGCTCGGGCGACAACCAACTTAGCAAGGAGAATCGGATGAAATCCCGAGGAAAGACAGCTCATAAGATTGCAGTGCTGGCCGCCGTATCGGCTGTCGCGCGTCGTCAGCGGATGCGCCACCATCGACGAGAACATGGCCGCCTCCAAGAAGGCGAACCTGGTGCCGGGCAAGACGCTGAGCGTGCCGGCGGAGGGCGACAGGCTCGTGTTCTGCGAGGTGGCCTTGATCACCGGCACGAGCAAGGCCAACGCGATCGCCGACTTCTACAACTCAACCGGCACCGACATCTGCACCCCCGAGAAGTTCGCAGCTCTCGACAAGGCGCAGATCATCAAGGAGTCCGGCGCCAGGGAGGCATTCCTCAACCCATCGCGCCGCTGGACTTTCGATCAGCTCGATATTTATGAAGACGGCGTCGAGCGGACTTTCGGCGGCATCAAGATGACGTGGATGGGCGTGGTTCCGGTCTCGGAACTGGAGAAGGGGGTCACGAAAGGTCACTACGTCCCAGGCTACATCTTTCGAAATAACCAGTACACGTTCAAGAAGGGCCGCGAGATCCATATCCTCGACGCACCCGACGGCGAGGTCTTCGTGATGCAGTCGTTCACCAACTTCAAGCAGAAGGAGGTGACTTTCGACAACGCCAGGAACTTGGGCAGCCAGCTCACGCTGCCGCCGGGCTGGAAGTTCCGCTCCGTGGTCCTCGATCGCGACCTGATCGTCAACCAGAAGCGCACCAAAGGCCTCGCCCACGTCTTCCAGGACGACATGCTGAACGCCTACCAGGGTTCGGACGGTGGCAAGGCATTCAGCTTCGTTCCGTAGCTGAGCCATACGGTGAAGGAGGCCGACGAAGAAATTTCGATATTCGCGGCCACTTCATCCCGTGCGAACTTGGAGTTCATGGCGCGCAGTACTTCTTCGTGGACAGCCTGCTGAACCGCTATCGCGTCGCAACGCGCGTCAGGAACGCTGCGCCAGCTCCAAGCGAAACTCACTGGGGTGTGGCCCGTCCAGCGGGCGAAGGCGCGGGTGAATACTGTCGGATCATCGTATCCGACCGCAGTCGCGATACGCGCGACCGGCAAGCGCGTATCGAGCAGCAGTTGCTTGGCCATCTGCGCGCGAGTACTGTCGAGCAGCGCCTGGAAGGTTGTACCGCTTTCCTGCAGGTGCCGCCCAAGTGTCCGCGGATGAATCGCGAGCCGCTTGGCAACGTCGGCGCGCGAGCACCGGCAAGTTGGCAACAGTAATCGGATCGTTCGGCGAACGTCGCCGTGCACCGTTGGTTCCTGCGCCGAGAGATCAGCGGAGGCGCGATCCTGCAGGACCGAGTGCAGTAGAGGGTCTGCGTCCGCGACAGGTCTTTCCAGCCAGAAAGCCGGGAAGACGATAGCGGCCTGCACAGCGTCGAAATGCAGCGGCGCTCGAAGAATCTCACGGTACGGCCGGACATCTGCAGGCTGCTTGCGCGGCAACCGGACTTCGTCCGGCGCCCAGTCGGCGCCACAGAGTTGGCGCATTACGTTGATCATCGAGACGAGGGACTGGTCGTAGACCTGGTCCGCGTTTCGAACACCAGCCGTGTAAATGCTGTAAGTCAGGGTCGCAATGCCGTCGTGGATGGCGATGGTCGGCACGCCCCCGCTGTCATGCAACACGAAATGCGCAGTCAAGTCCCGAAGCGCGGCGCCGACGGACGGCGCGTTTCGTGCAAGTCGCCCGGCCATGCCAAAAGACTGGAGATTGGTGTGCTGGCCGATCAGCAGTCCGAAATGAGCGCATTTCGTTCGTCGGACGCAAAGCCCGATAAGCCGGTCGACTTCAGGAAAAGGCGCACTGCGATCGGGATCCTCGAGATCTCGGCGAGTGAGGTTCGCCGTTTGCAGGATCGGTTCGCACGCCAAATTGAAGCCAGCCAGTACGTCCGGAAGGCCGCGAAAGGCGTTCAAGTGAACCCGCGGCACAGTGACGGGGTGCGCTGCCGGCGCTGCGCATGAGCGCGCTTGGACTGTGTTGCGTTTCATGTCGCGAATCATCAGGCGCTTGGCTCGAATACTCAAGTGACTTCGCCATGCCCGGATTGCCGGCGGGCGCATTGGCCGGAAAGATCATTCGTTTGATAGTCCTGGAAGTGCGCCAACGCCGCGCTGCTCCTGCAGTCCGGGCGCCGCTACGTTCGGGCGGCAAACTCACAGAGGGATTAAACATGCAGAAGATCGAACACCGAGCAGCCTTACTGGGCATCGCACTGCTCGCCGCCACCCCGTTGCATGCCGAAGGCTGGACGCACGAGCTTGCGCCCTACCTGTGGGGTGCCGGCATGGACGGTACCACCGGCGTCCGCGACGTTACTGCCGACGTGAACATGAGTTTCGGCGACATCGTCGATGACCTCGAGATGGGCTTCATGGGAATGTACCGCGCGTCCAAGGATCGCCTCTCCATCACGGTCGACACCGTGTACATGGGGCTAGGAGCGACGGAGCGAGGCCCGAACGGCCTCGTGAAGGCCGACATCGACATGGACCAGGCCGCCCTCGAGGTAGACGTCGGTTACGAGATCTTCGATCGATTCGTCGCCTTCGGCGGCCTCCGCTACAACGACCTGGAAGCAAACGTGAAGACGACCGGGGCGCTGGACGTCGTGCGCGAGGCCGACGGCCGAGAAAACTGGATCGATCCGGTCATCGGTGCGCACTACACCATTCCATTTAACGAAACCTGGTCGGCGTCATTGCGTGGCGACATTGGTGGATTCGGTGTCGGCTCCGATTTCGCCTGGCAGGGCATCGCGACCCTGCGCTGGCAGGCCAAGCCCGGCTTTGGTGTGCTCGCTGCGTATCGCTACATGGCCATGGATTACGAGAACGGCAGTGGCGACGATTACTTCAAGTACGACATGGCCATATCCGGGCCGGCGCTCGGCATGGTGTTCACCTTCTGAGGTGACTCTTGATCCGCGGGAATAGCCATGAGGGGCGGCGTCGGGCACCTCGGGCACGGGAGATGACGATGCTGCGAGGCCTCGCGGGAAACAAACTGCAGCCGCTCGCTTGCGGTCTGTGCGCCTGTCTCGCACTGCTGCCCGGATCCTCCGGTGCAACGGACCAGTCCACGATTGCGGCTCCTGGCGGGCAGCGCCCGCGGATCGGCTTGGTTCTGGCTGGCGGCGGCGCCAAGGGTGGCGCCCATGTGGGCGTGCTCAAGGTGCTGGAGGAACAGCGAATACAGATCGATTGCATCGCCGGCACCAGTATGGGTGCCCTCATCGGTGCCGGTTATGCTGCGGGCCTGCCGGCGGTCGAACTCGAGAAATTTGTGGTCGGGATCGACTGGGATGCCGTCGTCGGCGGGGCCAATCGCCGTCCGCTGGAACCGATCGAGCAGAAGCGGCTCGAGATGGCTGCGAGCACGGATTTCGAACTCGGCCTGAAGCACGGCCACGTGGTCGCGCCCGGCGGCCTCACCAACACCAGTGCTATTGATGACCTGTTGCGCACCTACGTGGCGAAGGCGCGCACGGTCGCCGACTTCAACCAGTTGCCGATCCCGTACCGGGCGGTCGCGACGGACATGGTCAGCGGCAAGATGGTCGTGCTCGATCGCGGCGACCTGGCCACCGCGATGCGCGCCAGCATGTCGATCCCGGGCGCTTTCGCGCCCGTGGTCTGGGACAAGTACATCCTTACCGACGGTGGTCAGGTCCGGAACATCCCGGTGGACATTGCGCGGCAGACCTGCGCGGACGTCGTGATCGTTGTGAACCTCGTCGAGCCCGAGACGCCTCCGGAGAAGCTGGTGCAGTCGACGCAACTGCTGGCTCGCAGCATGGAGGTGATGCTCCAAGCCAACGAGGATGTGCAGCTCGCGACTCTGACCGAGCGGGACGTGCGCATCGACGTGCCAGTGGGCGACATCGGTACGGCGGATTTCCCGCGCGTGCCCGAGACGATACCGCTCGGTGAGGCGGCGGCGCGCAAGGTTGCCGACCAGCTGGCCCGCTACTCCGTACCGCCCGCGGAATACATGGCGTGGCGAAAGCGCGTGACCGTGCATCAGGACGTCGAGGCGAGGGTCGCTGCGGTGCGCTTCGAGGGGCTGGGCGAGGTGAATGCCGAGTACCTGCGTTCGCGTACTTCGATCAAGCCGGGCGATGTCGTGAACATCGAGGCGATCAGTGCCGATGCCATGCAGATGTCGGCGCTCGACGACGTCGACGCCGTTGCGTACCGGTTCGAGGGCGACCCGGCGAATCCAACCCTGGTCTGGTTACCCGAGGAATCGTCCGTGGGGACCCACGTGTTGCGACCAAGTGCGGGCATGTTTGCAGGCGGAGCGGGGGACGTCAGGTTCCTGCTTGGCGCACAGTATGTGCATCACTGGCTGAACGATCGCGGAGGACAATGGCGCAGCAACGTACAGGTGGGTTTCAAGACCCTTCTCACGACGAGTCTTTACCAGCCCTTTGATGTCGCCCAACGCTACTTCGTCGAACCGGCACTGTTCGGCGTCCGCTCTGTCGAGGACGTATTTGTCGATGGCGACCGCATCGCGGTGTACCGCTTCATCGACGTGGGCGGCAGCATCGACTTCGGAGTCAACCTGGGGAGGTCCAGCCAGGTGCGCATTGGTTACATCAGCACGGATCGTCGCGCCGAGGTGCAGACAGGCATCGCGACATTGCCGGAGATCGATGCGCGGTTGCCGGAGATTGATGTGCGGGATGCCGGGCTCATGGCCAGTGCCATGTACGACTCCAGGGAAAGAAGCACCTTTGCGCAGCACGGCATGGCGGTGGAGGTGCAGTACCTGCAGTCGGACGATTCGCTCGGCGGGGATCGCAACTGGAGCCGCGTCGAAGGCGGACTGAGCAAGGCCGTGCCGTTCGGCAAGAACGCGATCTGGGTCAGTCTTGCCGGCGGGGCAGACATGGGAGGCGATGACCTGCCGGGCGACCGTGCGTTCTCGCTTGGAGGACCCAGGACACTTCCGGCCTACCAGTTCGGCGAACTGCGCGTGCGCAGCTACTGGCTGGCGAGCACGAGTTTTCTCTGGAGCCTCGTCGATCTGGTACCCGTCAAGAATCAGACGATCTACGGTGGCTTCGGGTTGCAGGCCGCCGGGCTCTACGACCGCGTGGATCGCGTCGAGGACGGCGAGGTGTATGCAGCCTCCATGTACCTCGGTGGCCCGACGCCGTTCGGCACGTTCACGATCGGCATTGGTGGCTCAGAAGACAGCTGGGGCTTCTGGCTATCCCTGGGCCGGCCGGTCGGTTCGGGTTCAATTCTCGATCAAGGGATATTCCGCTGAAAGGTCCTCACTGAATCGTCGAGTTTGATCGGCTAACTGCCCCGGTCACAGAGAGAACAGCCACATGAGCCCAACTGCGACTGGCGGGATCGTATTTGCCTTCACTCTGGCTGGCATGCTGCTCGGCATGTGGCTGCGCAATCGCTTGCCGCCTCATCACCTGGACACCGATACGCAGAGTTCGGTCAAGGAAGTCAACGGGCTAATTGCGACGATGACGGCCCTGATACTCGGCCTGGTGACCGCCTCCGCGCAGGACTCCTTCACGAAAGTCGGAGCCGCCGTGGAGCATTCGGCTGCGGATATCGTCACACTCGACCGCCTGCTGGCCCGCTTTGGCCCCGAAACGGCGGAGATCCGCAACACGCTGCGGCGCGCGATTGGCCAACGTATAGAGCAGATCTGGCCCGCCGAACCGGGCGCGACAGTCGCGCAGGCCGGCGCAAATCCGGGTCAGGAGTTCGAGCGGATCGGCACGATGATCGCCAGCCTCGAGGCGCAGACAGGGAACCAACAGTGGCTAAAGTCGCGAGCGCTGGACTCGATCGAAGCGCTGCTCGCGTCCCGCTGGGGCATCTTCGCCGGCCAGGCACCGGCCATTCCGAACGCGTTCCTCGTGATCATCACATTCTGGCTCGCGGCGGCTTTCGCGGGCTACGCTCTGTTCGCCCCGCGCCACAGCACCATGACGGGGATCCTGGTCGTCAGCGCGTTTTCCGTCGCCTGCGTGATCTTTCTTATCCTGGAACTTGGTAACCCGTTCGAGGGTCGGATAGCAGTGTCTGGAGATTCAATGAGGTTTGCGCTCGCACACCTCAGTCAATGAGTCACCGGTAGCGCCCTGATGACCTGAATGGCTGCATGGCCGTGACGTCTGTCTTGCGTGCCACATGTGACGATGCCGCTGGGATCGTCCGCTATCGGTGTTCCTGGCTTTGAACGACTCACCGTCGTTCGAGATATGGGTGCTCCCTACATAACCCGACCGAGGCCAGGGACGGGCGCTGATGAGCGAGGGCGAGGACAGGTGAGTCCTCGCCCTCTTTTTGGCGAACTCCGGGCGCAATCAGCCGCCTGCTTCGACACTCACCATGGCAAGCAAGGCGACGTTTGCTTGCGGGTCAGAGCGGATCGTATTTGAACTTGGCGCCGGCGAGCGCGGCCTCGTACATGAGCCCACCCTTGATGATCGAGAAGGAGGCCATGCCTTTCTCATACCCGGTGCGGGTCTTGGTCGTCGCGTCGTTCTTTCCGGCGCTTGCGCCAGAGGACGTTCCGCCGGTACCCGCGCTGCCGGACGCTCCTGCCGTGATGGCGACGGCACTGGCTTTCGCCCCGAATTCGAAGTTGCCCGAGGTGAAGTCTTGGAAGGCCCTGTCATCCTCGAAAAAGACGAGCAGGCTGTAACCCTGTGCGCCCGCCTGCCAGCCGAAGCTCAGTTGATTCATCTTGGCCGTGCCCACCCGCTTCCCTTGCTTGTAGACGCACCCCGACCCGTGGGCTCCGCCGATGCCGAGTCCGGCCTTGCCGATTGTCGGGAAGACGACATAGCCGTAACTGTTCTTGAAGAAGCCGGCGCTTTCGCCGGCGGCCTTGAACAACTCGATCGTTTCCGCACACTTGGCCGCATCGTCGTCTGCCTGGGCCAGCGGACCGAACATCGAACTCAGTGCCACGCTCACAACTAGTGCGAATAACTGTTTCATGTGATTCACCTCTACTATCTAAGTCGAAGGCAAAAACTGGTTCGTCAGGCCGGTATGCAATCCAATGCCTGCCCTGACCAGGACGCCATTCGGCGCGTCTCGGTGATCGTCACGAGCACAGCGGTCCACGACGATTACCGGGCGTCACTTACTTCGACGCAACCTTTTCCAGCTTGATTGCCAAGGACTCGCTATAGGTCACCTGCACTTCATTACCCGGTGACAGCTTGGCCAGCGCGGCCTGCGCCTTCGGGTCCTGCACGGTGATCGACCGGGTGTTGCCCTGCGCGCCGGTCCCCCACAGGACATGCGTGTTCGGATCGTACGAGTCGATCTTGAAAGACCTGGTCACCACACGGCCAACCTCGCCACCGCCCTTGGTTCGCTCGACGCTCTCCGACGAGCCCTGCGGCTTCTCGCCCTTGGGCACGACCTGAAAGGCAAGTGACTCGGTGTAGGTCACCGCCACCACGTCGCCGGGCTGGACCTGATCGAGGTGGTGCACCGCAGACCCGGCCACGACCTCGAATGTCTTGCCCTCCGGGCCTTTGAGCGTGACGAGACGTGTCGCCTGGTCGACGGCCACCACAGTCGCCTTTACCTGGCTCGTTGCGCTCCTCTTGATCGGTTCGTCAGCCGACATGGCGCCCGCGAGGTTCGCGTCCACGGCCTGAGTGGTGATGATGTCCGGCGCGCTTTCAGTCACGATGGTCGCGCTGACCTTGTCGCCCGGGTTCAATTGGGAAATGGGGATAACCGAGTCGCCCCCGTACAAGCGGATACCGCGCTTGTCGATTTCGCTCTGCGTGAATTTGTGAATCTTGCCGTCGTCGTCCTTGATCTGGATAGAGCGTGCGGTCTGGGAGGTCACCGTACCCTTCTTGACAGTCGTGACGTAGACCGGCTGCTGGATCGTCGTGGTGGTGACGACGGCTGTGCCTTTCATGCCCGCATGCAGTTCGCTGACCCCCAGCGACTTGCCGTCCACCGTGAACCTGAAGTCCGGCGGCACGGTCAGTGCGCGCGTTCCACTGTGGTCGCGCACAACCAGGTAATTCTCATCGACTGCAATGATCTCGAAGTTGCTCGCTCGTTGGGTGACGGTCGTCTGCGCCAGAGCCGAGATCGGGCTCAAAATTGCGAGCGCGAGCAGCAGTGTGACGCCGCCAGGCAGCTTATGCTTGTGCATGTAATCCTCTCCTTGGCTTACCTTCCTGTCGCTGCAACCACCGGATCGCATGGACGAATTCGGCTGGTTCCTTTCCTCCTCAGCAGGTTCGGATGAACTTCCCTTCCACCCGTACGCGCTGCTGACAAGTTGATTGTGTTCCGCTTCGCTGGCGATGTACGTCAGAAGGGGCCTACTTATGGCGTGAACGCAGGGCACTGACGGCATTGTCCGAAGCGAGCTCCGGAAGCCCAACGCCTACCCACCGCCGGCCGTTTGTCCTATCGCTGAACAAGCCTGCGTCGCACAGACTTCGCTCCAAATCCTCAAGAGATCTTGGGAGCCATTGCAGTGAGAGCCCTGGTCACCAAGATCGCGGCTGTCGGCATACTGGGAGCCGTGGCGACTGTCGCGACGGACGCCCAAGCCGCATCGAGCTACCTCGAGCGCGCGCAATCCGGAACCATCGGCGGCGTCCATGTTTCGGCGGCCGCACTGTCCGCCGAGGAGAGCGCTGCCGTGTATGGTGCGCCACTGGCCGCAAAGATGATCCAGCCCGTCTGGATCGAGATCGAAAATACGGAGGACGTCCCGTACTGGCTGCTGTTCCCGGGAGTTGACCCGAACTTCTTTCCGGCCTCCGAGGCCGCGGAGGTGATGGCCCGGGACAAGCCCGGCATGCGGCCGGACGAACTTGATAGCCGCTTCAGGCAACTCGCGTTCCACAACCCGGTGCCGCCGGGCGGGAAGGTCGCGGGCTTCGTCCTCACCAACCTCCAGGAGGGCGTCAAGCTCCTGCAGATCGATTTGTTCGCCACCCACCGCAGCCGCAGCGTCTCTTTTCTCGCCGGCGTCCCTGGTCTGCGCGCCGACTACCACGTCAGCAAGGTCTTTCGAAGAAACAAACCCAGTGCGCCCGAGAGCGTCGTCATCGACTACACGAACGACGAGGAATTCCGGGCAGCGCTGAGGGCCCTGCCGTGCTGCGTGACGAATGAGGACGGCACCAAGAATGGCGATCCGCTCAACCTGATCGTCATCGGTGGGCTTGAGGACGCCTTCCCCGCGTTGATACGACGCGGCTGGAGCCCGACGGAAACGACCTGGCGCGGATCGGTGATGCGGATGATGAAATCCGCGATGTCGCGGGAGCGTTACCCGTACGCGCCGATAAGTAACCTGTATCTCTACGGTCGATCGCAGGACGTTGCCTTGCAGAAGGCTCGTGACAACATCCACCAGCGCAACCATCTTCGGCTCTGGCGCAGTCCGATGCGCTATCACGGCAGGTGGGTATGGGTGGGGCAGATCAGTCGCGACATCGGCAGCCGCCTGACCATCCATTCCCCGACGTTTACGACACACAAGATCGATCCCGACGTGGACGAGGCCGCTCGGGCCTTGACCGAGGATCTCGTGTATTCGCAGGGCGTGCGAGCCATAGGCTTCGTCGGCGGAGTCGGCGTCGCACCCAAAGATGCGCCGCGCGAGAACCTGACGACAGACCCCTATTACACCGGCGGGCTGCGCATCGTGCTGCTGTTCGACAAGGAACCAACGTCGCTCGACGCAATCGAGTTCCTGCCGTGGGAATCCCTGCGTCGCGGCTTCGCAAATCAGGTTATTGAGGACGAGCGGCCATGACGTGGCGCGTCGTCGTTTGGCTGGCAGCTGTGCGCGTCACGTGGCTCGCTTACCTGCTGACCAGCCTCAGTGCCTGCGCCACGTGGCAGGCACCGGCGGACACGAGCGATGCATCGTTGCGAGCCCGGGCCGTGACGGAAGCAAAGCGCGGTGTGGTGCTCAGTGCGACGGTACTCGACGCGGACGACAGCCGGCGACTGTTCGGCACGGACGTCACTGCGGCCGGCATACAGCCGGTCTGGATCGAGGTCCGTAACGACACGGAACAGGTGCTCTGGCTGCTGCGCTCAGGCACTGATCCCGATTTTTTCTCGCCGCTGGAAGTGGCATGGTCGGCGCACGTCAAATTGGGGGGCAAAACCAATGAGCGCATCGACGTGCACTTCGACCGGCTGGCCTTTCCGAACCCGATTCCGGCGCACGGCGCCAGCAGCGGAATCCTGTTTACGAATCCCCAACCCGTCACCAAGTTGCTGAATGTGGACCTGCTGGGCAACCAGACGATGCTTCCCTTTACGCTGTTCCTGCCGGTGCGCGGTGATATCGCACAGGCCGGCGAGCAGGTCCATCGCTACGCAGAAGCGGAAATCACTCACTACGATGACCTAAGGCATTGCGCCGGGCGCTCGAAAGCCTGCCTTGTTGTGCCAGTACTGACGAAGACGCCGCCGGGGGCGAGCCACTGAATGTCGTACTCGTCGGTGATCTCGACGACATTGGTGCCGCGTTCGTCAGGCGGGGTTATCGCCGCAATGCGACAGAGGAGGGCGTGGGCCAACGGGTGTTCGGGCGGTTGCCGGACCTCTATCTACGCAAGCGCGCGCAAGCCGGTGCTCCGGCGAACTGGGTCCGACTCTGGAGGGCGCCAATCAACCATCGCGGGCAATTCGTCTTCGTGGCCCACACGGGAAGGCCTGTCGGCGGTCGATTCCTTCCCGAGGACGCGCGCGACCTGCAGCTTCATCCCGACGTGGACGAAGTTCGTAACTTTCTGATCTCGGACTTCATGTACTCGGGCGGTCTCGAGAAACTCGCCTTCGTCAGCGGAGTGGGTGCCGTTCCTGCCGGTCATCCGCGGACCACCGCAGGCGGGGAGAGCTACTTCACCGACGGGCGTCGTGTCGCCCTTTTCCTGGGCACGCGGCCGCTGACAATCTCCGACGTCGAACTCCTCGACTGGGAGCCGATATCGTACGAGCGTGCGGCCGAGGTGGCGCCGCGGAAGGAGTTCCACGATGCGGGCGATTAGTCGGATCTGCTTCAGGGCCCATCGCCGGACGTCCGCCGCCCGATTGGACGTCGCTGCCGCAGGAGTGCCGCCGCGAGTGCTGGTGGCGATGACGGCCGCCCTGGTGCTCGGTGCCTGTGCCACGACCACCCCGCCAGCGGTCGACAAGTACACCGTGGATATTCCCAAAGACGTGACCGATGGACGCGGACGCTTCCGTGAAATCTATTGCGCGGTCCTGCAGCAGCATGGGACCGAGCTGCCGGATTACCGTCCGTGCGAGGCGGCCCTGACTCCCGTAAACGACGAACCGGCGGGCACGGGCGCGCCCGTCGAGCTTGGGATGTCCCGGCGGCGGCTGATAGCGGCAGTCGTGCCAGGCATCGGTTACGGCTGTTTTGCGCAGTGGCTCGATCCACCGGGCAGCGCTGCCGCTCACCTCCGAAAGTTCGGGTACGACCAGACCGTCATGGCTGTCGACTCACTGTCCGGAATAGAGACCAACGCCCGCCAGATCCGTGACGCGATCATGGCCCAGCCGCCGGATCCCGGTCCACCCCGGCTCGTTCTCGTGGGCTATTCCAAGGGCAGTCCTGACATCCTCGAAGCCGTCGTCCGCTATCCAGAGATCCGGGAGCGTGTGGCTGCCGTGGTCAATGCGGCAGGTGCCGTGGGCGGCTCGGCGCTCGCCTATGATGCGAAACAACAGCAGGCGGAGCTGCTGCGACACTGGCCCCGCGCGGCGTGCGACAAGGGCGACGGAGGGGGCGTGGCGAGCTTGCGTCCGGACGTCCGCAAAGCCTGGCTGGCGCAGAACCCCCTGGCACCGGGGGTCCGCTATTACTCGCTCGTGACGCTGCCGACACCGGACCGCGTGTCGCGGGTCATCGAAAAGTCGTACAAGCTTCTCGGCGAGAAAGATTGGCGCAATGACAGCCAGGTCATCTACTCGGATCAGATCCTGCACGGCAGCACACTGGTCGGTTTCCTGAATGCCGATCACTGGGCCATAGCGGTTCCCGTGAGTCGCTCGCACCCCGGCATTGCGAAGACACTGGTCGACAAGAACGACTACCCGCGCGAGGCCATGCTGGAAGCCTTGCTGCGATTCGTCGAGGAAGATCTGGCTACGGGCTACCCCGGCGGAAATGAGGTCAACGGGCGGCAATAGGTCGCCGATTCCCATCAGCGGCGAGGTGACTTAGTTGCCTGTCATGCTGGCGACTCACGTCAGAGTTCCAGACTTGCAGTTCTACTGCCACTCGATGACCACTCGACCGTCAGAGGTGTTCGACAGAGTTGACCTTCATGGCTGACCCGTCAGGACTCGCGAAGAGGCCCCATTTTTTCTGTTCGATCCAGATGTCGATCTTCTCGCCCTTCTTCAATGACGAATACGGTACGGACTTCTTGTCCACCATGACCGTCTGGTCCGCCATCGGTTCAAATTTCACTCGCGTGACGGGTTTGTTGTCCTTGTTCAGGAACTTAACGGTGACGCTGGACGCGTCCCTGGATTCCACTTCCGCGATGTAATGGACGTAGATACCCCCGTTCTTTTCGGCAATGCCGCGGCACAGGGCCTTCGCATTGGGCATCTTCGCGAGCACTTCGTCACCAAAGTTGACGCTGTCGCACCCGTAGTTGGGATCGGCAGCGAATACGGCCGGCGACATCAGTGTCAAGGCAAACACGAGCGAGCTGATGGTCTTCATGCAATCCCCCCAGACGCCGACAGTTGGTTGGCGTTATCAAACGAGGATATTTTTCCTGCGCGTTCGCCTCAGTCAGTCCATTTGCGCGTCTCTTGTAGGTTCCGTCCTATAACCGCGACGAACAGAACGGGACATCGTCTCGGTCTATTCATCGTCAGCGAGTTCGACGTTATTTGACGATCGATCGTCTTCCCAGGCTCGCGACAGGAGACGTTCTCACGGCCTGGCCCCGCTGCGATCTTAATGCGGGACTTGAAACAAGCATGGACTGCAGGCGTGCCGGGATGTCCTGCAGGGCGCCCGGCACCGCATCGAAGTCGATGGGGCGTGACAGCAGGTAGCCCTGCAGGTAGGTGGAATGCTCGAGCTGAAGCAGAAGCGCGAGTTGTTCTTCGCGCTCGACACCTTCCGCAGTCATTTCCAGGCCGAGGTTTCCGCACAGGCCGGCGATCGCCTGCGCGATCACCCTCGAGCGCTCACCAGTGTCAATGTCGGCAATCAGGCTCTGGTCGAGCTTTACGCGCGTCAGCGGCAGGTGCTGGAGGGATGCGAGCGAGGAATAGCCCGTCCCGAAGTCATCGAGCGCGACACCCACGCCGGATTCCCGCAGCTGTCGGACCGCGGCAATAGTGGCAGGGCCGGTCTGGAGGACGTTCTCGGTCAATTCAATCTCAATGCACCGGGCCGGAATGCGGTGCTCCAGGAGCAGGTCCTGCACCCTCCGATGAAATCCCTGGTCGAGGACCTGCCGTGCAGACACGTTGATCGCTACGCGCGCCTGCGGCCATTCACCGTGGTGCCAGCGCGCAGCCGCCTCGATCGCGGATCGCAGCACCCAGTCGCTGATCTCCATGATCAGGCCAGATTCCTCGGCGACGGCAAGGAACTCCGACGGTGAGGCCAGCCGGCCGTCGGGCAGTCGCCAGCGCAGCAGTGCCTCCACGAGCCCTACCTCGAGCGTCTGCGCGTGGATCTCCGGCTGGTACACCAGAGCCAGTTCGCCGCGCTCAATGGCCCGACGCAGACCCTGCTCGGTGTTGAATCGCTTCGCGGCATCCTCGAGCAGCTCTGGCGTGAATACCCTCCGTTGGCTGCGTCCCATCGCCTTGGCCCGGAACAGCGCGGCATCGGCGGCGCGCAGCAGCCCCTCCGCCGACTCCGCGTGGGTTGGATAATGACTCTGGCCGATGCTGATGCTGGTCAGGACCTCACGCCCATCGACCAACAGCGGTTCCTGGAAGGCGCGCGCCAGGGCCTCTCCAGCCAGTTCGATCTGCTCGACGCTGGTTGCCCGTTCGACCACCATCGTGAACTCGTCACCGCCGAGCCTTGCGGAAAAGCCGTAGGGCGCGGCGACCTGCGCCAGTCGTTGGGCGACGCTCTTGAGCACGAGGTCGCCGTACGCGTGTCCAATGCTGTCGTTGATGTTCTTGAAGTTGTCCAGATCCAGAAAATAAACCGCGACGAGGTCGCCCCGCGTAGACGCGGCATCGATGGCGGCCGTCAAGTGAGTAAACAGCTGGCGGCGATTAGGCAGCTCAGTCAGTGGGTCATGCTCCGCGAGATGGGCCAGTTGTCGCGTCCGCTCCAGGACTTTGGCCTCGAGCTGGTCGTGAGCCTCGCGGGCAGCAAGGTTTGCAGCGGCAAGCCGTACGGCCATCTGATTGAACGAGTCCGACAGTGAATCGAGTTCACGGATGCCACCCCGCGGCACCCGGACATCGGTATCACCCGCGGCAATCCTGTGGGAGGCCTGCATGAGTCGATTGACTGGCCCGACGACGCGCACCACCATCGCCGCCGAGAGCAGCAGGAGCAGCAACAGTATGCCGATGCTGATCGACGCCAACGCCGCGCGCCGCCCCGACCACGTGCGGCTGCCAGGTTGCGCGGTGTCCACCTCTGCCGGAACCGGCGCCGGCGACGCCTTCTGGGCAACCGCGGTCGCTGCGGACTCCGGTCGGTCGGACAGCGGCTTCGGCAGCGCTTTAATGGGAGCTTCGAGCAAGGCCACCAGGGCGGCGTTTGCATCCTCGAAGCGCTTCATGGCGCGCGCTCGCGCCTTGTCGGTCTCCACCAGCGCGACCCGTGCGGATACGAGATCCTGGGCACGGTCGCGTGCCTGCTGTGCCCAGTCCTTGCCCTGGGAGGAACCGAGGGAACGCGCGTATTCCTCGAGCGATCGCAGCAGCGCTTCTTCATGCAGCGCAGCCGCGTCGACCATCGCCTGCTCATATTGATCCGGAAGAGCAAAGCCGAAGACGTCGTCCTGGATCATGTCGAGCTGACGGCTGATCTCGATCAGCGCGCGGCGCGCAACGACGCGGCCAAAGATCTTCCAGGAACCATCCAGCGCCGCCTTGAACTGCGCATTCAGGGTGTCGAACGCTTCCCGGTACTGCCCTACGAGCGCGCGCCGCCGATCCGCCACACGAACGAGCTCAGCGGCCTGAACCTGCTGCCGGGCGATACCCCGCCGTATTCGCGCCACCGTTTCCGCGTCGACTCTCGCACCGGCACCCGGGAAATAGGCCGCCGCGGCGGACTTGAGGTCCCTCGTCGCGTCCACCAGCTGCTCGGTGTGCTGCGGCTCCGCTTGCTGCACGCGAGTCAGAACGGCATCACCGAAGCGCTCGACTGTCGCACCGAGCGCAATCGAATCGCTGCGGTCGATGCGCTCTGCGAGCACAGCCAGCTCAGCAACCTTCGCGGCGGTTGCCTGCTCCTGGGGGGCAGAAGTGACGACGATCAGCGTGCCGTGCTCGATCATGAAATTGGCAGCCAGGGCCAGCACCGCCACGGCCGCGAAGGCCACCGCCAGGTGGCTGGCGATGCCAGAGCGTTGCCTCAGCGCCCTTGACCGGGGAAGCCATGAGCGCAGCCGTGACGACGCGCGCTCGAGCAACTCCCAGCCCTTGTTCGACGCATGTTTCACCTGAGCAAAGTCCGTTGACTGCCCGACGCGGTGCGGAGGCCGATTCACGTCTTCGACTTGGTTGGGCCGGGAATCATCGTCGTGCCTGCTGCGACTCGTCAGCAACGGAGTTCCGGGATTCTGCTCGCCCGGCGGAAACTGACGCTTTGCGGGCGGCAATTTGCGGTTCGAAAGGTGACCCAAGTCACACTCGGTCACTGTTGGCTGCGGCGCGCTCAGCGCCGCACCCCGTCGCATCAGCGCGGCCGGGCAACGGTTCGTCGCAGCTTTCGCACCGGTCGACTCACCCAGGGTATTGCTCGACGGACGTACAGCCCAGAATCCCGGCTCGCGGCTACCGCGGCGGATTCACCGAAGGGGGAGCGATGAGACTGTCCGAGCGCAGCCTGCAGAACCCAGCCGCCGTCGCCGCTGCCGCCGCCATCGTCGTGCTGTTCGGCGTGCTGGCCATGCTGCGTCTGCCCATCCAGTTGCTCCCGGACACCCGGCAGCCCCAGTTGTTCGTCGAGGCCACCTGGCGCGAGGCTGCGCCGTCCGAGCTTGAAGAGGCCCTGATCGAGCCCATCGAGGAGGCCATGCGGGGCCTGCCCGGCATGGTCGAGATGCGGTCTGAATCGAACCGTGGCCGTGGTGGCGTGCAACTCGTCTTCGAGGTCGGCACGGACATGACGCGGGTCATGCTCGACGTCGTGGCGCGCCTCAATACGTTGCCCCCGCTGCCCCCCGATGCGGACGAGCCGCAGGTGTTCGGCGGCGACAACTTCCAGACGCAGAACGCGGCGTCGATGCTGATTCGCCCGATCCCCGGTCATTCGGTGCCGGACATTGCCGTGCAGTACCAGCAGCTGATGGAGGAAGTCGTCGAGCCGCGACTTGCGCGAGTGCCCGGGGTCTCGCGCGTCAGCCTCGAAGGAGGTCGTCCGCGGGAAGTGCAGGTGCGCTTCGATCCACACCGGCTCGCGGCGCTCGGGCTCACTCCGCAACGTCTTGCCCAGACAGTAATCGCGGCTCGTGACGTGTCTGCCGGTTTCGCCAACGTAGGGCGCAGGCAGTTCACCGTACGCGTCACGGGTCGCGAGCCTGTCGTCGACCTGGGCAACCTGGTCGTCGGCTGGAGCGACGACCGGCCGTTGTACCTGCGCGATGTCGCCGACATCCGTACCGAACACGTCAAGGCCGTCTGGTTTGCTTTCCGCAGCGGTGTACCTGCGTATTACGTGACGGCCCAGCGTACGTCGGAGTCGAACACGGTCGAGGTCGTGGACGGCATCAAGGAGGCGATTGCCGAGCTGAACGCGGGGCCGCTGGCCAAGGAAAAGCTTTACGCCGACCTGTCGTGGGATGCCAGTGTCTATGTACGGCGCGCCATCGGCTTCGTCGAGGAAAGCCTTGCCATCGGCATCCTCCTCGCCGTGGGCGGCTTGTGGTACTTCCTGCGCGGCCCGCGCGCGCTGCTGGTGATCGCAGCCTCGATACCCATCTCGCTTTTCTTCGCCGTGATCACGATGCAGCTGCTGGGTCGTACCTTGAACGTGGTCTCGCTGGCGGGACTCGCATTCTCGACGGGCATTGTCGTCGACGCCGCGCTGATCGTGCAGGGCAACGTGCTGCGCTACATGGAGCAGGGCCGCAGTGCCTGGGACGCCACCGTCGAGGGTGCATCGGAGGTGCTGCCGGCGTTGCTCGCCTCGATGCTGACCAGCATCGCGATCTTCCTGCCCATCCTGTTCATGGAGGGACTCGAAGGACAGTTGTTCAAGGACCTGGCCATCACGATGTCGGTCTCGCACGCGGCGTCGCTGCTCGTCGCGATGACCGTGATTCCGGCGGCGAATCGCTGGGCGCTCGCGCGCGGCGTGCCGTCCGACCAGCACGCGCACTGGTGGCGGGCGATGGCTGCGTTTGCGATGCGTTTGACGGACAGCGCCTCGGCTCGCGTCGGCTGGATCGCGGGCATCACGACAGCGAGCGTCCTCGTCATCGTTCTGCTGTCGCCACAGGTCGACTACCTGCCGGTCGCGCAGACCGACCTGATCTGGAACAACATCCGCCTCCCGCCGGGCGGCAACATCGAGACGGCGCGCGCCGAACTCGCCCCGGTCGTGATCGAACGGCTGCGGCCCTATCTCGAGGGCGACAAGCAGCCGAAAGTGAAGTACTACAACTTCTCGGCATTCGGCGGACAGGGCGGCGTGGCCGCGGTGTACCCCGACAACCCGCGCGACATCCCCGAGATGGTCCGCCTGCTGCGCGATGAAATCTTCGTGGGCTTCCCGGACACGCAGGTGTTCGTGCAGCGCGGCTCGCTGCTCAACGTGGATGGCGACAATGCACGCGAAATCCGGCTCGACTTCCAGGGCGCGGACCTCGGCGCACTCATGCACGCAGCGCGCTCTGCGGTGGACGAAATTCCCAGGGCGATTCCCGCGACCTATCCGCAGGCGTTCCCCGGTCTGGAGCTCGACCAGCCCGAGTTGCAGCTGGTGCCCGACGAATGGCGCATCGCCCGCTCGGGTCTCACGCGCACGGAGGTGGCGACGGCGATTCGCGCGTACACCGGCGGCCTCTGGGCCGGTGAGTATTTCGACGGTGATGACCGTCTCGACATCATCGTGAAATCCGACGAGTGGCACTCGCCCGAGGAGCTGGCAGAACTGCCGGTGGTGACCCCGGGGGCGGGCGTGCAGACGGTCGGCGAGCTGACCGAATTGCGGCAGACCGTGGGCCCGGCGCAGCTCGTGCGCATCAATGGGCACCGCACCGTGAGCGTCGTGTTCCAGCCGCCGGACGACATGACGCTGGATGCCGCCATCGACCTGCTCGAGACCCAGGTCGAGCCGAAGGTGCGGGCCGCCATGGATGCGAAGGTGCAGCTCACGTATGCGGGCTCAGTCAATGACCTGCACGAGGCGCTGCAGGCCATGGGCAAGAACTTCCTGCTCGCGCTGGTCATCCTGTTCGCCCTGATGGCGGCCTTGTTCCGTTCAGTGCGCGACAGCCTGCTGGTGATGGTCGTCATTCCAGTCTCGGTGGCGGGCGGCGTACTGGCCTTGCGCGCGATCGGGCTGTTCGGATTCCAGGCGCTCGATCTGCTGACGATGATCGGTTTCATCATCCTGCTGGGACTCGTCGTCAACGCGGCTATCCTGCTCGTCGACCAGACACGAGCGCGCGAACGTGCCGGGCTGCCGCGCCGGCAGGCCGTGGCCGAGGCACTCGAGACCCGGGCCCGGCCGATCGTCCTGTCGACGCTGACCGCGGTGCTTGGCATGGCGCCGCTCATCTTCATCCCTGGCCTGGGTGCCGAGATCTACCGCGGCCTGGCGGCAGTCGTCGCCGGCGGCATGACGGTAGGCACGCTCTTCACGTGGCTGTTGCTGCCGAGCTTGCTGCGACTCGGCGAAAGCACCGCCGTCACCGACTCACCTGGCCTGCGGGCCCCGCAACCCACCATCGCGAGAGACTCCGCATGAACCTTTCGTTTCGCCGGTCGTGTGTGGCCCTTGCGGCCGCCAGTGTCTGGCCGTTCATCCCGGTACAGGCGCAGCAGGAGCGCCCCTCACCCGTGCAGGTCGCCCGTGCCGAAGTGCGGCAGCTGGCCCCGTCGGTGCGTGCGACGGGTATCGTCCGTTCGCGCTCGGCGGCAGACCTCGCAGCCGCGGTGGCGGGCAGGCTTGAGTTCGTCGCTGAACCAGGCACTGCCGTGAAGGCGGGTGCGCTGATTGCCCGTCTCGATTCACGTGAGCTGGCACTCGCCCGGGCAGAGCAGGCGGCGCGCGTGAAGCGGTCCGAGGTGAACCTGGTGTCGCTGGACCGCGAAGTCGCGCGCCTGCGTGCTTCCGGCACGGCGGTTTCGCGTTTCAACGTCGACCAGGCCCAGGCCAACCGGGACCTCGCCGAAGCCGATCTGCAGGTGGCGCGTGCGGCGTTGGCACAGACACAGGACCAGCTGGCCCGTTCACGACTCACGGCGCCGTTCGATGGCGTGGTCTCCGAGCGGGTTCGTCGCACCGGCGAGGAAGTTGCGCGCGGTGAAGTGATCGCCCGCATCGTGAACCCGGACGAACTCGAGATCCGGCTGTTCGTGCCGTTGCGGCACGTCCGTGCGATCCAGCCCGGTCACGTCGTCGACGTGAAGGCAGAGAGCCGGGAGTTCACGGCAACAGTCAGTGCCATCGTGCCTGCGGGCGATCCGCGCACGCAGTCGTTCGAGGTGCTGGTGAAGGCGCCGGCGGTCGACGGACTGCTCGCTGCCGGCAATACCGTGCAAGTGCGCCTGCCGCTGGGCGAGCCGCAACGGCGTCTCTCCGTGCCGCGCGACGCGCTGATCATCCGGGCCGAGGGCCTGTACGTCGTCAAGGTCGATGCGCAACAGCGCGCCGAGCGCGTGCAGGTGCAGGCAGGCGTAGCCGACGGTGGCTGGATCGCCGTCGAAGGCACGTTGCGCGAGGGCGACAGCATCGTCGTGCGTGGCGGCGAGACGCTGCGCGGCAAGGAGAAGCTGGACATCGTCGGTGTCTTCGAGTCTGACGTGCGCAGCGCCACTGCCGACCGCGGCCAACCCATGGCGTGAGACATCGCACAGCAAAAACGCGTGAAGACCGATAAAATCCGCGCCACATGGCACGATGGCGCGAAACACGAGTGAAATCCTTACTTCCGGCCCTGGTCGCGATGGCGGCCCTGGCCGCATCCGGTCCCGCACAGGCGCAAGGGTTCCAGTCCGCCTCGAGCGCCCCGCCTGTGGCGGTCCCACCCGTGTCTGCGCCGGTTGCCCAGGGCCCGGCTCCAGCGCCGGCCCCCGTTGCCACCCTGGCCGCCAACACCGGTGCCTTCAGCAGCAGTTCGTTCAGCTCGGTGAGTGGCGGCAGCGCACCGGTCCTGCCGGCTGCCGAGCCCGGGTCGGGCGGATTCGGCGCAGGCTCTGCGGGCAGTTTCGAGATGGCGGAAAAGGTGGTCGTCGACAAGACGAAGCGCACGCTCTACCTGATGCGCCGCGGGCGTGTGATCAAGCAGTACCCGATCAAGCTGGGCCTGAACCCCTACGGCCACAAGCAGCGGGAGGGCGACTTCCGCACACCCGAGGGCAAGTACGAGCTGGTCGCGCGCAATCCGCGCAGCGAGTTCTTCCTCTCCATCAAGATCTCGTACCCCAACCGCGAAGACGCGGCCGTGGCCAACGAAAGCGGATTTCCGCCCGGCGGCCTCATCATGATCCATGGCCAGCCGAACGTGCCCAAGCGGCCGCCCGAACATTACGCCACGCGTGACTGGACGGACGGCTGCATCGCGCTCAGCAACGCCGACATGGTCGACGTCTGGATGCGCACCACGGTCGGGATCCCGATCGAGATCAAGCCATGATGATGCGTCGGGCCGAGGTCGCGATCCCGGCCGGTCAAACCGACGACGACAGTCCCGTCGACGCCCGGGTCACACCCACTGGCAGCCTCGAGAACCTGTCGCAGATGGAAGTGGACCGGCTGCTCGACTCCTCGCGCGGCGGCCTGTATCCACTGTACCGGCGCTGTTCGCTGGCCGTGCTCAACAGCGGCGGCGAGACCGACGACGCCCGCGCGATCTTCGATCGCTATGCCGATTTCGAAATCGACATCGTGCGGCAGGCCTGGGGCATCAAGCTCGAGCTGCACAACGCGCCCGCGACGGCCTTCGTCGACGGGCGGATGATCCGCGGCATCCAGGAGCACCTGTTCGCGGTGCTGCGCGACATCCTGTACATCCACGGCGAGGTCTACGAGCACGGCAGCATCGAGCTGCGCGAAACGGCCGGCATCACCAATGCCGTCTACCGCATCATGCGCAATGCCGGGCTGCTGCAGCCGCGCGTGCGACCCGACGTGGTGGTGTGCTGGGGCGGCCATTCCATCGGGCGCGACGAGTACGAGTACACCAAGCTGGTCGGCTACGAACTCGGGCTGCGTGGCCTCAACGTCTGCACGGGCTGCGGTCCCGGGGCGATGAAAGGCCCGATGAAGGGCGCGGCGAT
The DNA here is from genome assembly GCA_963746325.1 of uncultured Gammaproteobacteria bacterium. Taxonomy (GTDB): domain Bacteria; phylum Pseudomonadota; class Gammaproteobacteria; order Steroidobacterales; family Steroidobacteraceae; genus RPQJ01. Next base: position 46,432 of record CAVVBC010000046.1, on the reverse strand, counting down.
CGGGCACTCCAAGCAGCGCATCCAGTCGGGACGCTACATCGGCGTGACCGAGCCGGGCATCATCGCCGCCGAGCCGCCGAATGCGATCGTGAACCAGCTGGTGATCCTGCCCGACATCGAGAAGCGCCTCGAAGCGTTCGTCCGCGTCGGGCACGGCATCGTGGTGTTTCCGGGCGGCGCGGGCACGGCGGAAGAAATCCTGTACCTGGTCGGAATCCTGCTCCACCCCGAAAACGAGGCGCAGCCGTATCCCGTCGTGTTCACCGGTCCGCGGGGCAGCGAAGACTACTGGCAGCAGATCGACGCATTCCTGGCCGGCTCGCTCGGCGAGCGCGTGCGGCAGTGCTATCGGATCATCGTCGGTGACCCGGCCGAGGTCGCCCGCGAGATGTTGCGCGGCATGGGGGCCGTGCGCGATTTCCGCCGCCGTTCCAGCGACGCCTACAACTTCAACTGGCTGTTGCGCATTCCACACGCCTTGCAGCATCCGTTCGAGCCGACGCACGAGGCCATGGCGGCGCTGCAGCTGCGGCGCGACGCGCCGCCCCACGAGCTGGCCTACGAGTTGCGCCGTGCGTTCTCCGGCATCGTGGCGGGCAACGTGAAGGAATCAGGGCTGCGCCTGATCGACCAGCACGGCCCGTTCGAGATCCACGGCGACCCGGAGCTGCTCAAGCCGCTCGACGCGCTGCTCGCGTCCTTCGTGCGCCAGCGGCGCATGAAGCTGAGCGGCGAATACAAGCCCTGCTATCGCATCGTCACCTGAGCGAAGTGGCGGGCGGCGGCCCGCAACTGTGACGCAGTGCCGGACGCTCCGACCGCGCTTCGGTACCGTTGTCGCACCGTGACACCCCTGAATCACTGCCATGTCTGAGCGCAAGCCGGCACCCCCCGCTGGCGCGCGCGTGCCGTCCCGCGAACTGCTTGCAGCGACCGAGCGCTCGCTCGGTGCGCGGGATGCCGGACTGCGCCGTGCCCCCAACAAGTTCGGCGCCGCTGCCGATGGCTGGGACGCCTACAACGACTGGCTGGACCGGGTCCGGCAGCCGGCTCCGCCTTCGCGCCAGGCCGTGATCAGCAAGTCGCTTTACAGCATCGCCAGCTACAAGACCTGGGCCGACAAGGCTCGCGGCGCGTTCGACAAGCCCAAGTAAGGGCGCGCCCGACGTTGTAGGACTGCAGGCCTCGCGGCCGCGCGTGAGTTTGGATTACAGTTCACTTCCGGCCCTGGTCCCATGGAACGATTGCTCAAGTGCCTCGACGACCTGGACGACCTCACCGTCGTTTTTCGTGTGCAGGCGCCTGCCGTGGTCGTCACGGCGTTGCTGGTTGTAGCCTTCGTCGCCGGACTCGGCGTACTGCTGGTGCTCGGGCCGCCGGACCTGCTCGCCGCCCCCTGACCGGAACCCAACCATGACCGATGAAGACAAGCGCCCCACCGGCGAGGCGGCGCTGCGCGCGCGCCTGACCGAGGAGCAGATCCAGGTCACCCAGCACAAGGGTACGGAGCGTGCCTTCACCGGCCGCCTGCTGCACAACAAGGCACAAGGGGTGTACACCTGCGTCGTCTGCGGCGCGGAGCTGTTTGCCTCCGACACCAAGTACGACTCGGGCTCCGGCTGGCCTTCATTCTGGTTGCCGCTCGCGGGCGAGCGGGTAACCACGCATCGCGACTCGAGCCACGGCATGGTGCGCACCGAGGTCACCTGTGCCAAGTGCGGTTCGCACCTGGGGCACGTCTTCGAGGATGGCCCGCAACCCAGCGGCCTGCGTTACTGCGTCAATTCCGCCTCGCTCGATTTCAAGCCCGCCAAGGAATGACGACCGTGCCCCGACATCCCGACGATTCGCTGCTGCGTTCAGCGGCCGCCGCACTGATGGCCGTCGCTTTGCTCGCGGGCTGCGCGCGCCCCGCCTTACCCCCGACTGCCGCCGACAACAAGGTCGCCACGCTGACCGCCACTGACGTAAAGGTCGGGCAGGGCGCCGAGGCCCGCCCCGGCATGAAGGTGACCGTGCATTACACGGGCTGGCTGTATGACCAGGCGCGCCCGGATCAGCAGGGCACCGAGTTCGACAGCTCGCGCAAAAACGGCACGCCGTTCAGTTTCACGCTGGGCCAACGGCAGGTGATCGCCGGCTGGGACCAGGGTGTAACCGGCATGAAGGTCGGGCGGACAGCGTCGACTCGTGATCCCGAGCGATCTCGCCTACGGTGAAAACGGCGCGGGCGGCGTGATCCCGCCGGGCGCCACGCTCGTATTCGACGTGGAACTGCTCGAGGTGCAGGCTCCGTAATCGCGTCGACGCCGACTACTCGCTCGCTGCGGGGAGTCGACCGGTCCGGGCCTTTCCCAGAGCGCGTGTCTGCCTTTCCAAGCTCGGGGAAAGGCCCGGACCGGTCGGCTCCACGCAAGCAACCTATTTGACCGACGGATTCAGCGAATACGTTCCTGTCAGGCGGGCTTCGGCCAGCGTGTGCTGCGCGATCGCTTCCTTCACCTGCTGGCCCGTGAACGCACCGTCGACCGGGCAGCGCGCAAGATCGGTCGCGTACAGCGTGAAGTGATAGTGGTGCAGCAGCGTATCGTTCCACGGCGGGCACGGTCCGTCGTAGCCGAAGTACTGGCCGGCCATGTCCTGGTCGCCCGCAAACCAGAGCGTGTAATCGTTCAGCCCCTGGCGTGAGCCGGCCGGCCCGCGCGGATCCCGCTTCCCGCGCGCCGTGGCGCCAGCGGAGGCGAAGCCCGCCGGAATCTCGGAGATCGAGGGCGCTATGTCGACCATCACCCAGTGCCAGAAATTCGTGCGCGGCAGGTCGGCGGGCACCAGGCGGCCTTCCTTGTTCACGTCGTCCGGGCGGGTGGGCACGTCCACGTCCACGCACAGCAACACCAGCGACCTGGCGGTGGACGGCACGCCAGTCCAGCGCAGGTGCGGGTTGCGGTTGGCGCTCATGCGCACGTGCTGCGCTGCATCGGGCGCACAGAAGGCGAATTCCTCGGGGATGCGGTGGCCGTGAACGAAGCTGGATGACAACAGGTGCACTGCAGTTCACTCCTTCCTGAGGTTGGCCTGATTCTGCCACGGCCGGACGGCGGACCGGCAACCGTTGGCGACCCTCTGCGGCCGCGCTGTCTGGCACACTGCGATGCCAGAATGCCGCTGGAAAAAAGCCATTGACCACCGCTGGCTCGCCACCGCCCGATACCTTCCGACCTCCCGCGCCACAGGCCGTGCAGATCGCCGGGCCGGCCGGTGCGCTCGAAGCGCGGATCGAGGACCCGGTGCCGGCGGGTGCACCGAGGCGGGCGGTGGGTGTCGTCTGTCATCCGCACCCGCTGCACGGCGGCACGATGCAGAACAAGGTGGTGCATACGGCCGCCCGCGCCTTGCAGGAAGCAGGAGCCGCGACGGTGCGGTTCAATTTCCGCGGCGTGGGCGCGAGCGCCGGCCGCTACGACCACGGCATCGGCGAACTCGCGGATGCGCTGGCAGTGATCGCCTGGACGCGCAAGCATTTCGGTTGCGACACGCTGTGGCTGGCCGGCTTTTCCTTCGGCGCAGCGACCGCGTTGCAGGCTGCGGCACAGGGTGCGCGACCGTCGCGGCTGGTGACGATTGCGCCGCCGGTGGGTCGTATCATCACCGAGCCTGTCCCGCGCCCCGAGTGCCCATGGTTGATCGTGCAGGGCGACGAGGACGAACTCATCGAGTTGTCGGCGGTGCAGTCGTGGGCCGCGGCATTCGCGCCCGCACCGCAGTTGCAGGTGATCGCGGGGGCGGAACACTTCTTCCACGGCAAGCTCACGCAGCTGCGCGAGGCGATTCTCGCCTTTGTGCGCGAAGCCTGAAACACCCGTAAAACGCGGCGAATTCCGCAAAACAAAACGCCGGAGCGCGTGAGCGCCCCGGCGTCGTCAGCGAGATTTCGCTGCGGTCAGCGCGAGCTCAGTTCACGAACCCCTTGAGGTTCTTGAGCGGCATCACGCGGACCTTCTTGCTGGCCGGCTTGGCCTTGAACACCATCTTTTCGCCGGTGAAGGGATTCACGCCTTCACGCGACTTGGTCGCGGGCTTCTTGACGACCTTCATCTTGGCGAGACCCGGCAGAGTGAAGAGGCCGTGGCTCTTCAGGCTCTTCTTGATGACGGTGTTGAGCGATTCGAAAACCGAGCTCACCTGCTTCTTCGACAGGCCCGTGTCCTTCGAGATGTGCGCGAGGATGTCGGACTTGGTCGGAGCAGAGCTCTTCTTGGCTGCCATCTTGATGTATCTCCTAGTTGTGCTGAGGGCCGCTGGCCCCAGGTTAGTCTGTCAGCACGCGAAAAATACCATGAAAACTAGGGTTGTTAATACCGTAGTTGTATTTTTTCCCGTTTTTTTTAGTGCGTTCGCGAAATCAGTCCCCGGAGAATTCCCGCTTGAACTGCACCTGGTGGCTGCCCCCGCCCGTGGCGGGCTCGACCGTGATGTTGAAAACCATGATCTCTTCGCCGCTGATGCCGACCTCGCCGATGAAAGTAGACGGCGGTTCCCTCCTGCACTCGCCGCATCTGCAGGTCCTTGAGCTGCGCGTTGAGGTTGTGCGCGCGCACGGTGACGGCGCCGTCGACGGGGACCGCTGCGCCGCCCGGTGTTTTCTGCAGCATCGCGACATTCAGCAGCACCCGGTTGGCGCTGCGTTCGATGCCATAGGCCCGCGCCACTTCGACCGAGAGCTGGTCGGTGCGCACGGCGTTGTAATGCACTTCGAGGTCGCCGAAGTCCGTCTGCGTGCTCTCCGTCGGGCGCGCCGTCTGCGGTTGTGGCGCAAGGTCGGGGCCGCAGCCCGCCAGCATCAGCATGCTGGTCGCGACCGCGGCGAGACGCGTGGCAGTGCAGCAGCGCGAGTAAAAAAGCCTTCTTGTCCCAACGGATGCGATCGTCATTGCGAGTCCTCCTGAACTTGCAGATGCCCCTCGTGTCGCGCCGGCCCGATCGATACGGCGCGATCCCACTATAGACCCGGGTGACGCGAGAGAGTATCTGCGACGCGCAGGCGGCAGCGCGCTGGCCGTTCAGCGCGAGGGTGGGCCGGCGATGGCGCTTTGCAGTGCGGCAGGCAATGCGTCAAGACCGTGGAGCCGTGCGCGCTTGTCGCGGCTGGCCTGCCCGGATTCGAGCGTGACGCGGGACCGGGGCAGGTCGCAGGCTGCCGCCAGGAATTCGAGCAGCGCGGCGTTGGCCCGCCCATCCACGGGCGGTGCCTGCAGTCGCACCTTGAGTCGCGCACCGAACAGGCCGGCGAACTCGCTGCGCGAAGCGCGCGGCTGGACGCGCACGTCGATGAGCCAATCCGTGCCGTCCCGGTGCACCGGCCCGGTCATGGCCTGTTCAACGCCGGCGACAGCGCGATACCCGCATGCATACGCTCATCGCAACAGGATCTGCAGTGCCTGCAGGGCGATCAGCAGGAACAGCGCCGACAGGTCGAGCCCGCCGAGCGGCGGTACCAGGCGTCGGATGGGCGCCAGCAGCGGTTCGACCAGCCTGGACAGGATCTGTGCCGCCGGGTTGTAGGTGCTGCCGGCGAACCAGCTGAGCAGCGCATACAGCAGCACCGCCACGAAGTAGAACTGCAACACGGTTTGCAGCAGGTCGCGCAGGCCTCCGAGCAGGATCGATGGCAGGTGAAAACCCGCGCCGGCCACGGCACGCAGCACCGCCGTGCCCGCCAGCTGCACGAGCACGAGCGCCAGCAGTGAGGCGGGATCGAGGCGCTTGCCAGCAGGCATGAGCTTGCGCAGCGGCAGCACCAGCGGGTTGGTGAGCTTCAGCACGGCCTCGCCGACGGGATTACGAAAATCGGCGCGCACCAGGGGCAACAATACGCGGAGCAGGAAGGCGATCACGACCAGCGTGAACAGCGCGTTGAGAATGAAGAGCAGGGCCTGCATGTCGGATTCCGGTTCGGTGGGCGGGGCGGGAAGGGATCAGGGCGTGCCGAACTCATCGGCCAACGCCGTCGCGCGGCGCGCGCCGGCGGCGACTGCGGCTGCAAAAATACCACGCACGCCGGCGGCTTCGAGCACCTCGAGCGCGGCGGCCGTGGTGCCGCCCTTCGACGTCACCTGGGCCCGCAGTTCCGCAGGCGGTTCCGGCGACTCCGCGGCCATGCGACCGGCGCCACGGGCCGTTTCGACGGCGAGCTTGCGCGCCGTCGGTGGATCCAATCCAAGCTCGATTCCGGCCGCTTCGAGGCATTCGACCAACAGGAAGAAATACGCAGGACCGCTGCCGGACACGGCGGTAACGACGTCGATCTGGTCCTCCGCAGGCACCCAGACCGTGGGCCCGCAGGCGGCCAGGATCGCTTCGGCGGTCTGGCGCGATGCGGCGCTGACGTCCGGTGCGGCAAACAGGGCCGTGATGCCGGCGCCGATCAACGCCGGACGATTGGGCATCGTGCGAATCAACGGCACGCCCTTGCCCAGCCAGCGCTCGATGTCGCGCAGCCGGATGCCAGCCGCGATCGAGATCACCAGCGCGCGAGCCGCCTGCACCGGCGCGGCGATCGATCGCGACACCTCGGCCATCTGCTGTGGCTTGACTGCGAGCACCACCGTGCCCGCGCCTTCGACGGCAGCGGCAGCAGTGGCGACGGTCGCGACGCCAAAGGCGTGTTGCAGGCGCTGGCGCTGGTTGGCGTCGGGATCGGCGACGACGATATTGGCCGGTGCGGTGCCGCGCGCCAGCAATCCACCGATCAGGCTGGTTGCCATGTTGCCGCCGCCCACGAAGGCGATCCGATGATTCATCTCTGGCAAGCTCCTGGAATAAGTGCGGTCAGCCTGGACGGCGGCCAAAAATTGCGGTGCCGACACGCACCAGCGTGGCACCCTCGAGCACGGCCGCCTCGAGATCGTCGCTCATGCCCATGGACAGGCTATCGAGCGTGTGCCCCGCGGCCTGCAGTGCGGCCAGCAGTTCGCGCAGCTGCCGAAACGGGCGGCGCTGGGCGTCGACATCGGCGGCGGGGGGTGGAATGCACATCAGCCCGCGCAACTGCAGTCGCGGCAAGAGGGCCACCGCCGCGGCCAGAGCCGGCAACTCGGCCGGCGTGACGCCACCCTTGCCGGGTTCATCGGCCAGGCTCACCTGCAACAGCACCTGCAGCGGTGGCATGTGCGCGGGACGCTGCGCACTCAGCCGCGCCGCGATGCGGCCGCGATCGACCGTATGCACCCAGTGGAAGTGCTCGGCGACCTCACGCGTCTTGTTGCCCTGCAACTGCCCGATGAAATGCCAGGCGAGGCCAGGCACGTCCGCCAGGGCTGCGATCTTGTCGCATCCTTCCTGCACGTAGTTTTCACCGAAATCGACCTGTCCGGCGGACGCTGCAGCCCGGATCAACGCGAGCGGCTGCAACTTGCTCACCGCCACCAGCCGCACCGAATCGGGCGCGCGCCCGGCCGCGACGGCGGCCTGGGCGACCCTGCCACGCACTGACTGCAGTGCCGCGGGTGAGAACTGCGGAGCGGTTAACATATTGGGGTCCGAGGGGCTGTTCTATACTTTGCAGGCCAGCAAGACCCGTCCGGTTCCGGATGCGGCTAGCCGGCCTGAGGGAGCCGACACGATGGCCGTGGACATTGCCCAGCTGCTGGCATTTGCCGTCAAGAACAATGCCTCCGACTTGCACCTGTCGTCAGGCGTGCCGCCGATGATCCGGGTCGATGGCGACATGAAGCGGATCAACATGCCGCCGCTGACGCACAAGGAAGTGCACAGCATGGTGTACGACATCATGAATGACAAGCAACGGAAGGCGTACGAAGAGTTCTACGAAACGGACTTTTCCTTCGAGATCCCGAAGCTCGCGCGCTTCCGCGTCAACGCCTTCAACCAGAACCGCGGCGCGGCCGCCGTGTTCCGCAACATCCCCTCGGTGGTGCTGTCGCTCGACGACCTGAACGCGCCCAAGATCTTCAAGGACATCGCGATGCAGCCGCGCGGCCTGGTGCTCGTCACCGGCCCGACGGGCTCCGGCAAGTCGACCACGCTGGCCGGCATGATCAACTACGTCAACGACAACCGGCCGGACCACATCATCACGATCGAAGACCCGATCGAGTTCGTGCACGAGTCGAAGCGCTGCCTGATGAACCAGCGCGAAGTGCACCGCGACACCCTCGGCTTCTCCGAAGCCCTGCGCTCGGCGCTGCGCGAAGACCCCGACGTCATCCTCGTCGGCGAAATGCGCGACCTGGAAACCATCCGCCTCGCGCTGACCGGCGCCGAGACGGGCCACCTCGTGTTCGGCACCCTGCACACGAGCTCGGCGGCCAAGACGATCGACCGCGTCGTCGACGTCTTCCCGGCGGCCGAGAAGGAAATGGTCCGCGCGATGCTTTCGGAGTCGCTCCGCGCCGTCATTTCGCAGACGCTGCTGAAGCGCATCGGTGGCGGTCGCATCGCGGCGCACGAGATCATGATCGGCACCCCGGCCATCCGCAACCTGATCCGCGAAGGCAAGATTGCGCAGATGTATTCGGCGATCCAGACCGGCCAGCAGGCCGGCATGCAGACGCTCGACCAGTGCCTGAAAGAGCTGCTGCAGAAAGGCCTGATCACCAAGGACGAGGCGCGCTACCGCGCCCAGAACAAGGAGGATTTCTAGCCGTCGGTCGGCGGCTGGAAGTAAACAACCATGGATCGCGATACTGGCATCAAGCTCATGCAGGATCTCCTGCGCCGCATGGTCGAGCGCAACGGGTCCGACCTCTTCATCACGGCGGGCTTCCCGCCCGCCATCAAGATCGATGGCGAGATCAAGCCGCAGACCAACCAGCCGCTTTCGCCCGAGCAGGCGCAGCTGCTGGTGCGCGCGATCATGAACGATCGCCAGACCAAGGAATTCGACTCGACCCGCGAATGCAACTTTGCCATCGCCCCGCCGGGCATCGGCCGTTTCCGCGTCAGCGCGTTCGTGCAGATGGGCCTGACCGGCGCGGTGCTGCGCACCATCAACATCAAGGTGCCGACGATCGATGAGCTCGACCTGCCGCCGATCCTGAAGGAGGTCGTGCTGTCCAAGCGCGGCCTCGTGATCCTGGTGGGCGCCACGGGCTCGGGCAAGTCGACCTCGCTCGCCGCGATGGTCGACTACCGCAACGACAAGACGCGCGGGCACATCATCACGATCGAAGACCCGATCGAGTACGTGCACACGCACAAGAACTGCGTCGTGACCCAGCGCGAAGTGGGCGTCGACACCGACAGCTGGCACATGGCGCTCAAGAACACCCTGCGCCAGGCGCCCGACGTGATCCTGGTGGGCGAAATCCGCGACCGCGAAACGATGGAGTACGGCATCCAGTTCGCCGAGACGGGCCACCTCGTGCTCGCGACGCTGCACGCCAACAGTGCCAACCAGGCGCTCGACCGCATCATCAACTTCTTCCCGGAAGACCGCCGCGAGCAGTTGCTGATGGACCTGTCGCTGAACATCCGCGCCATGATCTCGCAGCGCCTGATCCCGCGCGACGGCACCAAGGGCCGCATCGCCGCGATGGAGATCATGCTGAACACGCCGCTGATCGCCGACCTGATCTTCCGCGGCGAAGTCGCCGCGATCAAGGAGATCATGGCCAAGTCGAACCGGCTCGGCATGAAGACCTTCGACCAGGCGCTGTTCGAGCTGTTCGAGCTGGGCACCATCTCCTACGAGGAGGCGCTGCGCAACGCAGACTCCAAGAACGAGATCCGGCTGCGCATCAAGCTCGAGAGCAAGCGCGAGCGCTCGCCGCATCTGGACGAGTCGGGCGCGCTCAGGATCGTCGAGGAAGAGGAGTGATGGCCACCGAGATCCCCGACCTGGATTCGACCACGCCGCCGCAGGAGCGGCTGCTGGGCGACGCCGGCATGGTGGGGGGCGACACGGCCCGCGGCTTCGTCCTGAACACGAAGCCGCTGTTCAAGCTCATGGTGGAGAAGAAGGCCTCGGACCTGTTCTTCTCGTCGAACTCCCCGATCAAGATCAAGATCGAAGGCAAGATCATGCCGGTCAACCGTCAGGTGCTGACGGCCGACCAGGTGCGGCAGGCGGCTTACGGCCTGATGAACCAGGAGCAGATCGACTACTTCCAGCAGGAACTCGAGATCGACTTCGCGATCTCCGAGCCGGGCCTGGGCCGATTCCGCATCGCGGTGTTCCACCAGCGCGGCAACCCCGCGATGGTGCTGCGCTACATCACGGCCGACATGCCCTCGCTCGAAGAGCTGGGCCTGCCGATGATCATGAAGGACCTGGTCATGATCAAGCGTGGCCTGGTGCTCATGGTGGGCGCCACGGGTTCGGGCAAGTCGACGTCGCTCGCCGCGATGATCAATTACCGCAACGAAATTTCATCGGACCACATTTTGACGGTGGAGGACCCGATCGAGTTCCTGCACCGGAACAAGAAGTCGATCGTGAACCAGCGCGAGGTGGGGCTCGACACCAAGTCGTTCCACCGCGCGTTGCGCAGCGCGATGCGCGCGGCCCCGGACGTGATCCTGATCGGCGAAATCCGCGATCGCGAGTCGATGGAGTACGCGCTGACCTTCGCCGGCACCGGCCACCTGTGCCTCGCGACGCTGCATGCGAACAACGCGGCCGAGACGCTCGACCGCATCATCAACATGTTCCCCCGCGACCAGCATTCGCAGATCTTCCTCGACCTGTCGCAGTACCTGAAGGCGATCCTGTCGCAGCGCCTGGTGGCCGGCAAGGAGGGCAAGCGCGTCGCCGCCATCGAGGTGCTGCTCAATACTCCCCACGTGCAGGAACTGATCAAGAAGGGCGACGTCGTCGGCGTCAAGGAAGCGCTGATCCGCAGCGGCGAGAAGGGCGTGCAGAGCTTCGACGTCGCGCTGTACGACATCTACAAGCAGGGCAAGATTACGCTCGAGGAAGCGATCTCGAACGCGGACTCGCGCACCAACCTCGAGGCGAAGATCAACTTCGGCTGAGCGTTCGTCGGTTCGGGTGCGTGCTAGGGCTTGTGCCTGGCGCGCCTTCCGGGTTCCCCTCGGGAACTTGGAAAGGCAGACACGCGTTCCCGAAGGGAACCCGGAAGCCACGCCTGCACGACCGCGCCTGAGCGCTCGAAATCGACGCCAGTCATCACCGAAGCCACCTCATTGCCGCCGTCGATTTCGCTCGCACGGCGCACGCAGCGTCTAAAATCTCCACCTTCGGCACGCAGAAGGAAAGCCATGCCCGCTTACGTCATCTTTGACGTCGAGATCCGCGACATGAACCAGTACCGGGAGTACATGAAAGGCGTAAAGCCTGCGATTGAGGCGGCCGGAGGCAAGTACCTCGCCCGCGGCGGTCAGCACAAGGTGTACGAAGGCGACTGGCAACCGCGCAGAATAGTTCTCTTCGAGTTCCCGTCTGTCGCCGACTTCGAGTCCTTCTACAACGGTCCGGTCTATCAGGCGCTTCGTCCCGGCAGAGACACCTGCAGTTCCGCCAGGCTGGTGTCGGTTGTAGGCTTGGCTCCATAGGCCGCTCACTGCAGTGCTTTCCCTTGTCAGTGAGTAAGTCCTTCACCCTGCGGGTGATTGTCGGCGTGGCCGCGATCGCGGCGCCGATCCTGCACAGCGTCACGGACGCAATGGAGTGGTACCAGCAGGGGTTTTCGCGCACGCAGCTTTGGTTGAACTACGTTGCCTTCCTGCCGATGCCCTGGCTGCTGCTGGGCATGTACGCGGTTCGCAAAGAGCAACTCGGACCGTCTGGCCTGGTCGGTGCGCTCTTGTATGGCGTCGCATTCACCTACTTCGCGCACACGACGCTCTATGCGCTGGCTTCGCATGCGCCGACCTACGAGGCGCTCTGGCAGCAGTTGGGACCTGCATACACGCTTCACGGGGCTCTCATGGTTGTCGGCGGTCTACTCTTCGCCTGGGCGGCCCTGCGTGCGGGAGGCCTGCCCAGACCCGCGGTCCGCCTGTTCGGCACGGGCCTGCTCATCAACCTGGTGCTGGCTCTGGTGCCGTTGCCGGATATTCTGCAAACCGTGGGCACGGCCATTCGCAACGCTGGCTTGGTCGGTATGGGCTACGCCATTCTCATGAACGACCCTGGCGAGACGACCTGACCCTGCGCTCGAGCGCGGTACATCAGGCAACCTTCTGCGGATACACCGCGTTCGCGTCGAACACCGGCCCGTCGACGCACACTCGCTTCATCGCGAGCGAGCCGTCTGCTTGCACGACCGGCACCGCGCACCCGGCGCAGCCGCCCACCGCGCAAGCCATGAATTCTTCGAGCGACACCTGGCATGGCACGCCGAACCTGCGGGCCACGCGGGCCGTGGCCTGCAGCATCGGCGTCGGACCGCACGCAAAAATTTCGACTTCTGCGAGTGCCACCGCATCCAGCGAGGCCAGCCAGGTTGCTGCCAGGTCCGTCACGTAGCCGTGAAAACACCCGGGGAAATCGCCGAAGCTCGCCAGCCGGCTGGCGATGCCCCAGTCGTCCAGCAGCGGCATGCACGCGATCGCCTCGCTCGGAATGCCCGGCACCACGATCTGCGATGGACGCGCGCGGAAGGGAAACTCGATCTCGGAGCCCATCAGCACCAGGGGCTGCCAGGCAGCCTCGGCGCGGCGCTGCTTGAGCGACTCCGCCAGGAAGACCATCGGCGGGATGCCGACGCCGCCGCCGATCAGCAGCGTGCGCGGCCGCCGTGGATTGGCCACGAAGCCTTTGCCGATCGGGCCGAGCACGCTGATCGTCGCGCCGAGCGGCTGCTGGGACAGCGCCTCGAGCCCGGGCCCGACGACCTTGTAGAGAATTTCGATCCAGCCTGCCTTCGCGTCGACGCGCATCAGCGACAGCGGTCGTCGCATCGGACGATCGGGATCGCAGGTCAGGTGCGCGAAGCTGCCCGGTGTGGCGGCGGCGGCGCACCGGGGCGCCTGCACGCGGATCACGAACTGCCGCCCCGGGTATTCCTGCTGCGACAGCAGCTTGCCGTCCTCGACGAAGATCGAGCCGCGGTGCCCGCGCTCTGCGGCCGGCGTGCCGCGGCTGCGGCCCGGCGCGTCGATCGTGCAGGAGGGGGTGGACGTCATGCGCTCAGACCTCGCGCCGGCCGGCCTGCACGTTGCGGACCTGCACGTTGCGCACGATCGTCGCCAGCACGGCCATGCGCACGGCGACCCCGTTGCGGACCTGCTGCTGCACGGCGGACTGCGGACCGTCCGCAATCGCGTTCGAGATCTCGACGCCGCGGTTCATCGGGCCGGGGTGGAGCACGATCGCGCCCTTGCTGGCGTGCTGGATGCTGCGTTCGGTGATGCCCCATTCCCTGAGGAAGGCGTCCATGTCGGGAATCTGCGTCGCGTCCATGCGCTCTTTCTGGATGCGCAGCGCCATGATCACGTCCGCGCCGCGGATGCCGTCCTCGAGCACCGGGAAGCGCCTGGCGCCGGCAAACTCATCCGGCTCCGGTGCCAGGCTCGCGGGCGAGACGAAGCGCAACTCGCCGACGCCCAGCGTCTGCAGCGCGGTGGCGGTCGAGCGGGCGACGCGCGAATGGCTGATGTCGCCCACGATCGCGACGCAGAGGTTTTTCACGTCGCCCTTGCGCTGGCGGATCGTCAGCACGTCGAGCAGGCCCTGGGTGGGGTGCGAGACGTGCGCCTCGCCTGCGTTCAGGACGCTGACGTGCGGTTGCACGTGCGCCGCCACGAACGCGGGCAACCCCGGCTCGGAGTCGCGCATGACGAACACGTCGACCATCATGGCCTGCAGCGTGTACAGCGTGTCGAGCACCGTCTCGCCCTTTACGCGCGAGGACGAGTGCAGGTCGAGGTTGACCACGTCGGCGCCCAGGCGCGTCGCGGCGAGCTCGAACGACACGCGGGTGCGGGTGCTCGGTTCGAAGAACAGGTTGGCCACGGTGCGGCCGAGCAGCGCGCCGTCGCGCGCCGGCAGGTCGCCCGGTTCGCGCACGTAGAACTGCGCCAGGTCGAGCAAGTGGAGGATCTCGTCGCTCGCAAGGCCCTCGAGCGTGAGCAGGTGACGCAGACGGCCGGCGGGGTCGCGCTGCAGTTCTCGGCCGGTATCGGTCTTGGTCATTGGGTCATCCACGTCGTCAGTATCAGGCGCGCCGCGTTCGCATCGATGTCCTCGGGACGGATGCGCCGCGCGCGTGCGCCCGAGCGGCGCTCGTCGCGCAACTCGTCGTAGGCGGCATTCGAAGTCAGGCGCTCGTCCACGTACTCGACCGGCAGCCGCGAGCGTTCGGCGAGCTGGGTGCCGAACTCGCGGCAGGCGGCGGTCGTGGTGGTGTCCGAGCCGTCCATATTATAGGGGAGCCCGACGAGCAGTCGGGCCGGTGCCCATTGGGCAATGCACGTATCGACGGCGGCCCAATCGGGCGCTCCATGCTTGCAGGGCAGGGCGCCGACGGCCGTGGCGGAGCCGGTCAGGGTCTGGCCCACGGCCACCCCGATCCGGCGGGTGCCGAAATCGAAGGCCAGCAGCACCTCGCCGGGGGTGGTCAGGCGTGGCCCGCGTCGCTGCTCAGGGACACCAGCTCGACACCGAGCAGGCGGGCCGCCGCGCTCCATCGTTGCTCCACCGGGGTGCCGAACAGCACGCGCTCGTCGGCGTCCACGGTCAGCCAGGCATTGCGTGCCATCTCGTCCTCGAGCTGGCCGGCGTCCCAGCCGGCGTAGCCCAGGGCGATGACGGCGCTGTCGGGACCTTCCCCGGCCGCGAGCGCATCGAGGATGTCGCGCGACGTGGTCAGGTGCATGCGCTCGGAAAAAGGCAGCGAAGATTCGTACCTGCCGGCAGGCGAATGCAGCACGAAGCCGCGCTCGGTCTGCACCGGGCCGCCGCGCAGCACGGGCTGGTCGTTGACGCGCGAGCGGGTTGAGTCGAGGCTGAGCTGATCGAACACCTCGCCCAGCGTCATGGGCAGCGTGCGATTGATGACGATGCCCAGCGCGCCGCGCTCGCTGTGTTCGCAGACCAGCGTGACGGTCTGCGCAAAGTTCGGATCGTCCATCGCCGGCATGGCGATCAGGAACTGGTTGATGAGGTAATCGGCCACGGTGCGACAGTATCGCGCTACGGCCGCGAGGAAAAGACCGCGCCGGCGCCGCCGAGCTGGCCATTGATGAATTGCCACTCGTAGGCGAAGCGCAGGACCGGGAATCGTTCGCGCAGCGCGCCCGGAAACGGCTCGAAAGGGGCCGCGAGGCGCACGATGCCGACAGCGGCGTTGTCGAGCTCGACGTGGCCGCTCGACCGGCGGACGATTACCGACTCGAGCGAGCCGTTGGCCCGGATCGCGACCTCGACCACCGGATTGCCCGACAGCTGCCGTCGCCGCGCCTCGTTCGGGAAATTGATGGTGCCGACGCGCTCGATCCGGCGCTTCCAGCCGTCCAGGTACGCGGCGATCGCGGATTCGCGCGTATCGGCCAGCAGCTTGCCGTCGACCGAGCGCGCCCCGCGCAGGTTCAGTTCGCGATCGGCGACAGCCGCATTGAGCCCTACCGTAGGCACGGCCGGGCTCGGCACTGCAAAGAACACCGGCGCCTCTTCCTTCGGCGCGGATCCGGTCGCGAGGCGCTCGGCCTGCAAGGCGCGGCTGGCAAGGACGGACAGCGCGCCGGCCGGTTCGTCGGGGCGTGGGCTTTTGTCGGGGTCGGGCTGGACGTTGTCTGGCGGGGCCAGCACCTCGTCGCGCGCTTCGGGCAGCGAGGCGCGCTTCGGCTCGAGCCCCGTGCCCTGGCCGCGCTGCGTCCGCTGTGCAATGTACGCCGCGTCCTCGTTCTCCTGCGGATCGTCGGGTCCGGGCGGCACCAGCAGTACTTCGAGGGTGGGCAGCGCGTCGTTCGAGACGGGCGGGGCGCTGAACCTGACGCCGAGGATCATCAGGCCGTGCACCAGCGCCGCGATAAAGATTGCGGTTGCCAGCCGGTCGCCGGCCGGGTCTCGTCGCCTGCGCAGGATGGCCGGCGTGGTCAATGCGGACCTCCGCGCGCTTCGACGCGGCGGGCGATGACGTCCATCAGCGAGCCCGCGATGTCGGTGCCGAACTGCTGGTCGATCTCGCGGACGCCGGTGGGGCTGGTCACGTTGATCTCGGTGACGAAGCCGCCGATCACGTCGAGGCCCACGAACAGCATGCCGCGCTCGCGCAGCGCGGGCCCGATCTCGCTGGCCAGCCAGCGGTCGCGGTCGTTCAGCGGGCGGCCGACGCCCTTGGCGCCCGCCGCGAGATTGCCGCGGTTGTCCGCGTCCGTCGGGATGCGTGCCAGCGCATAGGGCACGGGTTCGCCGTCCACCAGGATCACCCTCGAGTCTCCAGTCGTCACGATGTCGGGGATATAGCGTTGCACGATCGCGTAGCGCGTGCCGTACTCCGTGAGCGTTTCGAAGATCACGTTCGCATTCTTGTCGCCCGCGTCGACCACGAAGATCGAACGGCCCCCCATGCCGTAGAGCGGCTTGCACACGGCCCGGCCGTGCTCGCGCAGGAAAGCGTGCATGTCGGCCATGTCGCGCGTGATCAGGGTGGGGGCACAGCACTGGGGGAACCAGGCGGTGTAGACCTTCTCGTTCATGTCACGCAGCCCGTCGGGCTGGTTCACGACCAGCGCGCCCTGCGCTGCGGCTCGCTCCAGGATGTACGTGGAGTAGATGTATTCGGTGTCGAAAGGCGGGTCCTTGCGCATGAGGATCGCGTCGAACTCGCCGAGCCGCGTCACCACGGCTTCGCCGCGCGTGAACCAGTCGGAGTCGTGCTCGCGGACGCCCAGCGGATGGGCGCGGCCCAGCGCGACGCCGTCCCGCAGCCAGATGCCGTCCAGTTCCAGGTAGTGCAATTCCCAGCCACGGCGCTGGGCAGCGAGCAGCATGGCGAGCGTGGTGTCCTTGCGCGGCTTGATGTCCGCGATCGGATCCATGACGACGGCGATGCGCAGGGGCTTCAGGGACATGCGGTCTCCACGCGGGCGGCGGCAGCGAAAAAGTCGACTGTGATGGCTGTCATGGTATCGAAAGCCGCCAATGGCAGGGGGGTGGCCAATATGTTAAAACGCCTGCGCGAGCGGAAGCCTCGCGCATAGCGTCGCCAGACCACGCACGCACACTCGTTGCCGAGGTATTGACCGCATGGAAAACATGGCTGCCAGCAACAGTCGGCCAAGGTTGGCCGGCCTCAAGGTGCTGGTCATCGACGACAGCAAGACCATCCGCCGGACGGCCGAAACGCTGCTCGCCCGCGAGGGCTGCGAGGTCTTCACGGCCGTCGATGGCTTCGACGCACTGTCCAAGGTGGCGGACCACCAGCCCGACATCGTGTTCGTGGACATCATGATGCCGCGGCTCGACGGGTACCAGACCTGCTCGCTGATCAAGCACAACAAGGTCTTCAAGAGCATTCCGGTGATCATGCTCTCGAGCAAGGACGGCCTTTTCGACCGTGCCCGCGGCCGCATCGTGGGCTCCGAGCACTATCTCACCAAGCCTTTCACGCGCGAAGAACTGCTGAGCGCGATCGAGACCCACGTTCATCGCGCCTGAGCGCGGCCCGCGGAGGATTCATCGTGGCACTGGTACTGATCGTGGACGATTCGCCGACCGACGTTCACGTCATGCAGAAGGCGCTCGAGCAGCACGGCTTCCGCACCGAAGCCGCCTCGTCCGGCGGCGAAGGCCTGCGGCTGGCGCGCGAACTGCAGCCCGACCTGATCCTGATGGACATCGTCATGCCCGGAGTCAACGGGTATCAGGCCACGCGCGAACTGGCCAACGACCCGGCGACGCGCACGATTCCCGTGATCATGGTCACCTCCAAGGCGCAGGAGTCGGATCGCGTCTGGGGCCTGCGCCAGGGCGCCGTCGACTACCTGGTGAAGCCGGTCGTGACGGAACAACTGGTGCTCAAGGCCCAGGCCGCCATTTCGCGCTGACATGCAGCCAGGCGTCACGCCCCTCCGTTCGCTGCGCGATCGCCCGTTCGAACTGCTGCGGGAGATCGACCGTCGTGCGCGCGTCGCCGCGCAGGGCCAGCCGAGAGGCGGTGGCCGCCGGTGCCGAATGGGTCGGCGTCGCGTTCCGTCTCGGCGGCGAAGCCTTCCTGATCGCCCGCGAGGAAACCCGCGAAGTCCTGGCCTATCCGGCGTCGGTCACGCGCGTTCCCGGTGCGCGCCCCTGGATCCGGGGTCTCGCGAACGTCCGCGGCCAGTTGCTGCCGATCGTCGACCTGCGCTCGTTCCTTGGGGCCGGCGCCACGGCGATCTCGCGGTCCAGTCGCGTGCTGCTCGCCAACCATCGCGAAATTCCCGCCGGGCTGGTCGTCGACGAGGTCATGGGATTCCGGCGTTTCTACGAAAGCGAATTCTCGGCCGACCTGCCGCCCACGCTGCTGCGCTGCGAGCGCTACCTCGCGGGCGCGTTCCGTCGCGGCGCGGAGGTCTGGCCGGTGTTCTCGATCAGGGCGCTGCTCGAGAGCCCCCAGTTCATGCAGGCCGCGGCGTCGTGAGACGCGCGCCGATCCGACAACAGATGGTGACGACATGAGCAATCGAATCGACGCCGCCCGGCTGCAGCCCATGCTGCTCGGCGTGGCGATCGTCGCGGCACTGCTGGCCGCGGTGGCCCTGGTGTTTTCCGGCCGGGCGCTGCAGCAGCAGGCACAGTTGCGCGAGCACATGGCGTCGCTCACCGCCATCAGCCAGAACATCCCGTTGCAGGCCGGGGCGGCCGTCCGTGGTTCGGCGCCGGCTTTCGACGCACTGTCTGCGTCGCGCACCCGGCTCGAGCGCGTGATCGACGAGATCAACGCCGGCAAGTCCGCCGTGGGCCTGTTGACGTCCCCCAGCGCGCGCGTCCTCGGCAGCGAGCGTGGCTGGCCGGCACTGCTCGAGCAGTCGCAGGCCGTGCTCGACGGCCGCGAAGCGGCACTGCAGGCGCAGCAGGCGGCAGCCGCCGTGCGCGAATCCACGCCCCAGTTGCTCTCGACCGCAGCCAGCGTGCTGAAGGCAATGGGCCCCGGCCGGCCCGATGTGGTGAACCGCAACTTCGAGCGTTTCGAACTGCGGGCCCAGGCGATCGACCAGGATCTCACCGCGCTGGCCGACGGCACGGCCTCGGTCGAAGCGGCCTCGCGCCGGCTCACCGACAGCCTCGAATACATGGCGCAGGTCGCCAACGGCGCGAGCGGCAAGCCGAACACGCTGGGCATGACCGCGGCCACGGGTGACGCGGCGATTGCGGCCAGCGCACTCGCCGCGGCGTTCGAACAGGAAGCCGCCCAGGTGCGTTCGGTGATCAAGCTCGCGGACCAGCTCGAGCAGATGCAAGCCGCCCGCAACGCCCTGACCGAGACGGGTGCCGGCCTGAGCAGCGGCCTCGCCGCAATCGAGGCCAAGGGTGCGGTGGGGCGCGGCGGGATCATCGCCAGCCCATGGCTGCCGCTGGCTTTCATCGTCATCACGCTGCTCGCGCTGGGCGCGGCGTTCTGGTTGCAGCGCGAACTCGCCGTGCTGCGCCAGGCGGGCGAACTGCAGGGGCGGCAGAACGAGCGCAACCAGCAGGCGATCCTGCGCCTGCTCGACGAACTCTCGAGCCTGGCCGACGGCGACCTGACCGTGCAGGCGACGGTCACCGAAGACATCACGGGCGCCATCGCTGACTCGATCAACTACGCCATCGAGGCCCTGCGCGAACTGGTGGTCACCATCAACGACTCGGCGATCAAGCTGGACGGCGCGACGCGGCAGACGCAGGCGCTCTCGACCCACCTTGCCAAGGCTTCGGCGGCGCAGTCGAAGCAGATCGGCGCCGCTTCCGAATCGATCGCCGCCATGGCCTCGTCCACCGAGGAAGTGTCCGGCAACGCCGAGCGGTCGGCCGACGTCGCCCGCCATTCCGTCGACATCGCGCACAAGGGCGGCGATGCCGTGCGCCGCACGATCGACGGGATGAACGCCATCCGCGAGAACATCCAGGAGACCTCGAAGCGCATCAAGCGCCTCGGCGAGAGCTCGCAGGAGATCGGCAACATCGTCGAACTCATCAACGACATCGCCGAACAGACCAACATCCTGGCGTTGAATGCCTCGATCCAGGCCTCGATGGCGGGTGAGGCCGGCCGCGGTTTCGCGGTCGTGGCCGACGAAGTGCAGCGGCTGGCCGAGCGCGCTGCCACTGCGACCAAGCAGATCGAAGCGCTGGTGCGGACGATCCAGGCCGACACCAACGAAGCCGTCGTCTCGATGGAGCGCACCACGACCGACGTCGTCGGCGGGGCGCTGCTGGCGGAAAACGCGGGCGCTGCGCTCGAGGAAATCGAGCAGGTTTCCAACCAGATCGCGAGCCTCGTGCAGAACATTTCCGCCAGTTCGCGGCAGCAGGCGGGGGTGTCGCAAAGCATCTCGCGCAACATGCAGATATTGCGTGAGATCAGTTCGCAGACGGCCGAAAGCACGACGGCGACCTCCACGTCGATCGGCAAGCTGGCTGAACTGGCAGCGCAGCTGCGCAAGTCGGTCACGGGTTTCCGCCTGCCGGATTCGATGCTGAAGAGCATGACCGGCGAGTACCCGGTCCTGAAGCCCGATGAACCGGTCGCTGCCGCTGAGCCGGGCGCGGATCGCGTCCGACGCACCGGCAGCCTGGCAGGCTGAAGCACGGGCCCAACTGCGTGACGACCCCAGGTTCCATGCCGCTCGCCACAGTCGACGAGGCTCACGCCTCGTTGCAGGTGATCTCGCGCGAGATCGCTGCCGAGTTGAACGAGGCGCGCATCGCGCTCGAGACGTTCGCGGAGCGTCCGGACGACCGCGGCGCGCTGCACCGCTTCGCGGCCCACATCCACCTGGCGCGCGGCGCCTTGCGGCTCGCCGAAGTCTACGGCGGCGCGCTGCTCGCTGAAGAGATGGAGTTCGTCGCGCGTTACGTCGACGCGCATTCGGGCGAAGGCCGTGCCGACACCGACGGTCTCGACGCGCTGATGCGCGCCATGGAGCAGTTGCCGGCCTACGTCGAAAGGGTGGCCACCGGCGCGCGCGACCTGCCGCTGGTGCTGCTGCCGCTGCTCAACGACCTGCGCGCGGTGCGGGGCGGGGCCCTGCTGTCGGAAGGCACCCTGCTGCTGCTCAACCTGCGCTCGGACGCGCAGCCGCAGCCATCGTCGCCGTACTCTGGCGACCGCGAGGTCGCCGAACTCGCCAAGCGCCTGCGGCCGCGCTTCCAGATCGCGCTCCTCGGTTGGATCCGGGGCGAACAGGTCGCCGAGAACCTGCACCACCTGGCCGAGATCGCGGTGCAGTTCGAGCGCGCTGCGTCCACGCAACCGCTCTACCAGTTGTGGTGGGTGGTCGGTGCGTTGCTCGAAGCCCTGCAGTCGGGCGGCGTCGCACCCAACGTGTCGGTCAAGCGCGTGCTGGGCCACGTCGACCGCGAGCTCAAGCGACTGCAGGACGGCGAGCAGCGTTACTCCAGTTCGCCGCCGGCCGAAGTGCTCAACAACCTGCTCTATTACGTCGCGCAGAGTTCGGTGGCGGGCGAGCGCGTGAGCGCCGTGCGTCACTCGTTCGGCCTGCACGACATGGTTGCGGCCAAAGACGCCGCCACCGCCGACTCGGCCGAAGCGCTCTCCGCGCCCAGCGTTCGCCTGATGCGAACGGTGGCTGCGGCGATCCGCGAGGACCTGACGCGCGTCAAGGACGTGCTGGACATCTTCGTGCGCAAGGGCGCCACGCATGTCGACGACCTGCAGCCGCAGCTCGAGATGCTGCGCAAGATCAGCGATACGCTCGGCGTACTGGGCCTCGGCGCGCTGCGTGCACGCGTCGAGGGCGAGCTCGATTCGCTGCGGGCGATCGTCGAGCGCCGCACCCCGCCGAGTGATGCGGCGCTGCTCAACATCGCGGCGGCGCTGATTGCCGTCGAAGACAGCCTCGATTCGCAGCTGGTGCGGTTGATCCTGCCCGATGCCGGCGCGGATGCGTCGGCCGGCGAGCCTACCGACGAAGAATTCCGCCTGGTGCAGGAAGCCGTGCTGCGCGAGTGCATCGTCAACATGGCGCGCATCAAGGAGGCCGTGACGCAGTCGCTGTCCGCCCCGGCCGAGGCGCAGGGGCTCGACCAGGTCCCGCAGCTGGTGCGCGGCATCACCGCGGGCCTGCTGATGCTCGGCAAGCAGCGCGCCGTCGAAGTCATGGAGCGCGTCGGTCGTGCCCTCGGCACGATCGTCCGGCCGGACGACGAGTCACTGCATCCCGCGCGCCTCGAGCGCCTGGCCGATGCAGTGGTTGCGGTCGAGTACTACATGGAAACGCTGCAATCCGGCCGCACGGATCAGTGGCACATGCTCGATGCCGCCGAGGCGCGGCTCGCCGAAATGGAGCTTGCGGGCGGGCGTGCCACGCCACTGCGCGACGCAAGGCCAGGCGAGCCTGTCCCCATGGACGCAGCCGCGCGACGCCGCCTCCGCCGGCGTGCAGGCAACGCAGCCCGCAGGCGAAGTCGGCTGCAGGAACCTCTGCGCCGCCCGCGACGACCGGGCGTCCACAGGTTGCACCGGCCGCGGATCCCGAGTTCCTGCAGCTGTTCGTCGAAGAGGCGCGCGAAAACGTTGCGCGTCTCGAGGCGCTTTACCCGCAGTGGGAGGCGAACCCGCAGGACATGGACGCACTGCGCGACCTGCGCCGCGCGTTCCACACGTTGAAGGGCAGCGGTCGCATGGTCGGTGCCCAGCGCATCGGTGAATTCTCGTGGAGCATCGAGTCGCTGCTGAATCGCGTCATCAGCCAGACGCTGCTGCGCTCGCCCGCCATCCTGTTCGTCGTGCGCGATGCGGTCGCCGCCATGCCGCAACTGGTCGACGAGATCGACGGCGGCGCGGTCACTGCAGTGGACATCGCGGCGATCATGGCACGCGCGGACGCGCTGTCCGGTCGCGAAGGCCCGGCACTGCCCGCCACGGCGACGCCGCTGCCAGCGGTCGTTGCCGCGCCCGCCGCGCAGGTGGCGACGGCAGCGGAGGACGATTCGGGTCACGCGACCGCCGAAGAGCCGGCGATGGACCCGGTGCTGCGCGAGATCTTCCGCAAGGAGACGGCGGGCCACATCCTGGTCGTGCGCCAGTACCTGGAACGCTGCGCGCGCGGAGCGGCGCCGCATCCCGTCACCGAGGCGCTCTACCGTGCCTGTCACACGCTGAGCGGCATTGCGAAGACGGCCGGGGCCCGCCAGGGCATCAAGGTCGCCGAGCCCATGGAACATTTCGTGCGCAAGCTGTTCGACAACGGCCACGGCATGGGCGCCGATGGCCTGGAACTGCTGCACGACACGGTGCGCCTGCTCGAGACCGTCTCGGAGCATGTGGACGAAAACACCGGCTTTTTCCCGGAGCAGACGCGGCTCACGGCAGGCTGGATCACGCTCGAGCGCCAGCTCGACGCCGAACTCGCGCGCCTGGCCGAAGCGGCCGAGCGCACCCTGGGCGACGCCTGGCGTGGCAACCCGCCCGCGCAGGTACCGCCGCCCGTAGGCATCGAGCCCTCCACACCGATCCCGGCTGAGGAACTCACCGAGCCCTCTTTGCCGCGCTTGAGCGAAGACGAGTTGCGCGCGATGGAGCCGGATCCCGATCACACCGCGCCGCACGTCACGCTCTCCGAACACCTCGAACTCGAACCGCTGCCGGCGCCGGACGTCGAGCCGTTGCCGCAGCCAGCCGCAATGCAGTTGCCCGACGAAGTACCCGAGCCCCCGCCAGGTGAGGATTTCGACGCGGACATTGCCGCCATCTTCGGCGAGGAAGCGACCGAACTGCTCGAGCAGTCCGAGGCCGCGTTCTCGCGCTGGCGCGCCGATCGGGCCGATGTCGCGCAGGTCACCGAGCTCAAGCGCCTGCTGCACACGCTGAAGGGCGGCGCGCGCATGGCGGGCATCCGCGCCATGGGCGACCTGAGCCACGAAGTCGAATCCTTCTTCGCCGTGATCGAAGCTGGCGCCGTGCAGGCCGATGGCGCTGCACTCGAGGTGCTGCAGTCGTCGCTGGACGCACTGCACCGCATGCGCGAAATGGCCAACGGCGGACAGCGGATTCCCGCAGCGCGCGACCTGATTCAGCGCCTGCGCGGCCTGGCGGCAAGCCCTGCAGCAGCCGGCGAGACGTTCGCCGGCCTCACGGTCGAGGCACGCGACGAGGAGCCGGTCGCAGGCATCCCGGCGCCGCTGGCAAGCGATCTCATCGCAGAGATCGTGCTCGAGACCCCTGCGGCAGGCGCGCACGAGGAACAGCCGTACGAGGCAGAGCTGCCCGCAGAAGCGCTGCGCGAAGACCTGCCGCACGAGGAGATCGTGCTCGAGGGGGCGGCGGAGGAGCTCGACGCCGAGGCCGTGTTCGAACCGTTCGCGGCTGACCCGTCAGCAGAGGCCCACGTCGATGTGGACCTCACGGCGCTGGTCGAGTTGCCCGGCGAGCCGCTCGCCGCGACTGCAGCAGAGGATGAGTTTGCGGCGATCTTCGCGGCGGAACCGGCAACCGTGACCACGGCCGCGACGACGGCCGACACTGCGGTTGAGCTGGTGGCTGAGACAGCACCTGACACTGCGGCTGCAATGACCGTCGAGGAAGCCGAGCCGCTCGCACCCGTTGTCGAACCGCCCGCGACTGCCGCGCTGCCGCCGGCGACCGATCGGTTCCCGCCTGCAGCCGCTTTCGGCGCCACGCCCGCGCCGGCGCCGGCCGCGACACGGTTCGTCATTCCCGCAGCGCCCCTGCGTGAAGACTCTGGCCTGGAGATTGCCGCCACCGCGCACGCTCCGGTCCTGCCCGGACGCGAGCCCCTGGCTCCGGTCGAACGTGCGGAACTCGCGCGAGTGGATGCCGACCTGCTCGACGAACTGCTGAACAACGCCGGCGAAGTGAGCATCTTCCGCGCGCGCATCGAGCAGCAGATGACGTCCATCGAGTTCAACCTGGCGGAGCTCGATCGCACCGTCACGCGCCTGCGCGACCAGTTGCGCAAGCTCGAGATGGAGACCGAAGCGCAGATCCTGAACAAGCACCAGACCGACGAGGCTGCGTCGCGCACCGATTTCGACCCGCTCGAGCTCGACCGCTACTCCAACATCCAGCAGCTCTCGCGCGCGCTCGCCGAGTCGGTCAGCGACGTCGGCAGCATCGAGGACCTGCTCGCCCAGCTCAATCGCGAGACGCAGAACCTGCTGCAGCAGCAGGGTCGCGTGGTTACCGAGGTGCAGAACGGGCTCATGCGCACGCGCATGGTGCCGTTCCAGCGGCACGTGCAACGGCTGACGCGGCTGCTGCGCCAGGCCGCGACCGAGGCGGGCAAGAAGGCCGAGCTGATCGTCGAAGGCGCCGCGGGCGAACTCGACCGGCAGGTGCTCGAGCGCATGCTGCCGCCGTTCGAACACATGCTGCGCAATGCGGTCGTGCACGGACTCGAGACGCCGGCCGCCCGCATCGCGGCAGGCAAGCCCGAAACGGGACACATCACGCTCAAGCTGCAGCGTGAAGGCGCCGAAGTCGTGATCACGGTCGAGGACGACGGCGCCGGTCTCGATGTCGCGGCGATCCACGCCAAGGCGCTGCAGATGGGCCTGTTGCAGCCCGGCATGGACCTGACCGAGGAAGAGTCGCTGCAACTGATCCTGGAGCCCGGCTTCAGTACTGCCGACCGACTGACGCAACAGGCGGGGCGGGGCGTCGGCATGGACGTGGTCGCGACCGAGATCAAGAAGCTCGGCGGCGCGCTGTTCATCGAGTCGAAGCGCGGCGTCGGTGCCCGGTTCACGATCCGGCTGCCGTTCACGCTCGCCATTACCCAGGCGCTCATCGTGCGGGTGCACGACGAGCTGTTCGCGCTGCCCATGGCCACCGTCGAAGGCGTGTCGCGCCTCACGCGATCAGAGATCCAGCGCCACCTCGGCGAGGAGCCCTCGTCGTTCACGTACGGCGGCAATCCCTACCGGTTCCAGCACCTCGGCACGTTCGTCGGCAGCGGGCCGTCGATCCTGCCCGACTCGGACGTGGCGTTGCCCGTCATCCTGGTGCGCGCCGGCGAGCATTCGACCGCGCTCGTCACCGACGAGCTCATCGGCAGCCGCGAGATCGTAGTGAAGCCGGTCGGTCCGCAGATCGCCAGCATCCGCGGCATTTCCGGCGCCACTATCCTGGGTGACGGCCGCATCGTCGTGATCCTCGACATGGGCACGCTGGTGCGCTCCGAGTGGCGCGCGCGCGGGGCCGAGGGCGGGCGCTCGGTGCGTGACGATCGCATCTTCGCCATGGTGGTCGACGACTCGATCACGGTGCGGCGCGTCACGCAGCGCCTGCTCGAGCGCAACGGCATGCGCGTGGTCACGGCGAAGGACGGCGTCGAGGCCATGGCGCTGCTGCAGGAGCACGTTCCGGACGTGATCCTGCTCGACATCGAGATGCCCCGCATGGACGGCTACGAGGTCGCCGCGCAAGTACGCAACGACGCGCGCATCGCCGACGTTCCCATCATCATGATCACGTCGCGCGCCGGCGATAAGCACCGCGCGCGGGCGATCGAGCTCGGCGTCGACGATTACCTCGGCAAGCCCTACCAGGAGAGCCAGCTGCTCGATGCCATCGAGCCGCTCGTGCTCGCGCGGCGGCGCCTGTCATGATTCGGCAGCACGGCGAGCGTACGAGGCAGGCAGCATGACGACCGGGACTGGCAGTGCCACGCACGCGGGCGTCGGGGACGAGCTGTACTGCCTGCTGGTGCCGCTGGCAGACGACCGGCTCATCCTGCCGCGGTCGTGCGTCACCGAGGTGATCAATTACCAGGCGCCGACGCCGATGGAGGGCGCACCGTCCTGGTACCTGGGCACGATTGCCTGGGGCGGTCGCCGGGTGCCGCTCGTGTCCTTCGAGGCGACCTGCGGCAAGGCGCTGCCGCGAACCAGCGGCCGCACGCGCATCGTCGTCATGCAGGGCGTCTCCGGCCAGACTGGCGGCCACTTCGCCGTACTGACGCAGGGGTTTCCCCAGCTCGTGCGCCTGACGCGGGAGGTGGTACAGCCCGACCCCACGCGCAGTTTCGGCGAGAACATGCCGGTCATCGGGCAGGTGACCATGGTCAACGAGACGCCGCTGATCCCCGACTTCGAGCGGCTCGAGGCAATGATCGCCGAAGAGACCCGCGCGGGGTGACACGGCGTCGGGGTGAGCTACGTCAAGTCACCCCACAGTGCCTGCAACACCGTCAGGGCCACGATGCCCGCGGTTTCCGTGCGCAATACCCGTGGACCGAGGCGCACTGGCGTGAAGCCGGCGGCGGCGGCGCGCTCGAGTTCGGCGTCGTCCAGTCCGCCCTCAGGTCCGATCAGCAATTCCACGCGCGCGCCGACGCTGGTCAGGCCGGCAAGCGACGCCGGTCCGGACGGGCTCAGCACGAGCCGTTGGCCTTCGCGGGTGGATGACGCAAGAAAGCGCGACAGTTCCTGCGGCACGCGCAGCTCGGGAACGAAGCTCCGTCCGCATTGCTCGCACGCACCGGCGACGATCGCCTGCCAGTGGCGCAGCTTCTTCTCGGCCTGCTTTTCGTCCAGGCGCACGACACTGCGCGAGGAAAGCACCGGGACGATGGTGTGCACGCCCAGCTCGGTGGCTTTCTGCAACGTCCAGTCCATGCGCTCGCCGCGCGAAACGGCCTGCACCAGCGTGATGCGCAGTGGAGATTCGGGCATGCCGGTCGTCCGCGAGCCGACTCGCACCCGCACTTCGTCGCCCTTGACCGCGAGCACTTCGCAGCGATGGTCGTTGCCGCTGCCGTCGAACGCGATGATCACTGCGCCCTCGCGCAGGCGCAGCACGCGACCGACATGATTCGCCGCGGCGTCGGGCAGCCGCACGTCGGTGTCCGGCACCAGCGCTCCGGGCACGAAAACGCGCGTCAGTCGCATGTGGCCGCCAGGATGCCGTCGCGCGCCGTCAGCATCAACGCGTCGATCTGTTCGGGGGTGATCACGTACGGCGGCATGAAATAGACCACGTTGCCGATGGGGCGCAGCAATGCCTCGTGTTCGAGGCCATGACGGTACACGCGCAGGCCGCGACGCTCACGCCAGTCGAACGGCTGGCGGCGGTCGGCGTCGCGCGCGAGTTCCGCCGCGACGATCATGCCGCACTGGCGCACTTCCGCCACGTGCGGCAGCTCGCCGAGCAGCTCGCAGGCGCGCCGGCCCAGGTGCGCGGCCAGGCCGCGATTGCGCTGGATGATGTCGTCGTCGGCGAAGATATCCAGCGTGGCGAGCGCGGCTGAGCAGGCGAGCGCATTGCCGGTGTAGCTGTGCGAGTGCAGGAACGCGCGCTGGTGCGCGTATTCGTCGTAGAACGCGGCGTACACCGCCTCGCCGGTCAACACGACGGACAGGGGCAGGTAGCCGCCGGTGAGGCCCTTCGAGAGACACATGAAATCGGGCGTGATGGCGGCCTGTTCGCACGCAAACAAGGTGCCGGTGCGCCCGAAACCGACCGCGATCTCGTCCGCGATCAAGTGCACTGCGTGCCGGTCGCAGGCTTCGCGCAGCAGCCGCAGGTACAGCGGCGAGTGCATGCGCATGCCCGCGGCACACTGCACCAGCGGCTCGACGATCACCGCGCAGGTCTCGTCGGCATGCTGCGCCAGCAGCGCTTCCATCCCGGCGATGGCACGGCGGGCGCAGTCGGCCTCGGTCTCGCCCGGTTCGCGGGTGTAGGTGTCGGGGGAGGGCGCGATCGTCACGTCCATCAACAGGGGCTGGTAAATCTCGCGGTACAGCTCCACGTTGCCCACGGCCAGCGCGCCGAGCGTTTCGCCGTGGTAGCTGTTGGCCAGCGTGATGAACCGCCGCTTGCGCGACTGCCCCTGGTTGCGCCAGTAGTGAAAGCTCATCTTGATCGCGACTTCGATCGCGCTCGAGCCGTTGTCGGCGTAGAAGCAGCGCGTCAGTCCCGGCGGCGCCAGGCGAGTGAGCCTTTCGGCCAGTTGCACGGCCGGCTCGTGCGTGAAGCCGGCGAGCATCACGTGCTCGAGCTTGCCGAGCTGCGCCGTGATCGCAGCGTTGATGCGCGGGTTGGCGTGGCCGAAGAGATTGACCCACCAGGAGCTCACGGCGTCGAGATACCGCCGCCCATCGTACCCGTACAGCCAGACCCCCTCGCCGCGCTCGATGGGCGTGAGCGGCAGCCACTCGTGGTCCTTCATCTGCGTGCAGGGGTGCCAGACAACGTCCAGGTCGCGGCGTGCCAGCGGATGGAGGGGACGGGGCGGGGGGGTGAGGGTCATGCGGGGATTTTAGGGCATCATGTAGGCAATGCGACGACAACGCCCCGCCAACGCTTCTGCCGTCAACTTCAGTCTCGACACCGGGCGCGGCCTGCTCGACTGGGCCCGCCAGGTGACCTCGCCCAATTGCGATGACCGGCCGCCGGGTGTGGAGGCGGACCTCATCGTGGTGCACGGCATCAGCCTGCCCCCAGGCGAGTTCGACGGCCCGTGGATCGACCTGCTGTTCACCAACGCACTGCCGCGCGACGACCACCCGTATTTCGCGACCGTCGCCGACCTGCGGGTCTCGGCACACCTGCTGGTGCGCCGCACCGGCGAGGTCGTGCAGTACGTCCCGTTCCACCGTCGGGCCTGGCATGCGGGGACATCGTCGTGGCAGGGCCGTGAGCGCTGCAACGACTATTCGATCGGGATCGAGCTCGAGGGCACCGATCACACGCCCTACGAGTCAACGCAGTATGCGATGCTCGCGCGCGTGATCGCCGTGCTTTGCCGCAGTTATCCAGGCCTCACCCCTGGGCGAGTCGTGGGGCACAGCGACGTGGCGCCGGGCCGCAAGAGCGACCCCGGCCCTGCGTTCGACTGGCCGCGATTGCGTTCGCTCATCCAGTTCGAACTCGAGGTCGCGCCGCCATGAGCCTGCTTGCGCTGCTTTTTGCGCTGGCCTGCGAGCGTGGTCTCACCCACCTGCTGCACCTGCGCGAGTGGCGGTGGCTCGATCCCTTGTTCGACTGGGCCGATCGCGCGCTGGCCGGCCAGGCCGTCCCGGTGGTTGCCATTGCCGCACTGGCCCTGATCGCCTTGCCCGCACTGCCGGTGCTGCTGGTGGCGCGCTGGCTCGATCCGCACCTGCTCGGGTTGCTGCAGTTTGCGTTCGCCGTGTTCGTGCTGCTGTTCGCCTTTGGCCCGCGCGACCTCAAGGACGAAGTCGACGATTACGCCGCCGCGCTCGAGCGCCACGACCGCGACGAAGCCCTGCGCCGCGGCAAGGAGCTGCTCGAGTCGAGCCCCATTCCGCATGGACTCGGCGCACGCGAGGCCGTTGAGGATGCGATCTTCATCCAGGCGAACAACCGCATCTTCGGCGTCATCTTCTGGTTCATGCTCCTTGGCCCCGCCGGCGCCTGGCTTTATCGCGTGAGCGACATGCTGCGCCGGCGCGCGGCGTTCGAGGCGGCGCGGCAGGGCGTTCCGCGCCTGCGGGGCGACCTCGGCACGCAGCTGACAGCAGTGCACGGTGTCCTCGCCTGGTTGCCGGCACGATTGACGGCGCTGGCGTACGCGCTGGCGGGCAGCTTCGAGGACGCTGTCGGCAACTGGCACTCGGCCGTCGTTCGCGTTGGCACGGCCTCCGGTGTCCTTGATCGCGCCGAGGACCTGCTCGCGCGCGTGGGCCGTGGTTCGCTGCAGCCCAGCCTTGCGGCCATCGCACCCGGGGAGCTGGACGTCGCGACGGTGCGCGGCGCCTGGCGCATCGTGCAGCGTTCGCTCTGGATCTGGCTCACCGTGATCGCGCTGCTCGTCATCACGGGCGCCGCGGTCTGAACTGTGCGACCCGCGGGATGTCGTCCTTGAGCATGTGGCCCCGTATTCCATGCAGCATCCGCTGGCTGGCCGCCGTGACGGCCTGCTGCGCGCTCCTTGCACTTCCTGCCGCGGCGGCCGCTGGGAGTCCACTGCGAATCATCAGCCTGGCTCCCAGCCTGACCGAAATCGCGTACGCAGCGGGCGCGGGCAACCTGCTGGTCGGTGCGGTGGAGTTCAGCGACTTCCCCGCGGCAGCCAAGGCCGTGCCGCGCGTGGGCGATGCCTGGCGGGTGGACGCCGAAAGGGTGATCGCGCTACGGCCCGATGTCGTGCTGGTGTGGCCCACCGGGACCCCGGAGACGACGATCGAACGCCTGCGTTCGCTGGGCCTCAATGTCGTCGACGTGCCAACCCAGAGCCTGGCCGACGTGCCGCGGGCGCTGCGGCAAGTGGGTCGGCTGGCCGGGACGTCCGCAGTGGCGGAGCGCGCGGCGCTTGAGTTCGAACGTCGTGTGACGCGGCAGCGCGCGAGCTATTCGCAGCGCCCGCAAGTGACGGTGTTCATCCAGATCGACGACGAGCCGATTTTCACGGTCAACGGCCGGCACGTGATCAGCGAGATCGTGACGCTCTGCGGCGGCCGCAACGTGTTCGCCGACCTGCCGCAACTGGCGCCGCCGATCTCGGCAGAGGCCGTGCTCGCGGCGGACCCGCAGGTGATCCTGAGCACCGACGACACGATCGCGAACCCGCGCGCGTTCTGGCAGCGATGGCCGCGGATGCGTGCAGTGCAGGGCGATACCGTGTTCAAGGTGTCGTCGGACCTGGTGACGCGGGCGTCGCCCCGGTTGGCGCAGGGCGTCGAGGTGACCTGCGCTGCGCTCGAGCAGGCGCGGCAGCGTCTCTCGTCCGCGTCGCCAGACGGCGCTCCTTAGCGGCGAATGGCTCGGGTGCGCCCGCCTTCCTGGAGTCCCAGGAGACACGCCGTAAATACGTCCCTGTAGGCTCGCGCGCGCCGTCCATGGCGCGCGACGGTCTCCCGAGACTCCGGGAAGGCGGGCGCATCAGAGCCGTCGCCACCCGCTCGCGCAGTGGTGCGGTGCCGCGCGAAGTGTCGAGTTGGGGTGCAGCCGCGCGCTGTTGCGCCAACGATATGCCTGCGATATGCCAGCGCACACCGCGGCAGCGGATGGGACGGTCGCTATGCGTGCGGAAGACCGTCGCGCGCCATGGACGGCGCGCGCGAGCCTACAGGGACGAACGTATTTACGGCGTGTCTTCCGCACGCATAGCGACCGTCGCAGCTGCGGCACGAGTGCGCCGAAACCCGCGGGCGCTCAGCGCCGCCGCCACAGCACCTCGCTGCCATGCTCATGCCGCGCCAGCACGCGAGCAATCACGAACAGCAGGTCGGACAGCCGGTTGAGATACTGTGGCACTTCGGGTGCGACGAACTCCGCCCGCGCCAGCGCCCACACGCGGCGTTCCGCGCGCCGCGCCACGGTGCGCGCGAGGTGGCACGCAGCCGCGGCCTGGCCGCCGCCCGGCAGGATGAAGTCCTTGAGCGGCGGCAAACCGTCGTTGTACGAATCGAGCGCCTGTTCGAGGCGATCGACGTAGGCGGTGGTGATGGCGCGATGGCCAGGGATGCAGAGTTCGCCGCCGAGGTCGAAGAGGTCGTGCTGGATCTCGGTGAGCGTCGCGCGCACTGCATCCGGCAGGCTCGGCACCGCCAGCACCACGCCGAGCGCGCTGTTGGCCTCGTCCACCGTGCCGTATGCCTCGACGCGCAGGTGCTCCTTTGGCACTCGCATGCCATCGCCGAGGCCCGTGCTGCCGTCATCGCCGGTACGGGTGTAGATTCTGCTCAGTCGATGGCCCATCGCGGTTCCTTGCGTTCTTGAGGGTATGCAGCTATTTGCGCCCTGCGGCGCCCGGAGCGTACCGCATCGCGACGTAAACGCCACGGTCGGGGGTGTTGTACGTGCTGGCGAGTTCGTAGTCCTCGTCCAGGAGGTTTTCCACGCGCCCGATCAGCGCGAGCTTTGGCGTCACCTGCCAGGAGGCCGTCAGGTTCGCGAGCACGTAGCCATCCAGCGTGACGTCGGTGGGGAACCCGAAGTCCTTGCGCTCGCCCGTCGCCAGCACGTCGAGGCCAAGCAGCAACGCGGGGCCGAATGCGCGCGTGAGATTGACGGTCAGGCTTTCCTCGGCGCGGCGCAGCAGCGGTGAATCGTCGGCGAGGTCGCGCGGCTCCTGGTAGATCGCCTCGACGCGCGCCTGCCACGCGGTGCCGCGATAGGCCCAGGAGGCCTCGATGCCCTCGATGCGCGCTTCTGCGACGTTCTGGTTGACGCCGACGAACGGATCGAAGGACACCACGGTGAAGTCGATCAGGTCTTCGATGTCGTTGTGGAATGCCGCGAACTCGAGGCTCTGGCGCTCGGTCAGCGCGTGGCGCAGGCCCACTTCGTAATTGCGCGACTGCTCGGGCTCGAGCTGCGGGTTGCCGCCGTAACCGAAACGATCCGATGCATCCGGCGCGCGAAAGCCGCTGCCGGCCAAGGCGTAGACACGCGTGCGCCGCTCGTTGAAGCCATATCCGTACTCGGCGTTCCACGTCACGGCGGTGCCGGCAGTCTCGTGATCGGTGTAGCCCAGGGCGAGCAGCGCGCTGTGCGCACCGTGCGTGATCCGGTCCTGCACGAAAAGATTCAACGAGTCCGTGTCGGCCTCGAAGCCTTCGCCGAAGGATTCGCTGCTGGCCTGTTCGCGGTAGAACATGCCACCGAGGCTCAGCGCGTGCATCCCGGACGGCTGCCAGTCGTACTGGGCGTCGAACGTGTTGCGGTCGGTCTCGAGGAAATCCGGCGACTGGTTCTGCTGGATCTCGTCGTCCATGTGCGAGAACGAGAACCGCGCCGTGCCCTTGGTGCCAACGGGCAGCCGTACCTCGGCTGCCGCTGTCGAGGTCACGAAGTCCTGGTCGACCGGAGTCAGGAAGAAATCCGAATACTCGGAATTACCCGACGTGCGCCAGTATCGCAACGCGACGTCGGCTGCCCCGACGTCCGCACGCAGCGCGAGGCTGGTGTTGAGGTTGTCGAAGCCGCGGTCGACCGTGTCGTCCGTACGGGTCGGGAAGCCCGCGCTGTCGAGCCACGAGACGCCCAGGTCGAGGTCTGCCTGCTCGCCGAGTTCGAAGCCGCCGACGAGGCTCGCACGGCGAGTGTCGTAATCGCCGTAGCCGGCTTCCATGACCCAGCCCGTCTGCGAGCCGCGCCGCGTCACGATATTGACGACGCCGCCAATCGCGTCGCTGCCCCAGACTGCCGAGCGCGGCCCCTTGATCACCTCGATGCGCTCGATCATGTCAGGTGCGATGTTCTGCAGGGCGGGCAGGCCGATGGTGCCCGGGTTGATGCGAATGCCGTCGACGAGCACCAGCGTGTGGTTGCTCTCGGCGCCACGGATGAACAGCGCCGTCGGCTGGCCCGGGCCGCCGTTGCGCCCGAGGTCGAAACCCGCGTGGAATCGCAGCAGTTCGGCGGCATCGCCGGCATTGCTGCGTTCGATGGTCTCGCGGTCGATCAGCACGACAGGCGCGAGCACCTCATCGATGGGCGTCGGCACGCGCGTCGCCGTGACGATGACGGTCGCCGCGGGTTCGCGCAGATCTGCCACATCGTCCGCACGCAAGGTAACGGGTTGCAGCAGCGCAATCGCCGCACCGGCGGCAAGCAGTTCGTGGATGGAGACGCGTAGACGCGAAAACGACCGCGCGGACGCGGCCCCGGATTGACAGGACATTGTTTAGCCACACCCCGTGCCTGCGTCCTTGCGGACGCAATGAAAAATCCAGCGACGGGGCGGATGGGTGGCGGAGCGGGGACGGCAACCCGGACTACGGACTGCCAGCCGAGTTCCTGCCGCTCGCCCACCGCGAAGCTGGTCTCGATCGACAGGCCGGTCTCCGGGCTCTCGAGCGGGCTCTTGCGGGCCCTGCCTGCATCCCCTTCCCACGCTTTCGCGCAGTGGGTGCCGGACCTTGCGGACCGGGCGATGCGGTTTCACTCGACTACCGTTGCGGGGGCAGCGCCGGAATCAGACCGGCTTCCCGTTCTCCCTGAGCCTGCGCTCGCGGGATCACCTATCGAAGGCCGCAAGGTAGGGAACGCAGGAGGCCATGTCAAGGACGCCGCGGTACTATGTCGGCTCGTCTCACTGGAACGAAGCCATGCCGCATTCCGAGTTGCTTGCGACCGCGCTCGAGGCCGCCCGCGCCGCTGACGACGTCGTGCGTCACTACTATCAGCGCAACCTCAAGATCACGATCAAGGCCGACAAGTCGCCGGTGACCGAGGCCGACGTGGAGACCGAGAAAGCGATCCGCGCGCACATTGCCTCACGCTACCCGGCGCATGGATTTCACGGCGAGGAAACCGGCACCTCCGCACTCGATGCCGACTATGTCTGGTTCGTCGACCCGATCGACGGCACCAAGGCGTTCGTGCGCGAGTACCCGATGTTCTCGACGCAGATCGCGCTGATGCACAAGGGCAAGCTGATCGTGGGCGTGTCGTCGGCGCCCGTGTATGGCGAACTCGCCTATGGCGAGATCGGCGTCGGCGCCTGGCTGAACGACCGGCCACTGCGCGTCAGCAGCATCGACACGATCGAGGATGCCGCACTGTCGACCGGCAACCTGAAGACGCTGGCGACGGGCCCGCGTTGGCCTGCTTTTGGCCGGCTCGTCGGCCGCTTGAGCCGCATTCGCGGTTATGGCGATTTCCTGCACTATCATCTGCTGGCCGCGGGCCGCATCGACGCCGTCGTCGAATCCGACGTCAACATCCTCGACGTCGGCGCCTGCGCGGTGATCGTCGAGGCCGCGGGCGGCAAGTTCACGGACCTCGCGGGCGAGCCGTTCACGCCGCAGAGCACGGGCGTGCTCGCGACCAACGGCAAGCTGCACGCGTCGATTCACGCGGCGATCCATGGCTGAGACGGACCCAGTCCCGGGAGAACAACGATGAGTGCGAAGAAGGTCATTGCGGTAGCAGGCGCGACGGGTGCGCAGGGCGGCGGGCTCGTGCGCTCCATCCTGGCGGACAAGGGCGGCGAGTTCGCGGTGCGCGCGATCACGCGTGATCCGGCGTCGCCGCAGGCGCGCGCACTCGCCGCGGCGGGAGCAGAGGTCGTCGCGGCCGACGTCAGCGACCGTTCCGCCCTCGCGCGTGCGTTTGCAGGTGCCTACGGCGCCTACTGCGTGACGTTCTTCTGGAATCACTTTTCACCGGACCAGGAGCGCGCCGAGGCGCACGCCCTGGCCGATGCTGCGCGCGAGGCGGGCGTGCAGCACGTGGTCTGGTCCACGCTCGAAGACACGCGCCGCTGGGTGAAGCTCGACGACGACCGCATGCCCACGCTGATGGGCCACTACAAGGTGCCGCATTTCGACGTGAAGGGCGAAGCCGACGAGTACTTCCGCGCCACGGGGGTGCCGACGACATGCATGCTCACGTCCTTCTACTGGGACAACCTGATTCACTTCGGCATGGGCCCGAAGACCGGACCCGACGGCAAGCTGTATTTCGCGTTGCCCATGGGCACTCGGCCGTTGTCCGGCATCGCGGCCGAGGACATCGGCCGTTGCGCGCACGGCATCTTCAAGCGGGGCAAGGAATTCGCGGGCCGCACGCTTGGCGTTGCCGGTGAACACCTCACCGGCGCACAGATGGCGGCTGGACTGACGCGCGTGCTCGGCCGCGAGGTGGTGCACCAGGACGTGCCGTTCGACGTCTACCGCGGCCTGGGATTTCCAGGCGCTGAAGACCTCGGCAACATGTTCCAGTTCAAGCACGACTTCAACGCCGAGTTCTGCGCCGCGCGCAGCGTCGAGCTGTCGCGCTCGCTCAATCCGCAACTGCAGGATTTCGCCACCTGGGCTGCGGCGCACGCCGCAGAGATTCCGATCACGTGACGCCGACCCGGCAGGCCGCGACATGACGCGTGCGTGGGCGTACCTCGCCATCGCGATCGTCGCCGAGGTGATCGGCACCTCGGCTTTGAAGGCATCGATGGGCTTCAGCCGCCCGGGTCCAACCGCCGTCGTGCTGGCCGGCTACGGCATCGCGTTCTACTTCCTGTCGCTGGCGCTGCAGACGCTGCCCGTCGGCGTGACTTACGCGATCTGGTCTGGCGTCGGCATCGTGCTGATCACACTGTTCGGATGGCTCGCGTACGGGCACGCGCTGGACCTGCCCGCCATGATCGGGCTGACGCTGATCGTTGCGGGCGTGATCGTGCTCAACCTGTTCTCACGGACGCTGGCACACTGAAGCTGGCGCGCTGAAAGCGATCGCGGGCAGGGCGGTCAGGCGGCGACGAAGGTCCTGCCGTGTTCCCAGCGCAGCTCGCGCACCTCGATGCCGTAGAGCTCGCCGATCGACTTTTCATTCAACGCCTCGTCGCACGGCCCGCAGTGCCAGCGACCGTCGCCGAACAGCAGCAACGCAGCATCGGCGAAACGCGCAGCCAGGCCGATGTCGTGCAGGCTCACGATGACGGTGCGCCCGGCGTCGGCGAGTCTGCGGAACGAACGCAGCACGTCGAGCTGGTGTTGCGGATCGAGCTGGTGAATCGGTTCGTCGAGCAGGAACACGGACGGGTCCTGCGCGAGGATGGTCGCGATCGAGAGGCGCCGGCGTTCGCCGCCGGAAAGCGTGGCGATGTCGCGCTGCTCGAGCCCCGCCAGGTCGACCGCAGCCAGGGCGGCCCGTGCAGCGGCACGGTCCGCGGCCCCTTCCCAGGCCCAGAAGTCCAGGTGAGGGTGGCGGCCGACGAGCACCGCTTCGAGGGCCGTCGCCGGAAACGGGTCTTCGACCAGCTGCGGCAACAGGCCGAGCGTGCGCGCGAGTTCGCGTCGCGGCCAGAGCGCGAGCGAACGGCCGGCGACGAGCACGTCGCCGCGCGCCGGCGCGCGCAACCCGGCCAGCGTGTGCAGCGTCGAGCTCTTGCCCGACCCGTTGCGACCGAGCACGACCAGCAGCGTTCCGCCCGTCACCTCGAGCCGGAGATCCGCGACCAGCACGCGCCCCGGCACCTCGACGGTGACGTCGCTGCAACTGACCGTGCACGTCGCTGCGTTCATGGCAGCCAACCGATCTCTTCCGCCGTCTGCGGCCCGACCAGCATCAGGTCGAGACTGGCGGGGGTGACCGCCTCGCGCGGCCCCACCGCCACGCGGCCCGCCATGATCTCGCCGAACTCCTGCGGGTAGCGCGGATCGAGTGCAGGATCGCCGAGTCCTTCCGGCACGAGCGGCTGGCCGGTCGCGAGGTCGTACTTGTCGGTAGCGCCCAATGTATGCAGGACTTCATGCACCAGCACGACCTGGTTGCTGCCAGCTGCGGCCGGATCCCCGTACAGTTGCGTGACCGCGATCAACCCCTTGCTGAGTCCGACGGAATCCGGTCGTGCCACCGAGTCACGTCCAAGCGGCGAGTACAGTGCGAACACCTGGATGTCGGGGGCCGGCAAGGGGTCGTTCCACGCGACCTTTGCGGCATAAAAGCGCGTGCGCAGGCTCCACAGCGCCACCGTCAGCATGGAAGGTCGCTCGGGCAACACGGGCGGCGCAGTACCGGCCGCCGCGGCCGAAACACGGATACGGACGGGCTGCGCCAGTGGCAGCCCGTAGTCCGCGCTCTCCTCGGCGAAAAAGTCCTCGACTGCGGCGAAGTCCGCGGCCTGCAGCGCCTTGACGTAGGCGGCCACGGCCGGAGCGGAGGTCTGCGCGAGCGGATAAACGGTGACCCGCAGCGTGTCGTTCCAGTCGCGGCTGCGCGAGCGATCGAGCCACGCGCCGAGTGCGACGAACAGCAGCACGGCGAGCAGCAGCGCCAGCCGCACGTTACCGAGAAATGTCCGTCCGGCCATGGCGGCGCTGATGCGGTGAACGGGTCAGGGGTACAGGCGCGTGGCGACCCACGGCGACGCTGCAAACACGCTCTCGTCATGGGGCGTCAGAGTGCGCGACCAGCGCGCCCGGTCATGCACGCGGAAGGCTCCTTCGCACCACAACTCGACCGCGTCCAGCCAGAAGTGATAGCCGCCCCAGTGCGGCGGACGCGTGGGCGCCGTGCCGTGATGCGCGGCTTCGATCGCGACCCGCTTCAGCAACGTCGCGCGCGAATCGAGTGGCTGGCTCTGCAGGCTGGCCCAGGCACCGATCCGGCTGTCGATCGCGCGGGTGGAGAAGTAGGCATCGCTCTCTGCGGGCGGACAGCGCACGACGCGACCCTCGAGCCGCACCTGCCGGCTCAGCGAGTCCCAGTGCAGGACGCCCGCCACGCGCGGGTTCGCGGCCAGTTCGTGGCCCTTGCGGCTGTCGTAGTTGGTGAAGAACGCGACATAACCCGGATCGACGACGACCTTCTTGCACAGGACGACCCGCGCGGAGGGCGTGCCGTCGGGCGTGGCGGACGCCAGCACCATCGAATCGGGGTTGGGCTGGACCTTGTCCGCACGGGCCTGTGTGTACCAGGCCTCGAAGATGGGCATCGGATCGGCGGGCAGGGTCGAGGGCAGCGTTCCGGAATGAAACATCGGCAGTCATCCAGCGATCGTGGACGGCGATTATGCCCCACCACGGCGCTGCTATCCCTTGCGGCACGAGCCGTGCGCCCGGTAAAAGGATTCGTCCACCCTGGATTCCGTGCCGCATGAAGTCCCTCGCTGAACTCCGCGCCCGTCTCGACGTCATCGATCGCGAACTGCTGCAGCTCGTGGCCGAGCGGCAGTCGCTGGGCAAGCAGATCGCCGAGGTCAAGCGCTCGGCCGGCCAGGGAACGCGCGATTTCCGCCGTGAACGCGAGGTCCTGCTCAAGGCGCGCCAGGACGCCACCGCGCTGGGGGTCTCGCCCGCGCTGGCCGAATCGCTGCTGCAAGCGCTGATTCGCGGCTCGCTGACGACCCAGGAGCAGGCTCGTGTCGTGGCGCAGGGACGTGGCACCGGTCGTCGCGCCCTGGTGATTGGCGGCCGCGGCAAGATGGGGCACTGGGTGGCCGATTTCATGGCGGCGCAGGGCTTTGCGGTGACCATCGCCGATCCGTCGGGCGCAGTCCCGGGTTATGAATGCGTCGCTGACTGGCGGCAATCCGACCTGCAGCACGACATCATCGTCGTCGCCACGCCGATCAGGATCGCGAACGAAGTGCTGGGGCAGCTGGCCGAGCGCAAGCCGCCCGGCGTCGTCTTCGACATCGGCTCGCTCAAGACGCCGTTGCGTGACGGGCTCGACCGCCTGCGCGCGGCCGGGTGCCACGTGACGTCAGTGCATCCCATGTTCGGCCCGGACACGGAGTTGCTGTCGGGTCGCCACGTGATCTTCATCGACCTGGGCGATGCCGCTGCCCTCGCCGAAGCCCGCGCGCTCTTCGATTCGACGATGGCCGACCTGGTCGTGATGGGTCTCGACGAACACGACCGGCTGATCGCGTTCGTGCTGGGTCTCTCGCACGCGCTCAACATCGCCTTCTTCACCGCGCTGGCGGAGAGCGGCGAGGCCGCGCCGCGACTCGCGCGCATGTCGAGCACGACCTTCGACGCGCAGCTCGATGTCGCAACGCGCGTCGCCGCGGAGAATCCCGACCTGTACTACGAGATCCAGAGCCTCAACGACTACGGCGTGGAATCGCTCAATGCGTTGCAGGCAGCGGTCGACCGGCTGTGCCGCTCCGTGCGCGAGGGCGATGCGCCCGC
This sequence comes from uncultured Gammaproteobacteria bacterium, assembly GCA_963746325.1. Classification (GTDB taxonomy): domain Bacteria; phylum Pseudomonadota; class Gammaproteobacteria; order Steroidobacterales; family Steroidobacteraceae; genus RPQJ01. Next base: position 5,793 of record CAVVBC010000046.1, on the reverse strand, counting down.
GTTCGTCGCGATGATGCGCCAGGGCGACGCGTACCTCCGCGTGCGGCAGGCAGCTCTCGAAGATGCCAGCCGCTGAGCCATGCTGCCCCTCACGCCACTGACGGCAAACCTGCTCGACTGGTGCGCCAGCGTGACGGGCGCCCGCACGCTCCGCCAGCTCGCGACGGCACTGGCACGACCCCCGGGCCTGCCCGGCGAACCGCTCGCTGGCGTCCTGCTGCTCCTCGACCCGCGCCACGAGCTCAGGCGACTGACCGGCGGCGACGAGCAACATGCCGAGCCACTGCCGGGCTTGCGTTTCGTGGACAGCCTCAGCGGTGTCGCGCCGGGTTATGGCACCTTGCAGGTGCCGTGGTCCGGGGCGTATCACGCTGCCGACCATGGGTTGCTGTTCGCAGCCGCGGCCGGCTGCAGTCACCTGCTGCTGCTGCCGCTGCCGCGCAGCGGCGCACTGGCCGGCGTGTACAACGTCGGGAGCCGCGGTGGGCCGGTCAGCCTGGCTGCACGCGAGGCCCGCTGGACCGACCTGGTCGCAGCCCAGGCACTGGTCAACTCCGAGCGGCTGTTGCAGCGCGCCCGCATCCTGCGCGCGGGCACCGTCGATCCGCTCACGGGCTGGAACAGCCGGCACTATTTCCTCGCCAGGGTGCGCGAGCAGGTTGCGGCCGGCGAACGGCACGGCGAACCCGCGACGTGTCTGGTCATCGACATCGACGGACTCGGCGCCATCAACGATCGGCACGGCGTTGCCGCGGGCGATGCGGCCGTATTCGAGGTGGGCAGCGTGGTCGAAGCGCAGGTGCGCGCGAGCGATTCGTTCGCGCACCTCGGTGAAGACGAGTTTGCAGCGTTGCTGCCGGCCACGACACCGATGGCCGCGGCGCAACTCGCCGAACGCATCCTGCAAGCCGTGCGCGCGGCGCGCTGCAATGCAGCCGCTTGCTCGATGATCAGCAGCTCAAGGTGTCGGTTGGCATCGCTGGCCTCGACATGTCGGCACTGAAATCCGGGCTCGACCGGAAAGCGACGGCGGACGAGTGGCTCGCCCGTGCGCACACGGCGCTGCATCAAGCTAAGCGCGCCGGCGGCGACCGCTACGTCGCTGCCTGAGGACGCTGTCCTAGTTGCGCTGGCGCAGCATCAGCAGCAGGAAAATCGGCACTCCCACCAGCGCCGTCAGCGCGCCCACCGGCAACTGGCGCGGGGCGAGCAGCACGCGTGACGCGAGGTCGGCCGTCATCAGCACGAGGCCGCCGAGCAGCGCGCTGCCCGCGAGCACGGTACGCTGATCGTTGCCCAGGGCAAGCCGCACCAGGTGCGGCGTGACCAGGCCCACGAAGCCGATGCTGCCCGCCGTGCTCACGGCGCAGCCGGTCAGCACCGAGCTCAACACGAACACGATGCTGCGCACACGCCGCACGTCGAGGCCGACCGTGGCGGCTATCGTCTCGCCGCGCGCGAGCACGTTGAGGGGGCGGCCCAGGGCAACGCAGAACACCGTGGCAACGGCGAGCAGGGCGAACAGCCACTCCCAGCGATCACTGCGCGACAGGTCGCCGAGCAGCCAGAACACCATGCCCCGCAGGCGGGTGTCGTCGCTCATGGCCAGCAGCAGGCTGACGATCGAGCCGGCGCCGGCAGCGACCACGACCCCCGTGAGCAGCAGGCGCGTGGGGGTCCAGCCGCCGCGTCCCTGCGCCAGCGCAAAGACCAGGGCGCACGCGGCCAGGGCTCCCACGGCCGCGGCCGCGTCGATCATGACGGCGGACAGGCCCGCCATCAGGGCGAGCAGCGCGGTCACCGAAGCCCCGCCGGACACGCCCAGCACGTAGGGATCCGCCAACGGATTGCGCAGCAACACCTGCAGCAGGGCGCCCGCCAGCCCGAGCAGGCCGCCCACTGCGAATGCAGTCAGCGCGCGCGGCAGTCGCAGGCCCAGCACCACGTCTCGCGCCATCGAGGGGTCGGCCGACCAGAAAGCGTCCCAGACCGCAGCGGGGGCGAGCTGCACGCTGCCGAGCATCAGCGACAGCAACAGCAGGGCGACGCTGGCGGCACCAAGGGCCGTGAACACTGGTATGAGAGGAAATCTGGACAAGCGACCCCCGGCAATGCGCGAAGGGTAGGGAAGCGGGGGCGGCGCCACAAGCCGGACCGCCGCGCGTGATGTTTTTGTGCCCTTGCCCCCGATGTGGAAAAATCGGGCATGACCAGACCGCGCGAACAATGAGCGACTACATCGACAGCCAGGGATTTCGCGCCAACGTAGGCATCGTCCTGATGCGGGACGGCGGGCAGTTGTTCCTGGGTGGACGGCGTGACGGGCGCGGCTGGCAGTTCCCGCAGGGCGGCGTGCTACGCAACGAGCAGCCGGAAGACGCGCTGTATCGCGAACTCCACGAGGAGGTCGGCCTGCAGCGTGACGACGTGGAGCTGGTGGCAAGGACCGACCGGTGGCTGCGATACCGCCTGCCACACCAATACGTGCGGCGCCGTGGCAATCCCGTCTGCATCGGCCAGAAACAGCGCTGGTTCCTGCTGCGGATGCTTGCTGACGATTCGCGCTTCAATTTCGAGTCCACCAGCGAGCCGGAGTTCGACCAGGGCCGCTGGGTGGACTACTGGGCGCCGGTGCGTGAGGTCATCTACTTCAAGCGCGCGGTCTACGTGCGCGCGCTGCAGGAACTGGGCGAGAGGGCATTCGCCGGGGGGCCGCCGCCGCGGCCCGAGTGGCTGACCGACGAATTGTTGCGCTCGCCGCAGCCGCGCGCGCCACGCAGGCGGCGCGGGCCCGGCAGTAACGGCGCACAGGACACCGAAGTCGATGCAGTGGACGAAGCGCCGGTGTCGATTGCGGGGGCGCCACGGGACGGCGACAAATGACTGCAGGCGGCACGGAGCCGGGCGCCCGGCCGCGCCGCTCTTACGGCAACGTCGCGATGCTGCTCGGCGCAGTGCTGTTGGCTGGGCTTGCTGGCTGGTTCGGCTACGTGCAGGGGCAGCGTCACGCGGGCCACGATGCGGCCGCCGTGGCCAACCAGCGCGCCGTCATCGAAGAACAGTCCGCACAGCTCGAGTTCGACAACAAGCGCCTCAACGCCAAGGTGGCCGAGCTGGAGATGGCGCGGCGCCTGGATCGCGACGCGTACGGCCAGATCGAAAGCACCCTGGGCGACCTGCAATCACAGCTTTCCCGCCAGAGCGACGATCTCGCCTTCTATCGCAGCATCGTCTCGCCGGTCGACGGCATCCAGGGCCTGCGCATCCAGCGGTTCGAGGTGCTGCCGGGCAGCGAGCCACGCCAGGTGCAGCTGAAGCTCACGCTGGTGCAGGCGATGCGCCACGAAAGCGTGGTCTCGGGCCTGGCCCAGATCACTTTGCTCGGCATGAAAGAGGACGTGCCGGCCCGGTTTTCGGTCGGTGAGCTGCTTGGCAAGCCGCGCGCGCAGTTGCCGTTCTCGTTCCGGTATTTCCAGACGATCGAGCAGACTGTCGTCCTGCCTGCGGGTTTCCAGGCATTCGAGACGGACATTGAGGTGCATTCAAGCAAGCTTCGTACCCCCGTCCGGCAGACGTTTCCGTGGAAGGTGACGGGGCAGCCGGTCGCCGCGCTATGACCGGCGGGGCTTGCTGAGCTACCATGCGCCCCCAGATAGAACCGCTTGCGACCACGCACGGAGCATCATCGATGACCGAAGCCAATGCCTCGAACGAGTCGGCCGACACTGGCCTGCTGGTCTTTACGGACTCGGCTGCGGCCAAGGTGAGCGAGCTCATCCGCGAAGAGGGCAACCCCAACCTCAAGCTGCGCGTCTTCGTGTCGGGCGGCGGCTGTTCCGGCTTTCAGTATGGATTCACGTTCGACGAGAACGAGGAAGACGGCGACACCTGCGTCGAGAACCAGGGCGTCCGCCTGCTGGTCGATCCGATGAGTTTCCAGTACCTCACCGGCGCCGAGATCGACTACCGCGAGGATCTCGAGGGCGCCCAGTTCGTGATCCGCAACCCCAATGCCCAGACCACCTGCGGCTGTGGCTCGTCGTTCTCCACCTGAAGACGGCCTGAGCAGTTGGCCCGGCCAGCGGCCGGGCCTCACTGAGTCCTCTCCGGTTTTCCGCTAACTCCCGCCCCACCGTTGAGTCCCGCCGTGCCGCAGCGCGTGCCCGATGTCCTGGCGGCAGTTGACCTGGGTTCCAACAGCTTCCACATGATCGTTGCCCGGTATCAGCACGGGCAACTGGTCGTGCTCGACCGCCTGCGCGAGATGGTCCGACTCGCCGCGGGTCTCGACGAGCACGGCCGGCTGAACCGTGATTCGACGCACCGCGCACTGCAGTGCCTGGAGCGGTTCGGCCAGCGCCTGCGCGACATGCGCGCAGAGTCGGTGCGCGTCGTCGGCACCAACACGCTGCGCCAGGCGAAGCGCCGGGGCGCGTTCCTCGAGCGTGCGCGCGACGCGCTCGGCCATCCGATTGAAATCATCTCGGGCGTCGAGGAAGCGCGACTGATCCATCTGGGCGTCGCGCACACGACGCCCAGCGAGGGCGGCCAGCGGCTGGTCATCGACATCGGCGGTGGCAGCACCGAACTCATCATCGGCGAAGGCCTGGCGGCGAAGCGGCTCGAGAGCCTGTACATGGGTTGCGTCACGTTGAGCGCGCGCTACTTTCCAGACGGCGAGATCACCGAGAAGCGCATGAAGCGCGCGCGGCAGGCGGCGCAGCTTGAACTCGAGCCGGTGATCAACCGCTTCAAGCGCTCCGAATGGGACATCGCCTACGGCGCGTCGGGCACGTTGCATGCGGTGGCCGACACGTTGCAGGCGCGCGATTCGTCGAGCATCGCGCACGTCGACCGGCCGGGCCTCGAATGGCTGCTGCAGGAGATGTTGCGCGCCGGCCAGGCCGCGCGCCTCAAGTTGCCGGGGCTCTCGCCCGAGCGCCAGGAAGTGCTGCCGGGCGGCCTCGCCATCCTGCTCGAGGCCTTCGATCGTCTCGGCATCGAGTCGATGCGCGTCGCCGACGGCGCCCTGCGCGAAGGCCTGCTCTATGACCTGCTCGGCCGCCTCACCGACGAGGACGCGCGCGTGCGCAGCGTGCGGGCGATGGAGGGCCGCTTCCATGTCGATGCGGCGCAGGCGGACCGCGTCGAAGCAACGGCGCTCGCCTTCCTGCGGCAAGTGCGCGACGGCTGGGGGCTCGATGACGCGCTCGCCGAGCCCCTGCTGGGCTGGGCGGCGCGGTTGCACGAGGTAGGCCTCGACATCGCGCACACCCAGTACCAGCGCCATGGCGCCTACCTGCTGCAGCACGCGGACCTGCCGGGCTTTCCGCATCATGAGCAGCAACTGCTCGCCGCTGTCGTCGGCGCGCACCGGCGCAAGCTGCCGCTTGCAGGGCTCGACGACCTGACGCCACCGTGGCACCTGAAGGCCTTGTACCTGATCGTGCTGCTGCGGCTGGCGGTGCTGCTGCATCGTGGCCGCGGACCGCGGTCACTGCCTGACATCCGCCTGCAGGTGAAAGGCAAACAGGCCGACGTGACGTTTCCGCGCGGCTGGCTCGAAGAGCATCCGCTGACCGCGATCGACCTGGAGCAGGAAGCGGATTACCTCGCGGTCGCCGGGTTCAAGCTGCGCGTCTCCTGATCACCTCTCCCACGTCAGTGGGAGAGGTCGCACGAAGTGCGGGTGAGGGCCGTGCGTTTGGTGCGGGCGAGCTGAGCCAGCCTCAGCGGCTGGCAACCTGCGCGATGGCCGTGTTGCCGCTCGTGAGCTGCAGCTTGGCCAGGGCA
>CAVVBC010000045.1:0-17484 GCA_963746325.1 uncultured Gammaproteobacteria bacterium | reverse complement strand
CGCGTTGCGCGCGAGCGGCGCTGCCTGAAACTCACGGGCCTGCGCGCGAATCCAGCACTCCTGTCGGCATGTGACGACGGGGCGTGCTGTCCTGCGAAAGCGGGCGTCAGCCGCGCCTTCAGCCAATGCATCGTCGACTCCGCTGCAAGTCTCGCTGTGCGACAGGATTCCCACCTGCGTCGGTAGGGGACTCCTACATACCCACGATTTTACGCAGCCTATAAGAACTGATCAGAACCCCTGCGCGGGGATCCGTTCCAAGGACAGGAAGCAAGGAGACGAGCAATGGCGGAATCCAGGAAAGACCGTGACACCGACAAGGACACGGGTGCGACGATGGGCGGTGCGTTCGCTGGCGGTGCCGTCGGCGGCATTGCGGGTGGCGCGCTGGCGGGGGCGGCCGCTGGCGGTCTGGGCGGACCGGCCGGGGCTGCGATCGGCGCGGCGGTCGGCGCGGTTGCGGGCGCCGTGGGCGGCAAGGCCATGGCGGGCAGGATCGACCCGACGGCCGAGGACACGCATTGGAAATCGAACTACTCGTCACGACCCTACGTCACCTCGGGGTCGAGCTACGATGATTACGGCCCGGCGTACAGGATGGGATACGAGCGATACCCGGACTACCACGGCCGTTCGTTCGACGAGGCGGAGTCCGAGTTCCAGCAGGACTGGACGTCCGCTCGTGGCCGCTCGCGTCTCGAGTGGAGCGAGGCCAGGCATGCGACCCGCGATGCATTTGAGCGCGCCCGCGACTCAATCACGGGCAGCGGCTCGACCGGCGCGCTGTCCAGCGAGGGCTCCGCTGAAGCCATCGATGACCTGAACCAGTTGCTGCGCGGCGAGTTGGCCGCCACTGAAACCTATCGGCAGGCCATCGAAAAAATCCGTGGCGAGTACGGACGGGATTCGCGTTTCCAGCAGCTCACTGAAATCCACAGGCATCACGGCGAGGCCGTGTCCGAGCTGCGCTCGCTGGTACAGCAGATGGGCGGCACGCCGTCGGAGGACTCGGGCGCCTGGGGAACGTGGTCCAACACCGTGATGGGCGCCGCGCGCATTTTCGGCGACAAGGCTGCGCTGTCCGCGTTGCTGAGTGGCGAGCGATCGGGAGTCGACGACTACCAGGACGCGCTCAGGCAGGAGCACACGCCCGACCAGCTGCGGCACCTGTACCGCGCACAACTTGCGCGCAACCAGGAACACATCCAGCACCTGGAAAACATCATCGACGCCACCTGAGCACAGGCCCTGACCAAACGCCGGTGATCACGGCCAGGGACGAGGCAGGCTGCACGTGCAGCCTGCTTCGTCCCGCGCCCAGCGTGCCGTCAGAGCTGCGATGACAGCAGCGCGGAGGCTCGCTCCAGCATTTTCTCGTGCCAGGGCCGGTGCTGCCACGCTGCGAGCGTGATGCGGCGCGTGCGCTTGAGGTCGTCTTCGAAGACGTCACTGACACGCTGGGCAAAATCCGCGTCGTACACGTTCAGGTTCGCCTCGTCATTGAGCCGGAATGAGCGGTTGTCGAAATTCGTCGACCCCACCGACACCATCAGCCGGTCGACGACGAACATCTTGCAGTGGAACATGGTGGGCTGGAACTCGTGGATCTCGGCGCCTGCCGCCAGCAGCTCGCCCCACTGCGCTCGCGATGCCTTGCGCACGACCTCGGTGTCGATATGTTCGCCGGGCACGATGATCCTTAGGCGCACGCCCCGCCGCAGGGCCGCGAGCAGCGCTCCGCGCGTCAGCTCGTCCGGAACGAAGTAGGCAGCGGCGAGATCGATCGTGTGTTCGGCGGCGGCGATCGAGAGCAGGTACATCATGAGCATGCTGTCACTGCCCCCGGAGGGCGAACTGGTGAAGACCTGCGCTCGCGCCGCACCCGGTGATGGCAGGGCCGGGAAGTATTCCTCTCCCTGCAGCAACTTGCCGGTGGCCTTCACCCAGTTGTCCATGAATGCAGCCTGCATCTGCGCCACCGCGGGCCCCTGCAGTCGGTAGTGCGAATCACGCCATTGCGCGGGCGTCGCCGCGTTGCCCTGCCAGTTGTCCGCAATGCCCACGCCACCGGTGAAACCCACCACGCCATCGACGATGAGCAGCTTGCGATGGGTCCGGTTGTTCATCCGCGCCAGGTTGTACCAATGCAGTGGGTGGTAGCGCTCGACCTTCACACCCGCCGCCTGCATGCGGCCGAGCATGGCCTGGTCCATCTTCTGGCTGCCCACCCAGTCGATCAACACGTGCACCTGCACACCAGCGAGCGCCCGCTCGGACAACGCGTCCGCGAATTCGCGGCCGATGACCCCCGACCAGTAAATGTAGGTCTCGAAGTTGATGTTGTGGCGCGCTGCCCTGACCGCCGCGAGCATGGACGGAAAGATCTCGTCGCCATTCTCGAGATTGATAACGCTGTTGCCATCGACGATGGGCGGTCCGAGCAGGACGCCCAGCTCGCGGCGGAACTGCGGGTCGTCGATGCCGTGGCGGTGTTCGAGCCGGCGTTCGATCTGGGCCTCCCGCGAGACTAGATTCAGTGCAATCACGGTGACCACCGCGACCACCAGCGCGCCCACGATCCCCGCCACCACCATAGGTTTGCCTCTCCAGCGCATTTCCACACGACCATAGCGAACAGCGCGTCTCGATGCGCGACCGCATTGCGCTCAGGGCTGTAGGCAAAACGGCAGAACGCACGGCGAGGGGCGTGATGCGTGGGTGTCAGCGTGCTCCTGCGAGAGCCACGGCACGGATCCCGGTCAGCGGGCGACTGGGGTGAGGAACTCGTGCACGACGCGCCATGAGCGATCGCGGCGCTGCCAGATTCGAATGTACGTGGCATGCAGTTGCGCGGCAGAACCGCGCGGGGGCTTCCTGTCGACCAGCTCGCCATGGGTCAAGGCCAGGTCCGCCCGTTGCGAGCCCGTCACGACGCCGACGGCTGCTGCCCGCACCGCAATCGTCGTGGACTCGCTCGTCCGCACGGTACGCAGCGCGGAGTTCTGCTTGCGCTCGGCGTCGAGCAGTTGGCCTGTGACAGAGCCCGGGTCGTCGCATTCAGAAGTTGCGGACGCGGCAAGCACCGGCAGCGTCGGCAAGGCGAGCGTCTGGTCGAGCACGATCTGCCAGTCGCCATTTTCGCTGCGTCGCCATGCGGTCAGGTACTGGCCCGTGTCCGCCGTCTTGCTGTCTTTGGCCGTGTAGGTCCAGGTGCCGAGCGTCACGGCCAGGCTCGAGTCGCACGCGGTGGCCGCCATCGTCGGCAGCCACTGGAGGCGTCCCGAGGCAGGTTCGTGCGTCGCGAACCAATCGCGCGCCGGGACCGGCAGGGGCCGGAAGACGACGGCGTCGGACGCGAGATAGCGATCGTAGGCGGCGCGGATGCCCACCTCCAGCGCCCTTTCGGCGAAATCGCGATCGACCGTCATGACGTCGGACGCAGTCGAGTCGGGAACTTCTGCCGCCGCCGCGCGACCAACGACGTACGGCGCAGGCGCAATGCAGGCCAGCAGCAGGGCCTTGCAGAGCAGCCGGGCCAGACCAGAGTCGGTGCGAAACGTGTCCATCGTTGTTCTTGCTTGTGTGAGGCCGGCTCCAACGCCGGGCCGCCTCTCCCCGCTGCAAGGTTACCCTGCCCCACTCGCAACTGCCCATCCGTCGACCCGCCCGTGGGCCGGTCCCAGCGAACATTCTGTTAAAGTCACGGGAATACACCTCTTGCCTACACCACCACCGCCCATGAATAGACTCATCGCCACCTGCCTCTCGCTGCTGTTTGCGGTTGTCGTCGTCGTTGCTCCCGCAACTGCGCAGGCCGACGCCAGGACAGAGCAGCGCCTGCAGCAGTCACAGCGCGTTTTCGAATCGTTTTCCGACCTGACCGAGCAATCCATACCCACCTGGCTGCTCGAACGCACCTACGGCGTGGTCGTCGTTCCCAGCGTGGTCAAGGTAGCGCTGACCATCGGCGGCCGCGGCGGCCGCGGCGTCATGGCCGTGCGCAATCCAGACGGCACCTGGAGCCCGCCGGTCTTCGTGACGCTGGGCGGCGTGAATTTCGGCTTTCAGATCGGCGTGCAGTCGACCGACATCGTGCTGGTATTGATGTCCCGCGAAAGCGTCGAGGGAATCGCCGGCGGCAAAGTGACGCTCGGCGCGGATGCCAGCGTCGCCGCGGGCCCGCTCGGCCGCGCATCCTCGGCGGCCACGGACGCCACGCTCAGCGCGCAGGTGCTCTCGTACTCGCGCAACTCAGGCCTGTTTGCGGGCGTCGCGCTCGACGGCACGGTGATCGCGGTGGACCGGGGTGCGAACGAATCGTTCTATGGCATCAGCGGCATTCTCGCGTCGCAGATCCTGGCCAACAAGGTCACGAATGTGCCGCCGGCCGCGCAGGAATTCGTCGCCGCCCTCACTCGCGTTACCAGTGCGCCCGTCGCGGCCGGCTCAACGCCAGCTACGGCGACCCCGTCCAGTGGCCCGACTACGCCGGCGACCGCGCCGGCCGAGGGGCCGGCAACGACCTATCCAATGGAAGACCCGGACCCGGGCGCGCCGCCGCCGGGCACATGAATCTCCGGTAATTCAAGGTGGCGAGATACCGGCGCAACAATTCAGGGCGGTCACGGGGAGAACCGGCTTGAAGCTGCTCAAGGGGCTTTTTCTCACGGCGCTGCTGCTGGTGACGGTCTTCGTCGTGGTTGGCCTGCTCCTGCCGAAGACCGCCCACGTCGAGCGCTCGATCACGATCGCCGCAAGTCCGGAAGCGGTGTACGAACTCGTCGACGGCTTCGGGCGCTTTAACGAGTGGTCGCCCTGGGCCAGTCTTGACCCTGCAACGAAATACTCCATCAGCGGCCCCGGGCGAGGAGTTGGCGCGCGCATGGAATGGCGCAGCGACAACCCCGATGTCGGTACTGGCAGCCAGCAGATCGTTGCCGTGGAGCCGGGCCGCAGCGTCACCAGCACGCTCGACTTCGGCATGGACAACCCGACGACGGCAAAAATGGTCCTGCTGCCGGAGGGCGCTGCCACTCGAGCCACGTGGACGCTGGAGACGGACTTCTCGGGCAGCCTCCTGGGACGCTACTTCGGTTTGGCGCTGGATCGCATGGTGGGGCCCGACTACGAAAAGGGCCTGGCGCAATTGAAGAGGCTCGCTGAGTCGACGGCGCCCGGCACTGCGCCGCCCAGCAGCCCGCCCTGAGAAGCACCTGCGGGCGCCGGGAGCCTAGGTCGAGGAAACGCCGACGCCGATCGGGCACGAGATGCCCGTGCCGCCGATGCCGCAATAGCCGTCCGGATTCTTCGCCAGGTATTGCTGGTGGTAGTCCTCGGCAAAGAAAAACTCAGGCACATCGATGATTTCCGTCGTGACCGGCGGATAGCCCGCAGCCTGCAGCTTTGCGCCATACGCGGCGGCACTGGCCGCTGCCGCCACGCGCTGCGCGGCGTCGAAACAGTAGATGCCCGAGCGATACTGCGTGCCGACGTCGTTGCCCTGGCGCATGCCCTGCGTCGGATCGTGCGATTCCCAGAACACGCGCAGCAGCGCTTCGTACGAAACTTCCTGTGGATCGAACACCACACGCACGACTTCGTTGTGACCGGTGTAGCCAGTACACACTTCCTCGTACGTCGGATTGGGCGTGATGCCCGCGGTGTACCCCACTTGCGTGCTGTAGACGCCGGGCGTGTTCCAGAACTTGCGTTCGGCGCCCCAGAAGCAGCCGAGCCCGAACATCGCCAGCTGCATCCCGGCCGGAAACGGCGCCTCGAGCCGGTGCCCGTTCACGAAGTGCTGCGCCGGCACGGCCAGTTTCTGCGCGCGTCCCGGCAAGGCTTCGGCGGTCGTGGGCAGGTCGAGCTTTTTCTTGCGCAGTGAAAACATGGTGCGAATCTCCTAGCGGGCGCGCATGGCCTCGGCGAGGCCCGACCAGAACGCAGGATCGTCCAGGATCATGGTCGTGCCATTGATGAGAAACTGCACGCCGATTGAAATCATCAGGAAACCGGTGAGACGCGTAAGCGCAACCATGCCCGTGGCGCCGAGCAACCGGTTGACACGCTCTGCCCCGCGCAGCACGAACCAGCTGAGCAATGCCGTCAACAGGATGGCGGTGAGTACGCCCACGAAGTTGACGATGCTGAGCAACCCCTTCTGCGCGGCGGCCTGCGACGACAGACTCATCACCACCGCGAAAGTTCCGGGGCCGCTCAGGCCAGGCATGGCCAGCGGCGTGAATGCGATGTCGTACTTCTCGCCCGCCGCCTTGGTCATCGCTTCCTTGTCCGAGATCGGATTCGGAAACAGCATCTGGAAGCCGAGGAAAGCGACGATCAGCCCACCCGCGATGCGCATCCCCGGCAACGAGATGCCGAAGAAATTCATGATCAGTCCGCCCGCCACCAGGAAGCCGGACATCAGGAAAAAGGTGTAGACGCAGGCCCGGCGGATCTGCCGCAGCCGCTCCTGCTCGGGCAGGTGACCCGATGCCGACATGACGAGCGGAACGGCGCCGAACGGATTTACGATCGGCAGGATCGCCAGCAGCGCCGCAGCCAGCGAAGAAAAATACAGACCGAGCCAGTTCATTCCGACACTTTAACCGGCAGCTGGAATGCGTGCATGACCGCGTGCGGGCCTGCCCGGAGCGTCCAGGCGCGTACGCTGCTGCAGTGTGGCGCGCTCGGCACGGTCTGCCGCCGGCTCCGCGGGCGGGGCTATCGGGTCAGGGATCGATCTTTTCAAAATCGAGCGTCGGCGCATCGCCCGGCCGGAAATACAGGTAGCGGCCGCTCATCTGCGCGTGCGCGGCATCGCGCTCGGCGCGGGTGGCGAACCAGTGCGCCTTTTCCCAGTCATCGCCGACCAGCGTGCGGAACGGATCGGTGCGGCGCGCGCGGATGCGCAGGCCGAAGGGCAGCGAATGGGGCAGCGGCTGCCGCAGGTTGTGGTCGTTGGCGATGGCCATGGGAGCGCTCCAGGAAGTGTGCGATTTTAACGCGCCGCGCGCCCAGGCGCGCAGGTCAGAATGTCTTGCCCAGGTACAGGTAGAACGCGCGTTCGCCCCCGCTTGCCAGGCCGGCCGCCAGGTAGACCGGACCGAACGGACTTTCGGCTCCCAGGAAGAGGCTGCCACCGGTCTCGAGGTCGCCGAAATCGACATCGTCGCGGGTGGCCCAGACGTTGCCCGCCTCGACCGACATCCCGAGATACGCAGGGAACTCGAAGAAGCCCGTGCCGCCGCGACTGATGCGCCGGTAGACGATGGCGCGAGCGATGCCGTACTGCGTCCCGGCCTTGGCGTCCGACGGCAGGCCGGACAGATCGAACAACCCGCCCAGCGTGAACAGCTCCTGCGGCGAGACGACCTGGTCATCCAGCGCCGAGCCGCCGTCCATCGACCACACGATGCTGTAGCGTCCGCGGCTGCGTGCCAGCTGCCACGACGCGCGCACGATGTCCGCATCGTGCGAGGCACCGAGTTCGTCGCGATCGGCCAGCCAGCTGGCGCGGAACGCCTGGCCCTGCTTGGGAAAGTAGGCGCTGTCGAGCCGGTCGTAGCCGAAGTTGACGAACGCGCCGCCGATGTCGAAATCGTCGGTGGGCAGGCTGGGATCGCCGATCAGCACGCGGCTGCTGCCGTTGCCACGGCGGACGCCGACGCGCACTTCACCCCAGTTCGATAACTCTGCCCCCAGCGCGAGCGATACGTCGGTATCGCGTATTCGATAGCGCGCGATGCGCTGGCCAGCGCCGCTGACGAGTTGCAGCGTACTCTCTTCGTAGCGGAACGCCGGCGCGATGAAATAGGGCTTGCGCAGCGACAGCGGCTGATAGAACTCGGTGAGCAGGCGGGGTTCCTCGCCGATCTGCGCGTCGATGATCCATTCCGCATCGAGGTCGTTCAGCTGCGTGATGCGCAGCTGGGCCGCGGCGTTGGCCGTCGCGCCGCCTTCGTAGTCGTTCTCCACACCCACGCCGAGCCGCAGGAAAGCCGGCCCCCAGGTTTTCCGGCGCAGGTCGATCTCGAGCCCTTCGCCGCGCGCCTCGCGCACCACCCGGTAGTCGACGGCCTCGAAATCGTCCAGCCGGTACTGCGAGGCCAACCTCTGCTGCAGCTCGGGCATGTCGAGCGGCCGGCCGGCCAGGTCGCCGAACACCGCCTCGACGCGGCGAGCCTCGTCCTGCGACTGTGGACCAGGCCGTACGTACTGCACCAGCACCGAAGGCTCCGCGGGTCGGGTACGGCTCGCCAGGTAGCGCTGGTACTCGGCTGTCGGCAACGCCAGGCTCGCCAGCGCCGCGGCCTGGGTCCACGCGGCCGTCTTGCCCTGCTCCATGACCTGCGGCATGCGCGCAAACTCGATCGCGGTCATCGCGCCGAGGTCGGGTTCGATCAACACGTCGCCGGACTGCAGGTGCTCCTTGGAATCGAGCGTGCCGCGCCGGACCATGATGCCGACCATCTGGTTGGTGATGTCGAACGCCGAGGTGAGGCCCTGGCGGTCGGCCAGCGGAAAGCTGACGTCGACGACGATGAGCCGGTCGACACCCATGCTCTGGGCGAGTTCGACGGGCAGGTTGTCGACGAGGCCGCCATCGACCAGCAGGCGTCCGTTTACCTCGACGGGCGTGAGCACGCCCGGCGCGGACATGCTCGCGCGCAGGACGGTCACCAGGTCGCCCTGGCCCAGCACCACTCGCTCGCCCGTCTCGAGATCGGTCGCAAGCGCCCGGAACGGCGTGGGCAACCGGTCGAAATCCTGCACGTCGGCGACGCGCGCCGTCGCCTCGCGCAGCACTTGCGTGATCTTGTGGCCCTGCACCAGGCCGAGCGGCAGCGTGACGCCGTCGCCCGGGCTCACGCCGAGCGCACCCTTGGCGAGGATGTTGCGGTCGTCCTGCTTGCGTCGGTAGGCACGCTCGCGCCGCGGTGCGCGGTCGCGGATGACCTCCTGCCAGTCGAGGTCGCGGAAGATGCGCTCGATTTCCTCCCCGCTCAGGCCTGCAGCGTAGAGACCGCCCACGACGGCGCCCATGCTGGTGCCGGCGACGGCATCGACTGGAATCCGCATCTCCTCCAGCGCACGAATGACGCCCACGTGGGCCGCGCCGCGAGCGCCACCGCCGCTCAGCACCAGGCCGATGCGCGGGCGTGCGGGCTCGGCGGCGACGAGCGTGTCGCCCAGCGTGTCGGGCGCAGCCCATGCCGGCAGCGCTGCGACCAGCGACACCATTGCCGCCAGCCACGCCCACGGCTTGCCGTTGCGGGACACGCGGCAGGATCGTGACGTATGCACATTGCCTGTGACCAATGGCATTGGTTTGGCCTGCTCCGGAAGGTGCCGCGATGGTACCAAACGCCGACAACGCGCCCTGCTTCAGTCGGCGATAATGCTGCATTGACTTCTACCGACCACGCTTCGAGCTGCATGTTGATTTCGCTCTGCCATCGCGCCCGGGCAATTCGCCGGCACCCCGCAAGCTTGACCGGCGTGCTCGGCGCAGCCTGCGTCGCCGCGTCCATTGCCAGCGCCCCGGCGGCGGCAGCGCCCACTGCGCTCGATGAAGTGGTCGTCACGGCGCAACGCCAGGCGATACCGGCTCTCGCCACGCCGCTCAGCATTGGTCGCATCGACCGGTCGGCCCTCGACCTGCTCGGCGCAACCCACAGCTCCGAAGCCCTGAATCGCGTGCCTGGCACCATGATCCAGCGGGGCAGCGGCCAGGAGAGCCTCACTGCGATCCGTTCGCCCGTGTTGACCGGCGCGGGCTCGTGCGGCGCCTTCCTGTTCATGGAAAACGGCGTGCCGATCCGGCCCGTCGGCTTTTGCAACGTCAACGAGATGCTCGAGATCAACACCGAGCAGGCCGACTCGATCGAGGTGCTGCGCGGTACCGGCACGGCGCTGTATGGATCGAACGCGGTGCATGGCACCATCAACGTGCTGCAGGACGCCCCGGCCCAGCTGCCGGCGTGGCAGCTCGGTATCGGCGCCGGGCCGTCCGATTACGTGCGCGGCACACTGGTCGCTGCGCATGCCGGGGAGACGACCAGCGCCGCGGTCAAGGCACTGTATACGCACGATGGCGGCTGGCGCGACGCATCGGGCTTCGATGAAGGCAAGATGAATCTCACGCTGACCACCGGCGCCTCGGGACGCCTCGCATCACGCGTCGACCTCGCAGCCACGAGCCTGGAGCAGGAAACCGCGGGCTTCGTGCTCGGCAAGAACGCCTACCGTGATCCCGGACTGAGCAAGACGAACGACAACCCGGAAGCGTATCGCAATGCCCACGCGGTGCGGCTCACCGGACTGCTGCAACCGCAGACCTCACTGCCCGGCCGCCTCGAACTGCGCCCGTACCTGCGCACCTCCCGCATGGACTTCCTGCAGCATTTCCTGCTCGGGCAACCCGTCGAGCGCAATGGCCAGGAAAGCGCCGGGCTCATGACCAGCTTCGACTGGGACCTGGGCGAGCGCCTGAGCCTGGTCACCGGCCTCGATCTCGAATGGGCCGACTCGTTCCTGGTCGAGGACCAGGCGGGCCCGACGACCACGGGCAGCCCGGCCGCAAATGCCATTCGACCTGCCGGCAGGCATTACGACTACACCGTGACCTCCAGCGTCGCTGGCGGTTACGCCCAGCTCGAATATGCACTGACATCCACGCTGTACGCAGGCGCCGGCGTACGGGTGGAATACGTGGGCTACGACTACGACAACCGGATGCTGGCCGGCAACACGGACGAGAACGGCGTGCCGTGCGTACCGTCGGGCTGCCTTTACAGCCGGCCCGCAGACCGCAACGATTCATTCACGAACGCCGCGCCCAAGCTCAGCCTGCGCTGGGACGCCGCGGAAGGCCTCATGCTGTATGCGAACCTGTCGCGCGGATTTCGGCCGCCCGAGATGACGGAACTGTACCGCCTGCAGCGCCGGCAATCCGTCTCCACGCTCGACTCGGAGCAGATCGACGGCTACGAACTGGGCGTCAAATTTGCTCGCCGAGACTGGAGCGGCGAGCTGGCGGGCTTCGACATGCGCAAGGACAACGTGATCCTGCGTGACTCGAACGGGTTCTACGTCAGTGACGGCCGCACCTCGCACGAAGGGCTGGAGTACTCGCTGAGCTGGCAGGCGCTGGCATGGCTCGGTGCCGACGTGTCGGGTACGTTTGCGCGGCATCGCTACGAGTTCTCGCAGGCCATCGAGGGCGGCGAGACGATCACTTCGGGCAACGACGTCGATACCGCGCCGCGCGACCTGGCACGAGCAGCACTGCGCTTCACGCCGCTGGAGACCGTAGCAGCCGAAGTGGAATGGCTCGTCGTCGGCGACTATTTCCTCGACGCGTCGAATGCGCGCCGCTACCACGGCCACGAGTTGCTTAACCTGCGCGCAAGCTGGGGCTTCCTGCCGCAATGGACGGCGACGCTGCGGGTCAACAACGCGCTCGACCGTGCGTATGCAGATCGTGCCGATTTCGCCTTTGGCGACTATCGATACTTTCCCGGACGGTCACGGTCGATCTTTGCCGAATTGACCTGGCGCGCAAACTGACTGCGGTTGCCGGCCCGACTCACGCCGCCGCAGCGCGCAGGTCGCGCCACCGCACCGGCGCCGCGCCGAACCAGTGCAACCTCGTGGCGAGCGCCGCCACCTCGCCGACGATGACGAGTGCCGGCGACTGCACGGCGGCCACCCGCCCTGCTTCTTCGAGTTCCGCCAGCGACGCCAGCACGACCCGCTGACTGGCGCGCGAGCCGTTCTCGATGATCGCGACCGGCGTGGTCGGGGCGCGCCCATGGCGCGTGAGCTGGTCGCGGATGGTTCCGAGCCCGGCCACGCCCATGTAGAGCGCGAGCGTCTGGCGCTCGCGCGCGAGCGTGGCCCAGTCGAGGCCGTCGATGGAGTCGCCACTGTGCGCGGTCACGAAGCGCACGGACTGCGCATGGTCGCGATGGGTGAGCGGGATGCCGGCGTAGGCACCGCACGCGATCGCGGCGGTGATCCCAGGGACCACCTCGAACGGTATGCCGTGGCGCTCGAGCGACTCGAGCTCCTCGCCGCCGCGGCCGAAGATGAAGGGGTCACCGCCCTTGAGGCGAACCACGCGCCGGCCCTGCAGCGCCTGCTCCAGCAGCAGTTCGTTGATGCGACCCTGCGACACCGAATGCCCGCCGGCCATCTTGCCGACGCAGATACGGTCGGCATCGCGGCGCGCGAGGTTCAGCACCTCGTCGGAGACGAGCCGGTCGTACAGGATCACGTCGGCTTCCTGCAGGGCGCGCAGCGCGTTCAGCGTGAGCAGCCCGGCATCGCCCGGGCCCGCGCCCACCAGCACGACGCTGCCACGACGCGGCCCATCGGCGTGCTCGAGCGTGCGCGCAAGTTCCTGTTCGGCACCGTGTTCGTCGCGGCTGCGCACCAGCGCAGCCACCTCCCCCCGCACCACGGTCTCGTAGAAGCGACGACGCGCGTTCACGTCGGGCAGGCTCGCCTTGATGCGGCCGCGCCAGCGCTGGAGCAGGCCGGCCAGCTGGCCGAACGAGCCGTCGAGCAGCGATTCGAGTCGCTCGCGCACCAGTCGCGCCAGCACGGGAGCCACGCCGCCCGTGGAGATCGCGATGACGAGCGGGGAGCGGTCGACGATGGCCGGGACGATGAAACTCGACAACTCCGCGACGTCGACCACGTTGACGAGCACGTTGCGCTCGCGGCCCGCACGGGACACGGCTTCGTTCACCGCACGGTCGTCGGTCGCGGCAATGGCGAGGACCACACCTTCGAAATGACGCTCGTCAAACGCCTCGCGGCGAACCTCGAGCGCGGGATGGACGGCTAGCCAGTCGGTGAGCGTCGGCGCGACGAGGCACACCTGCGCTCCCGCCTCGAGCAACAGGCGCACCTTGCGTTCGGCCACGGCACCGCCGCCGACCACGAGCACACGGCGGTCATGCAGGTCCGCAAACAGCGGAAAGAATTTCATCTCAGCCTTCGAGACCGTGGATGCCGCATTCGCGCTTCAGGCCGAAGAAGCGCGTCGCCTCCGCATCGCCCGCCTCGGCCAGCGTGCGGGTCGTGTGCCAGTCGCCGATCGACACGTACCCTTCATGCCAAAGCGGGTGATAAGGCAGGTTGAACTGGCGCAGGTAGTCGAAGATCTGCCGGTCGTTCCAGTCGAAGATCGGATGCACTTTCCAGCGTCCGTCGCGCCATTCGAGCGGGCGGATGCGCCGGCGCGTCGCGGCCTGGTCGCGGCGTATCCCGGCAAACCACGTGTTGATGCCCAGCTCGTGCAGCGCACGCTGCATCGGCTCGGTCTTGCGCAGCTCGTTGTAGCGATCGATGCCCGCGACGCCCTCTTCCCAGAGTCGGCCGTGGCGGGCCTCGAACCACGCCTGCGACACGCGCGGCTGCGTCACTTTCAGGTTCAGGTCGAGCTTTTCGACGAGATCGTCGATGAAGCGGTAGGTCTCAGGGAACAGATAGCCGGTGTCGACGAGCACGACCGGGAGGGACGGCAACTCGCGCGTCACCATGTGCAGCGAAACGGCGGCCTGCGCGCCGAAGCTCGACGACAGTGCATGCTGGCCGGGCAGATTCGCGGCTGCCCAGCGGACGCGCTCGGGCGCACTCATGCGCTCGAGGTCGCTGTTCACTTCGTCGAGAACCGCGGGCTCGGTGCATCGCCCGGCCCGGATCCCATGCCAGTGCCCTCATTCTTGCGACTCCTCCGCGGCTCATGCGGCCTGCGCCCCGACCAGGCCCACACGGCGGACGAAATCGCCAAAGCGCTCGCCGTCGTTGCGTTCCTTCGCATACCGCGCGAACGCGGCGTCGAGCGCCGTGACGATCGTCGGTTCGTCGATGTTGTCGCGGTACAGCATGTTGAGGCGCATGCCCATGCAGTCGCCGCCGAGGCGCAGGGTGTAGCGGCCGGGCGCGCGGCCGATGAGCGCGATCTCCGCCAGGTACGGGCGCGCGCAGCCGTTCGGGCAGCCCGTGATGCGCAACACGAGCGGCGCGCCGGCCAGGCCATTTGCGGTGAGACGCTCGTCGACGCAGCTGCGTGAGGCGCGGCAGATAGCGCTCGGCTTCGGCCATGGCGAGCGCGCAGGTGGGCAGCGCGACGCAGGCGAGCGCATCGAGCGCCACCGGCGTGGTCGCGCATGACGATCGAGGCCGTGACTTCGCGACGAGCCCGTCGAGCAGCAGCGCGCATTCGCCTCGACATTGGCGATGATCAGGTTCTGGTTGGCCGTCAGGCGGAAATCACCGTGGTGGATCGTCGCGATTTCTCGCAGGCCCGTGAGGAACGCGCCCTGCGACGTATCGACGACGCGGCCCGAGTCGATGCGCAGCGTGAGATGCCAGCGGCCATCGTGTCCGCGGCCAGCCGAAGCGATCGCCGGTGGTGGTGAACTTGAACGGGCGCGGCGGCTCGAGCGCTGACCCAGCGCTGGGTCGAGCTCCGCCTTGAACCAGTCGACGCCGCGGTCGCCAATCGTGTACTTGAGGCGCGCGTGCTTGCGATCCGTGCGGTCGCCGAAGTCGCGCTGGATGATGACCACCGTCTCGGCGACCTTCGAGCACCTGGTCCGGCTGAGGAAGCCGATGACGTCGGCGAGGCGCGGGAAGGTCTCGGCTCGCCGTGCGTCGCGCCGAGGCCGCCGCCGACGGTGAGGTTGAAGCCCAGCAGCTCGCCGTCCTCGACGGATGGCGATGAAGCCGAGGTCCTGCGAGAAGATGTCGACGTCGTTGTGCGGCGGCACGACGACGCCGGTCTTGAACTTGCGCGGTAGATAGTGCTGGCCGTAGATGCGGCTCGTCTTCCGCTCGGTGCCGACGAGTTTCTCGCCGTCCAGCCAGATCTCGTGATACGCGCGGGTCTTCGGCTGCAGGTGCTCGCGAGAGCTTCACCGACCAGTCGTACACCTGCGGCGTGCGCGCGGGTCTCGACCGGGTTGGCGCCGCCATCACGTTGCGATTCACGTCGCCGCACGCGGCGAGCGTGTCGATGAGCGCGGCGTTGATGCCCTGCATGGTCGCCTTCAGGTCGCTCTTGATCACGCCGTGGAACTGGAAGGCCTGGCGCGTGGTGAGGCGCAGCGTGCCGGTTCGCGTACTTGCGCGCGATCGCGTCCAGCGCCAGCCACTGCGCGGGCGTGCAGACGCCGCCCGGCATGCGCGTGCGGATCATGAAGCTGTACGCGGGCTCGAGCTTCTGCCGGCGCGCGTTCGTCGCGGAGGTCGCGGTCGTCCTGCTGGTAGCTGCCGTGGAACTTGATGAGCTGCGTGTCGGACTCGCGGATCGCGCCGGTCAGCGGATCGGCGAGGCTCTCGACCAGCGTGCCGCGCAGGCCGCGGCCCGCTTGATCCTCTCGACGGGGATGACTTGGTTCG
Source organism: uncultured Gammaproteobacteria bacterium (assembly GCA_963746325.1). Classification (GTDB taxonomy): domain Bacteria; phylum Pseudomonadota; class Gammaproteobacteria; order Steroidobacterales; family Steroidobacteraceae; genus RPQJ01. The sequence continues at coordinate 2,067 of CAVVBC010000045.1, read as the reverse complement.
GCTCACTGACGGCGGATCGAGAACTTCAGTAGACATCGCGCAAATACCGTCCGTCAGCCGCGAGATCGGCCACCCAGGCCTGGGCGTCGTCCGGCGTCCATGTTGCCGTGCTCGCGCACGACGTCCACAGCGCGGCGTTCACGTCGGGCGCCATGGCGGAGGCATCACCGCACACGTAGAAATAGGCACCGTTCTGCAGCCAGGCGAAGAGCTCCTTGCCGGCCTGGCGGATGCGGTGCTGCACGTAGATCTTTTCGCGCCTGGTCACGCGAGAACGCCACGTCCACGCGATGCAGCGCCTTGCGCTTGAGGGCCTGCTGCCACTCGAGTCTGGTAGAGGAAGTCGTGGTACAGCGAGCGGCCGCCGAAGAACAGCCAGTTCCTGCCGGTGGCGCCGGTGGCCTCGCGCTCCTGCACGAAGCCGCGGAACGGCGCGACGCCGGTGCCCGGCCCCACCATGATGATGTCGCGCGACGTCGTCGGCCGGCACGCGGAAGCGATCGTTCTGCTCGATCCACACCTGCACGTTCGAATCCACCGCGGGTTCACCACGAAGTGCGAGGCCGCGCCGGCCAGTAGTTTGCGATCGGTGTCGCTGCCGACCACGGCCACCGTGAGATGCGCTTCGTCGCCGACGGCCGCCGGGCTGGAGGCGATCGAATACACGCGGCCGGTGCGACGGGCGCAGCGCGTGCACCAGCGCCTCCGGCGTCCACTCCGCCGGGTAGCGCCGCAGCACGTCGACACCTGGCAGGTGGCGGTGAGCTTGGCCATCGCCCGTGGCCGGGTTGCCGAGCAGCCGGAGGTCGCCGCTGCGCGTGCTTCGCCACCTGCACCAGCAGCGGACGCGCGATGCGCGTGAGCTCGCGCTCGTCGCGCAGCCATTCGAGCAGCGTGCGTGCGCTGCCGTCGTGTGCGACCGTGGCGGCGCCATCGAGCTTCGTGGCCTTGAGCACGGCGTCGATGGCCGGCTCGGCGATTGCGATGCACGATGCCGAGCGCGTCGCCGGGCTTGTAGAGTGCCCGAGGCCGGGAACGCGAGCTCCACGTGGCGCACTTCGCGCAACGCGGCGCGGCCGACGATGCGCTGGTTGGCGAGCACTTCGGCGGTGGCGGGTGGTCGCGCGTGAACTCCGGCTCGACCGGGGCCGCGGCAGCGCGTCGGCCGTCGCCGATGGCGACGCCGGCGGCGGGCGCGAGCTTGTCGCGTCTGCGCACGCGCGCGAGCGCGTCGTCGAGCCCAGGTCGCGCCAGCTTCTCGAAGTCGACGTCGCAATCGACGCGCGGCAGCAGGCGCTTCGCGCCGAGCTTGGCCAGGCGTTCATCGACCACGCGGCCGGCTTCGCAGAACTTCGGATAGCTGGTGTCGCCGAGCGCGAGCACCGAGTACTGCAGCTGCTCGAGCTGCGGCGCGCGCTTGGTGCCGAGGAATTCCTACAGCCCGCGCGCTTCATCCGGCGGATCGCCGTCGCCGTGCGTGCTGATGACCATGACCAGCAGCTTCTCCTTCGCGATGTCCTTCACCGGATAGTTGCTGGCTGCATACACGCGAGCCGCGAGTCCGGCGGCTTCGGCCGCGCGGCCCAGCTTTTCGGCGATGCGCTTGCTGTTGCCCGTCTGCGAGCCGTAGACGATCGTGACGCGCGCGGTGGGTTCTGCACGTGCAGCCGGTGCCGCAGCGCCGACAGGCAGGGCCGCGGCCACACCACGACCGGCCGTACGTTCGTGCGCAACGCCGGCCGCAAAGCCCGACAACCACTGCAGCGTGGAGGGTTCGAGCCCTTCGACGACGCGGAGCAATAGCTCGGTGCGCTCAGGGTCCAGCGGACCCAGCGACAGCGTCGAAACCTTGTTGGCACTCATGGCAATCCTCGCCCGCGAAAGCTGATGCGGGGGAGTGCATGCTAGGGAGCGCCGCCCGGCCGCGGAAAGGCCGGGTGGTTATGGGCTCAGAACGCGTCTGGCCAGGTATCTGGTCAGGTATCCGGGCAGGTGCCTGGGCGGGTGCCTGCCCGAATGTCTGACCGGGCGGTCAGGCGGGGAAGAACTCGATCGGCTTGGTGGTCG
>CAVVBC010000044.1:0-10037 GCA_963746325.1 uncultured Gammaproteobacteria bacterium | reverse complement strand
GGACGTCGACCGGCTGCTGGCCTTCGTCTATCGCAAACCGCCTTTCATGCCGCGCCAGTTCAAGAAGCTGCTGCTCGACGACGCGGTGGCCAACGCGCCAGTGCTCGACAAGGTCTTCTGGGTCCTCGCCGACGAAGGAATCGCGGGCGTGCTGAACGCGCGGCTCGCGGAAGTGCGGGCGCCGACGCTGATCGTCTGGGGCCGGCACGACCAGTTGATCGACGTCAGTGCGGTCGACGAATTGCGTCGCGGCATCGCCGACAGCGTGGCGGTGATCTTCGAGCACGTCGGACACGTGCCGATGCTGGAGGCGCCGCAGGAAACGGCCGGGCACCACCTGGCGCTGCTGGCGCGGGCGTCAGTTGCCGTCAGGTGAGCCGCGAACCGGACAGTTGTTCCGACAGCGTCCAGAGTCGCTCGGCTGCGTCGTGATCAATGGCCCAGGGTCGCACCCCTGCAGGGCCTTTGTCCTCGGGCGGGACGGCGCTGGCGACGTCGCAGTCCTCGCAGTAAACGCCGCCGCGACCCGCGAGTTGCGGGCTGGTCGCGGCCCACACCGTAGTGGCCGCGCCTTGCTCGATTGACTTGAAGATCGGATTGACGACCCCGTCCGCCGTGATCCAGCCCATCGCAACCTGCTCCTCCAGCGGCAGCGAACGCTGCAGGTCGGTCATGATCGCGCCGGGGTGCACGGCAAACGCACGAATGCCGAGTGTGCGGCCGCGTTCATCCGCGCCGACTGCGCAGAGGCTGTTGGCTGTCTTCGCCTGACCGTAAGCCTTCCATTTGTGGTACTCGCGATGCTCGAAGTTGGGATCGTCGAAGTTCACCGGCGTGATGCGATGCCCGAGCGAGGAAAGCATGACCACTCGTGCGCCACGGGCCGCGACCAGGGCGGGCCACAGGCGGCAGAGCAGCTGGAAATGCCCAAGGTGGTTGGTCGCGAACTGGCTCTCGTAGCCGCGGCGATCGCGCGCGAGCGGTGACGCCATGATCGCGGCATTGCAGATGAGGATGTGCAGTGCGTCGTGCTGCGCCAGCCAGTCGCTGGCGAAGTCGTCGATCGACGCACGGTCCATCAGGTCGAGGGCAGCGAGTTCGACGTTGGCGAGTCCCGCGAGTGCGGCCCGCGCCTTGTCCGGCGTGCGAGCCGGCACGGTCACCTGGGCCCCGGCGGCCGCCAGGGCACGCGTAGTCTCGACACCGATGCCCGAGTAGCCGCCAGTGACGATGACGTTGCGCCCGGTGAGATCGATACCCGCGAGCACGGCGGTCGCGGTCGAACGCATGCCGAAGCCGGACGGGAGGGGCGCCTGTGTGGTCATCACTCTTTCCCGCCCTTGATGGATTGCGCGGACGAAGTCAGGATAGGAGCCTGCGTTCGATTGTGCAAGCGACCGGTCCCCTTCCGGCGCAGGAGTCCGGCCCTTGCGAGTCACGATGCCCACGCCCGAGCAGGTGCGACAGCTTCCCGAGTTGCTGCGTGTGCGCGTGCCGAAGGAATGGGAAGACCTGAACGGTCACGTCAACGTGCAGCATCACCTGACGATGTACGACCTGACCAGCGCATCGTTGCTTGAGTTGCTCGGTATCAGCGAGGACTGGGTACGCACGCAACGGATCGGCCTGTTCGACCTGGAGCACCACATCTGGTTCCTGAACGAAGTGCACGTGGGCGAGGAGGTGTCGCTATTCCTGAGCCTGACTGCCCGCAACGAGAGGCGCGTGCAGGGTCACGTCTTCCTGCTCAATGTCACGCACGAGCGGCTCGCCAGCGTCGTCGAGTTCGTCTCGGCCGCAGCCGATCTCGACGCCAGGCGCACGGTGCCATTGCCTGCAGTGATCGCCGGCGGGATCGATGAGTTGATGGCGCGCGAGCGCACCCTCGACTGGACCGCGCCGCTGAGCGGCGCAATCTCCATCTGAAGGCTCCGGAGTACCGCATTCCATGCTCGAAGACCTGATCCGACTCGCCGTCGCCGATGCCGTCCTGGTGTTCGGCTCGTTCATCCTGCTGTGGGCCATCAGCATGGCGCTGCGGGATTCGAGTCTCGTCGATATCTGGTTCGCGCCATGCATCGGCGCGGCAGCGGTGCTCGGTGTGTTCGTTGCGCATGGTGCCGAACCGCGCCGGGTCCTGATCGCCGTGCTCGCGGTACTCTGGTCGGCGCGACTCGGAGGCTACCTGGCCTGGCGCAACTGGGGACGCGAGGACCCGCGCTATGCACGATTGCGCAAGCACGTCGAAGACCAGGGCAGGAATTTCGCGTGGCACAGCCTGACGCGCATCAACCTCTACCAGGGCGCGATCGTCTTCATCGCCATCGCGCCGTTTCTCGTCGCGCAGACCGCCCCGACACCTGAGGCGCTCGGCCCCCTGGCCTGGCTCGGGACGGCACTGGTGCTGATCGGCGTCGCGTTCGAGGCCACCGCGGACTGGCAGCTCACGCGCTTCAAGGCGGTGGCCAGCAACGCTGGCAAGGTGCTGGACACCGGGCTTTGGCGCTATTCAAGGCACCCGAACTACTTCGGGGAAACCTGCGTCTGGTGGGGCTTCTGGCTCATCGCCAGCGAGCACCCGTGGGGATGGTTCACGGTGTTCTCGCCCGCGCTCATGACTTGGTCGATCCTCGGCATGATGGGCAAGGAACTGGTCGAACGGCGCATGCTCAAGAAGCGCCCGGGGTACGAAGACTACGTGCGGCGCACCAGCGGTTTCTTTCCCTGGCCGCCACGGCGTTGAACGACGGGTTGCCGCGCCGGGCCGCGAATCTGGACTTCGCGAGCTTCGACCGCCTCGCCGCAACTGCCACAGATCACCTTGACGCGCAGGCGTCGACCGCAGGGTCGATGGCGCAGCAGCAGGCCCGGGCCGTGGGGCGACGGGATCCAGTGCGTGCCCCAGTCGTGCATCGCGATGGTGAACTGCAGCAGGTCCCAGCCCTTGTCCGTCAGGTGGTACTCGTGTCGCGGCGGATGGTCCTGGTAGAGACGCTGTTCGATCACGCCCGCGGCCAGCAGCCGACGCAGCCGGTCCGCCAGGATGTTGGTCGCAATGCCAAGCGCGGCATTGATGTCGTCGTAACGGTGCAGCCCGAAGAACAGGGCGCCCACGAGCAATGCCGTCCAGCGGTCGCCGACTGTGTCGACGCTGTGGAACATCGTCGTGTCCACACCATCGCCATTCCCCGTGGCCGCACTTTCGCGCCTGCGCGTGGTGGCTGGCGGTGCCGGGTAGCTGTGTGCTCCCGGGCCCGGCTTGAACACCATGTCGCGCCAGCCGATGCCGGTTTCGCAGTGCGCACACACCAGGCTCGGATTCAGGGATTTGCCACAGGTCGTGTGAATCAGCCTGGGCGGCAGGCCGAACTCACCGCCCCAGCGGTTCTCCCAGGTCCACATGCAGAGCGCGACCGGGTAGAAGGCGAGTCCCTTCTCGGTCAGCCGATATTCGAGGCGGCTCGGCGCACTGCCGTAGGGGCTGCGGTACAGCAGCCCGGAGTCCACCATGGCGTTAAGGCGTGCCGTGAGCGTGCCGCGCGACGCGCCCGTGCGACGACGCAAGTCCTCGAAGCGACGCACGCCGAGAAAGGCATCCCGCATCAGCAGGTGCGACCAGCGATCACCGACCACGTGCAACGCCCGCGCAACCTCGCCGCTGTGCAGCAGGACGCGGATCATTTCGATGTCACGAGGGCGCGGTGTGCGCCGCACGTTATTGCTGGTCGCCATGGCTCGAGTCGGGCGTCATAAAGTCCAGCAGTCTAGCATCCAGCCGCAGCGATACCGTTCGCGGCGGCCCTGTCCGAGGGGTAACGATGAACTATCAACAGCTCAAGAAAATCGTCGGCTTCTACAGCCGGTTCACTGCCAGCTTCACCCAGGTGGGGTACCGCTGGCGCAGCCTGTCGTGGCCGAAGTTCACCCCGGATTACCGCGGCCAGCACTGGCTCGTCACTGGCGGTTCGGGCGGCATCGGCCGGCACATCGTGCTCGAGGCGGCGCGAGCCGGAGCGACCGTTACTGCGGTCGCGCGCAGCGAGTCCAAGCTGGGGGCCTTGCGCGATGACGCACGACGGTCCGGAATCCAGGGTGTCGAGACCGAATGCTGCGATTTCACGCTGCAGTCGGACACGGACCGCCTGCTGCGCCGGCTCGAGGCCTCGGGCCGCAGGATCGACGTGCTGATGAACAACGTCGGCGTGCTGCTCGACGACCTGACGGTGACTGCAGAGGGCCGCGAGAGCTCGTTCGTCTCGAACCTGCTCAGCCATTACCAGCTGACCGAAGGGCTCATACGCTGCGGGCTGCTGGCGGGCCCGAAGTCCACGGTGATCAACATGACGTCCGGCGGCGGTTACAACATGCCGCTGATGGTCGCAATGCTGAACGTCACGGAGTCCGCCAGGTACAATGGCGTGTTCGCGTACGGCTTCCACAAGCGGGCGCAGATCGTGCTGAACCAGTACTGGCGCGATACCTACGGTTCCCGCGGCATTGCCTTCTACGTGATGCATCCGGGCTGGGCCGACACGGATGGCGTGAAGCGATCGCTGCCGAGGTTCCGCAAAATCCTGCGGCCCATCCTGCGCGACGCGGCGTCGGGGGCCGACACCGCGCTCTGGCTGGCCGGCACGCGACCCACGCAACCCGAGCACGACCTGGTGTGGTTCGATCGCGCGATTCGTCCCGCACACGTGTACGACCGTACGCGGACCACCAAGGACACGCCGCAATCGCTCGTGGCGTACCTTGAATCGGAACTCGCTCGTCAGCCGACCGCGCGTGCCTGAGGCCAGAGGTTGTCGCCGGTAACCCAGGACGCGTGGAAGCCCGCCGCCACCCGACCCGGGAGACTCACGCGAGCGAGCGGGCCGGCGGTGATCCGCTTGGCGTCGAAGATCCACGCCTCCGAACGGTAATCGTGGATGTTGGTCGCAAGCGTGATCGCGTAGCCGCTGTCTTCATCGTCGCCGCGCGTGCTCGGCGCGAACGGCGCCTCGCTGGGGAACCAGCCAGCAGGGTAGTTGTAGGTTTCGCTCGTGCCCTGGTCGTGGTCGTATTTCACCAGGCCTTCGAACGCCAGCGTCTGCAGGTCGGTCGGAATCAACTGGTGATACGAGTAGCGCGTGCGCACGCCGTACTTCTCGGAATCGGGCAGGCAGAACTCGGTGTTGAGATCGGACAACTGCTGTTCGCTCTTCTCGCCCGTTTTCAGGTTCATGCGCCAGCGGCGCAGGTGACCCTTGAAACGCAGGTAGGCGAGCATTGACGCGAGCGGGCCTTCCTGCGGGTCGCGGCGGATCGTCGGGTCGGGCTGGAAGCAGCCGTCCATCGTGATCCAGTCGCCGTCTTCCCAGGCGTTGACCATGTGCAGCACGTAGCCCGGCTCGAACTCGAACCAGCGGACCTGTTCCTGCGTACCGTAACGCGGGATCACGCCGAACCGTGTCGGCAGGTCGCGCCTGAACTGCACCACGCGGTGACCCGTGCGCTTCAGCACGTCGAGGTCGTGAAACAGCGGGAAGTCATGCAGGATCGTGTAGTTCGGCGTGATCGTCGTGTCGTGCGGCAGGCGCGGCCCCGGCAGGTCGATGCGCGTGCGGTGCTTGACCTTGCCGTCGGGCGAAATCACGTAGTAGGTGAGCCAGGGCTGGAAGTCCGCGTAGCCGTAGTTGATGAATTCGCCCGTGCGCGGATCGGTCTTGCCGTGCGCGTTCATCGGTGTATCGAGGCCGCCGGAGAAGTCCTGCTCGCCTTCGGTCTCGAGCGTCAGCGGATCGAGCGTGTAGACGCGGCCGGCGTTGTACCAGGCCGACAGGATCTTGCCGTTGTGGAAGTTCAGCGTCGTGTTCGACGTGTCCTTGCAATAGTCGGGGTTCATCGACTCGACTTCATGCCCGGCGACGCGTGAAAGGTCGTACGGACCCATGATGCCCGACAGCTCGACCTTGCCCCGCTCGATCTCGTCGTGCAACGCGCGCGTCTGCACCCACTTGCGGATGTAGCTCGCGCGGCCGTCGCGGAAGTACACGCCGTGCACCATGCCGTCGCCGTCGAACCAGTGGTAGTCGCCGCGCGGCTTGAACACCGGGTTCGGCCCGTTGCGCATGTACGCGCCGTAGAGGTCCGCGGGAATCTCGCCTGCGGCAACCGCGAGGTCGACGGCGGTGACCTCGGACACGACGGGTGTGTAGGGACCATGCAGGTAGGGGTTGTCGATGCCGTCGACCCAGGTCGGGCGATCCATCGGATCCTGCGTGGTGATGTCCGTGTACTTGCGCATCGTGCGTTGCCTCTGGAAAGTCGCGGTCGCGTCGGGGCCGGATACCAGAGTACTATAGTGCAAGTCATAGGGGAGTTGGGAAGTGTCGAATCTCGCCTCGGGAAGACGGGCCGGGCGCCTGCGGGCTCTAACGGCGGGAATGCGGCTTCCCCGGATTGCCGCGGCCATGTTCCTGGCCCCGGGTCGCGCCCCGGGGCTGTTCGGCTGCCGGGTGGGCATCGCCGCTGCGTTCGGTCGAGGTGCAGGGTGAAGAATTTCGAACGCAAACGATTGGTGGGCAGCTGGCAACTGCGCCGCTGGTTCATCACGTACGAAGATGGTTCGGTCACTGAGCCACTGGGTCCCGGCGCGATCGGGCTGCTGGTCTACACGCCGGATGGCTGGATGAGTGCCGCAATGATGGCGGCAGGCCGGCCACGGCTGTCGCGTGGCAATCCGCGAGCGGCCCCCGCGAATGAGCGAGCGGCGGCCTTCGACACGTTCTTCGGGTATTGCTGCCGCTGGCGCATCGTCGGCCAGGCCGTGGAACATCACGTCACGATCTCGCACAATCCCGCGCTGGTCGGCACGGTGCAGACGCGCAGGATCCAGATGCGGGGCCGCACGCTGACATTGTCGGCCGAGGAAGTCGTTCCCGGTGGATTGCGCGTGCACCGGTTGCAATGGCGTCCGGCACAGGTTGCGAGGAAATCGAAGTGAGCAGAGCCGCGCTCGAGCTGTTCGAGAAGCATGCAGACTCGTTGCGCGCCGCCGGGCTGGCGTGTCGCGAGCGCAGCTACTTCACGCTGTTCCCAGAGACGCCGGATCGTCATCGCGGCGGCGCAGTGGCCGCCGAAGCGGGCAGCACTGCCTTTTGCACGCAGCTCGGCCACGCCTTCGAACTCGACCAGCCCGGCACAGTGGGTCGCATCGGTGGCGAGGTCTCTCCGTACACGCTCGAGCCGCTCGGTATCGACTACCCGCACGCCGACATCGACGTGCTGTTTGCCGCCGCGCGTTCGGCAATGCCGGCGTGGGCGGCCTCAGCGCCGCAGGCGCGTCTCGGCATCTGCATGGAGATCGTCGATCGCCTGTACGGCAATGTGTTCGAGACGGCGCAGGCCGTGATGCACACGTCTGGCCAGAGCGGCCCGATGAGCTACGCGGGCAGCGGGACGAACGCGCTGGACCGCGGCGTCGAAGCGCTTGCCTACGCGCACGCGGCGATGTCCGACGTGCCTGCCGAGGCACTGTGGGAGCGCCGGTTCGGCTCGACGACGATCCGGTTGCGCAAGCGCTACCAGCTGGTCCCGCGCGGCGTCGCCGTGTGTTTTGCCTGCGCCACGTTCCCGACCTGGAACGCGTATCCGGCACTGCTGGCGAGCCTGGCGACGGGCAACCCCGTGATCGTCAAGCCGCATCCGACGGCGATCCTGCCGATGGCGCTGGCCGTGCGCACCTGCCGCGAAGTCATCGCCAGGGCGGGATTCTCGCCGGATCTCGTCACGCTCTGCCTGGACACAGTCGAGGCGCCGGTCGGCAAGTTGCTGGTCAAGCACCCCCAGGCTGCAATCGTCGATTTCACGGGCAGTGCCCGCTTTGGCGCCTGGGTCGAGGCGAATGCCCACCCAGCACTTTGTTATTCGGAAACGTCGGGAGTGAACACGGTCGTCGTCGAATCGGTGGACCAGCTCGAACCGGTCATCAAGAGCCTGGCCACGACGATGAGCCTGTTCTCGGCACAGATGTGCACGTCGCCGCAGAACGTCTACGTGCCCCGCGATGGCATTCGCCATTCCGGTGGGCGAATCGGTGCCGATGAGTTTGGCGTGTTGCTCGCGCAGGCGATGGCTGCGATCGCCGCGGATCCCAAGCGCGCGGCGCCGATCATGGCAGCGATCCAGGCTTCATCCACTCCGGCACTCATCGACCAGATGGCGGAGGAGGGGTCGCGTCGTGGCAGGATCCTGCTGGCTTCGGCTCCGTACTCGCACCCGGAGTTTGCGCGCGCGCGTACTCGCACGCCGTTGCTGGTCGGCGTCGATGCGGGCGCCAAAGACCTCTACGGCGAAGAGCGCTTCGGACCGATCGGCTTCGTGATCACGACGGCGGATCGCAATGCCGCGCTGGCGGAAGCCGCCGCGGATGCGCGTGCCGGCGGTGGGATCACCGCTTTCCTGTATTCCACCGACGAGCAGTACATCGAGCGCGCCATCGAGGCGTACTCGGCGGCGGGCGCGCAACTCACCTGCAACCTGACCGGGCCGATGCCGCTCAACTTCGCGGCTGCTTACAGCGACTATCACGTCACTGGGCTCAATCCCGCGGGCAACGCCACGCTGACGGACCTGGCGTTCGTGGCTTCGCGGTTCCGCATTACCCAGTCGCGAGCTCCAGTGGCCTGAGAAAATCGACCCTTGTCGAACGACACTTCGCCCGCCGGCCCGATTCTGCCGCGTTTGCCGCCCAGCGCGGGTGTGGTGCTGGTCGGGTTGCTGTTGAGTGCCGTTTTCTTCCTGTCCCTCCCTGGCATCACGCTCTGGCAACGCGTCGTGCAGGACGCGGGTCACGGGCCGGTCTTTGCGGGTATCGCGATCGTCCTGTTGCTGATGCAACGGCCGGCGGCGGGCGGGGAAATTCGCTCGGCGTCGCAGTATCGGAATGTCTTTGTCGTGGCAGCCTTGCTCGGCGTCGTGACGGAGTTGCTCCAGCATTCGATGCCGGGGCGAAGTGTTTCGGCAATGGATGCGATGCACGATGCTGCGGGAGCGGCACTGGGCCTCGCTGGGGCTTGGTTCATCGAGCGTTGGCTGGCGCGCCGGCGCGAACCATCGGCGGCCGGGGCGGCGCACACGCGAGCCGTTGCTGCCGTCGCGTTGCTCGCATTCACGTTATTGGCCTGGCAGCCGCTGCAATGCGCGCGGGCCTACGCAGCCCGCGACAGTGCGTTTCCAGTGCTGGTCTCGGCAGGGCCACTGGCTGACGGACTGTTTACCCGTCCGCATGCTGCCAGTGTCACGTACGTTCAGTTGCCGCAGCCGTACCGTCGTCCGGATGATGCGGATTCCGTGCGTCTCGAGTTCATGCCGGGGACCCGGCCCGGACTGCAGGTGCTGGAGCCGTACCCCGACTGGCGTGATTACGACGTGCTTGCAATGGATGTCACCAATCCATCATCGCAAGCTGCTGTGCTCATGATACGGATACTCGATGCGGCCCATGACTGGTCGCACGAAGATCGCTTCAACCAGCGGGTCGTCATCCCCAGCGCTACGCGCGTGACGATCCGGCTCTCGCTCGAGGCTGTCGCGGCGTCACCCGCCCAGCGACGCATGGACATGGGTGCGGTCGCGAACCTGATGCTCTTCGCGCGGCGACCACTCGACTCCGGCGGGTTCTACATAACCCGCATCTGGCTGGAATGACGTCCGCGCCGGGGCGCTGCACCGCCCGCATCGGCGCTTGCCTATACTGGGCGCCATGGCGGAATCCGAAGCGCTGATCTACATCGAGGCGGGCAGCAAGCTCGGCCTGCAGGCACAGATCAGGCAGAAACTGGTCGAGTCGATTCACCTCGGCATTTTCAGGCCAGGCACGCGCTTGCCCTCGTCACGCAAGCTGGCGGAGCAACTTGGCGTGGCGCGCAACACGGTCGTGATCGCCTGCCAGCAACTCGTCGCGGAAGGGCTCCTGACCAGCCGGGCCCGCAGCGGCCTCTACGTTGCCCGACGCCTTGCGGCGCCCGCGTATCCGCCGCACGCGCCGGGCGTGC
>CAVVBC010000043.1:0-28797 GCA_963746325.1 uncultured Gammaproteobacteria bacterium | reverse complement strand
AGGAGACTCGAAGATGAAGTCCATGAGCATGATGACGACCGTGAAGCGCGCCCGGTAAGCTTTGGCCGCGATGATGGCGGCCTCGGTACTCGTCGGCGGGCCGGCCATGGCCAGCGGCACCTCCAGTACAGCAGGTCTCCCGGATATCGCGAAGCCCGTGCGAGTGAGCGGCACCATCGTGGACGTGGCCGTGTCCAATCCCGCCTTCAGCACGCTGGTCACGGCGCTAACTGCAGCCGGGGCTCGTCAGCACCTTGCAGGGACCGGGGCCGTTCACCGTCTTTGCGCCTACCAACGACGCGTTCGGGAAGGTGCCTGCTCCGGTGCTCAATCTGCTGTTGTCGGACACCGCTGCGTTGACCAGTGTGTTGCTGTACCACGTTGCGGGTGGCAAACAGGACCTGCGCTATACCTTCGTGGCGCCGCGGGACATCAAGACCGTGCAGGGGCAGGAGGTTTTTGCCGAGCGCGAGCGCGACACGCTGTTCATCAATAACTCGCGCGTGATTGGCCGGCCGATCGTGACCGACAATGGCGTGATCTACGTGGTCGACAGCGTGCTGCTGCCGCAGTATCGGTAAGCAAGCACAGCCCCGCGGCCGGACATTTCGGCAGGGGTGGCGGTTCCCGACGGCGCAAGCCGCCGGGAACGCTCTATGAGCTGCGGCGCGTACTCAGGCCTCGAGCAGGCTGCGCAGCATCCAAGCCGTTTTCTCGTGCACATCCAGCCGTTGCGTCAGCAGGTCGGCGGTGGGCTGGTCGTTGGCCTTGTCCCGACCGCAAAGAGTCTGCGCGCTGTTCGAGCCGTGGCTTCCTGCGCCGCGACCAGGTGGGAGATCATGTCGTCTGCCGAAGGCACACCCTCGACCTCCTTGATCGACGCGAGCGCGATGAACTCCTTGTAAGTCCCAGGTGCCGGGTGGCCCAGCGCGCGAATGCGTTCGGCGATCAGGTCGAGCGCGTTCCATTGCTCGGTGTACTGACCCATGAACATCAGGTGCAGGCTGTTGAACTGCGGCCCGGTCACGTTCCAGTGAAAGCTGTGGGTCATCAGGTAGAGGGTGTAGCTGTCGGCGAGCAGCTGCGACAGGCCGTGCGCGATGGCTTGCCGGTCCCGCCCGGAGATCCCGATGTCGATCGACGCGGACTGCGGTTTCTTCTTTGCCATGGGGAGACCTCGTGGGTGATAGAAGGTGTTTCACCGAGACTAAACCGGCTTCGATCACCGGTCCTCAGGAGTACCCGAAGCGGTCGACCGCGGATAGCCCCGGCGATGCTGCGTGCATAGCGTGCCGGGCAGCGCTGGCACATGCTATCAAGGCAATTGCCTGATGATTATACGAATGATTCGCCGGCGCCGGTCGAGCGGATAATGCTGCCTCCCCCGACCTCGTACCCGCCTGACAGCGAAGTCACCTCGTGGACTGTTTTTCGATCGATCCTGCCGACCTGCTCAAGATCATCCAGGCCGCCATCGCACCCGTCGTGCTGATATCGGGCGTCGGGCTTCTGTTGCTCACGCTCAGTGCCCGCCTCGGACGCATCGTCGACCGCACGCGCATCGTCGCGGCGGAGCGGCGCACGGTCGGCGACGCCGGTCGCGAGATGCTCAATACGCAGCTGGCCGTGCTGCGCAAGCGCGCACGCCTCATTCGCTTCGCGCTCGCGCTCAGCGCCTCGAGCGTCGCCCTGGTCAGCCTGCTCATCATCGGGCTGTTCCTCGGCCTGATGCTCGACTGGAACATGACGGTGCCGTGCACGTTCCTGTTCATTGGCTCGCTGCTGTCGCTCGTGATGGCGATGCTCATCTTCGTGCGAGAGCTGTTCGAGGCCCTGACCGCGCTCGACCTGTCGATCGACCCGCAAGGAGCGACATGAAACTTCATACCCGGACAATCCAGGCAGCGTCACTGCTCATCACAACGTCCTGCTTCCTGCCGACGATCGGCAACACCGCCGTCGATCCGTACCCGAACGGCTGCGTGAGTTGTCACGTGCTCGACAAGGCGAAGGGCAAGGACGAACGCCTGAGCGTCGCCCTGAAGCAATGGACTGCTGGAAAAGTCGAGCCTGGCTTGCTCGCGAAGAGCAAGGCGAGTTCACCGGCGGGGCTCACGCTGAAAGGCAAGCATCCTGCCGCGGACGACTCGCTCGAGGACATCCCGGGCTGCGTGCCTCGATTGCCATGACGCCGGCTCGAAGAAGGCGCCGCCCTTTTCGCAACTGTTGCACCTGGTGCACCTCGTCGGTGGCACAAACAATGCGTTCGTCACGACGTACAAGAGCGATTGCATGAGCTGCCACAAGCTCAATACGCAGACCGGCGAGTGGACGATGCCGAGCGGTCCGGAAAAATAGCAGCAGGCAGTCCCGGATTGGATTTCAGCCGAAGATTCGCTTCATCACCGGGAACATGCGCCGCGGGCCCGCAATTGCCGCCGCCGACGCCATGCCACCCATCATGGCGCCCGCGACGCCGCACGACATCACGTCCTGCCCGGTCAGCCAGAGTCCCTTGATGCGGGTGCGCGGCCGCAGCCAGTCCTGGCGGAAACGTTCGGGGTCGTGGTCGAGGCCGTACAGCTCGCCGCGCCCGTAACCGCAGAAGTGCTGCATCGACAGCGGCGTCGACACTTCCCAGTAGTCGATGCGACCGCGCACCTGCGGCAACTTGTCGTACAGGTGCTCGAGCAGGCGCTCGCCGTACGACTGCTTGAGTGCATCGTAGTCGTCGCCGCGCTTGCCCCAGGTGCTGCCGGCCCAGCGTTCGAAGATCTCGTAGGGCGCAGGCGCGACGATCTCGATCGTCGAGCGTCCCGGATACCGCTGCTCGAACGACGGGTCCTTCGCTGAAGGGAAAGACACGTACACCACGGGAAACGGCCCGTGCGGGTCCTGCAGGAACCGGTCGAGCGCGCCGTCGTAATCGTTGCCGCCCGGATAGATCCAGTAATTGGTCTTCGGCAGGCCGAGTTCCTGCGCCGTCCCCTTCAGGCCGATGTAGACGCCCAGGTGACCGATGCTCGGCTTCACGGTCTTGAGCAGGCCGTCGTAGCCGTGTTCCTGCACCGCCTGTGACGGCAGCAGTTTCGTGAAGGTGTTGATCGCGCCGGCGTCCGAGATCACGACCTTGCAGTCGATCTCATGACCGTCTGCCATGCGCACGCCGCGCACCTTGCCGTCGCGCAGCAGCACTTCGTCGACACGCGCATAGGTGAACACTTCGCCACCCGCGTCACGGATACGGGGCAGGATTGCCTCGCCGATGCGCCACGCGCCGCCGACGGGATAGAAGCCGCCGTGCATGTAGTGCCGTGCGATCAGCGCCTGCACCACGAAGGACGAGCGCTTCGGCGGCAGCCCGAGGTCGCCCCACTGGCCCGTCAGCACGGCGATCAGTTCACGATCGGACGTGATCTCCGAGAGAACGTCCCAGGTCGTGCGCCGGAAGTTGGCGGGCAAGCGACGTCGAAGAATCGGTCCCGCCAGCGTGGCCGCCCACGCTGGCAGCGTGCGGTCGAGCGTGAACGTGCGCATGCCGCGCGAGACCTCGCGCAGCAGTTCGAGGTAGCGGTCGATCGCAGCTGCCTCGCGCGGAAAGTGTGCGAGCAGGTTGTCGCGGAACTCTGCCGGGCCGGCGACGGCATCGTAGGTGCGGTCGCCGATGAAGAACCGGTCGTAGTGCGCATCCATGGGCGCCCAGGCGACGTTGCCCTGCGTCAGGAAGTCCATGAGTCGCCGCGACATCGTCGCGCCACCCATGTCGCCGATGTAGTGCACACCGACGTCCCATTCGTACCCATTGCGCTCGTAGCTGTGCGTGGCGCCGCCAGCCGTGTAGTGCTGCTCGAGCACGGCGACGCGCCAGCCGAGCTCCGACAGCAGTGCCGCCGTCGTCAGGCCGCCGATGCCGGAGCCGATGATCAGGGCGTCGTACGGACCCTTGAGCCGTGATGGCCGATAGCGGTGCCCGATGCGCAGCGTGCTGGGTTGGAGGGTCTTCGGCTGCGCTGGTGTCGTCATCGATCCATTATCGACGACGACGTCCGCCGGGGTTCAGGGTTCTTGCGCCGGCGACGTTGCACGCCTTGATTCCGGACGTGTTCGCGCGGGCTGCTTCAACACCGGTGCTGGCGCTGGCGCCGGTGCGGATTGCGGTTGCTCGGCGGGGGCGACGTCACGGCGTGCCCTGTGCCCGGTATTTGACCCGGCATCCGGTGCGTCACGCCTCGCATAACGCGGCGGCACGGGACGATCGTTGCGATCATGATCACCACCCTGGCCATCATTGCCATGGTGATCGCGATCCTTGGGTGGCTTGCGGTCGCAGCGACCATCGCCGTTGCCGTCCGCACAGGGCACGACGACGTACTGCGGATACGAGTTGTACGGATTACGGTAGTAGCCGTAGGGATACATTCCCTGGCCCGCGTAGAACGGATCGGCATAGCCGTAACCCGGCGGGTAGCCGTTCGGATAACCGTAGCTGCCGCCAACGCCATACCCGTAACCGTTGCCGTAGCCAATGCCCGGGTAAACCTGAACTCCCGGAGAGGCACTGCGTGGTGGGGTCAGCTCGGGCAGGCCAAAGGACTCCTGGGAAGCGCAGCCTGCCATTGCGGCAAGCACCACGGTGCCAACCAAGGCTGTTCCAACGCTTCGCATCATCCTTGCAGCGCCCCCCTGCGGCAGCATTTCTCGTTTCATCGCTAAGTTAAGACAGCGTCCAGCGAACAATCGTTCCCGCTGTCAAAACTCGTGTTTTCTATACCACAGTTGCCCGTCGCCACGCCGCCCACGATCGGCGTGTGCCGCGGCGCCGTGGCGCGACGAGCGATAAGTGCGTGTTTTTGCGGTGAATGCACAGCCGTTCACGGTGGCTGTTGGGTACTACTTGGCGCCGTCTACCGATTGCTCCCAATGGTCGCGTCGCGGCAAGGCGTCGAACCTAGGCATGCGGGAAAGGCCCGCGCGCGGACGGGACGAACTGCCTGCCGCAGGGATCTTCCCGCCGACCAAAAGGAGTTCGTCATGAGTGCTTACAAAGTTCTGATTCCTGTCACCACCGCCGTCCTGTTTGCGCTGCCAATGGTCGGTGTTGCGCAGGACCGAGGCCAGAATGAAGTGGCCGGCTCGCTGTCGTACACGGACATTGCTGACGTCTCCACGACCAGCATCGACGTGTCCTATGGCCGCTACCTGACGCCGCAGCACGAAGTCGGCTTGAACATGGCCTACGTCGACACCGACGTCGACGGGCTCGGCAGCGTCGACGGCACGACGCTGGGTGCGTTCTACCAGTTCAATTTCGACAACGGCGGCAACATGGTGCCGTTCATCGGTGCCGACGTCGCCTACATCGGCGGCGACCTGGGCGACGCCTACGACTTTGGCTATGGCGTGTCGGCTGGTGCCAAGTACTACCCGTACGAACACGTCGGCCTGATCATTGGAATCGCCTGGCAGAACCTCACCGGCGCCGAGAACTATATCGACGACGAGGACGGTTTCAACCTCAGCGTCGGCCTGTCGCTGCGCTTCTGACTCCAGCAGCGATTTTCAGGCTCGAACGACCGGGTGGCAGCGCTGCCCGGTCGTCTCACCTGGCCTGATCGGCTTCACATCTTCGTTCGTTCGGCTTTGGGGTCGTACAGAGGACGCGAGGACACGGCGCAGGGATAAAGCTTGCCAGCGATCTCGACTTCCCAGGTACCCGACGCCAGGTAAGCCTCGTCCACCGCCTGCTTCGGCTCGAGGAACGCGAGGCCGACCGCACCGCCGAGCGTGTGGCCATAGGACGCCGCGCGCACATAGCCCGCGGCCACGCCATCCCGCCGAATGATCTCGGCGTGGAACATCTGCGGCTCTGGATCCTTGACCAGCACCGACACCAGTCGCCGCTGCAGCGGACCCTTCGCCTTGCGCTCGAGCAGCGCCTCCTTGCCGATGAAGCCGTCGGGCTTCTTCAGGTGGACCGCGAAGCCGAGCCCGGTCTCGTACGGATCGTCGGTGTTGTCGAGGTCGTGACCGTAGTCGCGGTATCCCTTTTCCATGCGCAGGCTGCCGAGCGCGCGCAGGCCTGCGTGCACCACACCGAACTTTTCGCCGGCCGCCACGACCTTGTCGTACACGTGCACGGCCTGGTCGGCGGGAATGAACAGCTCGTAGCCCAGCTCACCGAGGTAAGTGATGCGGGTGCACAGCACGCGCGCGTAGCCGATGTCGATCTCGCGCGCGGCGCGGAACGGATACGCTGCATTGGAGAGGTCGACGCTCGTCAGCGTCTGCAACAGCTCGCGCGAGCGCGGGCCCTGCACGTTGAGCTGCCCGTAACCCGAGGTGACATCGGTGACGAACGCATGCGCGTCCGCTGCAATGTTGCGCTTCATCCAGGTTTCAGCATGACGAACCATGGTGTCCGTGACCACGACGAAGAACTTGTCATCCGCCAGCTTGGTAACGGTCAGGTCGGCTTCGAGCTTGCCCTGTTCGTTGAGCCATTGGGTGTAGGTGATCTCGCCGATGGCGCCGTCGACGTCGTTCGCCGAAATCCGGTTCAGGCACTTGCCAGCATCGCGACCCTGCACCATGAACTTGCCCATGAACGACATGTCCATGACGATCACGTTCTCGCGCGCGGCACGGTGTTCAGCTTCCCAGTGCTGCCACCACGCCGGACGGCCCCACGTGTCCGTGCCCGGATCCGCGGTCTTGCCTGCGCCGGCATACCAGCCCGGGCTCTCCCAGCCGCTGGTCTCGACGAAATACGCGCCCTGCGCCGCCAATCGGTCGTGAAATGGCGAACGCCGCGCGCCGCGTGCGGTCTTCAGCGTGTGCGTGGGGTAATGGCACTTGTAGACCATGCCGAGCGATTCGACCGTGCGTGAGCGCCGGTACTCCGGATTGGCCTGGTACGGCAGCACGCGATCGATGTTCATGCCGGTGACGTCGACGTCGGGCAGGCCGTTGATGATCCAGTGCGCCATCACGCGGCCGAGGCCGCCGCCCGTCAGGATGCCGATGGAATTGAGTCCCGCTGCGACGAAGTAGCCGCGCAGCTCCGGCGCCTCGCCGACGATCGGCTTGAGGTCGGGCGTGAAGCTCTCGGGACCGCAGAAGAACTTCTTCATGCCGACCTGGCTCGTGATCGGCACGCGTGCCATGGCCGTCTCGAGGTAGGGACCCATGCGCTCCCAGTCGGGTTCGAGGTCGAGGTACGGCGTGTCAGTCGGCGCACCTTCGATCTTCCACGGCGCGCACACCGGCTCGAACAGGCCGACCATCAGGCCGCCGCCTTCCTGGCGGTAATAGCCGTAGGCGGAAGGGTCCTCGAGCACCGGCATGTTCGGCGGCAGGTCCTTGATCGCTTCGGTGATCAGGTAGTAGTGCTCGGCCGCCTGGTTGGAAATTGCCACGCCTGACAATGCGCCCAGCTCGCGCGCCCAGAGGCCGGCGCAATTCACGACGTAGTCGGTCTGGATGTCGCCGTACGGCGTGCTCACGCCGGTGACGCGCCCGTTCTTCTGCAGCACGCCGGTGGCCGGCACGCCTTCGAAGATCTTCACGCCGCGCATGCGGGCGCCCTTGCCGAGCGCCATCGTGACGTCGACCGGATTCACGCGGCCGTCTTCCTTGACGTAGAAGCCGGCCTCGATGTCATCCACCTTCGCCAGCGGGAAGAGATCCTGCACCTGGCGTGGCGAGATTTCCTGCACGTCGATGCCGCAGTAGCGGTTGAACGCGGCGACGCGCCGGAATTCCTCGAGGCGGTCGCGGTCGGAGGCCACCTCGATGAAGCCGATCGGCATGAAGCCGGTGGCCTGTCCGGTCTCGGCTTCGAGCCGGCCGTAGAGGTCGCGCGTGTATTTGCGGAGCTCCGTCGACGTCTCCGAGGTCGAGCCGTAGGTGACCATGAGCCCGGCGGCGTGCCAGGTGGTCCCTGCCGTGAGCTGGTGCCGCTCGAGCAGCACGATGTCCTTCCATCCCAGCAGTGCGAGGTGGTAGGCGGTCGACGTGCCGATGACGCCACCGCCGATGATGACGACGCGGGCGTGCTGCGGGAGCGAAGGAGGGATGGCCATGGGCGGGTTCCGGGTTATGTGAGAACCCAGGCGTCTGGGTCTCGCTGATTCTGGCGCAAGGATACTCCGAACCCGGCGTGGCCCAGAATTCCGCCGCAACTCCCGCTCGCCTCCAGCCTGGCGACGATCGCTTCAGGCGCGCTGCCGATCCAGCAAACGCAACGTGCTCTGCAGGTCGTCCAGGTTCAGGTAACAACCTTGCAGATGACGCTCGCCCGTCGTCGGGTCGAAGCCGGCGCGTCCATGCAGCACGCGATTATTGTTGTAAGCGATGAGGCAGCCGGGTTCAAGCCGCAGGTTCAGGTGGTAACCCGGATCACGCAACATCCTCCAGAACGTGTCGAGCGCCGCGTACATCGGCTCGACGAGGTGCTCGGGCAGCACCATCGGCGCGCGCAGCCAGTTGTTGAACCGGATGCGGGTGATGCCGCCGGCCGCGTCGAGCGTAATCGGCGGCGCACTGGCACGGATGTCGCACGTGTCGTCGTGGAAGCGGAACTCCATCGGGTGCGAACTGAGCAACCCGAACGCTGCCGGGTCCTGCGCGCGCAGGTCCTCGGCCACGCGGAAGCCGTCGGCAAACAGCGACTCGCCGCCCTTGACGCTGCTCTTGACGCAGAACAGCAGTTGCACGTCGGGTGGAGAATGCCAGTTGGCCAGGTCCGTGTGCAGTTCGAGGCCCATCGACGTGTACGCCGACGCGTTCGGGTTCGGCATCGACACCACGTCGTAGTACGCGCCGAAATTGGTTGCACGCACCGGTCCGATGCGTCGTGTGACGTCCACCAGCTGCGCCCGGTTGCTCCGGCACGCCGCGCAGCAGGACGATCCCGTGCACCTGGATGGCCTCGATCCATGCGCGCAGGCCGGCGTCCGTGTGCATGTACGTCGCGTAGTCGAGCGTCGGCAGGGTGTCGTTGATGTCGGCATTCCACAACCGCAGCCTCGGTTGCCGTTCAGCCAGTGCCTGCGGCGAGCAGTCGTGAGTTCGTAGCCAGCCCGCTGTGTAGCGCGACACGTGCGTCGCATCGCCGGTCCGGAACTGCACCTCGAGCAGCCCTTCGCCCGTGATCGAGGACGATGCAATCCGCGGCCGGTTCATGGTCGATGAACATGAACGTGCGCTCGATGGCCTGCGGATGCCGGCACTCGGCGCACGGGCAGTTGTCACGCAACCAGAGGGCAGGGAACCGGGAGCTGCGTCCGTCGCTCCAGTCGACCGTCACGCCTCGCGCCGTCGTGTTCGACGCGGACGATCGCGTGCGCGGTGCGCATCGGCGCGAGGTCCGACATCGACGGCTCATCGACGACGGGCTGGAACTGGGTGGACTTGCATGATCGGAGATCCCTGCGAATGTGCCGCAAAGCGTAGGCAGCGGCCTCTGCAGCCCACAAGCAATCACTTCACGGGA
Organism: uncultured Gammaproteobacteria bacterium; assembly: GCA_963746325.1. Lineage (GTDB taxonomy): Bacteria > Pseudomonadota > Gammaproteobacteria > Steroidobacterales > Steroidobacteraceae > RPQJ01. The sequence goes on along the minus strand of CAVVBC010000043.1, from coordinate 19,304 downwards.
CAAGACCATAGTTTTTCTATAAGGTCTGTTGCATGCAGACGTCCCGAACTCCCGTGAACTGGTTGCGCGCGTTCGAAGTGGCGGCGCGGCACCTGAGCTTCTCGGCGGCCGCGTCCGAGCTGAACGTGACGCCGGCGGCGGTCAGCCAGCAGGTGCGCCTGCTCGAGCATCGCCTCGGCGAGCAGCTCTTCCTGCGTCACGCACGCGGTCTGCGGTTGACGCGTGCCGGAGAGACCCTCGTGCCCGCCTGCCGCGAATCGTTCGAACGACTCGACGGCGCGCTGGCCGAACTGTTCGGCAGCCGGCGCCGGGACCGGCTGGTCATCCGGTCGCGCTCGGTTTCGCGCGGCAGTGGCTGCTCGGCAACCTGCGCGGCGTTTGCGACAGGCGCACCCCGACATTCCGATCCGCCTCGTCGCAACCGTCTGGGCGGGCGAACCGCTGGATGCGAGCGTCGATCTCGACATCCGGCTCGCGCTGTCACCGGTTCGCGGCATGGCGTGCCACCGGCTGACCCAGGACGAGATCTTTCCGGTCTGCAGCCCGGAGCTGGCCGCCAGCGCTCCCCGCATCCGCCATCCTGCGGACCTGCGTCACCACGCACTGTTGCGTACGATCGGGTTCGCCCAGGGTTGGACGCACTGGTTTGCCGCCGCGGGCGTCGAACCCGGCGCGCGCCGGACGCGGCATCGAGTTCGATTCGATGCGACTCGCACTCGACATGGCAGTCCTGGGTCACGGCGTCGCGCTGGCGCGCAGCAGCTACGCCGACGAGTTGCTGCGGACCCGGCGGTTGAAGCCGCTTGTTCGACGTGCGGCTCAAGGCGCGCGACAACGTCTACCTCACCCATGCCCACGGCCTCGATCCTGCTTCACCCGCGGCGCTGTTCCGTGACTGGATACTCGCGCGACCCGCGAGTCGTCCGCGACAGACGCTGAGCACCAACGGAATTGACCACATGCATCACCACGGAATGAAAGCCGTCGCCGCGGCCCGGGTCTGCCTGGCTGGCCGGCTGCTGCTGCTGGTCGCAGGTCAGGCCGCGGCCGCGCAGGCTGCGTCACCACCTGCTGCACGTGCAGTCCCGCTCGACTCGCTGGCGATCCCCGTCAGTGCGCAACAGAACCGCGCCGTCTCCTTCACCAACAAGCGGTCCGCGTTCTACTACACGCAGACGCACCGCAACGACCACCCCGAACACGCGCATTTTCGTGGCTTCAACATTGCGGGTCGACGCATCTTCAGCGACTACCAGGTGTTCGTCGACGGGGCGCTGCTCGATCCGCAGGCGGCCACGGTGGTCGTGCGCCCGGATGCATTGATTCGCACGTACCCGCAGGGAATCACCGAGACGTTGCGACTGTTCGACGCACAGGACCTGGTCGAGGTCGAAGTCAGCGGCGCCCGGGGCGACGTGACACTGAAACTGACGGGCGACACCGTCCGGGCCGTGCGCAGCGAGTCGGGCATCGACGAGTACACGGCCACGCAGGAAGGCACGCCGAGCGTCTCCGACAGCATCGTCGTGGGTCGCGCAGGGGATCGCTTCCTGATCGCCGTCGGTCCCTCGCCTGACGCCGCCCGCCGAGCTCCTCGACGAATCCACGACCGCAGCCGCGGCGTGGCAAGCAGCGCGACGCGCCCGGCTCGAAGGCGTCATCGGTGGCGATCATTTCCTCTGGAGCGACGATCCGCGGCTGAACGCAGCGCTGCACTGGTTGCAGCTGACGACCGATTCGCTGGTCACCCGCCAGCGTGGCGACGGCATCTACGCGGGACTGCCGTGGTTCAACGAATACTGGGGTCGCGACAGCTTCATCTCGCTGCCCGGCGCCACGCTCGTCACGGGCCATTTCGAGGAGGCCCGCGCCATCCTGACGTCATTCGCGCAGTTCCAGGACCTCGATCGCGGATCCCGTTTCTACGGACGCCTGCCGAACATCGTCAAACCCGGCAGCATCGATTACCACACGACCGACGGCACGCCGCGCTGGGTCATCGCCTTGCGCGACTACGTGCGCTATACGGGCGATCGCTCGATCGTGGCCGAGCTGTTCCCGAACGTGCAGGCGAGCATCGAGGGCGCGCTCGCGAACTTCATCGACGCCGCGGGCTACCTGGTGCACGCGGACAACGAGACCTGGATGGATGCGCGCCGTGAGCCCGACAAGGTTTCGTATTCGCCGCGCAGCACCCGGGCCAACGACATCCAGGCGCTGTGGTACGAGCAGCTGCGGGCCGGCGCGGAGTTCGCATCGATGCTCGGCGACCACGAATCTGCAACGCGCTGGTCAGCCGCCGCCGAACGCGTGCGCAGCCGCTTCGCGCACGACTTCGTCGATCCGGCGTCGGGCCGCATCGCTGATCATCTCGATGCGCGTGACGTGCCGAACGAACAAGTTCGACCAAACGCACTGTTCAGCCTGCAGCTGCTGGACCGGCCGGAAGATGCTGCGCGTGCGACCCGACAGGCCTGGACCGCGCTGGTGTATCCGTGGGGCGTGGCGACGCTGGACCAGGGCGATCCGGACTTTCACCCGTACCACGTGGCGCCCGGGCACTATCACAAGGATGCGGCCTACCATAACGGCGCGGTCTGGCCGTGGCTCAACGGCATCGCGATGCAACGCATGATCGAACTGGGGCAGGTCGACCTGGCCTGGCGGCTGTTCACGAGCACGAACGAGATTGCGCTCGATCGCGGTGTCGTGGGCGGACTGCCCGAGAACCTCGATGCTTATCCGCACCCCGGCGAGTCCGCGCCGCGGCTGACGGGAACCTACCTGCAGGGCTGGTCGAACGCCGAGCAGCTGCGCGTGTGGTACCAGGGGTTTCTCGGCATCCAGCCCGACCTCGCGCAGGGTTCGATTCGCCTGGCGCCGCGGCTGCCGCAGTCGTTCGGCAACGTCGAGTTCACGTCGAGAATCGGTGCCGGCGTCCTGCAGGCGAGCTACGAACGAACTCCTCGCGGCAGAAGGTACACCTGGCAACTGCGGGGGCAGGCCGCCCGGCTCGACGTCGATATCGTTCCGTTCGAAACCCGTTCGTTCGACGTCGCCGCGGGCGAGACGCTCGTCGTCGAACAGACGGCGGGCAAGCTGGTCGTGCAACACGTCGGTGTCGATGGGAGCGCAGGCAAACCCGTGACGCTGCGTTCGTCACCCGCGCGACGCGAACAGCAGGCCCGTCTCGACGCCATTCTTGCGGGCACCGAATTCGCGAAGCCGGGCAACGCCGACGAACATGCGGTGATGCGGCAAACGAGTAAGCCATGACGACTGCAGTTGCCGCCCTCGTCGGCGCGCCGGTTTCATACTCGCTGCCAAAGACCAATGCGAAGGTGCTCGCGCTGCTCGAGACGCACCTGGCGCAGGCGGGTCGCGTACTCGACATCGGCGCCGGCGAAGGCTACCTCGCGCGGCGCGTCCTCGACCTGATCGAGAGCAAGGGATACGCGGCAAGGCTCGAGGCCTGCGACCTGTTTCCGGACAACTTTCGAGTGCCGGAAGTCCCGTGCCATGCCATCAACCTGCACGGTGGCCTTCCGCTCCCTGACCAGAGCGTCGATCTCGCGTACTCAGTCGAGGTGCTCGAGCACCTCGAAGACCAGTTCCTGTTCTTCCGCGAGGTGCATCGAGTATTGCGGCCGGGTGGCCACTTCGTGCTGACGACGCCGAACGTGCTGAGCCTGACGTCGCGTGTGCGCACGTTGTTGGCCGGCTTTCCCGAATTGTTCGGAGCGCTGCCGATCCATGGATACGATCCGCAGCACGTCGGCGGCCACATCCATCCGGTGTCCGTCTACTACATCTCGTACATGGCCGAGAAGGCCGGCTTCCGTGTGAACGAGCTGCTCCACCGATCGCGTCAAGTCCGGTTCGGCGGCGTTGCTGGTGCTGTGGCCGCTGGTAAAGCTCGGTTCAGCGATCGTCGCGATGCATGCCCGCCGCAAGACCCCCGCGATACACGCGGAAAACCGGGAGCACCTCGCGCGGATGAATTCCTTCGCGGTCCTGACCGGACGCACGGTGATCGTCGAGATGGAGCGCCGCTGAACGACGCCCTTGCCGTGCAAACCCGGACGCGCAGTCTCGCCAGCCGTCCGTAACTCCCCCGCCCGTAGAAATACGCGTACCGTTTGCGCCGCAGTCACCGTCAAATAGCCGGTCGTACCCAGGAGCCGGACCGCCGGCTGCGCTTGCGGAGGTGTGCTGCCGATGACTCTTTCCCGTCGCGAATTCCTGCTGCACTCGGGCGTGCTGACGGGGGCCACCCTGTTGGCGGGGCGTCGAGCCTGGGCTGCCGAAGACACGGCGGATGTCATCGTGATCGGCGCCGGCCTTTCCGGGCTGCAGGCGGCCTGGGCGCTCGAGCAGAAGGGCTTCAAGGTGCTGGTGCTCGAAGGCCGGGACCGTGTCGGTGGCCGCGTCCTCACGTTCGGCAACGTCCAGGGCGTCCCTGAGGCCGGCGGCAACATCATCTACGGCGACTATCGCCGGCTGATGGACGTTGCGACGCGCGTCGCCGTGCCGCTCGAAGACCAGGTGCCACGACTGTCGAAGCACTCGAAGTTCACGCTGGTGCTCGACGGCAAGCCGATGAGTCGGTCGGAATGGGCCGACTCGCCCCGCAACCCGTTCCCGCCCGCGCTGCGTGAAATGATGCCGTGGCAGTACGTGCCGCTGGTCACGAGCCAGGAGAATCCGCTCACGTCGACCGACAGGCTGGTACGACGCCCGGAACGCGCCATTCGACGTTTCGATGCGCGACTTCCTGCGCAAGCAAGGCGCGACCGATCCGATGATCGCACTCGCCTACGACACGATTCCAACCTACGGACTGAACGCGAAGGACATCTCCGCGCTGATGATGGCGTACGTGTCGGCATTCACGGCCGCGCAGAAATCGGTCAAGCCGGTGATGCTGCAGGCCAGGGGCGGCAACCAGAACATTCCGCTCGCGATGGCCGCGCAACTGCAGCAGCCGGTGCGTCTGAACCAGACCGTCAAGGCCATCGAATCGACCGCGACCGGCGTCACGGTCCGCACCGCCGACGGCACCCGATACACGGCGCGTGCCGTCGTGTGCGCCGTGCCGTTCACGACGCTGCGGCGCATCGACCTGCGGCCGGACCTCGAAGGCATGCAGGAGCGGGCCGTGAAGTCGCTGCCGTACCAGCCGATCCACCAGGTCGCGCTGCAGGTCTCACGTCCGTTCTGGGAGGACGACGACCTCGAGCCCTCGATGTGGACCGATTCGATCGGCCGCGTCTCCGCGATCTACCACGAAGCGAAGGACGACCAGGTGTCGAGCCTGCTCGTCTCCGCGTTCGGGCCGGGTGCGCGGCACCTCGACCGGCTCGGCAAGGAAGGCGCTGCGCGCTACGTCGTGGCGCAGATCGAGCAGATGCGACCTGCGGCGAAGGGCGCGCTGCAGGTCATCGGCCAGCATTCGTGGGAGCACGACCCGTTCGCGGGCGGCGCGTGGGCCTATTTCAATCCCGGCACGGTCACGAAGTTCCTGCCCGCGATGTTCCAGCCGCGGGGCCGCGTGCATTTCTGCGGCGAGCACACCTCGGTGACTGCGCGCGGCATGGAAGGGGCGATCGAATCGGGTGAGCGTGCTGCCGGCGAGGTGGCGCAGCAGCTCGCGTAGCCAAAAAAAGCGAGTGACCGCGAGGTCACCCGCCTGCGCTGCCTGCAAGCTGGGACTCGATTACTTCTTCGCGGCCTTCGCGTCGGCGATGGCCTTGTTCACCTGCACCATCGCGTCGGTGGTCGCTTCGCGAACGCAGCGATCGATCGTCCAGCCCTCGACGGGCACGTCGACCTTGATTTCCTTGCACGACGAAGCGGCGGTGTCCTTGACGCGCTTTTCGAGCGTCGCGGCGCCGGCGGCCGTGGTCAGGTCGAGGTCCGCGTAGCTGACGCGTGAACGAATGGTCAGTTCCTTGATCGGTGCGCCGATCGGCGACTTGCCGACGACGATCTCGCGAACGGCTTCGACCGTCACGACTTCCATGGCCTGGGCATAGACGCCCTGGCTGGCAAGGGTGCAACCGGCGGCGACCGCCAGCAGGGCGAACTTGTTGGAGCTTCATTTCTGTATCTCCGTTAGGGGGTTCTGGCGGACCGCAGTCCTGACCTTCGAAAATCGCTTGGGAAGCTTAGGACGTAGTCCAAAAGCAACACATCCGTGAGGTTACGGACGGGGAAAACCCCGATCAGACCCGGTCCGAATTCTGTCGTTTTCACTCAAGACCGAGTCTAAAGCGATCGATGCTAGGCTTGCCGTATCGTTTCGACACCACGGTACACAGGGACATGCTCGATATGCGCCCCTCCTGCGAGTGCTGCGACGTCGACCTGCCGCCGGATTCGCCGCTCGCCCGGATTTGCACGTTCGAGTGCACGTTTTGCGCGACCTGCGCCGAGCGGCAGCTGCAGGGCACGTGCCCGAATTGCGGGGGCGAGTTGCAGCCCCGACCTCGCCGGCCGGCTGCAAAACTCGGAGCGAACCCCGCTTCGTCGGTGCGTGTATTCAAGCCCGCGGGCTGCAAATCGGTATCCGGTGCTGCAGCGGCTCGCCGGTCAGCCCAGGCAGCCGCGGACCTGGTCGTGCGGCGCGTCTCGGTCGGCGAGGTGTCGCTGATCGAACCGCTTGGGCGTCTGCTGATCGATGCCGTCCACTCCGGTGCATCGGTCGGCTTCCTGGCTCCGGTCGCACGTGCAACCGCCGATCGCTACTGGCAGGATATTTTCGCCGCCATGAGTGCCGGCGACGACCTGCTGCTCTGGGTGGCCGAAGCGCACGGGCAGGTGGTCGGACTCCGTGCAGTTGGCGTTGTGCCCGAAGGAAAACGGGCGGCACCGCGCCGAAGTGCAGAAGCTGTTCGTGCACAGCACGGCACGTGGCCGGGGCATCTCGACACTGCTGATGCAGGCCGTCGAAGCCGAAGCGCGCAGCCGGCAACGATCGCTGCTGGTACTGGACACGCTGCTCGGATCGCACGCGGAGAACGTCTATCGTCACCTCGGCTGGAGCCGGGCCGGGGAAATCCCGGACTTCGCGACGTCACCGGACGGCAAACTCTTCCCGACCGTGTACTACTTCAAGCAGCTGGGCGCATGACTCAGGAAGCCCTGGTCATCCAGCAACCGAGCGGTCCGGCGCGGCAGCTCGTGCTGCTGTTTCATGGCCTGGGCGCCAACGAAGAGGACTTGCGGCCGGTGGGTGAAAGGCTCGCGGCGGAGTACCCCGAGTCCCTGGTGGTGAGCCTGCGTGCCCCGCACCCGACGAACTTCGGCTTCGGCTGGCAGTGGTTCTCGGTCGACGGCATCGACGACGCCAAGCGGATCGAGCGGGTCGCGGCCGAGATGCCAGTGTTCGTAGCGGCCATCCGGCAATGGCAGCGCGACACCGGTCTCGGTCCGGAAGCCACCGTGCTGGTGGGCTTTTCGCAGGGGGCGATCATGGTCCTGGAAGCGACTGTCGAGACCGGCGACGACGTCCTCGCCGGGCGAGTGGTGGCGCTCGCCGGACGCTATGCCCAGTTGCCGACGACGAACCCGGGTGGCACGACGCTGTTCCTGATTCACGGCAAGGCCGACGCAGTCATCCATTACGGCTTCACGGTCGAAGGTGCCAAGCACCTCGTGGCGCTGGGTGCCGACGTCGTCGCGGACGTCATTCCGTTCCTCGGGCACGGCATCGATGCGGAAGTGCTCGACCTGGTGGCCAGGCGATTGCGAACCCACGTGCCGAAGCGCCATTGGGAGGCCGCGATGCGACAGGGCGTACCCCCGCCGGGCGGCGGGACACAGTAGGATAGCAACCCCGTGAATCTGGCAACCCAGGACGCAAGAACAATGAATTCACCGGCTTCGTCGCTGAAATCCGCCGACGACTCGCTCGTCAGCTACACCCACTGGATGTATGCGCTGCATGCGGCGAGCGCGCTGATCGGCATGTTCGGCTCGGCGTTCATCGCCACGGCCTTCGTGTTCGGCCTGCCGTCGATCGTCGCCGTGGTGATGAACTACATCCGCCGCAGCGACGCCCGCGGCACCCACCTGGAATCGCACTTCTCCTGGCAGCTGCGCACGTTCTGGTTTGCGGCGCTGTGGGTCACGGTCGTGTTCCTGCTGTCGCTGCCACTGTTCTTCGTGCTGATCGGTTTCGTCACGTTCCCGATCGGCATCTTCATCATCGGTGTCTGGGTCATCTATCGGGTCGCGCGCGGCTGGCTCAAGCTCAAGGACGCGCAGCCGATCTGATCTCGCTTTCCTTTTCTTCCCCTTCAATCAACTTCGGAGTCGATTCATGGTCGTGGCAGCGGACAAAGTCGTGTCGATCAATTACACCCTCACCAACGACGCCGGCAAGGTGATCGACAGTTCGTCGGGCGGCGAGCCGCTGGCGTACATCCACGGCCATGGCAACCTGATTGCGGGACTCGAACGCGAGCTCGAAGGCAAGGCGGCGGGCACGAAGCTCAGCGTGAAGATTGCGCCGGTCGACGGCTACGGCGAACGCGACGCCGACCTGATCCAGCGCGTGCCGAAGCGTTCGTTCGGCAACGTCTCGAACCTGAAGCCCGGCATGCAGTTCCAGGCACAGACCTCCGACGGGCACGCGCGCATGGTGACGGTCACCGGCATCCAGGGCGACATGGTGACGATCGACGGCAACCATCCGCTCGCTGGCGAGCACCTGAACTTCGAAGTCGAGATCACCGAAGTGCGCGAAGCGACGCAGGAAGAACTCGAGCACGGCCACGTGCACGGTGCCGGCGGCCATCACCACTGACGGCCCGGGAAATAGGGGACGCTCACCTATTTTGCGAAACAGCAAAATAGGTGAGCGTCCCCATTTTACTGGCAGGTGACGAGCACGATCTTGCCCTGCACCCGTCCCGAGCGTGAGCGTTCGATCGCCTCGCGCGCTTGCTGCAACGGAAACTCGCGTTCGATCGCGCAGTGCAGCCGGCCCTGCGCAACGTAACCCAGCACTTCATTCATCACGACGGCGTCGGGCTTGAGCATGATGCCGTGCCGTCGCACGTCGCCGAAAAGATTGGTGAGCGGATCGATCAGGAACGTAGCCGCGCCGGGCACCGTCGTGACGTAGTGGCCTCCCTGCACCAACAGGCGAGGCTGCACGGACCGTGGAATGTTCGGCACGCAATCGAGCACGGCGTCGAAGCCACCTGGCCACCGTTGCATCGGCTCGGTGCGGTAGTCGATGCACGCACGCGCACCGAGTGAACGGACGAAGTCGTGGCGGGCCGCGCTCGCCGCTGCGGTGACGCTCGCGCCCCGCGCACTCGCGACCTGCACCGCCAGGTGCCCGACACCGCCGGTGGCACCGTTCACCAGGACATTGCTGCCCGGACCGACGTGACCGAGATTGCACAAGGTGACCGCCGTGGCGCCAACGCAGGCCACCGCAGCAGCATCGCGATATCCCAGGTTCGCCGGCAAGCGGTGCGCGAACTTGACCGGAACCGTGGCGAACTCGGCAAACGTCCCGCCGGTGCGAGTGAAGGGATCGATGAAGCCGAACACTCGATCGCCCGGTGCCAGCGCAGTGACGCCGGCACCGATCGCAGCCACTTCGCCGGCGAAATCTGAACCCATCGTCCGGGGCACACCGCCACGCACCAGGAGGCGAAATCGACCGGTTGCGATCTTCCAGTCGACGGGGTTCAGGCTCGCGGCGTGAACGCGTACCAGGACTTCGCCCACTGCGGGCACAGGCACGGGTATGTCCTCGAGACCCAGTCCATCGAGGTTGCCGATCGCGTGGTAGCGCAAGGCGAGCATGCGCGATGATCGTGCTTCCCCACCGCGCCGTCCATCGGGCCTAGTAATTTTCACCTATGGAGCGGCGGAGATCCCGGAAGCCGGAAATCTGCACCAGGAGCAACCTATGCCCTGTACGTTTTTCCTCCTGCGTGAAAATTTGGCCGGCTACCGCAAGGTTCGCCGGCCTTCTTTTTACTGCGTACGACCTTCGGCACGTGCGTGCCGTCGAGTCGCTCGGTCTCTGGCGGGCAGATACTGAATGCGACCGCCGCTCAGGGCGATAGCACGGGCACGCGGAAGTCGCTGTTCAATGCCGCAAGCGTAGGTGGATCGCGCCCGTAGACATCGTTACGGAATGTCACCTGGCCATCCGGCCGCGGCTGCGCGGTCCAGTACAGGATCAGCACCGGCACGGGCGTCTTCAGGTTGACCGTCCGGGTCTGCTTCGTCGCGATCACCGCGTCGATGCTCTGCGGGTTCCACTGCGGATCGTTGAGCACGAGCTCCGCCAGCTCGAACGGCTTCTGCACGCGAATGCAGCCTGAGCTGAACGTGCGCTGGTCCTGCTCGTACAGGGACTTCGCTGGCGAATCGTGCAGGTACACCAGGTAGGGATTCGGGAACATGACCTTGACCAGGCCGAGCGCGTTGTTCGGCCCCGGATCCTGCACGAACTGGAACGGCGGCAATCGCGACGGCCCGTACTGGTTCCAGTTGACCGAATGCGGGTTGACCTCGCGCCCGCTGCCGTCGAGCACGCGGATGTTCATCGCTTTCAAGGCGCCCGGATTGCGCTTCAGGACCGGCAGCTTGTCCTTGACCAGGATGCCCGGCGGGATGGTCCAGGTGGGGTTGAAAACCACGTAGGTGATTTTCGAGCGGAATATCGGCGTCTCGCGCTGGTCCTTGCCCACGACGACCCGCGACGTCCAGATCGGTTCGTCGTTGCGGAAGTAGCTGACGTAGAAACCCGCGACGTCGACCAGCACGAACTCGCCCTTGATCTCGTGCAATGTCCAGCGGCCGCGCTCCAGGTTGATGCGGATCTGGTCGATCCTTTCCGCCACCGGCACATTCATCGCCACGCGCGTTCCGGGCCCGATGGCGCCATCCGCCGCCAGGCCGTGGCGTTCCTGGAACGCCTTGACTCCCTGTTCCAGCGTCGCGTCGTAGAGGTCAGGGTCGGCCGTGGCAACGGTGCCTGCGGACGGCGGCAGGTCCTTCGTGATCTCGAGCCGCTTGCGCAGCACCGGTACGCGCGCGTCGCTCATGCCGGGCTTCAGCGTCGGGCCATCCGCAATGACTGGCCAGCCGCCCGCTGCGGCGATCGCGCGGTAATCCTTCAGGCGGTCCCGGCCTCGCTGGTACCAGACGTGCGCAGGTCGGGCGCCGTCGAAGGCTTCGCGGATCTCGCCGGCGGCGAGACGCGCCGAAAAGCGCTGCAGCCCTTCCTCGAACGATGGCGTCGGGCGCTGCGAGAAATTCCACTGCGAGCTCAGCTTTACCGGATCCACCTTGCCCAGGTAGACGTGGTAGAGCCCGAGCATGAAGGCGTCGGTCGCGAGCAGTTCGAGGTTGGCGCGATCCTGCAGGGTGAGCGGCGACTTCATGCGCACGTCGAGCCGGTACGACTGCAATGCCTCGAGGTGGTAGTCGTTGGGGTCGAGGCCGTCGTTGCGCAGGTCATCGATGCTCGCGACGAGTTGGTCGAGCTTCGCCGCGTCCTGCCAGGCCGGTTGGAACTGCTGCGCTTCGTAGTACTTTGCGACCAGCTCGTCGACGACGATGCGCGCGCCTCGAACGTCCTGCTGCTTCTCGTAGCGCAAGTGATCGATGCGCTCGCGGATGGCTTCGGCCAGCGGATTGGTGACGGCCGAGATCGGTGCAACCGTCGCCGCCGGCGCGGGTTGCTGTGCGAACGCAGCGAAAGGCGAGAGAAGTGCCGTGGCCAGGGTGGCCACGACGGCGAAGACCGATCGATGTGTCATGCGGGTGCGTTCCAGGAGTGTCAGGTGCGCGAGATCTTCGCCTGCAGGTCGTAGGCGTCGGCGCCCGTGACCTGAACGTCCGCCCAGTCGCCGGAGCGGAGCTTCTTGCCAGGCCGGGCGATGCGAACGACACCGTCGATCTCCGGCGCGTCGGCGGCGGATCTCGCGATGGCGCCTGCGTCCGGGTCGACGTGATCGACGAGGACGCGCATGCGCTGCCCGACCTTCGCCGCGAGCTTTTCCGCGCTGATCGCCGCAGCCACTTCCATGAAGCGCGCGAGCCGTTCTTCCTTCACTTCCTCGGCCACCGGATCGGGCAGCGCATTGGCCGCAGCACCGTCGACCGGCGAATACTTGAAGCAGCCGACACGATCGAGCCGTGCTTCACGCAACCAGTCGAGCAGCAGCTTGAAGTCCGCTTCGGTCTCGCCGGGGAAGCCCACGATGAACGTGCTGCGCAGCGTGATGTCGGGACACACCTCGCGCCAGCGCTGGATGCGCTCGAGCGTGTTCTCGGCATGCGCGGGGCGCTTCATCAGCTTCAGCACGCGCGGACTGCCGTGCTGGAACGGGATGTCGAGGTACGGCAGGATCTTGCCGTCGGCCATCAGCGGGATCACGTCGTCGACGTGCGGGTACGGATACACGTAGTGCATGCGCACCCATGCGCCGAGCGAGCCCGAGCGAGCGCGCGAGGTCGACGAACTTGGCCTTCACCGGCTTGCCGCCCCAGAAGCCCGTGGCGTACTTGAGGTCGGCGCCGTAGGCGCTCGTGTCCTGCGAGATCACCAGCAGTTCCTTCACGCCGGCCTTCACGAGACGCTCGGCTTCGAGCATCACGTCGCCGATCGGGCGGCTGGCGAGGTCGCCGCGCATCGAGGGGATGATGCAGAACGTGCAGCGGTGATTGCAGCCTTCGGAAATCTTGAGGTACGCGTAGTGCCGCGGCGTGAGCCGGATGCCCTGCGGCGGCACGAGGTCCACGAACGGGTCGTGCAGCGGCGGCAACTGCTCGTGCACCGCCTGCACGACTTCTTCGTACGCGTGCGCACCCGTCACCTTGAGCACCGTCGGGTGGCGATCGGTGATCGTCTCCGGGCGCGCGCCGAGACAACCGGTCACGATCACCTTGCCGTTGCGCGCCAGCGCCTCGCCGATCGCGTCGAGCGATTCGTGCACCGCGTCGTCGATGAAGCCGCACGTGTTGACGACGACGAGATTCGCGTCCTCGTAGGTGCCGACGACGTCATAGCCCTCGGCGCGCAGGCGCGTGAGGATGCGTTCGGAGTCCACCAGTGCCTTGGGGCAGCCGAGGGAGACGAAGCCGATGCGGGGAGGGGTGGACAAGGGAGGAAGGGCAGGCCGGCCGGGAAGGGGAGGAAGGACGGGCATTCTAGGGCAATATGCAGTCATTCACAGGAGGTGGCCATGGCCGAGATCCGACGCAGCCAGGAGCGGGGCTTTGCCGACCACGGCTGGCTCAAGTCCTATCACTCGTTTTCGTTCGCGGACTATCACGATCCGCGGCACGTGCACTTCGGGCCGCTGCGCGTGATCAACGAAGACCGGGTCGTGCCGGGCGCGGGTTTCGGCACCCACGGCCACCGCGACATGGAGATCATCAGCTACGTGCTCGAGGGCGAGCTGGCGCACAAGGACTCGACCGGCACGAGTTCGACGATCCGTCCCGGCGACGTGCAGCGCATGAGCGCGGGCAGCGGCGTGCAGCACAGCGAGTTCAACGGGTCGCAGCAGCAACCGGTGCACTTCCTGCAGATCTGGATCCTGCCGAACGTCGTCGGCATCCCTGCCGGCTACGAGGAAAAGCGCTTCAGCGAGGACGAAAAGCGCGGCCGTTTACGCCTGATTGCCTCGCCCGGCGGGGCGCAGGGTTCCGTCCACATCCACCAGGACGTGCAGGTGTACGCCGGCCTGTTCGACGGACCCGAGCAAGGCCAGCTCGCAGGTTGCCGCCGGACGCCTGATCTACGTTCACGTCGCCCGCGGTCGCATCGTTGCCAACGGCAACGTGCTCGAGGCCGGCGATGCCCTGAAGTTGACTGACGAACCGGATGTGCGGCTCAGCGGTGGCGAAGCGGCCGAGGTGATCGTGTTCGACCTGCCGGCTGACACCGACTAGCGGCCAGGCTTGCCGCGGCTGGTCAGAAAGCGCAGCCGCCGCCTCCGCAACCACCGCCACCGCACGGGCCCGTGTCACAGGGCCTTTCGTAGCCGCTGCCGAGCGATCCGGCGTGCACGACGCCGCTTGCGCTCATCAGCTTCTCCACCTTGGCCTTGCCGGAGGTGCCATCCAGCGGCAGGCCGGCCAGGCGGCACAGCTCGCTCCAGGTGGTCACCGTGTCGGCCATCTTGTGGCTGACTTCGACGATGCGGCCGTTGGCTGGGCAGTGGTAATCGTAGGTGGGCATGGCAGTGATCGGTTGCGGGAGAGTCGACGTCCGCATTCTAGCGCACCGCTTCCGGAGCCGAAGCCGCCGGATCTCGCCTGCTCTATAGTCGTCGCACTTGCCACTGTGCCGGAGCCCGCCGTGCGACGAATCCTGCTTGGTTGCCTGCTGCCTGGCGTTCGGGGCGAATGCCGGTGAATCGCCGCCCCTGCTCGACGCCGCCGTCGTCGCCGCGCTCGCGCACGAGCTTTCCGGCGAGAGCGCCAAGCGCAATCTCGAGGTCATCTCGCAGTCGCACCGCATGCGTGCCTCGCGAGGGTTTCGGGCTGCCGCGGAACACGTCGCCGCCCAGCTGCGCAGTTACGGACTCGACGACGTCGAGATCCTGCAGTTTCCCGCGGACGGCAAGACGATGTTCGGCACGCAGAAGTCGCGGCCGTCCTGGGACGTGAAGTCGGCGGAACTGTGGGAACTCGAGCAGGGCGCAACGGGCTGGGTCCGTGCCGCGAGGATTGCGGACTGGGAGTCGACGCCGCTCTCCCTCGCCCAGGACAGCGAAAGCGCGGACGTGACGGCGGATCTCGTCGACGTCGGTGCCGGTACTACGGATGCCGATTACCGCGGCAAGGACGTGCGCGGCAAGCTGGTGCTCGTCTCGTCGCAGCCGGAACTGTCCAGGCGCTGGCCGTGAACCAGCAGGGGGCGGCGGGCATCGTCAGCTACGCGCAGAACCAGCGCACGGCGTGGTGGGGCGAGAATGCCGACCTCCTGCGCTGGGGCCACCTCGACAGCTTTGCGCCAGAGCCGGTCTTCGCATTCATGGTCCGGCCGAGCCAGGCGCGCGCGTGGCAGCAACGGCTCGCCGCGGGCCAGACCGTCCGGTTGCAGGCCAGGGTCGATGCCGGCCGGCACGTCGGCTCGTACGACATCGTGTCCGCCCGCATTCGCGGCGGTGATCCCGCGCTCGCGGCGCAGGAGATCGTGTTCTCCTGCCACCTCGATCATCCGCGACCAGGAGCGAACGACAACGCGAGTGGTTGCGCGACGATCCTGGAGGTGGCGCGGACGTTCGCGAAGCTGATCCGCGAGGGAACGCTGCCGCGGCCTGCACGCAGCCTGCGTTTCGTGTGGCCGCCGGAGATCGAAGGCACCACGATCCTGCTGAACGCGCGACCGGACCTGGCGGCGCGCTTCGTCGCGGCGATCCACATGGACATGGTGGGCGGCGGACCTGAAACCAAGGCCGTGTTCCGGGTGACGCGTTCGCCGGCGAGTCTCCCGACGTTCGTCAATGACGTCGCGGAAGCCATTGCCGGCTTCGTCAATGAGCAGACGCTCGCGTACGCCAGCGGCGCCGCGGCGACTTACCCGCTCGTTGCAGCGGGTGGCGGCAAGGAAGCGCTGCTTGCCTACGCGGACGAATTCACCGCCGGCAGCGATCACATCGTGCTGACCGGAGGATCGTTCAGGATTCCCTCGGTCTATCTCAATGACTGGCCCGACCGCTACATCCACACCGACCGCGACCTGCCGGCCAATATCGATCCGACCAAGCTCGAACGCGCCGGGTTCATCGGCGCCAGCACGGGCTGGTACCTGGCCAACCTGGCCGGCGCCGACACCGACGACCTGCTCGGCGTCGTGAACCAGCAGCGCCTGGTGCGTACGGCGCGGATGCTGGGTCGCGGCGCCACGCTGGGCAGCGACGAGGCGGCGGTGCTGCAGCGCTTTCACTGGGCGTATGAACGCGAGCTGGTGGATTCGGTCGGGCGATTCGCGACGCTGACTCCGGCGCAGCGCGATGCGGCTGCACGACAGATCGAGGAACTGTCGCGTCTTTACGGCGATGGCGGCGTCGCGCCGGATTCACGGGGTACGGCGGCCATCGTCTACACGCGCAATGAAAACCCGAAAGGGCCGATGAGCGTCTTCGGCTACGACTATCCTGGTGGACCACCTGGGCAAGAGCAAGGCCGACGCGCTGGCGTTGCCGAACTTCACAGGTCTGCGCGCGGACGGCGGGTCGTACGCGCTCGAGGCACTCAACTTCGTCGACGGCAAGCGCTCGGTGCAAGCGATCCGCGATGCGCTCGCCGCGGAGTTCGGGCCGGTTCCGCTCGAGCACGTCGCCGAATACCTGGCGGCACTCGAGACGATCGGCGTGCTGCGCCGCTAGTTCGCGTCACCGGCCCTTCGCCAGGTACAGCCGGTCGTCGAAACTCATGACCCAGCGCGGGCAGTAGACGACGGCCATGCCGATGATCATGCCGTTGACCACCGCTTCGCCGAAGCTCATCAGCGGCAGGATCGCGAAATACTCGGGGCCCGCGTGCGTGGCGGCAAGTGTCCCGCTCGCTGCGATCAGGCCGACGCGCAGCAGGCCCGCCAGGTTGAAGGCCAGCGCCGCGCCCAGGAACGTCGTGATGAAGAAGTAGACGAAGTAATTGTGCGGCAGCCGCGCGTGGACCTGTTCGTGAAACCACGCCGTGAACAGCGCCGGCACGACGGCCATGCACAGCAGGTTCGTGCCGTAGAGCGACCACTCTGCCAGGCCCAGCCACGAGAGCACGGCCAGCACCAGCGCACCGGCGACCACGGCCAGGTGCCAGCCGTGCATCAGCGTGAGCGCGGTCACGAGCAGGAACCGCACCGAGAGGCCGGGAGTGAGCCCGGCCTTCATCGCCCAGACGACCAGCAGCAGCGCCATCGAGCTGAACCAGACCCATTGCCGCTCGCCATCGGCCAGCCACGCCGTCCAGGGCGCGCGCAAGACGGCGAACGCGAGCGCCACTCCGCCCGCGATCGATGCGGCGATGTTGACGCCGTCGCGCAGCAGGCCGGCTTCGATCAGCATCAGGCCGGACGCGGCGCGTCCTTCTCCTTGGGCGCCGCACTGGCCAGCTGCTGTCCCGCTCCGGGCGCGACGCTGCGCAGGTGCACGGCCTGCTGCGGGAACGGGATCTCGATGCCTTCCCTGGCAAAGGCTTCGTACACGCGCGCGGTCATTTCGGTGCGGATCGTGACCCAGTCGCCGAAGTCGTTGGTCCACGCGCGGATGCCGAAGTCGAGCGAACTCGGGCCGAAGCCCTTGAGGACGATGGCCGGCGCGGGCTCGGGCGTGATGCCCGGCGTGCCCAGCGCCACGTCACGCAGCAGCTCGAGCACGCGGCGCGGATCCGAGCCGTAGGCCACGCCCACTTCCACGTCGATGCGACGGTTCATGTCGCTCAGTGTCCAGTTGATGAGCTTTTCCGACAGCAGCGTTCCGTTCGGCACGACGACGTCGGCGCCTTCAAATGTCGTCAGCGTCGTCGCACGCATGCCGATCGAGCGCACCTTGCCCGAGGTGCCCGAGACCTCGACGATGTCACCCGGCTGGATCGGGCGCTCGAACATCAGGATCAGGCCGGAGACGAAGTTGTTGACGACGTTCTGCAGGCCGAAGCCGATGCCGACGCTCAGGGCGCCGAAGATGATGGCGAACTGCGAGGTCTCGAAGCCCGCGGCAGCCAGCGACACCAGCAGGCCGATCAGCACCAGCGCGTAGTAGCTGAGTGACGAGATGCTGTTGCCGACGCCGCGGGGCAGCTCCATCTTTGGCAGCACTTCGTCGCGCAACAGCACGCGCACCGTGCGCGCCACCCAGAACGCGACGTAGACCGACAGCACGAACAGCGCGATGCTGCCGAGCGTCACGGAGATCTGGCCGACCTCGAGCGGGTAGCTCAAGATCGTCCTGGCGAAGCCGAACAGTGGCCGGGCGATGCGGAACTGGTCGAGGACCACGATGATCCAGGCGATCACCGCCGCCACCATGATCAACTTCGTCATGCTCGCGAGCAGCGGCCCCGCGTGCCGCGTGATGACGCGGAAGCGGGTCATCACGCGCCGCGCGAGCAGCATGCTCAGCACCGACGACAACACGTTGGCGCCGGCATACAGGGCCAGGCCGACGTAGGCGCTGTCGAGCACGCCGCTGGTGAGCATTTCCGCCAGCGACACATTGCCCGCCACGTTCGCACCGACTGCGACGAGCAACGCAATGACGGCCAGCCAGCCGATCGCCGTCGCCAGGTTGGGGGCGGCCGCCACGCCGGCGCGCTCGCGACGACGCCTGGACGAGTAGAGCAGCCACAGGATCACGCCAGCAGCGACGACGGCGACCACCAGGATATAGAGCCGGTAGTACAGCGACTGCCCGAGCAACAGGAAGCTCAACCGGTAGAGCAGGTACAACGCCGTGCCCACGTAGGGCCAGGGCCCCAGCACGTCGTACACCTTCTGCGGCAGCAGCCGCAGCACGGGGATGAGTGCCAGCAGCAACGCGATCTGGTGCAGCACCAGCGGCGCATCGGGGAAGAAAAAGATGACGCCGACCAGCGACAGCAGCAGCCAGGCCGAGATCGGCCGGCTCAGTACCCGCGCTGCCGCCTGCAGGTCCGGCTCGGTCGCCACGACCTTGCGATTGCGGTACGCAAGGAACAGCAACAGCGGCAGCAGCGCCATGGACGCCAGCTTGTAGCCGCGCAAGCGTGGCTGGTTCGCCTTGCCCCATTCCTCGATGAACGACGTCTCGAGCCGCAACCCGGCCTGGGTACCCTGCAGTTCCTGCGCCGAGAACCGGGTGTCGTTCCAGGCCTGCCACACCGGGACGGCATCGGCCATGCCGAGCCGCCGGTCGTAATAGTCGATCGCCGCGTCGACACCCTTCTGGCCGGCATCGATGCTCGCCTGGACGGTGTTGGCGCGACGCCGCAACTTGAACTGGTCATCCATCGGTCCGGCGAGCGCCTTCTCGGCGCGCCCGATCTGCTCGAGGATGACGTCCGCACGGTCGGTCAATGCCGAATTGGCGCCGCCCGTGGCAAGCGAGGCACGGGTCGCGTCCCACACGGCGCGCCGCCTGGCGAGTTCCGCCGCATCGGAGATGAAGGGCGACGTGGCACGATCGAGTTCGCTGCGCCAGTTCTCGAGCTGCCGGTCGTAGAACCTCCAGTGACTCTCGAGGCTCTCGAGGCGAATCACCGAGAGCTGCAGCAGATTTTCCTTCTCGAACGCCTTCGAGAGATTGACGATGCCCGTGGTGATGTCGTCCAGGCGC
>CAVVBC010000042.1:0-26265 GCA_963746325.1 uncultured Gammaproteobacteria bacterium | reverse complement strand
GCCCACGGCGACCCCGAGGTCCCAGCCGCTTCCGGTGCCGCTCAAGGCGAGCGACACC
This sequence comes from uncultured Gammaproteobacteria bacterium, assembly GCA_963746325.1. Lineage (GTDB taxonomy): Bacteria > Pseudomonadota > Gammaproteobacteria > Steroidobacterales > Steroidobacteraceae > RPQJ01. The sequence continues at coordinate 26,207 of CAVVBC010000042.1, read as the reverse complement.
TCACCCTTGGTGACCACCTGGGCCTTCGCCGATTTCACTGCACCGGCGTGGGCTTCCGCCGATGCGTAGCTACCGATCAGTTCGTTGATGTCACTGACGCCCGAAAACTCGCCGCGGCCGTCGTCGATCGTCGACTTGCCGAACGTCAGCCCACCGCCCTTGGCCTGCAACTTCACGGCCATCGACTGGCCGTTCGAGCACTTGATCGTCCCGCTGCCGGTCGACTCCTTGTAGAAGACCGACCACCCCGACATCCGAAAGCTGAGTTCGCACGAAACGTTGCCGCCCGCCGACGCGACCGCAGGCAGCATGGCCAGCATCACGCAAGCGCCAACGAGCGTTCCTTTGATGAGTCTGTGCACGTGACCTCCTGGTCAAGCATCGGTATTAAGCATTCACCGGATTCCCATCATGCGCTCAAGCGGCGGATTGCGTGACCTGCCTCGCGCGTGGTCGACCCATGCGCTCAAGCGGCGGATAGCGTGACCTGCCGTCCGTGACGCTGCTCGCCCGGCAACCCCGCCCCGCTGCTACGCTATCGGACATCTCGCATCTGGACAGGCACCTGGTTCACCCATGGCCAAAGCTATTGCAATCAAGGTTCTTGCAGCGATCTGTGTGATTGCCGCGCTGTGGCTTGGCGATGCCCCAACCTCATGGTGGATTGCCGGGTCGATCGTCCTCCTGGCGTTCTCGTTGATTGCCTGGGGCGTGTTCGACGTCAACAGCTCCCTCTGGGCGCCCACGCTGTGGCGGGTACCGGGCGTCAATGCCGTTGCACTCACGTTCGATGACGGGCCGGACCCCGAGTTCACGCCCCGCGTGCTCGAAATCCTGGCACGCGAGAAAGTGACCGCCACGTTCTTCGTCGTGGGCGAGCGCGCCCGCGTCAACCAGGACCTGCTGCGCGAGATTGACCGACAGGGTCACCTGATCGGCAATCACAGCTTCAGCCACGCGTGGAACATCAACTTCGCGCTTCACGCAGGACTCACGCGCGAGATCAGCGACTGCAACGATGCCATTGAAGCCGCGATCGGCAAGCGCCCGCAGTTCTACCGTGCCCCGCACGGCTTCAAGAACCCCGCGCTCGGTGACGTGCTGGCGAAACAGGCCATGACCTGCGTGGGCTGGCAGGTTCGTGGCTTCGATGCCGTGCGCTCGAACGCCGACGCAATCGCCCGTCGCCTGGTGCTCAAGGCCAGGGCCGGCGGGATCCTGCTCCTGCATGACGGTTCCGGCCTGCAGGGCACGCAGGACCGCAGCGCCACGCTGGAAGCCCTGCCTGTGATCATCGATGGCCTGCGCGCGCGCGGCCTCGCGTTCAAGCGCCTGGATGAACTCGCGGCTCCGCCCGCAAAGACTTGAAGTCGTCGCCACTGGTTGTGCCTCGAGCGGGAAGCGTTCATGCTTCCTCGAGCCGGTTTACCGCACCTCCCCCACCGTGACTGCAGACGCACCAACCAGGCATTCTGCGACGCTCCGCGTCCCTGCAGAGCACCCTGCGCTGCCAGGCCACTTCCCGGGCAATCCGATCGTCCCTGGCGTCGTGATCCTGGATGCGGTCATCTGCGCCGCGGAAGCCTGGCTGGGCGACGGCTTCCACGTTCACGGGCTGTCGCACGCGAAGTTCCTCGCTCCGCTGAAGCCGGACGAGGCAGCTCGAATCGAGCTCGTGCTCCGCGGGCCGCTGCTTGAATTTGCCGTCTATCGCGACGAGGCCACGATCGCGAAGGGAACGTTGAGCGGCGCCCGGGACGGCCTCGTGACGGACGCCTGGCTCGAACGTCCCGAGGGCGGCAGCAGCGTCGCCATACGCCTCCTGGTAGGCGTGGCACTTGGCCTTGGACGCAAGGTCGCGCGTCGTGGTGCTGCTGTCCAGTCACCGCCTACTTCATGATCCGGCGCGGGCCCGAGCGCCGCGCCTCGCGTGCCTACCTGGCGCGAGTGCTCGGTCGCTCCCCGACCTGGCTCGAGGTCGCCCGGCATTTCCATACCTTTGCCGGCGTGACCCTCGACCGCGTGTATTTCCTCAGTGACAGCATGTGGCGCTTCGACATGCGCCTGATCGGACTGGAGCAGCTGCACCACGCGATGGACCTCGGCCGGGGCGTGCTCCTGATCGGCGCCCACGTCGGCAGTTTCGACGCATTGCGAGCCGCGAGCACGCTTCGCCCGGATGTCACCTTGCGCGTGGTCCTCGACGCGGAGCACAGCCCTGCCCTCTCGGCAATTCTCAAGCAGCTGAACCCGCAGATCGCGGCCGGAATCATCAACCCCCGCAAGGACGGCACGGCAGTCGCGCTGGAGATCGGCGCCGCCCTGAACCAGGGCGCGCTCGTGACCATGCTGGCCGACCGGGGGCGCCCGGGCAACGCGACGGTCAGCGTGGACTTCCTTGGCCAACCTGCCGAGTTCCCGACGGCACCCTGGCAGATTGCCGCGGCGCTGCACGTGCCCATCGTCCTGTGCGTCGGCCTGTACCGTGGCGGCAACCGGTACGATCTGCATTTCGAGCTGCTCACGGAGCAACTGCAGATCGATCGCAAGCAGCGTCAGCAGCAACTGCGCGAGGTGGTACAGGACTTCGCCAACCGGCTGGCGTCCCTGCTGCGCGTCGCACCCTACAACTGGTTCAATTTCTATGACTTCTGGAACGACCGCCCGGCTGGCAATGATCGGCCTGACGCTGGCGGCAGCCCCGCTGCACGCGGCTGATCCCGACGTGGATGCGCTGCTCGCACGACTGGCACGACCGGCGCCGGACTCGACGAGCTTCGTCGAGGTCCGCTACTCGAGCCTGCTCGAGAAGCCCATCGTGGTCTCGGGCCGCCTCGAGCATCGCGAGGATGGCTCGCTCGTGCGACGCGTGGAGTGGCCGTACCAGGAGGTGACCGAACTGCAGGGCGAGAACGTTTCCGTCGAGCGCGCGGGCAGCAAGCCGCGACGCTTTACCCTCGACCGCGCACCGGAGCTGCGCGGCATGCTGGCCAGCTTCGGCGCGATCCTCCAGGGCGATCGCCAGACTGCTCGATCGATACTTCGTCGTCACCGCGCAGGGCTCCGACGCCCGCTGGGAGATCACGCTGACGCCGCGAGACGACAAGCTCAAGCGGCACCTGTCCGCGGATCGTCGTGGACGGGGCCGAGAACCGCCCGAAGTGCTTCACGCTCGAGGAGCCGGATGGAGACGAGAGCCTGATGGCGCTCGGCGTGGCAGGGTCCGGGTGATCTTCCAGCATCGCTCGAGCGGGACGTGCTCCACGCCTGGTGCACCGACGGGGACGGGCAATGGGCCGATGACGAGAGCCCGCAGAGGCCTGCTGCTCGTCGCCTGGATTGCGACGGTCGCGATCCTCGGCTGGATCGTGGATCGGCACCTCGTGATCGGGACCGACCTGCGACTGTTCATGCCTTCGCCGCGGACGCCGCAGGAGCGGCTCATCCTGGACGAGATCGGCGAGGGCCCGGCTTCGCGCATGTTGCTGCTCGCGATCTCGGGGCCGGACCCGCAGGCCGCCGCCGACACTTCGCGGGCGCTGGCCGCCGCGCTGCGCGCCAGCGGCGAGTTCCGCCTGGTCGCGAACGGCGAGTCGAGCCTGGACGCGATCCCGGATTCGCTGCTGGCCTATCGATACCTGCTTTCGCCGACGCTGGACCACTCGGCGCTGGACGCCGGATTCCTCCGGGCGCAGCTCGAGGAGCGCGTACGTGACCTCGCATCTCCAGCAGCGGGGCTCCTGGAGCCCTGGCTGCCGCGGGACCCGACACTCGAGCTGCTGAAACTCGCCGACTCCTGGCTGCCGGCACGGCAACCGCAACTCCTCTACGACGTCTGGTTCGACGCATCGGGGAAAGAGGCCCTGCTCGTCGCCGAGACGCGTGCCGCTGGATTCGACCCCCAGGGGCAGCGCAAAGCCGCCGATGTGCTGCAGCGTGCGTTCGAGGATTCACGCACCGACGACAACCTTCGACTCGAGTCGAGCGGCCCGGGGGCGTTCTCGGTGCTCATGCAGGAGCGCACGCAGGGAGAGGCGCAATGGCTCGGCAGCGTCAATGTCATCGGCATGGTGATCCTGCTGCTGGTGGCTTACCGCAGCGTGCCGGTGCTGGTGCTCGGCCTGCTGCCGCTCGTCAGCGCCGGCGTGGCCGGCCTGGCGGCGGTTGGCATGATCTTCGGCACCGTGCACGGCATCACCCTTGGCTTCGGCTTCACGTTGATCGGCGTTGCCCAGGACTATCCGATACATCTCTTCAGCCACCAGCATCGCGGGCTCGATGCCCGGTCGAGCGTGCGCGCCTTGTGGCCGACGCTCGCCACCGGCGTGGCGAGCACCTGCGTCGCCTACCTGGCGTTCCTGTTTTCAGGCGTCCGCGGCCTGGCCCAGCTCTCCGTATTCACGGTCACCGGCCTCGCGGTGGCGGGACTGACCACACGGTTCCTGCTGCCATCGCTCGTGCCGGAAAGCAGCCGGGATGCCGCCGACTCGGCGCGGCTGGGCCGGCTCTGGCACGCGATCGCGGGACTGCCGCGGCCGCTCTGGCTGGGCGTCGCAACCGCGATTGCCTGCGTCGTCTACCTGGCGCTCTCACCGCGACCGCTGTGGGAGAACGACCTGGGTGCATTGACACCCATCCCACCCGCATTGCTCGCGCGCGATTCCGCGTTGCGGCAGGAACTCGGTGCGCCCGACGTCCGGTATCTGCTCGTCATCGAAGACACGGACGCCGAGTCCGTGCTGCGGAAGGCCGCGGACCTCGACCCGAAGCTGGAGGCGCTCGTGGCACGCGGCCTGCTGGAAGGGTACGACCAACCGGCCCGCTATCTGCCGACCAAGGCGGTCCAGGAGCGGCGTCGTGCTGCATTGCCCGATCCCGCACAGGCTGCGGGCCGCGCTGAACGAGGCGCTCGACACGACCCCGTTCAAGCCGGGAATCTTCGAGCCCTTCCTGGCTGACGTGGAGACTCGCCCGGCAGCTTCCCGCGCTCGGACCTGCGGACCTCGCAGGAACGCCGTTCGAAACACGCGTCGGATCGCTGCTGCTGCAGCGGGACGATCACTGGACGGGCCTCGTGACGCTGGCCGGCGTGAACGACGCGACCGCCCTTGCGCAGGTCGCAGCCCAGGTGCCAGGCACCACGTTGCTCGATCTCAAGCAGGCATCCGAGGACCTCGTCGCGCACCAGCGCGAGCGCATCCTGTGGTGCCTGGCCGTTTCGGCCGTGCTGCTGGTCATCGTGGTGTTCGTGGCGCTGCGCGACGCGTCGCGCGTGCGTCGCGTACTGGCGCCGATGGCACTGACGACACTGATCATCGTGGCGCTGTTGCATGCGGCAGGAGTGTCGCTCAGCCTGTTCCACCTGATCGCACTGGTGCTGGCAGCGGGCCTGGGGCTCGACTACGCGCTGTTCTTCGAGCACGCCGCAGACGACCCGGCCGAGCAGCGACGCACGCTGCACGCCGTCATCGTCTGCTCGATATCGACATTCCTGGTATTCGCGCTGCTGGCGCTGTCGACCCTGCCGGTGCTGCGCGCCATCGGTCTCACCGTGGCCGCGGGCGTGGTGAGCAACTTCGTGCTGGCGTTGCTGCTGACACGTCCCTCGACACGGACTGACGCCTGATGGCCGTCGACGAACGCATTGCCGCCCTCATCCCCCACGCGGGAACCATGTGCCTGCTCGAAAGGATCGTGCACTGGGACGACTCCAGCGTGACGCTCGCGACGACCACGCATCGCAACCCGGACAATCCGTTGGCGACGGCGTCGGGCCTGCGCGCGATACACCTCTGCGAATACGGGGCACAGGCGATGGCCGTGCACGGCGGACTATCGGCCGAGGCCCGTGGCGAACGGGCGCTGCCAGGGCTGCTGGTGTCGCTGCGGGACGTCACGCTCAACTGCGACTTCGTCCAGGACCTCGAGGGTGAGTTGATGGTCGAAGCCCGGCGCCTGCACGAAAGCGACACGGCGTGGCAGTACGCGTTCCGCGTGCTGCACGCGGGCGTGCTGCTGGCTCAGGGACGGGCCACCGTGTCTGCGCTCCCCGCCTCCTGAATCCCATCCTTGCCCACGAACAGGGTCAGCAGGGGACCGGTCATGAACGTCGTCAGGATCGCCATGACCATCAACATCGTGAAGAGGTCGTGGCCGATGACGCCGGCGTCGAGACCGACCTTCATCACGATCAACTCCATCAGCGCGCGGGCATTCATGAGCGAGCCGACCGCGAAGGCCGTGCGCCAGGAGCAGCCCGCGATCCTGGCCCCGGCGGCACCGCCGAGCACCTTGCCCGCCACGGCCGCGCCCAGCACGATCAGCAGCGCCGAGAGCCCCGCGCCGACAAACGCCGCGGGGGTCGTGCTGAGCCCGGCGAGCGCGAAGAAGATCGGCATCAGCACGATGATGGCGATGTACTCGACCCGCTCGATCAACGCCGCCAGCAGGCGATCATCCCGGGGCAATGCGACGCCGAACATGAATGCGCCGAACACCGGATGGACGCCCAGCCATTTCGTCGCATAGGCGCACGCGAACGTGCCGATCAGCAGCATCGCCAGGATCGCCCCCTCCGGGCGACCATCGCGCGCGAAGCGCGCCAGCAGGCGTGACAGCAGTGGCCGGCCGATCAGGAAGATCGCTGCCGCAAGCAGCACCACGCCGAGCATCATCAGGCGAAAGCGACCCCAGTCCTGGCCGGAGTCCGCAAGCACCACGACGACCGCGAGCATGATCCACGCCAGCACGTCGGCCATCGCCGCCGACGTCAGCGACAGGCGCCCGATCAGCGAATGCGTCATCCCCCGCTCCTTGAGGATCCGCGCCAGGATCGGGAAGGCCGTGATCGACATGGCTGACGCCATGAACAGGGCGAACGTCCAGAACGCGACGCCGGCCGGAGCAAACCGCTCGTAGAGCAGCGCGGCGGCGCCGATGCCGCAAGCCATCGGCACGAGTACCGACATGATGCTGATCCATCCGGCCGCGACCAGCTGCTGCCGGCCCCGTGAGGCGAGCGCAGTTCCGCACCGACGATGAACATGAACAGCACGAGGCCGACCTGCGCGAGGCCGTCGAGAGCCGGCAGGCTGGCGGGTTCGAAGACGAATGCATGCAGTCCGGGAGCGAGCGCGCCGAACACGATGGGTCCGAGCACGATGCCGGCTGTCATTTCGCCGATCACGGGCGGCTGCCCGAGGCGCCTGAGCAACAGGCTCAACAGCCGGGCGGTGCCGAGGATGACCACCAGCTGCAGCAGCAACGGCGAGTGCGGCATCGCAGCCAGCCGTCAGGCGGCGGAGTCGAGCAACATGCCGGCGACCGTCGTGCCCGGCTCCTCGCCGAGCAGCGCGAGCACGGCGCTCGCGTCGAGGTCCTCGTGTTCGGCGCAGGCCTTCGTGACGATCTCCCGCGCCAGCATCCTGAGCTGCTGCGTCGTCCCGCGGATGCGAGTCTCGAATGCCGCATCGTCGAGTACGTCGCGCAAGCCACGATTGAGCTCGGTGAACCAGTCGAGCTGCGACTGGTCGAGCATGGCCCGGGGATTGCGGCGTCCGCTGCGGGCCGACCAGGCCCGCAGGAAATCCTGCATCGCGAAATTCAGCGCCTTGCTGCCGTTCAACTCGCCGCCCACCCGGGACAGCATCTTCACGTCGGTAAGCCGGCGCTGGAAGAACAGCTGGCACAGCACGCCCCAGTAGTACGCGTAGTCCCAGGTCACCTTCACCGGCAGCACCTCGGGGTCGCCGAACATCCGGTACTGGTCCCGGTACAGCGACATCGTGCTGTCGTAGAAGGACATGAAGAGCTGCTCGTAGATGCGCGCGTAGGCATGGACGGGTTGCCGGGCACGATCGAGGGCGACGAGTTCAGTGATGTAGGTGTTGGCGATGGCGATGAAGTCGCTGCCGGGCGAATAGAACGGGTCGAGAAACACGCCTGACTCGCCCGTCATCGCCCAGCGGTCGCCCGAGAACACCTTCTTGCAGCCGTACGAGAAATGCTTGAGAAACACGAAGTCCTGCAGCCGGTCGCGCTTCGACTCGAGGTCGTCGGCCAGGCGCGGCTGGAATTGACGCAGCCAGTCGAGCGCGCGCCCGAAGGTGTTGATCCGATTCAAGGGATGGATGCGCGCATCCGCCACGATGCCGACGGAATGCGACCCGGACGCCAGCGGGATCAGCCAGACCCAGTAGCCCTCGCCCACCAGGTGAGTCGTCGACAGCCAGCGATTCGGCGGATTGCAGCGGCCGAGCCACTGCGGATCGCTGGACCATTCGTCGATGTCGATCTTCGCGCCGATGCGGAACCAGGCGCTGTTGACGTCGTGATCGTTCTCCTGCGCCAGGCCGAGTTTGCGCTTGAGCAGGCCGGCGCGGCCGGACGCATCGACCAGCCAGCGTGCCTGCACCACGACCGGCCCAGCGTCGAGCTCGCAGCTCACGGCGTGCGCAGCCTCGTCCTGGCCAAGTTCGATTCCGCGGACGGTGATGCCGTCGATGAACCGTACGCCTGCTTCGCCGCGCATGCTGGCCGAGAAAGTTCTCGAAGATACCGCGGTCGATCTGGTAGGTCGGCGTGGTGAAATACGTGCTGGCCCCGAGTTCCAGCACACCGTCGATGTCGCGGCGCCCCTCCGAGAAGAAGAAACGGAAGCCGAACTTCTTCAACTGTCGCTGCGTCAGGTGCTCCCCGAGGCCGAGTACCGTGTCGAAGTAATTCGCCGCGATCTCGACCGAGGACTCGCCGACTTTGTGCGCCGCCTCCGGCACTGGATGGCGACGACGCTCGAGCACCAGGATGTCCAGGTCCGGAAAACGCTGTCGCAACTGCAGCGACAGGGTGAGTCCGGCCAGTCCACCGCCGAGGATGACGACGTCAGCTTTCATCGGCATGTCCGGCAGCTGGAAAATCAATGTCCAGTTCGAGCAACAGGGACGGGCTCAACCCGACGCAGACCGTGCGTCGTTCCGCTCGCGCGAGCGCTTCGAAAAAGGGCAGGCACGTCGCCATGGCATTGCCCGCCACGAGTTCGGCATTGGATTGCAGGGCCACGGTTCTTGCCGTGCCTTGCCGTGTGCGCCAGCGAACGCGAGCCAGTGAGCTGGCCTGTGCATGGGGCGAAACGATCACGCCGGCACCGACGAGACCGCGGCTCGACACCATCGTGGCCAGCGGGCCTCGTGCCTCGATGTCGTAGGCTACCAGCAGCGTGGCGCGGTCGCCGCACGCCGCCTGCGTCAGGGCCTCGAGCAGCCCCTCGCCAAACGTATCGTCGTAGGCGGTCAGCGCGGTGTAGGGCTCGTAACACCCGGTGCCGATCGTCCAGTAACCCGCGGCCGCGTTGTGCACGGAGTTATGGAAGCGGATGGGCGATATGAGCGTCGGAGTCCTGACCAGTGTCTCGCTCATGTAGTCGCTGATGGCCAGGTCGCCATGAGTGGACGCGAAGACGCTGGGCAACTGCTTCGGGTCCATGCCGGCGCTCTCGCAGGCGCGGCTCGCCACTTCGAGCGCAATTGCGACGGTGTCCGGAGCGCGCCGCCGCTCGGTCGGCCCAAGCAGCGTCGGCACTGGCCGCGTGGCCGGCTGCAGCGGGGCCGCGGCTTCGCCACGCAACACCGGTGCCGCAATCGTGCCATCCCGGCAAGCGCGGCGCCCAGAACGAAATGCCATTCACGTAGGCGGTGAGCATGCTCATGGCGCCATCACGCGTGCCGCGCCCTGGCAAACAGCAGCGAGCAGTTGCTGCCGCCGAACCCGAATGAGTTGCTGAGCGCGAACCTGACGTCGGCCGATTCGTTGCGAATGCGGATCTGCGGGCCGCAAGCCGGATCGAGCTCCTGCGCGTTCAGCGTACCCGGCACCAGCCCCGTTTCCAGGGTGAGGAACGTGATGACCGCCTCGACGATACCGGCCGCCCCCAGCGTGTGGCCCGTCCAACCCTTGGTCGAACTCGCCAGCGTCCGCGCGGGGAACATGTCGGCCACGAGACGTGCCTCGACCTCGTCGTTCTTCTGGCTCGCCGTGCCGTGCAGGTTGATGTAGTCGATGGCGTCCGGCGTCAATCCGGACCGCGTCAGCGCGCCCTGGATCGCCAGCCGGGCGCCGAACCCCTCCGGGTGCGGCGACGACATGTGGTGTGCATCGCTCGACTCACCGTAGCCGAGCAGCCACGGACCACCCTCGCCGTCGCGCTCGAGCAGCGCAAAACCGCCCGCTTCGCCGAGACTGATGCCGCGACGTGCGCGATCGAACGGTCGGCAGGGCTCCGGGGACACGAGTTCGAGCGAGTTGAAGCCGAACAGGACGCTGCCGCAGAGTGAGTCCACTCCGCCGACGATCGCCGCGTCAGCCAACCCCAGACGGATGAGCCGCTCCGCCTGGGCGAAGACCTTCGCGCTGGAGGAACACGCAGTCGCCACCGTGACGGCGACACCCTCGAGACCAAGTGCTGCTCGCACGAAATCGCCCAGCGAGTGTGGCGTGTGCACGATGGGACGGCGCAGATCCTCGGGATACCGCCCATCCGGAAGCAACCGTCGGTAGGCCTCCTCCGTCGCCCCGATGCTGGACGTGGAAGTGCCCATGACCAGCGCGACACGGTCGACGCCATAGCGGGCACGGGCCGCGACTGCAGTTTCGAAGAAGCCGTCAGACGTCAGCGCAAGCCACGCGAGGCGATTGTTGCGGCAGTCCCAGTCGGCGAGGTGGCCAGGCAGAGCGACGGCCTCGACGCCCGGCACGCGGCCAATCCAGGTCGGCAGTGGCGATTCGCCGAAATCGTTCGGCCGGAGGCCGCTGCGGCTCTCGCGCAGGGCAGACGCCAACTCCGGCACTCCGATTCCGGCGGGGCACGCGATCGAGTGTCCCGTGATTCGAAGCGGAGTCATCACGGCGCTATGCCGCGCGCTTCTGCTGCACGTAGTCCGACAGGGCTCGCAGGGACGCGAAGATCCGCTTGTTGTCCTCGTCGTCGGCCTTGAGTTGCACGCCGTAGCGCTTGGAGATCTCAAGCGCCAGCTCGAGCGCGTCGATGGAATCGAGACCCAGCCCGGAACCAAATAGAGCTGAATCCGGATCGATGCCCTGCGGCTCGACGCCGTCGAGATTCAGCGCAGAAACGATCAGTTCGGCCAGTTCCTGCTGTTCGGCTGTCTGTGGTGCTGCCATGATGACGCTGGGCACGCGGGCCCTGAAAATCCTGATTTCCGTCGAGTCTATCATGCGACCTGCAGCGAGCCAGTTGAACGAGTCCGTGTCCAGGATCGAGCCACTTTCCGTGGATTACTCGGCCCTCAGGACCGATGAGCCCCTCGGCGACGACGTCCTCGCGGCGGTCGTGTTCGGCAGCCGGACTCCCTGCCCCGACGATCCGCGGTGCTTGCGCATCGACCTCGACCCGCTCGTCGGTGCGGGCTTGAGCGAAGTCTGGCGCGGCGCCGGCCCGGCCAGGATCGGCACAGCAGGCCCGATTCGCCACGTGGATGACGGACGCTGTCTTGCGGGCTGGATCGAGCTCGACGAGCGACGCCTTGGTGGGCTCGTCGAAGCAGCGGAAGCGGCCTACCGCGGGTTGCTGCGATTCCAGGCACAGTCGCCTTTTCGCCACGTCTGGCGCATCTGGAACTTCATCACAGACATCAACGAGGGCGAAGGCGACGAAGAACGCTACAAGCACTTCTGTCTCGGTCGCGCGCGCGCATTCGCCGCGATGCATGCCAGATCGCCCGACATCGGTTACCCGGCAGCGAGCGCCGTCGGCAAACCGGGGGGAGCGCGCACACTGCAGGTCTGCTGGTTGGCCGGGCGCGATGCCGGCACGACGCTCGAGAACCCCCGCCAGGTGAGCGCCTATGACTACCCGCGCCAGTACGGGCCCGCCGCGCCGAGCTTCTCGCGCGCGGCGCTGACGCCGGACCCGCTGCTCCTGATCTCCGGCACGGCCAGCATCGTCGGGCATGCCTCGGTGCACTTGGGCGATGTGGCGGCGCAGCTCGAGGAAACCCTCGCCAATCTCGACAATCTGCTGCGGCATGCGCGCGCGCGGACTGGTTTCGGCACGGCGGAGCTCGGTCCGGCAAGCCTCGTCAAGGTTTATCTGCGCAGGGCCACCGACGCCGCTGTCATCGAGACCAGGCTTCGCGAGCGGCTCGGTCCGGAGGTCCCGTTCCTGGTCCTTGCAGCAGACATTTGTCGCTCCGAATTGCTGCTGGAAATCGAGGTCGTGCAGCGCGGCGGCACAGCACTCAGCGCTTGAGAGCCGCGAGCAGCTGCGCCCGCGGCAACTTGCCGACTTCGTTGCGCGGCAGGCGGGGGACGAGCACCAGCGGGCGCGGCAGGAAGGCAGGATCGACAGCTTGCGCAAGCTTCGCAAGCACCGCCGCTTCCGTCATGCCATTCGCGACAACCAGTGCCGCGAGCCTTCGCACGGTCGCGTCGTCGGCATCGTCGGGCTGAAATACCACGGCATCCGAAACACCGGGAATCGACGCGAGGCGTCGCGTCAGGTCTGCAAGCGAAGCTCGCTTGCCGGCCACCTCGACCATGTCCGCGTTGCGGCCTCGCACGGTGAATGCGCCATCGGAACGGATCTCCAGGACATCCTGCAACATCATGGACGTGCTGAACCAGGGCGCAGCCACCTCGGTACCGTCGTCTGCAGGTTGCAGCATCACCCCGGGATAGGGATGCCATGCGTCGTCAACGGCCGTACGCCGGGAGGCGACGATGCACGTTTCTGTCGATCCGAAAAATTCCAGCAGCACCGTGCCGAAACGCCGCTCGATCGCCCTTGCCAACTCGGCCGGCAGCGGCGCGGTGGCGGAGACAACGGCGCTGGTCTCCGGAATGACAACGCCTGACTCGAGCAGGGCGCGAAGATGCACGGGTGTGCTGACGAGAATGCGGGGACCCGGAACATCCGCAAGCGCCGACGCGATGTCCGCTGGATACAGCGGTCGCCCACCGTAGATACCCATGCCGCCGAGCAACGGCATGAGGACGGAAAGCTCCATACCGTACATATGCTGTGCCGGTACGGTCGCCACGATCCAGGGCAGAAGTTGCTCCCCCAGCGCGGCCGACGCTGCCCGGAGCCTCGATGCGTTCAAGGCGGTGCAGGCCGCAAAACACCCCCACGTCTTGGGGTTTGGCCTGGGCCGGCCGGTGCTACCGGACGTGTAACCGATCACAACCACGCGGTCGGACGGAATTGCCGGAATCGACAGGCTGGGCAGTGGTTGAACCGGTCGCACCTGCTCGACGGCGGTATCGTCCAGCTCGTAACTGCCGGGATGCTCTTCCATCACCTCATTGAGTACCGCGGGAACCCGCGACGGTGGCATGAGGCAGACCTGGCCGCGGATGAGCAAGGCAGTGAAGGCGACGAGGAAATTGTCGTGCTGCTCGCAGAGGTTCAGTGCCGCTGGCCGGTCGGGGAGTGTCACCGCGAGCGACTGCGCGCAGAGCCAGGAATTGACCGAAGCTCTTCGCCGCCCCCCGAGACCGGAGAAATGCTCGATCTCGAACGGAACCCGGGACCATCGCTCAGCGCCAGCGGCGGAAGACGAGCGACGTGTTCACGCCGCCGAACGCGAAGTTGTTGTTCATGACGAACTCGACCTCCAGTCGGCGACCGTCGCCCACGATGTAGTCCAGCTCACCGCAACGCGGGTCGACATTGTCGAGGTTCACGGTCGGGGCGAACCAGCCGTTGCGCATCATCTCGATGCAGAACATCGATTCAAGTGCACCGCAGGCACCGAGCGTGTGTCCGAGGTAACTCTTCTGCGAACTGAGCGGCATGCGCGACCCGAACAGCGCCGACGTCGCGCGAGTCTCGGCGATGTCGCCCTGCTCGGTGGCAGTGCCGTGTCCACTCACGTAACCGATGGCCGCGGGTTCGAGTCCCGCCGACTGCAGCGCGAGTTCCATCACCACCCGCATCGTCGCTTCCTCGGGGCGGGTGACGTGGGTACCGTCCGAATTCGTGCCGAAGCCGACGACCTCCGCATGAATCCGTGCACCGCGAGCGCGGGCGTGCTCGAATTCCTCGAGCACCAGCATCCCCGCACCCTCGCCGACCACGAGGCCGTCGCGATCGCGATCGTAGGGACGCGGGGTCGAGCCCGGGTCGTCATTGCAGCGACTCGTCGCATAGAGCATGTCGAACGCCATGGCTTCGCTCGGGCACAGCTCCTCAGCGCCGCCGCCGAGCATCACGGTCTGGTGCCCGTACTTGATCGCCTCATAGGCGAATCCGACGCCCTGGCTGCCCGACGTGCAAGCCGTCGACGTGGAGACGATCCTGCCCCTCAGGCCGAAGAATATGCCGACGTTCGCGCCGGTGGTGTGCGGCATCATCCGCACGTAAGAGTTCGCGTTCAGCCGGGGCGAGTCGCCGGTGATCAGCATCTGCGCAAAATCGCTGATGTCCGCCGTGCTGCCGACGGACGAACCGCAGGCCACGCCCACGTTGCCCGACTGCAGCAACGGATCGCCCAGCAGGCCGGCATCGGCGAGCGCGAGTTCTGCGGCGCTCACGGCAAGCTGCGAAACGCGCCCCATGCTCCGCAATTGCTTGCGGCTCCAGTGTGCGGGCGGCGCAAAGCCTTCGATCGGGGCCGCCAGACGCGTATTGAGGTCCGTATACTGGTCCCAGTCAGACATGCGGCGGACGGCATTGCGCCGCTCGCGGAACGCAGTTTCGATCGTCGGCCAGTCCGAACCCAGCGCGGAGAGTCCCGCCATGCCCGTCACGACTACACGCCGCATCAGCACAGGCCTCCATTCACCGCGATCACCTGCCGCGTGACGTAGGCAGCCCCCGCCGACAGCAGGAAGCTGACGACGGCAGCGACTTCTTCAGGCGTGCCCATGCGCTGTGCCGGGATTGCTTTCAAGATCTCGTCCACGGGCGCGTGCTCGCTGGCCATGTCGGTTGCGATGAGCCCCGGCGCCACGCAGTTGACCGTGATCCGGCGCTTGGCGAGTTCTACGGCCAGCGCCTTCGTCGCGCCGATCACGCCGGCTTTCGCTGCGCTGTAATTCACCTGTCCGCGGTTGCCGATCAGGCCTGAGACCGACGACAGGGTGACGATGCGACCCGGCGCCCGTCGCCGCACCATCGGCATCACCAGCGGCTGCAGCACGTTATAGAACGCGTCGAGATTGGTGCGGATGACCGAGTCCCAGGCGTCACCGCTCATGGCGGGAAACGCGGTGTCGTACGCCAGGCCCGCATTGCACACGACGCCGTAATAGGCGCCGTGCGCCTCGATATCCGCCGCGATCTGCGTGGCGCATTGCTCACGGTCGGCGACGTCGAACTGCAGGCAGCGCGCAGCGCGGCCGAGGCTGCGTCACCTCGGCAACGACCGCCTCCGCATCGGCGATCCGCGATCGGCAATGCACGACGATGTCATATCCGTCGCGCGCGAGGTGGGACGCGATGGCGCGGCCGATCCCGCGGCTCGAGCCCGTGACCAGCACCGTCCCTTTTTCAGTCATCGCGCATCCTCTCGGCCTCGAGAAACGACCCATCCTTGGGCTCGAACACCGTCAACGTGCCGGCGGCGATCGCGGCGCCGTCCATGGCGATGGTGCAGTCGAATACGCCACGCCCCTCCTCGTCCTCGGACGACCGGACGACTTCAATCTGCAGTCGGTCCCCGACCCGGAATTCAACCGTCGTGCTCGAGTAATCGCGAATACCGAGCAACAGGCCGATCTCGGCCGAGTCGCCGCGCTCGCGCAGCGACCGGCAGCCCGAGAACGCCGCAACGGCCTGCGCCATGATTTCGGGACCGATCCATCCCGGCAGGTGGCCCGACCCGTCACCGAACGCAGTGCCGAACCGCACGATGGCAATCGCGGTCAACCGATCGCTGTCCGCATGCAGGATTTCGCTGAGCAGAACAGCATCGTGCTTGTGCGGGATCGCGGCGGCGAGCGACGGCAGCGGCTCGATGTTCATGCTGAAGCCTTGGCCATCGCGGTGTTTACGCAGTCGACGAAATCCGCCGGGCAGTCGAACTGCAGTTCCCCGGTGCGACCATCGACCGCCACCTGCACCGTCCGGGCACGCAGGATGCGCGTGCCATTCGCAACGTCGGTGATGAGGTAGTTCAACGCGAGCCTGTGTTCCCATTCGACGAGGGACGCGCGCGCCCGCAGGCGCTCGCCGAAGCGCGCCGGCTTCAGGTACCGTGCCTGCAGGTCCACGATGGGCCACGCATGGCCCGAAGCGAGCATCCGGTCGAGGCCGTAGTCGAGGCGGTTCATCAACGCCCACCTGGCATTCTCCAGGTATCGCAGGTAGTGCCCGTGCCAGACCACGCCGACCATGTCGACGTCGTTGAACGCGACGTCGAACTCGATCTCGGCGGCAAGCATGCCATGCGCTCTCACGCCGTGATCCCGAGCTTTCGCGCGAGCAGACGCGGGGACCTGCGCAGCATTCCGAAGAACAGCCTCGTGTGCATCCGTGTGATCAGCCAGTTGTCGCGTAACAGATGGAAATGGGACACCCCATCGACCGGATAGCAGATGCGGGTCGGCACCCATTGCATCCGCACACCGTGCCAGTGCAGCCGGACGAGCACCTCGGAGTCGAAATCCATGCGCCGACCCGGCGGCTCGACCGTCAGTATGGGCAGAACGACCGCGAGCGGGTAGACGCGCAGGCCGCACATCGAGTCGGGGATGTCGAACGAGAGGGTGTTCAGCCAGACCATCGCGTGGGTGAGATAGCGCAGGTAGAAGCGATGGCGCGGTATCGATGCATCGAACACTGGCCGCCCGCAGACGAGCGACAGCGGGTCGGCGTGCACGGCGGCGATGAAGCGCGGCAGGTCCATTGGGTCGTGCTGGCCGTCCGCATCGATCTGCAATGCATGGGAGAACCCGGCCGCTGCGGCCGCGGTCAGCCCGGCCATGACGGCGGCGCCCTTGCCCTGGTTCTGCGGCAGGCGCAGCAAGCGCACGTTGGCATCCGCATCCCCCAACCGCTTCAACGCCGCAGCGCAGGATGGCCCGGACCCGTCATCGACGAGGAACACGGTCAGGCCCTGCTGGCGAAGTGGCGCGACCATGCTGCCAACGGCGTGCTCATGGTCGAAAACTGGAATGACGGCGCAGACGCTAGTCATCGGCGTCCCGGAAAAACACGCGACCGATCGAGGCCAGGGCGTGCCCGAGCAGGTACTCGAAGCGCAGCTCGCCAGAGTCCGGCCGATGTTCGAGAGTCAGGGCGAGTTCCATGCCGGGACGCACCAGGCGGCGGAATTTCGTTGCCGTGATGCCCTTGAACTCACCGTCCAACCGCAAATGCGCGCGCGCAATATGCACCGCCCAGTCGACCTGCACCACGCCCGGCAGGATGGGTAGCGACGGGAAGTGCCCGTCAAAGATGGCCAGGTCGTATGGCACACGGACCCGACACTCCAGCCCACAGTCGCCGCGACGCTGCAGGTCCGTCACGAGGGGACTGCGGACGGGTTCGCTGCAGCGGGATTCTGCGGCGCTTTCCGCCGGCGGCAACGCATCGAGCAGTCGCCACTCGAGGAGATCTGGCGCAACCGGCGGCCCGTTGCCGACGCAATCCTGCCACGCAGCCACGAGATGCCTCTTGCCGTAGCGAGTCAGGACTCGGACGCCCGCCGCGCTGGGAACGACCAGCATCCAGCGCCCGACCATGCGGGCATCGGCAACCCACTCATGCGAACAGACCCTGGCTTCGAACGGCGTCGGATACGTCAGGCTGGCACTCACGCCTGCACGAGTCTGTAAATTGCTTCCACGAGATCACCGACCGTGCGCACCGAACGGAAGTCCTCCGCCGAGATCTTTCTCCCGGTCTGGCGCCGCAGCCCGTCCAACAGGTCGACGGCGTCGATGCTGTCGATTTCCAGATCCTCGTTCAGCCGGGCTGCGAGCGTGATCCGGGCGGGATCGAGCTCGAACAACTCCGCCAGCGACGCCTTGATCTGCTCGAGAATTTCGTCCCTGGTTTGCATTCAGTCTCTCAATCCCCGCTGTCTGCATTATAGCCGCCAGCGGCTCCGAGCCTTGCGGTGAAATGTTGCAACAGCCGGTCATTCAGCAGGCGAGACGCCTTTGGCGGCGGCAGGCCGCGGTAAGCTGCCAGATCGATGTCGTCCCCCACCTCGAACGTGTAGTGCGGCCGTCGCGGGGGGACCCGGTACCACGGCACGAATTTCGGCAGCAGGAGCGGCTCGCAACGCACGTACACGGGCGTGAGAACAGCTGCAGCATGCACGGCGATACTGGCCGTCCCGCGCGCAAACTGCAGTGGTTGGCCGGGCCGGGTGCGAGTGCCCTCCGGGAACATGACGAGGGAGTCGCCGGAGTGCAAGGCGGCGACTGCGCCGTGGATCATCTCGTCCGTGGGGCTGTTGCTGATGTATCCCGCCGCCCGCACGACCCCACGCGTAAACGGATTTCGAAACATGGCAGCCTTGACCACGCAACAGGGCGCTGGTGTGAAGGCCACGATGAACACCACGTCCACCAGCGTCGGATGATTGGCGATGATCAGTTGCCCGGGTCGCCCGAGTCGCTCGCTACCGTGGAATTCGTAGGAAATGACCTTCACGCCATTGATGACCCGCACGAACAGGCGCAGAGCGCGCTGGACCAGGCCACGCATGCGGGCACGACGGCGTGCCGGGCCACCCGGCAGCAGCAGCGTCACCGGAAACACGAATACGCCTAGAATGAGTCCACCCAATCCGAACAGAGTGAAGCACACACCGGTGGCGAAGATCCGCCAGAAATACGTCTGCCGTCCTTCCATGCTGTCGGAAAACCTGGCTGTCGCCGTCGCTTCGCGCCGACGGCTGAACCGGCAAGATGAAGCGGACTGCGGGCCGATGCAAGCGGCCCTCGGACCTCGGAGCCATTGATGGCAGCAGGCCCCTCGTCACGCGGCCCCGAGACCTGGCTGGCGACGCCGGAGGCCGCCGACATTTTCGACCCTTCGCGCCTCGTGGGACGCGACCGTGAGCAGTGGACCGCCCTGCAGACCGCTCGCCGGCGTCGCGACTGGTCATCGAGTCGCGCACTGCTGGGTGCCGTCAGCATCGAAAGCGATCAGCGGAGCAGCCTCGCTCACACCCGTGGCTACGCTGCCCTGGCGCTGGTTCCCCTGGCGGTTACGGTGGGCGTCGACCTCGAGTGGATGACCCCGCGCGAGTTCCTTGGCATGGCGAACGTTGCGTACGGCGCGGATGAATGCGCGCTGCTCGCCTCGCTCGACGACCCACACGAGCTCTGTTCGACGTTCTATGAACTGTGGACGCTGAAAGAAGCGTTCGGCAAGGCGCTGCAGCTGCCGCTCGTGGATGCACTGCGACAATGCCGCTTTGTCGACGCCGGACTTGGCCGTCGTGCCGATGTTCCGACGAATCGGCACTGGCGTGCGACGGTCTTTGCTCCGCGACCGCAGCTACGGCTGGCAGTGGCACGCATCGCCGACGCACCCGCGCAGCTGGACGCACCGCTCGAAACGTTCGAGTGGCCGCAGCCGCGGCGCTGCGACTGGACCGTGATCCGCAGCGTCGCTGGCGGCGGCCCTGGCGAGCGCGCGTGATAACGTGCGCGACGCAGCCACTATGACAAGCCACATCGTCAATTCCAGTCACGATCGTGCACCTGCCTGGCCCGTGATCCTGCTGGGTTGTTCCTACCCGCCGCTCGCGCATCTCGCCGCGCTCAGCGGCCGGCCGGGCCTGATCGCCGTCAGCATCGGCTGGCTACTCATGCTCGTCCTGTTGCCGGCACTTCGACGGCGAAGTCTCCCGGCCTGGGTTGCTCTCGCGGCCGGCCTGTCCGGCCTGTTCGCGATCACCGGTTCCTCGGCTCCACTGCGCATGCAGTTCCTGCCGCCCATCCTCATGTTCGGATTCATGGCCTGGGTGTTTGGACATACTTTGCGACGTGGCCGGACACCGCTGATCGAAAGCATCATCCGCGCGCTGAACGGCTCTGACGACAGCCTCGACGAGAACGTCCTCAGCTACGCGCGTCGGCTGACAGCTGTCTGGACGGCACTATTCGTACTGCTGGGGGTGATCAACACCGTGCTCGCCCTGTGCGCGGAACCCGACGGTCTGCTGCTCACCTTCGGCCTGCAACCGGTCGTGACCGTGCCGCTCAGCCTGTGGTCCCTGTTCGCGAACGTGCTGAATTACCTGCTGGTCGCAGCGTTGTTCGTCGTCGAGTTCCTGTACCGTCAGCGCCGCTTTCCGCAACAACCGTATCGGGGGTTGCTCGACTTCACGCGCAGGGTGGCGAGCCTCGGTGCGATGTACGGCCATGCCAGCGCCGCATCGCAACCGGACTCGACGCCCGACCGGGACCGCCAGGCCGCCGACGGGCGATCACGATGAGAATCGCCTTCATCTCCGCCAACCAGGAAAAACTGCCCGACGCCGTGATCCCGCTCGGCATCCTGTCGGTTATGGCCGCCACTCCCGCCCAGCACGAGCAATTGTTCTGGGATCTCTGCTTCGAGCCCGACCCCATCGAGACAGTGGCGCGCAAGCTGCGCGAATCGCAACCCGACATCGTCGCGATCGGGCTGCGCAACCTGCAGAACATGGACTACACGAACATCACGACGAACCTCGATGCGTACCGCGCGCTGGTCCGGACGGTGCGTGCGAACTCACCGGCCCCGATCGTGCTCGGCGGTGGTGGCTTCTCCGTGATGCCGCAGGGACTGATGGAGGACCTCGGCGCCGACTACGGCATTACCGGCGAGGGCGAGCTTGCATTTCCCCGACTGCTCGACGAACTCGCCAAGCCAGAACCGGCGCTCGGTGGCGTCGACGGCCTGTACTACCGCGCCGACGGCCAGGTCCGATTCACCGGGCACTCCGGCCGCTTTCTCGTGCTGGACGACCTGCCCCGTCCGGACCGCAGCATCCTGGCCGAGCGCTACTACTCCGACTATGGGATCGAATCCCTGCAGACGAAGCGTGGTTGCCCGCTCCACTGCACCTACTGCACCTACCCGCTGATCGAAGGACCCAAGGGCCGCCTGCGCGATCCGGGCAAAGTGGCCGATGAGTTCATGGAACTCTGCTCGCGCAACGGTGTCGAGCACCTCTTCATCGTGGACAGCGTCTTCAACCTGCCGCTGCGTCATGCGAAGGAGGTCTGCCGTGAACTCGTGGCGCGCGGCAATACCACGCCCTGGACGAGCTACGTCAACCCGGTAGCGTTCGACGACGAACTGGCGGAACTGATGGCGCGCGCCGGCGCCGTCGGCATGGAGATCGGGTCGGACAGTGGCTGTGACGACATCCTGGACCGGCTCCGCAAGGGCTTTCACACGGACAAGATCACGCGCCTTGCGCGCATCGCGAAGGCGCACGGCCTGAAGGACTGCCACACTTTTATCCTCGGCACGACCGGCGAGACGCTGGAGCATGTCGAGCGCACGCTCGATTTCGTGGCCGGGCTCGACTCCCTTCGCCGCAATCATGCTCGTCTGGGTGGAAGACCGCGAAGTCCTCGATTCACGGACGGAACTCGAGCGGCGCCGCTTTCGCGACGCGGTCTACGAGCGAGTCCGGGAGCGCGCCACGCAACAACCGCGCTGGGTCGTGCCGCGCCTGGGGATCCGCTTCGACCCGAGGACATTCGACGTGCTGCGAAAATACGGCATGCGCGGCCCGCTGTGGCAGCACCTCGATCGCCTGGCAATCCACTGACCCGTTGCGCGCGCCCGATTCAGTCATCCACCTCGACCATTCTGGACGATTCCTTGAGGATCCACGCGATGGCGACGCCGGCGGCAAAGTAGTTTTCCTGCCTGACCAACGGACTGTCGGTGAAGACGGCACCATTGAGGGTGTCCCAGCGTGCAAACGCACCCAGCCAGTATTTCGGGTAGCGCTTCGACACCG
Organism: uncultured Gammaproteobacteria bacterium; assembly: GCA_963746325.1. Lineage (GTDB taxonomy): Bacteria > Pseudomonadota > Gammaproteobacteria > Steroidobacterales > Steroidobacteraceae > RPQJ01. The sequence continues at coordinate 4,269 of CAVVBC010000042.1, read as the reverse complement.
ACACCAGGAACTGACTGCCCGCATAGCCCGCCTCGGCTTCGAAGGTCGGACGATCGGCAGTGGCGTACTGCGGCGCCACCGAATAGAAATAGTCGTGGCTGCGTTCCGAGCCATAGATGGGTCCGGCAAGCAACCCCAGGTTCCAGCCGGCAAGGCCCGCAACGTCGGTGACGTCGAGGACAACGCGAGGTGAAAATTCCCACCCGACGTAGTCCATCCCCCCCATCACCGTAACGGCGGCGCGTGCCGGCAGGCGCAAATCCAGCGTGTAACGCTGGTCCTGGCTGCGCCACAGGGTGAGATCCAGCGAGGGGCCGAGTTCTACCGTCGGCTGCAGATCAGGCATGCCCTCCCGGGCGCGGTTCTCGTCGCTGCTCACGGGCACCGAGGCGCCGACGCTGATGTTGAGATCGATGCGGTCGTTGTCGAAGATGGACCCGCGAACGCCGTCCTTGTCCGCCTTGAGAAAGGTGCCGCGATAGACGACGTAGGGAAACGGGATGGCAAAGAAGCTGGATTCGTCCGAACCTCGGTAGTCCGGAAACGACAGCGCACTCATGCCGACGCCCAGTTCCCACAAGGGTTCCTCAGCTGCAGGAGCCTGGCCCGCGGCAAGGCCGGCGAGCAGCAGCATGGCGATGGAACTCAGGCGACGCCGCGGAGACATGACATGCTCGGTTCTGGTAGAAACAGGCTGGCAACCGGCCGACCTGCCTCGAAGCTACTCCAACTCCCGTGTCGGCGGGAGGTAAAGTTGGGATGAAATCGATGAAGCCGCGGCAATCGAGCGACGCAGAGCTCATTGAAGTGAACCGCGAGTTCTACGACACGCTGTGGTCCGACGCCCGCCTGATCAGTCCAGAGTCGTTCAATACCTGGCCGCTGGTGTGCTCCCTCGTCGCCAGATCCCGGCGGTCGTTGGAGGTCGCGCCGGGTCTCCGGCCGCGACTGCCGCTCGAGGGCACGCAGTTCGTGGACATGAGCGTGCCCGCCGTAACGAAGCTCCGGGCTCATGGAGCGAATGCCGTGGTCGGCCTGTTGTCATCGCTCCCGCTTCCCGATGGCGCCTTCGACCTCGTCTGCGCGTTCGACATCGTCGAACACGTGGATGACGACGAGGGTGCACTGTCAGAGCTGTCGCGCGTTGCTGCCCCGGGCGCGACGTTACTGCTATCGGTGCCGCTGCACCCATCGCATTGGACGGCCTTCGACGATTTCGTCGGGCATCGGCGCCGGTACCCGCCCGAGCAGTTGCTCGAGAAACTTGCCGGGCATGGCTTCTCCGTGCAGCCAGAGCGCGGTCTACGGCATGCAGCCCAGATCCTCACGCCTGCTCGATCTCGGGATGTGGTGCCTCGAACACCGGCGTGACAAGGCGATGTGGTGGTACAACCATGTCTTCATGCCGCTCGGAGTGCGCTTGCAGAAGAAGCTCTCGCTCGTCGCCGGCATGACGGACACCGAGGGCGTGGACGAACTCCTCCTGGTCTGCCGGAAGGAAAGTGCGCTTCAAACCGCCACCCCGAACAGGGCCCCCACTCCAGCGGTCAACGCCATGGCAGTGGCGCCCCAGAAAGTGACGCGTGTGACGGACGCAAGCATGGGCGCACCCCCTGCTTGAGCCGCCAGCGAACCCAACAGAGCGAGAAACAGCAGCGAGCTGCCCGCCACACCCCACATGAGAGCGGTCGTCGGGATCACCAGAACCATCAGCAGCGGCAGCGCAGCGCCCACGGCAAAAGTGCCTGCCGAGGCCAGTGCGGCCTGCACTGGCCGCGCGGTCAACGTAGCTGAGATGCCGAGCTCGTCACGAGCATGCGCGCCAAGGGCGTCGTGCTGCATCAATTGCGCAGCAACGCTCGAGGCCAGCGTCGTATCCAGCCCACGCTTGACGTAAATGCCCGCCAGTTCCGCGAGTTCATGCTCGGGACTCGCAGCCAACTCCTTGCTCTCCCTGGCCAGGTCCGCGCGCTCGGTGTCGGCTTGCGAACTGACCGACACGTACTCGCCCGCGGCCATCGACATGGCACCAGCGACAAGGCCAGCCACACCCGCTACCAGTATGCCCTGCGAACTTGCGCCTGCTGCCGCGACCCCGAGGACCAGGCTGGCGGTGGAAACGATACCGTCGTTCGCGCCAAGCACGGCGGCACGGAGCCAGCCAGTACGATGGGTTCGGTGCCTTTCCTGGTGCCTCATGGATCCGCGCGTCGGAAGGCGTCAGGCCAGCTTCCTGAAGTCTGCCTTCAAGTCCTCGTAGAGGACCTTCTTTTCGGCGACGCTCTTCTCGACCAGGCCCTTGCGTTGCATGGCCTTGTTGCCGATCAGTTTGCCGGTCGCTTCCCTGATCCGCCCCTTCACGGCTTTCACTCGGCCTTTGATCTGCTTCTTGTTCATGACATTCCCTACCTTGCAGGCGCCGCCCGACGTCGGTGCGGCGCCACGACAGGCTGCAGGTGCAGCTACTGCGACGTTGAATCACGCATCGTTCATGCGTCAGCAAGCTTCTTGATGTCGTCCTTCAAGTCGGCCCGTGCCGCCTCGTGTTTGCCGGCCAGCTTTTCAGCCTTGCCCTTCTCTTCCAGGCGTTCGTTGCCGACGAGCTTGCCGGCGACTTCCTTGATCTTGCCTTCCGCTTCTTTCACGTGGCCTTTGACATGTGTGGTGCTCATGATGATCCCTCGATGGTGTCTTGAAAGCCTTCTGCGACCGGTCGCACTGCGTGTTCGACCGTCATCTGCAGATTAGGCGTGTGCCCGGAGGGATTCTGTCCGGTAGCGCACGGACATGCCTCCAAGTGCTTGATTCCTGCAGCGGGCGTGCGCATGAATGCGCCGCGGCGTGAGATCTAGACGCGTTCTCTTGCGAGCTTGTAGAAAAGCGTGCCGTCGTAGAATGACTTGATTCGTGCGACGCTCAATGCAGGCACCGTCTGGCCACCCTCGACGGCGTGGGTGTCGGCCGCAATCATCAGCAACAGCTGCCACTCCGCCATCGCCGCCACATAGCCCGCGAACGTCTCGCGGTTCGCCTTGATCATCTTCGTGAGCTCGGTCGCGGTGAATGCCTTGTCGCCATTGCGATCCACCGTCGAATGCGCACCGAAGACCTTGTCGAAGCGCCTGGCGTTGAACCGGCCCCGCCTGTCCAGGATGCCGGTATCACTGTCGTGTTTGCCCTTCCGGGCATTTTCGACGTCGACGTTCATCGCCAGCAGGGAGCCGCGCGTCTGGCGGCTCAAGGCTGCGACAATGGCGAGCGCGGCAACCTCGGCTGCACCCATCGGCAGGCCGAGTGCCTTGAGCCCGCGTGTGCATTCCACGAAGCCGACGCCGCGGTCGCCTTTGTCGTCGAAGAACGACAAGTGCCGCTGCAACGGGGTGTCGGTGGGACGGCTGCGCGCCGCCAGCGTCCGAGGCAACACGTCGCCACCATCACCTCCCGCCTTGCGAGCGGGAGGTCGAGGGTTTCGCCCGCCGTGCGGCCGCTGCCGAAACCGTCAAGACGGTTCCGAGATCTTCGCCAGCGCTTCGGCGGCCGGCCGGATGTCAGAGCTATCGACCGCAAAGTCGCCGAGCGCAACGATGCCCACCAACCGCTTGTCGTGATTCACGACCGGCAAACGCCGGATCTGTTTCTCACTCATGAGCTTTGCCGCATGGTCCACGGTGTCGTCGTCGTAGGCCCAGCAAATGCCCTCGGACATGATCTCGCGCACTTTCGTGCCTGGCCCCTTGCCTTCGGCCACGGCTCGAATCGCAATGTCACGATCCGAGATCGCGCCGATCATGCGGTCGTTTTCGCCGACGGGCAGCATCCCGAAGTCGCCTTCTCGCATGGTCTGCGCTGCGTCGCCGATGGTCATGTCCGGGCTGATGACCTTGACGTCCCGACTCATCAGGTCCTTGAGTTGATGCATGTTTCGAACTCCTTTGATCCCAAGTCGTGCGCGAGACGTTCGTACGCCCGCGGCCTGCTCAGTTCGGCTGCGGCGCAGGAGGCGGCTCGACGATCACCGTGGTTCCAGTGCCGGTCTTGCCAGTTTCGCCCGTCTGGCCGGTCTCGCCGGTCTGGCCGGTTTCGCCGGTATAGCCCGGATCACCCTGCGCACCGGTTTGGCCGGTATAGCCGGTATTGCCGGTATTGCCCTGAACACCGGGTTCGCCCTGCGGACCGGCGGGACCGGGCTCGGCAGCCGGGGCGGGTACGGTGACAACGGTGGGCTGTCGCTCACAGGCACTCAGGCCCAGCGCTGCGACCAGCGCAAGC
>CAVVBC010000041.1:0-14672 GCA_963746325.1 uncultured Gammaproteobacteria bacterium | reverse complement strand
ACAAAGGGTCGCAAGGTCGGGCGGGGCGGGGGAACACAGCCTGCGTCCACCGGCGGAACGGACCATTCATTCGGGGGAATTAAATTCGATGAACACTGCCTCTGGTAGTTCGATTGTCCTGCGCACGGCCGTCGTGCTGGCTCTCTTCGGTGCGGCACCGATGGCTGGCGCGGCCGATACGCTCGCCCTCGAAGAGATCGTCGTGTCTGCGACCAAGGTCGCGCAGGACATCGACAGCACGCCAGCGGCGATCACCGCCATCACGGCGGACGCGCTCGGCCCCGGCGGCATCCGTGAAGTGCGCGACCTGGCGCTGTCGGTGCCGAACCTCTCGGTCGGCGACCAGTTCGGCGTCAACCGCACGTTCATCCGCGGCATCGGCATGACCAGCATCGACCTCGGTGCCGACGGCGCGGTGGCGTTCCTGCAGGACGGCGCGATGATCCCGCGTCCGTCGCACCAGCTCGCCGGCTTCTACGACCTCGAGCAGGTCGAAGTGCTGCGCGGCCCGCAGGGCACGCTGTACGGTCGCGGCGCCACGGCGGGTGTCGTCAACATGGTCACGAAGAAGCCGACCGAGGACCTCGACGGCTACTTGCCCTACACCCTTGGCAACTATTCGGCGACCACCTCGAAGGCGCGCTCGGCGGCCCGATCACCGGCGACACGCTGATGGGGCGCATCTCCGGCAAGGACGACAAGCGCGACGGTTACGGCCGCAACCTGACCACCGGCAAGCCGATCGACGACCGCGACGCCTATGCCATTCGCGGCAGCCTGCGCTTCAAGCCGACCGACACGCTCGACATGGTGCTGATGGCCGATTACTTCAAGGAAGACGACTACAACTACGCCTTCCACTTCTTCGGCACCACCGTCGTGCCGGAAGACAATCTCGCGCACAACCTGCTCGGCGGCCGGACGATCTTCGACTACTACGGCGCAGGGGCAAAAAGCCCGACCAGCGCAACATCGTTTCCGACGAGGACCCGATCAACGAGCGCGACGGCACAGCGGTCAGCGCGATCGTTGACTGGGGCTTCGGCGACGGCTGGAACCTGAAGTCGATCACCGCGTGGCGCGACTTCAACCGCTTCCTGCGCGACGATCTCGACGGTTCCGACGTCGACATGTTCGGCCAGAACAACTACATCGAGGACAGCGAGTCGTGGAGCCAGGACTTCACCGTCTCCGGCACGGCGGCCAACGTCGACTGGCTGATGGGCGCGAACTACTTCAGCGAGAAGATGCACGGCGAGGTGAAGGTGCCGCTCACCAACCTCGGTCTCGTCTTCGGGCTGCCGGCCGATTTCTTCAACGACGGCAACTACTGGCAGAACGGCGACGTCGACGTCGAGGCGTACGGCGTGTTCCTGCAGGGCAGGTACTCGTTCACCGACGCGTGGGCCCTGACGCTGGGTGCGCGCTACAACTACGAGAAGCGCGAAGGCACCGGCTCGTTCATCTTCGACGCGCTGGGCGTCAACGTGCCCACGGACCGCGACAAGTCCTGGAACAAGGTCACGCCGAAAGTGCTGCTGGAGTACCAGACCGGCAACGACGGCCTGGCCTACCTGCAGTTCACGCAGGGCTTCAAGTCGGGCGTGATCAACATCGGCAGCCTCAACGAAGTCATCGATCCGGAGTACGTCGACGCGTATGAGCTCGGCTACAAGATGCCGTTCGCCGACGGCCGCGCCTCGCTGCGGACTGCCGCGTTCTACTACGACTACACCGACCTGCAGGTCGGCTTCGTCAACGAGCAGAGCGTGGTGGAGACCGTCAATGCCGCGTCGGCCGAGATCATGGGCGTCGAGGTCGAGCTGTTCGCGCGCTTCACGGAAGGCCTGTCCGGCAACGTCTCGGCGACGTGGCTCGACGCGACGTACAAGGAGTTCGTGACGGGCGACTACCGGCAGGACTTCGAGCAGGTCGACCTCTCCGGCAACTACCTGCAGAACGCGCCGAAGTACACCCTGCACGGTGTGCTCGACTATCGCCGGCCGGTGACGGAGACGGGCGCATTCGTCGGCCGCATCGAGGCGTCGTACCAGGACAAGGTGTACTTCACCGAGTTCAACAACTCGGACGCCGAACAGGACGCCTACGGCCTGCTCAACCTGATGGCCGGCTACGAAGGCGGCGACGGCAAGTGGAGCGTCACCGGCTGGGTCCGCAACGCGACCGACGAGTTCATCTACAGCAACAACATCATCACGGCGCCGCTGTACGGCAGCGTCCGCGTGGGTTCGCTGCTGCCGCCGCGCACGTACGGCCTGACGCTGTCCCTCAACTTCTGACGGCGGGCGGGGACCGGTTGCGATGCTGCGCATCGGCGACGTGCGGGTCCATCACGTCGAGGAGTGGCAGGGGAATTTCCTGCCACCCTCGGTGTTCTTCGTGGGTTATGACGAAGCGACGTTCCGCGGCTTCGCGCCCGGGCTGACGCCGCAGTACTACCGCGACGACGCGGACAGCATCTACGCGTTCCTGCAGAGCTGGATTCTCGAGGTCGACGGCCTCAAGGTCCTCTACGACACCGGGGCGGGCAACGCCAAGGAGCGGCCCGGCATTCCGCTCTTCGGCGGGCTCGACACGCCGTTCCTGACGCGGATGGCGGCCGCGGGCTTTGCCCCCGAAGACATCGACATCGTCATCTGCTCGCACCTGCACATCGACCACGTCGGCTGGAACACGCAGCTGCACGCGGGCCGCTGGGTGCCGACGTTTCCAAACGCCCGCTACCTCTTCTCCGCGATCGAGCGCGACTACTGGGATCCGCAGGGACCGGGCGCCCGCCCGACCGCTGCCGGTGCGCTCGTCAACACCAACGTCTTCGAGGACAGCGTGCAGCCGTTGCTCGATGCGGGCATTGCGGAACTGGTGAGCGAGGGGTATCGCGTCAGCGAGTCGATCACGCTGCGGCTCGGACCGGGCCACACGCCGGGTCACCTGATCATGGACGTACGCTCCGCCGGCGACAGCGCGCTGTTCGTGGGCGACATCCTGCATCACCCGGCGCAGGTGTACTGCCCGGACTGGAACAGCCCGTACTGCGAGGACCAGCCGCAGGCGCGCCTGACGCGCCGGCGAGTGCTGGAAGACGCCGCCGATCGCAATGCGCTGCTCGTCCCGGCTCACTTCGGCGGCGTGCATTGCTGTCGTGTGCGTCGCCGCGGCGACGCGTTCGAACCCGTCTTCGAGGCACCATGAACGCGACTGCACCGCTCGACGCCGGCTATCGCTTCGACCCGGCCGATCCCGACCTCATCCGTCATCCGTACCGGCCGTATTACGAATACCTGCGCGCTGCTCCGGGCCTGCACAAGGCGGCGACCGAGTACTACGTGGCTGCGCGCTACGCAGACGTGCGCGAGGTGATCACGAACCACGCGGCGTTCGGGCAGGGCAATTTCGTCCACAACATCCAGCTGTACTACGGCCCGGCCTTTGACGTCATGGCCCATTCGTCGTACCGCTGGCTGTCCGAAGTGTTCGTGATGCAGGACCCGCCTGCGCACACGCGCCTGCGCAAGCTGGTGGCGTTTGCGCTGACACCGAAGCGCGTCGCCGCGATGCAGCCGCGAATCCAGCAGATCGTCGACGGCCTGCTCGACTCCATGCAGGCGCAGGGTCAGATCGAACTGCTGTGGGACTTCGCTTACCAGCTGCCAACGCTCGTGATGTGCGACATGCTCGGCCTCGAAGGCGAGGAGCGCTCGCCGGCGAGCCTGGCCAGGCTGACGCGGGCCGTGGCCGAGTCGTTCATCGTGTTCGAGACCCGCGCGCTCGAACCGGAGTTGCTCGCGCAAGCCGACGCGCAGATGGATTTCCTCAACGATTTCTTCGGCCAGATTTTCGACCGCAAGCGGGCCAACCCGCAGGACGACCTGACCAGCGCGCTGGTGCAGGCGAAGGACGAGAATGGTTCCGCGCTGACCAGGGCCGAGGTCGCGAACGTGATCGTGGCGATGTTCGGCGCGGGCTTCGAGACCACGGCGCACATGATCGGCAACGGCATGCTCGCCATGCACCGTGAGCCCGGCCAGTGGCAGGCCCTGGTCGCGAACCCGGAAGAGATCGCGCCGCGCGCGGTCGAGGAAGTGCTGCGTTTCGAATCGTCCCTGCAGGGCACCTATCGCACGGCGTTGCAGCCTGCCCTGGTCGGTGGTTTCAGCGTGCAGCCGGGCGAGCGTGTGCTGTGCCTGCTAGGCGCGGCCAACCGCGATCCGTCGGTGTTCGAGCGGGCCGACGTGCTCGACGTCACGCGCAAGGATTCACGGATGCTGTCATTCGGCGGCGGCATCCACCACTGCATCGGGCAGCAGCTCGCGCGGCTCGAAGGCCGCATCGCGTTCACGTCGCTCGCCCGACGCCTGCCGCGAATCGAAGTCGACGTCGGCAGCGCCGTGTGGCGAGCCGGTTTCCTGTTTCGCGGCTTGACCGAGTTGCGCTGCCGGGCCTGAGCCAGCGCTCGGTCGGCTCACTTCCGGTTCAGGAATGCCTGCATCCGGGCGCGAAAGCCCTCGGTGCCACTCAGCAGCGACTGCTGCCGGTCTTCGTTGGCGACCGCCGACTCGATGCCCGGCGCGTCGATGCCGACCTGCAGGCCCTGCTTCGTGAGCGCCAGGCCGAGCGGATCCGCCTGCAGCAGCGCGGCCACGGTCTTCGCGCCAGCGGCTTCGAGGTCGGCGGTCGGCACGACCGCACTGACGAACCCGAGTGCGGCGGCGCGCGTGGCGTCGAGGAATGACCCCGTCAGCAGCATTTCCGCCGCGACCGACGTTCCCACCGCACGGGGGAGCAGGTAGCTCATGCCGACGTCGCAACCGCTGAGTCCCACCTTGATGAATGCCGCATTCATGCGTGCCTCGGGCGTACACAGCCTGATGTCGGACGCCAGCGCGAGGGCGAAGCCGCCGCCGGACGCTGCGCCCTGCACCAGGCAGACGATCGGCTGCGGACAGCGGCGCATCGACACGAAGATGCTGCTGAGCCGCTGCTGGAAGCGCAAGCGGGCGGCCGTGTCGAGTTCCTCGATCAGCCCCGTCATCTCGCGCAGGTCGAGACCGGCACAGAAGGCCTTGCCCGTCGCGCGCAATACGATCACGCGAGTCTGTGTGTCGTGCACCCGCGCGCCGAAGTATTCCGCGAGCTCGGCGATCATGCGCGCGTTCATCGCATTCAGCGCGTCGGGCCGGTCGAGCGTCAGCCAGTCGACGTCGCCGCGCCGTTCGACACGGAATGTTTCGTACTCTGGTGTCGACGGTGGATTGCATGATCGTGCTGCCGTCAGGTCCGGGCGAGCACGCCGCCGTCGAGCGGGATGATGTTGCCGGTCATGTACGAACTCGCCCGCGAACCGAGGTAGAGGGCGAGCGCGCCGATATCGTCTTTCGAGCCTTCGCGGCCGAGCGGGATGGTCTGCCGCAGCTCGGCCATGCGCTCGGCGTTGCTGGTCATGAAGTGGGTCATCTTCGACGGGAAAAAGCCGGGTGCGATCGCATTCACGAGGATGCCCCGCGGTGCGAGCTCCGCCGCGAGCACCTTCGTCAGTTGGTGGATTGCGGCCTTGCTGGCCGCGTACGACCAGCCGCGCAGCACCTGGCTCGTCACGCCGTACACCGAGCCGATGTTGATCACGCGTGCCGGGTCGGCCGCGGTTGCGGCGGCTTGCAGCTGGGCCAGGAACGTCTGGACCAGGACGAACGGCGCCTTCACGTTGACGCCCAGTACCGAGTCCCAGGCCGCGGCAGGAAACTTCTCGATCGAGCTGCCCCAGGTGATGCCGGCGTTGTTGATCAGGACGTGCAGCTTCGACTCGTCCGCGAGCTGCGGCGCGCAGCGCCTCCACGCCCTCCGGCGTGGCGACGTCGCCCTGGACGGCCCGCACGTCGCCGTACGCCGCGAGTTCCAGCCGGGCAGCCTCCAGCGGCTCTGGCTTGCGCCCCGTGATGTACACGCGCGCACCGCAACGCAGGTAGGCCTCCGCCATCGCGAGGCCGAGGCCCGACGAGCCGCCGGTGATCACGGCCGTTTTGCCCGCGACGGAAAACAGGTCGGCGTAAGGATTCTGTGTCATGTCTGGCCCCGGAGGTTGACTGATATCTACAAAAGAAAACCACTAGTAGATTTTTTATACCATTAGTATACTCGGCCGCACGGAGCCCATCGACCCATGCCAAGCCACGACCAGCGACCGCCGGCTTACCGCAGCGCTTCGGGCATCGAGCTCAAGGCGAGCTACGGCCCCGAAGACGTCCCGGCGGAGCATGCCCGCGTTATGGGCGCGGCTCCCGGCCAACCGCCGTTCCACCGTGGCGGATTTCCGCAAGGCTACCGCACCAAGCCCTGGCGCATCTTCCAGTTGAGCGGCTTCGGCAAACCCGAAGACGAGAACGAACGCATCAAGTTCCTGCTCCGCAACGGCGAGACCGGGTTCCTGATGGAACACGACCGCAACACGGCCGACCACCTCTACAACGTCGACCATCCGGACGTCGTCGCGCGCAAGGAGGACGTGGGTCTCACCGGCGCCGTCATGCAGAGCGTGCGCGAGACCGAGTTGTGCCTCGCGGACCTGCCGATCGAGAGCACGTTCGGGCACGCGGGTGGCGCGGTGGTGCAGCACGCCCCCTTCGCACTCGCGGCCTACTGGACGGTCGCCAAACGTCGCGGCATCCCGCTCGCACAGCTCTTCGGCACGGGGCAGAGTGATTTCTTCCTGACCTACCTGGGTTGCGTCACCAAGCAACAGGTGCCGACCGCACCCGGCTTGCGCCTCAACGCCGACATCATCGAGTTCTGCAGCGAGCACCTGCCAAAGTGGGTGCCGGTTTCGATCGCCGGCTACAACGGGGGTGACACGGGTCTCAATGCCTGGCAGGAACTCGGCGCGGTGATGTCGAACGCCATCGAATACCTCGACGAGGTGAAGCGCCGCGGTCGCATGGACATGACGGTTGCGGCGCAGCGCGTGGGCGGCGTCAATTTCCGCACGACCATGGAGATCTTCGAGGATGCGGCGAAGCTGCGCGCCGCCCGCAAGATGTGGCACAAGTTGCTGACGGAGCGGTATGGCGTCACCGACGAACGGGCGCTGCGCATGCGCATCCATATCGTCACGTCCGGCGCGTACATGCAGTACCAGCAGCCGTTCAACAACATCGTGCGCGGCACGCTGATGGCGCTCACGGCCGTGCTCGGCGGCACGCAGTCGCTCGGCGTGTCGGGCTACGACGAGGCGATCTCGATCCCGAGCGAGCATGCCCACCAGATGGCCGTGCGCATCCAGCAGATACTCGAGCATGAGACCAACATCCCGGCCGTGACGGATCCGCTCGGTGGTTCGTACTACGTCGAGTCGCTGACCGCTGAACTCGAACGCCGCGCCTGGCAATTCGTCGACCAGTTGCTGGCGCAGGGCGGCTTCCTTGCCACGCTTGATTCCGGCTGGCTGCACGCGCGCGCGCGTGAGAACCAGGAAGCGCAGGCGATCGCCGAGGCCCGCGGCGAACGCAAGATCGTCGGCGTGAACTGCTTCCAGGAAGACATCACGCCCTGGGAAGTCGATGGTTTCCCGCCCGTGACGGATGCGTATCCGGTTGCGCTCGAGCGGCTCAACGCCGTGCGCCGCGAACGGCACGAGACGGCAGCGGCCGCGGCAATGCGCGAACTCGCGGCGACGTGTCGTGACCCCGATCGCAACATCATGCCGGTCATGATGCAGGCCGTGGATGCGGAGGTGACGATCGGCGAGATCGGCGACGTCTTCCGGCAGGCCTGGGGCGACTGGCAGACTCCGAAGCTGGTCTGACGCCGTCGCAACAGGAAGGCAACCATGGCACCCGCCAGCAACGAATCGACGCCCCCAGCCAGCTCCGCGACGATGGTGGGCGATGCACCACGCCGCATCCTGCTCGCCAAGACGGCCCTCGACGGTCATTGGCGCGGCATCTCCGTCGTCGCGCGTGCGCTGCGGGACGGCGGCTTCCAGGTGATCCTCGGTGGCATGAGCACTGGCACGGAGATCGTGCGTGCGGCGATCGACGAGGACGTCGATCTCGTGGGTCTCAACGTCGGCGGTCACGTCGAAGTGGCGGAGCGCATCATCGGCCTGCTCCGTGCCTCGCGCGCGGACCTGCCGATCTTCGCTGGCGGCATCATCGCGCCGTGGGCTGCCAAGCGGCTGCAGGCGCTCGGCGTCGAGGTGTTTCCGCCCGGATCCCAGCTCGACGCTATCGTCGACTGCGCACGTCGGTTGACCGGCACCGAACCGGACGCCGTCAGCGGCTGAGCACGTTCGCGAGCAACGCCTCGCCGGCCTGTCCGAGGCTGGCCTTTCCTGCCTGCACTGCGTCGATCATCTGCGTGAATTCCGCGGACCTGATCGTCGAGTCAATGCGAGACTCCAACTGGGCGGAGACCAGCCTGCGCAACGCGAGCCGCAGCAAGCGCTGCTGCCGCTGCGCCAGCGCGCCGGCCTGAGCCAGCCATGCGCGATGCGCCGCAATCGCGTCCCAGACCTCATCCGTGCCGCGGTCCTCGCTCGCGACCGTCTCGACGATCGGCGGCCGCCAGGCCGTCGGTGGCAACTGGCTCACGGTGCGTTCGAGGTCGAGTCGCGTGGCCTGCGTGCCCTCGCGATCCGCCTTGTTGATGACGAAAATGTCGGCCATCTCGAGCAGGCCGGCCTTCACCGCCTGGACTTCGTCACCCGCGCCTGGATTCAGCACGACGACCGTCGTGGTCGCTGCTTCGACGATTTCGAATTCCGTCTGCCCGACGCCGACGGTCTCGATCAGCACCCAGGGCCAGCCAGCCGCATCGAGCGCCCGAATCGCAAACGGTGTGGCGAGTGCAAGACCGCCCGCGCCGTTGTCGGCGGTCATCGAACGCACGAAGACGCGCTCGTCCGCCGTGGTGTGTTCCATGCGCAGCCGGTCACCGAGCACCGCGCCGCGCGTGAGCGCCGACATCGGATCGAGCGCGAGCACAGCGACGCGTTCGTCGCGACGCACCGCCGCTTTGAGCAGTGACCCCACGAGCGTGGACTTGCCCGCGCCTGGTGGGCCGGTGAGACCCACCGTGGCGGCCCGTCCCGTGTGCGGAGCCAGCACCGCGTCGATCGCGGCGGCCTCGAGCGGCCGCCGGTCGATCAGCGTGATCGCGCGGGCGAGCGCGGCACGGTCACCGAGCAACAGTCGCCCGAGCAGATCCGCTGGCACCGTCAAGTCAGAGAGCCTTGCGCAGCAGCGGCACCAGGGCCTCGGCGTTGGTGATCGGGCGCGGGTTGGTGCCGCACCAGATGTCCTGGAACGTGTAGCCTGCGAGCGGCACGAGGTCGGCTTCCTTGAGCCCGACGGCCGTGAGACTGCGCGGCATGCCGAGCCCGCGGATCGCCGCATCGGCCAGCTCGTGCGCCGGACGATTCGGCTGTCCGAACGCGATGCTGATCAGCTTCTGGCGCTCGCCATTGACGACGCTGTTGTACTCGAGCGCGAACGGCGCCATCACGCACGACGTATATCCATGGGGAACGTTGAACGAACCGCCGAGCGCGTGGCCCACTGCATGGCTGATGCCCATCGGCAGCCCGCACACGATCGAAGTCATCGAACACCATGCGCCCATCTGGCACATCTGCCGCGCTTCGAGGTCGTTCGGGTTCGCCTTCACGCGCGACAAGCCCTGCGACAGCAGGCGCACGGCGTTCATCGCCATGCCGTCGTACCAGTCGTTGGAGTTGAGCGAGCCGAGCGTCTCGAACGCGTGATCGAACGAGCGCACGCCCGTCGACAGCCAGATCCATTCCGGCGTGTGCACGGTGAGCGTCGGATCCATGATGACCGCGCGCGCCGTCATCCTCGGGTGCGCGTAACCCTGCTTGACGTTGGTGACCTTGTCCGTCGCGCCGGAGAGCGCGTTGAACTCACCGCCCGAAAGCGTGGTGGGCGCGATCACCACGGGAATGTCCGGACCCTCGAACACGGGCGCGGTGACCGAGTGATCGGCGTTGACCACGATGTGGTACGCCTCCATGGACTCGGGCGTGCGCAAGCCGTGCTTGAGGCAGACCGCGAGGATCTTGGTGAGGTCGGTGCACGAGCCGCCGCCGATCGACACCAGCAGGTCGGGCGACAGGGGCTCCGCCGCAGCGACCGCGGCAGAAACGTCCTCGCGGGGCACGTGCGGACGCACCCTGTCGAACACGCCGACGAGCTTTGCCCCGAGCGCGCGGCGCACCTTGTCGATCTCGTCCGTCTTGTGGTTGAGCGTGTTGCTGCAGACGAGGAAGACGCGCTTCGCGCCGATCGTCGCTGCTTCGTCCGCGAGGGCCTGTGCCACCGGGCGGCCGCTGTGGACGCGCTCCAATGGGGTGAGACCGATCATCGTCGTGTACATGGACGGCTCCGCGAAAAAGCTGGGAAAATCCCCTGCGCGCTCGATTGTATCGACGTTACCGATGGTGTACAAAGTATTACTAACGGGAAGCAACGCTGACTATTAAGTAGCGTTCGTCCTGGACCGAGTGCGACTTGATCTTGCGCTGCAAGAGCATTTGTTTCCAAGGGGGATAGCATGTCGAGCGCGCCGGCCGCACCTGTCACTGGCCACGTTGATCCACGCGTTCCTGCGCGCGATCGCTGCGTCGTCCGCTACCTCATCGACCGCTGGGCGACCGAGCGTGGCGACCAGCCGTACGTGTTCTTCGACGGCGGCATGCATTGGACGTACCGCGAGCTGCGCGAGAAGGTGCTCGCAATCGCCGTCGGCCTGCAGCGGCAGGGTGTGAAGCAGGGCGAGCACGTGCTCTGCTGGCAGCCGAACACACCCGAGATGCTGCTCACCTACTACGCGCTCAATTACCTCGGCGCGGTGTACGTTCCGATCAACACGGCGTATCGCGGCGGCGTGCTCGAGCATGTCATCGAGAACTCAGACGCGAAACTCGCGGTCGTGCACGGCGACCTCGTGGCTCGATTGAAAGAAGTACAGCTCGCCCGGCTCGAGCGACTGGTGGTGACGGGCGTGGACGAAGTGCCGCCGGCGCCGTTGCCGGCCGTGCTTTTCTCGACGCTGCCGGGCATCGAGACCGAGCTGCAGCCGCTCGCGCGTCACATCGAGCCGTGGGACACGCAGTCGATCATCTACACGTCCGGTACGACGGGCCCGTCGAAGGGCGTGCTGTCGTCCTACCTGCACATGTATACGAACCCGGGTCCCGAGGCCTGGCACTTCATCGACGGCAGCGATCGCTTCCTCGTCAACATGCCGATGTTCCACATCGGCGGCATGGGACTCAGCTTTGCCATGCTGGCGCGGGGCGGTTCGATCGTCCTGCCCGAACGCTTCTCGACCGATACGTTCTGGCCGCTCGTGCGCGAGACGGAGACAACCGCGGTCTTCCTGCTCGGTGTGATGGCGACGTTCCTGCTCAAGGCGCCCGCCGGACCGCAGGACCGCGATCACCAGGTGCGCAAGTGTTTCATCGTGCCGTTGAGCGACGGCGCGGAAGAGTTCCACCTGCGCTTCGGTCTGGACGTCTACACGATCTTCAACATGACCGAGATCTCGTCGCCAATCGTGTCCGAGCCGAACCCGAAGGTGCGTGGCACCTGCGGCAAGGTGCGGGCCGGCGTCGATGTCCGTCTCGTCGATGACCACGATTGCGAAGTCGCCGTGGGCCAGGTGGGCGAGATGATCGTGCGCACCGACCGCCCGTGGGCAATGAACAGTGGCTATTACAAGAACGCCGAAGCGACCGCGCGGGCGTGGCGCAATGGCTGGTTCCACACCGGTGATGCCTTCCGCATGGACGAGGAGGGCAACTTCTTCTTCGTCGACCGCATCAAGGATGCAATCCGGCGCCGCGGCGAGAATATTTCCTCGTTCGAGGTCGAAGCCGAGATCATCCGTTTCCCGGCAGTGCGCGAGGCCGCGGCAGTGGCGGTGCCCAGCGAGCTCGGCGAAGACGAAGTGATGGTGATCGTCGCGCCGGCGCCGGGCCACACCATCGATCCAGCGGCGCTGCTCGAGTTCCTGCGCGGGCGCCTGGCCTACTTCATGATCCCGCGCTACGTGCGGGTGCTGCCCGAGCTGCCGAAGACACCGTCGGCCAAGGTGCTGAAGGCCGACCTGCGGCGGCAGGGGATTACTGCGGATACCTGGGACCGCGAGCAGGCCGGTATCGTGATCCGACGCGACAAGATCGGGAGCTGAGACGTTGGCCAATGGCAAGACGGCACCGGGGACCGCCCGCGTGACAGGCACTGCACCGGAGACTGGCAAGACGCACGAGCTGCGCACCGAAGTGCAGGAGTTCAAGCGTCGCCGCATCCTGGAAGAAGCGCGCGAGCTGTTCTTCGCGCAGGGCTATGAATCAACGACGCTCGATTCGATCGCCGAGTCGCTCGACGTCACCAAGCCGTTCCTCTATTCGTACTTCCGCAACAAGAGCGAGATCCTGAACGCGATCTGCGAGATCGGCATCACGGAGTCGATCGCGGCACTGCAGGAAGTGCTCGCGATGGACCTGTCGCCGCCGGACAAGCTGCGGCTCATCGTCGAGCGCGTGACGACCATCGTGATCCGCGACCAGAAGTACGTCGTGGTCTACAACCGTGAGGAGAAGAACCTCGAGCATGCCGAGCAGAAGCACCTGCTCGACCTGCGCAAGTCCTTCGACCAGCAACTCGCGAAGCTGCTCGAGGAAGGCAACGCCAGCGGCGATTTTTCCGTGGACCAGCCCCGCATGCTGGCGGTGTCGATCAGCGGCATGCTCACCTGGGTCGCCACCTGGTATCGGACGCGAACCGCCTACACCGTAACCGACGTCGTGATGCACATGATCCAGGCCGTCGAGCGCATGGTCGGCCGCAAGTCCCGCGCCAAGTAGGCGCCCCGCGTACGCGAGACGAACGAGAGACGAAGCCAATGGCCATGCGCCGCACCATTTTCGAACCCGAGCACGAAACCTTCCGCGACGGCGCCCGGCGCTTTTTCCAGGCCGAAATCGCGCCGCATGCGGAGCGTTGGCGCAGGCAGGGCATGGTCGACCGCGAGGCGTACCTGAAGGCCGGCGAGCAGGGCTACCTGCTGATGTGGGCCGACGAGCAGTATGGCGGCGCGGGTGTCGCCGACTTCCGGTACGAACAGGTGCTGATCGAAGAAAACATCCGTTACGGCGAGCCGTGCTTCTACCTCAACCTGCACTCGCGCCTGGTGGGTCCCTACATCGGCCAGCTCGGCAGTGCGGAGCAGAAGGCTCGCTTCCTGCCAGCGTTCGTCAAGGGCGAGAAGATCCTCGCTGTCGCAATGACGGAGCCGGGCGCCGGCAGCGACGTGGCGGGCATGAAGACCCGTGCCGAAGACATGGGCGATCACTGGCTGTTGAACGGGTCGAAGACCTACATCTCGAACGGGCAACTCGCCGACGTCGTGGTCGTCGCAGCACGCACCGTGCCCGACCAGCGCTACGGCATCGGGCTGTTCATCGTCGAACGCGGCATGGCAGGCTTCGAGCGCGGGCGCCACCTGCAGAAGATCGGCCTGCATGCGCAGGACACCTCCGAGCTGTTCTTCAAGGACGTGAAGGTGCCGAAGACCAACGTGCTCGGCGACCCGGCCAAGGGCTTCCACTACCTCACGCACTTTCTGGCTGAGGAACGCCTGATCGGCTCCGTGCAATACACGACGGGTGCCCAGCTGGCGTGGGACCTGACGCTCGACTGGGTCAAGGAGCGCCGGATGTTCGGCAAGCCGCTGGGCGCGTTCCAGAACACGCGCTTCAAGCTGGCCGAACTGCGCGCGCAGATCGACGCCGCACAGGTGTTCGTCGATACGCTCGTGACCGAACACCTGCAGGGCAAGCTCAGCGCCGACCTCGCTGCCGAAGCCAAACTGCTGACCAGCGAACTCGAGTTCCGCACGGCGGACGAATGCCTCCAGCTTTTCGGGGGTGCGGGTTATATGGAGGAGTACCGCATCTCGCGGTGCTTCACGGATGCCCGAGTGTCCCGGATTTATGCCGGCACCTCGGAAGTGATGAAGGAAATCATCTCACGCGGCTTCGGACTCGATGACCGCAAGCTGACCTGAGCCCGCCTCGGCGCGCCTAAGTCCCTGAAACTAATGGCCCCATAATCGGGGAGAAACAGGGGACGGTCACCTATTCTGGCGGAATAGGTGAGCGTCCCCTGTTTCCCCCCATTACAAATTCTATTGCGGTGCCGCAAACTTGACCGGTTCGGCCGCGCCATACCCTTGCGGCGCGGCCTGCTCCTCGGAACCCATATGTAGGGAGAGACTCATGCTGTATACGGGACCCGCCTTCAGCGCCGCGGCGCTGGGCGATGGCATCGTCGAACTCAAGTTCGACCTCGCCGGCGAATCGGTCAACAAGCTCAATGCCGTCGCGCTGCAGGATTTTGCGGCAGCGACGCAGGCGATCGCCAAGGACGGCAGCGTGAAGGGCGTCATCGTGACGTCCGGCAAGTCCGTGTTCATCGTCGGCGCCGACATCACCGAGTTCGGCGCGATGTTCGCCGCGGGTGAGGAGGGCATCGCCAAGTCGGTGCTCGAAGTGAACCGCATGTTGAGCGCCTTCGAGGACCTGCCGGTCCCGACGGTCATCGCGATCAACGGGGTCTGCCTCGGTGGCGGCCTCGAGC
>CAVVBC010000040.1:0-81321 GCA_963746325.1 uncultured Gammaproteobacteria bacterium | reverse complement strand
TCACCGTGTCGGAGGTGAAGCAGCGCGAATGCGTGCCAGACGCTGAGCAAGCGTGGCTTGCGACAGCTCGCCGACACGAGTGTCCGCAAGCCGCCCATGCGCATCGAAGAACAGCGTGGTCGGCAACCCGCTGTGGCCCAGCGCCGCGCCGGTGCTGCTCTGCGGATCGACCACTACATTGCTCAGCGCCAGTCCTTGCCGATCGAGAAAGGCGGCAATGGTCGTGCCTCTTCGCCCTGGTTCACGAAGACGAAGTTCACATCCGGGTTGGCGGCCTGAGCCTGCTGCAGCGCCGGCATCTCGCGCCGGCACGGCGGGCACCAGGTAGCCCACAGGTTGACCACGGTGGGCTTGCCGGCGAAGTCGGCGAGCGACACGGAACGGCCGTCCAGTGAACTCAGGGACAGCGGCGGTAAGCGCGCTGCCGAAGACGCCACCAGGAACGTTGCGATGCCGCCGAGCAGCAGCACGGCGCCCGTTGTAAACGCGGCGGCGAGCACGGGTTTGCGCAGGCCGGCCTGACGGCGCGCACGTTGCAGGCCGAACAGCATGGCCGCCACGACGCCCGCTGCCGGCTCCCAGCCGCCATCGCGGATGTTCAGGATGCTCAGCGGCAGATCGAAGTACGGGTCGTGCCATCGCAAGACGTAGGCGAGTCGCGCCGCGACCAGGCCGACGAGCAGCATGTACGTCAGCGTCGGCTCGACTTCGGTGCCCGAGGCCCGCGCCAGCCGGTGGGCGACGAATCCCCCCAGGGCAATGCCAACCAGGGTCAGCAGCACCGAATACGGCAGCGACAACGGACCGATCTGCAACGCCTGGTTCATGCCAAATCTTCAATGTCGGGGGCGCCAGAGCGTAGCATCGGCGCCATCGCATCGGGGGAGGCGTTCATGTCCAGTGCACGGGGCGAGGCGATTGGCCTGGCGTGGCCGCGTTATTACACCGTCGTGCTGCTGCTCTTCGCAGCGGTCTTCATCTCCTACATCGACCGCACCAACATCTCGGTGGCCGCCATCGCGATGAAGGACGACCTGGGCTGGACCGAGACGCAGAAAGGCGTCGTGCTCTCCGCGTTCTTCGTCGGGTACCTGCTGCTGATGGCGGTGACCGGCGCGCTCGCGAACCGCTACGGCGGCTGGCTGGTCCTCGGCGTCGCGGTGCTCTGGTGGTCGGCATGGACGGCGCTCACCCCGCCTGCCGCGATGATGTCGTTCGGCGCGCTGATCGCGGCTCGCATCGCGCTCGGGCTCGGCGAAGCTGCCGTGTTCCCCGCCTCCATGAACATGATCTCGCGCTGGGTGCCGCCGGAGCGCCGGTCGCGCGCCACCGCGCTCATCATCAGCGCGATCTCGCTCGGAACGGTATTCGCATTGCCCGCCACGGGCTGGCTGGTGCGCGAATTCGGCTGGGCCCTGCCCTTCTACCTGTTCGGTGCCATCGGACTGGTCTGGTACGCGGCATGGCACTTCCTTGCCCGCGACGACGTTCCTGCGAGTTCATCGGCAGCGCCGGCGCAGACCGCGCACCGCGCCATACCGTGGGGGCGACTGCTGCGGCTGCCGGCCGTGTGGGCCATCATCGTGAGCCACTTCGCCAGCAACTGGGGTCTGTACGTCCTGCTCGCGTGGCTGCCGACCTACTTCAAGAGCACGTTCGGCGTCTCGCTTGCCAGCGCCGGCGTCCTGTCCGCCGCACCGTGGCTGGTCAACTTCATCGCGGCGAACCTTGCCGGCGCCTGGGCAGATCGGATGCTGCGGGACGGGCGCAGCGCCGGCTACGTCCGCAAGCTGCTGCAGACCATCGCGCTGGGTGGCAGTGCCGTGTTCCTGCTGTTGCTGACCCAGGCGACGACGCCGCTGGCCGCCGTCCTGATCATGTGCTGCGCGACGGGCACGTCGGCGTGCGCGATGTCCGGCTTCGCCCCGAACTGCTTCGACATCGCCCCGAAGTACGCCGACGTCATCTGGGGCATCAGCAACACGTTCGCCACGCTGCCGGGCATCGTCGGCATCTACGTCACGGGCTGGCTCGTCGATCGCACCGGCACGTTCGGCGCGCCGTTCGTGCTCACCGCGGCGGTGTCGCTGTTCGGCGCGGTCTTTTACCTGGTGTTCGGCTCAGGTCGGCGGCACGTTGACTGATCGACATGAGCAGAACACCCGCCGACGATGTCGCCTGCCGACGATGCCGCTCGACCGCTCTACTGTGCTGCAAATCCGCCGTCGACCGGTAGGGCCACCCCGTGCAGGTTCGACGCGCCGGGTGAGCACAGGAAAAGCACCACGGAGGCGACCTCCTCCGGTCTGCCGACCCGCCCGCGCGGGTACTTGGCGTCGATACGCGCCTGCCACTGCTCCTCGGTGAACCGCTTGCGGAAGTCGAAGTACATATCGGTCTCGTGCGCAGCGGGACACACGGCGTTCACACGCACGCCGTTCTTCGCGTACTCGATCGCGGCTGTCCTGGTGAGGCCGATCACCGCGTGCTTCGAGGCACTGTAGGCTGCCTGCCCTGCGTTGCCGTGCAGGCCATGTATCGATGACAGGTTGACGATCGCACCGCCACCGGCAGCGATCATCGGCGGAATGCAGTGCTTCATCCCGAGCCAGGTGCCGCGCACGTTCGTGGCGTAGACCTCGTCGAATTCCTCTTCCGCAATCTTGCACAGCGCCGCGGCGCTGCCCAGCATGCCAGCGTTGTTCACCAGCACGTCGATGCGCGGGAAGCGTGCCAGAACTGTGTGCACCAGCGCTGCCCAATCGGCCGTGACGGCAACGTCGCCTGGCACGACGAGCGGCTCGCCCCCAAGCTTGCGGACTTCATCGGCCAGCCCCGCGAGCGGCGCGGACGTGCGGCCCGTCAGGACGACGTTCGCGCCTTCCGCTGCGAAGGCCAGCGCGATCGCTCGCCCGAGCCCCTTGCTCGCACCGGTGACGATCGCGGTCTGGCCCGCAAATGCGCGCTCGCTCATGCGTCGTTCAGAAGCCCAGATCCCGGCACGGCACGTCGATGTTGCCGGACACCTGCTGTACGGCTGCCAGCAACTTGTCATGCTCGAGGCCGGCGAGGTAGCCGTCGATCAGCCGGTGGTAGTTGCTGATCAGCCCCTCGCGCCTGGTTCGACAGGCGCATGAACTCGAAGCCCTTGGTGTGCAGGCCCCTGCTGTTGCAGCGGCAGGTTCGAATAGTCCTGCCGCGGGATCGGCGGCCAGCGCGGGTCATCGTGCGCCCACGGCTCCGGCGTCTTCATCGGCGGCGGTGTCTCGCCCTCCGGGAACCGGGTCAGCGACCAGAGCTCGAACAGGCATTCTTCGGGCCCGAGCGGACGGATGCGGTACGACGAGGCGCTGCCGTAGGTGGGCAGCAGGAAGTAATGCGGGAAGCAGAAATTGACCGAGGTCGCGAATTCCTTCGCGTCGATGTCGTTCAGGTCGCCGATGTCCATGCCCTGCGCGCGATGGCTTGCGACGACGGCGTCGTTCAGCGCGCTTGCGCCACTCGATCGTGGCGCCCGACGAAATCCTCGGGCAGCTCCGTCTCGCGATCGCCTCGGCGGTGCGGATGTCCTTGGCATGAGTCATGCCCGCCATGCCTTCGTTCAGGATCTTCATGAAGTGCAGATTCATCCCGATGAACTCCTTCGACGGAATCTTCTCGGGCATCGGCGCGACGGGCAGCGTCTGGAACGGCGACATCGGCGACAGGCTCAGCGGCAGCGGCACGTAGGCGATCGTCTCGGGCTTGGTCGGATCGCCGGGCACCAGCTGCGGATGCGTCGCGAGCACGTGGTAGCCCTCCATGAAGGCTTCCATCGCCAGCTTCCAGTTGACGGGCAGGCGCGCCGCGTACCACCATTCGACCTTGAGGCTCTCGACGTGCCAGGCATCGTGGATGTCGGCGAACCTGCCGAGCGACTCGCGCAGCGGCGGCGCGTTGTCGTCGAAATTGATGAAGGCGCAGCCACCCCAGGTCTCGACGCGGCACTCGCGCAGCGCGAGGTCCGCGCCGCGCAACTGGTCCTTCTCGAAGATGTTCGGCGTGTAGATGAACTTGCACTGCCCGTCCGTGCGCCACTGCCAGCCGTGGAACGGACACGTGAAGCCATTCTTCGGCGCAGCCACGGTCCTCGCGAGCTTCACGCCGCGGTGCCGGCAGTGGTTGTGAAAGGCCTTGACGGTCTTCTCGTCGACGCGCACGACGATGACCGACTGGTCGAAGATCTCGTAGACGACGAAGTCGCCCGGCCGCTCGATCTCCTGCAGGCGACAGGCCATCTGCCAGACGTGCGGCCACAGCTTTTCCTGCTCGAGCTGGTAGAATTCCGGATCGTGGTAGCGACGGGCATCGACCCGGTCCGGCCGGGTCACGGCGAAGGGAACAGTGGATTCGATCCTGGCGCGTGCGGACTCGGTCATGGCTCTCTACCCCTGCGGCGGTCGTCTGCACATCCTAAGACATTTCTGAACAGCGTTCATATAGTTATTTGTCGAGAGCCCCAATCAGACCGCCTTGACAGCCCCGGTCGCCGACAGCAGCCTGACGGCCCGCGCCTCGACCTCTCATACTAAAGGCACGCGCAAGATGCCCAATCGTCGGCCCAAGGCCACGCGGGGCCGACCGGCCCCGGATCGCGAGATCTCGCCCCAGCAGATCGTCGACGTCACCGTGCGGCGCATCCGCAGTGGCGGCTTCGCCAACGTCTCGATGCGGCAGGTGGCCGAGGAGCTCGGGATCACGGCGACCGCCCTCTACAACCACTTTTCGAGCAAGGACGCCCTGCTCGACGAGGTGGCCGAGCAGATCTACGCCGCGATCCCGCAACCCGACCCGCGGCTGCCGTGGACCGAGCGTTTGCGCCAGTGGCTGCTCGCGCAGGAACTCGTCCACCTGGAACACCCGGGCATCGCACGCTTCCTGCTGGCCCGGCACGCGGAATCGACCGCCGCGTTTCGCTGGATGGATTCGGTCTTTGAAATCCTCAGCGACGGGGGCCTCGACGTCGAATCGCAACTCATCTGCATCCGCAGGATCGCCTACCTGCACAACCCCTTGATCTACCTGGACGCGCCGCAGCGCGAGCGCGAAGCGCGGGCCGGCGGCACAGTCGACGCCGCCACCAGCAGGCGCTGCGCAACTACCCGCACTTTGCCCGGGTCGCGGGGCACTGGAACGCCAGCCCGACGCAGGATGACTTCGAGCGCGCCCTCGACAGCGCGATCGCGGGCATGGCGGCCGCGGTCAAGGAGCTCCAGCGCGGCGCAACCGGGCGCAGGCGGCAGGGGTAGTACCGACCGCGCTTGTGCGACCTCGCGACCGCCATTTATATTACTGAACATCGTTCATATATTAATTAACACCGTTTATTTAGCTCCCAGACCCAGGGGTACGCCAGATGGTCCACGCAACCGCCAGCGAAGCAGCTCCGATTCCCTCCCACGTGCCGCCGCACCTCGTCTTCGACTTCGACGTCTACAACGCGGCCGCACCGGACCAGGACTTTCACCTGGCCATCAAGCGCCTGCACGGCCCGGACGTGCCGGAAGTCTTCTGGACTCCCCGTCAGGGTGGTCACTGGGTGCTGACCCGCGGCGACGACATCTACAAGGCGTTCGCGGACTACGAGCATTTTTCATCGACGATCGGCCTGACGGTGCCGAAGTCGACCGCCCCGCCGATCCCCCTCTACCCGATCTTCCTCGATCCGCCGCAGCACACGAAGTACCGCGCGCTGCTGAACCCGTGGTTCTCGCCGAAGTCGGTCGCGTCGCTCGAGGAACGCGCGCGCGAAGTCGCGAAGTCGATCGTGCGGGAGATCAAGCCGCGCGGCCGCTGCGATTTCGTCACCGAGTTCGCGCAGCACCTGCCGATCCAGGTGTTCATGTCGATCGTCAACGTGCCCTCGAGCGACCGCGAGCAACTCCTCGAATGGGCCGACGGCATGGTGCGCCCCGAGAAGCGCGAGGACGTGCACGAGACGATCAAGCACATCTTCGCGCTACGCGTCGCAGAAGATCGCCGAACGGCGGGCCAACCCGGGCGACGACCTGATCTCGAAGCTCACGCCAGGCCGCAGTCGACGGCAAGCCGATGACGCACGAGGAGCTCATGGGCATGGTGTCGCTGGTGCTGATCGGCGGCATGGACACCGTCGTGTCGGCGATCTCATTCGCGGCGAACTTCCTGGCCGGCCAGCCCGAAGCACCGGCATCAGCTGCTCGAACGACCCGAACTGATCCCGAAGGCCGTCGACGAACTGCTGCGCCGCTTCCCGGTCGTGAACCAGGGCCGCACCGTGCGTCAAGGACATCGAGATCAAGGGCGCGCCGATCAAGGCCGGCGACATGATCATCATGCCGACCACGCTGCATGGCCTCGACGACCGCAAGTTCGAGAATCCCGCTCGAAGTCGACTTCGAGCGACCCACGCCGATCCACAGCACCTTTGGCAATGGCCCGCACCGCTGCCCCGGCTCGAACCTCGCCCGGACGGAAATGAAGATCTTCCTGCAGGAGTGGCTGCCCGAGATCCCTGATTTCCGGCACGACCCGGACAAGCAAGGTCGGCATGAGTTCGGGCGTGAACGCGACGATCTACTCCCTGCCGCTCGTGTGGGACGTCACAGTGACCTCGGGCATTCTGGCCGGCAAGGTCGCGCTGATCACCGGCGCCGGCCAGGGCGTCGGACTCGGCATTGCACAAGCCTATGCATCGGCGGGCGCACATCTCGTCATTACCGGTCGTGATGCCGCGAAGCTCGAGACGTCGCCGCGGAACTGCGCAAGCTCGGTGCCGAAGTCGAGTCGCGTTGCAGGCGATGCCCGCCTGCGTGCCACGGCCGAGCCGACGTTGCCGCGGCGATAACCCGTTTCGGCCGGCTCGACGTGCTCGTCAACAATGCACAGAGTTCGGTGCCGTTCGTGCCGCTCGAGCAGATCGACGACGCCACGATCGGCCTCACGATCGAATCCGGGCTCTACGGCACGCTGTACCACATGCAGGCGGCGTTCCCGCACATGAAAGAAGCCGGTGGTTCGATCATCAACCTGGGCTCGCGCGAAGGCGAGTTCGGCGGTGTCGGCTTCGGCATCTACGCAGCGACCAAGGAAGGAATCCGTGGGTTGTCGCGCACCGCGGCGCGTGAGTGGGGCAAGCACGGCATCCGCGTGAACGTGATCTGCCCGGCCGCGCTGAGCCCGGCCGCGAAGACCTTTCTCGAGTCCAACCCGAAGCAGGCAGAGTACTACCTGTCGCAGATCGCGCTCGGTTACTTCGGCGATTCGCTCGAGGACATCGCCCCCGTCGCCGTATTCCTGGCGAGCTCCGCATCCCACTACGTCTCCGGCCAGACCATCAATGTCGATGGCGGCCAGATGATGCTCTGACACGAGGACCGATCATGGCCGCCAGCATCACTTCCCTCTTCGACCTGACCGGCACGGTCTCCGTGGTGACCGGCGCCGGGCGCGGCATCGGCAAGGCCGTCGCGGAGCTGCTTGCCCGCGCCGGTGCGAGCGTCGTCGTCAGCGACATCGACCAGGCCACGGCCACCGGCACGACCGAGGGAATCGTGGCCGCCGGCGGCATCGCCGCGGCTGTGCGCTCCGATATCGCCGACGAAGCCTCGGTGAAAGCCCTGTACGCCGCGGCCGTCGCGAAGTTCGGACGGCTGGACAGTGTCGTGCACTCCGCCGCGATCTTCCCGAAGTACGCGCTGCTCGACATTACCGTCGAGCAGTGGGACCGCATCCATGCGGTCAACCTGCGTGGCACGATGCTCGTGATGCGCGAAGCGATCCGGCGTCATGCAAGGCCTCGGCAACGGGCGGTTCGATCGTCAACATCTCGTCCGTCAGCGGCGAACGGGAGCTCGTGTTCCACAACGCCGCCTACGGCGCGAGCAAGGCGGGCATGACCAACCTGACTCGCGTGGCGGCGCTCGAGTTCGGCGCCGACAAGATCCGCGTCAACGCCGTGCTGCCGGGCGGCACGGCGACCGAAGGCGCGATGGAGGCATCGAAGGACATGGTGGCGCGCGGGTTGGAATTGAAGGGCCCGATCACCCTGCCCGGCCGCGTGCCACTCGGCATGATGGGTTCGCCCGAGGACATCGCGGCCGCGTGCCTGTTCTTCGCGAGCCCGGCCTCGAAGCAGATCACGGGACAATGCCTCGCCGTCGACGGCGGCTTCATGGTCAGCTGACGACCGCGTCGACGCAGGGCCGCGCACCGTACTTCTGCACTGGAACGAGGAGCCGTCGCCATGGGTCGACTGCAAGGCAAGGTCAGCATCGTCACGGGCGCGAGCGCCGGCATCGGCCGGGCCGTCGCACTGCGCTTCGCGCAGGAAGGCGCAAGAGTCCTGGCCGTCGCCCGGGGCGAGGCGGTTGAGTCACTCGTCGCGGAATCCGGCGGACGCATCGACACGCTGCGCTGCGACGTGGGCGACCCCGGCCAGGTGCGCGATGCTCGCGGACGAATGCCGCAGGCGTTACGGCCGACTCGACGTGCTCTGCAACAATGCGGGCATCGGCAGCAGGCCGAACACCCGCATCCACGAGGTGGACCTCGCCGACTGGGACCGCGTCATGAACACCAACCTGCGCGGTGCGTTCCTGGTGCTCAAGCACACGATCCCGTTGATGCTGGAGTCGGGCGGCGGCGCAATCGTCAACATGGCCTCCATCGGCAGCTTCCGCGCGACGCCGGGCTCGTCGCCCTACATCACCTCGAAGGGCGGCATGCTGCTGCTCACGCGCACTGCTGCGCTGGAATACGTCAACGACAACATTCGCGTGAACGCGGTCTGCCCGGGTGTGACGGAGACTGAAATCCTCACCAACGTGCCGCAGGAAGTGAAGGACATGCTCGTGGCGCGGGTCCCGATGGGCCGCATGGGCACGCCCGACGAAGTGGCGTCACTGACGCTGTTCCTGTGCACGGACGAAGCGAGCTACATCACAGGTGCCGCCTACATCATCGACGGCGGTCGCGGCGCGAGCTGAGTCGCGTCGCCGCGGGCCCACAGGCCGGCCGTCAGAAATGAAACCGGCGTCGAACAGCCGCCGCGCGTGACGCGATGACTGACGCGCGCTGCGCCGGCGTCACCGTCGGCGTTTCCGGCGGCAGGCAGCCACGCACCTGATCGAGCGGCACCTGCTTCACCGACGGGATCGGATGCCGGTCGGCCAGGTACCACCGCCAGAGCGCAATGCCCGTCGTGTTGTCGACCGTGTCGATCCAGTTCGGCACGCCGGGGTCCTGGCGCGCGAGCACGATGCGGACCTTGCCGTCGGCGTCGATGCGGGCCTGGTGGCCATTCACCGAGGATTGGTGATGCATGTAGTCGGTCGTCTGCCACCACGGGTCGCCGACCTGCAGGCTCCAGTAGCGGACATCGGGAATTTCCGCCTCGACCACCAGGGCCTGGCCGTCCGGGATCTCGTACATCATCTGCATGTAGCCGGCACGCGGATTGCCACCGACGTTGCTGGTCGACTGCATGGGTTGCATCATGAAGCGATTGCGCCCACCCGCGGCCTGTACGATCGATGCGCTCAGGTTCTGGAAGAAATCGACGGTGAACGTGACGAGCCGACCTGCCGCCCGCAGCCTGCGATCCATCTCGTGCTCGTCGTGGGCGATCGGGCCCGCAGGCCCTGGCCCGATGCATTCGATGTGAACATCCATCGGCACATCGGTGTCCCAGTCGTAGAGCGCGTCGCGGGCCATCAGCATGATGTTGCGGCAGGCGGGGTCCAGTTCGATCCAGTTGCCGTCGTGCCTGCGGGCGGCCGCGATGATTTCAAACGAGCCGTCGGCTTCCACGCTGAAGTCATCGAAGTCCCAGTTGCCGAGCCGACTCTGGTCCTGGTCACCCCAGAAGCCGCGCTGCGCCTGGAATTCGATCCAGCGTGACCGGCCGAGCCGCCCCCGAATGCGGTACTCGCGGGCCCCGTCGAGGAACGTCCAGCGGTACTGGAAATCGGGGCAAGGCAGGCCGAAGCCGTACTCGAACGGCATGAAGATCGTCTGCAGGTAGAAATTGGGATAGGCCTGGCGCGGCGCACAGTAGATGTTGAAGCCGAAGGCCGCGAGCATCTGCACGCAGTACTGCGCCTGCGCGCGCTCCGTGGGGCCGGTGGCCCAGGCCGACTTCAGCAGTTTCGCGCGCGCCTCGTCCAGGCAACTGAGGTAATACCGCCAGGCAGTCCTGCGATGCTGCGGGCACCCCGGCAGGAACCGCATGCAGGTTCAGTGATGCATTGCTGCTCATGTGGACCTCATTGGGCCAGGTAGTGGCCGCCGTCGACCATCAGGGTCAGGCCGGTAACGTAATTCCAGTCATCGCCGCACATGGCGACGAGCGTGCGGCCTATGTCCTCGCGTGGATCACCGAGTCGCCCAGGGGCGTCACGGACCTGATCTGGGCTGCGAAGGCAGGATTGCGCTCCAGATAGTCGCGGGAGGCGCCCGTCAGTGCGGCCGGCGCCAGCGCAGAGACGAGAATTCCGTGCGGACCCCATTCCCTGGCGAGAGCCTTCGCGAAGCCGCGCAGGCCGCTCTTGATCGCCGCATAGCACGGGTTCATCGAGCCGCCGTGCAACCCTTGCGTCGAACTCATGACGAAGAAGCGTCCATGACCTGACGCCTGCAGGTGCGGAAAGGCTGCGCGAGCGAGGCGGTGAGCACCACCGATGCTGACGTCCCACTGCTCGAGCCAGCTCGCGTCGGTCAGGTCGACGAAGGGCGTCGGCATCGACGAAGCCGTGCTCGAAGCGTTGTGCACGACGATGTCGAGCCGGCCCCACTCGGCCACCGCGCGCGCCACGAGATCGTCGACGTCATCGGTCGAGACGACGTCATTGCGCACGCCAATGGCGCGCGACCTGTCTCGCGCAGCCGGGACGCCACGGCCTCTGCTGCCTCGACACGACGGGAACCGATGGCCACCGCAGCACCAGCTGCAGCAAGCGCCTCGACGATCCCCAAGCCCAGTTGGGCAGCTGCGCCGGTGACGATCGCGACACGACCGGTGAGCGTGCGTTGCAGGCGAGCGTGGGCGTCACTCATGGCGTCAACCACTCGCCGCCATCGAGGCACAACGTTGCGCCTGTCACGTTGCGCCCTGCCGTGCCGGCGAGAAACTCGAGCACGCCAGCGAGGTCTGCACCGGCATCAGGGCGCCGGCCAAGTGCAACCGGCACCGCCTCGAGCCGGCCTGGCAGCTTGAAGTCACCGAAGCCCGGCCACAGTTCACGTGCCTCAAGTGCGATCCAGTTGCAGGTGATGCCGTGCGCCCCCCACTGCCGCGCCAGTGACTTCATCAGCCCGCGCAGGCTTTCGAGCAGCGTGACCAGAGGCGGTGAGTCGCTCGGCGCCGACCAGCGCCAGCGATGGTCCAACGAACACGACGGATGCACGCTGGGCGATGAGTTCCGGAGCCAGCGCCTGCAGCAACTGCACGATCTGCAGCGCCGCCGCACCGCACGCCGTATGCCACGCGTGCTCATCCTGATCCGAAACGGCAAGACCGGCCAGCGCGGCTGCAGGCAAGGCCTGAACGACCAGCTGCGATGGCGCACCCGATTCCCGCAACATGCCCTGCACGCTGCGCAGCGTCGTCTCGCGCGACGATGCATCCCATCGGGCTCGATACACACGCGCCACTTGCGGATCAACGACCGCGCCGTGTCCTGGCGGCTCTCCCCCCTGCGACAGGATCGACACGTCAGCACCCTGCCCGCTCAATGCCGATGCGAGCGCATCGAAGCGGGCCTCGCCCAGCGCCGCCAGCAGCACGCGCCGCCTTGCAGAGATCCGGTATGGCCGCGAACGTCATCGCTCGAGCTGAATGCCGTATTGCCGCATGTACGGGCCCATCGCCTCGTCGATTTCACCGAGATCGATCCGGTACTGCTCGAGGTTGTAACGGTGTCGTGCACCTTGCGCGTGCGAGTCGCGATCCTGCGTGAGCCAGGACTGCATGGCGGCCTCGGCCGCGGCCGTGAACGGCAGGTTGAAGTGCGCGTAGATGCGACGCACGACGGCGAGCGGATCGGCCTGCACGTCGAGGTAGTGGGCATCGATGAACCTGCCGGCGACCCCGGGCTGCCCGCGAACGCGCGACACGACTGCGAGACTCTCGGCCTGCAGCCGCGCCATGCCGAAGTCGCTGACCTCGACGTGGTCGGAGAACAGCCGCCGCAGCGCGGCGAGGTTGCTCGACAGGGACGGCAGCACCTTGGCCGGGTCGCGATGGCACTGCACTATGCACGCATCCGGGTAGACCTCGAGCAACTGCGGCAACCACGCCGAGTGCGCCGGGCTCTTGAGCACCCAGCGTTCGCGGCGGAAGCCCCGTTGCAGGTGCTGCAGGAACTGGCGGTGCTCGCGATAGACCGGCGTGAAATCCGTCGAGTAGAGGTGCTGCGTGTAGGTCGGGACGTTCCAGAAGGCCATGAAATTCACGGAGAGCAGGCTCTGCTCCCACATGAAGTTGCACTCCTCGGCACGGCGCGCCTGGAAGGGGTGGATGGCCTGGAGTTCCGGATTGAGGAATCCCTCGAAACGCAGGGCATCGTCCGTTGCCGCGATGCGCGGATCTGTCGCATACGTAGCCTCCTCGGGCGGCGGCGAGGGCGCGCGCATCTCCCAGGTCGCCGGCGAGCGATGCGCGGGATCCTGCGACAGCAGTGAATGCAGGAACGTCGTGCCGGCGCGTGGCAGGCCGATCACGAAGATGGGCTGCCTGATCTCCTCGCGCGCGATGCCAGGATCCTGCCCGCGCGCCGCGTTGAGCTGCAGCCTCGCGCTCAATGCGTCGACGAGACGGCGCTCCGCGCGACGAATGCCGAGTTCGCTGAGGCGCGCCTCATCACGGATGGCCCGGGCGAGGATTGCGAGGGGCTCTCGAAACAGAGGCGCGCCCCACTCGCTGGATCCTGCGGCGCGTTCCGCGGCGCGCATCAAGGACTGGTCGTCGAACACTTGCCCCCCCGGAAGCCGGCTTTGGATAGTCACCGGCGACTGCTCAGAACGGCAGCACGAACTTCCCGCGCGTGATCTGCAGTGGCCGCGCGTACGAGACGTCGTTGCGATCGCGCAGCGGCACGCCCGTGAGGGCGTAGGCGTCGAGGTTCTCCCTCGGCATCTGCGCCTCGTCGAGCACGCCGTTCCATTCGATCACGCACTTGCGCGCCGCGATCGCCCACTTGCCGTTGCGCTTCTCGAAGCGGTCGACGTAGCGGCCTCCGCTCAGCGTCAATGGCGGTCCCAGCTTGTTCTTGCCGGAGAACATCCAGTAAGTCTCGGTGTGCGCCGTGTCGCCGTCGAGCTCGCAGCGATGGTTCAGCACGAAGTGCTTGTGATGGTGCTGGTACTTCGCGTGATAGGCGAATGCCCAGTCGACGAACTCGTCGGCCGTCCCGACGAACGCGCCGTGATCGTCCATAGCGTCGTCGTGATAGACGCCGCGCACCATGGCCCGATCGAAGCGGTCGACCCCGCTGCAGTAACGCACGATGCAGTCGTATATCTGCTGCCGGTCGAGCAGTTGCTGCACTTCGGGCGGCAGGGACTGGGTGGTCATCGCGGCGATCTCCTTGCGTTCAGGTATCGGCATGGCGTACGTTTAGTCGAATCACTTTAGCCCCCGAAGCGGGCCGGTACAAGCGCCAGCCCCACCCTCCGCAGCACTTTTAGGAGCCCACGATGAGCGACCGGATCGAACGCGGCCTGAAGATCTTCTCCGAACTGCTCGGCCCCCAGGCGGAAGCTGCGATGAGGGGCGCGATTGCCCACCCCGAGGAGTTCGGCGCGCCGATCGCTGCCATCGCCGCGGGCACCGCTTTTGCGGACATCTGGGGACGGGACGGGCTCGAGCGCAAGCAGCGCAGCCTGGTGACGCTCGGCATCCTGATCGCAAATCGCCAGTCGCTGGAACTCAAGAACCACGTGCGCATCGCGATCCGCAACGGGTTGACTCCGCGCGAGCTCGAAGAGGTGCTGATCCAGAGCATTCCGTACGTTGGCTTCCCGGCCGTGGCGTTGGCCACGACCGCGATGCTCGAGACGCTGCGCGAACTGGGGCTGGATACGAAGACGAAGACGTCCGAAGAACGCGGGCTGCTGTGATAGCCCGCCTCGATCCCGACTATCGCCACACCCACGAAAAAAAAGCGGCGCCGAAGCGCCGCCTTTCTCGAGCACCGGGCAGGACCCCGAATCAGTAGTCGATCGTGAACTCGATGCCGTAGGTCTTCGGGGCCTGGCGGAAGGCGCAGAAACCGCCACCGAACGCGCAGCCGTCAAACCCGTAGACGATCGACGCGTTGTCGGTCAGGTTCTTGCCCCACAGCGCGACCTGGAGCTTGCCCGCGTCCTCCATGTCCCAGCGGTAGCCGAGGCGAGCGGACACGTTCTCCATGTCGGCCTCCGGTCGTTCGTAGGTCGGCAGCAGGGTGTTCAAGGCCAGAGCACCGGGCGTCAGCCAGTAGTTGTCCTTGGCAAACGCGTAATCGGCGTAGAAGAAGACCTTGCCCGTGTCCCAGTTGAGATAGACGGAACCCGAGTTCTTCGGCGTGCTGACAGTATAGAAACGCGCCGGATCCACCACCGTCGTGGTGAACGGGTTGTCGTACTCGCTCCATTTGTCCGTATCCATGTACGCATAGTTGGCGCCGACGCCGAGCGTGTCGGTGACCACCCAGTTCAACTCGACTTCCACGCCCGTAATGTCGCGATCCACCGGATTGTTGAACGTATTGGTCAGCGACGGGTTGGTCGTGGGCTGTTCCTGGATGGTCAGCTGCTCGCCCTTGAGCGTGTTCTGGAACACCGCGATGTTGGCGCGCACGCGATTATCGAACAGCACGGACTTCAGGCCGAGTTCCCAGGACTCGTTCTCTTCCTCCTCGAAGCTCGTGAAGTTCGACGAACGCACGTTGGCGCCGCCGGCCCGGTAGCCAGTGGCGTAGCGCAGGTACGTCTGCAGGTTGTCCGTCCAGTTGTACTTGATCGTGCCTGCCGGGTCGACGCGCGAGGCGCTGAACTCAGCCGGGATGTTGACCGGTTGGCCGTTGTTCTCGGTACGCGCTGCATCCTTCTGGTCGTCGGTGTAGCGCAGGCCGAGCGTCAATTCCAGCCCGGGCAGCATCGCAGGACGATAGTTGCCCTGGGCGTAGATGCCATAGGAATCCGTCTCCGACTCCGACTGCGTGCTCGTGGTCGGACACGGATCGAGCCTGAACTGCACGCAGTACGCGATGCCGGCCGGCTGGATGAACGTCACGGGCCCGATCAGGCCCGGACCCGTCAGGTTGCTGCGGCGGAAGTCATCGATCTGCTCGTTGAACCACATGCCGCCGACCGTCAAGTCGAACTGGTCCCACGTGCCGATGAACTGCAGTTCCTGGCTCGTCTGGTCCTGGTCGAGGTTCTCGAACGACCACGTGTAGACGAAGCCGTTGGAGCTCACGCCGGCCGGCAGCGCCGCACCCAGCGTATTGCCGCCGCGGCGTGACGTCTGCCGATACGCCGTGATCGACTTGACCGTCATCGCATCGTTCAGCTGGTAGTTGAGCGTCAGGTTATGGCCCGACGACAGCACCTGGAAGCCCTTGTTGAAAAGCTTCTCGTGGGTCTTGTCGAGGAAGTCATCGCCGGCCGGCTGGGATGAGACCGCCGGCCGGACGACGTCGACGTCGAGCCAGGTCAGATAGGCTTCGGTCGAGAATTCATCCGAGTAGTCATACGAGTAGTCCACCGTCAGCGGGCCGTCGTTGTTCCAGCGCGCAGCAAAGCGACCGCCCGACGCATCGAGCAGGTTGTGGCCGTAGTTCGGGCGCTGGGGTGCCGAACCCGCGGGATACGCGGAGTTGCGGTTCATCTCCGTGTAGGGGTCGTGACTCGCGAGGATGCCGCTGAACTGCGTCGACAGGCCGTAGACCTCCGGCAGGTCGATCGACGCCTTGATACGCTGGTCGTTGTAGTTGCCGAACGAACCCGATGCCTTCACGCCGAACTCGCCCGTCGGCTTGCGCGAGACGTACTGCACGACGCCGCCTTCCGCATTGCGGCCGAACAACTGGCCCTGCGGGCCGCGCAGGATTTCCACGCGCTCCGGCTGGATCAGTTCCAGGCCCAGACCCTGGCCGCGGCCGAGGAACACGCCGTCGATGTAGACCGGAACGGTGAGTTCCGTCGTGCCCTGTGTCGGGTCAGAGAGACCGATGCCACGTATCGCGATTGCGAGCGTCGAGCCGCCCGAGAACCGCGTCGGCACGAAGCCCGGAACCTTGCCGGCCGTCAGGTCACCGAGATTGTTGATGTTGGCGCGCGCGAGCGAATCCGCGGAGATCGCCGTGACGGCCAGCGGCACGTCCTGCAGCGACTCTTCACGGCGCGTTGCCGTAACGACGATCTCTTCGAGACCGCCGGACGAAGCGGCGGCACCTGCCTGGTCGTCCGCATGAACCGGAGCGGTGCCGAGGATGGACGCGATGACCGTCGCGAGCGTGAGGCTGCCCGAAGCAGTGCGACCGTGCGTTTTGATGTTCAAGATGTTCCCCCTGCAGTATCGAAATGCAATGAGCAAAAAATAAAACGACCTACGGGTTCGTTTTTTATTCCATCATTCTGCCTGCGTCAACGTATATTTGACTGCCGTTCATATTTGTGAACAATTGTTGCCGTCGCGCAACGCTTGATTCCCGGTTGGCACGGCGATCGTGGCCGCCCCGCCCGGAAGGAGTTCCTGTGAAAGCAGTACGAATCCACGACTACGGCGATCGATCGAGGCTGCGTCACGAGGACGCTCCGGGCCCCCAGCTGCGGCCTGGCGACGTGCTGATCCGCGCTGCCGCCGCGGCCGTGAACCCGGCGGATTGCCAGTTTCGCCGTGGTGATTACCAGGCCTTCGCGCCGCTCACCTTCCCTGCGATTCTCGGCTGGGACGTGGCGGGCACCGTCGAGCGCATCGGACCGCAGGCCGCCGGCTGGTCCGTCGGCGATCGCGTCATGGCGATGTGCGACATGTCGCGACCGGGCGCGTACGCCGAGTTGGTTGCCGTGGATGCCAACCACCTCGCCCCCGCCCCCGCATCCCTGCCGCTGCGCCACGCCGCCGCGATTCCGCTGGCGGCACTGACCGCATGGCACGCGCTGCATGACCTGGCCGGGCTCCGTGCCAGGCAGACCGTGCTGGTCCATGCCGCCGCCGGTGGCGTCGGACAGATGGCCGTGCAAATGGCCAGGAGTGCTGGCGCACGAGTGATTGCAACCGCGAGCCCCGCGAATCATGCGTTGCTGCATAGCCTGGGCGCGGACGAGTGCATCGACTATCGCGCGAGCGACTGGCCGGAGAAGCTCACCGGTGCATGTGACTGCGTGCTGGATGGTGCGGGCGGTGAGACCCGCGCCCGGTCATGGAGCGTGCTCAAGCCAGGCGGCGTGATGGTCGCCATCGCGATGCCGCCGATCGACCCCGGCGAGGCCGCAGCCCACGGTTGCCGGGCGGCGCTGGCCCAGGTGGTACCGAATGGCGAACGTCTGCACGCGATCGGCCAGCTCGTGGATGCGGGCCAACTGCGCGTGGCCATCGATTCCGAGTTTCCACTCGCGGAAGTCGTGGCCGCGCATGCACGCAGTGAGTCGCGACATGCTGTCGGCAAGATCCTGCTGACGATGGCGCATTGAGGCTGACCGCGCCACACGATGACAAAGCTCGCCCTCGGAGACTTCAATTCCATGAGTACGACCACACGCCAACGGATCAGCATCGTCTCAGGCGCCCGCTCCGGCATGGGCAAGGCAACGGTCGACCTGCTACGTGCCCGCGGCGAACGCGTGCTGGGCGTCGATCTCACGGGCAGCGACATCTCTGCCGACCTCGCGACACCTGCGGGCCGTCAGGCTGCGATCGCAGCGGTCAGTGCGGCCTGTCCGCAGGGTATCGATGCGTTGATCCTCTGTGCCGGACTCGGCGGCGGCATGGCCCCGGGTGAAGCCGTCGTGTCGGTGAACTACTTCGGCGCCGTGGAGATCGCAGCAGGGCTGCGCCCGCTGCTGGCGATGGGGGACTCACCGCGTGTCGTCGCGATCTCGTCGTCGGCTTCGCTGCTGGGCTACGACGCCGCCATCGTGGCTGCGTGCCTTGGAAACGACGAACCGGGCGCACGCGAGCTGGCTCGGGCGAAGTCTCCGAATGACACCGCGCTTCGTGCCGGGCCGATCTATGCCGCGTCGAAGCGCGCGTTGACCCGCTGGATCCGTCGCACCTCGGTCCAGCCCGAGTGGGCCGGCGCGGGCATCCTGCTGAACGGAATTTCACCCGGCCTCGTGCAGACCCCGATGACGATACCCATGCTCGGCACGGAAGAAGGACGCGCGATCCTTGCCAAAGTCACTCCGCGCGCAGTGCGCGAGGCGGCCGTTGCGGACGACATTGCGCAACTGGCGGCCTTCCTTGCCAGCGCCCAGAACCGCTACCTCGTGGGCCAGGTTCCCCTGTGTGACGGCGGCACCGACGTACTGCTGCGCGGCGACGACGTATTCTGAGGCGGCACATGAAGACCTGGCGCATTGCATCCTATACCGGACCTGCGGGACTCGAACTCTGCGACGAACCCGATCCCGCGCCACCGCGCCATCGGCAGGTCGTCCTGCGGGTGCGCGCATCGTCACTCAATTTCCGCGAGTGGCTCGACGTGCGGGGTGTGCTCGCGAAGATGGCGCCGTTGCCGCAACGTCGTGTCCCTGGCAGCGATGCGGCGGGTGAAGTCTTCGCGGTCGGTGAGAGCGTGCAACGCGTGCGGCCCGGTGATCGCGTGGCCACGGTCTTCTATTCCGACTGGCTGCAGGGGCCGATCCCCGCGACGATGAACATCATCGGACGCAGCGCGCGCGAGAATGACGGCACGCTGTCGCACTACATGGTGGTGGACGAAGACGAACTCGTGCACCTGCCGGCGCACCTGTCGTTCGAGGAAGCCGCCACCTTGCCCTGCGCTGCCGTGACGGCGTGGACGTCCCTCTTCGGCCTTGGTCGAGTTGCTCCCGGCGACACGGTTCTGATCGAGGGCTCCGGTGGCGTCGCGCTGTTCGCATTGCAGTTTGCGCGCATGGCAGGCGCTCGCGCGATCGTGACGACCACGTCCCCCTCGAAGCGCGAACACCTGCTGGCGCTGGGCGCGCACGCGGTGATCAACGCAACGGCCGACGACTGGCCCGCCGCCGCGATTGCCGCCAACGGTGGCGCCGGAGTCGACTGGGCCATCAGCACGGCGGGTGGCCGTTCGGTCGATGGCTGCATTGCTGCGACGAGGCCCGGCGGCGCGGTGATGCTCGTGGGGGTGCGGGATTTCGGCGCGTCCGGCCAGCCTGAAATGCAGTTGGGGCTGCGCGGTGTCAGCGCGCACCCGACGCGCGTCGGCAACCGTGATCACTTCGAGGCGATGAACCGCGCGATCGCGGTCAACCAGCTTCGGCCCGTGATCGACCGCGTGTTCGAATTCGACGATGCACCCAAGGCCCTTGAGTATTTCGCAAGTGGCCGGCATGTCGGCAAGGTCGTGATCCGTCACGGCTGATCGGTACCCGTCGATCATCAGGCAGGCAGTCATTCCTCGAAGGGTTCACAGCTGATGCGCGCACCCCTCTTCCGCACACGTCTCACCGAGTTGCTCGGCATCCGTCATCCGATCCTCTGCGGCGGCATGGGGCCCGCCGTGTCCGACGCGCGTTACGTCGCCGCGGTCGTCAATGCCGGCGGCATGGGCTTCATCGTCGGCGCCGGGTGGGGCAACGACCCGGAAGGACTGCGGGATCAGGTGCGCCAATGCCGGACACTTACCGGCGGCAAGCCGTTCGGCGTGAACCTGTACATCTCGCGCCAGGCAGGCGGGCACGAACGTGCGCTCGGCTGGGTCAACGTGCTGCGCGAGGAAGGCGTGGCCTGCGTGGAGACTGCCGGCGCGAGCCCAGAGCCATTACTGCCATTGCTGCGCGAAGCCGGCATCAAAGTGCTGCACAAAGTGCCCGCGGTGCGCTATGCCGTGAGCGCGAGCCGTCTCGACGTCGACGCGCTCATCGTCGTCGGCAACGAGTGCGGTGGTCATCCCGGCGTCTACCAGATCGGCACGATGGTGCAGGCGGCACACGCGCCCGCCGTGATCGACAAACCCGTGATCATCGGCGGCGGCATCGGCACCGGCCGCCAGATCGCCGCCGCGCTCGCGATGGGAGCCGAAGGCGTCGTGCTCGGGACGCGCATGCTGGTCGCCGAGGAACTCTGGATCCATCGCGGATACAAGGAACGGGTCGTGGCCGCCGATGGCACCGAGAGCGTCGTGATCAAGACGGCGATCCGGGACCATCATCGCGTGTATCGCAATGCGTCCGCCGAAGCCGTGATGGAACTCGACCGGCTCGGCATCACCGACTTCGAGCAGTTCCGTCCGCACGTCAACGGTGCCCTGACACGCAAGGCCTACGAGACGGGCGACGCGACTCAAGGCACGCTGGACTTTGGTCACTCGGCCGTGTTCGCCGATGCGATCGAGCCGGTCGAACGGATCTTCGACCGGCTGCTGGATGACGCCGCGGCGGCGACGCACAGGCTGCAGGATGTGCTCGTCACCCGGGCATCCGCGAATGCGCAGCGGCAGTGACTGACTTTCCGCTCGATCCAGGGACACCATGAGCGGACGGCCGGGCCCCAGTACGCCAGCCTCGTTCTGGATGATCGGTGCGAGCATCGCCTTCGCGCTGATGGCGGCGGGCGTGAAGCTCGCGGCCCAGCACGACGTGCCGCTCGGCCAGATCGTCTTCTATCGCTGCCTGCTGTCGATCGTGATCGTCGGCGTGTACATGCGCCTGCGCGGGCTGGAGTTTCGCACACCACACTGGCGGGCTCATCTCCAGCGC
Organism: uncultured Gammaproteobacteria bacterium; assembly: GCA_963746325.1. Taxonomy (GTDB): domain Bacteria; phylum Pseudomonadota; class Gammaproteobacteria; order Steroidobacterales; family Steroidobacteraceae; genus RPQJ01. The sequence continues at coordinate 60,396 of CAVVBC010000040.1, read as the reverse complement.
GGCGGCGCCGGGTTCTTCGGCATCATCGCGTACTTCGCCGCCATCATGCTGCTGCCGCTTTCCTCGGCCGTCACGCTCAACTACACCTCACCCCTGCTGCTCGCGACCACGCTGCTCGTGATGCATCGTGAGCGCCCGCCCCTGCGGATGGTGCTGGCCATGCTCGGGGGATTCGCCGGGATCGTGCTGCTGCTGCAGCCGAGCTATGACCCGTCGCAATGGCTGGGCATCCTCGTGGCACTGGCGTCGGCCGTGACTGCAGTGATCGCCGCATTGAACATCCGTTCGCTTGGCCGGCTCGACGAACCCGTCGCGCGCACCGTGCTGTATTTCTCCGGGATCGTGTCCGTCGCCTCCTTTCCCTGGTATCTCACGACGGACATTGCACGCATCACGCTTGCCGGTATCGCGAGTGTTGCCGTGGTCGGGGTGTTTGCCACAGTGGGTCAGGTGATGCTGACGCTGGCCTTCCAGCGCGGCCAGACCCTGCTCACCTCGCTGCTCGGGTACTCGCAGGTCATCTTCACCAGCCTCATCGGGGTCGCGTTGTGGGATGATCACCCGGGCCTCGGCGCATGGCTCGCGATGGGGCTCATCATCGCGAGCGGTGCCGTGGCAACGTGGTTCATGCGCTCCGCCCCCCAGACGACGAGGTAATCATGTCCGGTGCCAACCCCTCGCTCGCGATCGACGCCGACGAGATGCGCCTGCGGCGCGATCTCGCTGCGCTGTACCGGATCGTCGCGCTGTTTGGCTGGGATGACCTGCTGTCCACGCACATCTCGGTGCGGCTGCCGGGAAGAGATCACCATTTCCTGCTCAACCCGCTCGGGCTGCTGTTCGAGGAGATCACCGCCTCGTCACTCGTGCGGGTCGACCTCGAGGGCAACGTACTCGAGGACCGTGACGTCAGGGTGAACCCGGCCGGATTCACGATCCACTCGGCGATCCATGCAGCCCGCACCGATGCCAACTGCGTGATCCACCTGCACACGACCCCGGGCGTGGCGGTCTCGAGCCAGGCCCAGGGCCTGCTGCCGTCGAACCAGATCGCGATGCTGCTGAATGGTCGCGTCGCCTACCACGACTACGAAGGCGTCGCGCTCAATCTCGACGAGCGCGAACGGCTGGTGCGCGACCTGGGCGACAAGCCGGCCATGATCCTGCGCAATCACGGCACGCTCGCAGCGGGCACGTCGGTGGGCGACGCGTTCCAGACCATGTACTTCCTGGAGCGGGCCTGCGCCATCCAGGTCGCCGCTCAGTCAGGCGGTGCAGCACTGAACATCCCCGGCAAGGAAGTGCAGGAGGTCGTGACGCGCCAGGTCTCGAGCTTCGGCGACATCGCGGACCGGCTGTTGTGGCCGGCCATGCTGCGCAAGCTCGACCGGATCGACCGCAGCTATCGCGACTGACCGCAAGACGGCGCCTGGGGGCAGGTTCAGGTCTCGAGCAAGCCCGCCGCGGTCAGCTGCATCGTCTGGGTGACGCCGCCGTCGACCGCGAGGCACTGCGCCGTGATGAAGCCAGACTCGTCGCTCGCGAGGAAAATCGCGGCGCTCGCCACGTCCCACGCGTCGCCCACCGTCCCCAACGGCGCAATCTTGCGCCGCTTCTCGAAGGCGGCTGCATCGAAGAAGCCGGCGACGTGCGGCGTGACGATGTGCCCGGGACAGATGGCGTTGGCGCGCACGCCCTGACGGCCGTACTTCACGGCCACCTCGCGCGTGAACGCGATGACCGCGGCCTTGGCCGGACCGTAGGCGTACGCGCCACCGTTCGCGAGCAAGGCGGCCGTCGAGGAGATGTTGACGATCGCCCCGTGCCGCGAGGCAACCAGCGGCTCGATCGCGTGCTTGGTCATCAGCACGCAACTCTTGAGGTTCGCGTCCACGATCTCGGCCCAGCGCGCTTCATCGAGCGTCGCCAGGTCGCCACCGCCGCTCACGCCGACGTTGTTCACGAGGATGTCCAGGCGACCGTAGCGTCGCACCGTGGCCGCGACGATCTCCGCGCAGGCCGCACTGTTGGTGACGTCGCCGGCGTGGACGAAGCACGTGCCACCGTCTGCCTCGATCTCGGCGCGGGTTTCCTCGGCGCGCTCCGGGTGCAGGTCGACCAGGCACACGGACGCGCCCTCGCGAGCGAACGAGCAGGCAATCGCCTTGCCGGTGCCGTAACCGGCGCCTTGCGACCCCGCCCCGGTGACGATCGCAACGCGGCCGGCGAGTCGATCGTAGTATTTCGCGGGACGCGTCATGTCGTGTCCTCCAGCCCGCATTGCCGCACGCTGCAGCCGCGGTGCATCAGTGACTCGCCCGGACCAGCGTGGCGACCTTGCCGTCGTCGGACCCGACTACGATGAGCTCGCCGGGCACGAACGTCGTCGGGATGTCGTTACCCACGCGTTTCTTGCCATCGGTGCCGCGCACGTACGTGTCGGGCCCGAGCGCAAAGGTTCGGCGCTCGCCCGTTTCGGCGTGATCGAGGGTCACGTACTGCAGCGTGATCTCGACCACGTGGCCGATGAACGGAGTGTTCTTCGACGCCTCCATCACGCGCACGTCGAAGCTCATCCGGAAGCGGTCGCTGGAGATGTTCGTCAGCCCGCTGTGCGGCGTATTCAGGTGGAAGATCACGATGTCGCCCGGCTCGAACGTCGCGGTCTTCCAGCCGTCGCGCGGGAGCGAGTCGGCGCGGATCGGAAAGGACGGCGGGTTCTCCAGGTCGTGGAGCAACGGACCACGGTGAGCGCCTTCCACCCAGGCGCAGCCGCCTGTTTCGAGGTCGATGCGATCGATCGGGATCCAGCAGATCTTCATGTCCAGCCCGCGACTGTAGAAGCCGTCCTGATGCGGGTAGATCAGCCGGCCCTTGGCCGGATCACCGCCCGGTGCGTTGGCCCGGTACTCGGTCTGCGGCAGCCAGAACGGATCGTCGCCGAGGATTTGCCTCATCGTGGCATTGATCTTCTGGTTGCCGGTGAGCACCTTCTGGATGTTGCGCTCGTTGAACTCGAGCATCCGCTCGAGGTCCGCAGGCTTGAGGCTCTTGCCGTCGAAGCCCGAGTTGTTGTAGCGGTTTTCGTCGACGTGCGGGTCGATCAGGCCGTGGCGATGCAGGTATTCCATCCAGACGGCCCGCATTTCGGCCATGACGCCCGCGTCGAGGACGCCCTTGAAGTACCAGTAACCGTCGCGATTCCATGCCGCTTGCAGGGCTTCCCTGTCGTCCAGCAGGTGATTGGACGTCTTCAGCTCGCCAAAGCGGATGTCGCGCGGATATTCCGGCATCCGGGAATCAGCGGGGTATTGCTGGATGGTAACCACGGAATTCCTCGTCGTGACACTCGTTAGATGACAGCTAGATCAGGAGGTAGCCGCCGTCGACCGTCACGAATGCACCGGTCATGTAATCGGCGAGTCCCGTCGAGAGAAAGTACACGACCCTGGCAATGTCGTCCGGAACGGCATACCGCCCCAGCACCGACCGGATCGGCGATTCCGACATTTCGTTCGCGCGAGATCCCCAGCACCGCCATGATCGGGGCGGTGGCGTCCCGGGCTCCCGGCGTGTCGACGCCCCCCGGAGCGACCGCATTCACCGTGATGCCATGCTTGCCGAGTTCCTTGGCCAGCGACTTGGTCATCATCGCCACGCCGCCTTTCGCTGCATCGTACGGCGTCAGTCCACCCACGGGCAGCACCGCATCGACCGAGGCGATGTTGATGATCTTGCCGCCGGTGCCCTGCGCGATGAACTGGCGCGCCGCCGCCTGCGCGTGAAAGAAGACACCTTTGAGATCGATGTCGATGACCCGATCCCACAGCAATTCGTCGATCTCCATGACCCCGGCTGGACCGACGAGCGCCGCGTTGTTTACGAGCACGTCCAGGCGTCCATACGTGGCCACCGCGTGAGCGACGCTCCGCTGCGCATCGGCGACCACGGCAACGTCGGCCTGCAGGAACGTCGCGCGGCCGCCCTCCTCGACGATCCGCTCCGCGACGCGCACGCCCCCGGACTGAATGTCAGTGACCACGACCGCTGCCCCGGCCTCGGCCAGTCGACGGCAGATCGCCTCGCCGATTCCCTGGCCGCCCCCTGTCACCAGTGCGACCTTCCCAGCGAGGCCCAGCATCGACGCAAGCGACACAGTGCTCATGGTTTACTCCTGCGTGTGGCGTCGAAGGTCGGGCTCGACGAGCCCGGCGAGGGCGGCAATCCCACGACGCCGCCGTCCACCGGAATCGTCACACCCGTCACGTAGCCCGCCGCTGCGGACGCGAGGAAGACGAGCGAGGCATTCCGCGATGCCACGACCAATGCCCTTGGTCGAGCCGGTGACCACGGCGACCCGATCCTTCAGATCGAACAGGTGCATCGACCCCCCGTTCACACCGTTCATTTATACGAACGACATTTGTATTTTCACACGGCCTGCATTGGAATACCATCGTTCCCAGTCACCCCGGGGGCCGCAATGCAGAAGACCACGGAACTGTTCGACCTGCACGGCCGCTCGGCCATCGTCACCGGCTCGGCTCGCGGTATCGGCCGCGCGATTGCGCTGCGTCTGGCGGACGCCGGCGCCTCGGTCGTCGTCACCGACCTCGCTCAGGAAGCCTGCGATACCGTCGCGGCGGAAATCGTCGCAGCCGGGGGCAAGGCGATCGCGCAGGCCGCGGATGTTTCGTCCAGTGCCGACATCGAGCGACTCGTCGAGGCCGCAAAGACGGCGTTCGGTGGCATCGACATCCTGGTGAACAATGCGGCGCTGCGCGGCTGGTACACCTGGGACACGCTGACCCCGGAAGTCTGGGACCGGTACATGGCCGTCAACGAGAAGGCCGTGTTCTTCATGACGCAGGCCGTCGCACGCGAGATGGTCGCACAAGGCCGCGGGGGTGCGATCGTCAACATCAGTTCGACGGCCGCAGCGCATCCCGTGCGCTGGAAAGTCGACTACAACGCCGCCAAGGCGGCGGTGGCCAGCATGACGCGCTCGCTGGCGAAGGAACTCGGCGAGCACCGGATCCGCGTCAACGCCGTCGGCCCCGGGGGCACGAATACGCCGGGCGGCTCGGGCTCGATTCCCGTCGAGCTTCGATCCCGAGGCCCTGCGCCAGATGGGCGCGGACTGGGCGAAGCGCATGGCGTTGCCGGTGGGCATCCTCGACCCCGATGAAATCGCGCGCGCCGTGCTGTTCCTGAGCTGCGACGCTTCGCACTGCATCACGGGTCAAAGCATCTACGTCGACGGCGGCTACCTCGTCGGCTGACACATACGGAGGTATCGATCGATGCGCCATGGAGTCCTCGCCCCGGTCGCGCGACCGGACAACGTCCCGCCGGAACTCGTCGTCGACTTCGACGTGCACGGCCCCGAGCGCGGCGCCGAAGACCTGCACGGTGCCTGGCGCAAGCTGCACCAGGGCCCGGACATCGTCTGGGCGCCCTACCACGGCGGCCACTGGATCTTCACGCGTCACGCGGACATCGATTTCGCGCAGCGCAATCACGACCCGTTCTCGATGCGCGACGTGACGATGCCGGCGAACACTCGTCCGACGCGCCTGCTGCCGCTCGAATCGGACCCGCCCGAGCACACGCCATTCCGCGCGATCCTCAATCCCTGGTTCGCCCCGAAGCGGATCAGCGAGCTCAAGGACTTCACCCGCCAGTTCGCCATCGACCTGATCGAAGGCTTCAAGCCGCGCGGTGAATGCGAGTTCATGCACGACTTCGCGCTGGTGCTGCCGATCGCGATCTTCATGCGGCTGACCAACCTGCCGATGGCGGACCGCGAGAACCTGCTGCGGCTGGCACAGATGTCCACGCGCGGTGGCCCCGAGGACCGACATCGAGGCCACGATGGAAATGATGGGTTACCTGATGCCGGTGATCGCCGACCGCCGCGCCAACCCGGGCGACGATATCCTCAGCACCGTCGTGAACGCCAGGATCGAGGGCAAGCCGCTCAACGACACCGATCTCATGAGCATGCTGCTGGTCATCCTGTTCGGCGGACTCGATACCGTAGCCTCCACGCTTGGCTTCGTCGCCAACTTCATGGCGGGGAGCCCCGCGCACCGCAGGCAGCTGATCGAGGATCCTGCCCTCGTCGACAACGCGGTCGAGGAGCTGATGCGCCGTTTCCCGCCGTCAGCCACCGCGCGGACCCTGACGCGGGACTACGAGTACAAGGGCCTGCACTTCAAGCAGGGGGACAAGGTCTACATCACCGCGCTGATGTCGGGTCTCGATGACCGTCGCTATCCGAATGCGTGGGAGATCGACTTCCGCCGGCAGGATGCAGCCCAGCACAACAGCTTTGGCGCCGGCCCGCACCGCTGCCCGGGCTCGCTGCTGGCGAAGCTCGAGATCAAGCTGTTCCTCGAAGAGTGGCTCAAACGTATTCCGGATTTCCAGGTCAAGCCAGGCGAACCCGTCGTCTACGGCCCCGGTCAGGTCAATTGCGTCGAACGGCTGGTATTGAGCTGGCCAGAATGAGCATCACTCTGGACGCGCTGTTCCGCATCGATGGCCAGGTCGCGCTGGTCACGGACAGCGGCGCCTGCACCAGTCCGGATGTCGCCCCGGTGCTTCTTCGCCGCCGGTGCGACAGTGGTCATCGCCGACAAGGATGCCGAGAAGTCCGGGGCGCTCGCGCGCAGCGTCGATCCCACCGGCACGCGCGTCATCGCGATCCCGACGGACATCGAATCCGAAGAATCGGTGCTCGCGCTGTTCGCCCAGCTGCGCACTCGCTTCGACCGGCTCGACATCCTCGTCAATTGCGCGGGCGTCACTGCCAACATGGACCTGCTCGAGACTCTCCTGGACATCTTCGACGAGCAGCAGTCGGTGAACCAGCGCTCGACTTTCATGCTGATGCGCGAAGGCGTGCGGCGGATGCGCGAGTCGGGCAATGGCGGACGCATCGTCAACGTGACGACGATGGGCACGCTGCACCCGGTGCTGCATGGCAACGCGGCCTACTCCGCATCGCGCGCCGGCGTCGTCGCAATGACGCGGTCGATCGCCTTCGATTACGCGAAGGACCGGATCCTCGCCAACTGTGTGCATCCCGGTGCCGTACGCAGCAAGACGCGTTTCCACGAGACGCTGCAGGCGCGGCTTGCGGCCGGGGGCACGATGGAGGGACCCGGCGCCGATCCCGCGCGCCTGCCACTTGGGATGGGCAATGGCCAGGACATCGCGGCCGCAGTGCTGTACCTCGTCGGCCCGTCCGGTGGCTACATCACCGGTCAGTCGATCGTGCTCGATGGCGGCTTCCTGATCAGCTGACGCGTTCAAAACCCATGACTGACGCCGTCGTCGCCGCGCCGATTGCCGTGCCCCAGGGCGAGATCGAGTTGTTGCGCCGCAAACTCGATCTCGTGCGCTGGCCCGATCGCGAGACTTGCACCGGCTGGCAACAGGGAGTGCCGCTCGCATACGCGAAGGCAATGATTTCGTACTGGCGTGACCGCTACGACTGGCGCCGCTGCGAAGTCTGGCTCAATGGTTGCTCGCCGCATCGCACGGTCATCGACGGACTCGGCATCCACTTCCTGCACGTGCGCTCGCCCCATGCCAACGCGCTGCCTTTGCTGATCACGCATGGCTGGCCGGGCTCGGTGCTCGAGTTCCGCAAGATCATGGCTCCGCTCAACGAGCCGGAGCAGCACGGCGGCCGCGCAGAAGATGCTTTCCACGTGATCGCGCCTTCGCTGCCGGGCTATGGTTTCTCGGACAAGCCGACGGCCCCGGGCTGGTCCATCGAACGCATCGCCGCGGCATGGGCGACCTTGATGGCTCGGCTCGGCTACGACCGCTGGTTCGCCCAGGGCGGCGATTGGGGAGCAGCGGTCACGACCGCACTGGCGGCGCTCGCGCCTCCCGGTCTCGTCGCTGCGCACATGAACATCGTGGCGGCACGACCGCAGCGGATTCCTGAGCATCCTACGGACGAAGAACGCCAGGCACTCGAGGCAGCGCAGCGGTACCAGCGATTCGAAATCGGTTACGCCCTCGAGCAGGCCACGCGCCCGCAGACGCTTGGCTACGGTCTCGCCGATTCCCCGGTGGGCCAGGCCATGTGGATCTACGAGAAATTCCAGGCCTGGACCGACTGCAACGACGACCCGACCAGCATCCTCACGTTCGACGAAATTCTCGACGACGTTTCGGTCTACTGGTTCACCAACTCGGCGGCCTCGGCGGCGCGCCTGTACTGGGAGAGCTTCTTCCGGCAGGGCCGGGTCGCCATCGACCTGCCCATGGGATTCACGCAATTCCCGCGCGAGTTGTTCCGCGCGCCCCGCCATTGGGCCGCCGAGACGTTCCGCAACATCGTGCACTGGCACGAGGCCGACCGCGGCGGACACTTTGCCGCGCTGGAGCAGCCCGACCTTCTCGTGCGCGAAGTGCGCGACTGCTTCCGCCGTTTCCGCTGACGATCACGAGGACGAGGGCATGCACCCGCACGCGCGACGCAACCTCGAGGCGCACATCGCGGGCGAACGCGCACAGGATCTTGACGCACTGCTGGCGCCGCTGTCGAAGCATCCGCGGTACGTCGTGCCCGGATGGGTGCTGGAAGGGCACGACGCCGTGCGCGAGATGTACCGCCGCGCCCTGCCCTACCTGACACCCGCGCTCTCCGACGAGTACCTGCGTGCCATCGACGACGATCGCATCAGCCGCTGGGGCGAGAATCATATCGTCATCGAATACACGCGCGACTATCCGCTGCACGATGGCATGGTCGTGGTCGTGCACTTCGACGACGAAGGGCGCGTGTACAGCGAAAACACCTATTACGCGAATCCGGCGCTCAACGAGCGCTTTGGCACACCTTCGTACGAGGGCGTTCCCGGTGCATCACGCCTCTGAATCCCAACGCGCAGTGCGCAAGGTTCCGAGATGAACCTGCTGGCCGGCAAAGTGGCCATCGTCACAGGCTCGACGCAGGGGCTCGGCGAAGGCATCGCGCGGCATTTTGCCCGGGCCGGCGCCAAGATCGTCGTCAATGGCCGGTCGCGTGAGAAAGGCGAGCGCGTCGTCGCGCAACTGCATGCACTGGGAGCCGACGCAATCTTCCTGCAGGCAGACCTTTGCGATCGGGCGGCCGCGAGGGGCCTGGTCGACACCGCCGCGGCACATTTCGGCCGGCTCGACATCCTGGTCAACAACGCGCAGATCGTGCCGCCGCTGGCCGAGGCACTCGATCCGGTGACGGACGCGCACCTGCACGATGCTCTGGCCTCGGGACTGCATGCCTCGCTGTGGACTGCGCAGGCCGCGGTTCCGCACATGATCAAGACCGGCGGCGGCCGCATCGTCAACTTCGCCTCGATCAATGGCGCCTACGGCAGCCGCTATGGCACTGCTTACAACGCCACCAAGGAAGCCGTTCGCGCTCTGACGCGGACGCTGGCGAACGAGTTCGGGCAGCACGGCATCACCGTGAACGTCGTGTTGCCCGCTGGCCTGAGCCCGGCCTACGATGCGTTCTACAAGGACGACCCCAAGCGAGCCGACGCGGTTGCCAGGCTGAACCCGATGCGGCGTCACGGTCGCGCTGACGAGGACATCGGCGGTGCCGTGCTGGCGCTCTGCTCGGACGCGGCCCGGTACATCACCGGACAGTCGCTCTACATCGATGGCGGTTCCAACCTGCTCGGACTGCCGCAGATGCACGGGCTGGGAACGCACGCATGAGCACAGGGTTGCTCGACGGACGCGTCGCGCTGGTCCTGGGCCGCGACGAAATCGGCACGGGAATCGCCCGACGGTTCGAGCGCGAAGGCGCGCGGATCCTGTCGGGAGACGCTTCGGACCCTGCGCAGGTCATGGCGCAGGCCGGTCGCCTCGACGTGCTGGTCTGCAACCTGTTGCCGCTGTCCGCAGCACGCGGATTGACCGAGACCGATGATCAGGCCATCAGCGAATCGTTGCGCTCCATCACCGCGACCGTCGCCGCGATGTGCGCCGCACTGCCCCACCTGCGCGAATCAGGGCGTGGCCGCATCGTGCTGGTCGGGCATCGGTACGGCGAATCGGTCAATGAAGCACTCGGTGGGTACAACGTCGCCGCGTGGGGCCTGGTTGGCCTCGCGCGGTCGGCCGCGGTCGAGTGGGGGCAGTACCAGATCACGACCAACGTGCTGCTGCCGCTCGCGCGGACGGCCGAGCTCGAATCAGCCCGCGCCAGGCGCACGGCGCTCGTCGATCGGCTCGTCGAGCAATTGCCGTTGCGCCGCGTCGGCGACCCTGAGGAGGACGTCGGCGGAGCCGCGGCGCTGCTTGCGAGCGACCTGATGTGCTTCGTCAACGGCGAGGTGCTGCATGCCGATGGCGGCCTGCACGTGGCGGGTCCGGTCCTCAACCCGGCACGATTCGCTCCCTAGCGATCGGCCTTCGCGGCGGCAAGTGCGGCGGCGAATTCGGGATTGGCCGCCGCGACCGACGCTGACAGGTGCGCGCCGGACCGATCCGAGTTGGCCGGCGTCTTGAAATCAGCGGTGTCCATGATCTGCGCCATGCGCCCGAGCACGCCCTCCGGCGACATCGCGTCCGGCGTGAAGACGGTGCCGAGCGTCTCACCGACGAATACGCGCGCGACGAACCCGGCTCCGCAATGAAACATCTCGCCACTGACCGGGCAGTCCTCGCTGGCGAGGGCCGCGACGACGTGACTGATCAGCTCAGGCTGCGCGAACTTTTCCATCAGCGGCGGAATGCCCTGCGCCGCCGAGTTCTCGGTCCACGCGATCGGGCCGATCAGGTTGGCCTTGATGCCGGATTTGCCGCCTTCCGTCGCCAGCAGCTTGGTCAGCGTCATCAGCGCCGCCTTGGCCAGGCTGTAGGCGTGATCCTTGCGGCGGCCGAAGAATCCGGCGCCCGAGCCCGTGAGCACGACGCGCCCGTACTGCTGCCGCAAGCATGTGCGGCCACGCCGCCTGCAGCACGTTCCAGCCGCCATGCACGTTGACGCGCATGATCCGGTCGAGGTCCGCAATTCGTGCTTCGAGGAACGAACCCAGCGGCGCGTAGACGCTCGCGTTGTGCACGACAACATCGATGCGCCCGTACTCGCGCATGACGGCAGCCATCATTTCGCCGACCTGCGACGGGTCCGTGATGTCGCAACAGGCCGCCAGCGCGCGGCCGCCCGCGGCGCGGATCTCGCCGACGACGGCTTCCGCAGGCCCGGGATCGCGGCCGCCACCGTCATGACGGGTCGTGCCGTTGTCATTCACGACGACGCTGGCGCCGCGCGCCGCGAAGTAGCGCGCATGCGCACGGCCGATGCCGCGGCCCGCGCCCGTGATCAGCACGACCCGGTCTTTGAATTGCAGCATGTCGGTGAGTCTCCGCTTGCGCGCCTCTGGCGTCGCGTGTCAGGCGAATGTGATCGTATGCCCGCCGTCGGCCACGATCGTCTGCCCGTTGATGTAACCGCCTGACGGGGAGGCCAGCATCACGGCCAGGCCGGCAATCTCCTCCGGCTCGCCGAATCGCTTCGACGGATTGCGCGCGAGGTACGGACCGGCGATGTCCGGATTGTCCCATTGCGACCGCGCCATCTCGGTCTTGTAGGTTCCCGGCGCGATGCAGTTCGCCGTGATGCCCTTCGCGCCGAACTCGCATGCCATGTTGCGGACGAACTGCATGTCGGCGGCTTTCGTGAGGCCGTAGGTTCCCGTGACCGCGTCGCCCATCAGGCCCACGATCGAGGCAACGAGGATGAAGCGGCCGTAACCGCGCTCGATCATGTCCGGCACGGTCAGTTGCGCGAGCCAGAGACTGCTCTGCACGTTGACCTGCATGAACTTGGTGAAGGTTTCATCCTTGAGGTCGAGCACGGAGCCAACCCAGGGGTGGATGGCCGCATTTGCCATGACGATGTCCACGCGGCCCCAGGTGCGGTTGGCCATGTCGATGAGCTGCTGCAGCTCGTCCTTGCGTCCGATGTTGCAGGGCACGGCAATTGCCTCGCCCCCGGCCGCCCGGATCTCCGCCGCCGCGGCCTCGCAGGCGTCGGCCTTGCGACCGGAGATCACGACCTTTGCGCCATGCTCGGCCATGCCACGGGCACTGGCCAGGCCGATACCACGGCTGGATCCGGTGATGATCGCGACCTTGCCACTCAGGTCGAACAGCGCTGAAACCATGGGGCACTCCCGGACGAGACGTCTTGTCGCAGCGTAGCCCCGGTGCCATGATGCTGCGCAACTATTCGCACATCATTCTATTTTACGAACGCCGGGTTCAACTATTCCGCGATGCCCGGGGAGAGCACACCAGCCATGGCACAGCGCAACAATCTTGTCCTGGTCACGGGAGCCACGGGAACGCAGGGCGGCGCCGCGGCCCGGGAAATGCTCGCTGCGGGATTCCCGGTGCGGGTGCTGTCGCGCAACCCGGGCGGAGCAGCCGCACAGGCACTCGCACGGCTGGGCGCTGAAGTGGTCCAGGGAGACTACGAGGACCTCCCTTCGCTCGAATCGGCCTGCCGCGGCGCGGCCGGCGTGTTCTCGGTACAGCGGCCCGACGCCGATGGCTCCGACTCCGAGCGTCGCCACGGCTTCGCGCTGATCGAAGCGGCGCGCAAGGCCGGCACGCGCCATTTCGTGCATACGTCGGTGTGCGAGGCAGGCAAGCACGCCTCGTTCCCGCGCTGGGAGTCGGGTTACTGGTACCAGAAGTACTGGACCGACAAGTGGGACATCGAGGAGCGCGTGCGCGCCGCCGGCTTCGAGCGCTGGACGGTCCTGAAGCCTGCTTTCATGATGGAAAACTACGCCCAGCCGAAGGCCGAGCGCATGTTCCCGCAACTGCGCCAGGGCGAGATCCTGACCGCGTTTCCGCCCGACACTCGGCTGCAGTTGATCGCCGGCGATGACGTCGGCGCATTTGCCCGCGCTGCGCTGGTGGAGCCCGCACGCTTCGACCGCCAGAACATCGACCTGGCCGCCGAGGCGCTGACGATGACCGAAGTCGCCGCCATCCTTTCACGCCACTGCAGCAGGCCGGTACGCGCTCGCTCTGCGACACCAAAGGAAGTGAAAGCCGCGGGCCAGTTCCCCGGCTGGGTGCGCACGCAGGAATGGATCGGCGAAGTCGGTTACCGCGCCGACATCGGGGCACTTGCGCAGTGGGGAGTCGCGCTGACGTCGTTCGATTCGTGGGTGCAGCGGCATCGCGCCAGCATCCGCATCGACGGCGACTCCCGCATCTGAACCAAGGGGAACGACATGACGAACCTTTACGACTTGCCCGAGGACATTCTCGTGACCGCCGAGGGTGGCCTGCGCATCATCACGCTGAACCGGCCGAACGACCTGAATGCCTCGACGACCGAGATGCTGTTCTCGTACCCGAAGCTGTTCGCGGCGCTCGCGCAGGACCCCGACGCGCGCGTCGCCATCCTGACCGGCGCCGGTCGCGCGTTCAGCGCCGGTGGCGACATGAACCACTTCGTCAAGACGCTCGACGATCCCGCGTTTGCACGGGCGGTGCAGGAGAACGCGCGTCGCACCATCCACGGCTTCATCGACGTGCCGATCCCGATCATCGCCGCCGTGAACGGCCCCGCCGTCGGTTGGGGCGCCACGATGGCAACGCTCTGCGACATCGTGCTGATGTCCGAGAAATCGTTCATCGCCGAGCCGCACATCAACATCGGCCTCGTCGTCGGCGATGGAATCTCGGTGGCCTGGCCGCTGTACACCAGCCTGCTCCGCGCCAAGGAACTGATTTTCACCGGCGATCGCATCACGCCGCAGCAGGCCGTCGAGTTCGGGCTCGCCAATCGCGTCGTCGCGCCCGATGCGCTGATGACCGAGGCGCGAGCGCTGGCCGACAAGCTGCTGAAGCAGCCGCGTGAAGCGCTGCGCGAGACCAAGAAGATCATGAACCGCTACCTGCACATGAGCGCGGCGCAGCACCTCGACGTCACCCTCGGCCGACAGCTGGCGGCCACGCTCAGCGAGGAGCACAACACGATTGCGCGCGAGTTCATTGCGAACCAGAAGCGCGCGCAGAAATGACCAGCCAGTCCGCGGCGCCACGAACCCGCTTCGACGGCCAGGTCGCCATCGTCACCGGCGCGGGCGGCGGCTTGGGGCTGGCGATCGCCCAGGAACTCGCACGGCGAGGTGCCGCCGTGCTGGTCAATGACTACGGCGGCAGCGTGCAGGGCGAAGGCGGCAGCCCGGAGCGCGCTGAAGCCGCCGCAGCGAAACTGCGTTCGGACGGTGCGCGTGCCGTCGCGAATGCAATGGCTGTCGGCACGCCGGAATCCGCACGGGCCATCGTCGCCCACGCCGTCGATGCCTTCGGCAAGGTCGACATCCTGGTCAACAATGCCGGTGTCGCGCGGCCCTGCCCGTTCACCGCGGCCACGGACGAGAATCTCGCGGCCGAACTACGTACCAATCTGCTGGGCCCTTACGCGCTGATGCGGGCGGTCTGGGATGGCATGGCGATTCGCCGCTACGGCCGGATTCTCAACGTATCGTCGAACGCGTCCTTCGGCATCGGCCACAATACGTCCTATGCCACGGCCAAGGCCGGTCTCATCGGCTTGACACTCGATACGGCCGCCGAAGGCAGGCCGTTGGGCATCCACGTCAATGCCCTCATGCCCGTGGCATATACGCGCATGATCGAAGGCATCCCGGACCCGAACTTCGTCGCGTGGTTCCGCAAGCACATGGCACCGGAGAAGGTGGCGGCGGCCATTGCCTTCTTCCTGAGCAGCGAGTCGCACGTGACCGGGCACGTCTTGAGTTCGGGCGGCGGTCGCTTGAGCCGGATCGTGTTCGCCTCGAGTTCAGGCTTCATCGGCGCCACCGATGCCGAGACCACGCGTGACCATCTCGGCATGGCACTGGATATCAGCAAACTGCAGGTCATCGATTCCAGCGCAGCGGAGCTCGGCCTGTATTCGCAGGTGTTTCCGTTTGAAGGTGCGGGCGGCGGACCGGCCCTTGCAGCCGACGCGGTCGTCGGTGCGGGACAGAACTCAGAGTCGAGCTGATTCCGCGCCGGCTCGAGCCAGAGCGAGACCTCCGCGACATTCACAGGCGCTCGTGCTGCAACCGCGTCGCGTATCGCGACAGATGCTCGGCGCCGCTGCCGAAGAGCGCGTCGTTCAGCACCAGGCGACGCCAGTGATGACCCACGCGGTACTCCTCGGTGATGCCATAGCCGCCGTGCAGCTGGATGCCCTGCTGCGTCACGAAGCGCGCGCTCTTCACGACCTGCGCCTTGACGCCGGACACGTCGATGCTGCATCGCGCCGGATCGCCCGCCGTCAGTGCCTGCAGGCCGCGGTGCAGGCTGGCGCGAGCCTGCGAGGCTTCGATGGCCATGTCGGCCATGCGATGCTGCAACGCCTGGAACGAGCCGATCGGTACGCCGAACTGCTTGCGGGTCTTGAGGTAGTCGGAGCAGATCGCGAGCACGTCCGCCGTGCCGCCCACCACTTCGGCACACTGCAGGACGATGGACTCGTCGATCGCCCGCTGCAAGCCGGGCGCTGCCTGCCCTTCCCCGCCGAGCAATGCGCCCGCAGGAAGGACGACGTTCTCCAGCCACACGTCTGCGGCCGGACTGCCGTCAACCAGGGCGTAAGCCTGCAGTCGCACGCCCGCTGTTGCCGCGGGAACGTCGAAAATCGAAATTCCGTCGACCGAGTCGATCGAGCCACCCGTGCGCGCAACGACCAGCAGCCGATTCGCCACGGGCGCGCCGACGACCAGCGATTTGCGACCGTCGAGCCTCCATCCACCATCCGGCAGGCGCTGGGCACGACACGTCACGTGGCTGACGCAGCCGCGAGCCTCGGGCTCGCTGTGCGCGACGGCGACCAGTGCATCGCCGGACGCTATGTCCGGGAGCATGGACGCCTGTTGATCGGGCGTCGCGACGCCGCGAATGATCGCAGCAGGCAGCACGCCACAGGCGTTGAACGGTTCTGGAATCAGGTGACGGCCGAACTCTTCGCCGAGCAGCGCGAGTTCGACCGGACCGAAACCGAGGCCGCCGTGCTCCTCCGGCACTGCCGCGGCGAGCCAGCCCATCTCGGCAAACTGCTGCCATGCATCCTGCGAGAAGCCGCCGCCGGATCGTGCCTGCTCGAGCAGCTGACGCAGGTCGCGGCTCTTCTCGAAGTAACGCGCCGCGCCTTCCTGCAGCATGCGCTGATCGTCAGTGAGATTGAAATTCACGGTCGTCTTTCCCGGTCAGAGCCCGAACATCGTCTTGGCAATGATGCCGCGCTGGATCTCAGCCGTGCCGCCGTAGATCGTCCGTGCCCGCGCGTACACGAGCCCGCCCATGAGACCGGGCGCATACGCGGGACCGGCCGTCGCGAGCGAGCGGAGCTCGGCCATCTCGTTGCTGTCCGGGTAGTACACGGCACCGTGATCGCCGATCAGCTCGACGAGCAGTTCGTACAGCCGCTGGTGCAGCTCCGAACCGCGCACCTTGAGGATCGAACCGATCGACATCGACTCCCCTCCCTCGTCCGCGCGCTGGTGCAGCACTCGCTGCACCGACATATCGATGGCGTGCACCTCGAGTTCGAGTTCGGCCAGCCTGCGCGCGAATGCCGGGTCTTCGATCATCGGCCTGCCCTGGGCCTTCTGTTCCCAGGCGCAGCGGCGCACCTTCGCGAGCAGCCGCTTCAGTTCCGGCGCATCCGCACCGAGAAAGGCGCGCTCATCGAACAGCAGAGCCTTCGCGTACGTCCAGCCCTTGTTCTCCTCGCCGACGAGGTTCTCCGCCGGCACGCGCACGTTGTCGTAGAAGACTTCCGCGAGGTGATGGGCGCCCTCGAGCGACGTGAGTGGCCGGATCGTCACGCCCGGTGACTTCGCATCCAGCAGCAGGAACGAGATGCCTTTCTGCGGCTTGGCGTCGGGGTCGGTCCGCACCAGCACGAAATTCCAGTCGCCGTACAGGCCGAAGCTGGTCCAGATCTTCTGGCCGTTGACGACGTAATGATCGCCGTCGCGGATTGCCGTGGTGCGCAGCGATGCAAGATCGGACCCTGCACCGGGCTCCGAGAAGCCCTGGATCCAGAACGTCTCGCCGTGGGCGATTCCGGGCAGGAAGCGCTTCTTCTGCTCCGCATTGCCGTACTTGTAGATCACCGGGCCGACGAGGTGTACGCCCGCCTGGTTCTGGATCGGAGCACCCGCGAGATAGCATTCTTCTTCGAACACGTACCGTTGTTCGATCGTCCAGCCGGTGCCGCCGTACTCCACGGGCCAGCCGGGCACCGACCAGCCACGGGTTCGGTGCAGGATCCGTGTCCACTCGAGCATGTCGGCACGATCGGGCAGGAAGCCGATGGCGCCGCGCCGGGCCATGTCCGCGGGAAGATGCTCGCGCAGGAAATCCCGCACCTGCTGCCGGAACACTTCGATCTCTGGGTTGACGCTGAAATCCATCGTCTCGCTCCTCTCAACCGGCGCGACCCAGGTCGACGCCGAGGTACACCGTCTTCGTCTGCAGGTATTCGTCGAGGCCGGCCTGGCCGCCGATGCGGCCGAAACCGCTCTGCTTGTAGCCGCCGAAAGGCGCCGCCGGATCCATGTTCGAGAAGCCGTTGATGTTGACGTAGCCGGCTTGCAGCTTCGCCGCCAGCCGATGCGCGCGATCGAGGCTGGCCGTCTGCACGTACGCACCGAGGCCCAGTTCGCTGTCGTTGGCCATCGCCACGGCTTGATCTTCGGTTTCGAAGCGAATCACCGACAGCACGGGCCCGAAGATCTCCTCGCGCGCGATGTGGCTGCGCGGATCGACGTCGGCAAAGATCGTCGGCTCGATGAAGTAGCCTGCGGCAAGCTCGCCGCCAGCACGTTTGCCGCCGGCCACCAGCCGGCCCTGCCGCTCGGCCACCGCGCGGTCGATGACGCCGAGAATCCTCTGGCATGCCGCTGCGTTGACGACCGGGCCGAACGTCGTGGCACGATCGAGCGCCGGGCCGATCCTGAAGTGCCCTGCCATCGCGGCGAGCATTTCGACGACCTGGTCGTAGACGGAGCTTTCGACCAGCAGGCGCGTGGGCAGCACGCAACCCTGCCCCGAAAGCCCCATCGCAAAGAACAGCGAAAACGGCACCTGGGCCTGCAGCAGGGCATCCGCGAACAGCAGGTTCGGCGACTTGCCACCCAGTTCGAGGAACACCGGCTTCAGGACATCCGCCGCCGTCGCCATGACCCGCCGCGCCGTGCCCACGCCACCGGTGAAGCTGATCTTGCCGACGCCGGGGTGCCGGATCAGCGCCTCGCCGGCCTCGGCATCGCCGGGCACGATGTTGAGCAGGCCTTCCGGCATGCCCGCCTCGATCGCAAGGCGGCCGAGTTGCAGTGCTGCAAAGGGCGTGACCGAGGGCGGCTTCAACACCACGGCATTGCCGGCGGCGATGGCGGGCAAAGCCACCTGGCAGGTTGCAATGATCGGGTGATTCCACGGGATCACGACACCGACGACACCGTACGGTTCGCGGCGCGTGTAATAGAGACCGCCCGAGGCCGTCGCATCGCCCGCCACGCCCGTGACCTTGTCCGCCCAGCCGGCAAAGTGACGCACCCAGGCCACCGCAAGCGCCACGCCCATCGATGCCGGCACACCCGCATCGACGGCCAGCACATCGCAGAGCATGTCGGCATCGCGCTCGATCAGGTCGGCGAAACGCTGCAGGATCGCCGCGCGCCGGCTCGAGGGCAGCGACATCCAGTGCCGCTGCGCCACCTGACTCGAGCGAACGGCGGCATCGATCTCGGCCGCGCCGCCAATCGCAGCGACCGCAATCGAACGCCCCGTGCTCGGGTCGACGTGCTGCGTCGTACCCACCGACGTATCCGTCAGGAACCGCCCGCCGATGTAAGGCGCGTTGTCGGCCTCCAGCCGCGCGAGGATGGAGTCTGGAATCAACGTACTCATGCAGTCACTCCGTCACCGGACCGCGCATGCGCCACCGGCGTCGCGCGCAAGTCATGAATCAATCGTTCAGCGCCTATCTCGCCGATCATGATCGTGGCCGCGTTCGTGTTGGCGCTGACGAGCCGCGGCATCACCGAGGCATCGATCACACGCAGGCCGTCGACACCGCGCACCTTGAGCGTGGTATCGACGACGGCGGCCGGGTCCGAGCCCATGCGACAGCTGCCCACGCCGTGATAGCCGATGCCGACGTTGTGGCGGATGAACTCGTCGAGCTCGGCGTCCGTCTCGAGCGGCCGGTCGGGATTGCAGCGGCCGACGACTGCAGACGACAACGCCTTCGTCGCAAAGATCCGTTCCATCAGCCGGATGCCGCCCTTGATGGTCGCGACGTCGCGCGCGTCGCCTGCGAGACGCAGGTCGATGATCGGCTTGTCCGCGGCCGAGGCCGAGCGCAGGCGGATCTGGCCTCGCGTATGCGGTCGCGACACGCAGATGCCTAAGCTCACCGCAGGCCGCTTGTGCAGCGCCGGCGGCGTGACCGTGTAGTCGACACCGTACGGCAGCCAGTTCAGGTGGATGTCCGGCTCGGCGAGCGCGCAGTCCGTTCGCGCCCAGCCCATGCCCTGCACGGCGGCCGAGGCCAACGGTCCCTGCGCAAGGCCAGGTAATTCAACAGGTGGCGTCGCCGCATGCAACCCGGTCGACCTCGCTGTTGTAGGTCGGCACATTGACGAACTTGCTGAGCGTGAGTCCGCAGTGATCCTGCAGGTTGCGACCCACCAGCGCCGCATCGACGATGCACGGGGACGCCGAGTGCCTGCAACTGTGCCGCCGGCCCGATCCCTGACCGCAGCAGGAGCGCCGGCGACTGCACCGTGCCTGCGCTCAGCACCACCTGGGCGCGCGCACGCACGTCGAACGCCCCGCCGTCGGCCACGTACGCGCACGCCGTCGGCCCGTCTGCCCGTCGAAGATCACGCGATCGCGACCATGCCGGCGAGTACGCGCAGGTTCGAGCGACGCGCCGCTGACGGCAGGTAGCGATTCCCCGTGCTCGAACGTCGGCCGCGCGACTGACTGGTCAGGTTGACGAAGGCGCCTTCGCGTCGCCGCGGCCGTAGTCGTCGAGCGTGGGCAGGCCGATCTCGCGCACGCCTCGACGAATCGTGCGTGACAGCGGATGCACCGACCGGATGCGCGAGACGGTGTAAGGCCCGTCGCGTCCGAGCGACGGCTCGCCGTCGTCCTCGTAACCCTTCGGCCTTGCGGAAGAACGGCTCGACGTCGCTGCCAGCCACCAGCCCGGGCAACCGGCCGCGGCCCAGTCGTCGTAATCGCGGCGCAAGCCGCGGATGTAGACGAGCCCGTTGATCGCGCTGCTGCCGCCGAGCATGCGACCGCCGCTCCAGTACAGCACGCGACCCGTC
This sequence comes from uncultured Gammaproteobacteria bacterium, assembly GCA_963746325.1. GTDB lineage: Bacteria > Pseudomonadota > Gammaproteobacteria > Steroidobacterales > Steroidobacteraceae > RPQJ01. Next base: position 39,994 of record CAVVBC010000040.1, on the reverse strand, counting down.
GGCGCTCGGGTCGGGTTCGGCCGCGTACAGCCAGTCGGTCTTCGGATTGCCCATCAGGCGGACGGTCATGCCCGGGATTTCGGCGATGAAGCTGCTGCTGCCGTCACCTGCTTCGAGCAGCACGACCTGCAGGCCGGGATCGGCGTCCGCAAGTCGGCGCGCCACGACGCAACCGGCACTGCCGCCGCCGACGATCACGACGTCGGCTTCGACCGTGCAGCGTCAGGCTGGCTGTGTCGATCATCGGCACGGTCCCCCTAGGCGCGGGAGCGATCGTAGTATATTCGGATTTCCGTTCATCGTTCTACTTTAGGAACGCGCCGGCCGGGCGCCGGGTCGGACGTCAGGGGGCCGAAATCGATGCAACCGGACGCAGCCAGCGGAGCCTCGCCACCGCCCGCTCCGAGGGCCGGCTGCGCGTCATTCTCGCGGTGCTCGCGCTCACCGAGATCAACAGCGCCTTCGAAGTCGGGATGGTGTACGGCGTCATCGGCTCGCTGGTGCGCGATTTCGGCGCCTCCGCCGCCGGCTGGGTGGTGTCGTCGTTCCTGCTCTCCGGGCGCGATCTCGGCCGCGCTCGGCTCGCGCCTCGGCGACATCTTCGGCCGGCGCCGAGTCGTCATGATCATGCTGGCGCTCGCGGCCATCGGCTCGGTGATCAACGCGCTTGTCCACGAACCTCGCCGGCCTGATCGTCGGTCGTTCGATCCAGGGCGTCGCGGCCGCGCTGCTGCCCCTCTGCATCGGGCTCGCGCGCGAATACTTTCCCGCTGCGCGAGTGCCCAGGACCATCGGCTGGCTCGCCGCCATCGCAAGCTTCAGCGCCATGCTCGGCATCATGTTGGGCGGCGTTCATGGCCGACCAGGTCGGTTGGCGCTCCACATTCTGGATCGCCGCCGGCACGCGCTGCTGTCGCTCGCCCTGCGTCGCGACTGCTGCTGCCGCGCTTCGCGCGCCTTCGGCCTGCAAGCGGACGGTTCGACTGGCTGGGCGGCATCCTCTTTGCGCCCGCCGTCGCAGCTCTGCTGCTGTCGCTGGAATTCCTCAAGCAAGCCGGGCCGGGCGATCCAGCGTTTCTCGCGCTGCTCGCCGCGGGCGCGGTCCTGCTCGTGGTGTGGGTGCGCCTCGAGCTGCGGCACCCCGAGCCGATGCTCGACGTACGAGCACTCGGATCTCGCCAGCTCGGGCTCACGATGCTGCTGATGGGCCTGTTCGGCATCGGCAGTGCACAGCTGATGCTGATCCTGCTGCTGCTCGCGCAGCAGCCCGTCTGGACCGGCATCGGGGTCGGCCTCACCGCCACCGTGGCCGCGTGGCTGAAGATTCCCTCAGGGCTCGTCGGCCTCTTCGGTTCGCCCTGGAGCGGTCACCTGGCGGCGCGCTCCGGCGCGCGCTCGGCTGCCGTGACCGGCTCCATCGTGATCCTGCTCGGCTGGATCACGTTCGCGACCTTTCACGACAGCGTCGTGCAGCTCGTCCTCTGCTCCGCACTCTGCACGCTCGGCGGATCGATCGTTTACGCCGCTATCCCGAATCTCGTCGTCGAAGTGGCGCCGCCCGAGCGGACGGCCGAACTGAATGGCATGTCGCACGTGTTCCGCACCGTGGGGACAGCGATCGGCACGCAAGTGGTGACGCTGCTGCTGGCGACGAGTTCGGCCAGCGCCCCCGATGGCACCGTCAGCAAGCACCCGACGCCCGAGGCCTTCATGCTTGCCTTTGGAGCCGTGATCGCTGCCACGGCCCTCAGCGTGGCCGTCGCCCTGGCGCTGCCGAGGCGATCGCGCCGGCAACCGGCCGGCGGCCTGGCGCCGGCTGAAGCCGTGCATAAACCGGGCTGACTGCCGGCGATCCGGGTGGTACCGATCAGGCGGCGGCCGACGGTCCCTCGATCGACTCGAACTGCCGCGTCAACTCCGCGAGTACCCGCTCGAGCTGCACGCACCATGCGGCAGCCATGTCCGCAGTCCACCCTTCGGCACAGCCCGCGTGCACGGCCGCCATCAGCGCGCGCAGCACATCGCGGTACATGTCGACACGGAGCCCCCAGCCGACGTGAAACACGACCGCGGCCTGTGCCTCGTTCCGGAGTTCGCGCATCCGTGCCCGCGAGCATCAGGCGCAGCACCTCGTTGACCATGTTGCCCATGCCGCTGCGCAATTCACGGGGATCTTCGATGGCGAACAGCGCGCACAGTTCGGGCCGCTCGGCGAACAACCGTCGGTAAACCAGCGGCACGATGTCGACGTCACGCTCGGCGACGAGCTCGAGCGAATGCTCGACGAGTTCCAACTTCGCGCTGAACTGCTCGCCCGTCATCAGGCATCGAATCGGACGTACAGATGCTTCGGCACGCGCATCATGATGCCGCGGATCTCCGGTGCCGGTTTCTGCGGATCGAGCCGCAGGTTCGGCATGTGGTCGAGGATCGCGTTCAGCGCGCGCGTCATCTCGACGCGGGCCAGGTGCTGGCCGATACACACGTGCGGCCCGTAAGCGAACGCGAAATGCTTGTGCTGGGGCTTGCGAAAGATGTCGAACTTGTCCGGATCGGGGAAGCGATCGGGATCGCGGTTCGCGGCGCCACTGGCGACGTCCATGACCGCGCCCTTCGGAATCTGCACCCCGCCCAGTTCGATGTCCCGCGCTGCCGAGCGTGTCTGGATCAGCACCGGACCGTCCCAGCGCAGCGCCTCCTCGATCGCCTGCGGCACCAGCGACCGATCCTTGCGCACGGCATCGAGCTGGTCTGGGTTGCGCAGCAGCCCGGTCAGCAGCACGCTGGTGCCGCGATAGGTCGTGTCGCCACCAGCGTTCACCAGCTGGCGCAGGAACGAGATCATGATTTCCTCGGGCAGGCGCTCGCCGTCGACTTCAGCCTGCGCCAGCACCGAGACGAGATCGTCCCCCGGGTTCCGCAGCCGCTCGGCGACCAGCACCTTGAAGTAGTCGCCCAGCTTGCGCGACGCCTCCGTGCCATGCGCGATGTCGAAGGACACCACGGTCTGTGCGATCGCGAGCTTGTGGAACGTCGCTGCCTCTTCGGGCGGCAGCGCCAGCTGGCGGTAGACGATCTGGAACGGATAGTGCAGCGTGAAATCCTGCACCAGGTCCGCCTCGCCACGCGTCCGGAACTTGTCCATCAGGCCGTGCACCACCGGATCGACAACCGACTCGCCCCACTTCGCAACCGTCTGCGGCAGGAACGCCTTCTGGAAAATGCGGCGATAGCGCGCATGCTCCGGCGGATCCATCGTGCTGACGCTGCGCCCGAAGCTGATGCCGAGATTGAGCTTGTAGGCCTCGTTCGAGAAGTTCTCGGGCTCGGTCAGGCACCGCGCCACTTCGTCATAGCCCACGACCACATAGTGCGGCAGGTGCGCGCTGGTGACGTCCGGATACTCGCCCATGAACTCGCGGTAATCCAGCTTGTGCACCGGCCCCTTCGCGCGCAGCTCGGCAAGCTTCGAGTACGGATCGAGCGCCGAGCCGAACATCAGCTCGTCCGCGAGGAACGGATCGAACGTCGGATCGTCGAAATCGGCCAGCCGGGTCACTGCGTTCATGGAATCCTCCGTCTGCGTCAGGCGCGTTCGAAGACAGCCGCCACGCCCTGGCCGCCGCCGATGCACATCGTTTCGAGGCCGTAACGCCCGCCACGGCGCTTCAGCTCGTGCAACAGTGTAGTGAGTATGCGCACACCGGTCGCGCCGATCGGGTGGCCGAGCGAAATGCCCGATCCGTTGACGTTCAGCCGGTCGGGATCGTCCCAGTTCCAGCCCTTGAGCACGGCCAGCACCTGCACGGCGAACGCTTCGTTCAATTCGACGAGGTCCATCTGTCCGAACGACAGCCCGGTGCGCTCGAACAGCCGCTTCACGGCCGGCACGGGCCCGATACCCATGGTCGCGGGGTGACAGCCCGCCGCGGCCCAGCCCACGAGGAAACCCGCGGGGTCGAGGCCCAGCTGCGGCAGCAGCGATTCCTCGACCACGAGGCACGCTGCCGCGGCGTCGTTCTGCTGGCTCGAATTGCCTGCGGTCACCGTACCGCCGGGCATGAGTGGCTTCAGCTTCGCGAGGGTCTGCGCGGTCGTCTCGGCGCGGATGCCCTCGTCGCGATCGACGACGATCGCGTCGCCTTTCTTCTGCGGCACGGTGACGGGCACGACCTCGTCGGCGAACTTGCCCGCCGCCCAGGCCGCTGCGGCGCGCTGCTGGCTGCGGGCGGCGTACTCGTCGGCCGCCTCGCGCGTGATGCCGTATTCCTTCGCCAGGTTCTCGGCCGTCTCGATCATGCCGGAGATGCGGCCGAATCGGGACTCAGGCTGCGAGCGCTCGCGGCCGCGGTCCAGGCGATCGTGCATCTTCACCGAGCCACTGCGCGTGCCCCAGCGCATGTCGGTCGTGTAGTACTCGATGTTGCTCATGCTCTCGACGCCGCCGGCGATGACGACGTCGGCTGCACCCGACTGCACCATCATCGCGGCCGTGCAGACGGCCTGCAGCCCACCGCCGCAGCGGCGGTCGAGCTGCATGCCCGGCACTTCGATGGGGAGGCCGGCCTCGAGCGCAACCCAGCGCCCCGTGCACGGCGTCTCGCCGTTCGAGTACGACTGCGCGAACACCACGTCTTCGATGCGCGCAGGGTCGAGCTGCGTGCGCTCGAGCAGCGCCCTGACGACCGTTGCGCCGAGCGTCTCGACCGGTACGCCGCGCAGACTGCCGCCGAACGTGCCCACGGGCGTGCGCACGGGACAAACGATCGCCGCCCTGCGAGTCATGCAACCACCATGATCAGAACCCCTGGAAGCGCGGCTCGCGCTTCTCGAGAAAAGCCTTCATTGCTTCCTTCGCGTCATCGGTGAGGCGCGCGCGGATCATGTTGCGGCACTCCATGTCGAAGGTCGTATCGATCGTGCCGTCGAGCGCTGCCTCGACGTTTTCCTTGATGTACCGGAGCGCCACGGGCGGGCCCGCGGCCAGTCGGCGGGCGAACTTGAGCGTCTCCGCTTCGAGCTCGGCGTCGTCGACGACGCGGTTGAACAGCCCAAGCTGCAGGCCTGACTCGGCATCGATCTTGTCGCCGAGCATGTAGATTTCCTTCGTCTTCGACGGACCGACGAGCTTCGTCAGGAAGTACGTGCCGCCATAGTCGCCGGGCATGCCGATGCGTGCGAAGGCACTCACCAACGACGCACTGCGTGAGGCGATGCGGAAGTCGCATGCAAGGGCCAGCGAGAACCCCATGCCTGCCGCCGGCCCGCGGATCGACGCGATCGTCGGCTTACCCATGCGATGCAGCAGTACCGATGCCTGCGAGAACGCGCGCAGCCGGTCGACCCGCGCCTCGGTCTGCTGCCACACCTGCGATTCGCCCCACTTCTGCGCCAGCGCATCGGTCGGGTCCGGCGCGCCCATCGAACGCACGTCGGCGCCGGTGCAGAACGCGTTGCCCTCACCCGTCACGACCAGCACCTTCACGGCCGGGTCGCGCGCGGCATCCTGCAACAGCGCGACGAGACGTCGCTGCGCAGCCGTATCGAGCGCGTTCTTCACGGCGGGCGCGTTGAACGTGAGGGTCATCACGCCCTGCTCGTCCACGTCCGTCTTGAGGGTTTCTTCGGACAAGCCAGGACTCCGTCGCTCAGTAGAGCGTCTGCAGGCGTTGCTGGTCGAACGGCACCTGCGGCAGCCCGAGCCGCAGCTTGCGCGTCCATTCGGGATCGTTGAGCAGCGCGCGGCCTGCCGCGACCAGGTCGAACTCACCGCGGTTGTAGCGCTCCATCAGCAGCGCCGTGTTGTCGACCGCCGCGGCCTTGCCGTCACGGTTCGAGTCGTACATGCCGCGATCGAGACCGATGCCGCCGACGGCCATCGCCAGCTTGCCCGTCACCTTCTTCGCCCACCCGGACAGGTTGAGCGGCGAGCCTTCGAATTCCGCGCGATTGAAATAGCGGATGCTGCCGTCGAACACGTCGACACCTGCATCGGCGAGTGGCGCCAGCAACTGCTCCAGCTCCTGCGGCGTCGTCGCGAGCCGAGCGCGGAAATCCTGCTGCTTCCATTGCGAGAAGCGGAAGAAGATCGGGTACTGCGGACCGATCTCGGCTCGAATGGCGCGCACCACCTCCGCCCCGAACCGGGCGCGTTCAGCGATGCCACCACCCCAGCGATCGGTCCGCGTGTTCGTCTCGGCCCAGAAGAACGTGTCGATCAGGTAACCATGGGCCCCGTGGATCGCGATGCCGTCGAATCCCGCGTCGATCGCACGACGCGCACTGCGCGCGTAGGCCGCGATCACGTCGGCAATGTCCCGTTCGGTCATCGGCGAGGTCGGCGCCGACACGCGCTCGACGTAGGATTGGTCGATCGATGACTGCCGGCCGACGGGACCCCAGAGCCCGGCTGGCCGCATGCTCGGCGCTTGCGGATGCGGGCCGGTGCCCTGCTCGCGCATCACGCCCTGGTGCCACAACTGCGGGATGATGCTTCCGCCGGCCGCGTGCACGGCATCGACGACCTTGCGCCAGCCTGCCAGCGCCTCATCACCGTACAGGTGCGGGATGTCGGCCTCGCCAAGGCCGGCCTCGCCGAGCGCCGCCGGATGGTCGATGCCGATGCCCTCGGTGATGACGAGACCGGTTTCGGCTTCAGCGCGCCGTCGGTAGTACGCCACGACGTCATCGCCGGGCACGCCCTCCGGCGAGAATTCCCGCGTCATCGGCGCCATCACCACGCGGTTGCGCAGCGCAAGCGAACGGATTGCGATCGGCTGGAACAGCGGAGCGACGAGGCTTCTCGCCTCGGCATTGGCGGCGCCCGCGGCCGCGGCGTCCTGTGCGAATCCGCTGGACACGCTCAGCGCCTCGTCAACGCCTGGCCGACACGGCGACGAGGCCGTCGCCATAGATCGGCGTGTGCGAATCGAGGCCGCCGTCGACGCGATAGCATTGGCCCGTGATGAAGCCGGCCGCATCGGAGGCGAGGAACACTGCGAGCTCGGCAATGTCTGCTGGCTCGCCGAACCTCTTGACGAGCTGATGACGCAGCATCAGCTCGCCGGCCGCCGAGGCCGCGTAGGTGTCACGCGTTGCCGCGGTGACGATCAGGCCCGGCGAGATCGCATTGCAGCGGATGTTCTCGTGACCGTGCTGGGTGGCCACGTACTGCGTCAGCGTGACGACGCCGGCCTTCAGGATGCCGTAGCAGGTGTTGCCGAGCATGCCCGAGAACGCGGAGCCCGACGCGGTATTGATGATGCTGCCGCCACCGCGCGCGCGCATGAGCGGGATCGCGTGCTTGGTCGCGAGCATCGTGCCGCGCAGGTTGACCTTCCAGAGGCCGTCCCACACTTCGACGTCGGTCTGCTCGAGCGAGTGGTCACTCGTGCTCGAGAGTCGCGTATCGGCAGCGTTGTTGTGCAGGACGTCGAGGCCGCCGAACGTCGCCACCGTCTGCTCGAACATGCGGACGATGGAGACTTCGTCGCCGAGGTCGACCTGCACTCCGATCGCATCTCCGCCCGCGGCAACGAGCGCCGCCGCGTGCTTGGCGGCGCCTTCCACGTTGACGTCTGCGACGACGACCCGCGCGCCCTCGCGAGCGAACGCGGCGGCCGTACCGGCCCCGATGCCCGAAGCCGCGCCGGTGATGACCGCAACCTTGCCCGCCAGCTTGCCGCTCATGTGTGTACCTCCCCTGCTCAAGTCTGCGATTCGGGCAGGCGGACGACGATGCCGTCCGTCGCCTCGCCGAGCTCAATCTGGCAGCTGAGCCGGCTGTTCTCCTGCACGTGCAGCGCGCATTCGATCATGTCCTTCTCGGCCGAAGTCGGCCCGGGGATCTTGGCGGTCCACTCCGGCTCGACATAGACGTGGCAGGTCGCGCAGGAACAGCTGCCGCCACAGTCGGCGATGATGCCGGGTACGCGATTCGACATCGCAACCTGCATCAGGCTCTGGCCCCCATTGGCTTCGACGGTGTGGACGGCGCCACCGTGCTCGATAAACGTGACTTTGGGCATGCTGGACTCGAAAGTTTCAGGATTTGTAACGGGCACGCATCGTGGGCTTGTCGAGCTTGCCCGTCGCGAGACGCGGCAACTCGTCGACGAAGTCGATGCTGCGGGGACATTTGTAACGGGCGATCAGTGTGCGGCAATGCTCGATGAGCACTTCCTGCGTCAGCTTCCCGCCAGGTCGTACCACGACGAGCGCCTTGACGGCCTCCACCCACTTGGGGTCGGGCACGCCGATGACCGCGCAGTCGGCGACATCCGGATGCGCGGCCAGCGCTTCCTCGACCTCGCGGCTATAGATGTTCTCGCCACCGGAGATGATCATGTCTTTCTTGCGGTCGATCAGGAACACGTAGCCCTGCTCGTCCTGCACGCCGATGTCGCCGGTGTGATACCACCCGTCACGGATCGCCTCGAGCGTGGCCGCAGAGTTGTTCCAGTAGCCCTCGAGCATCGTCGGGGACTGCACGATGACTTCACCCGGCTTGCCCGGTGGACACTCGCGACCGTCGTCGTCGATGAGCCGGCATTCGATCTCGGTAACGGGGTGACCGACGGAGGCAAGGCGAGCGATTGCCTTGTCGTCCCCGTACGGATTCACGCCCACACGTGGCAGCGCGGTGATCTGCCCGAGTTCCGTGCACCCGTACTGGATCGAGAACACCGGCCCCATCAGTTCGATCGCACGCTTAAGCACCGGCACCGGGATCGGCGCGGCTGCCGAGAACACGTTGCGCAGGCTCGAAAGGTCGTACGACTGCACGTCGGGCACGGCCAGCACCGCCTGCACCATCGCCGCGACCATGAAGGTGTGCGTGATGCGCTCCTGCTGGATCGTGCGCAGCATCGCGACCGGGTCGAACTGCTTGTGCAGCACCGTGCAGCCCCCGTCCCAGGCCGAACCCAGCACGTAGCCGCGGCCACCGATGTGGAACGCCGGCGTCGTCTGCAGGAGGCGCGAGTCACGCTCGAGCTCGGACACACGCGCATTCATCTGCGCCGTGCCCACCAGCGCGTGATGACGCCAGGGCACGCCCTTGGGCTTGCCCGTGGTGCCGCTCGTGTACCAGATCAACGCGAAATCGTCCTTCGTGGGACGCACGGGCGGCCCGGCCTCATCGCCCGAGGCCAGCAGCGACTCGTAGGCATGCACGCCTTCCGCCGCCGCGCCGATCTGCACGTAGTGCGCAACGCCAGGCGCCTGCGCACGGAGGGTGGCGACCATCGCCGCGTAGGCAGGCTCGAAGATCAATGCCGAGGCGCCAGAATCGCGCAGCACGTGCACGACCTCCGCTGCCGCCAGCCGGTAATTGACCGGCACGAGGATGAACGCGCCGTATTCGGCCGCCGCGTACGCTTCGTAATACTCGAGGCAATTGGTCGCGAGAATCGCAACGCGGTCCTGCCGCCGCATGCCCAGGCCATGCAGGCCGGACGCAAGCCGCCGCGCCCGCGAAGCGTATTGGGCGTGGGTCATGCGCGTGTCGCCGCAGACCCAGGCTTCCCGCTCGGGGAAGCAGCGTGCGTTGCGCTCGAAGATTCCGCTGACCGTCAACATGGGTTGGCACCCGTCCCCCGCCCGGGAACCGCCCAGGCGCTGCTTGCTAAAAATCAATAGTTGAATACTATTCTAAAATATAAACGCACAACCCGGCAGCGTCAATTTGTCCCCAGCCCCCGCAGCAGCCCCAGGAACCCCGCCATCCGACGTGGCCAGGCCGCCCTCCGCGACCGCCCCGGAATCCCCCACCGCAGGCCCGGGTGCATGGTGGCGGCGACAGGTGACCGCGTGTCCCGGCGCATCGCATTTTGCCGAGGTCAATGGCTCGCGACTGCACTATCTGCGCTGGTCCGAGGATCGCGGCCCGCTACTGCTCTTCGTGCATGGATTCCGCGGCCATGCCCATTGGTGGGACTGGATCGCGCCTTCATTCACCCGCGATTTCGATGTCGTGGCACTCGATCTTTCCGGCATGGGCGACAGCGCCCGGCGCACCCACTACGACCGCCCGGTGTTCGCACAGGACATCCTCGGCCTGATCGACCACCTGGGCCGGCCGGCGCACGTCGTCGGACACAGTTTTGGCGGCACGTCGCTCGTGCATGCGTGCGCGGTGAACTCGGAAACGTCGTCCCCACCCAGGGTCGAGCACGCCATCGTCATCGACAGCTGGATCCGGTTCCCCGACGACCCCGTCTTCAGGCCGGGACACCTACGGCCGGGACAGACGTACGAGGACTATGCATCAGCGCGCAGCCGGTTCCGGCTGGTGCCGCCGCAGGCCGTGGCGGAACAGTCGATGATGGACCATCTCGCGCAGCATTCGCTGCATCAGTCCGGGGGCCTGTGGCGCTGGAAATTCGATCCGGCGATGCCCGAATTCCCGCCGCTCAACAATGGGCCGGAGCTGCTGCGACGCGTAAAGACGCCGACGGACATCGTGTACGGTGGAGCGAGCAGCATCGTCGACCGCGAGCGGGCGCAGCGGTGCGTCGACGTGCTGGCCAACGGCCGCGGGCCGTTCGAGATTCCCGATGGCGGGCACCACATGATGTTCGACCAGCCGGAGGCGCTGGTCGCGACGATCGACGTGTTGTTGCGGACACGCTGAGGACCTCACCTTGAGTCGCTCCCTCTCCCGCGATGCGGGAGAGGTGTCAGAGGCCGAGCGCCTCGCGAACGGCGTTCGCCACGACCAGGATCGCGTCTTCCTCGACCGTCGTCGGATTGAACAGGCGGTTGTGGCAGATCGCGACCGCGAGGTTGAGATCCGGATCGGCCCAGCCGATCGAGCCGCCCTGTCCCGGATGGCAGATCGCACGTGGATTGCGGACCGAGCACACCGGCGGATTCGCGCCTCCCAGCCAGAAGCCGCCGCTGCTGAGCGGGATCGGAAAGCCAAACATGACCGGATCCGGCTCCTCCGCATTCGCTCGCGGCACGCTGAACGACGCCACGCGTTCCTGCGACAGCAGGCGCACGCCAGCGAGTTCGCCGCCATTCGCCAGCATGGCCCAGAAGCGAGCTTCGCCGCGCGCGGTGAAGATGCCGCCGACACCGGCCACTTCGGCACGACGCACGTCGGGACGCTCGAAGACCACGGGCGTCAATGCCACCTGCGCCGGCATCGAGGCGAGGAACAGCGGCGGCAGGTACTCCGGCGGCACGGGGACCATCGCATCGATCTGCTTCGCCACGCGCGACTCGACTGCATCGGGAATGCCGACCCACAGATCCTTGATGCCGAGCGGCGCGGCGATCTCCTCCTGGATGAAGCGCCCGAGCGACCGCCTTTTCGGGTCCGTGCGTCGCACGAGTTCGCCGATGATCCAGCCGAACGTCATCGACAAATACAGGGTCTTGGTGCCCGGCTCCTCGAGGGGCTTCAGGTCCGCGATCGCGGCCACCATTGCATCCCAGTCGCACATCATCTCCGGCGTCACGTGTTCGGGCATCTGCGGGATGCAGGCGCGGTGCGTCAGGGCATCGCGGACCGTCGTGCGCTGCTTGCCGTGCGCGCCGTACTCCGGCCAGTACCTGACGATGGGCGCGTCGTAATCAATCAGGCCGCGCTCCGCCTGCAGGTGCAGCGCGGTGGCTGCGACGGCCTTGGTCACTGAGTAGACGTTGAACAGCGTGTCGCCGTCGACCTTGCGGCCGGTGCCCGGATCGGCCACGCCACCCCAGGTGTCGACGACGAGCTTGCCGTCCTTGTAGGCGGCGACCTGTACGCCGATCTCGCGGCCTGCCGCGATGACCTGGTCGATGGCCTTCTGCACGATGGCGTTGGCGGCGGCGAGATTCGTCATGGTTTCACTCGGTGGTCAGCGGAGGTGTGGTTCGTACAGGGAAATGATCCCGAGCCCTTCGAGCGCGAGCAGCGGCTTGCGCTCGAACTCGGCGCCCAGGGTCCAGGCGCGTGCTGTACTCGTCGTAGCGGCTCATGGACCCTTGACCGCGTCTTCGAGGATGAGGTCGGCGGCGCGGGCGGCGATTGCCATCGTCGGCGCGTTGGTATTGCCGGAGAGCGGCCCGGGCACGACCGAAAGGTCAACGACCCGCAGTCCCGCGGCACCACGCACGCGCAGCCGCTCGTCGAGCACGGCCTGCGCATCGGCCCCCATGCGGCAGGTGCCCATCGCGTGATACCCCGACTGGCCGCGCTTGCGGTACACGTCGACGATCTCGTCGTCGCTCTGCACCTGCGGACCGGGCGTCTTTTCCTCGAGCACGAAGTCCGCCAACGCGGGCTGCGTCATCAGCCTGCGCGCGAAGCGGAAGGCACCGACGAGCGTGCGCCTGTCGCTCTCCGCGGTGAGGTAATTCGTGCGGATGACCGGCGGATCGTCCGGATTGGCCGAGCGCGCCATCACCGAGCCACGACTGTCGGGACGCAAGCCGTAGGCGTACATCTGCATGCCGGGACGCGTGTCGAAACCCATCGCCGGAGAATCGAGGTCGAGTGAGTAAGGATCGATGTTGATCTGCGCGTCCGGACGAGCGAGTTCGGGACGCGTCTTCAGGAATACGGTGATGTCACTCGAACCCGTCGCGAGCGGCCCCTTGCGCAGCAGCGCATAGCGCAGCGTATTGAGCGCAAGCGGCAGGCCGGCGAAGGCCCGGTTCTGGCAGTCACGCCAGTCCCTGAGCCAGAACTGCTGCCAGGTGAGCAGGTGCTCGGCCATGTTGGCGCCGACATCGGGACTGTCGACGACGACGTCGAGCCCCAGCGAGTGCAGGTGCGCGGCGGGCCCGATGCCCGAGAGCTGCAGCAGCTTCGGCGAGTTGATCGCACCCGCACTGACGATGACTTCGCGGCGGGCGCCGAACGTCTCGACCTGCCCATTCACCGAAGCCGTTACCCCGGTCGCCCGTGTTCCCTGCAGCACGATTCGCTGTGCCATCGCGCCCGTCACGATCGTGAGGTTCGGGCGTTTACGCACCGCGGGCGTCAGGAACGCGACGGCCGAGCTCTGGCGCTTGCCTTTCGCGATGTTCTGCGTGATGTAGCCGATGCCTTCCTGCTCGGGAACATTCAGGTCCTCACGGACCGGCAGGCCCAGGGACCGGCCGGACTCGAGGATGGCATCGCCGAGACGATGCGGCGCAGCCATCGGGCCGACGCTGAGCGGACCGCCGACGCCACGGTGTGGGCCGGCTCCCAGGGCGTGGTTTTCCATCGCGCGGAAGTACGGCTCGATCGCGCGCCAGTTCCAGCCCGTGAGCCCGGCCTCGGCCCATGAATCATAGTCGGCCGGATGGCAGCGCATGTAGACCATGCCGTTCACGGCACTCGAGCCCCCGAGCACCTTGCCGCGCAACCACGTCTGCGGCTTGCCGTTGGTGGCGTCCTCCGGCTCCGTCTGGAAATACCAGACGTGCGTCGGATCGGCGAGCAGCTTGCCGAAGCCCTTGGGCACGTGAATCATCGGGTTGCGGTCGTCCGGTCCCGCCTCGAGCAGGGCCACCGTGTGACGACCGTTCTCGCTGAGCTTCGCCGCGAGCACGCAGCCCGCCGAGCCCGCACCGACGATCACGTAGTCGAAGGCCCGCATCGGATCACTCGCCCTGCTTGATGCGCTCGACCAGGTGCACGAATTCGTCGGTCAGCGATTCAGGGATGAAGTAGCGATCGGTGTTCGACACTTCGCCGAAGTGCGCGGCGACGTCATCGGCCGTGGCCGGCGCGTCACGCGGCCCCATCCAGCCGCGGCACATGCCGATGAAGGCGCGCGCATAGCGGCCGTTGGTCGCCGAGTAGAGCGCGTGCGTGGACGTGCAGGCTTCGCTCACGAGGTAGGTCACGAGCGGCGTGACGAACTCCGGATTGCCACGAATTGCCTACCTTCTCGTAGACCGGACCGTAGATCGCACCCACCTTCTGCATCAGCGTGTCGGACATCGCGCCCGCCATGCGGCTCATCGCCGTCGGCAGCAGCGCGTTGCAGAGCACGCCGTGCTCCTTGCCTTCCTGCGACAGCACGTTCATCAGGCCGACGAGGCCAGCTTTCGCTGCGCCGTAAGCCGATTGCTCGTCGTTGCCGAGCATACCCGCGGCAGACGAGGCAAACAGGATGCGGCCATACTTCTGCGCCTTCATCAGGCGGTACGCGGGCCGCGTCACGTAGAACGCACCCTTGAGGTGCACGTCCAGCATCATGTCGAGCGTCGCATCCGGCAACTGGTCGAACGGCGCATTGCGCAGCGTGCCGGCGTTGTTGATGACGATGTCGACCTTGCCGAACGCATCGACTGCCGTCTTGACGATGGCTTCGCCGCCCGCCGGCGTCGCGACGGAATCGTAGGACGCCACGGCCTTGCCGCCCGCCGCCTTGATCTCCTCGACGACCTTGTCCGCCATGCTGCTCGAACTGCCCTTGCCGTCGAACGTGCCGCCGAGGTCGTTCACGACGACCGCGCCGCCGCGACTGCGCAATGTCGAGCGCGTACGTCCGCCCAAGGCCGCCGCCCGCACCCGTGATGATCGCCACCCTGCCGTCGAATCGTACCTGCGCCATGTCTGTCCCCTGCCTGGATTGATTGATTCAGCCGAGCGCGTGCCGCTCGATGTAGTCCGCAAAGCGTTGGCGGACCTGATCCGCCGTGATGCCATAGTCGGTAATGTCGTAGCGATGCTCGCCATGCTTCGAGGTCGGACTCGCGGCGATCCAGCGCTGCATGCGCGCCTCCGCCCCGTCCGACAGGCTCAGGCCGAAGCGGTCGTAAATGCCGCGCACGACGCCCATCGGGTTGCGATGGAACTCGCGGTGGTCGACGTCGAAGAACTGGTCCGGCCGCTGGGACCGGACGCGGGCCGTCTTTTCCATCGCCTGGGCCCAGTATTCGAGCTCGCGCGGCCCGATCAGCTTTGCCTGCACCGCGTCCCCCTCGAACATGCGGCGTGCCATGTGCAGCACGCTGCTGAGCGACGGGATGGCCTTGACCGGATCGCGATGCGTCTGGATCACGCACGCGTCGGGCAACACCTCGAGCAGGCAGTCCATTTCGGCCACATGACCCGGGTTCTTCAGAAGCCACTGCCTGTCCGGCTCGTCCGCGCCGATCAGTCGCAGCACGTCGACGAAGCGACGGTACGACGACAACTCGCTCTGCTGTCGCCACCAGCGGTCGTAGGACGGCACCTGCATCGACGAGCCGAACCGGTTGCTGGCGAAGTCCTGTCGCGTGATCTCGAGGCACTCGTCGACTTCGTCGGCGACCATGTCGTGCGCCTTGCGCATCTCGGGCATCGCGGCGAAGAACGCCTCGAGGTTCGAGACGCACAGGCGGTACCAGGGATTGGCGTCCCACGCCGCACGCGGCGGGCGCACCTGCGGCGCCTCCGCCAGCCAGCGCTCGAGCCCCTGGAACTGCGAATCCATCGACAGCAGCTTGTGCAATGCCGTGGTGCCCGTGCGCGGCACCCCCGTGATCACGAGCGGCCGGCGAATCTGCACGTTGCGGTAATCCGGGCGCTGCTTCCATCCCTGCTGCGTGTGCAAACGCGCTGCCAGGGTGCCGGCGATCGTGCCGATCGCGAACTGGGCGCCCATCTCGGTGCACTGCATTTCCGCATCCATCGACGCGAGCAGCTGACGCAGCCCCGGCAGGTAGTCCTGCGGACCGAAGTCGTCGAGGCCGCCCGCCATCTGCGACGCGATGGCGTGCAGTTGCGACTCCATGCCGGCAAACATGCCGCTCATGGCCGGCTCAGCCCCACGGATCCACGAGCACCTTGCACTGATGCGTGCGGTGACGCATGGCCTCGAGCGTGTCAGGCAAGGCGCCCAGGCCGATCTGGTCCGTCACCATCGCTCGCGCTTCGACGGCACCACGGTCGAGGACGCGCGCGACATGCTCGAATTCGCTCAGGCTGTAGGTCATGCCGAACAGCAGCTTCACTTCCTTCCACACCGCAATCGCGGGGATGAACGAGTCGGGACGCGAGCAGAACCCGAGCACCATCACCGTGCCGGCGGGACGTACGCAGTTGACCGCACGCGCAATCATGTCCGGCTTGCCGACGGCTTCGATCACCACGTCCGGCATGCCGCCGAGCGCGGCCATCGCGGCCTGCGGCAGTTCGTCCGGGGTCGCCGGCAGCACGAACGACGTCGCGCCCACCTGCATCGCAAGTCCTTCGCGCGTGCGCGACGACGCCGTCACCGCGATGGAGCCCGCGCCCAGTTCGCGCGCCCAGAACACGGCGCCCAGGCCGATCGGGCCTGCGCCGATGACCAGCACCTTGTCGCCCGGCTTGATGCCGGCGAGCGCGACGCCGTGCAGCGAGACGGCGAGCGGCTCGACCAGCGCGCCGTCGGCGAGGCTCAATGTCTTCGGCAACTTGACGGCGACACGTTCGGCGGTCGTCGTGTATTCCGCGAACGCGCCCGGCATGCCGCGGAACTGCGCGCAGAAGTTCGGACGGCCCGCGAGGCACGTGGCGCACTTGCCGCAACCGACGAAGGGCATCGCCGCGACGGGATCACCGACCTTGAGCGTCTCGACGCCCTTGCCGACCGCGACGACTTCACCCGCGAACTCGTGACCGATGATCGAATTGACTTCGAACGTCTGCCCGCTGCCGTCTGACATGGCCATGTCCGTGCCGCAGATGCCGCAGCGGCAGACCTTGAGGACCACCTCGCCTTCGCCCGGCGTCGGGTCCGGCCGTTGCTCGATGGCCAGCGGCTGGCCGACGCCCTTGAAGACTGCTGCGCGCATGACTTTTCCCCTGCTGGCTGCCCCGGCAGGCCTTCGATTTGGCCTGCCAGACGGGCTCGGCTATATTCGACATGGTGAACCATATTCAGAAATCTGACAACGGGACGGACCCTGCGCTGCCCCTCCCGGTGCGTCCCGAGGGAGTGTCCCGCGACTGGCTGGAACGCGCCCTGCGGGTACAGCGACCCGGGCTGAAGCTTGCCGCGGCCGAGACGGTCGGCGTCATTCCGGGTACCTCGACCAAGATCCGGGTCCACGTCGATGCCGTGGGCGCGGACGGCCTGCCGCGGTCATTGATCGTCAAGGGCGGGTTCGAGGACCACAGCGCCGCGATGGGCCCGATGTACCTGAACGAGATGCGGTTCTACCGCGACGTGCAGCCTTACGTCCCGATCCCGAGCCCACGGTGTTTCTATGCCGGTACCGATCCGGGCTCGCACCAGTCGATCGTGATCATGGAAGACCTCGTGCCTCGCGGCGTCCGCTTCTGCGATCCGCTGCGGCCGCAGACGGTGGAACAGGTCTCGCGGCGACTCGCGACCATGGCGAGGTATCACGCGCACACCTGGAACAGCGCTGACTTCGATACAGGCGGCCGCTTCGACTGGATCGGCGGCCGCCACGAAGGGTGGAGCGTCGTCTACCAGGACCACTACCTCGAACCTGAGCGCTGGGCGCATTACATGGCGCAGCCGCGCGGCGCCGCAGTCGCGCAATGCCTGCAGGATCGCGATTGGATGCAGCACGCGCTGTCGAAGCTCGGTGAACTGCATCGAACCATGCCGCCGTGCCTCTGTCACGGCGACACCCACCTGGGCAATCTCTACGAGCTGGCCGACGGCACACCCGGCTTCTTCGACGCGCAGGTCGCGAAGTGCCCTGCCGTCTTCGAGGTGACGTATCACCTCGTTGGCGCGCTCGATGTCCCCGACCGTCGCGCGCACGAGCAACTGCTGCTGCGGCATTACCTCGCCGAGTTGCGCAAGCACGGCATCACCTCCCCGTCCTTCGATGAATTCTGGGAGGCGTATCGCCGCGAGATCGCGTATGGATTGTTCATCTTCCTGATCAACGAGACGCGCTTCCAGACTGAAGCCGTCAACACCGCCTACACGGCCCGCTTCGGCACGGCGGCGGTCGACCACGACACGCATCGACTGCTGTCCAAAGCATGAACGAAGCGGCACTGCACCTGCCGGGCTCGCCGGCGTTTCGCGATCTCGGCGGCATGGTGACCACCGACGGCCGGCGCCTTGCTCCGCGGCGATTGTTCCGCGCCGACGCGCTGCACTCCCCGGCCATCGATCGCGACCGACTGCTGCCCGAGCTGGGCCTGCGACTCGTCTGCGACCTGCGCAGCGCCGAGGAACGTGAACTCGCGCGCTGCCTGCATTGGCTCGATCCTGCACCGCGATCGCTGCACGTCGAATTGTCAGCCGACCTCGCGGTACCGGCAGCGCCCTTCGTGCGGCGCATGATCGCGGCACCCGATCCCGATGCTGCCCAGGCGCTGATGCGGCTCACCTATGCGTCGATGCCGGGCGCGGCCGTGTCGCGGCTGCACGTCCTGTTCGATGCCCTCGAAGCTGGCGAATGGCCCGCCGTGATCCACTGCACCGCGGGCAAGGACCGCACCGGCTTCACCGTCGCAATGCTGCTGGCCGCGCTTGGCGTGCATCGCGACGCCATCTACGCCGACTACCTGCTCGGCTCGCGACGCGATCCATTGCAGGTCGACTCCCCTTCCTCGCAGTACCTGACCCGCCTGCTCGGCCGTGAACTGGTGCCCGACGAGGCCCGGTTCATGCACGGCGTGCGCCGCGAATACCTCGACGCCTCGATGGAGGCGATCGAACGCGACTGGGGCTCGATCCCGCTCTACCTGCAGCAGGGCCTCGGCCTCGACGATGCACGACGCTCGCGCCTGCGCGAGCAGTTCCTTGAATGAGCGCGCCGCCCGGCTGCGCACGCAACCGTGAAGGAAAAGCCATGAGCACCACGCGCAACGTCGTCGATCACGCCGCCGACCACCTGGCGATCCGCAGCCTGCTCGACCGCTACACCGATGCGTTGAACCGTCGCGACTGGACCGCTGTCGAGTCCGTCTTCGCCGCCGATGGCGTCTGGGACGCCGGCGGCCCGAACATGGGACCGATGGCCTTTCGCTTCGAGGGTGCCGCCAACGTGGCGAACGGCATTCGCGGGATGGTCGAGCCGCTGCCACTGCTGGTGCAGAGCAACCATGCGCCCGTGGTAAACGTGGACGGAGATCGTGCCACGGCCACTTCGACGATCAACGAGATGGTGCTGGCGCCGGGCGCCACGCAGCGCACGACGATCTGGGGCATGTATTTCGACCGGATCGTGAAGCAGGCCGATGGTGAATGGCGCTTCAAGGAGCGCCGTTTCCGCTTCGCGTGGGTCGATGCCGCCGGCAACGCCGGCCAGGTGATCGCGCAGCCGCCGATGCCGCACCCCTGATCGACCACCTCGCTCAGCGCGCGGTCGACAGGGTCAGCGCCTCCCACGCATCGACGTTGGCGCGCAGGCTGTCGATCTTGGCCCGTACGCCATGCAGCGCGTCGCCTCCCAGCACCAGCCGCAGTGGCGGCTGCGGCTCGTCGACGATCCTGAGGATCGCCTCGGCCGCACGACGCGGATCTCCCGCCTGCGTGCTGTACCAGTGCTGCATGCCCGCGGCGACCTGGCTCGTGAGCGGCGCGTAGGCCGGCAGCGATTCTCGCACCAGCGCGGCCGCACCGGTCGCGAAGCCGGTCATGAACGCGCCCGGCTCGATGATCGTCACCTTGAGGCCGAACATCGCGACTTCGGCCGCCAGCGCCTCCGAGAGCCCCTCGACCGCGAACTTCGTGGCCGAGTAGACACCGAGCCCGGGCACCGCGCCGATGCCGGCGCCCGAGGACATGTTCAGGATGTGCCCCGACCCCTGCTGGCGCAGTTGCGGCAGCAGCGCCTTCGTGACATTGAAGGTACCGAAAAAGTTGGTGTCGAAGATTCCACGCGCTTCGTCGAGCGACGTTTCCTCGACAGCGCCCAGCATGCCATGCCCGGCGTTGTTGAAGAGCACGTCGATGCGGCCGCAGCGCTCGATGGCTGCTTGCGTGACGTCGAGGACGCGACCGGCATCTCGCACGTCCAACTGTTCGGCGAATGAACGCCCGGGCGCGAGCCGCTCGAACTCCTTGCACTGATCGGCCTTGCGCAGCGTGCCGACGACCGTGTCGCCGCGCGCCAATGCTGCCTCGGCCACGGCCCGACCGAAGCCACCCGAACATCCCGTGATGAACCAGACTCGCGCCATGGGCGTGAATTCCTTCAGTGCCAGACCAGGGGCAGATACAGCATCCCGTTCACCGGGCCAGAGCTCGTGCGTGGCTTCTCGCCCGGGGCCACTTCGAAGTCCGGCACGCGCGCCAGCCACTCCTCGATGAAGATGCGCAGTTCCTGGCGCGCCAGGAACGAACCAGGACACCGGTGCGGCCCGTCACCGAATGCGGCATGGCGACGCACGTCGCGATGGATGTCGATCTTGAGCGGATCCGGATAGCGGCGATCGTCGAGACCGTGCAGGGTCTTCGGCATCATCACCTGCTCCCCTGACTTGAACTGCACGCCTTTGTACTCGAAGTCGTGGGTGATCACCCGCGCCGTGTTCGGGATCCCGAAGCGGCGCAGGAACTCCTCGATTGCATTCGGGATCAGCGACATATCCTCGCGCAATTGACGACGGATGTCCGGCCGCGTGGCCAGGCAGTGCGCCGTGAACGTGAGCGCCGAAGTGACGGTGTCGAGCCCGCCGAAGATGACGTTCATGAGCATCCCGCGCAGCTCGTGCTCGTTGATCGGCCGGCCGTCGAACGTTGCATTCACCATGCGGCTGAACAGGTCCGGCCCGGGATTACGGCGACGCTCCGCGATCCAGTGCTGCGTGTACGCCTCCAGGCCCGTGTACGCGTCGATGGCGTCCTGCTGTGATTGCGGCCGCACGGCCTTCTCAGCCAGCTCGAGCAGGTGTTCACGGTCCGACAGCGGCAGGTCGACGAGCCGCAGGAAGGCGATGACCGGCATGCGCTTGGCGAAGTCGGCGAAGAAATCCATGCGCCCGCGCGGAATGATCTCCTCGAGCAGTTCGATCGACAGGGTCCGCAGGCTGGGCTCGAGGCGCTGCATCGGTGCGGGACCGAAAGCCGGGGACAGCAGTTGCCGGTACTTCGTGTGTTCCGGTGGGTCGTACTCGAGCGGCGCGAGCTGCGGCGCTTCAGGAACGGGTGGGATCGTGACGTGCTTGTAAGAGAACCGCTGGTGATCGACCTGCATCACGTCGATGTCCTCGGCGCGGGTCGCGATCCAGTGGCCACCGTAATGCGGCGTCCAGACGATGTCCGGCCCCGAGTGCAGCACCTTCCAGGCGAGATGCACGTCCTCGGTGTGGCCCTTAGGCGTACGGTAGTCGAAATCGACGACGAGCTCCGGCGGAACGTGGCCCGGGCGCGGAGCCAGAGGCGTTACGGCATTCATGGTGTTCACTCCTGCAAGTCAGCTTGGGCCGGCACCGGGCGCAGCCGCAGCGGCAGGCCCGTGAGTCGAGGCATGGCATTGATCGGATCGCAATCGTCGACTGCGCTGGTCAGCCGGTTGACATTGGCGCCGGGCGCACGGCCTTCCGCAGCGACATCGAGCAGATCGCCCCAACCATGGGGAATCGCGACGACTCCGGGCCGCATGTCAGGATCTGCCCGAACCGGCAGACGAACTGCACCGTGTGGTGACGCAGCCTCCGCCCAGGCTCCATCCGCGAGCCCGGCTTCATCGAGCGTGACGGGATGGGCATACGCAGAGTTACCCGGCAGTCGGCGACGGACCGATGGCAGCGTGTGGTACATCGTGTTCTGCACATCGCGGAGGCGCCGAACCGCCAGGCGCAGAGGAAAGCGGGAATCCGTCCCCGGCTGCTCCGCCGCGACCTCACCGAGCTCGGCGACGATATCGGATGGAGCCACGGCAAATCGTCCGTCGGCCTTCGGGTCTGCTTCGAGCACGACCTGGCTTGCCACGTCGAACACGCGGCCGCGAGTCGCGGCGCGTATGTCTGCAAAAGGTACCGATGATCGTCGCATGAGGATTCGCAGCAGCTCCTCGGTCGACGGTTTGCGGGACATGTCGATCGGTTCGCCATCGAGCGTCAGCGGGACGCCAAGCCGACGCGCAATCTCGTAGAACACTTCCCAGTCATCCACGACATCCGCGGGCGCTGGCAGGACAGGCTCCGAATACTGCGCGTACGGACGCTGCATCACGTGCACTTCGTAGTCGCGCGAGCCCAGGTCGTGCCGCTCGAGCATCATTTTCGGGGGCAACACGTAATGCGCCAGCCGGCCCGTTGCGGTCATGAACGGATCGATGACGACGAGCAAGTCGAGTGCGCGCAAGGCATCCTCCGCGCGCGCCTGCTGCGGCAACGCAATCGCGGGATTGCCGCCGTCGACGAACAGCGCGCGTAACTGCCCGGGGCCAGGCGTGAGGATTTCATCGGCCAGAGCGCCGGACATCTTCTCGCCGAAAATCGTGCCGAGCCCGCGCACCCGGCTCTTCGGCCCGGCGTCCCAGCTGCGCCGCGGTGGAATCACCTGCGCCACTCTCGGGTAAGCGAGACCCAGCACTCCAGGGTTGGCCACGAGGTCACCGGGCCGCGCGTAGCGACCGCAGACGGCATTGAGGCATTCGACGAGGTGCTCCGCAAGATTGGAATGCGGCCCCATGTCCGGGCCCACGCCGGAAGCAGCCGACCCGCGCCTGGCACGGCCCGCGATCGGCTCGGCAAACAGGGACGCAGCCTGCGCCAGGGCCTCAGGGTCGACGCCCGCACGCCGCGCAACGTAATCGGGTGTGAATGGGGCGACCGCAGTCCGCAGTGCGCTCCAGGCCGTCGACCCAGCGCGCGCAGAACGCCGCGTCGTGCCAGCCCCGCTCGAGAATCATGCGCAGTAGCCCGGCCACGACCGTCACGTCCTCACCGGGGAGGAGCTGCAGGAATACATCTGCATGCCGGGCCGTCTCGGTCCGGCGCGGGTCGATGACGATGAGCTTCAGCCCACGAGCCTTCGCATCCCGCAGTCGCTGCACGGGATGCTGCAGGTCGAAATTGAACGTCGACAGCGACACCAGCGGATTCGTCCCGATCCACAACAGCACGTCCGCCGTCGCCAGAGGGTCGCGGCCCGCCGCCCAACCGCCCAGGCGCTCGAACGTCACCCATTTCGCTGACTGATCGATCGTCATCGTCGAGAAGAATGATGTCGACCCCAGGCACGCCAGCCATTCCGGCAACAGGTGGTTCGCGACGAGGTTCGAGTAATTCATGGTCCCACGGAAGCCCGCGATGGCATCCGGCCCGTGCCGATCCATCAGCTCGCGCACGCGCGCCGCAATTTCGTCGAAGACCTGCTCCCAGCCGATGCGTTCGAACGTACCTGACTCCGTTCGCTTCAGCGGATGCAGCAACCGAGACGGATCGTTGTGCGCTTCGGGCAGGGTGATGCCCTTGCTGCAGGCATAGCCGAGCGTCACGGGATTCCCGTCATCGCCGCGGACGTCGATCACCTGGTCACGGTCGTCGACTTCGATACGCAGCCCGCACTGCCCCGCACAGATCCGGCACGACGCATACCTGATCCTTGGCATGCGCAATCCGTTACGCGCCCAGCAGCGCAAACGTGTCGTGGTCGATCGCCGCGAGCGCAAAGCGCGGCGCGACGGCGCAATTGTTGACTTCGACCTGGAACTCGACCGGGTTGACCAGCCAGTAGTACAGGCCATAGACCGCCTGCTGCCTGTAGGCGAGCCAGGCGTCCTCGAACGCAGGCACTGCAGCCACGCCGTGTGCGCGCAGCGCGTCCAGGTAGTGCTGCAGCAGTGGCCGCTCCCATTCGCGCCGGTCCAGCACGTCGAGCGACGAGATCAGGAAGTACGCGAAGTCGTGTACCCAGGGTCCGTGGCGCGGCGCCTGCCAGTCGAGCAACCCGGCGACGCCATCCGCGTCGATGTACAGGTTGCCCAGGTGCGGGTCGACATGCAGGAAGCAATGCGGGCCGGAGCGATCGACGACCCGCAGCAGCTCCATCGCGCGCTCCATGCGGTCGCGATCGTGGAACATGCGGCTGACGGCGACGCCACGCGGCAGGCTCATGTAATGCGCATAGACCCCGGGTTGCAGCTGGCCGCGCTGATACGTTCCGGCGGCGCCCTCCGGCAGTGGGTCGAGGGGCTCCACCCAATCGAGTGCACCGCCGGTTTCGAACTCGGGACTCATCCACCACTGCGCGTGATAGGTGGCCTGCAGATCGAGCTGCGATACTGCCTGCGCAAAGGTCAGCGTCTGCTGGACGCGGCAGAAGGCAGCGCCGCGCGCATCAAGGTCTTCGAGCACGACCAGCGCCTGGCGCTGCGTATCGTCCCACCCGGCGTAGTAGCAGTTCGGCACGCGGATGGCCGGCAGTCTCGGCGCCACCTCCGCATAGAATCGCGCCTCGAGCATGTACTCGCGGTACATGAGCTCCCGATGTGCGCTGAATCCGCCTTTTACGACGAGGCTGGCGGGCAGTCCGGCGGCATTACCGGCTGCGTCGTACGTGACGCGCACGCGGATCTTGCCGGCCGTGCCCTGGATCGCCGACGAGGCCTTCATCGATTTGACGGTAACGCCCGGAAAGCGGACGCGCAGTGCCTCCGTGAGCCAGCCGGCCGTGACACGTTCCGGCGTGATGGGCAACTCGCTCACGCCGACTGCCCCGTTCGTGCGGCGGCCCGGCGCTGACTGTCCATCCAGTCGACGCTGCGGTCCCAGAGTTCGCGCCGCGTGGTCGCAAAGTTGTGCATGTGGGCCATCTGCGGGCAGACAAAGAGCGTGAAGTCGCGCACGCGTGGGAATCGCGACGACTCCGCCCAGGGATCCTCCGACACGTCGCGCTCGCCTTCACCGAAGAACACAGGCACGTCGATGGCGGCCGCTTCCTCGATCACGTAGTCCCGCGCCATCATGCCGACGACGCAACGCGGCACGGTGCGGCTGCCCCACGGCGGCGGGTCCTGGCGCAGCGGATAGCCGCCGGCCAGGTCGGCCGCGACGATGTCCTGCGGCACGTCTTCCATGTGAAACGGGTAAAGAAAGTCCTTGATCTCGGCACTGGTCTGCGGCACCGAGAGTTGGGCGGGCGGAGTACTGCGCCTGAAATGCGAGAACATCGCCTTGATGCCCTGACGTGCCTCGGGCGCGCGCAACGGCAGCACGGCCTGGAACGCGCTGTAGCCCAGCGGTGAGATCGCCTGGTAGGTTCGATGGCGCCCCTGCATGATGATCGTGACGCCTCCACCCATCGATTGACCGGTTCCGACGACGAAGCCGGGCTCGCACGCCGGCAGGGAAGCATCCAGCGTCCCGCTGCGCAGCCGGCGCAGGATCTCGCGCACCGCCTCGTCATTGGCGGCGGCAATGTCCTCGATCACGATCACGTCGTTGGCCTCGGTACTGCTGTCGCCGACGCCCAGATGATCCATCGCCACGACCACGATGCCATGGGCTGTGTGATGCTCGGCCTGGCTGTAGCCGGAGCGTCCGGCAAAGCGCAGGTCGAAGTAGCCGCGACCGTAGCCGCCCCCCGGCAGCGCAAAGACTACGATGGGTCGTGCCGGCAGCTCGTCGGGCGCATGCACGGTCGCGGCGATCGACGCCCTGCCACCCGGGGCTTGCGCCACCTGAACCGGGACACTCACGTTGTAGGACTGCAAGCGACTCCCCCTCACCGAATCGTCAGTCGAGCGGCCGCTCGTAGTGCCCGTGCGTCATCCCGCCAGCTTCGCAGGATCCGCGAGCACCTCGGCAAACCGGCGCGTGAATCGCGCGGCGTCGGCGCCGTTGATCAGTCGATGGTCATAACTGAGCGACAGCGGCAGCATCAGGCGCCAGTCGATCGCATCGCTCGCGCCACGTTGCGGCACCCAGCGCGCGCGACACACGCCGAGGATCGCTACCTCGGGCGCGTTGATGATCGGCGTAAAGTACGTGCCGCCGATGCTGCCGAGCGAACTGATCGTGAAGCAGCCACCCGACATGTCGCCCAGCGGCAGGCCCTTGGTGCGGGCCTTCTCGGACAGCGCGACGATGTCCGCGTTGATTTCCCTGACGCCGCGCTTGTCGCAATCGCGAATCACCGGCACCAGCAGGCCATTCGGCGTGTCGACGGCGATGCCGACGTGGCAGTACTTCTTGTAGACGACGTTCGACGTCGTCGCGTCGAGCGAGGCGTTGAACTGCGGAAACTCGCCCAGCACCGTGGCCGCGGCCCGCGCAAGGAACGGCAGGATCGTCAGCCGGGCCTCGGGCGCGGCGGCATTCATCGCCTGCCGTGCCTCTTCGAGGGAGGTCACGTCCGCGTCGTCGTGATGCGTCACGTGCGGGACCATGGCCCAGTTGCGGGCGAGGAAACCCGCTGCGATCTTGCGCATGCGCGGCAGCGGCTTGACCTCGACTTCGCCGAAGGCGGCAAAGTCGACAGCCGGCCACGGCGGCAGCGCGTCGGCGAAACTGCGGGGTGCGTCGCTCATTGGCGGCGGTCAGCCGATGTGGCCGAGCACGGTGCCGACCGGGTAAGTCTCGCCGATGGCGTCGACCACGATCTTCAGCGTGCCGCTGGCGGGTGCCTCAACCTCCTGCACGGACTTCTCGCTCTCGAGTTCGTACAGCGGCTGGCCCTGGGTCACCGTGGCGCCGTCTTCGACCAGCCAGCGCGTCAGCACCCCCTCGTTCATGGAAAAGCCGATCTTGGGCAACAGGACTTCGGTGCTCATCTTGTGTGTCTCTTCCTTGGCTCAGCGCAAGGTGCTGCGGATGGCGGCTTCGATGCGCGCCTGCGTGGGTACGAACTCGGTCTCGAGCGTCTTGGCGAACGGCACGGGCGAGAAGTTCGCCCCGACGCGTTCGACTTTGGACTTCAGCTGCCCGAACAGCTCTTCGTTGATGCGCGCGGCAATTTCCGCGCCGACGCCGAACGGCTTGACTGCCTCGTGCACGATCACGGCGCGCTTCGTCCGCGCGACGGAGTTGAGGACCGTCTCGGCATCGTAGGGCGCGATCGTGCGCAGGTCGATCAGCTCGACGTTGACACCCTCCTTGCCGAGCTTGTCAGCCACCGCGGCGCAGTCGGCCACGGGCCGGCTGTAGCTGATGACCGTCACGTCGCTGCCCGGACGCAGGACGTTCGCCTTGCCGAGCGGAATGCGCTCGCCGGAAGCCGGCGCCGGACCGGGGTTCCAGTACGTCGGCATGTTCTCGATGAAGAGGCAGGGGTCGTCGTCGAAGATGCACGAGAGCATGAGCCCGTAGGCGTCGGCCGGGTTCGACGGTGCGACCACCTTGATGCCGGCCGTGTGCGCGAACCAGGCCTCGAGGTAATCGGCGTGCTGGCCACCGGTGCCGAAGCCCGCCCCGGTCATCGTGCGGATGACCATCGGCACGTGCGTCTGCCCGCCCGACATGAAGCGCAGCTTGGCGGCGTGGTTCACGATCATGTCCATCGCGACGGTCGTGAAGTTCATCAGCATGATCTCGGCCACGGGGCGCATGCCGACGATCGCGGCGCCGATCGCCGCGCCGATGATGGCCTGCTCCGAAATCGGCGTCGTGCGCACGCGGCCGTTGCCGTACTTCGTCGACAGGCCCTTCGTCACGCCGACGACGCCGCCCTCCTCCTCGTCGCCGATGTCCTCGCCGAGCAGGATGACGTTCTCGTCGAGCGCCATGGCGTCGTCGAGCGCCTTGTTGACGGCCTCGATGGTGTTCATGGGTTTCGAGCTCGCGGCGGCGCTCATGCGGACAACTCCTGTGCAAACACGTCGCGACGCAGTTCCGCGACGTCGGGAACGGCGCTCGACAGCGCGAACTCGACGGCCTCGTCGAGGCCCTGCGTTGATCGAGCCTCGATGGCGGCGAGGTCCGCTTCGGTGGCGTGACCGTTCGCGATCAGCCACGCGCGGAACGCGGGCACCGGGTCCCTGGCCATCCAGCGCCTTCTTCTCGTCCTTGTCCATGTAGCCGTCCATGTCGCCGAACACGTGACCATGGAAGCGGAAAGTCATGGCCTCGATCAGCGTCGGACCGTCGCCCGCACGCGCGCGATCGACGGCCTCCTTCGCGGCGGCATACATCGCGAGCGGGTCGTTGCCGTCGACGGTCACGCCCGGCATCTGGTAGCCCGCGGCGCGGTCGGAGATCCGCGTCGACCGAGGTCGCCACCTCGTACTGCGTGTGCTCGCCGTAGCGGTTGTTCTGGCAGACGAAGACGACCGGCAGCTTCCAGACCGAGGCCATGTTGAGCGATTCGTGGAAGGCGCCGATGTTCGAGGCGCCGTCGCCGAAATAGGCGACCGCGACGCGATCCTCGCCGCGGATCTGCGCGGCGAGAGCAAGGCCGTTGGCGATCGGCATCGAGCTGCCGACGATGCCGGTCGTCACCATGACGCCGCTCGCCGGATGGGTGATGTGCATCGGGCCGCCCTTGCCCTTGCAGGTGCCGGTGACCTTGCCGGCGATTTCGGCCCACAGCTGCTTCAGCGGCACGCCCTTGGCGAGCATGTCGTGGATGCCGCGGTAGATCGTGCAGATGTAGTCGGTGTCGCGCAGGTTGACCGACACCGCCGACGGAATGACTTCCTGGCCGCGCGGCGAGTAGTACGGCGCGACGATCTTGCCGGCCATGATCGTGGCGCGAAAGCGCTCGTCATTCTGCTTGATGAGCGTCATGCGCCGGTACATGTCGACCAGCACCGCCTTGGATGGAACGGAACTCATGCTGTTGCTCCCTGGCCCTTCACGAGGCCACTGCGGACCTGGCGGCATGCTGTGCCGCGCGATAACCAAAGACGAACGACGCGCCGATGCTCGATCCGGCCGCCGGGTAGCAGCGACCGACGACGGACGCCGTCGAATTGCCCGTCGCGTACAGGCCTTCGATGACCGAGCCATCCGCGCGCAGCACGCGAGCGTGCTCGTCGGTGACCAGGCCGCCGGCCGTGCCCACGTCACCCGGGTACATCGCTGACCGCGTAGAACGGGCCCCTCTCGATCGCACCGAGATTCGGGTTCGGCGTGACCGTCGGATCGCCATGGGCGCGATCGAAGGCTCGCCCACCGCGATTGAACTCGGGATCGACGCCGGCACGGCAGTAGCCGTTGAACCTGTCGACCTCGGCCTGCAGGCCCTGCCAGTCGATACCGCACTGGCGTGCGAGGTCTTCGAGCGTGTCGGCCTTCTTCATGTAGCCGGATTCGAGCCACGACTTCGGCGTCTTGCCGGGCTGCGCCGTGCCCCAGGGATAATTGTCGCGATGGCGGCTGTCGAGGATCACCCAGGCCGGCACGCACTTGCCGGTCTCCTCGTGCCGCGCGTACATGCGCTGGCCGATTTCCATATACGCGCCTGACTCGTCGGCGAAGCGGCGCCCGTCCTGGTCGACCATGATCAGGTGCGGCAGCGACAGGTCGAGGTGATGCATGAACGGGATCGGCACGCCCTGCGCATTGACCGCGCCCTCGGGCAACTGACCGTCCGGCCCGAGCGAGGTGATGACCCACCAGGCCTCGTTCATGCAGTCGATTTCAGCCCCGAGCGCCACGGCGGTCTCGATCATCTCGCCGGTGTCGCCAGGATTGGCGTTGGTCCACCGCCAGGGGTTGGGTTTCGGCTGGTACTTCTCGCGCATGGCCTGGTTGCGCGAGAAGCCGCCCGCGTTGATCAGGACGCCGTCGCGCGCGCGGATGCGGACTTCCCGCCCGTTGCGCGCGGCCACGACGCCCGTGACACGACCATTCTCGACGACGAAATCCCGCACGGGCGTTTCCGTGTAGATCGGCAGCTTCTCGCGCAGCGCCATCTGCAGCATGCGGCCCTGGATCGCGGCGCCTCCACCGCGTACATCGCGGCCCAGAAGCTTTGATCTTGAGGATGTTCCAAACGAGCCTCAAAGCCATCCGTTTGCCGGCCGTCGTCTTCCTGGCCAGGAACAGCGTCGGGAAATCCTCGGATCCGAGCGGCAATGCCATGCCCGGATAGGTCGAAAGCTTGTCCTTCCATTCGCCGAGTTCGTTGATGTCGAACAGTTCGGCGACGAGCGAGCGGCCGCGCGGCTGGCCGCCCGGCAGATCGTCGTAGTAGTCCGACCAGCCGTCGGCGTACTTGAACTTCATGCCCTGGCGTTCGAGGAAGTCCACCATCTCGGGGCCGCTCTCCAGGAAGGCGCGACGGCGCGCGTCGCTGCTGCCCTTGCCCTTGTAGCTCACGGCGGATTCGAAGTACTGCCAGGCCTTGTCGAAGGAGTCGTCGACGCCCGCGCGCTTCATGACCGCGTTGTTCGGAATCCACCAGACCCCGCCCGAAAACCCCGTGGAGCCGCCGACCTTCGCCTGCTTCTCGAGGACGACCGCCGAACGTCCAAGCGTCTTGTAGAGCAGCGAGACACACATGGACGCGCCGCCGCTGCCGACGACTACGAAATCAAACGTTTCATCCCACTGGCTCATTGGTGTCCCTGCGTTGGCTCGGCCTGTCGCATGTATCTGGACTGTCAGCCGGCAAATACGGCATCTAGACGGCCCCGGGCCGCTTCCACTTCTGCGACCAGCCGCTGCATGACCTCGGCAACGGTGGGTATGTCGTGCACGAGGCCCACCGACTGGCCGCTCGCTGTCGAGCCCTTCTTGAGGTCTCCCGTGGTCAAGGTCACGGTGTGCGCTTCGAGCATCTGCGCCATTCGCATCATCGCGATGGTCTCCTTCGGGCCCTTCTTGATGACATCCGCGAAAAGCTTGAGATACGGGATCTGCAGTTCGCGGGCCACGCCGAAGGACTCGAGGAAGACCTTGAACGGGTTGACGCCGACACGCGCGTTGACGATTTCGAGCGTGCGCGGAGAGATCATCTGGCGACACGGGATGCCATCGAACTTGTCGGAGCGGATGGTGTCCGTGATGTCGAGCCCGGCGCCGTATTCCTTCCAGTTGTCGTGCATCGGGCTTTCCTTGGTGTAAAGGAAGCGCGTCCCCATCCATACCCCGCTGGCCCCGAGCGCCAGCGCTCCAACGATGCTGGTTCCGTTGCCGACACCGCCGGCCGCGATGATCGGGATATCGATCACTTCGCGCAGGCGCGGAATCAGCACGAACGTCGTCACTTCGCCGGAGTGGCCTGCTGCTTCGTAGCCCGTCGCCACGACTGCATCCGCTCCGTGCTTCTGCGCGCTCTTAGCGAGCTTCAGGCTGTCGACCGAGGCCATGACCTTGCCGCCGTACTTATGCGCCGCCTCGACGATCCAGTCGCCCTTGCCCATCGAGTAATTGATGACGGGCACCTGTTCCTCGAGCATGACCTTCACGTTCTCCTTGCCGTTCGGCAAGGCCAGCGGCGCGTTGCCGGCAAAGGGCTTGTCGGTCAGGGCACGGATCTGCTGGATGTATTTGCGCGTCGTTTCAGGCGCGCCGGAACCGCAGCCGAGCACGCCGAGTCCGCCCGCGTTGGACACGGCCGCGACGAGCTTCGGCAGCGCGACGCGCCCCATGCCGGCATTCATGATCGGATACTTGATGCCGAACAGTTCTGTGATTGCCGTCTTCATGCCTGCCCTGCTCGCTTGATGACCGTGGTGTGCGTACGACGTTGCGACGGATCAGCTGTATTTCGGCTCCTCCCACCAGGGGAAGTAGTCCGGCATGTCCCTGGAAACCGTGCACGGAAAATTCGGCAGGCGCTTTTCCTTGAATGACACGACGCCTTCCTTCGCGTCCGGCGACTTGCCACGCGTCGTAATGCCGCGGCTTTCCCAGCGATGCGCCTCCATCGGGTGGTCCATGCCGAGGCTGCGCCAGGCCATGTGCCGCATCAGCGCGACCGAGACCGGCGCCGTGTTCTCCGCGATCTCCTTCGCGATCTCGCGCGCCTTGGTCATGAGCTGGTCGTGCGGAACGACGTGATTGAACAGGCCGCCCTCCCTCAGTTCGTCTGCGTTCATCACGCGTCCACTGAAGCTCCACTCGAGGGCCTTCGCGATGCCGACGACTCGCGGCAGGAACCACGAGGAGCAGCACTCGTACACGATGCCGCGCCGCGCATACACGAAGCCGATACGCGCCTTGTCGCTGGCCACGCGGATGTCCATCGGCAGGGTCATCGACGCGCCGACGCCGACACCGGCCCCATTGATGGCCCCGATCACGGGCTTGAGGCTCGCGAAGATGCGCAGCGCCAGCTTGCCGCCGCCGTCTCGCGCGCCCTCCTTCGAATAGTCGATGCTGCCGTCAGCACGGTAGATCGTCTCGCCCTGCGGTACGGCACCGCTCTTGTCCTTGTTGAAGATGTCCGCGCCTTTCGAGAGGTCGGCGCCGCCGCAGAAGGCCTTGCCCTCGCCCGTGACGATGACCACACGTACGGCATCGTCCTTGTCGGTCTCGTCGAAAACGGCGATGAGCTCGCTGGTCATCAACTGGTTCATTGCGTTGAAGACTTCAGGACGATTCAGCGTGATCGTCGCGATGCCTTCGGACACTTCATAGCGGATTGTTTCGTAGCTCATAGCATTCCCCGGCCGCGGCTGCGCGACGCTCACTTGAACTGGAAATTCGGCGGGCGCTTCTCGAAGAACGCCTTCTGCTTCTCGACCTTGTCTTCGGTCGACTGTGCGACGTAGACGCCGCGGCTCTCGAACTCGATCGCCTGCTCGAGGCTGCCCGCGTTCTGGTTCGCCCACAGCGACTGCTTCGTCACCCAGATACCCATCGGCACGTTGACCGTGATCTGCCTGGCGAGCTCGACGCAAGCGTCCTGCAGCTCCTCGTCCGGGACGGTCTTGAGCACGAGTCCGATGCGTTCCGCCTCGTCGGCCAGCACCGGGCGCGACGTGTAGAGAATCTCTGCCGCCTTCTGCACCCCGACCGCTCGCGGCAGCATGTAGCTGATGCCGAGTTCCGCACGGCCCCGCCGCGCCGATCGCCGCCACGCCGTTCCCGGCCCCCAACGATGCCGCCGTCGCCGCCGCCCGTGCGGCGCTGCAGTTCGGCAACGCCTCGGCCTTGCTGCTCAGCGACCCGGTGCTCAGCGGCGAGGGATTGGAACTGGCCGGCGCCATCGCCGCCGCCACCGGCGCCCGGCTCTACTGCGACACTTTTGTCGGCCTGCTGGAGCGCGGGGCAGGGCGGCCTTTCGTGCGCCGGCTGCCCTATTTCGCGGAAGCCGTAGAGGAAGAACTCAAGGGCGTCGGCCATCTCGTCCTCGTCTCCACGAAGGCGCCGGTCGCCTTCTTCGCCTATCCCGGCCGCCGCGGCACGCTCACCCCGGAAGGCGCTGAGGTCGTCACCCTCGCCAGCCCCGGCGAAGATGCGCTCGCGGGCCTACGCGCCCTGGCCGAAGCAATCGGTACCGGCACGCCGGCGCGGGCCAGCGCGATCCAGCCCGGCCTGCCGACCGGTCCTCTCGACCAGATGAAGCTCGGCGCCATTGTCGGGCGCTTCCTGCCCGAAGGCGCGATCGTCTCCGACGAGGGCGCAACCTGCGGCGCGGGCGCTTTTGTCCACACCGCCGGTGCGCCGCCCCATGACTGGCTGCAGCTCACCGGCGGGGCTATCGGGCAGGGCCTCCCCGTCGCCATCGGCGCCGCCACCGCGGCGCTCGACCGCAAGGTCGTCTGCCTCGAAGGCGACGGCTCGGCGATGTACACGATCCAGGCGCTGTGGACCGCGGCGCGCGAGAAATCTCGACGTCACGACGATCATTCTCTCCAATCGCGCCTATGCGATCCTCAAGGTCGAGATGATGCGCACCGGCGCCCAGAACCCCGGGCCCAGGACGCTTGCCATGTTCGACCTCTCGCGGCCCGATATCGGCTTCGTCGATCTCGCCCGCGGCATGGGCGTCGAGGCGGTGCGCTGCGAGACTGCCGAAGACTTTGCCGCCGCCTTTTCCGGCGCCATGAAGCGCCGCGGCCCGTTCCTGATCGAGGCGACGATGCCCTAAGCCGTCCTGGCGCCATGGCCGGACCTGACCCGGCCATCCCAGGGCAACCGCGCTACGCGCCCGGCAGCTTCAGCCCCAGGAACGCAATCAGGTCCTTCCAGCCCTGCCATGCCGTGCTGGCGTCGAAGTTCAGCTTCAGCCCCGTCCGGTACGCCGCGAACCGCGCGTCGCCCGCTTCCTCGATGTCGAAGCCATGCCCGACGCCGACGTAGCGGGTGATCGCCACCGGCCCCGGTCCGTCCGAAACATCGGCCCACGCGCGGCACGCCTCCGGCGGCGACACCGTGTCCTTTTCGGCGAGGTACAATTGCAGCGTCACCGCGCTCGCCCAGCGTTTGGCGGGCGGGCAGAACGGGTAGAACGCCACGGCCGAGACGAGGCCCGGCAGGCGGCGCTCGGCCGTCACCAGCTCCAGCACGCCGCGCGCGCCCCATGACCAGCCGACGAGATGGAGGCGCGCGGGATCGAACTCCTGGCGTCGCGCGCAGTTGCGCCAGCGCGCCGGCGATCATCGCGGCCAGCGCCGCCGGCTCGGCCATCCGTTCGCAGGCCGGATCGCCCATGCCTGACCCCGGATAGGCGAAGATCGCTACGGCGAACCCGGCGTCACGCAGCTTCACCGCGGTGCGCTCATACAGCGCCGCCCGCGCCGACAGCAGCGGCGCCCCGCAGCCCGGCACCAGCAGCACGCCGGAATGCGCCTTGCCGTCCTGCGGCACGTACGATCGCAGCGGCGGCGGGTCGTTCGCCATGGGTGCCGCCAGTTGCGGCCCGGCGGCCGGCGTCGCGCACGCCGCCAGCAGCAGCGCCCCCGCGGCGGCCACCAGGTCGCGTAATCTCAGGCAGCGACCCATCACAGGCGCACGGCGTTCGGCGCGGTGTAGCGCGACGGCGCCGCATCGCCGGTGTTGACGATCGCGGCTGGCTCGAAGATCAGCACTTCGGCTTCCGCGTCAGACGCCGTGCGGTGTTCGACGCCGCGCGGCACGACGCAGAATTCGCCCGGTCCCAACTCGAGCACGCGGTCGCGGAACTCGACGCGAAACCGCCCGCGCCAGACCAAGAACATTTCTTCCGCCGCTTCGTGCCGGTGCCAGGGGAAGACCCCTTCGGTCTTCACCAGCTTCACTTCCTGCCCATTCAGTTCGGCCACCACCTTGGGCCGCCAGTGCTCGGCAAACGCAGAAAATTTTTCCGGCAGCGCGCCGGACTGGAGGGCGGGTTCATTCGCGGCGGGCATGGCGTTCTCCTCTGCGGAACGTACCGGTTTTCACCCGGCGAATGAACCGGTCGTCGCGCGCGTCCCGCACCGACATATCCGGCCGTTCCGGCGCCGCCAATCGCGCGTCAACCGCCACAAATCTCTCATAACATATTGATATTGTTATATTTTCCGTTTTTCAACCGAATCACGACCAGCCCAACATCCGCCACCGAAACTGCGTGTACCTATTTCAGCTTGATCTCGCGCAGCCGCTCCTGGAGGTAGTCGTCCGCGGTGATCGGCTCGGGATAGCGGTTGGGACGCTCCGCGCGTGACGCAGTTCGGGCAGGGTCTCGATCAGGAAGTCCGGACTGAAGTGCAGGAAGAAGGGCGTCGAATAGCGCGCGAAGCCGCGCCGCTCCGGCGGCGGATTGACCACCCGGTGCGTGGTCGACGGCAGCACGTGGTTGGTCAGCCGCTGCAGCATGTCGCCGATATTGACCACCAGCGCGCCCGGCGGCGGGTGTGATCGCCAGCCACTCGCCGTCGCGGTCCTGCAGCTCCAGCCCGGCCTCCTCGGCGCCCAGCAGCAGGGTGATGACGTTGATGTCCTCGTGCGCGCCGGCGCGGACGCCCGGCGCGTCGGCCGGCGACCGGCGGATAGTGCAGCAGGCGCAGGATCGAGTTGCCGCAGCTCGACCGTGTCGTCGAAATAGTCGGCGCGCCAGGTCCAGATAGCGGGCGATGGCCGCGCAGGATCGTGCAGGCCCAGGTCGTCCAGCGCGTCGAACAGCGCGTAGAGATGTCTGCCTGGAAGCCCGGGACCTCGGTCGGGCCAGACGTTGGCGCGGCATGAAGCGCGCGTAGGCGTGGCCGGCGGGCAGCTCGCGGCCCGACGTGCCAGAATTCCTTCAGGTCGTACTGCGGTCGGCGCCCTTGGCGGTCTCGATGCCGAACGGCGTGTAGCCGCGCGCGCCGCCGCTGCCCGGCGGTGATAGCGCGCGCTTGACCGTCCTCGGGCAGGGCGAAGAAGGCCTTGGCGTCGTCGTTCGGCGCGTGCGATCAGCTCCTCGGGGATGCCGTGGTCGGCGACGATGGCGAAGCCGTAGCGCTCGAAATCGCCGCCCAGCCGCGCCGCAAAGGCGGCCGGATCCTCGGCGTCCAGGGTCACGGGAATGGGATCGTCCAGCGGTCCGGCCACCCGGTCCTCCTTCGTTGCGGGCAAATCCTAAGCGTTGCCGCCTTCTACGCCAACCAGCACACGCGGGGCCCCACCCGGGGAACTCCTGGGTCACTCAACCGTTCATAAGTACGGATCGCGTGTGCGCGTTGCGGGTATGCGTCGCAAAAGGGACAACCCATGACTTCAAGATCTCTGACCTTAGTCTTCGCCGCCCTGATGGCATCCTCGGTCGCAGGCGGTGGGGCCGCGCTCGCAGACAGCCACCACGCCAGCCCTCTTATTGCCAAGACCGACAAGGCCAAAGGCAGTGGCAATGGCAATGGCAATGGCAATGGCAATGGTCATCAGGATCACGGCGGCGATCACGGACCTGCCCAGAAGCCGGACGGGGCCGGTAATGGCAACGGTCACGGCAACGATACAGGTGCCGACGAGGGCAAGGGTCACGCTCGCTTCGCCGACAATGACCGCGACGCGATCAAGCACTACTATGAACAGGAACGGGCGGCGGGTAACTGCCCTCCGGGCCTAGCCAAGAAGAATAATGGCTGCCTCCCGCCGGGGCAGGCCAAGAAGGTGTGGTCAACCGGGAGCGCACTGCCGTCCGACTATCAATACTATGACTTGCCCGGCTCGCTGTATGGGCAGCTCCAGCCCTTGCCCGTCGGCTACCGGTATGTGCAGGTCGATCGCGATATCCTGCTGATCGAACTGACATCGCGAGTGATCTACGACGTTATCGTCCTCTACTGAACGAACGCGTTGGCGCGGGGAGGCGCGGCGAACAGTCTTCCCGCGCGACCGCTCAGGACTTCTCCACGATGCCGCCGTGCGGCTGAAGGGCCGCTAGGAACCGCGTCGGCGTCAGGCCGGTGAAGCTGCGGAAGTCGCGGTTGAAATGCGGCTGGTCGTAATAGCCGCATGCGGCCGCCACTTGCGCCCAATCCACGCCCCGCGGTCGCGCCCGGATCCGAGCCACGGCGCGCTCGAAGCGCAGCACGCGGGCGTATTGCGAGGGCGGCAGGCCGGTCCAGTGGCGGAATTGCTGGGTCAGGTGCTTGCGGCTCACGCCGGCGTCGGCGGCAAGCGCGGCTATGTCGCTCTGACCGCGGCTGGCGATCAAGCGGCGCCACAGCGCCGTCACCAGCGGCGGCGGTGCGCGATGGCGATTGATGCGCTCCAGCACGAAATCCTCCGTCAGGGTCAGCCGTTCGTCCCAGCCGGTCGCCTCGCCCAGCCGCTGCGCCAGCCGCCGGCCGTCGGCTCCTATCAGGTCTTCCAGCCGCACTACTCGACCGGCCAGCGCTTCCAGCGGCCTTCCCAGCAGCCGGGCAGCACCCAGTGGCGTCAGGTCGAGCTGGACGCCGGCCTGGTGGCCGGAGCCCAACGTCTTCGCTGCAGCCGTCTCCAGCCCGGCCATGAAGGCGGAAACGCGATCCAGGCGGTAGCGCGTCCCGGCAACGGTGATCGGCGCTCCGAACCCAATGATGAGCGGCAATCCGCTATAGGGCGGCTGGATGCGGCTCAGCGGCGCCGCCGACCACTCATGATAGCCGCACAGCCGCTGGACCAGGCCGGTAAGTCGGGGATCCGGTTCGGCGAATGCCATCTCCCAGGCGACGCCGGGTCCGGCGAAACGCTCGACGGCGATGCGGCGCGCCATGGCACCGGAATCGCGAGCGCGGTGATCCAGGATTGTCACGCCTTCATTCGCGGCCGCGCAGGCGGGGGCGTCCCGTCATGGTCCGCCACCAGCTTGCGCGGCGCTGCGTCGCGCCACGCCCGCGCCAGCAGCGCCTTCAACTCGGGCTTCGACACCTGCGCCAGCCGCACCAGCACGGCCGGCCACGCCTTGTAGTGATCGGTGATGAAGTAAATGTCCGGCGCGGCCTCCATGCGCATGTCGCGTTCGTCGATGGGCATCTTGATCACAATGGAGCCGTCCTCCGAACGCAGGCGCGTCAGGAAGGCCTTGCCCACCTTGAGGGCAGGGGTGCCGTAGGAGGTCCCTTCCACGACGCCTGGCAGGTCGGCGGCGCAGGTGACGACATCTTTCCAACTGGCGCTCATGGCTCCTCGCGGCGATCTTCGGGGTGGCATCCTGCCGCGATTGCCATGGCGCGTGAAGTGGTCACTGGCGATGCCGCGCTTTCATCACAAAAGCGCGTTGTTTTGCCTCAATCGCACGGTACATAATCCGCTTCGGACATGGGGATGTCGGACATGCGTCGTTTGCCAATCGTGTTGCCTTTTGTCGTCGCCGGCCTCGCGCTGGTTCCCGCATTTGCAGCCGGCAAGAAACCGGCGGCGGTGCCCATGAAGGGCGGCGAGACGCGCATGTATGTCGCGTCCGGTGCGCTGGCGATGCCCAAAGTGCCTTCGATCAAGGACCCGGCATTCCAGGCCGAAATCCTCACCGCACACAATAACGAGCGCCGTTCCCTGGGGATTCCCGACCTTGTGTGGTCCGCCGACCTTGCTGAAGACGCGCAGGACTGGGCCGACGAACTGGCCGAATCGAACACAATGAAGCATTCCAGCCAGCGCAAGCATGGCGAGAACCTGTTCTTTAACGGCGCTGGCCGACGCACGCCGGCTCAGATGGTGCAGGGCTGGCTCGACGAGAAGGCGTATTTCAAGCCCGGCGCCGCGATGCCGAACGTGAGTACGACCGGCAACTGGATGCATGTCGGCCACTACACGGCGGTGGTGTGGTCGGGGACGACCCAGATCGGCTGCGCGGTGGGGCGCAGCAAGAGCAGCGATTTCCTGGTGTGCCGCTACAATCCGCCGGGCAACGTGCAAGGGTTTGCTGCGTATGACGTCGCAATTGCCAAGCGTGCCGCGGAAGCAGCAGCCGCCGCCAAGAAGAAGCCGAAAAAGACCTAGGCCGCCCGCGCTGATTCTGGCGGGTCGGCCGGCGACCTGCGGAAGGGATGCAGGATCTGCGCGCCCAGCGTAGCGGGCATCGGCTCGCAGATGCCGATATCGACCGGCGGTCGGCGTTGCGGATTCAGGAACGTGCCGAACAGGATGTCGAACAACACCAGATTCTCGCCATAGTTCGCGTTGCCTTCCTCCGGCTTCTTGGAGTGGTGCCAGCGATGCAGCCCCGGCGTGTTGAAAATCCAGTTCAACGGGCCAAAACGCATCTCGACATTGCAGTGGGTCAGCAGGCCGATATAGGCCGTGATCGCGCTGATCCAGATGATGATATGCTGCGGCACCCCGGTCGCCAGCCCCACTGCAAGTCCAAAGACTACGCTGATCAGCGTGTCGATGAAGTGGAAGCGCCCGGTGTTGACGAACCACAGGCGGGTGACGCTGTGGTGGACGGCGTGGAACCGCCACATCATGGGCACTTCGTGGCTCAGGCGGTGGCCCCAGTAGAAGCCGAATTCGGCGATGATCAAGCCGAGGACGATCTGCGCTGCGAGCGGCCAGTCTCGAGGCCACCAGGCCGCGCCCTCGGCGCTGGCAATGCCAGAAAAGCCGATGAGGGTAGGGGCGACAATCAGGATCTGAACGGCCGACTTGCTGATCAATGTGTGGCCGATATCGGCCCACAACTGGCCGTCATCGGCCAGCCAGTCCGCTCATGCGGCATTGCTCGCTCAAGAATGAAAATCGCCCCGGCGAGGCTGAAATAGCTGACGTTTAGCCACAGCAGCGGCATGGATGTGGTCATGCCGGCCGCATTGACAGCGATTGCCCCTGCCATCAGCAGCGGCCACCACATGAATGATAAGACAACGCGCATGCGCCCTCGCCGAAACGCCGCCCCCGCGG
>CAVVBC010000039.1:0-21223 GCA_963746325.1 uncultured Gammaproteobacteria bacterium | reverse complement strand
CCGAGCCTGCGTTGTGGATGGCATTGACGAACTTGGCGGACTTCGCGGCAATCGTCATGTCGGCGGCGAGTGGGAATGCCAGGGCCATGCCCGCGACCGTGCCGTTCACACCGCAGATGACGGGCTGCGGCAGGTTGCGCATCGCGACCGGGAGCGAGGCGATCACGTCGATCGAGTAACGCGAGAAGAACGGCTTGCCGACGCCTTCCGGCATCCACTCCGGCTTGCCGGGCGCGCGCAGATCGTGGCCAGTGCAGAAATGCTTCGTGCCTGCGGCCGTCAGGATCACGACGCGCACGCGCGGGTCGTATTTGATCTTGCGGAACAGCTCGTGCAAGCTCCGCATACATCTCGAACTGGAACGCGTTGGTCGCGTCCGGCCGGTTGATCGTGATGCGTCGTACGCCTTCGGCCGGTTCGTCGACCAGGAAATTGTCGGACACGATGCTGCCCTCGCTTACTTGTTGAACCAGTGGGCCTGAACCATGCCGTCACCGAACGGCTCGTCACGGTTCTTGAGCGCCTGCTTCAGGCCGCCCTCCGCCATGTCGGCCTTGAACTGCTTGCGGCGCGGGCCCTGGCACAGGTGCGCCCGGGCATCCATTTCGACGGCAAAGCGCTGCAGCTGCCGCGCCCCCTGGAACTCCATCGCCGCGTTGATGATGCGCTTGTGCGCCGAGAGCAGGTCGGCATCGACGAAGCTGATGCGTCGCGCCAGCTCGTTGACCGCGGCATCGAGCTCCTCGACGGGCACGGCGTCGAGCACGAGGCCGATCTTCACCGCGTCGCGGCCCCAGAGATTGTCGCCGGTCATCATCAGGCGCTTCGCCCACTGCGGACCCACGTGGTACATCCACAGCTGGTTCGGCGGCGTGCCGTTGGCGCGCGTCGCGGGGAAGCCGATCTTGGCGTTCTCCGCCGCGATGATGAAGTCGCACATCAGCGCGAGGTCGGTGCCGCCGGCGAGGCAGTTGCCGTGCACCTTCGCGATCACGGGCTTGTGCATGTCGAACAGGACCATCGTGAGCTTCTGGGTCTGCTCCATGTTCCAGACGTCGTCATCGATGGTCGCGTTCATGCTGCGGTAATCCGCTTCGTTCCAGGGCGGCGTCTCGCCTTCCTTGAAACCCGCGTAGGCACCTGCGAGATCGTATCCGGCGCAGAAGTCCTTGCCGGCGCCCTCGAGGATCACGACGTTCACGTCGACGCGGGCGTCGGCTTCCATCAGCGCGTCACGCAGCTCTGACAGCAGGGCCGGGCTCAACGTGTTGCGCTTGTCGGGCCGGTTGAGCGTGATGCGGGCTACGCGCTCCTTGACGTCGAACAGCAGGTACTGCGGGTCGCGGAGGTACTTGTAGCCCATCGACGGCTCCTGAAAATGTCTATTTTTGAACGTGGTTCAATAATATAAACGCTGCGCGCCCCTGCGGCAACCCCGCCGGGCGGGGTCCGGGACGGCCGATGGGTCGGCATGCCCGTGCTGTTTTTTGAACGACGTTCGATTATATTAATGCCCAGGAGGGCCAGGACGACCATGGCGGCCCGCAGTTGCGCATATATCGCATATATATAGAGTGCCGGCGCCCGGCGCCGAGGTAGTGCATCCATGTACTCACTGACCGAAGAACAACTTGCGGTGCAGGACCTCGTCCGGCGCGTCGCCCGCGAACAGGTCGCGCCGCGCGCCGATGCGATCGACCGCGACGCCGAATACCCGCAGGACATGTTCGACCTGCTGCAGGAACTGGGGTTGTTCGCCCTGCCCCTTCCCGTCGAGCATGGCGGCACGGGCAGCCTGCTCGCCGGCTGCCTCGCCGTCGAGGAGTTCGGGCGGGTCTGCTACAACACGGGCTACCTGCTGGTCGTGCAGTGGGTCGCGTTCGGCGCGCTGCATGCGGCCGCGAATGCCGAGCAGAAGGCGCGCTTCCTCCCGGGCCTCGCCAGCGGCGAACTCCGCGGCGCGTTTTCGACCACCGAGGCCCAGAGCGGCTCCGACGTGTCGGGCATCAAGACGCGTGCGACCCGCGTCGACGGTGGCTACAAGCTCAACGGCTCGAAGATCTGGTGCACGAACTCCGACGTCGCGGACTTCGTGCTCGTCGGTGCGAAGTGCGCCGGCCCGGACGGCAAGGACAGCATCAACCTGTTCATCGTCGAAAAGGGCACCAAGGGCTTCAGCGTCGGCCGCAAGGAAGAGAAAATGGGCGCACGCGGCGTGCCTTCGTGCCCCCTCTTCTTCGACGACGCATTCATCCCGGAAGCCAACCGCATGGGCCCGGAAGGCGGCGCGGGCTTCAAGTCGGTGATGGAAGCGTTCAATACCAGCCGTCCGATCGTTGCGGCCCGTGCCGTCGGCATCGCGCAGGGCGCGATCGACCACGCCAGCGCCTTCATCCAGCAGCGCAAGGCCTTCGGCCGTCGCGTGGCGGATTTCCAGGGCCTGCGCTGGATGCTGGCGGACATGGCGATGCAGACCGAGGCCGCGCGCCAGCTCACGTACAAGGCCGCATCGATGGTCGATGCCGGCATCACGGGCCCCGAACTCGGCTCGATGGCCGCGATGGCAAAATGCTTCGCGTCGGATGTCGCGATGAAAGTGGCGACGGACGCCGTGCAGATGTTCGGGGCCGCCGGCATCTCGAACGAGTACCCGATCAACCGTTACTTCCGCGACGCGAAGGTCGTGCAGATCATCGAAGGCACGAACCAGATCCAGCGCAACATCATCGCCAACATGCTGCTCGGCCGCGAGCAGAAGGCCTGAGACAGGA
Source organism: uncultured Gammaproteobacteria bacterium (assembly GCA_963746325.1). GTDB lineage: Bacteria > Pseudomonadota > Gammaproteobacteria > Steroidobacterales > Steroidobacteraceae > RPQJ01. Next base: position 18,452 of record CAVVBC010000039.1, on the reverse strand, counting down.
GCGTCCCGTATGTTTCGTACCGACCTGCTCAAGGGCAAGCGCATCCTCGTAACCGGCGGCGGCACCGGGCTCGGCAAGAGCATCGCCCGCCGTTACTGTGAGCTGGGCGCGGACGTCGTCATCTGCGGCCGCCGTACCGACGTGCTCGACGCCACCGCGGCGGAACTGCGGGAAGCCACCGGCGGCAGCATCTCGACGCAGGCCTGCGACATCCGTGATTCGGCGCACGTCGAGTCGATGATGGCCGCGATCTGGGAAACGGCACCGCTCGACATCCTCGTCAACAACGCAGCCGCGAACTTCATCGCGCGCACCGATTCACTCTCGCCGCGTGCGGTCGACACCATCCTCAACATCGTCCTGCACGGCGCGTTCTACTGCACGCTGGCGGCCGGCAAGCGCTGGATCGAGGCCGGACGCAAGGGCACGGTGCTCAGCGTCGCCACGACGCCTGCATTCACCGGTTCGGCGTTCACGGCGCCCTCGGCTGCCGCCAAGGCCGGCATCGTCGCGATGACGCGCAGCCTCGCCGTGGAATGGGGTCCGCAAGGCATCCGGCTCAATGCCGTGGCACCAGGCCTGTTCCCCACTCCGGGTGCATGGGAGCGCCTGTATCCGGAAGGCTCGCAGGTGGAAGACCAGCGCCTGTCCGTGCCATTGCGTCGCTACGGCGAGCACATCGAACTCGCCAACCTGTTTGCGTATCTCGCCGCCGACGAATCGGGTTACATCAACGGCGATCTGATCGTCATGGACGGCGGTCGCTGGATGCAGGGGGTCGGCGGTCCGAGCGCGCGGGCGATGCAGGACTGGACCGACGAACAATGGCAGGCGATGCGCAAGCGATGAGCGCCGGCCCTCTCGCCGGCATCAAGGTCGTCGAACTGGCCGGCATCGGGCCGGGCCCGATGTGCGCGATGCTGCTCGCGGATCTGGGCGCGACGGTCATCCGCATCGATCGCAAGCAGCCCGCCGAGCTCGGTATCAAGCGTCCGCTGCGCTACAACCTGCTGCTGCGCAACCGTCCCGTCATCACGCTCGACCTCAAGTCGCCTGCCGGCGTCGAGGCGGCGCTGCAACTGATCGAGCGTGCCGATGCGCTGATCGAAGGTTTTCGTCCGGGCGTGACGGAGCGCATGGGACTGGGTCCCGACGCATGCCTCGCGCGCAATCCCCGCCTCGCCTATGGCCGCATGACCGGCTGGGGCCAGGACGGCCCGCTGGCGCAGACCGCCGGTCACGACATCAATTACGTCGCGATCACCGGCGTGCTCAATGCGATCGGTCGCACCGATCAGCCGCCGACGGTGCCGCTGAATCTCGTCGGCGACTACGCGGGCGGCTCGCTGTACCTCGCCTTCGGGCTGCTGGCCGCGATCCTCAACGCCCGCAGCAGCGGCCGCGGCCAGGTCGTGGACGCTGCCATCGTCGATGGCACGGCCTCGCTGGCAACCACGTTCTTCGGCATGCACGCCGCCGGCATGCTCAATCCCGGCCGTGGCACGAACTTCGCGGACACCGGCTCGCACTACTACGACGTGTACGAGTGCGCGGACGGCGGCTGGATCGCGGTGGGCCCGATCGAGGCGAAGTTCTACGCCGAGTTCCTGCAGTTGCTGGGCGTCGATCCCACCCTGCTCGGCGCGCAGAATGATCGCGCGAACTGGCCGCGCGCCAAGGCGACGCTGGCGGCCAGGTTCCGCGAGCAACCGCGCGATCACTGGGCGGCGCTGTTCGCGCCGACCGACGCGTGCGTCGCGCCGGTCCTGGACTGGGACGAGGCCCCGCGACACGAGCACCTGGCCGCACGCGGCACGTTCGTCGAAGTGGACGGCATCGTGCAACCCGCGCCGGCACCGCGCTTCAGTGCGACGCCGGCAGCAAAGCCGAAGCCGCCGCAGGAAATCACACCGGACAACACCCGCGCCGCCCTCGCCGATTGGCTCGCAGCCGGCGAGCTTGCTGACTGGCAGGCGCGCGGCCTCATCGACTGACCCCACCACCCAGCCAGCGAAGGGATCAACGTGGACCTGCGCCTGACCGACGACGAACTGCGATTCCGCGATGAAGTGCGCCAATGGTTCCGCACCGCGCTGCCCGCCGACATCCGCCGCAAGACCGTGCTTGGGCCAGCGACTGTCGAAAGAGGAGTACAAGCGCTGGCAGGTCATCCTGCACGACAAGGGCTGGGCCACGCCGGCCTGGGCTCCTGCCTGGGGTGGCACGGGCTGGACCCCGGTCCAGCAGTACATCTACAAGGAGGAGATGCACACGGCTCCCGCACCCGAGCCCCCCTCGTTCAACGTCAACATGATCGGTCCCACGCTGATAGCGTTCGGCACGGAAGAACAGAAGCGCCATTTCCTGCCGCGGATCGCGCGCCTCGACTATTGGTTCTGCCAGGGTTTTTCGGAACCGGGCGCGGGCTCCGACCTCGCTTCCCTGCGTACGACCGCCGTGCGCGACGGCGACTACTACGTGATCAACGGCCAGAAGCTCTGGACCTCGACCGCCCACCATGCGGACTGGTGCTTCATGCTCGTCCGCACCGATCCCGCCGCGAAGAAGCAGGAAGGCATCACCTACCTGCTGATGGACATGAAGACCCCGGGCATCACCGTGCGGCCGATCATCACCATCGACGGACATCACGAGACGAACGAGATGTTCCTCGAGAACGTGCGCGTACCGGTCGCGAACCGGCTCGGGGAGGAGAACAAGGGCTGGGACTACGCGAAGTACCTGCTGGGCCACGAACGCAGTGGCATTGCGCGGGTCGGCATATCGAAGATGCGCCTGCAGCGGGCCCGCGAACTCGCGCAGCGGGTGGCCGTCGGTGACCGGCACGCTGGCCGAAGACCCGCGCTTTCGTGAGCGCGCGGCCGCGATCGAGGTCGAACTCAAGGCGCTCGAGATCACGCAGATGCGCCTGATCGCCGAAATCACGAAGTCGACCGCGTCCGGCAAGCCCGACCCGAAGGCCTCGATCCTGAAGCTCAAGGGCTCTGAACTGCAGCAGGCTGCCACCGGGCTGCTGCTCGAAGTGGCGGCCTACGACGCCTTCGAGTTCGACCCGGAATTCGTGCGCGGCCTGCGCGCGGGCGACGAGGACGCCGACTGGGCGCGCACGATCGCGCCCAACCACTATTACGCGCGTCACGTCTCGATCGTCGGCGGCTCGAACGAGATCCAGCGCAACATCCTGGCCAAGACCGTGCTCGGGCTCTGAGAGAACACGACGATGGATTTCGACCTGACCGAAGAACAGAGCCTGCTCGCCGACAGCGTGAACAAGCTGCTCGCGGGCACCTATTCGTTCGACCAGCGCAAGGCCATGCGCGCCGGGCCCGGCGGCTACGACCGCGCGATGTGGCAGCAGTTCGCGGACCTCGGCCTGCTGGCCCTGCCCTTCGCAGAAAGCGACGGCGGCCTCGGCGGCGGTGCCACCGACGTGATGCTGCTGATGGGAGCGTTCGGGCGGGCGCTCGTGCTCGAACCCTACCTCGCAACGGTCGTGCTCGCCGGCGGTTGCCTGCGTCACGCCGCGAGCGAGGCCCAGCGCGCCGAGTTCCTGCCGGGCCTGATTTCCGGCGAAAAGACGTACGCGTTCGCGCATGTCGAGCGGGGCGCGCGTTTCGACCTCACGCAGGTCACGACGGTGGCGCGACGGGAGGGTGACGCCTGGGTCATCGAGGGCGCCAAGTCCGTCGTGCTGCACGGCGACAGCGCGGACGAGGTCATCGTCTCGGCACGCCTGCCCGACGGCGGCATCGGCCTGTTCGTCGTGGAGTCGACTGCGCCCGGCCTGGAGCGCCGCGGTTATCCGACGCAGGACGGCCTGCGCGCCGCGGACCTCCGTCTCTCGGGCGTCCGTGTCGCCGATGACCGCCGCCTCCAGGCCGCGGATGGCCTCGCCACCGTGCAGCGCGTCGTCGACGAGGCCATCGCGGCGCTCTGTGCCGAGGCGGTCGGCGTCATGGAACGCGCGCACGAGATCACCGTCGACTACCTCAAGCAGCGCAAGCAGTTCGGCGTCTTCATCGGCAGCTTCCAGGCACTGCAGCATCGCGCCGTCGACATGCTGGTGATGGTCGAGCAGGCCCGCAGCATGGCCTACTACGCGACGATGATGGTCAGTGAACCGGATCCAGCACTGCGTTCGGCCGCGATGTCGGCCGCCAAGGTGCAGATCGCGCATTCGGCCCGCTTCGTCGGCGAACAGGCCGTGCAGCTGCACGGCGGCATTGGCGTGACGGAAGAGTGCTCGATCGGGCACTACTATCGTCGACTGACACTGCTCGAGATCCTGTTCGGCGACGTGAATCATCACCTCGCGAATCTCGCCAGTGCGGGCGGACTTGCTGGCGGCTGACTCCTAGCGCAGGCGCTCGCGCAGCACGCGTTTGGCGATCTTGCCCGTCGGCCCGAGCGGAAACTCGTCGACGCATTCGATGCGACTCGGCCTCTTGTAAGGCGCGAGCAATGCAGCCAGGCGTTCACCCAGCAGGGAGAAATCAGCGGCCGAGTTCGCCTGCATGCGCACGAATGCAACGACTTCCTCGTTGCCGTCCCTGGTCGGCAGGCCGATGACCGCAGCTTGGCTGACGCCCGGCAAGGACAGCAATGCACCTTCCACTTCGGCCGGGTACACGTTGAATCCCGAGCGGATGATCATCTCCTTGCGCCGGCCGACCAGCCGGAACGAGCCATCAGGCAACTGCGTCGCGAGGTCACCCGTGGCCACCCAGCCATCGTCGCGGATGACGGCGGCCGTCTCATCCGACGCCCCGAAGTACCCGAGCATCTTCGTCGAGGTCTTCATCAGCAGCTCACCGACGGTCTCGCCCGCGGTCGCGTCGACCTTCATCTCCACACCCGGCTCCGGCCAACCGATGCAATCGGCCGGCGACTCGATATCCGGCCGCGTGCGGCTGCCGGGCGCGCATTCGGTCATGCCATAGCCATTGACCAGGCGCAGTCCAAAAAGGCGCTCGACACGAGTCTTCAGCGCTTCGTCGAGCGGCGCGCCGCCGCTGCTGATGTAGCGCAAGCCCCTGTCGGCCAACGTCAGCCCGCGGTCCTCGAGGTGATCGCACAATCTCTGGTAAGCGGTCGGCACCAGCGACAGATGCGTGACCTCTCCCGCGAGAATGGCGTCGACCAGCGCTGGCGGATCGAGGCGTGGCATCAACTGCAGCGTCGCGCCGACGTAGAGCGCAGCCATCATGTTTGCTATACCCATGATGTGCGACAGCGGCCCGGCGCACTGCACCACCGAGCCGGCCCTCGTGGCGCGCGTCTGCGCGAGCACGCGACCCAGGCGTACCAACCCGGTGTGCGACCACATGACGGCCTTCGGACGTCCCGTCGTGCCCGACGTGAAGAGCAGCAATCCCACGTCGTCGGCGTCGTGAACCCGCGCCGCCGTGCTGTCGTCCTCCCCTGCCTCGACCTGCATCGCACCCGCGTGTTCGTCGAACCACGGTACGCACGCTGGCGTCGTCAATGAGCTCGCCGCGGCGGACGCGTCGGTCGCATAGAACGTGAGGCGCGGCGAAATGCACTGCCGCATCGCCGCCAGCTCCTTCGACCCGACACGTGCGTTCGCCAGCGCCGGCCATGCGCCGACGCGCTGCGCGGCGAGCAGCAGCAGCGGGGTGGCCACGTCATTCTCGCTGACGATGAGCACCCGTTGGCCCGGTGTCACACCTGCCTGCCGCATCCGCTCCCCGAGCCGCTCCACGGCGTGGACAGCTGCCTCGGCGCTGACGCGTCGGGCGGAGTCGCGGAAGGCTTCGGCTCGCGGCGACTTGCCGGCGATGCGTTCCAGCAGCTCAGGAACGATCACGTGCGGGCCTGCCAGAGCTCGCGCAGATCGTGCTTACGGATCTTTCCGTTCGCCGTGAGCGGCAGCTCACGCACCTGCACGACGTGCTGCGGACACTTGTACGGCGACAATCGCTCCCGCGCGAATTGCAGCAGCGCAGCCACGTCGAGTGGCTCGTCGGGCGCGCGCGGCTCGACGAAAGCCACGATCCGCTCGTCGCCGTCGTCGCCGCTGATTCCGACCACGCCTGCCTGGCGTACGGCCGGATGCTCCATCAGTTGCTGCTCGATCTCGAGCGGATGCACGATGAATCCCGAGCGCTTGATGATGTCGCGGGCGCGGCCGACGATGCGCAGCGCACCGTCGTCTTCGAGGAAGCCGAGGTCGCCGGTCCTCAGCCAACCGTCCGGCGTCAGCGTCGCTCGCGTGAGTTCCGGCTGACGGTAATACCCGAGCATCGTGCCGGGGCCGCGCACCCAGATTTCGCCGGGCTCGCCGCGATCGGCGTCGCCGCCATCCGGCCGCACGAAGCGGGCTTCACAGTCCGGGGCGAGTTCGCCGGGCAACGCGTCGGACCTCGGCCTGTCCACGTGCGTGACGAACATCGAACCCGCGTACTCGGTCATGCCGTAACCGTGATGCACGGGCAACGCAAGTGCAGCCTCGATGCGGCGCTTGAGCGCCGGCTCGAGTGCGCCCCCGCCGACGTAGGCATAGCGCAACCCGGGAAACGGGCCGGTGCAGCCGCGACGCTCCAGTTCGGCAAGCAACCGCCCATACAGCGTCGGCACGCCATGCAGCACGGTCAGCTGCCCTCGCTCGAGTGCGTCGACGACCTCGGCCGCCTCGAATCGTGGCAGCAGCCACACGGAAGCGCCGGCACGCAGGCTCGTCAGCAGGATCGTGGCACAGCCGAAGATGTGGGACATCGGCAGCGCACCCAGCACGCAGTCGCCGCTCGACAGCCTGCGGATGCGCGCGGATCTGCCTGCGAAACTGAGCAAGCCAGCGTGCGTGACCATCACGCCTTTCGGCGCGCCGGTCGTGCCCGACGTATAGATCAGTGCGGCGACACGGTCGACGTCGGCGCCCGATTCCGCCTCGGCACCCGCGTCCGTGATGCCCCAGGCGAGCACGGCGCCGGCCGTGTCAGCGAGGACCGTTGCCGCAACGGCCCCGTGACGTTGGGCGTGTGCGCCCGCTTCGGGCGACGTTCCGCTCGTGTAGACGATGACGCGTGGCCGCGCGTGGTCGCGGACCGCATCGATCTCGCGCGGACTGCTGCGCGCATTGAGCATCGAGGGCCACGCGCCGAGCGCCGCAATGCCGAAGAACGCGGCGACCTGGGCCAGCGAATTGTCCGCAACAACCAGTACCCGGTCGCCCCGGATCACACCCCGGAGCGCGAGCTCGGCGGCGACCTGCATGGCGGCCTCGTGCAACGTTGCGTAGGTCCATGCGATGGCGCCCTCTCGCAGCGCGACCGCATCCGGCGCGCACCGGGCGCCGTGCTCGACGAGTTCGGAAATCCGCAGCGGCTCCGGCGTGTCCGTCACACTGGTTCCCGTATCGACGCCGGATGCGCCACGGGCAGCGGTTGGCTCGATGACCACTCGAACCCTGCGCTCAGCGCCCCTTGAACCGGGGCCGTCGCTTCTCACGGAACGCGAGCTTGCCTTCCTCGTGATCCTCCGAGAGCCAGGCATAGGGCTGCAGGTCGATCTCCGCCTGGATCATCGCCTCGAGCCCCCGCGCGTAGACGGACTTCATCAGGGCGAACGCGATCGGTGGCGACTCGGCGTACTGCCGCGCCACTTCCTGCGCGCGCGCCAGGGCGCTGTCCGGGCTCGACCAGCTCATCGACCAGGCCGAGGCGCTCCGCGCGCTGGGCCTTGATGTCCTCGGCCAGCGCGATCAATTGTTTCGCCCGGGTCACCCCGACCCGGTTGGGCAGCGTGTACATGAGCGCCATGTCGGGAATGAAGCCGACACGCGTGAAGGCGCAGCAGAATCGCGCATTGTCGGCAGCGATGACGTGGTCGGTCGCGCACGTGAGCGCCAGACCCGCACCGTAGGCAAAACCTTCGATCGCCGCGACGATCGGTTTGTCGCCCCCGACCATCTCGCGCATGATCCGCGTCCCGCCGCGGCGCAACCGGCTGCGGCACTGTTGCAGCGTCGTTTCGCTCCAGCCGCCCATGTCGGCGCCGGCACTGAAATTGCCGTCGGCGCCCGTCAGGACGATAGCCCGTACGGTGTCGTCGTCGTTGAGACGGGCAAACGTCTCGGTCAACGCATCGCGCAGCACCAGCGACATCGCGTTGAGCTTGCCCGGGTTGCTCATCGTCAGCGTGACGATCGCGCCGTCACGGGACTCGAGCAGCTGCGCCTCCTGGGTTGCAGGTCTTTTCTTCCCTTTCATGACATTGCTCCGCGGACGTAAGCGTCGATCGTACCCGCGCAGCCAATGTGGTCGTCGCCACCGGTGACCTGCGAATACCGCACGATCGTATCGAGAATCGTCGGGCCGTGACGGCCACAGGGACACTGCCCGGAGAAGTCGACCTGCACCTTGTCGCCCGAGATCAGGCCTCCCCAGCGACCTTCGTACATCAGGTCGATGAAGCCGAAGCGGCCCTCGACGACGCCTGCCGTGCCGACGGGTGGCGCGATCAGCCTATCGCCCGGCTGGTCGAGCAGGAGCATGATGAGCCCCGGCGCGATGTGATAGCGCCGCTTCTCGCAGCGCGGCATCAACTGCAGCATTTCGGTCATGCCGTAGCCCGTGCCGCGGATGACCGGACCCCAGAAACGATCCACCTGCTCGACGTAGTCCGGCGGCAGCGAAACGCCCTTCACGCCGCCACCGGCGGAGATGTAGCTCCGCGGATGGAACGCACCGTCCGGAATGCCCAGTTCGCGCGCACGCCGGATGATCGCCATGTGCTGTGCCCACATGCCCGTAAGGATGATCGGCTCGACGCGATGCGCGAGGATCGTGTCGAGCAGCTGGTTGAGCGCTGCGATCATGCGCGCGCCCTGCTCGGCGCCGCGACGCTCGATGTCGGCAATTTCCTGGGGCGTGGCCGTGCCGTCCTGCATGCGCTTGCGCACGGCTGCCATCGCGCTGACCTCGGAAATCTTCAGCGGCTCGTCCGTGAGGAAATGAATCGAGCCTGGCTTGCCCCACAGTTCGGCGCCGATCTGCGCCGCCTCGATCGCGCTGTTGGGTCCGCGGCTGGGACCCAGCTGGAACACGGTGCGGTCCTTGTTGGGCCGCAGGTGCGGCCAGCCAAGCGTCTCCTGCCAGTGCCGTTTCTTCAGCTCGAGGTCGCCGCGCGTCGAGTTGAGGAACGAGCACTTGCCGCTCGAACCACTGGTGGCGAGCAGCAGGTGGCCAGCGTCGCGCATCGTGTCGATCCAATCGTCGACATTGTTGACACGGGACACGTCCACTGTCGTCGGGTCTTCCGCCGACAAGGTCTTCAGCCAGCGCCCCAGCGCGACCCACTTGCCCTGGTCGACGAGATTCTGCGGGTACGACTTGTAGACCGTGTGCGAGAACAGCAGCGGCACGAGGTCGTCCATGGTCCGCACTTCGGTGACGCCCGTGTCGTCGGCTCGTCGGCGCAGCACCGCGACTTTCTCGCGCATCTCGGCGAAGTACTCGCGGGCCGCCTCGAGCCGCAGCGGTTCGAGTTCGCCCGCTGGCAGGTCATAGCGGTCATCCCGCTGGATCATGTCGAGCAGCTGGCGGCGGATCGGACCCATGGCGCCTCCGTAGCAATCTATGAACGTCGTTCACATAACTGTAGCATCGGAATCATTGCCGATGGTGAGACTCCGGGCCTCGAGTTGCCGATCGCCGCAACATTCACGTCGCCCAGTTCGCGGACGCCGGCGCGATCATGTACGACAACGGTCGCCGGCTGCTGCCGCGGCCGCACTGATCATGGATAGGCCACGCCGGTCAGCTGCTCGGAAAGTCGCCACAGGCGCGCAGCCGCCTGCGCGTCCTGCGCCTGCGGCGGAATGACGGCCGGACCCGGCTCGCCCTTCATCTCCTGGAAGCCCTTGGGCCCGTAGTAGGCACCGGGTTCCGCATCACGCCCCACGGCAGCCAGCAGGATGGGCAGTGCGCCTCGCTCCGCCGGCTGGAACAGCAGTCGGCTCACCAGTGGCGAAATCACGCGCTTCGCGACGAATCCGCCCGGCGTGGAGAACAGGTTCGTCGTGGACGCTCCCGGGTGCGCCGCCACGGCCCATGTCTCGGCGCCGGCACGCTGCAACCGACGCTGCAGTTCGAGCGCGAACATCAGGTTGGCCAGCTTGCTCTGGTTGTAGGCCTGCCATTCGTCGTAGCGGCGCTCGCCCATCGGATCGTCGAAATCGATGCGGCCACTGCGGGCTGCGATGCTCGAAACGGCCACCACGCGGCTGCCGCGCCGGTTGCGCATCATCGGCAGCAGCAGTCCCGTGAGTGCGAAATGGCCGAGGTGGTTGGTGGCGAACTGCAGCTCGAAGCCGTCCGCGGACAGCGCGCGCGGCGTGGCCATGATGCCCGCGTTGTTGATGAGCACGTCCAGCGTCGTGAACCGGCGCTGCATCGACTCGGCAAACGTGCGCACGCTTTGCAGCGAAGCGACGTCCAGCGTCATGGCATGCAGTTCGGCCCCGGGGGCCACGTGCAGGATATCCTGCCGCGTCTTCTCCGCATTGGCCGCGGAGCGGCAGGCGAGCACGACGCTGCCACCGCGGACCGCTAGGAAGTGCGCCATCGCAAGGCCCAGGCCACTGTTTGCGCCCGTGACGACGTGCAACCGGCCCGACAGGTCGGGCACCTTGATCGACTCATGCGTAGCCAAGGCAACTCCCGTTCGTTAGAGCGAGGGCCGCGTCGATTGACAGCGCGCCGACCGCACCCTAGCATCGTTCTTAATTGTAAATGATGTTCTACTTTGTGAACATCAGGAGCCTGGCATGAATGCAACGGCCCCCCTGCCCTCCGCAGGTCTCGCGCAGGTCCCCCACGTGATCAAGGGCCAGCTCGTCACAGGCGCGACAACGGTCTTCGGATCGCCGGGCGCGCAGTTCACGACGCCGGCGCTCGACCTGAACCAGCTCGTGTGGCCACGCACCGAGCCGGGCCCCGCCTTCGACCTGCCGCTGGCGGAGATCATGGATGTGCTGGTCGCCACGGGCGAGCGCATGTCACGCGATCCCGACGGCACGATGGCCCAGGCCTGCGCCGAGGCGAGAAAGGTCAGTCCGCTCGATCCCAAGGTACTCGAGGACGACTACGCGCGCCTGGGCTCGCACCTCAATCGCGGCGCGATGGAAGCGATGGTGCAGCACGAGCTGGGCGGTGCCGACGTGCTCGATGGCTGGCGCGAACTCGTGACGGGCTACGGGCAGACGGCTCGCGTCCGTGCCTTCCCTCCCCGCCTCGTGCACATCCTTGCAGGCAACGCCCCCGGCGTGTCCGTGCTCTCGATCATGCGCGGCGCGCTGGTCAAGGGCGTGCACCTGTTGAAGCTGCCGTCCAACGACCTCTTCACGGCCACCGCGGTGCTGCGCGTGATGGCGGCCGTCGCGCCCAACCATCCGGTGCTGCGATCCTTCAGCGCCGTCTATTGGCGCGGCGGCGACACCAACGTCGAAAGCCACCTGCTGCGCCCGCAGTTCTTCGACAAGCTCGTTGCCTGGGGCGGTGAGTCCGCATTGCGCAGCGCCAGGCAGTACATCGGACCGGGCTTCGAGCTGGTCGCGTTCGACCCGAAGACGTCGATCTCGTTCATCGGACGCGAGGCGTTTGCGAACGACGAGACGCTGGCCGAAGTCGCGCGCCTGGCCGGCGACGACGCCACGCCCTACAACCAGGCGGCCTGTGTCTCGAGCCGCATCCAGTACGTCGAGGGCACCACCGAGCAGGTCGACCGCTACTGCGCCCTGCTGCTCGCGCAACTCGGCGTGCAGCGGCCCACGTGCGCCGCGGTCAGCGCGACCGTCGACGGCGACACGCGGGAGCAGGTCGAGGCGCTGCGCGACCTGGAACCGGATTACCGCGTCTTCGGCAGGTTCGACGGCCGCGGCGTCGTGGTGCGCTCCGACGAGCCGGTGGATTTCTACCCCGACCGCAAGATCGTCAACGTGGTCCCGGTCACCTCGCTGCGCGATGCCGTGCGTCACGCAAACGTCGCCACGCAAACCGTCGGTGTTTACCCGGCATCGCGCAAGAACGAGGTGCGCAATGCACTGGCCTCGGCTGGCGTGCAGCGCGTCGTGACGCTCGGCAAGGCGATCGGGCCGGGCCCGGGGCTGCCGCATGATGGCTTCTACCCGCTCCACCGCTTCGTGCGCTGGGTCAACGACGAGGACTGAACATGTCCGCGAGCGATCCGAAGGCGGCCGGCGGCGGCATCGCCCCCTGGAGCGACTACGTCAACCTGCTGGTCGCGTCAGGTGAGCTCAATGCCCTGACGCCGGACCCCGGCAACGACCAGTTGCGAGCCGAACTCTATCGGCAGCTCGCGATGAACGTGTCGCTCGCGTATTTCATGTATTTCCAGTCCGACGCGGCGACGCCGGACTGGTCGCCGTTCATGAACTCGGTGTTCCTGCTGCAGCCGAACCCGGACGACGTCTACTTCAACGCCTACGTCGACTCGAAGGGCACGTACCGCATCGTCGGTCATCGCGGTACCGTGAAGATCGTGTCGATGTCGCAGGGTCGCGCCACGATGGGGACGGCCGACCGCCCCGGCCCCAGCCTGCGCTACATCGACTTCGACGAGGACGTGAGGCTGGGTCCGCAAGGCGAGATTGATTTCCTGCTGTCGCGCGAGCGGCCGCAAGGCTACACGGGGGAGTGGATCGAGCTGCACCCGGACGCGGATTACCTGCTGCTGCGCTGGCGTTCGTACGACTGGGGCAACGAGGTCGATCCGCGGATCGCGATCGAACGGCTGGATGGGCCCGCGGTCCGGCCACGGATGCCGAAGGCCGAGATCGACCGCAAGCTGCGCGAAGTGCTGGGGGGCTATCCGCGGCGACTGTCCGCGATGTGGCTCAACTACCTGAAGATGCAGGAGGCGAAGGGACTCACCAACCAGATCGAGCTCACCGATTTCGGCGGCGCGGTCGGCGGCCAATGGTACTGGCAGGGCTTTTTCGATTTCGCACCGGGCGAGGCCGTCATTCTCGAGACCGAACTGCCGGAGACGCGCCGCTACTGGAACGTGCAGCTGAATGACGAACTCTGGAACGCGGTCGAATTCGTCTACCGACAGAGCAGCCTCAACGGCCACCAGGCGCGGGTCGATTCCGACGGGCGCTTTCGCGCGGTGATCTCGCTGGAAGACCCGGGCGTGCACAACTGGCTCGATCCGGGCGAGACCCTGCGCGGCCTGCTGATCGGCCGCTGGCTGGGCTGCAGCAGCAACCCGGTACCCACGCTTAAGCGCGTGCCACTCGAGGACGTGCGCAAGCACTTGCCTGCGGATACCCCGATCATCTCGGCGGAGGAACGCGCGGCACAGCTGCGCGCCCGCCGGATCGGCGGACAGCTTCGTCGTCGCTGGTGATGATGCGCAGGCCCCGCCGGAGCGCGGGGCCCTGCCTTGACTGAATCGCTCAGCGCGCGGCCGAGGCCGCCTTCTTCGTGATGCGCAAGGGCGTGTTGCCGACCACTTCCGCCGCGCGCAGCATGCTGCGAGTCGAGCCGGATGCACGCGCTGCGATATCGCTGATGATCGGACGCAATTCCGGCAGGCGCGGCTCGAGCCGGCTGACCGGCGCACCGATCGCGATCGCAGCGATCAGCTTGCCGTCCGCACCGAAGATCGGCGCCGCTATGGCGCCCGACTCGGGGAACGTCTCGCCCATGCTCACCGAGATCCGCGTCCTGCGGATGTTCTCGAGTTCGTCGCGCAAAGCCTTGCGCGAGGTCACCGTGTACGGCGTGAAAGCCGTGATCTTCGTGTTCCTGAGGTATTCGTCGACCCAGTCCTGGTCGCCGAACGCGAGCAGCACGCGACCCGCCGCCGTGGAAAACAACGGACGCGCGGCACCGACCGGCACGCTGAAGCGCACGGCCTTCGGGCTGTCGATCGAATCGACGTATGTGATCACGCTGCCGACGGTGTCGAGCACGCCGAGGTAGACCGACTCCTCGCTAATCTGCGCGAGTTCTTCGAGGTACGGCCGCATCGTGCTCGAGAAATTCCAGACCGACATGATGTTGGCGGCGAGCCTGAAAATGGAGGGCCCCAGGCGGTAGCGACCGTTGTCGCAGGCGAGGAAGCCATCGACGACCAGCGGACGCAGGAGGTTGAGCAGGCTGCTCTTCGGCGACTTCAGTGCCTGGTTGAGTTCGGCCAGCGTCATGCCGTCCTTGCTCTTGGCGAGGACGTCGAACAAACCCAGCAGTCGTGTCAGCGAACGCGGTCCGACCACTTCGCTGGCGGAACTCTTGGCCTGGCCATTCTTCGGCATGCTGTCGAACCTCGCGGAAACCGATCCGCGTTCACATATTAGTACGCCTGCCCGGTTCGCATCCACATATTTGAACGCTGCGCCCCGGGTCAGCCGAGTTCGATCAACCCGTTGTTGAGCACCACGGCCTGGCGCGAATCGACGTTCGCGCGCAGATGGAAGCGTCCGTTGCCGCCATCCCAGAACTCGAATCGCACCGTTTCGCCCGGCGTGACAGGCGACGTGAAGCGAGTCGCAACGCGCCGGATGCCCGAAGCGTCGTACTTGCAGACGGTCTTCAGCAAGGCATGCACGGCCATGCCATACGTGCAGAGCCCGTGCAGGATGGGCCGCGCAAAGCCTGCCGCCTGGGCAACGGCCGGATCGGCATGCAGCACGTTGTAGTCGCCGCTCAGGCGATAGATCAGCGCCTGGCGATCGAGCGTCGGCAGCGAGACTTCGATGTCGGCTGCGCGATCGGGCACGCCGGGCAGTGGCTCGGGTCCAGGGTCGCTGCGGCCACCCTTGGCGCTGAAGCCGCCGTCGCCGCGCAGGAAGCTGACGTTGCGGCCTTTTGCCAGCACTTCGCCGGTCTGCTCATCACGCAACTCGCGCTCGATCACGGCGATGGCGCCCTTGCCTGCGCCCTTGTCGGTGATCGAGACGACCTTGTTCGTCGCGGCGATCGCGGCGGCCACGGGCAACGGCTGGAACAGCCGCACTTCCTGCTCGCCGTGCACGAGCTTGACCCAGTCGGCCCCTGTGCGCGGATCCTTCCACCAGAAGCCCGGACTGCCGAGCACCGTGGCCATCGTCGGCACCGCCTGCAACTGCTTTTCGAAGACGAAGCGCAACTCGCCCTCGTCCATCGGGTCGGCGCCCATGCCGATGCCGAGCGCGTACAGCATCGTGTCGCGCTGCGTGTACCGCTGCACGATCGGACCGAAGTCCCAGTTGCGTACGGCGTCGTCGTTGATCATCGGTCCATCCTCGTCATCAATGCGCGGCGCCGAGCACGAGCACGGCCTCGCTCGACAGTTCGCCGCCGTTACCCTGCGAGATCGCGATCTCGACGTCCTGCACCTGGCGCTCGCCGCACACGCCCATGACCTGCTGCGCCGCTTCAACCATCGTGAAGAGGCCGTACATGCCCGGGTGGCAGAACGAGAGTCCGCCGCCGTTGGTGTTCACGGGCAAGCGCGCCGCCCGGTGCGATGCGACCGCCCGACACGAAGGCGCCGCCCTCGCCCTTCGCGCAGAAACCCATGTCCTCGAGGAACAGGATCGTGTTGATCGTGAACGCATCGTAGAGTTCGACCACGTCGACGTCCGCGGCCGTGATGCCGGCCTGCGCGAACGCGCGGCGCGAAGCCCCGGCGACGCCGGTCACCGTGATGTCCGGCATGCCCGCGATTTCGCGATGCGTGCGTCTCGTGCGCGGCGCCCAGCAGGTACGCGGGTTTCGCGCACAGGTCGCGCGCGCGATCGGCCCGCGTCATGACGACGGCGGCGGCGCCATCGGTGACGAGGCAGCAGTCGCGGACGCCGAACGGATCGGCGACCATGCGCGCACCGAGGTACGCCTCCATGGTCAGCTCGTCGCGCGAGAACGCATCCGGGTTCAGTTGCGCCCACTTGCGCGCCGCGATCGCGACTTCGCCGAGCTGTTGCTTCGTCGTGCCGTACTGGTGCATGTGGCGCGCCGCGGCCATCGCATACGACGAGATCGGGCGCAGCGGCCTGTACGGTGCCTCCCAAGGCGAGGACCGTGCGCTCGTCGCGAGCTTGCCGAGCGCGCTGCGCTGGTTGCTGCCGTAGGCGATCAGCGCGACGTCGCACTGGCCCGGACGCCAGTGCCAGCGCCGCGATCGACGCCTGGATCTGGAACGACGAGCCACCGGTGCGCGCGTTGTCGTTGATGCGGCTGCGCACGCCGAGGTATTCCTCGAAGTTCAGCCCGGACAAGGTTTCGTCCATGACGACACAGAACAGGCCGTCGACGTCCTTCGGTTTCAGGCCGACCTGTGCCAGCGCCTTGACGCTGGCATGCGCGGCGAGATCGAACGTGGACAGTCCGGGCGCAGTGCCGACGCCGTAGGTGGCCGCAGCGACGATCGCCGTCTGGCCGCGGGGAAATGCGTCCTTCAAGGTGGGCTCCTGGCTCAGGCGGGCTGGAAGACGACGAGGCTGCGCTCGCCATCCTTGACGACCTTGGCGCGCACCTTCATGCCGATGCGCGACCTGGTCGGGCGCGATGCCTTCGACGCGGCTCATCATGCGCGGGCCTTCGGCGAGATCGATCGAGGGCGAGGTTGTAATCGGGCGTCGGAGGCTTCTGCCGGATGACCGTCGTCGAGTAGACGGTGCCGTCGCCGCTGGCCTCGACCCACTCGAGGTCGGTGCAACCGGTGCCCGGCTCGGCGACGCGCGGAAACCAGAAGCAGCGCCCGGTCTCGCGGCTGCGCAGAAGCATGAACTGTCCGGCCGCGAGGAACTCTTCGAACTGCTTCTCCGGGTGTATGTCGCTCATGCGCGCATCAACCATGCATGGTCAGGCCGCCGCTCACGCTCAGCACCTGGCCGGTGATGTAGTCTGCGGCGGGCGACGAGAAGTACAGGATCGAGTGCGCGATCTCGCTCGGCTGCGCGACGCGCTTGAAGCGGAATTGCATTGGCCAGCGCCTCCTGCAGCTTCTCGGGCGTGGCCCGTCCGTGAACAGCGGCGTCGTCCGTCGGGCCGGGCGCCACGCAGTTGCAGTTGATGCCGTAACGCGCCATCTCGCGCGCCAGCGACTTCGTGAACGCGATGATCGCGCCCTTGCTGCCCGCAGTAGAACGTCTCGCCGCTGCTGCCGACGCGACCGGCGTCGCTCGCGACCGTGACGATCTTGCCGCCCTTGCCGCCTTCGATCATCGAGGGCAGCAGACGATGGATCATGCGCACGGCGCCGACGTAGTTGACCGCGATGATCAGGTTCCAGTCGGACGGCTCGTTCTTGAGGAACGGCTTGATGATGTCGACGCCCGCGACGCTGGCGACGACGTCGACGGTGCCGCCCGCCTTCTCGCGCACCGCATCGACGAACGCGTCGATCGAGTCGGGCTGCGTCAGATCGAGCGGAACGAACTCCGCCTTGCCGCCGGCGGCGCGGATCTCCGCCATCGCGGCCTCCCCGGCCGCGACGTTTACGTCACCGCCGTAGACCGTCGCCCCGGCGCCGCGCGTACAGCGCGCGCGTAGGCGCGGCCGATGCCCGACGCGCAGCCGGTGAGCAGCACTTGCTTGCCCGCGAGGCTCGTGGCCTGCTGCCAGGTGTAGTCGAGGATCGTCCGTCATGTTGCATTCTCCGAAGTTACTGCTTGCTGTTGCGGGCGAGGAATTCGTGGATCAGCTGCTGCGTGCGCGGCGAATCGAGCAGCGCCCCGCCGAGGTCGCGCTCGAGCTGGAAGCCGAGCACACCCGTGTCGCCGAAACCGCGGATGCACTGCTTGGCGACCTTCTGCGCATGTGCAGGCATCGACGCGAGGCGATCCACGATCGCGCGGGCGCGCTCAGCGATCTCCGCCCGCGGCACGGCCCATTCGACCATGCCGAGCGTCGCGGCCGTCTTGCCGTCGATCGGCTCAGCCGTGAGGATCACGCGTGCTGCGACACCGCGACCGCAAAGGCGCGTGAGGCGCTGCGTGCCGCCTGCGCCCGGAATCAGGCCGAGGCCGACTTCAGGCAGGCCGATCTTTGCTTCCTCGGCCGCGATCCGCAGGTCGCAGCTCAGTGCGAGTTCGTAGCCGCCGCCCATCGCGGCGCCTGCAATCTCGCACAGCGTGACCTGCGGCAGGCTCTCGATCCGGTGATACAGGCCCTGCAGCCGCTCGATGTAGGCACTCAGTGCGCCGCCGGGCGACGGCGCGTCCTTCCAGGTGCGGATCAGCGAGAGGTCCGCGCCCGCCGCGAATACCTTGCCGGCGCTGCGGATGTGCAGCACCTGGAAGTCGCTCGCCGTCTGCCAGCTCGTCGAGCGCGCCGTGCATCGCCGCGATCATCGCGTCGTCGATGGCGTTGACGGGAGGACGGTCGAGCGTCAGTTCGGCGATGGCGCCGCGGCGGGTGACGGTGAGCATCGTGGTTCCTATATGCGAACGCTGTTCAAATTAT
>CAVVBC010000038.1:0-5817 GCA_963746325.1 uncultured Gammaproteobacteria bacterium | reverse complement strand
ACAGCGTCAGCCACGGCAGGCAGTGTGCGAGCCGGACGATCGACAGCCGCAGATGGGTATCCATGTGACTACTGACCCCGCGCGCTCCGATTGGTTTCAGGCAGCGGCTGCACCCGGGCAACGTGTGCGCAAGCCCTGCTACTCTTGCCGTCAACTCGTCGACAACCGGGCTACTCGCCCGATCTAACTCTCATCGGTGACAGCTGGCAAGTCCGGATCAAGTCATGCTGAAGGTCGCAACGACAAACCTGCGTGAACTCGCCCGGCAAGGCGATCCAGGCGCGCTCAGGACCCTGGGCCACCGGCTGCTCCTCGGCGTCGGCGTCGCTCCCGCGCCGAACGAGGGCTACGCCTGCATCGCGGAAGCCGCGGCGCGCGGCGACGGCGAAGCGACGGCGCAACTCGCGTTGTTTGCCGCGTGGGGAGTGCTGCGGCAGCAGGATTGGACGGAGGCACTCGATTTCCTGCAGCGCGCCGCCGAGCTCGGCTGGCCGCGCTCGCAGCGCGAGCTGCAGTTCCTCGCGCGGGAATCGACGTCGGACTGGCCGGGCTTGCGCCGACGCGTCGACCTCGTTGCCTGGACGAAACCGCGACCCTTCCGCGTGCTCTCGGCTGCGCCCGACATCCGCGCGATCGACGGCTTTGCGTCGGCGTCCGAATGCGCCTGGCTGATCGAACTGGCACGCGGCAGCCTGCGGCGGGCGCAGATCTACCGGAAGGACGCTGAGGGTTTTACCGAGGCAGGCACGCGCACCAATTCGGAGGCCGACTACACCATCGGCAACGCCGACCTGGTGCTGCGGCTGATCGTCGAGCGGATCGCGAACGCGGCGGGTGTAACGCCTGGATCATTCGAGGTCGCCAAGCTGCTGCACTACGAGCCCGGGCAGCATTTTGCCGCTCATTGCGACTTCCAGGAGCCCTCGACGCCCGCCCTCGCGCGCGAAGTCGAACGGCGCGGACAGCGCGTGGGGACGGTGCTGGTGTATCTCAATGATGACTATGACGGTGGCGAAACCGAGTTCCCCCGCATCGGCTTGCGCTACCGGGCAGCCGCAGGCGACGCGCTGCTGTTTCGCAACGTACAGCCGTCAGGCGCCCTGGACTACGACACGCTGCACGCCGGCCTGGCGCCAACGCGCGGCGCCAAGTGGGTGCTGTCACAGTGGATACGCGACCGGCCGGTCGACGGCAACGCCTGATCTCCGCGCGCCGGTTCGTCAGCTGGACGCAGGCTTCGGCAACGCATTGCCCGCCTGGTCGACCAGGCCCGCTTCCGCGAGCCGCCGCACCACGGGCTGCAACTGCTGCTCGAAGTGGCGCCACTTCTTCACCGACGACTGATAGATCGGCTTGCGCACCTGCGCGGCGCTGGCCGTGGTCGAGGCCGCGCGTGACTGATGGTAATCCAGCACCCCGTCCTGCCAGGGCAGGCCGCAGTAATCCAGCAACTTGCGGCACTGCGCAGCAGGTTCGGCGACCAGGTCCTCGTAGCTCAGGTCGTAGATCACCCCCGGCATCACCGCGTGCCAGTGCTCCATCGTGCGACGGTACCCGACGTAGAACTGTGCCAGTTCGTCCAGCTGGTACGAGTAGTGGTAGGCGTTGACGAAGAGCGTCTTGAACACCGCGTAACAGGTGTCGAGCGGGTCGCGAGTCAAGTGCACGATCTTCGCGTTCGGCAGCGCCTGGTGGATCAGGCCGCAATAGCGGAAATTGAACGGCAGCTTGTCGACGAAATACGGGCGGCCTCCTGCCAGCGGCTGCACTGCCCGCAGGTAGTTGCGCCCGAGCTCGGCGAAATTCATCTGCAGCGAAACCTGCAGCAGATCGGGGTCGGTGGCGCCGGTACTGACGAACACCTGCTCGGCCAGTGCCGTCATCTCGATTGGAAAGTCCACGAGCTCGCCGAGTGAGACCACGTCGGTGTGATTGCCCAGGATGCGCTCCACCAGCGTCGTGCCGGTGCGGGGCATGCCGAGGATGAAGATCGGGCCCGTCGCGGGCTCCCCTGCGGCCGCCTGTGCGAGCGCGTCCTTCGTGTAATGGGTCATGACCTTCTGCATTGCGTCGAGATCGTTCTGCACCTGGTAATCCAGTGTGCTGCGCTTGACGCGATTGCCCTCGGCCAGCGCCGCAAACGATTCCTGGAACTCGCCGATGTCCTCCAGCTCTTTCGCCAGGGCGAAATACGTCGAGATCGCGTCCTTCCGGCGAATCTGCGGACGCAGCAGCGTGGAGCGCAAGTGGTCGATGTGGTTCTTCGCGGCAGTCTGCGTGCCCAGATGCGCCCGCACGTAATGCGCAAAGCCATTGCCGGGCGCCACGGTCAGCACACGCTCGAGCAGTACCGCGGCCTCGTCCATCTCGTTGAGGTAGAAGTGGGCCACGGCCGAGTCGTAATAGATGGCCGGATCGGTCGGCATCAGTTCGCGCGCCCGTTGCAGCAGCGGCTTTGCTTCCGCCGGTTCACCGCGCTCGACGTGCACCTTGGCGATGGCCTGCAGCAACCGGGCGTCGGGCGGGCAGATCTCCGCGGCGCGGCGCGCAGCAGCAACGCCTTCCGCGCGCCGGCGCAATTGCATCAGCACCTGCGCCTGCTTCAACAGCAGGTCGGCGCTCTCGCCATGGTGTTCGATCGCCGCGTTCACGATCTCCAGGGCGCGCGGCATGTCGAAGCGGGCTTCCGCGATCGCGCTGGCGAGCACTGCCGTCCGGGTATTCGGCGTGAGCGCCAGCAAGCCCTGGCAAAGCTGGTCGGCTTCGTCGATGCGGCCCTTCTTGAGCAGCTCGTAAGCCGCGTTGATGGTGCTGTCGAGAGTGCTCGGCCGCACCGGGGGATTCGTCGGTTGCATGGATGTCGCCTGGGTCAGGAATGCGGGGAACGCTGGACGAGCCGCTCGGCGCGGCGGGCCTGCGCATCGATCAGCGGCATCACGGATTCGATCTCCGCTGCGAAACGCTGCCACTTGGTCGGGTCTGGGGTCGAAACAGTGTAGCTGGAGAGCGGCAGCACCTGCGGCAGGACGCTGTCCCACGCCATGAAGTTGGCTGCGCATAGCCGACGTATCTCGGCGTCAGGATCGGCCACAAGTGCCTCGTAGTTCGCCACCGACCATGAACCGGATGGCAACTGCTCGAGGTCATCGAGCAGCAGCTGGGTCGTGGTGTTCCACTGCGCCGCGACGATCTCGTGCAACGGCCGGCCGTGCAGCTCGCGCCACCCGGGCACCAACAGCAGCGACCACGGCAACCCGGTCCAGCCAGGCAGGTTCGGGTAGGTGCGGAAGCCTCCCGAGTCCCAGGCCTCCATCATGCTGGCAAGCACGGGACGCGGGTCCCGGTGCAGGTAGATGAACCGCGCTTCGGGGAAGACGCGCGCGAGAAATGGCACGCGCAGCGCGTTCTTCGGGGTCTTCTCGAGCATCCGCACTCGGCCGCCGGCGCTGGGCGGTCGCTCAGCGCGATCACGCAGGGCCGAGAAGAAAGCGCTGCGCAATTCGGTGACGACGTCGGAAGTTGCATCGGCTGCCACAAGGCGGTTGGATTCGAAGCCGCGTGCTGCGGGCGCGAGCGTGGCCACGCCCTCGATGAGCTGGTGGCTCTCGTCGCCGATCGTGTACACGTCCGGCGCCTGCGCCAGGGTTTCGAACAGCAACGTCGATCCGGATCGCGGCGGACAAACGATGAAGACTGGTCGGTCGAACACAGGATCGCGAAACACGCGAGCGGGCGATGCACTCGCCGCTACCGACACCTCGCCCGGCACGACCGCCGCGGCCTGGCCCGCTCGCTGGCGGATTTCAGCGTCGGCGGTGCGGCGATATGCGGCCAACGCCGGCTCGAACACCCAGGCGTGCAGCGCTTCCATCAGGCGCACACCGTTGCGCATGTCGACGGCATTCGCGCCGCATGCATCGAGATCATTCTTCGCGGCTTCGATGGCGCCTCGATAACGCTCCCAGCCGTCGGGACGCTCGCCGTAACGCGCCCACAGGGCCTGCCAGCGGCGCGTGAACTGCAGCAACGCCTGGTGGATCAACGGCACGGCGGGATGCGCCGTCGCCTCGCCCATCAGGAACGCGTAATGCGACCGGATTTCCCACGGCGTCATGACCACCGGGAAATTCTCCGCCTCGAAATCCAGTTCGGGCACGAAATTGGCGATGGGTGAGCAGACTTGCGGCTGCCAGCCGGGAATCTGGGCAGCATGCGGCCGGGCATTGGCCACGTGCTGCCAGAAGCCCGCGCCGCCGACGGTGTCGGCAACGAGGTGGATCCGGGACAGGTAGTGATCGTTGATCACGTTGTGCTCGGCCCAGGTGTCGAAGATCCAGCACTCGCCGGCACGCATGTTCACTTCGGCATCGCCGCAGACGAACCGCACAGTCGGCTGCGTCACGATCGGAACGTGCACTCGCGCGCGCTCGCGCCAGTAGTAATTGATGTCGACGTGCGGGGTGACTTCCGCGCGGCCGGACAGCCGCATCAGGCGCGACCTGCCCCAGGTGGCGCCGATCCGGTCGAGCACCTGCATCAGGTAAGGACAGCGTTTCAGGTGTTCGGTCGCGCTCATGGGCCCGGCAGTCGCGTCGCTGTTGGGATCACCCCCGACGGTGACCAGCAGCAATGCGTCGTTGCCGGCATACCCAGCCGGGTGCGGCCGCCACGCCGACTCGTCGATTGCCTGCACTTCGGCTGCCAGGGCCGCCGCATCGAACACCAGCGGAAACTGCAGGAAGGGAACGCCAAGCTTCATGTAAATCCCCGGCTGCGCGGGCCCCAGTCAAATAGAATCGGCCAACAGAATCGGCAACTGCAACCAGCAGCGTCCATTGGAATCGCGACGTCCCGCGAACGACCACGTCGCGCAAATTCGACCCGACAGTTTAGTTCCCGGGATCACGACTTGGAAGGCAGCGCGAGATGGAATCACGCAAGACTCGCTCCACGGCAGACGGACTCTTGTCGAAGTTGCCCGACTCCCCGAACGCCTATCCGCAAAAACTTGACCTCGCCCGTTCGTGCATATTGCACATCGAATTCGACGAGCCGGCCTACCGCGCGGCCAGTTTCCTCGACGATCGCATCCTCGACCCCGGCACCAAGGGCGCCTGGCTGCCGATCGAACGCGTTGCCGCAACGGCTCGGCTCTGCCGGAACGCGCGGCCCCTGCATTACATCCTGCACACCGGACACGTCGGTTCAACGTTGCTTAGCCGACTGCTCGACACCACCGGCTCGGTCCTGTCGTTGCGGGAGCCGTTGCCCCTGCGGACGCTCGCCGAAGCGGGCGACGTGCTCGGGCAACCGGAATCGCTGCTGAACGAGTCACAGTTCGATCTCGTGCTCGACACCTTCATCCGCCTGTGGAGTCGCGGCTACCCGACGACGCACAGCGTCGTGCTTAAGGCGACCAGTGCCGCCGCGCGCGCGGCACCATTGCTCCTGCGGCGTAACGCAGCGTCACGTGCTGTCTACCTCAACCTGCGGGCGGAGCCTTATCTCGCCACCCTGCTGGCCGGCTCGAATTCACCCGTCGACCTGCGTGGTCACGGCGTCGAGCGCATGCGCCGCCTGCGCGCGCGCATCGCCACGCCACTCAAGCCCCTCCACGCGCTGACACCAGGTGAACTCACTGCGATGGGTTGGCTGGCCGAATCGCTGACCCGCCGCGAAATCCTTGACCAGTGGCCTGACCGGGCGCTGGCCGTGGATTTCGACGCATTCCTCGGTGACATGCCGCGCGTGATGCAGCAAGTCGTAGACCACCTTTGCCTGGTGACCGAGCCGGGCTGGATCACGCGGCTAGTCTCG
>CAVVBC010000037.1:0-6694 GCA_963746325.1 uncultured Gammaproteobacteria bacterium | reverse complement strand
CCACGGTCGACTATGCCCCCGTTTGCTGCACCGCCGCAATATCCAGATTTGCCGATGTCTGCCCGGTCCTGTCTGTCGGCGGGCAGGGCAACTGACGAGCCTCAGGCCCGGGCCAGCCCTGCGACCCCAAAGTTCACGGCAGCACGAGGCGACTCACGAAATTCTCGATCACGGCGTGCATTTCGGCCGGATCCTGCTCCGGATGCCGCGCGGCGCTGACGGCCAGGCCGCTCCAGACCTGCATCAGCAGGCGGGCGCGCCGGGCCGCAATGTCCGGCGGCCAGCCCCAGTCCCTGCTCGTCGCGGTCGCGGGCCATCCAGGCCTGCAGGGCCCCGAAGATGCGCTCGTCGGATTCGCGCAATACCGCAGCGATCTGAGGATCGCGCGTCGCTTCGGCGCTCATTTCGAGGTAAAGCGCGGGACTCATCACCGACGGGTCCCGTGCGAGCCACAGGCGGAACGTCTGCAGGATGCTCGCCGCCAGGTCGGCTGACGTGCGCAATTGCTCGATCTGCGCATGACCTTCCTGCAGCTGGCGCTCGACGATGGCCCGCACGATGGCGTTCTTGTTATCGAAATAGCGGTACATGCAGGCCAGCGCTCATCTGCGCCGTCTCGGCGATATTGGCCATGCTCGCCGCGTGAAACCCGTGCTCGATGAAGCATTTGAGCGCCGCGCACAGGATGCGGTCGCGCTGCGCTTCGGCGCGCGGCGTGGCGCAAGTCCGCCTCCAGTCATCATCGCGTGCCTTCCTGCCAGCCGCCGCCGAGCACCTTGTACAGCGTCACCCGGTTCGACTGCTCCGCGAGCCGGGTCTGGATCAGCGCCTGCTCGGCCGACGTAAAGCGTGCGCTGCGATTCGAGCCGCAGCAGGTAGCTGTCGCGGCCCGCGGCGTAACGAGCCTGCCCCAGTTCTTCGCTGCGCTGCGCCGCGTCTACCAGGGCCTCGCAGTGCGACTCGCTGCTCGGCCAGCGTCGACGTGAGCGCCAGCGCATCGGCGACTTCGCGGAAGCCTTGCTGGATCGACTGCTCGTAGCGCGCCAGCGCGATGTCGCGGTCGGCCTGGGTGACTTGCAGGTTGGCGCGCAAGCGGCCGCCCTCGAAGATCGGCACTCGCACCTGGGGCACGAAGCTCCAGATCGACGTGCCGCCATCGAAGAGACTGGAAAGATCGTCGCTGGCGTAGCCGACCGCGCCAGTCAGCGTGATCGACGGGAAGAAGGCCGCACGCGCGGCGCCGATGTTCGCATTCGCGGCCCGCAGTTCGTGCTCGGCGGCGAGCACGTCCGGCCGCCGCAACAAGACCTCCGACGGCAGGCCGGCCGGCAGCGCAGCCAGCCCCGTGACCGGATCGCTGAAGCTCGTCGGCAGCAGGTCAGGCGCGACCGTCGCGCCGACCAGCAGGTTCAGCGCGTTGCTGTCCTGCGCGACCAAGCCCGGCATACCGCGCGAGCTCCGCGCGCGCGCCTTCCACCAGGGTGCGCGACTGGCTCAGGTCGAGACCCGACACCGCGCCAAGTTCGTGCCGCTTGGCGTGATCGCGTACGACTGCTCGCGCGTCGTCGAGCGTCGCCCGCGCGAGCCGCACCTGTTCCTGATCGGCCGCGAGCGTCAGGTACGCGTTCGCGACTTCCGCGATGAGGCTCAGCTGCGCGCTGCGCCGCACTTCCTCCTGCGCGAAATAACGCTGCAGCGCGGCGTCGTTCAGGCCGCGCACGCGCCCGAACAGGTCGAGCTCGTACTGCGTGACGCCTACGCTCGCGCTGTACGTCTCGGTCGTGCGGCCGGTGCTATTGCCTCGCACCATGGCGCCCGAGGCGTCCACGCTCGGAACTCGATCCGCGCGCTGGATGCGGTACTCCGCACGAGCCCGCTCGACGTTGAGCATCGCGATGCGCAGGTCGCGGTTGTTCGCGAGCGCCTGTTCGATCAGCGTCTCGA
This sequence comes from uncultured Gammaproteobacteria bacterium, assembly GCA_963746325.1. Taxonomy (GTDB): domain Bacteria; phylum Pseudomonadota; class Gammaproteobacteria; order Steroidobacterales; family Steroidobacteraceae; genus RPQJ01. Next base: position 4,750 of record CAVVBC010000037.1, on the reverse strand, counting down.
GCTTGGGGTCGGTGAAGAAGTCGCGCCAACCCGTGTCGGCCGCGGCCTGCGGCAGCGATGCCGCGACCGCAGTCGTCGCAGCGTTGGACGGCGCAGCCGAGGTCGTCGGGGGCAACGGCCACTGCGCCGGCGTGCCCGGCGCCGCCTCGGGCAGCGTGCGGCTCCAGCACGTTGCACCCGCTCGCGCTGATCGCGGCGGCGAGCACCCACCCGTAACTGAAGTGCTTACGCATGCGCGTCGCTCCCTTCGCCGCTGGGCGTCGAGTCGGTCGCACGGTGTCGCTTCTGCACGAGCAGTCGTTCGACCACGACGAAGAACAGCGGGATGAAGAAGATGCCGAGCAACGTCCCGGCAATCATGCCGCCGAGCACGCCGGTGCCGATGGCGCGCTGCGCGCCGGAGCCTGCACCGGTCGCCAACGTGAGGGGCAGCACGCCGAGGCCGAACGCAAGCGAGGTCATGAGGATCGGGCGCAGGCGATCACGCACCGCACGCATCGTCGCCTCGACCAGCTCCATGCCTTGTTTCAGGTTCTCGGTCGCGAAAGCGATGATCAGGATCGCGTTCTTGCTGGTCAGGCCGACCGTGGTGAGCATGGCCACCTGGAAATAGACGTCGCGTTCGTAGCCGCGCAGCGTATTCGCGAGCGCGGCGCCGAGGATGCCGAGCGGCGCCACCATGAGCACGGCCGTCGGGATGGTCCAGCTTTCATACAGTGCGGCGAGGCACAGGAAGACGAACAGCAGTGACAACGCGTACAGCAGCGGCGTCTGCGCACCCGCCTGCCGCTCCTGATAGGAGAGCCCGGTCCATTCGACGCCGAACCCCGTAGGCAGCTGGCCGACGAGGCGTTCCACCTCGGCCATCGCCTCGCCGGTGCTGACGCCCGGCGCGGCCTCGCCCTGGATTTCGGTGGCGGAAACGCCGTTGTAACGTTCGAGGCGCGGCGAACCATACCCCCAGCGCGATTGCGCGAACGCCGCGAAGGGCACCATCTCGCCTTCCTTGTTGCGCACCGACCAGAGCTTGAAGTCTTCCGGCGACATGCGGTACGGCGCGTCGGCCTGCATGTACACCTGCTTGACGCGCCCACGGTCGACGAAGTCGTCGATGTACTGGCCGCCCCAGGCCGTCGACAACGTCGAGTTGATTTCGTCGACAGAGAGCCCGAGCGACGTCGCGCGCTGCTTGTCGACGTCGATGTGGAACTGCGGCGTGTCGTCCTGGCCGTTGGGGCGGACGTTCGCGAGCAGCTTGCTCTGCGATGCCAGGCCCAGGAACTGGTTGCGTGCGCCGACCAGCGCCGCGTGACCGAGGCCCGCGTTGTCCTTGAGATAAAAGTTGAAGCCGGTGGCGAGGCCGAGCTCTGGAATCGGGGGCGGAGCGAATGCGAACGCCATCGCATCCTTGATCTGCATCAGGGCGCCCATCGCGCGCTGGCTGACCGCCTGCACGTGCAGGGCATCATCCTTGCGCTCGTCCCAGGGCTTCAGGTTGATGAAGAGCGAACCGGTGTTCTGGCCGCCACCGCCGAAGCTGAAGCCCTGCACGGCGAACACGGACGCGACCGCTTCCTTTTCGTTTTCCAGGAAGTGCCGCTCGACCTTCTCGATCGATTGCATCGTTCGCTCCTGCGTGGACCCGACCGGCGCCATCACCTGCGAAATGATGTTGCCCTGGTCTTCGCCCGGCAGGAACGCGCTTGGCAGGCGCAGGAACAGCACGCCCATGACGAGCAGCAGCGCGACGAAAATCGCCATGAAGCGCCCGCTGCGGGCGAGCATGTGCGTGACGCCGTTGCGATAGCGCTCGCTGTTGCGTTCGAACGACTGGTTGAACCAGCGGAAGAAGCCTTTCTCGCCGTGATGCTCGCCCTTCTTCAGTGGCTTCAAGAAGCGTCGCGCACAGCGCCGGCGTGAGCACGATGGCCACCAGCACGGACAGCGCCATGGCCGACACGATGGTGGCCGAGAACTGGCGGTAGATGACGCCGGTGGAGCCGCTGATGAACGCCATCGGCACGAACACCGCAGCCAGCACGATGCCGATGCCCACCAGCGCGCCAGTGATCTGGTCCATCGATTTGCGCGTCGCTTCGAGCGGCGACAGGCCTTCCTCGCTCATCACGCGCTCGACGTTCTCGACGACGACGATCGCGTCGTCGACCAGCAAGCCGATCGCGAGCACCATCGCGAACATCGTCAGCATGTTGATCGAGTAGCCGAGCACTGCCAGCACGCCGAACGTGCCGAGCAGCACCACCGGCACGGCGATGGTCGGGATCAACGTCGCGCGCAGGTTCTGCAGGAACAGGAACATGACGAGGAACACGAGAATCATCGCCTCGGCCAGCGTCTTCACGACCTCCGTGATCGAGGCGCGCACGAACGGGGCGGTGTCGAACGGCACGACCGCTTCCATGCCCGGCGGGAATGAGGGCTTCAGGTCCGCCAGCGCCTTCTCGACCGCACGCGATGTCGCGAGCGCGTTGGCGCCCGTTGCCAGCGATACGGCCATGCCCGCGGCCGGCTGGCCGTTGAAGCGGCTCAGGAACTCGTAGGTTTCGGCGCCGAGCTCGACGCGGGCGACGTCGCTGAGCCGCAACGACGATCCGTCGGGATTGCTGCGCAGGATGACGTTGCGGAACTGCTCCGGCGTCTCCATGCGCTCCTGCGCGCTGATCGTCGCCGTCAGTTGCTGCCCTTCGACGGCCGGCGTGCCGCCGAGCTGGCCCACGGTCACCTGGGCGTTCTGCGCCTGCACGGCCGCGATGACGTCAGTGGTGGTCAGTTCGTACGTCGCGAGCTTGTTCGGGTCGAGCCAGATGCGCATCGCATAGGGCGCGCCGAACACCTGGATCGAGCCGACGCCCGGCGCGCGACTCAGCGGATCGACGACATTGGCGATCACGTAGTCCGAGATGTCGGTGCGGCTCAGGCTGCCGTCGGTCGAGACGAAGCCCACGATCTGCAGGAAGCCGCTGCGCGACTTGGTGACGTTGAGGCCCTGGCGCTGCACCGCCTGCGGCAGCGACGGCAGCGCAAGCTGCAGCTTGTTCTGCACCTGCACCTGCGCGATGTCGGGATCGGTGCCGCTTTCGAACGTGAGCGAGATCGACGCGCGACCGCTGGCCTCGCTGCTCGACGAAATGTAGAGCAGGCCGTCGAGGCCCTTCATGTTCTGCTCGATGATCTGCGTGACCGAGTCTTCGACCACCTTGGCCGACGCGCCCGGGTAGCTCGCGCTGATCGTGATCGATGGTGGCGCGATGTCCGGATAACGCGAGATCGGCAGCTGCGTGATCGACAGCGCCCCCGCCAGCATGATGACGATCGCGATGACCCAGGCGAAGATGGGCCGGTCGATGAAGAAGCGTGCCATGCGCGTTCCGGCTCAGCGCTGCGGCTGCGACGCGGCGGCCGCGACGGGCGGCGGTGCGACGCCGGGTGCACCCGCTTCGGTCGCCTGCACGGGCACGCCCGGACGAATCTTCTGCAGGCCTTCGACGATCACGCGATCGCCCGCGGCCAGCCCGCTTTCGACGAGCCACTTGTCGCCGATCGCCCGGCTCACGACGACGGGCCGCACCTCGACCTTGCCGTCCTTGTCGACGACCATCGCCGTGGCGTCGCCCTTCGGATCGTGGGTGACGCCTTGTTGCGGCACGAGCAGCGCGTTCGCACGTTCGCCATCGCCAACGACGGCGCGGACGAACATGCCGGGCAGCAGCACGTTCGACGGATTGGGCACGACCACGCGCAGCCCGAAGCTGCCCGTGGTGGGATCGACGGTGACGTCCGAGAACGCCAGCTTGCCGGTCACATCGTATTCCGCGCCGTCCTCGAGCAGGATGCGGACCGGCAGGTCACGCGTCCCGGTGAGTTTTCCTGCGGCCATCGCGCGGCGCAGTTCGAGCAGCTCGGCCGACGATTGCGTCAGGTCCACGTACACCGGATCGAGCTGCTGCACGGTGGACAACGGGCTCGCCTGGTTCGCAGTGACGAGCGCACCCTGGGTCACCGCAGACTTGCCGATGCGGCCGCTGATGGGCGAAGTGATCTGCGCGAATCCCAGGATGACGTTGGCGCGTGCGACGGCGGCTCGTGCCGCCTTGACGTCCGCTTCGGCCTGGCGCAACGCGGCCGCCGCGTCTTCGTCTTCCTGCTTGCTGACCGCGTCCACCTTGACCAGCTCGGCGCTGCGGCGCGCGTTCAGTTGCGCGGTGAACAACGTCGCTTCGGCGCGCGCCAGGCTGGCTTGCGCGCTCTGCGGCGTCCGCGCGGTAGGTCGCGTCCTCGATCTGGTACAACGGCTCGCCGGCCTTGACCCGACCGCCTTCGGTGAACAAGCCGGCGCGCGATGATGCCGTTGACCTGCGGCCGGACTTCAGCGACGAGGAAGGGCGCCACGCGCCCGGGCAATTCGCGCCGCAGCGTGACCGTTTCGGGAGCCAGGGTGGCAACCGTCACGGGGACCGCCCCTTGGCCTTCCGCGGGCGGGTCTTGTCGGTTGCAGCCGGCCACGCCTGCGAGCAATATCGAAGTGACGAGAATAGCTAACAAATTCAACGAGTTGTTTTTTTTCATGACCGGCTTGGTGCCGTGCAGCGCACGGGAGGGGGGCGCACGGAAGAAATGAGGGCGGTGAGAATGAACGCTCATTCTCACTCTGTCAAACTGGGCGTATCAGTCGTCCGAGAGACCGAATTGAAGTAGGCCGTGGCCTACGACAGCACCTTCCGGCGGTGTT
>CAVVBC010000036.1:0-342126 GCA_963746325.1 uncultured Gammaproteobacteria bacterium | reverse complement strand
CCTTGACGCCGACCTCGATGACCTCGACGTCCTTGTAGTTGCCGATGTCCGGCACCCGCACTTCGACGAGCTGCTTGCCTGGTTGCTGGTTCGCCACGATGCTGCCCTCCCGCTCAGACCGACACGGGGTTGGGCTTTTCGGGATCGATCCCGAACTTTTCGATGGCGCTCGCCACCGTGGCGCGGTCGAGCTTGCCGTCATCGGCCAGCGCCTTGAGCGCAGCGAGCACCACGTACCGATGGTCGACTTCGAAGAAGCCGCGCAACGCCGCGCGGGAGTCGCTGCGCCCGTAGCCGTCGGTGCCAAGCACGGCATAGGTGCCCGGCACCCATTGCCGGATCTGGTCCGGCACGATACGCATGTAGTCCGTTGCAGCCACGAAGGGCCCCTGCTGCTCGCCGAGCATTTCGCGCACGTAGGGCACGCGCGCAGCCTGGTCCGGGTGCAGCAGGTTCCAGCGCTCGGCATCGAGCGCCTCCCGTCGCAGCTCGGAGAAGCTCGTCACGCTGAAGACGTCCGCCGGGACGCCAAATTCCTGCGCCAGGACCTCAGCCGCCTTCTGCACTTCGCGCAGGATGGTGCCGGAGCCGAGCAGGTTCACCCGCACCTTGCCCTTGCCGCCGCGACTCAGCAGGTACATGCCCTTGAGGATCCCGGTCTCGGTGCCGGGCGGCAGCGCCGGCTGGACGTAGTTCTCGTTCATGCACGTGATGTAGTAGAAGATCGATTCGCGCTGTGCGTACATGCGGCGCAGGCCGTCCCACACGATCACGGCCAGCTCGTAGGCATAGGCCGGGTCATACGCGACACAGTTCGGGATCGTCGTCGCGACCAGCTGACTGTGGCCGTCCTGGTGCTGCAGACCCTCGCCCGCGAGCGTCGTGCGGCCCGCCGTTGCGCCGAGCAGGAATCCGCGCGCCTGCATGTCGCCAGCCGCCCAGGCGAAGTCGCCGATGCGCTGGAAACCGAACATCGAGTAATAGATGTAGAACGGCACCATGTTGACGCCGTGATTCGCGTAGGCCGTGCCCGCCGCGATCCAGCTGCACATCGCACCGCCTTCGTTGATGCCTTCCTCGAGGATCTGGCCTTTCTTGTCCTCGCGGTAGTAGAGCAGCTGGTCGGAATCCTGCGGCGTGTACAGCTGGCCCATCGATGAATAGATGCCGATCTGCCGGAACATGCCTTCCATGCCGAAGGTGCGCGCCTCGTCCGGCACGATCGGCACCACGTGCGGGCCGAATTCCTTGTCCTTCAGCAGGATGCCGAGCAGACGCACGAACGCCATGGTGGTCGAGATCTCGCGCTCGCCCGAGGCTTCGAGCAGCGGCGCAAATGCCTCGAGCGGCGGAGTCTTGAGCGGCGGTGCGCGGTCACTGCGGGTGGGCAGGTGGCCGCCGAGCGACCGGCGCCGTCCCTGCAGGTACTTGAGCTCCTCGCTGTTCTCTGCCGGGCGGTAGTACGGCAGCTTGGCGATGTCGTCGTCGGAGACCGGAATGTTGAAGCGGTCGCGGAACTCGCGCAGGGAAGCGTCGTCGAGTTTCTTCTGCTGGTGCGTGATGTTCTGCGCTTCGCCGCCGGTGCGGCCGAGGCCGAAGCCCTTGACCGTCTTCGCCAGGATGACGGTGGGCTGGCCGGTGTGCCTCGACGCGGCCTGGTAGGCGTTGAACACTTTGCGTGCGTCGTGCCCGCCGCGGTTCAGGTGCCAGATGTCCTCGTCGGACATGTTGGCCACCATCTCCTTCAGCTCTGGATACTTGCCGAAGAAATTCTCGCGCGTGTAAGCGCCGCCCTTGGCCTTGAAGTTCTGGTACTCGCCGTCGACGCATTCCATCATCAGGCGCCGCAGCAGGCCCTTGGTGTCCTGCTGCAGGAGCGGATCCCAGCGCGCGCCCCACACCACCTTGATGACGTTCCAGCCGGCGCCGAGGAACGCCGCTTCAAGTTCCTGGATGATCTTGCCATTGCCGCGCACCGGGCCATCCAGCCGCTGCAGGTTGCAGTTGATGACGAACACGAGGTTGTCGAGTTTCTCGCGCACCGGCATCGTGATCGCACCGAGCGATTCCGGTTCGTCCATCTCGCCGTCGCCGAGGAACGCCCACACCTTGCGGTCGGTGACCGGCACGATGCCGCGGTGCTCGAGGTAGCGCGTGAAGCGCGCCTGGTAGATCGCCATCATGGGACCGAGACCCATCGACACCGTCGGGAACTGCCAGAAATCCGGCATCAGCCAGGGATGCGGGTAGGACGACAGGCCGCCGCCGCCCACTTCCTCGCGGAAGCGGTTGAGCTGGGCCTCGGTGAGGCGGCCTTCGAGGTAGGCGCGCGCGTAGATGCCAGGCGCCGAATGACCCTGGATGAACACCATGTCGCCCGGGTGCTGTTCGCTCGGGGCGCGCCAGAAGTGATTGAAGCCAACCTCGTACAGCGTGGCCGCCGATGCGTAACTCGCCAGGTGCCCGCCGTACTCGGAACTCTGCCGGTTGGCCTGGACCACCATCGCCATCGAATTCCAGCGCAGGTAGGCCTCGATCCGGCGCTCGAGCGCGCGGTCGCCCGGATACTCGACTTCCTGGCCTGTCGAGATGGTGTTGACGTAGGCGGTATTCGGCTTGAACGGCAGGTACGCGCCGCTTCGGCGCGTGAAGTCGATGATGCGCTCGAGCAGGTAGTGGGCGCGCTCGGCGCCCTGCGTCTTCAGCACCGAATCGATGGACTCGAGCCACTCGCGCGTTTCGCCGGGATCGGCATCATCGATCTTGGACGTTTCGAACATCTTGGGGCGATCTCCCTATCCTGGCGGAACCCTGCGCCGGCGAGCGCTGGTAATGCTTTGCCCGGCACGGCCTGTTAGCATGCGGCCCGCGCCAGAGCGCGCGTTTCGGCCCGCGCGCTGCACGCAGAATGCGTGCCGTGAATGATCCGGTCCGAGCCGATCAGGGTCAAGGTTTTCCCCATGCAGAAAGTCATTCCGCCCGAGCTGAATATCGACGTCTCGGCGCAGCCGCTCGCGTTGTCGGACAACACGCTGGCCCGTGCCGACGGCGCCATCGTCCTGCTCGAAAAAACCGCTCCGCAGGGCAAAGCCGTCGACACGCTGCCACAAGCGGCCCTGTGGCGAAAATTGCTGCAGGCCCAGCAACGCAGCGGCCAGGACACGCCCATCCTGGTCAGCCGGCTGCCCAATCGCAGCCAGACCCTGGTCGTGGTCGGCTTCGCCAAACCGGGTGCCACCGGGTTCGAGCGGCTGCAACTGGCCGGCAAGCTGGCCCGCGAAGTGCTGCAACCCGGCATCGCCCGGGTGCACCTGCACGCCGGCGAGTTCGTCGCGGCCGGCGCACGCACCGCAGCGCTCGAGGCCCTGCTGAGCGCGCTTCTCGCGCACGCGGCACCGATGCCCGAGCAGAAATCCAAAGCCACGGCGCCCTGCACCCTCGCCAGCATCCGCATCGATGACCGCGCCACCGCCGTCTACGAACGCAGCGCCGCGACCGCGGCGGGCAACCACCTCGCGCGCTGGCTGGCGACGCTGCCGCCGAACGTGCTCGATTCGATCGCCTATCGGACCGCACTGCGGCAACTGGCGCGGCGCGAAGGCTGGTCGTTCAAGTTCATCGGCGTCGACCAGCTCGAACGCATGGGTGCCGGCGCCTTCGCAGCCGTAGCCCGGGCCAACCCGCACCGCGGCGCTGGCATCGTGCGGCTTGCGTATACGCCGAAGCGTACCCGCCCCACGGGGGCAAGGCAGGATGCGCGCGGCATCGCGCTCGTGGGCAAAGGCATCTGCTTCGACACGGGCGGCATCAACCTCAAGCCCCACCGCAGCATGTACTCGATGCACGGCGACATGCAGGGCAGCGCGGTCGCGGTCGGCACGCTGCTCGCACTGACGCGACTCGAAGCGGCGTATCCGATCGAGTGCTGGCTCGCGCTCACCGAGAACCAGATCGGGCCCGACGCGTACCGGCCGCAGGAAGTCGTGCGCGCGCTCAACGGCGTCACGATCCAGGTCGTGCACAGCGACGCCGAGGGCCGCATGGTGCTGGCCGACACGCTCACGCTGGCCTCGCGCGCCAAGCCGCGCCTCGTGCTCGATTTCGCGACGCTGACAGGCGCGTGCGTGGGAGCGCTGACAGACCGCTACGCCGGTGCGTTCACCAACCGTCCCGAGCTGCACGACTGGCTGCAGCGGACGGGCCGCGAGAGCGGCGAGCGTGTCTGGTGCTTCCCGATGGACGAGGACTTCGACGCCGAACTCGAGAGCCACGCCGCCGACGTCATGCAATGCACGCTCGACAACAAGGGCGACCACATCCTCGCGGCGCGCTTTCTCGGCAAGTTCGTCGAGACCTGCGGTGCCCTGGGTGCACGTCGACCTTGCGCCCTCCGAGCGCAAGGGCGGCCTGGCGCACGTGCCGACGGAAATGACCGGCTTCGGCGTCCGCTACGCCGTGCACCTGCTGGGCGACGCAGGCGCGCTCGACGCGCAACTGCAGGCACTCGCATGACCACGGGCGACACCCTGACACTGCGCCGGCCCGACGACTGGCACCTGCACGTGCGCGACGGCGCGCAACTGGCAGCCGTGGTGCCGTTCACGGCGCGTCAGTTCGGACGTGCGCTGGTGATGCCCAACCTGCAGCCACCGATGACCACCACCGCAGCGCTCGGCGCGTACCGGTCACGGATCCTGGCGGCCGTGCCTGCGGGCCTCGATTTCGCGCCACAGATGACGCTCTACCTGACGGACGGCACGTCGGTCGGACGAGATCGGCAAAGCGAAAGCGAGCGGCTATGTCGTGGGGGCGAAGCTCTACCCCGCCGGAGCCACGACGCATTCCGCGGCCGGCGTCACTGCGATCGACAACGTCTGGGGCGCGCTCGAGGCCATGGCCGCGCACGGCCTGGTGCTGCAGGTGCACGGCGAAGTCACCGCCGGCGACGTCGACGTGTTCGACCGCGAGCATGCCTTCATCGACCGCGTGTTGAGCCGCGTGGTCGAGCGCGTGCCCACGCTCAAGGTCGTGTTCGAGCACATCACCACGCGGGCCGCGGTCGAGTTCGTCCAGGGCGCGCGACCGGGCGTGGCGGCGACGATCACGCCGCAGCACCTGCTGCTGAACCGCAATGCGCTGTTCGAAGGCGGCATCCGTCCGCACCACTATTGCCTGCCCGTGCTGAAGCGCGAACGCGATCGCGAGGCCCTGCTGGGCGCGGCGACGAGCGACGATGCGCGCTTCTTTCTCGGCACCGACAGCGCGCCGCACGCGCAGCACACGAAGGAAGCCGCCTGCGGTTGCGCCGGCATCTTCTCTGCTCACGCCGCGATCGAACTGTATGCCGAGGCGTTTGAAAGCGCGGCGCGGCTCGATCGCCTCGAGGCGTTCGCCGCCGAGCGCGGCGCTGACTTCTACGGCGTGCCGCGCAACGCGGGCACCATCACCCTGCGCAAGGAATCCTGGAACGTGCCCGCAAGTTATTCCTTCGGACCGGGCGACGTCCGGCTGGTGCCGTTCCGTGCAGGTTCCACGCTCGCCTGGCGCATGACGGACCCGCAATGACCGTGCCTACTGACGATTACGCCGAGTACGAGTTCGTCGAGCCGCGGATCGCCGACCGGTTCCGGGGATTCCTGCCCGTCGTCATCGACGTCGAGACGGGCGGCTTCAACCACCAGACCGACGCGCTGCTCGAAGTGGCCGCCGTCCTGATCGAGATGTCGCCCATGGGCGAATTGCGGACAGGTGCGACGCATCGCTTCCACGTGCAGCCGTTCCACGGCTCGCGCATGGATCCGGCGTCGCTCGCCGTCAACGGCATCGACCCGCACCATCCGCTGCGTCCGGCCATTCCGGAAAAGGAAGCGCTGACGCAGCTGTTTCGCGAGATACGCAAGGAAGTGCGCGACCGCGAATGCACGCGAGCCGTGCTGGTCGGCCACAACTCGTCGTTCGACCTGAATTTCCTGAATGCCGCGATCGCGCGCACCGACATCAAGCGCAACCCGTTCCACCCGTTCTCGAGCTTCGACACGGCGACGCTGGCCGGCGTGGCGCTGGGGCAGACGGTGTTGTCGCGGGCTATCGTCGCGGCCGGCCTGACGTGGGACCCGAACGCAGCCCACTCGGCCATTTACGACGCCGAACGCACGGCGGCGCTGTTCTGCATCATCTGCAACAAGTTCCGCACCCTGTACGAGGAAGCCGTCGAGCGCGCGCCCACGCTCGCGCAGCGCGAGGCACCGCCGCCGGCGGACGAAGCCGTCTAGGGTTGGGCAAGCGCCCGGCGGACTGAACTCAGGCAGCCGTCCGCCGGTGCGAGGTTCAGGAGTCCTTCGCCGTCGCGCCGGCCTCGGTCAGCACCTGCTGCAGTTCGCCCTTCTGGAACATCTCGGTGATGATGTCCGAGCCGCCGAGCAGTTCGCCCTGCACGTACAGCTGCGGGTAGGTGGGCCAGTTCGAGTAGCGCTTGAGCGCTTCGCGCAATTCCGGGTCCTCGAAAATATTGACGTACGCGAACGTCGCGCCGCAGGCTTCGAGCGTACGCACGACAGAAGCTGAGAACCCGCACTGGGGGAAGTCAGGCGTGCCCTTCATGTAGAGCACCACCGGATTCGACTTGAGCTGCTCCTGGATTCGCTGCGTCACATCCACTTTCATTACCCCTCGGCTGCTACGGCACTGTTCGTTTGGCGGATTCGGTCCAGGCGCGCGATCACCTGCCACTGCTCGGTGGCGCTCATGCGGCCCCACCGTGCAATCTCATCGAGCGTGCGCAGGCAGCCGACGCAAGTCCGGCTGGCGTCAAGCACGCAGATGTTCATGCAGGGAGAGGTGGGTGCTGCCTGGGTCATCGGTCCTCCCGCGCTGGCTGCGCAGGACATTGAATTATGGGGTCCCGTCGCCTATTCTTCAAACCCAACGCACGGGCCGGTGTAATCTAACTCCCGGTATCACAAAGATTTTTCCCGGTAGGAACCCTCACGCATGAATCCCTTGACTACGGTTCGCGGCGCCTTGACCACTGGTTTCGTCGCGGCCATCCTGCTGGCGCTGCTGATCGCGCCCACCACGTTCCATGAGCTCGGCCTCGCCCGCTGGTTGCACATCCTGACCGGCATCACCTGGATCGGCCTGCTCTACTACTTCAACCTCGTCCAGATTCCCGGCCTCGCTGCGGCGGCTGCGGACAAGGGTGGCCCGGGCGGCGCGGGCATCTCCAAGTACATCGCTCCGACGGCACTGCTCTGGTTCCGCTGGGCCGCGGCGGCCACCTGGTTCACAGGCGTCTGGTACCTGGCACGCTCGGGCAACCTCGGCGGCGCTTTCGCGCTCGGCATGACCAGCGACCCGGTCAACTACTACCAGCTCGTGATCGGCATCGGCGCCTGGCTCGGCACCATCATGCTGTTCAATGTCTGGGTGCTGATCTGGCCGAACCAGAAGAAAGTGCTCGGCATCGTGCCCGCGACGGACGACGAAAAGGCGGCCGCGCGCAAGACGGCCATGCTCGCCTCCCGCACCAATTTCGTACTGTCGCTGCCGATGCTGCTCTGCATGGGCTCGGCGACGCACGGGCTGCCGTTCTGACGCGGGCCTGATTCGCAAGCCACCCAGAGAACCCGGCTCCGGCCGGGTTTTCTTTTGGCGCGGCCGGGGCGGACAATCCGACCAGAGCGACGAGCACGACGACGATGACAACCACCACAGGACCGCAGACCGCCCGGCCCCGCTCGCACGACCCGGATGCGGCCCTGGTGCTGCCCGCGGACCTGGGCGAGACCGTAGCGATCGCGCTCGCCGAGGACATCGGCAGCGGCGACCTGACCGCAGCGCTGGTCCCCGCCGGCCGCAGTGGGCGCGCTACCGTGATCACCCGCGAAGAGGCTGTCATTGCCGGCAGGCCGTACGTCGAGGAAGTGTTCCGCCAGGTGGATCCTGCCGTGACGCTCGAGTGGCACGTGGCCGATGGCGACCGCGTGCAGCCGAACCAGTTGCTGTACCGGCTGGCCGGGCCCGCACGCTCGCTGCTCACGGGTGAGCGCACTGCGCTGAATTTCCTGCAACTGCTCTCGGCCACCGCCACCGCGACGCGCCGCCATGCCGACGCGCTCAAGGGCTTGCCTTGCAGGGTGCTCGATACGCGCAAGACGCTGCCCTGCCTGCGCAATGCGCAGAAATATGCCGTGCGCTGCGGCGGCGGCGTCAACCACCGCATCGGGCTCTACGACGGCATCCTGGTCAAGGAAAACCACATCGTGGCCGCCGGTTCGATCGCAGCGGCCGTCGCCGCCGCGAAGACGGCAGCTGCAACGCGGGCGACGCGCGCCCCTGCGATCATGATCGAGGTCGAAGTCGAAACGCTCGACGAGTTGCGCCAGGCACTCGACGCCGGCGCCGACATGGCGCTGCTCGATGAATTCTCGCTGGATGACCTGCGGGCGGCCGTGGCGCTGAATCGTGTGCATGCGCACGGGCCGATCAAGCTCGAGGCGTCGGGCGGCGTGTCGCTCGCTACGCTGCGCACGGTGGCCGAGACGGGCGTGGATTTCATCTCGGTCGGGTCGCTCACGAAGCATGTGCGTGCCGTCGATCTGTCGATGCGATTCGAGTTCGCCGACGGCTGACAGCGCCGCGCGGCCCCTATCCAGCCTCGTTCGTCGAGGCAGCCACGCGCCAGTTGTTGGCGCGCGATTCGGTGCCTGTCCCCGAGCTTGGAAAGGCCGTTATCCGCCGTGCATGGTTGACCGATCCGGAGCGTCTCCGCGAGCTTGGAAAGGCAGACACGCGCTCGCGGAGACGCTCCGGATCGGTCAACTGAGCGGCAGCGCCTGAGCGGTTTTCGCCGCTGGCGAAAACACGCACGGCGCACGTCACGGCGCGCCGCAGCAGGCATCGCAGCCCGCAGCGGGGCGGCACGGTGCCGCCACGAGCGCATAAACAGCGACGGTAGGCGTCTGTTCCGGGGCCTTCCCCAGAGCGCGTGTCTGCCTTTCCAAGCTCGGGGGAAGGCCCCGGAGCAGATGCCTGACGTCGCCTGAGGCGCCACGCGAACACGCGAGCACACGCGACGTGTGCATGCGGCGCGGCGTTCAGCGACGGCAGACCTCCCGAGGTCTCAACCCGTCGCGGCGACCCTGAGGATGCGCGTGGGCGCCGAGATGCCGTAACCCTGTGCATAGTCGACGCCGAGCGAGCGCAGCATGTCGATGATCTCCTGGTTCTCGGCGAACTCGGCGATCGTCTTTTTCTCGGTAAAGTGCCCGATCTGGTTGATCGAACGAACCATCTCGCGGTCGACGTCGCTGCGCAGGATTTCCTTGACGAAGCTGCCGTCGATCTTGAGGAAATCGACCGGGAAACTCTTCAGGTATCCGAACGACGACATGCCGATGCCGAAGTCATCGAGCGCGAACTTGCAGCCATGCTCTTTCTTGAGCGCCGCGATGAAGCGGTTGGCCTGGGCGAAGCTGTTGATCGCTGCCGTCTCGGTGATCTCGAAGCAGATCTTGGTGCCGTCGATGCCGCTGCTGCGGAGCAGGGATTGCACGAAGGGCAGGAAGTCGGGGTCGCCAAAGCTCTGGCCCGACAGGTTGATCGAGCACAATGCGAGTCGTTCACGCTCGTCCGCTTCGGACACCAGCCAGCGCAGCGCGTGTTCGACCACCCAGCGGTCGATCTGCGGCGTGATCCCGTACCGCTCGGCTGCCTTGATGAAGTCGTTGGGCGCGACGATCCGGCCCTGCTCGTCCTTCATGCGCAGCAGCAGTTCGTAGTGCTCGCCGGTCTCCGCTTCCTGCAGCGGCAGGATCTTCATCCGGAACAACTCGAAACGCGATTCTTCCAGCGCATTGTTGATGCGCGCCGCCCACTGCATCTCCTTGCGGCGCTTCATCAGGTCGATGTCGTTGTCCTGGAAGGAGAAGACGCGGTTGCGGCCCGCCTCCTTCGCGGCCTGGCACGCGCTGTCGGCTGCCGACAGCACGGCGGCCACGTCCTCGCTTTCACCGGTGAGCGGGACGACGCCGATGCTGCAACCGAGCAGGAACGTGCGGTCTTCCCACACGAACTTGTAGTTGCGGATCGTCTCGCGCAGTTGCTCGGCCATGACCAGGGCGTCGTCGAGCGAGCAGCTCTCGAGCAGCACGCCGAACTCGTCGCCGCCAAGCCGGGAAAGCGTGTCGCGCCAGCGGATCTTGGTCTTCAGCAGCGAGCCCACCTGGCCGAGCAAGGCGTCGCCGGCGCTGTGGCCGCAGGAATCATTGATGATCTTGAACTGGTCGACGTCGACGTGGCACAAGGCGTACTGCGTCTCCCGTGCCCTGGCGCTGCGCAACGACCGCTCGAGACGCGCCTCGAATTCGCGCCGATTGACGAGCCCGGTGAGGATGTCGTGACTCGCGTGATACGACAGCTTGCGATTCAGCTCGCGACTTTCGCTCACGTCGTGGAAGACGAGCACGCCGCCGCAGACCGCGCCCGAGCCGTCGCGGATCGGCGAAGCCGTGCTTTCGATATACAGTTCATCGCCGTCGCGCTTGAACAGCAGCGTTGGCCGCACCGACTTGATCGCCCGCGCCCGGCGAATGGCCACAGAAAGCGGGTTCTCGAGCGGCTCGCAGGTTTCCTCGTGGAAGCCGCGGAAGATCTCGTCGATGCCCTTGCCCTGCGCTTCCTCGAATTTCCAGCCGGTCAGTTCCTCGGCCGTTGGATTCAGGTACTCGACCACCAGGTTGCCGTCGGTGGTGATCACGCCGTCGCCAATCGACTGCAGCGTGATCTGCGCGCTTTCCTTCTCCTTGAACAGCGCGTCCTCGTACAGCTTGCGCTCGGTGATGTCGAACTCGACGCCCACCAGCCGGCGCAGGCGACCCGTGCCGTCGACGCGCGCCTTGGCCCGGCTCACGACCCAGCGCCAGTCGCCCTTGCAGTGGCGCATGCGGTGCACGCTTTCGAACATGGGGTGCTTGCCCGCGATGTGGTCGCGGATCAGGGCCTGTACGCGGGCCATGTCGTCGGGATGCACGAGCCGCCGCCAGTCGGGTGAGACGTTCGGGTCGTGCTCGTCGTAACCCAGCATCTTTCGCCACCGCGGCGAGAAATACACGGTGTTGTTCTCGACGTCGAAATCCCAGAGGCCGTCGTTTGCGGAAGGCAGCGACAGCGAGTTCCGCTCCTCGAGCCTGGCCAGGTAGCGCTGCAGGCGCAGGCGCTCGAGGCCGGTGGCGAAGCTCGAGCCGACGAGCTTCAGCATCAGGTGCAGGTTGGCGTCCCAGCCATCGGGGCGCGGCTGCGACGAAAACAGTGCGATGAAGCCGCACACGCGGTCGTTGAGCGAGAGACCGCAGACGACCGCCGACCGCACGTTCAGTTCAGCCAGCCGGGCGGCATCGACGGCGTGCTCACGGCGCGGATCGCGCGTATCACGGATCTCGGCGAGACGCAGGTGCTCGAGCCGTGTCGTCAGCACGGGCAGCCGTTCCGCGGCCTCGCCCTTCAGTACTTGCGGATCGAACTGCGTCAGCAGCCCGGTAGCGCTGGCCACGCGTTCGACCACACGACGCTCGGCGTCGAGCAGCGCGATGCAGATTGCATCGACCCCGGTGGCGTCGCGCAGGGCGTCGAGGTTGCGCTTGACGGAGTTGTCACCCGTCTCGCTGGTGAGGGCGACAAAGTCGAGCGCGACTTTGGTCACGAGAACGTCGAGACCGACGGTGGGCCGCCCACCCGTGCCGAACACGAATTGGGTCGACAGGAAGTCCGTCGAGTCTTGCTGCTCTTCGACTTCGCTCGGCGGGGGTTGCGACGTCATCGCGCTATCAGGTCTCCCTCGGTGCGCGACGGGGCGGCCTGTATGGCCGGATACTCGTTCGACCCTCGTCTGCGCGTCAGGATTCTGACAGATCGGCTCACGAACTCAAGCTAACGCGCTGAATTTATTGACGCATTTGGCGGAATATAAAGTCTGGCACGACGCAGGTCGCCACGCGACACGCAATCATCGTCGGCGCCACCGCCAGTGACCAGGAACCAGTGCTGGCGATTCGCGCGGCCCAGGGCCTGCGACTGCGTGCCCGCAAAGCACAGCGCCAGCGTCTTTTCGTCCACGAGCAAGGCGCGACCCGGGCGGGCCGCAAACCAGGCGGCGGCATCTGCCGCCTCGGCCTCTTTCTCGCGCCAGCGCGCGTGGCCGAAATTGAAACTCGGGCGTTCGAGTTCGAGCAGGTACTGCTCCTTCGGGCCGACGAGGCCGAGTTGATCGATTCCGGCAGAGGCTTGCGCCACCTCCTGCATGAACCCCCTGCCCGAGCGCACCTCGTCGATGCGCGGATACACGACGAAACCTGCCGTGGCCAGGAATGCCGCGAGCGTCGCGCCATAGGCGAGCCAGCCGTCGCGCACGCGGAAAACCACCAGCGCCAGCAGCCCGCCGGCACCTGCGAGCGCCAGCGGCAACAAGGGCGCGATGCCGTAGTCGTCCTGCAGGCGGGTTGCCGTCGCGGCATCGAAAGTCACGTAGAGCGCGCCGACCACAGCCAGTGCCGTGAGCACCGCGGCGAGGACGAATGCGAGCAGGCGCGTCGCCCGCAGCCGCAATATCTCGGGCAGCCACGTCGCCGCAGCCATGACCAGCGCCGGCACGGCCGGCAACACATAGACGCCGCGCTTGCCGGCACTGGCCGAGAAGAACAGCACGACGATGACGACCCACGCCAGCAGCACCGCGACGAACGTGTCGCGCGGACCGGCCCGCAACGCCGCGCGCCAGCGCGGCCAGAGCCACGGCAGCAGCGCCGTGAGCGGCAGCCAGAGCACCGGGATCACGTTGACGAGAAAAAACCAGAATGGCTCGTGGTGATGCCACGCCTCGGCGTAGCGCGTGACCGTCTGCTGGAACAGGATCTCGTTGCGGTACGCCAGCAGTTCGCCGCCGGCCGCCGTCACGAGCATCATCGGCACGAACCACACGGCGATGGCCGCCAGGAAGAACACGGGACCCAGCCACCACCGCGGATCGCGGTGCGGCGCCGTGGCCGGCCAGCCGCGCGCCGCGAGCACCACGAACGGGAGCAATACCAGCAAGGGCAGGAAACCGACGCCCTTGGTGATGACGCCCAATCCAGCGGCAAACCAGCCCAGCAGGAACCAGCCAAGGCCCGGGCCTGCGAACAGGTGGCGCAACAGGCCGTACAGGCTCAGCGTGACGAAGAAGCACAGCACGCCGTCGATCTGCGCCTGGCGGAACTGCCACACGAACTGGAACGTGAGCAGCAGGACGAGACCGCCGGCGAAGGCGACCTCGCGGCCGCGTACGCGCCGCAGCAGGTCGTATACGAGCACCGTCGCGCCGAGGCCCGCGAGCAACGACGGCAGCAGGAACCCGCTCCGCACCGAGCCGGTCACGGCCATCGAGGCCGCCATCAGCCAGAAAAAGACCGGCGGCTTGTCGGCGTAGAGATCGCCGCCGACGCGGGGAATCAACCAGTCGCCCGAGCGCAGCATGTCGCGCGCAACCAGCGCGAAGCGCGGCTCGTCGGCAGGCCAGGGATCACGCAGCCCGAGGCCAGTGGCCATCAGCAGCAGGCCCAGGCCGATGAGCCACAGCAGGTCGACCGTGACGTCACGGGTCGAGTGGGCGCCGGGCCGCAGCCAGCGATCGAGCAGCGACGCCTGCGGCCCACCGGCGCCCGCGGACAGGCTCACTCCCAGCGCTCCTCGCGGATTTCGACGCGCGGGGAGGCGCGGCGGATCAGCCAGCTCAAGCCCCACAGGTCGACGATGCCGACCCAGAGCCGGTTGTTGAGACCGTACTTGGACTCGCCGCGCGTACGCTCGCGATGATTCACGGGCAGCGAGACGACTTCGCAGCCTTCGCGCTGGAACAACGCGGGCATGAAGCGGTGCATGTTCTTGAAGCGTGGCATGTGCATGAAGACGTCGCGCTCGAACACCTTGATGCCGCAGCCCGTGTCGGGCGTGCCGTCTTTCAGGATCCAGCCGCGCACGCCGTTCGCGACCCGCGAGGACGCGCGCCGTAACCAGGTGTCGCGGCGCGTGGTGCGGTTGCCCATCACGAGCTTGAGTTTCGGCGAGGCCGGGTGCAGCAGTGCCTCGAGCAGGCGCGGGAAATCGGCCGGATCGTTCTGCCCGTCACCGTCGAGCGTCGCGATCCAGCGTCCGCGCGCGTGCCGCACGCCAGTGGCTACGGCCGCGCTCTGGCCGGAGCGCACGACGTGCTGCAGCAACCGGATCTCCGGCATGCCCTGCGCCCGTGCCGCGAGCACGCTGGCCGCTGTCCGGTCGGTGCTGCCGTCATCGACGAAGATCTGCTCGAACGCGTACTTGCCGGCGAGCGCCGCGTGAATCTCCTGCGCGAGCGGCAGCACGTTCTCGTCTTCGTTGCAGACGGGTATCACGACTGAAACGTCGGGCAGCGCGGCCTGGGACGGGGTTGTGGTCACGATCGGCAGCCTTGCAGTGGTGGTTTGTCCGGCCGCCGCAGGCGGGGGCCGTCGGGTAGTATAAACGGTCGCCCGTTCCGGGGCCGCCGTGGTCGCCCGACCTGAACACCTTTGCAAGACCGACTCGCACATTCGCACCTGCAAGCCTCGGAAAGCCGCCGTCTCGGCTGGGCCCTGGGGATCACCGCTACCTTCATGACGCTGGAAGTCGCGGGCGGGCTCATTTCCGGCTCGCTCGCGCTGCTGGCCGACGCGGGGCACATGCTGACCGACACCGCGGCGCTCGCACTCGCCTGGCTGGCAGCGCGACTCACGCTGCGCCCCGCCAACCCCCGCCGGTCCTATGGTTATCACCGCGCGCAGGTGCTGGCGGCCTTCGTCAATGCCCTGGCGCTGTTCGGCGTGGTCGTCTGGATCCTGCTCGAGGCCATCGATCGCCTGTCGCAGCCGCAACCGATCGCCGGCCAGACGATGCTGGCGGTCGCGCTGGCAGGAATGGCAGCGAATCTCGCGGTCTACGCCATCCTGCGCCGGGGCAGCCAGGACAACCTGAACGTTTCGGCTGCGCGACTGCACGTGATCGGCGACCTGCTCGGCTCCATCGGCGCGATACTCGCTGCAGGCGTGATCCTGCTGACCGGCTGGACGCCGATCGACCCGCTGCTGTCGGTGCTGGTGGCCGTGCTGATCCTGCGCAGCGCCTGGTCGCTGCTGCGCAAGTCCACCGGGATCCTGATGGAGGAGACGCCGGAGTCGGTCGACACCGACGAGCTGCGCCAGACCTTGCTCGCACTGGTGCCCGGCGTACGGGACGTGCACGACGTGCATTGCTGGTCGCTCACCTCGGGCCAGGTCATGCTTACGCTGCACGTCGCGCTGGCCCCGGAAGCGGATGGCGCGCGGGTGCTCCGCGAAGCCAAGCGCGTGATCGCGGAGAAATTCGCGATCGACCATTCAGCCCTGCAGCTCGAGCAGGCAGAATGCCCGGATGCCGTCTGAAGCCCGACGCAGCCCTGCCTCCAGCGCATGAACCCAGAGCCTGAAGAACCATCGACCGCAGGTTCCGAGCCTGCGCCGCTCAAGAACTCTCTCTACCGCAAGGTGACTCGCGGGCGGCGCAAGCTGACGCGCGGGCGTCTGCTGCTGTATCGGGTCGCCGTGGTGGTCGCCTGGTGGCTGGTGCGCGCACTGTGGGCCAGTTGCCGCGTGACGCACGTGGCAGGCAAGGCGGCCGCGGAGCAGGCTGCGCGCGACCACAAGTCGCTGATTCCCGTGTACTGGCACCAGCACGTGCTGTTCGGCGCACGCGCGCTGCTCGACCTGCAGGCAGCGGGCCTCAAGGTCGGCTTCCTCGTGTCGCCGTCCATCGATGGCACCGCGCCCGCGATGCTGGTTGAAAAAGCGGGCGCGCACGTGATTCGCGGCTCGTCGACGCACACCGGCGCCCGGGCGCTGCAGGACTACTACGAGACGATCGTCAAGCAGCTGATCTCACCGGCCATCACGCCGGACGGTCCGCGCGGCCCGCTGCACGAGTTCAAGCCGGGCGCCATCATGCTGTCGCAGATCACGGGCAAGCCCATCCTGCCGATTGCCGTGGCGCATGCATGGAAGTTCACGTTCAAGACCTGGGACGCATTCGAAGTGCCGCTGCCCTTCAGTCGCGTCGCGATCGTCTACGGCGAACCCGTCAAGGTCAGTCGCGCCATGGACGCCGCCGCCCTCGCGGGCTGGCAGCAGCAATTGGGCGAGCGCCTACTCGAGCTGCGCCGCCAGGCCGAGACTGCGCTCGAGGGCGGCTGACGCCGTCGCGCCATCGCACAGGTCGATCTCTGCGAGCGCAAAGCCGCAGCGCGACGCCGACGCAATGTACCCGACGACGCCCGGCAGTTCCTCAAGGGCCTGCAATGCGTATCGCTCACCGCGTACGCTGCCCCAGGCGATCGCGTCATCGACCGCCACCTCGTTCGCGGCACGCAAACCCAGGCCCGTCGCCTTGAGCACCGCCTCGGTCGCGGTCCAGCGCCGTAGCTTCTGCTCCGTAGCGGTGTCTGCGGTCGCAGGCAGGTCTTCGATGTCGATGCCGCAGCCCGCTCCTGCCTGGGCGCAACACGCCACCCGCGTCCCGGAGTGACTCAGGCTGATCCCTGGTCCATCGAGCAGCGCTGGACGGCCCTCCGGCGACCACCGCAATGCCCGCGGCGCGAATGGCCGTCCCGTGATTCGCTCTGCGGCGAGCAGCGCGAGCGCCAGCCCGGCGAGACTCGCGCGTCGTTCCGGTTCGGTGCGGCTGGTGAGCAGCAGCCGGCGCGCGTACGGCAGGGACTGCAGCAGCGGCTCCTGCCACGCCGGCTGGGGTGGCAGCGCCAGCAACGAGGCGTGAAGTACAATCGCTGCGCCCATCGTTTCCGCTGCTTCGCGCGGCCGCCGCGCCGCGCCCCCGAGGTTACCTACCGCGATGATCAAGTACCAGACGCTGCCCGACATGCTCGACGACCGCGCGCTCGGCGGCGGCGCGATCGTCTACCTGGAAGGCGAAGGGGCCGAGAAGACCCTGCAGCTGGCTGAATTGCGCCGGCGGGCACTGGGCATCCTTTTCCACCTGCAGCGCATCGGCGCGCAGCCCGGCGATCACGTCATCCTGCACGTCGCGAGCAACGAGCAGTTCATCGACGCCTACTGGGCCTGCCTCTACGGCGGCATCGTGCCCGTGCCTGTCGCCGTGGGCATCAGCGATGAACACAAGCACAAGCTGCTGCGCATCGCGCGCCAGCTGGGCAACCCCTATCTCTACACCGACCAGAAGCTGCGCGATCGCCTGGCGACGTTCGCCGCGACGCCGGACGCCGCGACCGGGTGGAATGCCCTCAGCGCGCGCACGTTCCTGGTGGACTCGCTCGACGACATCTCGCGACCCGGCACCCCCGCCGTCCTCGACGCCCACCAGACCGCGTTCATCCAGTTCTCGTCGGGCTCGACCAGCGAGCCCAAGGGCGTCGTGCTCACCCACCGCAACATCCTCGCCAATGCCGAAGGCGCGCGGCAGGCGGCCGGTTTCTGCCCCGACGACGTCTCGCTGAGCTGGATGCCGCTCACGCACGACATGGGCCTCATCGGCTTCCACCTGATCATGATGTACGCGGGCGTCCGCCAGCACCTGATGCCCACCGACCTGTTCGTCCGCCGCGCCCTGCTGTGGCTCAAGTGGTCGAGCCAGAAGCGCGTGACCATCACCTGCTCTCCCAACTTCGGCTATCGCCATTGCCTGCGCGCGCTCGGCGACAAGACGCTCGAGGACCACGACCTCTCGAGCGTGCGCCTGATCTTCAACGGCGCCGAGCCGATTTCGGTCGAACTGGCCGAGGAGTTCCTCGACCGTCTCGCGCCCTACGGGCTGCGTCGCACGGCGATGTACCCGGTCTACGGGCTGGCCGAAGCGTCGCTCGCCGTGGCTTTTCCCGCGATCGACACGCTTTATCGCTACATCACGGTCGACCGCCGTTCGCTCGGCGTCGGCACTGCCGCGCGGCAGGTCGAGCCGTCCGATCCGACCGCGCTCAAGCTGATGTGCGAGGGCAAGCCGATTCCGTTCACCGAGGTGCAACTGGTCGACGACCAGGGCGCGGTCGTGCCTGCGGGCACCGTGGGCCACCTGCTCATGCGTGGCGACAACGTGACGCGCGGCTACTTCCAGAACCCGGAGGCGAACGCGGCCGCGCTCACCCCGGACGGCTGGCTGCGCACGGGCGACCTCGCGTTGCTGCTCGACGGCGAGCTTTACGTGACGGGGCGGTCGAAGGAAATCATCTTCGTCAACGGCCAGAACTACTATCCGCACGACCTCGAATCGGTACTGCAGGTTGAGCCGGGGCTCGAGCTCGGCAAGGTCGTCGCAGCCGGTGCACGCACGCCCTCCTCGCCCATGGACGAGCTGGTGCTGTTCGTGCTGCATCGAGGCGACATGGCCGATTTCATCCCGCTCGCGACGAAGGCGATGCACTCGATCAACGAACATGCGGGCGTCGAAGTGGCGCGCGTGGTGCCGGTCAAGCGCATCCCGAAGACGACCAGCGGCAAGCTGCAGCGCAGCGCCCTGGCCCAGGCGTTCGAAGAAGGCGAGTTCGACGCTGAACTGGCCGAGTTCGACGCCGCGTGGGCCGCGGCGCACGGCCACGGCCGCGCCGCGAAAGGACGCATCGAAGCCCAGCTCAAGGCCATCGTCGACGACGCGATGCCGGGCAAGCATGTCGACGTCGACGACAACCTGTTCGACGTCGGCGCGAGTTCGCTGACGCTGATCCAGATCCACGAAAAGATCGACGAGGCGTATCCCGGCGCGGTCGATCTCACCGAGCTGTTTGACTACCCCACGATCTCCATGCTGGCGAAGCGGCTGGAGGAGAAACTCGAAGGAAGGGGTTAGGGGCTAGGGGTTAGGGGCTAGTCGGAGGTGCAGACGAACCTGATATTGCAGTGGCTCATCCTGACTAACCCCTAGCCCCTAGTCCCTTCCCCTATCCCCTTCCAGCTTCTTCCACCGCTTGTGCGACCACCACCAGCCGGCGGGATCGGCGTTGATGTCGCGCTCGAGCACGCGGGCGTAGCGCTCCGTCGTCTGGCCGTCGGCGAGCCGCTCGCCTGCCGCCGTCAGCGGCTCGATGACCACTTCGTACAGTCCGCGGCCGCTGCGCCGCATCGACAGGTAGACGGTGCGGGCCCGCAGCAGGCGGGCCATTCGCTCCGGTCCCATGAAGAACGCCGTGTCCTGGTGCAGGAAGCGGGTCCAGTGCCGTTCCGGGCTGGTCCGCGGCACCTGGTCGGCCACGAGCCCGAACGCGCGCGCAGTGCGGATCGAGCGCAACTGCTGCCGGATCTGGGTCGAGGGCAGCAGGACGGCGCCGAATTTCGAGCGTATCGCGCCGAAATAGTTTTCTGCCCAGCTCGATTTCATCTGCTTGTAGACGCAGACCATGGTCGAGCCCATTTCCAGCGACATGCGCAGCAGCAGCCATTCAAAATTGCACTGGTGTCCCGCGACCAGCACGATCCGATCGCTGGCCGCGAGCACGCCCGCGGGGTCGATGACGCGAACACGCTGGCGCAGTTCTTCCGCCGTCAGCACGCGCGAGTAATCGAGTTCGGCCAGCAGTTCGGACTGGCGCCGCACGAAATCCACCCGCACCCGGTTGCGCTCGGCGTCCGTTGAATCCGGCAACGATCGCGCCAGGTTGCCGCGTATCACCTCGCGGCGCAGCCCGAACACGCGATAGCCCAGGAAGAACACCAGTGCGGCCACCGCGTAACGCAGCCGCAGGCCGAACGTCTCCGGCACGCGCCGGCTGTCGCCGTGAGCCAGGGGCGCAGCCTCAGCCATACAAGGGCTTCTCCCGCTTCCAGCGGTTGTACGCCCAGAAGTACTGCTCGGGGTAACGCCGAACGTGCTGCTCCAGCGTGCTGCAGTAGGCCGCGAGGATCTGCTCGGGCCCGAGCCGCGCGCCGGCGGGCGCCAGCTCGATGAATTCCACCACGTAGTGTCCACGCCGTTCGCGATGCATCGCTGCAAGGTACACGGCGTACCCCAGCTTGGCACCGATCCAGCCCGGGCCGCGGTAGAACGAAGTGGGCTGGCCGAAGAACTCGATCCAGGCCTGCTGCTCGGTCCGGGCGGGCGGCGACTGGTCGGCCAGCATGGCCAGCAGCCGCACCTTGCCGCGCTGTTCGAGCAGGTGTGGCACCAGGTCCTTCGCCTTCACCATCCGGCAACCGAAGCGCTCGCGCCAGCCCCGCAGCACGCGGTCGACAGTTTCGCGGCGCGTCGGCTTGTAGGCGGCGGTGAGCGGCTCGTCGAATGCGCTGGAGCAGCGCGCCAGCAGCCATTCCCAGTTGGCGTGGTGGGACGAGAGGATCAGCACCCGCCCGCCCTGCGCCGCCAGGACCTGCCGGACGACCTCTGGATTCCGGAACCGGACCCGTGCGGCCAGCGCCTCCGGCGAAAGCAAGCGCTGCGCGAGGAATTCGGCGGCCAGCTGCCCGAGGTGCCGGTAAAAGCCCGCTTCGATGTCGCGGCGCCCGGATTCGTCGGTATCGGGGAGACAACGGGCCAGGTGGCGGCGTACCAGCTCGCGGCGCCAGCCCAGGCGGTGCATCAGCCACGCCACGAGACCCAGCGCCGCGTACAGGAAGCCAAGCAGCGTGGACTCGAGTGCGTGTTTCACTGGGAAATGGTGCCGACTCGCGGATTCGAACCGCGGACCTACTGATTACGAATCAGTTGCTCTACCAACTGAGCTAAGTCGGCTCTGCGCAGCCCCCTCCGGCGCGGAGGGGCGCGCATTATAAGGATTCGCCCGGGCGGGTGGAAGCCGAACTCAGCCTGCGGGCCGGCGCACCCGGATCACGACCTCGACACCGTCGATTTCGGTGCCGGACGGCAGCGGGGGCAGCCGGGCCAGCTCGAGGGCATCGGGGTCGATGTCGCGCATCTCGCCCGTATCGACGTGCTGGAAATGGTGGTGCGGGGACATCCGTGAGTCGTACACGCACCGCTCGGGGTCCAGGTGGATCTGGCGCACCAGCCCGTGGTCCACGAACAGCTTGAGCGTGTTGTAGACGGTGGCCTTGGAGACCCGGCTGGGGGACTCGCGCAGCGTGATGAGCAACTGCTCGGCCGTCAGGTGCACTGGGGCCGCCAGCAGCACCTCCGCAACCTTGACGCGCTGCTGGGTCGGGCGGATGCCGTGTCGTTCGAGAAGACTGCTGACTGCATTCACGGGCTTGGTCCGGGGAGTCAGAAAAAGTGGACTGATTATAAAGGTAGGGGGCGGTCGACCCTGAATCCGCACAAACCCGTGTGTTTCGTGGCAAGACCGCAATGTCGCCGTGGCAGGCAACGAACCGTGGGACGCAGGTCACATTACGTCCAATCGCAGCACCCTATCCTTCCGTCCATTCGGGCCGTCCCGCGACCGTCACGTTCTGCGACGACCGCGGCTCACGGGCCGCGCGCGCGTGATCATCAGCCAGACCGGACGGCCGCGGATTTCCAGCCGCAGCGCATCGGGCGGGCCCTGGGTCTGCACATAGTCAAATAGTTCGCCGCTCGTCGTGGGCGGCGGACCGCCCGTCGGGGCACGGTTTCAGGGAGAGCGCGGCGACCTATGCTTCCTGTTCAAGATGCAACAGCCAAGCAATCCGGTTTCACCCTGATCGAACTGATGTTCGCCATCACCCTGCTGGCGGTGCTGCTGGCATCGGCCTGCCGAACATGCAGGAATTCGTCCGCAACAGCCGCATGTCCGCGTCCGCGAACGACATCATCTCGGACTTCAACTTCGCCCGCTCCGAGGCCGTCAAGCGCCGGGTCCCGATTACCCTGTGCAAGTCGCAGGACGGGGCAGCGTGCGACGCGGACGATACCGACCCCTTCAATCGCTGGATCATCTTCGTCGACGACGAGGACCCGGCGATCGCTCGCGGCGACGGACGGCAACGGCGAGGTCGACGGCGCCGAGGTGATCCTGCGGGATCGCGCAGTCTGCCGGAGAGCATCACGGTCGTTACGGACGCCGACGAGATCCGGGCGATCTTCCTGCCGACCGGCTTCCCCGTCATCGAGACGGAGAACGTCAACCGCTTCGTGCTGTGCGACGTGCGCGGCAACGTGACCAGCGCCGGCGGCGACTCCGCTGCGCGAGCGATCGAGGTCCTGCCGACCGGGCGGCCGTCGGTGTTCCGCACCAAGGCCACGGTCACCGCCTTTGGAGGCTGCCCATGACCCGCAACCGCGCCGGTTCAGCCGCATTGCGTCGCAACGTGGATTCACGCTGGTCGAGGCGATGGTCGCCCTGATCGTCCTGTCCGTCGGCCTGCTCGGCATTGCCGCGCTCTACGTCGAAACCCTGCGCGCCAACCGCACTTCGCTCTTACCGCACGCAGGCCGTGAACCTGGCCACCGATATCGGGGACCGCATGCGGTCCAACCGCAATCCTGCCGCTGCCTACGCCTGCGGCAGTCCCTGCGATCCGGCGGCCGGCGGCAATGCCATCGCCATCGCCGACCTCACCGACTGGACGAACCAGATTGCGGCGCAATTGCCGGGAGGCACCGCGGACGTCACCTATACCGCGCCGAACGGCGACGACGCCGGCGGCGTACGTCGTCGGTGTCAGCTGGGACGAACTTGGCCAGGACGATCCCGTGACTTACCAGCTACGGATCGAGATCTGAGGACGCGCGCCGTGAACGCAAGCACGAATCGAATGCGCCAGTTCGGCGTGAGCCTCATCGAACTCATGGTGGCCATGGTGATCGGGTTGTTCCTGATCCTCGGCGCGGTCACGGTGTTCAGCCAGAGCCGCAGCACGTATCGCACCGCCGAGAGCGTCGCGCGCCTGCAGGAAATCGGCCGGCTCGCCATGGACGTGGTCGAGACCGACGTCCGCATGGCGAACTTCTGGGGCATGAGCAATCGCGCCGACTACATCGTCAATCGCGCGCCGATCGGGCAGCCGCCGCCCGCCGACTTCAACGCGACGCAGCAAGCGAACGCCGCTGTCTGCGGCACAGTCGACCGCGCCGAGCAACTATTTCGTGCTCAACCTGGACGAGTACGTCGGCGGCTCGAACAACTCCTATGCGCTGACCTGCGCGGCCAACAATTACCTGGCCGGCACCGACACGCTGTGGATACGTCGCGCGAACGCGACGCAGCCGGCCGCCCTGGACGCGAACCGGATCTACCTGCAGACCAGCCGGATCCGGGGCACGCTGTTCGTACCGGCCTGCACCGATCCCACCGACCAGGCGCTGCATCCCGGCGGACTACCTGCCCCCCGCCTCCCAGTCCCGCGAACTCGAGGCGCACGTCTACTACGTGTCGTCGCGCTCGACCAACCGCAACGACGTGCCGTCGCTCCGCCGCAAGCGGTTCGCCAACGCGAGCGGCGCCGCCGGCAACGCCTTCATCGACGAGGAGATCGTCCCGGGCGTCGAAGACCTGCAGGTGCGCCTGGGCGTCGACACGAACGGCGACACGAACATCGACCAGTACGTGAACCCGGGTGCGGTGCCGGCGAATGGCGTCGTGGTCTCGGCGACGATCTGGCTGCGCATCCGCGCAGAGGAGCGCGAGATCGGTTACGTCAACGATACCGGCTTCCAGTACGCCGACATGGCCGCCGTGGTGACGCCTGACGACAACTACCGGCGCATCCTCCTCACCAAGACGATCCACATCCGGAACACACGCGCATGACGACCTGCCAACGCTCGCCGCTCCGTCCGGCTGGCGCCGCGAGGCGAAGCGGGCGCCGCTCTCGTCGTCGGACTCATCCTGCTGCTCGTCCTGACGCTGCTGGCCATCTCCGGCATGACCACCGCCTCGCTCGAACTGCTGATGGCCGGCAACGCGCAGTACCAGGAGCGCTCGTTCCAGGCCGCCGATGCGGGCATCGAGCAGGCGCTCGCTGCCGGCATCTATGACACCAACGTGCCGATCGGCACCTACGACAACGTGGCGGCACTCCGTCCGGTGCCGACGCGCGGGACGGGCCAGCCGATCGCGAACTGCCCGGAGGTCGACGACGCCGACGCGACGCGCAGCAGTGCGAGTACTTCATGCGTTTCGACCTCCAGTCCGGCCAGACACCCGTCCCCAGCGGCGGCTACAGCATCGGCACGGGCTTCGAGGCCTATCACTTCGTCGTCGACAGTTTCGGCACGTCGGATCGCGGCGCGCAGTCGGAACATCGACAGAGCTTCTACATCGTCGGACCGAGCGGCGGCTGAACACCGCACCGCCACCGGAGAGAGAACAACATGTTCAAGAAAGCGCTGATTGCCACCATCGCCTGTGCGGCGCGGCACCCGGCAGCCTGGAGCCAGGCCGAGAAGGTCCTGTACACCGGCATCGAATCGAGCACGGATTTCCCTGTCCGTGCCCAGCTCGGCGTCCGGCACGTGGAGCATCACCCCCTGCGCGGGCTGCAACATGCTCCACCTGAGACTCGACGCAAGCAGCCGAGTATTTCGTCGGCCGGCGATCCGGTGCCGCTCGCGACGCTGCGCAAGTACGCGGCGCGGGGCGCCAACACCCTTCGACGTGTCCTACGAGACGAAGACCCAGCGCGTCACGCGCCTCGATCCTGCGGACGCAGCTCGACGCCGCCGACGTGCCCGCGAAACAGCCCGCCAGGGCCTCGCAGCGCGGCGCCAACGAACCGAGGACCAAGTCATGACGACCTCCAGGATGCGATCGCTGGCCACGCTGGCCGCTGCCGCGGCCGTCGTGCTGCTGTCCAGTGCTCCTGCCGGGGCCGACGACACCGAACTGTTCGTCGGCGCGGCCGTCGCGGCGGCGCCGTCACGTCCCAACATCCTGTTCATCATGGACACGTCGGGCAGCATGGACACGAACGTGACGACCCAGGTGTCCTTCAACCCGGCCGACACCTACAGCGGCTCGTGCCGGACGGACCGGATCTACTGGTCGGACGACAACAAGGTACCCAAGCTGCAGCACCGATCAGTACGTCAACGCGACTGTATTCACCTGCAATGCAGCCCAGCCGAACCTGACGTCGTCGGGCATCGCGTATGTCGCGAAAGCCGCGCGCTGGCGGTCGAGCAGGAATCGCTGGGAAGCGCTCTCGGCCGGCGACGACAGCAGCTGGATCGAGTGCGCGGCGGATGAGGGCCTGCACGGCCAGACCGATGCGTCGACGAAGAAGTATGCCGCCGACGGCTCGACCAACGGCCCGTGGTCCAGCAATCTCGCCAACAAGATCGACTGGAGCCGCGGTGAGCCGATCACGTTCTATTCCGGCAACTACCTCAACTGGAAGGCGAGTTCCACCATCACGCGCACCCGCCTGGAGATCATGCAGGAGGTGCTGACCACGCTGCTGACCAACCTCGACGACAACGTCAACGTCGGCCTGATGCGCTACAGCAACGACACGGGCAGCGACAACGACGCCGCGGCGCAGGGCGGCATGGTCGTGAAGGAGATGGGCAGGATCGAAGACAACCGCGCCGCGATGAAGACGGAGATCAACTCCTGGAACGCTGCCGGCTGGACCCCGCTGTCCGAGACGCTCTACGAAGCCACGCAGTACTTCCGCGGCGACAAGGTGTACTTCGGCGGCGGCGCGGACCAGACCTGTTCCCGGCGCTACCCGAACGCGCCTTCAGCAAGTCCGACAAGTTCACCAGCACCCCCAACGGCGACACGCCGAGCGTCACCGCTTCGCGCAACGCCTCGGACAAGACCCTGTACGACTCGCCGGCGGACCAGGACTGCCAGAAGAACTACATCGTCTTCCTGACGGACGGCCTGCCGACGCAGGACAACGAGGCGAACACGCGCATCGAGGGCCTGCCCGACTTCGCCAAGGATGACCGGCAGTGCCAAGTGCGACGGCACCGAGGGCAACGGCAAGTGCACCGACGACCTGGCCAAGTGGCTGAACGAATCGGACCTGCGCGCGGACCGGCCGGGCGTGCAGAACGTCACCAGCTACTGGATCGGCTTCGGCGACGACGTGGCGTCCGGCACCGCGTTCCTCGAGAAGGTGGCGCAGCGCGGCGGCGGCAAGTACTACGCGGCCGCCGACACGGCCGAACTGACCGAGGCCTTCTCGGAGATCATCTCCAAGATCCTCGAGCAGACGACGACGTTCACGTCGCCGACGGTGGCCGTGAACGCGTTCAACCGCACCCAGAACCTGAACTACCTGTACATGTCGGTCTTCAAGCCGGCCACCTCCTATCGCTGGCTCGGCAACATCAAGAAGTACCGGGTCACGCAGGACGGCGAGATCCGCGACGTGAACGACAATGCGGCGGTCGACCCGAACAACGGCTTCTTCGCGACTGGCTCGCAGAGCTTCTGGTCCGACATGGCGGACGGCGCCGACGCCGAGATGGGCGGCGCCGCGGGTGAACTGAAGAACCCCGGCGACCCGCAAGATCTACAGCAACCTGACCGCCAACTCGGGGACGCTGACCGAGGACCTGTCCGAGTTGAAGACGCGGGCAACCTGACGCTCGCCAACCTGTTGCTGCTCGGCGTCGTCTCGAACGTGGCGGTCGTCGGGCCGGCCGCCCGTCGGCGACCTCGTGGACTGGGCGTACGGTCACGACGTCCTCGACGAGAACGGCAACAACGATATCACGGAAGCCCGCAAGGACATGGGCGATCCGCTGCACTCGCGTCCGGCGACGGTCATCTACGGCGGGCCGGCGGACGATCCGGACCTTACCCTGTACGCGACGACGAACGACGGCTACCTGCAGGCGATCAATGCCAAGACGGGTGAGGAACTCTGGGCCTTCGTGCCGCGCCTGATGCTCGACCGCATCGAGAAGCTGTACGAGAACGACGACGTGACCTCACGCACGTACGGCCTGGACGGTGCGGTCCGCGTGGTTCGGCTCGACCGCAACGGCAACGGCACGATCGAGCCCGACGGCACGGACATCAACGGCATCCCCGACATCCAGGAGATCGAGAAGGACAAGGTGTACCTGTACTTCGGCATGCGCCGCGGCGGCTCCAGCTACATCGGCCTCGACGTGACGGTCCGCACCGCGCCGAAGCTGCTGTGGATCCTCGGACCGTCGCGACTTGCCGGGCGTCGGCCAGACCTGGTCCGCGCCGACGGTCGCGCGGGTCAACGTCAACCGCACCTGGACCAGCAGCAACCCCGACAAGATGGTGCTGGTGTTCGGCGGCGGTTACGACATCGTCCAGGACACGGTCGGCTACGTGGCGGACAGCGTCGGCAACCAGGTCTTCATGGTGGACGCCGTCACCGGCAGCCTGATCTGGCGCGCCGGCCCGACGTCGGACACCAGCGCGCAGCTGTCGCTCGCCAAGATGACGAACTCGATCCCCGGCGACGTGCGCGTGGTCGACCTGTCGGGCGACGGCTTCGCCGACCGCATGTATGCCGCCGACATGGGCGGGCGCGTCTGGCGCTTCGACATCCGCAACGGCCAGTCGGCCGCCGACCTGGTCTGGGGCGGGGTCTTTGCCTCGCTCGGCAACGGCGACCTCTCCGACAAGACCGATGCGACCAAGAACCGCCGCTTCTTCTACGCTCCGGACGTCTCGCTGATGAAAGTGGGTGCGAACAACTTCATCAACGTCGGCATCGGCTCGGGACACCGCGAAAAGCCGATCACGGACGTGACGGTCGTCAACCGCTTCTACAGCCTGCGCGACTTCAAGGTGTTCACGCAGGTGCAGACCGCGCAGTACAAGACCACCTGCGGCACGACGGAAACGTCGCCGTGCCACCAGATCATCACGGATGGCGACACGCGGCTGCTCGACGTCACCGGAGGATGTCGGCATGAACCCGACGATACCGGCGGGTGGTGTCGGCTGGCGCATGAACCTGCAGGACGTGGGTGACAAGGTCCTGGCGGAGTCGCGCACGTTCCAGAACCGCATTTACTTCACGACGTACTCGCCGCAAGAACGCGACTAC
Source organism: uncultured Gammaproteobacteria bacterium (assembly GCA_963746325.1). Lineage (GTDB taxonomy): Bacteria > Pseudomonadota > Gammaproteobacteria > Steroidobacterales > Steroidobacteraceae > RPQJ01. The sequence continues at coordinate 314,167 of CAVVBC010000036.1, read as the reverse complement.
AACCCGGAGTACTGCGTTGCGACCGTCGGCCTGAACCGGCTCTATGTCGTGGACGCAGCGACCGGCAAGCCGGTGGTGAATTTCAGCGATCCCACCTCCCCGCCGAGCGACATCAGCGATCGGTTCAAGGAACTGGCCCAGGGCAGCATCGCCCCGGAAGCAATCTTCGTGTTCCCGACTCCCGATGCTGACGAAGACAACCCGAACCCGCCCGCGGTGCCGCCGATCTGCCTCGTCGGCCTGGAGAACTGCGGTACTGGCCTCACCAACCCACCGGTGAGAACCTATTGGGAACAGCGCGGTTCGAACTGAGCAGGCCAGGGACGCCGGGCAGGCCCGGCGTCCCTGCCCGATACCCTGAAGGAGCGATCCGATGCGAAAAAAGATGCGAGGCGTGACCCTGATCGAGCTGGTCGTCGTGGTGGCGATCGTCGCGCTGCTCGCCACCGTCGCGCTCCCCAGCTACCGGCAATTCCAGCTGCGATCGCACCGGGTTGAAGCCAAGGCGGCGTTGCTTAACCTGGCAGCGGCCCAGGAAAAGTTTTACCTGCAGAACAACACGTACACGACGGATCTGGCCGTCTGCGCCGCCGGACGGGCTGGGCCTGGGGGCGACGACCGAGAACGGCTATTACACGATTGCGATCGCGGCAGCCGACGCCGACGGTTTCACGGCGACGGCCACCGCGGCAGGAGGCCAGGCCGACGACACGCATTGCGATATTTTTTCCATCGACGAGACCGGTGCGAAAACGGCCAAGGACAGCGGCAACGTTGCCGTCACTGATTGCTGGGCACGTTGACCAGCCACTGAGAGGCCGCGCGCACCGCGGTCCAGTCCGTCTGTGAAACCATGAAAAACAGCCATTAATTCGGCTGTCGCGCGGGTTCGCGCGCAAGCACGCTGCAGGCCTCACCCCGCAGCAGCGCACGTGCCATGTCCCTCGAGCCCACGCTCACTCCCCTTCCGAGCCAGGCCGGATTCTCCCTGACCGAGTTGCTGGTCGCCATCGCGCTGCTGGGGGTCGTGACGGGGTTCAGCGTGCCTTCGTTCCGCACCCTGCAACTCGACGCCGAGCGCTCGCGGCAGGTCGACCGCTTCGTCCAGTCCATCCACCTGGCGCGCTCCGAGGCGATGAAGCGCAACGCCATCGTCAGCCTGTGCCCCAGCGACGACGCGGCCACCTGCGCAGCAACGGACACCGGGTGGGAGGCCGGCTGGGTGCTCTTCGAGAACCGGGACCGTGACTCACCCGCAGTGCGCGACGTCGGCGAGCCACTGGTGCAGGTGTATCCGCCATGGCGTGGCGGCCGATTACGAGGCAATCGCACGACACTGTCGTTCCGGTCGTTCGGCCAGGCCGGCGTCACCGCGACGTACACCTTCTGCGATGCACGCGGCGACACCGCCGCACGCGCGGTGATCGTGAGCCAGCCGGGGCGACCGCGCATCGCAGCGCTTACGGCCGCGGGCGATCCGCTGGTGTGCAACTGAATGGGCCGCGTGCGGCACCGCCACGGCGACGGCTTCGCCCTGACCGAGGTGCTCGTCGCCGCGGCCCTGCTGGCAGTGGGCCTGCTCGGACACGCCGCCCTGCTGGTCTCCGCCCTGCAGACGGAGCGCGACGCAGCCCAGCGGGCCACGGCGGCGACGTTGGCGGCGAGCATGACTGAGCGCATCCGCTCGAATTCCGGTGCCGGCGCGGCCTATGCACTCGACCCTGACGCCGCCACGCCCTCGCCATTGCCCACCTGCGAATTGTCGCTGCCGTTCGATGCGGCCACGCGCGCAGCGTGTGATCTCACCGAGTGGCACGGAGAGGTGACGAGCGCGCTGCCGGGAGCCGAAGCAAGCCTCATTGTGACGAGCGTCGTCGGCACCGGCGCGCACCTTTACACGGTCTCGATTCGCTGGGCGTCGCCAGGCACGACGGGCCGCGACGCCTTCACGCTGCAGGTGCAGGTCTAGCGATGGCACGCTGGCAACGGACGCACGCGCCATCGACGACTCAGTACTGGCTGCGGGCTGGTCGAGGCGCTGACGGCACTCGCGCTGGGCCTGTTCGTAATCGCTGCCGCCGTGGTACTGCATGCGCGAACCAGCGCGGCATTGCGCGTGCTCGACACGCATGCGCGCATGCACGAAACCGCGCGCCAGGCGCTGGCCGTGATCGAATCCGACGTGCGCATGGCAGGGTTCTGGGGCCTGGCGCAAGGTCATGAGAACGTCTCCACCCATCCCGCATTCACCTTCCCGGCGCGGTGCGGTGGCGCGCCGTGGGCCACCGACGTCGCCAACCCCATAGCCGGCACCAACAATCGTTACCTGGCCGTCGCCAATTGCGCGCCGAGCGCGGGAGGCGCGCAGCCCGGAGCGGACGTGCTCGTCGTGCGCCGCGCCAGTGCGCGCGAAATCGCGCTGACGAGCAACACCGTACCGTCTCCCGTGCGGGATGAAGTGCTGCTGATCTCGTCGCGCGACCAGGCGCGGCTGTTCGTGCCGCAGGACACCGGCAATGCGATTCCGGCGGGGTTCCCGCTGGCTGCCGCGCCCGGCATGGGCCCGCCGTCGGAGTTGCGCAGCCTGCTGGTGCACGCGTACTACGTCAGCGCCGAGTCGAGCGTGGGCTGGTCGATACCGGCACTGCGACGCAAGCTGCTCACCGGCGGACCCGGCATCGGCGACGAGGAAATCGCCCCCGGCGTCGAAGACCTGCAGTTTCGCATTGGCGCGGACGTGGATGGTGACGGCGCCATCGACAGCTACTTCGAACCGGAAGCATTGCCGGCCGGCGCACGCGCCGTCTGCGTGCGGCTCTGGTTGCGGCTGCGCAGCGTGGAGCGCGCCGGTGCGACGGCTGCATTCGCGGCATCGAGCTATGCGGATCGCACCTGGCCGGCGAGCAACGATGGCTTCGCCCGCATGCTCGTCACGAAGACGATCCATGTCCGGAACGCACGTCCGTGAGCACAACGCCGCCGCCCTCACCCACCGCCAACGCCGCGCTCGTGCGGCACGCGCAGGGATTTGCGCTCGCCACCTGCCTGCTGCTGCTCACCGTGTTCGCGATACTGGCCGTCGCCGGGTTTACAGCGGCGCTCGTCGAGCAGCGCATCGCCGTCAACGTCGAACTGCGCGAACGTTCATTCCAGGCGGCCGAGTACGGCATCGAGCAGGCACTGCGAGCGCCAGACCTTGCCACCTCAGCTACGCTCGCCGCGCCACGGACCGTGCCTGCAACGGGCGGCTCGGTGCCCGTACCGGACGCGGCAGGAGACAGCTACGCCTATCGCCTGCACTTCGCCGGGTCGACCCCCAGTGGACTGCCGCCGACCGACCCGGCTGCGCTCCTCGAGGCGTTCCACTTCGTGATCGAGGCGACCGGCTTCAGCGCGCGTGGCGCCAGGAGCACGCTGCTGCAGAACTTCAAGGTGTTGCGTCCGACGGGCTGGACGGGCGGCCCTGCCACGTGTGCTCCGGGCGACGGCTCCTGTGCCGCGCAGCCCTATCCCCCGCCCATCCGCACTTCATGGTTCGAAGCGGAAGCGGAATGAATCGACGAGCGTCATGGCGCTGCGGGCAGCCGCAATTACCTGTCCGCGCCGGCGCCGCGGGCATGTCACTGCTCGAACTGCTCGTCGTGGTCGCCATCGCGGCGATTCTCACGCTGGCGGCGTTGCCGGGCTATCGCGCCTACCTGCTGCGGGCCAACCGCGTGGAGGCACGATCGGCGCTGCTGGCGGTGGCCGCGGGGCAGGAAGCCCATTACCTTCATCACCGCGAGTACACGACGCAACTCACAGCCGTCCCGCCGGCCGGCCTTGGATCGAGCGCCGTCACGGACGGCGGAAACTACGCCATCACCATCGATGCAGCAGATGCCAGCACCTTCACCGCGACCGCGATTGCCATAGGAAAGCAGGTGCACGACGCGCACTGTGCGCAGTTCGGCCTCGATGCCGCCGGCGCGCGCACTGCAACGCATCACGATTGCTGGTCGCGGTGAGGCGCGCAGCGCAGCGAACTCAGGCCGGCGCGTCGTCCGCCTTGGCCTTGGTGGTCCGCAGTTCACGCGGCAGCGCAAACACGACGTGCTCTGCGCGACCTTCCACCTCGGCGGCGCCCTGGCCGCCCCACTCCCGCAGCCGCGCCACGACGCGCTGCACCAGCAATTCCGGCGCCGAGGCCCCGGCCGTGACGCCCACGGCACTCTTGTCCGCGAACCACTCGGCTGCGCAGGTCGTCGGGCCCATCGACGAGGTAGCCGGGAATGCCGGCCTTCTCGGCGATCTCGCGCAGGCGATTGGAATTGGAACTGGACGCCGAACCGACGACGACCATCACGTCGCACGTCGCGACCAGCTTCTTGACCGCGTCCTGCCGGTTCTGCGTCGCGTAGCAGATGTCTTCCTTGCGCGGCGTCGACAGCGTCGGGAACTTGCGCTGCAGCGCCTCGAGCACCTCGGCCGTATCGTCCACGGAAAGCGTGGTCTGCGTGACCACGCCCACGCGTGACGGATCGCGCACGTGCAGTTGCTCGACGTCCGCGACGTCTTCGACGAGGCAGATGCGGCCGCCCTGGGTTGTATCGAACTGCCCCATGGTGCCCTCCACTTCCGGATGGCCCTCGTGCCCGATCAGGATCACGTCGCGGCCGTCGCGCCCGTAGCGCGAGACCTCCATGTGCACCTTGGTGACCAGCGGACACGTCGCATCGAACACGCGCAACTCGCGCCGCCTGGCCTCGGCCTGCACGGCCTTCGACACGCCGTGCGCGCTGAAGATCACCGTGGCGCCGTCGGGCACCTCGTCGAGTTCCTCGACGAACACGGCGCCCGAGACCGCGCAGCCGGTCGACCACGAACTTGTTGTGCACGACCTCGTGCCGCACGTAGATCGGCGCGCCGAACAGCTCCAGCGCGCGCTCGACGATGTCGATCGCCCGGTCGACTCCGGCGCAGAACCCGCGGGGATTGGCGAGCAGGATCTGCACGGTCAGTGACGCTCGCGAAAGGCGTCGAGGATCATCAGCGCCGCACCGATCGTGATCGCGCTGTCAGCGATGTTGAAGGCCGGGAAGTACGCCCCGCCCCAGTGCGCGTGGATGAAGTCGATGACGTAGCCGTGCAAGATGCGGTCGATCACGTTGCCGATGGCGCCGCCGACGATCAGCGCCAGCGCGAGCGGCAGGAACTTCTCGCCGCGCGGCAGCCGCCACAGCCACACGACCAGCGCCGCGCTCACGACGAGGCCCAGCGTGACGAAAAAACCGCGCTGCCAGCCCGACGCGTTGGCCAGGATCGAGAACGCGGCGCCGGTGTTGTGCAGCAACGTGAAGTCGAGCACGGGCAGCACCTCGACGCGCTCGTAGAGCTCGAGGAAGCGCGTTGCCAGGAACTTGGTGACCTGGTCGAAGCCGATGACGAAAGCCGACAGCCACAGCCAGGCCGCCGGGTGCGTGCGCTGGCTGCGCAGGCTGGCAAGGGAGGCCAGTGCGGACGAGGCCGCGCTGGTCGCGTGGGTCGTGCCTGGGGGCTTCGGCGTGTCGGGTGTGGTCATCGCGTCCTTGGGCTCTGCTGTCAGGCGTGCTGGCGTGACTCGCCGGGGCCGTCGAGATTGACCACGCAGCGCCCGCACAGTTCCGGGTGGGCTGCCACGGTACCCACGTCGGCCCGCTTGTGCCAGCAGCGTGCGCACTTGGCGGCTGCCGATCGGCGCACGTGCAGCCACAGGCCGCTGCTGCCTTCGCCAACGGCAGCGATGGCATCGGCAGGCCTTGCCGCCGCGTCGACCACCTCGGCGGTCGACGTGATCAGCACGAAGCGCAACTCCTCGCCCAGCGGCTGCAGGGCCGCCGTCCAGTCGGGCGTGCCGTACAGCGTGACGTCCGCGTCGAGCGGCGCGCCAATCTGGTTCGCGACGCGCAGTGTCTCGAGCTCGCGCAGGACTGCAGCGCGCGCCTCCAGCACCTTCGGCCAGTCGACCGGTTGCGCCAGGTGGGCGGTGGCCGGGATGTCCGCCCAGGTCGTGAAGAACACCGATTCGGCCCGTTTGCCCGGCATGAACGCCCAGATTTCCTCGGCGGTGAACGACAGGATCGGCGCCAGCCAGCGCACCATCGCCTCGGCGATCCAGTACATGGCCGTCTGCGCCGAGCGCCGCGGGTGCCCTGCGGCCGGCGTGGTGTACAGGCGATCCTTCAGCACGTCGAGGTAGAAGCCGCCCAGGTCGACCACGCAGAAGTTGTGCAGCTTCTGGTAGATCACGTGGAAGTCATAGCTGCGATAGGCGGCGATGATTTCGTCCTGCAGTTCGCGCGTGCGCGCGAGCGCCCAGCGGTCGAGTTCGACCATCTGCTCGACCGGCACCGCATCGCGCGCGGGATCGAATCCCGCCAGGTTGCCCAGCAGGAAGCGGACGGTGTTGCGGATGCGGCGATACGAATCCGACGTGCGCTTGAGGATCTCGTCGGAAACGCTGATCTCGTTGGCGTAGTCGGTGGCTGCCACCCAGAGTCGCAGCACGTCGGCGCCGAGCGTGCTCATCACCTTCTGCGGCAGCACGACGTTGCCGAGCGACTTGGACATCTTGCGGCCCTTCTCGTCCACGGTAAAACCGTGGGTGAGCACGCCCTTGTAGGGCGCGTGGCCCTTCTGTGCCACCGAGGTCAGCAGCGAGCTGTGGAACCAGCCGCGATGCTGGTCGGAGCCCTCGAGATAGAGGTCGGCCGGCGTGCGGATCTCGGGCCGGCTTTGCGAGACGCAGTGATGGGACACACCCGAGTCGACCCAGACGTCCATGATGTCAGTGACTTTCTCGTAAGTCGGCGCGTCGACGCCGAGCAGCGTGGCCGGATCGAGCTCGAACCAGGCATCGATACCGTCACGGGCCACGAGTTCGGCCACCTGGTCGACGAGCTCCGGCGTGCGCGGATGCAGTTCGCCCGTGTCCTTGTGCGTGAACAGCGACAGCGGCACGCCCCACATGCGCTGGCGCGAGATGCACCAGTCGGGACGGCCCGCGATCATGCTGTAGATGCGCTGCTCGCCCCAGCCCGGCGTCCACTCGACCTTGCCGATCTCAGCGAGTGCCGCGGCGCGCAGCCCGGCCTGCTCCATGCTGATGAACCATTGCGGCGTCGCGCGGAAAATCACCGGTGTCTTGTGGCGCCAGCAGTGCGGGTAGCTGTGCTGGTACGCCTCGTGGTGGAGCAGCGCGCCGCTTTCGCGCAGTACCTCGACCACGTGCTTGTTGGCCTCGAACACCTTCTCGCCGGCAAAGATCGGCGTGGCCGGCAGGAAGCGGCCGTCGCTGCCGACCGGGTTGTCGACCTCCAGCCCGTACTTCTTGCCGACGATGAAGTCTTCCTGGCCGTGTCCCGGCGCGGTGTGCACGGCGCCGGTGCCGCTGTCGAGGGTTACGTGCTCGCCGAGGATCACGGGCACGACGCGATCGTAGAACGGATGCCGCACGCGCAGGTGCTCGAGCTCTGCGCCTTTCACGCGGCCGATTTCCTGCGACATGGCGATGCCCGCACGCTTGATCACGGCCGGCGCCAGCTCGCTCGCGACCAGCAGTGTCTCGACACCGCTGTGGACGTCATCGAGCTGCGGCGTGTGGCTGACGCGCAGCAACGAGTACTCGTATTCCGGGTGCACCGCCACAGCCTGGTTGGCCGGCAGCGTCCAGGGGGTCGTGGTCCAGATCACGATGCTGGCGCGACCCAGCGGCAATGCCTGGATTCCGAAACGCCGGGCGAGGTCGGCCCCGTCGACTGCCTCGAACCTGACGTCGATCGACGGCGACGTGCGTTCTTCGTACTCGACCTCGGCTTCGGCGAGCGCCGAACGGCAGTCCAGGCACCAGTGCACCGGCTTGTAGCCCTTGTACAGGTGGCCGTTGCGGATGATCTGCGCGAATGCGCGCAGCTGATCTGCTTCGTAGCGCGGCGCCAGCGTCAGGTACGGATTGAACCAGTCGCCCATGACCCCGAGGCGGATGAAGTCCCTGCGCTGGACGTCGATCTGCTCCAGCGCGAACTCGCGGCAGGCCTGGCGGAACGCCTTGGCGTCGAGCTGCTTCATCTCGCGGCCCCGCACCTTCTCGACTGCGTGTTCGATGGGCAGGCCGTGGCAGTCCCAGCCGGGCACGTAAGGCGCGTCGAAGCCGTCGAGCGTGCGCGACTTGACGATGATGTCCTTGAGGATCTTGTTGACCGCATGCCCGATGTGGATCGCGCCGTTCGCGTACGGCGGGCCGTCGTGCAGGATGAACTTCGGGCGGTCCGCGGCGATTGCGCGCAGCTTCTCGTAGGTGCGGTGCTCTTCCCACCACGCCAGCATCTCGGGCTCACGGCGTGCCAGATCGGCCTTCATGGCGAACGCCGTGTCGGGCAGGTTTACTGTGTTCTTGTAGTCAGCCATGGGCGGGGTTTTCAGGAGCGACGACGCATGCGCGCAGGGAACCCGAAATAGTGATGCAATTCAGGTATTTAGTCCAGACTTCAGCCGCGCGTCGGGACGCGGCTGCCCGGCTGACTGCCAGCCGGCAGGGCGCTCGCGCTCAAGCCAGCGCGGCGCGGGCCTGGGCCGAATCGATGTGCATCTGTGCCACCAGCGCGTCCAGGGAGGCGAATTTCTGCTCGGCGCGCAGCCAGTGCATGAAATCCACGCTCAGGTACTGGCCGTAGAGGTCGCCGTCGAAGTCAAAGAGGTGCACCTCGAGCAGCGGATCGACGCCGTTTACCGTGGGTCGCGTGCCCAGGCTCACGACCGCCGGATGGTCCCGTAGCCCGCCCCCGCTGACCCGCACCGCGAGGATGCCCCACAGCGGCACCACCTTGCGGTGCAGGGCGAGGTTCGCGGTGGGATACCCCAGCGTGCGCCCGAGCTGCACGCCCCGGCGCACCCGCCCCGTCATGCGGTAGGGGCGACCGAGCAGCAGCGCGGCGCGTTCGAGATCGTTGGCGCCCAACGCGGCCCGTACCAGCGAGCTGCTGACGCGCTCGCCACCGACCAGGAACTCCCCGACCTCGGCCACCGTAAACCCATGCCGCTCGCCCGCGGCCCGCAACGACACGATGTTGCCCTCGCGCTTGCGCGCGTAGTGGAAGTCGTGGCCGACCACGATGTGGCGGACACCGAGCGCATCGGCGAGCAGCGACTGCTCGAAGGCCGCCGCGCTGAAATTGCGCATGCGCTCGTCGAAACGCAGCAGCACGACGCGATCGATGCCGTACAGCGCCAGCGCGTCGAGCTTCTCGCGCAGGCGCATGAGGCGCGCCGGCGCCGCGGCGCCTTCAAAGAACTCGCGCGGCGTGGGCTCGAAGGTGACGACGGTCGCCGGGAGGCCGAGCTCGTCGGCCCTGGTCCGCACCGCCTGCAGCATGTGCTGGTGGCCACGATGCACGCCGTCGTAATTGCCGATGGTCGCGACGCAGCCGCGATGCCGCGGCCGCAGGTTGTGCAGGCCACGCACCAGTTCGATCCTGCACGGCGTGCCGCTCATGGTGGCGCGGTGTCCGCGGGTCGCGGCAGCATGTCAATCTTCTGGTGCCGCAGGTCGCGCACACGCATGCCCAGCACGTACAGCACGCCGAAATAAATGCCCGCGCCGCCGACGACGAGAACCCCCATCCAGCCGACGCGATGCCATGCATTCATGTCGAGCCAGCGTTGCGTGTCGCCCGCGACGAACCACAGGAACAACCCCATCGCCACGTTCGCCGCGAATACCTGCCACAGCGTGCGGCGCCAGCCGGACGAGTGCCGCAGCACGCCCTGCCGGCGCAGGCCCCGGTACAGCATCCCGGCGTTGAACCAGGCGCCAATGCCGGTGTTGAGCGCGAGCAGGGCATGCAGGCCGGGACGGTCGGGGTAGATGAGCGCCAGCGGCAGCACGACCGCCAGGTTGAGGCCCATGCTGAGCGCGAGCGATTGCACGCCGATCCTGACGGGCGTCTTGGTGTCCTGGCGCGCGAAGAAACCGGGCGCCAGCACTTTCACCATGCTGAATCCCATCAGGCCGCCCGAGTACGCCATCAGCGCCAGCGTCGACATGCGCACGTCCTGCTCGTCGAACCTGCCGTAATGGAATATGACGACCGTGAGCGGGCCCGCCAGCAGCAGCAGCGCGACCGTCGCGGGCAGGACGACGATGGTGGTGAGCTTCACCGCCCAGTCGAGCGTCGAGGCGAAACGCTCCGGCGACTGCGCGGCATGGTGCGCGGCGAGTCCAGGCAGGATCACCGTGGCGAGCGCGATCGAGAACACGCCGAGCGGGAACTCGACGAGGCGGTCCGCGTAGTAGAGCCAGGCGATGCTGCCGGTCACCAGGAACGAGGCGATCAGCGTGTCGAGCAGCAGCGCGACCTGCGACACCGACGAGCCGAAGATGGCGGGCAGCATCAGCCGGCCGATCTTGCGCACGCCCTCGTGCCCCCAGTTCCAGCGTGGCCGGCGCAGCAGGCCGAGCTTGAGCATGAAGGGCAGCTGGAACCCGAGTTGCACCAGGCCCGAAACGAAGACGCCGATCGCCAGCGCGATGCCGGGCTGCGCGAAATGCGGGGCGATGAATGCCGCGAAGACGATCATGACCACGTTCATGAGCGTCGACGTGGTCGCAGGCACGGCGAACTTGCCGTAGCTGTTCAGCACGCCGCCCGCGAGCGCGGCCAGTGACACGAACAGGATGTACGGGAACGTCCAGCGCAGCATGTCGACCGTCAGGTCGAAGCGGTCGCCGTCCGCGCGAAAACCCGGGGCAAAGAGCATCACGAGCAGCGGGGCAGCCACGACGCCCACGATGGTCAGCAGCGAGAGGAACCAGGCCATCGTGCCCATGGCCCCGTCGATCAGCTCGCGCACCTCCTGGTGCTCGCGCTGGACCTTGTACTCCGAGACCACCGGGACGAAGGCCTGCGAGAACGCGCCTTCGGCAAACAGGCGGCGCATGAAATTGGGGATCTTGAACGCGACCAGGAAGGCGTCCATGAGCAGCCCGGCGCCGAACATCCGGGAATAGACCATGTCGCGCAGCAGGCCGGTCACGCGCGAAATGAGCGTGAACGCGCCGACGATCGAGGTGCTGCGGAAGAAACCGCCGCTCAAGGGGCGTTCGGGGTCGGGAGCATGGGTCGCGAATGATACTAGGGAGGAAGGGCAGGAAGGACAGGAAGGACTAGGAAGGACAGGAAGGACCGGAAGGGCAAGAAGGGCCGGAGGGTTAGCGGGCCAGCTCCGTCCATTACTTCCGCCTTCCGGACCTTCCTGTCCTTCCTGTCCTTCCTGCCCTTCCTGTCCTTCCTGCCCTTCCTGTCCTTCCTGGTCCCTCCCCCCTTCCCCCGTCCCCTTGACCTGACGCCCTCCGACGCCCAAAATACGCGGCTCTTTAACCCGATTACCCGAAGCTCGGTCGTCCCCAGGGTGGGCACGCCGGTCGCAGGAGCTCAAGTCAGTGGCGAACATCAAGTCCGCAGAAAAGCGTGCCAAGCAGGATGTGAAGCGTCGTGCCCATAACATGGCGGCCCGCTCGCGCCTGCGCACCTCGATCAAGAAAGTGCTGACCGCCATTGGCGCCGGCGACAAGACCGAAGCCACCGCCGCCTACAAGGCCGCGCAGCCGGTGATCGACACGATGGTGACCAAGGGCATCATCCACGCCAACAAGGCCGCCCGCCACAAGAGCGAGCTGAACGCCAAGATCAAGGCTCTCGGCGCCGCCGCCAAGTAACGCCGCGCTGCCGGACGCCGGTTTCGCCGGTGTCCTTATGCTCGAGAAAAAGCCGGCTTCATGCCGGCTTTTTCATGTGCAGTGAACGCGGGCCGCCGCGCCAGCCCTACTCGTCGTCGTCCCCGACGACAAGCTCCGGCGCAAGCTGGATTTCCTCGAGCCGCTTCATGATGTCGAAGCACAACTGCTGCGTACCCTGCCGGGTAACGCCTGAAATGCGGTAGACCGGGCCCTTCCAGCGCAGCCGACGCACGATTTCCTTGCAGCGCTTTTCCGCGTCGGCGGGCGGCAGCAGGTCGAGCTTGTTCAGCACCAGCCAGCGCTCGCGCTTGGCCAGTTCCGGGCTGAACTTCTTGAGCTCACCCGCGATCGAGCGCGCGTCGACGACTGGGTCTGCCGCCGGATCCGGCGGAGCGATGTCGATCAGGTGCAGCAGCAAGCGCGTGCGCTGCAGGTGGCGCAGGAAGCGGATTCCGAGGCCGGCGCCTTCCGCCGCGCCTTCGATCACGCCGGGGATGTCGGCCATGACGAAGCTGCGGTGCTCACCCACGTACACGACGCCGAGGTTGGGGTGGAGCGTGGTGAACGGATAGTCCGCAATCTTGGGCTTGGCCGACGACACGACGCTGATCAGCGTCGATTTGCCGGCGTTGGGCAGGCCGAGCAGGCCCACGTCGGCCAACAGCTTGAGCTCCAGCCGCAGTTCGCGCTTTTCGCCGGGGGTGCCCGGGGTGGCAGTGCGCGGCGTGCGGTTGGTGCTGCTCTTGAAGCGCGGGTTGCCCAGGCCGCCCTTGCCGCCCTTGGCGACCATGATGCGCGCGCCGTCGGTTGCGAGATCGCCCAGCGTCTCGTCGGTGTCCACCGAGTAGATCACCGTGCCGATCGGCACCTGCACTTCGAGATCGGTGCCGCCACGCCCGCTGCAGTCCGCGCTGCCGCCCGGCTCGCCGTTGACGGCCTTGAACGTGCGCATGTAGCGGAAGTCGGCGAGCGTATTGAGGCCCGCCTTGGCGACAAGGTAGATGTCGCCGCCGTCGCCGCCGTCGCCGCCGTCGGGCCCGCCGAACGGAATGAATTTCTCGCGGCGAAAGCTGACCATGCCGCGACCGCCGTTGCCGGCCTGGACCTTGATCGTTGCTTCGTCGACGAATTTCATGGGCTGGAAGGGGTTAGGGGATAGGGGTTAGGGGCTGGTCGGAAACAAGAAGGCCCCGGGGACACCGGGGCCTATTGCGATCGGTCGAGCAGCAGACCGGCACCCTCACCCGCGCTTCGCGCGACCTCTCCCGCCAGCGGGAGAGGTGTCCCGCGAGTGGGTGAGGTGAAGGTCAGGCCTTGGCGGGCTCGACGCTGACGTGAACGCGCTGGTCGACGCCCTTGCGCTTGAACTGGACCGTGCCGTCGGTGAGCGCGAACAGCGTGTGGTCGGTGCCGACGCCCACGTTGTCGCCCGCACGGTAAGCCGTGCCGCGCTGACGCACGAGGATGTTGCCGGCGATGACGTTTTCACCGCCGAACTTCTTCAGGCCGAGGCGCTTGCTCTCGGACTCGCGGCCGTTCTTGGTTGAACCGCCTGCCTTTTTATGTGCCATTGCAGTGGACTCCGGAAAGTGTGGTCAGCGCCCAGGCTCAGGCCTGGATGCCGGTGATCTTGACGTCGGTGAAGAACTGGCGATGCGTGCCCTGGCGCAGGTAGTGCTTGCGCCGGCGGAACTTCACGATCACCTTCTTGTCGCCCTTGCCGTGCTTGTGCACGACGGCGGACACCTTGCTGCCGGCGACCAGGGGTGCGCCCACCTTGATGTTGCCGCCACTGCCGACCAACAGCACCTTGTCGAATTCGACGGCGGCGCCGACATCGGCGGTCAGTTTTTCGATGCGCACCACGTCGCCTTCGGCGACACGATACTGCTTGCCGCCCGTCGCAATGACCGCGTACATGAGCCTTACTCCAAACCTGTAACGTAGGCTGCCGGGAATCCCGGCAGAAAGACGCGGAATTCTAGGGGACCGACCCGCTGAAATCAAGCGCTTAGGGGTTCGCCGCCATTCCCTCCGGGGAGGGTGACAGGTACCATGCCGGGTTCACCCCCATCCCAATCCATTCCGGCGGTTTGTCGCGCGAATGCAACTCGAAGCAATCCGGGCGCTTGTCACGGCTGACCTGCAACGCGTGGACCAGACCATCGTCAGGCGTCTGGCCAGCGACATCGTGCTGGTCAACCAGGTGTCCCAGTACATCATCGGCGGCGGCGGCAAGCGGTTGCGCCCCCTCAGTGTCGTCGTGGCCGCGAAGGCCTGCGGCCACACGGGCGAAAAGCACGTCCCGGCGGCGGCCATCATCGAATTCATCCATACGGCCACCCTGCTCCACGACGACGTCGTGGACGGCTCGGACATGCGCCGCGGCCGCAACACGGCGAACCATGTCTTTGGCAACGAAGCGAGCGTGCTGGTGGGCGACTACCTGTATTCCCGGGCGTTCCAGATGATGGTCGAACTGGGCGACCTGCGCATCCAGGAAGTGATGGCGAACGCGACCAACACCATCGCCGAAGGCGAAGTGCTGCAGCTCATGAACGCGCACGACCCGGAGACCACCGAGCAGCGGTACCTCGAGGTGATCTACCGCAAGACGGCGAAGCTGTTCGAAGCGGGCGCGCAGATGGCCGCGATCCTGTCCGGTTCGCCGCCGGCGATCGAGCAGGCAATGGTCGAGTACGGGCGCCACCTGGGAACCGCGTTCCAGCTCGTGGACGACGCGCTCGACTACAACTCCACGGCGGACGCGCTCGGGAAGAATCTCGGCGACGACCTCGCCGAAGGCAAGCCAACCCTGCCGGTCATCCACGCGCTGGCGAACTCGTCCGCCGCCGATGCCGCGCTGCTGCGGACGGCCATCGAAAATGGCGCCATCGAGGACCTGGACCGGATCACGCAGCTGATCGCGGCCGCGGGCGGCCTCGATTACACGGTCCGGATGGCCCGCCGCGAGAAGGACCTGGCCGTCGTGGCGCTGCACAGGCTCCCGGAGTCGCCTTATCGCAACGCGCTCGAGTCGCTGGCCGAGTTTGCGGTGGCCCGGACCTATTGACGGAGCGTGCCGGCGCCGGTCATTTAATTGAATCAAGGGCGGTCATTCAGTAGACTGCGCGGCTCTCAGCGGGGCCTGCCCGCCGCCCTCGCCTCCCGGCGGCCACCCGAGCCGCGCAACCTGGAAGGCCCTCGGCGCTGCACTGGATTCGGGATGTAGCTCAGCCTGGTAGAGCACTACGTTCGGGACGTAGGAGTCGAAGGTTCAAATCCTTTCATCCCGACCACTTCTTCATTCCTCCCCGGATTCTCGCTCTGCATCCGCCACGGCATTCGACGCCGTTGGGCGCCCTCCCAGCAATCCTTCCCGCTGCAGCAGCATGGCGTCCACGTGGAGGCCGTCACCGTCGATGTGGTATTCCCGCAGTTCGTTGGAATGCCTGCTCGCGCGCATCTTCACCACGGCCATCACGCGCAGCAGCCGGCTTTCGACTTCGATGTAGCGCTGCACGATGATGGCGTCGGTGAGGAACGCAGTGCCATAGGGACTGAAGCGCAGGTCGGTGTAGCGGTCCTCGAGTTCGGAGGTCAGCAGCACCGTGACCCCCTCGCTCACGAGCGCCGTGACCATGTGCGCCATCGATTCACGGAAGTCATCCTTGAACGTCGGGGCCAGCGCGAGTTCGAACCCCGAGAGCGAATCGATCACGACACGCGCTGCATTGAGCCGTCGGATCTCGGCAAGAATCAAGCGCACGATCTCGTCGATCGACAGGTCGGGCGCACGACTGTCCACGAGGCCGACGACATCGGCAGCGATCAGGTCGGCGACGATGCGGTTGCGCGAGCGGTTGGGATGCTGCTCGAATGCGGCGATGACCCCGGTTTCGCCGACGCGCGCACCCTCAGCCAGGAAAGACGCCGCGAGGAGGCTCTTGCCGGAACCGGACGGGCCAGCCACGAGCACCGAATAGCCGCGCGGCACGCCTCCGTCCAGCATCGCATCGAGTCCGGACACGCCCATCCGGGCGCGCGACCCCGCGAAGGCCGCGCGCAGCCTCGCGTAGTTCGGGTCCGCCACTCGCGCCGGCGAGAACACTTTCACGCCGCTGCTGTCGATGCGGAACGTGTGCAGTCCGGGCAGTGTCGCCTGGCCGCGCATCTTCAGGATCTGCAGCTTGCGCACCATGGAGTTGCGCTGAACGCTCTGGCGCAGCCAGATCAGCCCGTCCGCGACGGTGAATACAGGGTTCGCATCGGCTTCGCTGGCGTACTCGCCCAGCAGGAACGTGGTCGCCTGCCAACTCGTCATCTCCACCCCGAGCTGCTGCACGAACTGCTCGATGCGCGAGTCGGGTTCGCCACGTGCTGCGTTCGCGTTGATGATCGATCGAAACGAGTCCACGAACACGAGGCCCGGAGCGCAGCGAGCCACCTCGCCCATGATCGTCTCCCGCACGGTATCGAGCCGGCCGGCGAGCGCATCCTCCGACAGGTTCAGGAATCGAACCGAGCCATTCACCATCGCTTCGTCGAAGAACGCGAACTGCTGCTGGTAACGCAACATCTTGAGCGGCGGCTCCCCGAGCGCCGTGAAATACAGCGCGGGTCGCTGTGGCGTGGCAAGCGCGAACATGATCTGGTGTGCCAGGGTCGTCTTGCCGCTGCCGGGTGCGCCGGCTATCAGGTTGAACGAGAACTCGGGCAGGCCCCCGCCCAGCACTTCGTCGAGGCCCGGCACGCCGGTGGCAAGGCGACGAATGGTCACTCTCTTTTCGTTCATTTGGGCACCTGCGGGATCGAGCGGATCGAGTCGGCAGCCCAGACTGCGACCAGGACCCGCTCCGTGAGCGACGGGCCGATGAGGGCCGTCAGCAAGTCGTAGAACTCGCGCAGGCAGGCTTCGGCGCCTGCGGCCGCATCGATGTCACTGCGTCCGGCCAGCAACGCCACCAGTTCCGCCTGGCTGTAAGGGCCTGCGACCAGCCAGCCGTTCGCTGCCGACGCGAGATGCACGCTGCGCGTGAAAAGTGCGTTGACCCCGCGCACGCCGATGATGGGCACGAGGACGTGGTCGATCTCCTGCAGGATCGAGGACATCGCTGCAGCGACCTGCCCGGCGTCGGCGTCGCGCTCGATGCGGCGAAAGAGCGGCGTTGGAATGGGTGGGTCGGCTGCGCGCGACATGGGTGACTGCCCTGCGAGTTCTAGTCTTGCGGACCCGGCACGCCCTGGCGGTCGAGCCATGCGGGCAGCGACCTTCGATCTTGCTCACGTCGCCTGCGGCAGTATGGGTGACATGCGTCGGCCGCTCTGTACGGCAGGCCACACAGCGTGAATAGCGCCAGCCGTCGCTGGAAAGCGAACATACTGCCTGTCAGTCGCAACCGGAGCAGAGCCTTGCGAGCGGCGTCGCAAGCGCACCGATGAGCATTCAATTCGAGACGATGTTCGAGCACGTGGCCCAGGCTGTCGTCCTGGTCGACGTGCGTACGAACCGTGTCGTGCGCGCCAACCAGCACTTCGCAGCGCTGCTGGGCCGGAGGCTTGACGAGTTATCGACTTTATCGCTGCACGACCTGGTCGATCCGGTCGACTTGAGCGACAGCAAGGAGGAGATGGCTCGCCTGCAGGCCAGCGCTCCCTCCATCGAGACAGCGTGGCACTACGTCCGCACGGATGGCACCCGGGTCAGCAGCCGTACCGTGGCAATCCTGGTCCGTGAAAAGCCCGACTCCGACCCGCTCTACGTGATTGTAGTCGACGACCTTACGCAGCAGGAGGCGCTTGAAGAGCGCCTCCTGCTGTCGAGCCTGGTCAATGGCGCGGTCATCGAAGGCACGACCCACTACCGCGAAAAGATGGACGAGCTCGTTCGCATCCGCACGATCGACCTCGTGCGCGCAAGGGACGATGCCGAGAGCGCGAGCCGTGCGAAAAGCGCGTTCCTCGCTACCGTCAGCCACGAGTTGCGAACGCCCCTCAATGCGATCATCGGCTTCAGCTCGCTGTTGCTGGAGAGCGAGCACGGCTGCGACGCTGCCGAGCAGCGCAAGCAGTTGTCGATCATCCGCACATCGGGCGAGCAACTGCTCGAACTGATCCGCGAAATCCTGGACCTGGCGAGCATCGAGGCAGGGCGGCTCGCGCTGGAGATCGAAAGCGTCGATCTACGTTCGATCATCGACGAGCAGGTGCAGTTTGCGCAGGCGCAAGCCCGGGAACGCCACCTCGAGCTACGGCGGACCGAAAGCTCCAGCTCGATCACTGTGCTGGCGGACCCACGCCGGCTCGGCCAGGTGATACGCAACCTGCTGTCGAATGCACTCAAGTTCACCGACCACGGCCACGTTGCCGTGCACGTCGCCATCGACGGCGATGTCGCGCGAGTCGAGGTTGAGGACAGCGGCATCGGCATCAACGCCGAGCGGCGCAAGGAACTGTTCATGCCCTTTCAGCGCGTCCACCAGGGCGGCAACGCGCTGCGTCCTGGCACGGGCCTGGGACTTGCCATTTCACGCCGCCTGGTCGAGGCAATGGGCGGGCTGATCGGACTGGAAAGCGAACCCGGCGTCGGGAGTCGCTTCTGGTTCAGCGTGCCGCTCGCGTCACCGCAGGTTGTCGCAGCAGAGTGCGCAAGCGCAGCAGCGAACGGAGCCATGGTGGATTAACCTTGCTGCACACCTGGCCATTCCGACCACTCGTCACATGGACAAAATCATCGACACCGGCCGCTTGATCCTGCGGCGTTTCACGCTCGACGACCTGCCCGTGTTCTATCAGCTCTGCTCCCGGCCCGAGATCATCCGCTATGCCCAGAGCACGCCGCTGGCATCCATGGAGGAAGCGCGAGCGTTCATGCTGGCGGCGCCGTTTCAGGACTATGCGACGTACGGCTATGGCCGCTTCGCCTGCGTCTGGAAGGATTCGGGCGAAGTGATCGGGTTCAGCGGCCTCAAATATGTTCCCGAAATCGGCGAGACCGAACTTGGCTACCGCTTCCTGCCCGAGTTCTGGGGCATGGGACTCGCCACCGAAGCAGGACGGGCTTCGATCGAGTTCGCCCGCGCCGACCTGGGCCTGACGCGACTCGTCGCGATGGTCCATCCCGACAACCTGGCTTCAGCCGGTGTGCTGGCCAAGCTGGGGTTCGCCGTCGAAAAGCAGTTGCGGTATTCGGGCCTGCAGGGCGTCGATGTAGACCTGTTCGCCCGGAGCCTCACCGCGCCGGCTTCGCACCACTGAGCTCCACCGCGAGCCGGTAGATGTGATCGAGCCCCTCGTAAAAGGAACGTACCGGCAGGCGTTCGTTGAGTCCGTGCGCGTACATCTCGGAAGCCTTCGAGAACAAGCCTGAGCTGGCAAACGTCGGGATACCCTCTGTGCGATAGACCTTGCCGTCGGTGCCGCCGGACTCCAGGTACGGGACAACCGGAACACCCGGGTACTTGTCGTGCACCGCGCGGGTGATGGCCTTCATCACGTCGGGTCGCATCTCCGACACCGGGCTCGCCTGCGGCTCGTCCTGCGTAATCACAGCGACCCCGGTGTCGGCGATCGCAGTCACCAGCGCCTCGCGCACGGTCTCGACCGGCACGCCCGGGAAGATCCGGCAATTGACGACGGCCTTCGCCTTCTGCGGCAAAGCATTCTCGGCATGCCCGGCATCGAGCATCGTCGCCACGCAGGTCGTGCGCGTCGTGCCCACGAACTCCGGTGCTCCGGCCAGCGTCTCGGCCGCGGCCGTGTCGGTGGGATCGGCGGCAAACCGCCGCAACGCATCACCGACTTCCCCCGGCTGCGCCTGCCCCACGGCGCCGAGATACGCGCGCGTCAGGTCGTTGGCCATGACCGGAAAGTGGTACTCCTCGACCTTGGTGATCGCGCGCGCGAGCTGATAGATCGCGTTGTCCGCGCGGGGGCGGGAACTGTGGCCGCCGGGGTTGGTGACGGACAGGACGAAGGAAGCGTACGTCTTCTCGGCGCCCTGCACGAGGTAGATGAGCGGCTTGCCGGTGGCATCGTCGAGCAGGCCGCCACCGGCGTCCGTGTTGATGGCGAACTCGGCGTTGGCGACCCACGGATGGTCCGCAATCAGCTTCGTCGTGAGCATGCCGGTTTCTTCGTCGCCGACGAACCCGAAGACGAGATCACGCTCCGGCTGCAGCTTCGCTGCGTGCAGGCGCAGGATCGTCGACATCATTGCGGCGACGCCCGCCTTGTTGTCGCTGGTGCCGCGGCCGTAGAACACGCCGTTTTCTTCGACCAGCGTGAACGGACTGCGTTCCCAGTCCGCGGGGCGGGCATCGACGACATCCATGTGGGCCGAGAACAGGATCGGCCGGCCGCGCCCCCGCCCGGGCACTCGCACCAGCATCGCCTGCGCCTCACCGGAATCGAGAGTCGCGATGTCGGCTGCGGGGACGCCCGCCTTGGTCAGCACGTCCTTCAGGTAGGCGACCATCGCCGGAACCTGGGCTTGGCCCTCGGCCGTGCGGAACCCGATGATGCGTGCGTAGATCTCGCGGGCCTGGGGTTCGTGCGTGACCTCGCTGGCCATGACGGGCATCGCCAGCAAGCCCAATGCGAGTGCCAACGTGGTCAGTACCGGTCGCGCCATGGTTCCGCTTCCTTCCGCTTCAAGTTGAGGGCGAGCATAGCGCAGCCGAGATAGCGGGTCCTACGACTCGAGCCCCTGCGAGTCGAGATACTCGTCGTAGCTGCCGGTGAAGTCCGTGACGCTGCCGTCGGGCTTCAGCTCGATCATGCGGTTGGCGAGGCCGCCGACGAACTCGCGGTCGTGCGAGACGAAGACCAGCGTGCCGGGATACTTCTCCAGGCCGATCTGCAGCGACTCGATCGTTTCCATGTCCATGTGGTTGGTCGGCTCGTCCATCAGCATGACGTTCGGCCGCGTCAGCATGAGCTTGCCGTACATCATGCGGCCCTTCTCGCCGCCCGACAGCACCTTGACCTGCTTCTTGGTCTCGTCGCCCGAGAACAGCAGGCGCCCGAGCGTGGCGCGCGTGATCTGCTCGTCGTCGGCCTTGCCGGTCCAGGTCGACATCCAGGTCAGCAGGTCTACCTTCTGTTCAAACTCGGCGCTCGGGTCCTGCGGCATGTAACCCACCTGGGCATTCTCGACCCACGTGATCGTGCCGGCCGTCGGTGTCAGGTCGCCGGCCAGGCAACGCATGAGCGTGGTCTTGCCGATGCCGTTCGGGCCGATGATCGCGACGCGCTGTTCAGCCTCGATCGTGAACTTGAGGTTCGTGAAGATGTCGGCGTCCGCGCCGGGGTAACGGAACGTCAGGCCTTCGACGGTCACGGCTGAACGGTACAGCTTCTTCGCCTGCTCGAACCGGATGTACGGGTTCTGGCGCGACGACGGGCGGATCTCCTCGATCTTGATCTTCTCGAGCTGCTTCTTGCGCGAGGTGGCCTGGCGCGCCTTCGAGGCGTTGGCCGAGAAGCGGCGTACGAATTCCTGCAGGTCCGAAATCTGCGCCTTCGCCTTGGCGTTCGAGGCCTCGACGCGCTGGCGCGCCTGCACGGAGGCGAGCATGAAGTCGTCGTAGTTGCCCGGATAGATCTTGAGCTGCCGGAAATCGAGGTCGGCGATGTGCGTGCAGACCTGGTTCAGGAAGTGCCGATCGTGGCTGATGATGATCATGGTCGCGTCGTACGCGTTGATCGTGCGCTCGAGCCAGCCGATCGAGTGGATGTCGAGGTTGTTGGTCGGTTCGTCGAGCAGCAGCACGTCCGGGCGTGAGAACAGCGCCTGCGCGAGCAGCACGCGCAGCTTGAGTCCGGGCGGGATCTCGCGCATCGGCAGGTTGTGCTTGTCTTCGTCGATGCCGGCGTCGATCAGGACCGAGCCCGCCCGCGCTTCTGCGGTGTACCCGTCGTACTCGGCGACCTTGCCCTCGAGTTCGGCCGCGCGCATGTAATCCTCGTCGGTCGCCTCCGGATTCGCATAGATGGCGTCGCGCTCGCGCATGGCCTTCCACATCTCGGCATGGCCCTGCATCACCACGTCGAGCACGCGCTCGTCCTCGTACGCGAACTGGTTCTGGTTCAGCTTGCCCATGCGCATGCCGTTCTGCAGCACGACGTCGCCGGAACTCGGCTCAAGCTCGCCGCCGAGAATCTTCATGAGCGTGGACTTGCCGCAGCCGTTGGCGCCGATCAGCCCGTAGCGATTGCCGTCGCTGAACTTGACGGAGACGTTTTCGAACAGCGGCTTGGCTTCGAACTGGATCGAGAGATTGGTCGTGGAAAGCATTCAGGGCGCCATGGGAGGTGAAGGGACGGACGCGGGCACGAGGCTGGTGCGCTGGCGCTTGGCCTCGCGTACTGCCAGTTCGAGCGCGTCGAGGAAACGGGAACGGTCGCGGGGGCCGAATGGCGGCGGGCCGCCACCCACGCCGTAGGCACGGAGGTCCGACATGAGCTCGCGCGTCGCGAGCGCGTTGCCGATGTTGTCAGGAGTAAACGGCTTGCCGGACGGTCCCAGCACGCGCGCGCCCTTCTGCAGGCAACGCGACGCCAGCGGAATGTCGGCGGTGACGACGACGTCGGCTGCCACCACTTGCTCGACGATCCAGTCGTCCGCCGCGTCGAATGCCCCGGTGACGACCTGCATGCGCACCTTCGGCGCGCGCGGCAGCTGCATCCAGGCATTGGCGACGAACGTGACGGCCAGCCCATGCCGCTCCGCGACCTTCACGGCCTCGGGCTTGACGGGACACGCGTCGGCGTCGACGTAAAGGTGGGGGTCGGTCTGCATGGGGGCGCGCAGTTTAGCCGCTCGCGGCGCGCTCCGCGCGGCGATACGGCCCGGCCCCCGGACCCAGCCAGAACCTTAATTTAATCAACTACATAGCGAGGCCGATCAAATGGCGGCGACGACCTGGATCTCCACTTTGTACTGCGGCGCGGCGAGACGGGCCTCGACGGTGGCGCGGGCTGGGGTGTGGCCGACCGGCACCCAGGCATCCCAGGCAGCGTTCATCTGGGCGAACGTGCCGATGTCTGCAAGGTAGATGTTGGCGGACAGGATTCGCGTCTTGTCGCTGCCCGCAGCGGCCAACAACCGGTCGATGCTCGCCAGGATCTGCACGGTCTGGCCTGTCACGTCGACGGTCGGGTCGTCGGCGACCTGCCCCGCCAGGTACACCGTGTCGCCATGCACGACGGCCTGCGACATGCGCGGGCCGGTATCGATTCGCCTGATCACTGTTGAACTCCCTCCTCCGGAAATAGGGGACATTCACCTATTTCCGGGTGCAGTTGGCCGCCTGGGCCTGCTGCATGATGCCGGTCATGTCGATCTGCGCTTCCGGTGAACCGGGCGCCGCCTTGCTTGCGGCCTCGAGCGGCTGCAGGAACTGAGCACACTCCGGCCGCGGTGCGATGTGCGCGGCCAGGATGCCGGCCTGCTGCGCCGGATCTCCGGGGGTGGGCGGGGGCGCGGCCTCGGGGACATTGCTGTTGGTGATCTCTTCTTCCTGCGCGCCGGCCGGATCGGCGGGCGATGCCGCTGGATCAGGCGATTTCGCGCAGCCGGCCAGGACGACGACTGCAACCAGGCCGATCAACCATGTCGGACGACTCATCGGGGCACCCTCTCGCGCGGCAGGAACGACGCACGGCAAGGATGCCACACGGATCGGGTCCGGTTCATGCAGGAAGGTCGCAGTTGCATTCCGCCGGAGACGCTATGCTTGCGTCATGTATCGACGTCTGCTCAAGGCGCTGCATGCCCTCGGCGCCATCGGCTTCATGGGCGGCCTTGCGGCCTGCCTCGTGCTGGTTGCGAGCACGGCGGTCGAACCGACGCCCGCGTTCGCCGCGGTGCGCCACGGCATCGCCCTCATCAACAAATGGCTCATCACGCCGTCGCTGCTGCTCGTGCTGGTGAGCGGCCTGCTGGCCATTGCCGCGAGTGAAAACTACAAGAACGCGGGCTGGGCCTGGATGAAGGCATTGCTCGGCATCGTCACGTTCGAAGGCACGCTGCTCACGATCGTCGGCCCTGGCCGCAGGGCGGCCGAGCAGGCTGCGTCCGCCGTCGCAGGACAGGCGGATGCGATGACCCAGGTGGCAGGGCTGCTGCGTACCGAGTGGGGCGCGTTGTGGCTGATGCTGGCGCTGGGGCTCGTCAACATCGTGCTCGCAATCTGGCGTCCTCGACTCAGTCGCCGCCGCGCCGCTGCCAGCTGACCGCGAAAAGACGTGGCGAGCGCTAGACTAGGCACGTCCCTCGTCGCGACCTGGTTGACCTCAATGGTGCGCTCACAGCAGGGCAAGCTTCGAAACACGGTGCTGCGACGCCTGCTGAGCTGCGCCATGTTCCTGCTGCTCGCTGCGCCCGCAGCCCACGCCCGCACGCTCGCCATGACACTCGCCGGCGCCGAGACGCGGGTGGACGTCACGCCGCCTGCAGGCGGTCGCGACTCGTCGGCCCGCATCGGCACGGTGATCCTCGCGCACGGCTTCACGCGCTCGCGTGTAACGATGGCGGGCCATGCGGCGACGCTGGCGCAGGACGGGTACTGGGTAGTCGTCCCGGACCTGCCGTACCTGATGGACTCGCGGGACAATGCGGTGGCCTTGCGCGATCTCATGCGCCAGCTGCAACAGGGCGCGGCGGGCGTCCCGCTCGATCGCTTCGTGCTCGTGGGGTTCTCGGCGGGCGGCCTGTCGGCATTGCTTGCGGCAGATGCACCGGGCGTCGCGGGGTATATCGGCCTCGATCCGTTCGATCGACCGGGTGGCGTCGGCCTCGAAGCGGCACGCAAGCTGGCGATCCCGGCGTTCCTGTTGCGCGGGCCCGCGGCAGGCTGCAACGCGTACTCCATCGCCGAGCCGTGGGTGAAGGCTTTGCCGAACCTGGTCGAGGACCGCCAGTTTGCCAAGGCGAGCCACTGTGATTTCGAGGCCCCCACAGACCGCATATGCACGTTCGTGTGCGGCGAAACGAGCCCGCAGAACCAGGCGACGGTCAGCGATTTTCTGCGCAGGTCGGTACGGCGCGCGCTGTCGCCGGAATCCTCAGAAGCGGGCGTTCTTGCGCGACCAGCGCACGGCGAGGTCCGCGAGGTGGCCGACCAGGCCCAGCGCAAGCCATGAACCGACCGCAGTCGTGCCGGCTCCAGAAAGTGACGCCCTGAGCGCAAGCATCAGGAACGCGCCTGCCAGCAGGTTGGGCAGCAGGCGGACAGGAGCGATGCCACGCCCCGTCATGTGATACAGCACAACGAGCGCGAGGGCCTCGACGGCCATCAGCGCAAGAATCAGGTCGATGACTCGACCGCCAGCGAAAAGTGCGTCCACCGCCTCAGCGCCGCACCGGATCGACCCGGCGGGCGCCCGTCCTCAGAGCTCGAAGCGGCCGAACGCAGCATCCAGCGTGCGATCGAAGAAAGTCCGCACCCGTTCGATCACCGACGCCTTGCGGCGCGTCGTCGCGGCCCGCAGGGGCGCGGCGTTGGCCACCGGAGTCGTCGAATACACCGTGTGGCCGTTCGACGGCTGCGACACGGTCGACCTGCGCATCGTTCCCATCATGTGTCTCTCCCCTCTCTGCCTTGCTTTATCGAATGGGTCATTGCCGGGTTCACGTCCGCGCCACACCCACGAGGTGCGCGAGGTCCTTGAAGAAGACGCGCACGTGCGCCATGGGCCGTGAACGCACCAGCTCCTTGTGCATGTACGACTGCCAGGTGAGCTGCTGCACGTCCGGGTCTTCGCAGATCTTCACGAACTGCTCGCGCCGGCGGTCGCTCGTGTACCAGAAGCGCTGCAGCAGCCCCAGCACCCAGAACACCCGGCCGTGCAGCTTCATGAAGCGCTGGCGTGCCGTGCGCAACTGCCGCGCGTCGCCGGTCGCGAGAAACGCTTCGGTCGCGCTGGCGGCAAGCCGGCCGCCGGTCATGGCGTAATAGATGCCTTCGCCGGAAGCCGGGGCGACGACGCCGGCGGCATCGCCCGCCAGCAGCACGTCGCGCCCGTTGTCCCACCGCGGCAGCGGCTTCAACGGGATCGGCGCGCCTTCGCGGCGCACGGTCTCGACGTCCGCGAGGCCGGTCGATGCGCGCAACGCACCCACCGCCTTGCGCAACGAAAAGCCCTTGTTGGCGCTGCCGACGCCGATGCTGACCGTATCGCCGTGCGGGAAGATCCACGCGTAGAAATCCGGCGACAGCCGGCCCTGGTAGTACACGTCGCAACGCGTGGCGTCGTAGTCCGCCGCGCCTGCAGCAGGCGCGCGCACGATCTCGTGATACGCCGCCACGTAACGAATCTTGTCCGCGCCCGGAATGCACTGGTGCGCGACGGCCGAATTGGCGCCGTCGGCGCCGATCACCGTGCGCGCCCGCACGCGTCGCTCGGCGGCCAGCCCGTCTGCGTCGCGTTCGCGGTAGTTGACGACCGCGACGCCATCAGCGTCGCGCGTGACGCTCACGAACGTGCCGGTCACGCGGGTCGCGCCACTCAGTGCAGCGCGTTCACGCAGCCATTCGTCGAAGGATTCGCGGTCGACCATGCCGACGTAGCCGCCATCGATCGGCATGTCGACACGGCGATCGGTCGGCGAGATCATGCGCGCCGAGCGAATCCGCGCGACGATCAGCGCGTCGGGAATCTCGAAATCCTTGATCAGGCGCGGCGGCACGGCGCCGCCGCACGGCTTGATGCGTCCAGCGCGGTCGAGCAGCAGGACCTTGCGGCCCAGGCGCGCCAGGTCCGTCGCCGCCGTCGCGCCCGAGGGCCCGCCGCCGACGATCACTGCATCAAACGTCAATGGTGTGTTGTCCATTCAACCTGCCCGTACGCGCAGTGAAAACGACGATCCCACCGCCGCGCCTGCCCGCGCGCCCGCGGCGCGCCCGAGCCCGACGGCAATCACGGCGGCCCACAGGAACACGACGGCTTCGGCGGCGAAGACGAGGCCATAGGCAAGCGCAGCGTCCGTGGTGAAATGACGCGCGACATCCACGGCCGCGGTACCCAGCACGCCGCCCGCTGCGAAGGCGATGGCCTGCGCCGCGCCCCACAGGCCCATGCGCACCCCCTCGCGGCCGCCGCGACCTGCGCCGGCCAGCGCCATCATCGAACCGATCGCGGCGACGGCGAACACGCCATTGGCGAGACCGAGCGCGAACACGTTGACACGGAGCGGCCAGCTGCCGGGCGACAGTCCGCCGGTGGTAAGCGCGATCAGCGCAATCGCCGACGCAATGCAACCCGCGATGCACCAGGAACGCAGTGCAGCCGGCGACGAACGTCCGCGCCACGTGCCGAGGAAACCGACCAGCACCATGCCGAGCAGCACGCCACCGTTCTGCAACCCGGCCAGCTGCGTCGACTGGCCCGGCGTCATGCCGAAGACGATGCCCGCGAACGGCTCGAGGATGAGGTCCTGCGCGCTGTAGGCCAGCATCGATACGAACACGAATACGGTAAAGCGGCGCGCCTGGACGTCCAGCCACGCCTCGCTGAGCGCGGTGCGGAAAGACACCGGCGGCAACGGCGATACAGCGGACTCCACCGCGGCATGGCTTTCGACGCCGCGCACTGCGAGCCACGAAACCAGGAAGGCGCAAGCCGCCACGCAGGCAGTGACGAGCACCAGGCGCTCGGTGGTGAACGGCTCGAGAAAACGCCCGGCGACGCCTGCGGTGACGATGAAGCCCGCGATCATCATGACCCACGCGATCGTCGCCGCGGCGGCACGCCGGGCCGGATCGACGCGCTTCGCCATCAGCACGAGCAACGACGTGCCAGCCGCGCCCGCGCCGACGCCGATCGCGACGAACGCCGCGACGCCCAGCAGCATTCCGGCAAAACGGTCCGTCGCCATCCATGCCGTGGCGATCGCAGCCGCGACGCCGCCCAGCGCCAATGTCGCCATCCCGCCGACGATCCACGGCGTGCGGCGACCGCCGACGTCCGAGCCATGCCCGAGGCGCGGCCGCAGCAACTGCACGACGTGGTGCAGGGCGACGAGGATGCCGGGCACCAGCGCCGGCAGCGCGAGTTCGACCACCATCACACGGTTCATCGTGGAGGTGCACAGCACGATGATCGAGCCGAGCGCGGTCTGCACCAGCGCCAGCCTGAATATGCCCGTCCAGCCCAGCGTCGAGGCGGTACCGCTCATGCGACGAGCCCACGAATCGCGAACGCCGTGATCATCATGCCGGCCACGAACAGGGGCACGCCGAAGCCGCTGTACCAGAGCGCCTGCTCGCGCGGCGCGGCGATGAACCGCAGCATCATGCGCACCTGCACCGCGATCAGCGCCGCGACGGCAGCGGCGTGCAACGGCTGCGACCAGACCAGCAGCGCTGCCACCACCAGCGCCTGCGGCGCCAGCATGAACAGGCACGCGGTACGCGCCGCAGCGTCGGTACCCAGTTGCACGGGCAGCGAGCGCACACCGGTCAAGCGATCGCCTTCGATCGACTTGAAATCGTTGAGCGTCATGATGCCGTGCGCGCCAACGCTATAAAGGAGCGCAGCGACGAGCGTGCGCGGATCGGGCAGCGCGTTGGCCATCAATGCGGCGCCGGTGAACCAGGGCAGCCCTTCGTAGCACGCGGCACACGCGGCGTTGCCGTACCAGCCGTTGCGCTTGAGCCGCAGTGGCGGCGCACTGTAGGCCCAGGCGAGCGCGAGCCCGATGACTGCCGCACCGAAGCCCCATGCACCGAGGGTGGCGGCCACCGCCAGCGACAACAGCGTCCAGACGATGGCGACGTACAGTCCCGTGCGCCCGGGCAGGCGTCCTGACGGAATGGGCCGCTGCGGTTCATTGATGGCGTCGACGTGGCGATCGAACCAGTCGTTCACGGCCTGGCTCGTGGCGCAGACCATCGGTCCCGCCAGCACGACGCCCGCGATCAGCAGCGTGATGGACCCGGCGAGCGGCAGGCCGGTGGAAACCACGCCGCAGGCGAGTGCCCACATCGGCGGAAACCAGGTGATCGGCTTGAGGAGTTCGACTACGGCGGGGAGCGCTGAATGCGGCTCGAGGATCCCGGGCGTAGCGTAGCGCGACATGACTGCAACATAAGCCTGACAGTCAAATGCGTCAAGCTAGATTTACAGTTGTTCCGTCGGAGCGGACACCCGCGCCTGGCTGGCTAGAAATCGCCCTCGGTATCGACCAGGTCGCCCAGCCCGTAGCGGCGCAATTTCACGTACAGGCTCTGCCGGCTGAGGCCCAGCATTTCCGCGGCTGACGCACGGTTGTCCTGGGTAAGCTCGAGCGCGGCTTCGATGCAGAGCCGCTCGATGATGTCGCTGGTCTCGCGCACGATGCCCTTGAGCGGCACCCGGCCCACCAGCTCGGTAAGCTGCTCGACCGAACGGGACAGTGGCGGAGCCGTGCGCTGGGCCGCGCCGAGCCTGGCACCGACGTCGCGCAGGGTGAAGCCGAAACAGGCGGGCTCGCTGTCGCGCAGGGCCGCGCCCGAGAGTTCGAGCTCGGTGGTCGAGCCGTTCGCGCCGCGCAGCGTAGTCGCGAACAGGCGCACGGAGCCGTGCTCGCGCAACTGCGCGAGCAGTACGTTCAGGTCGACGCCGGGCCGGCCGAGCCAGGTCTCGAGCGACTCGCCCCGCGCCTGCTCCTCGCCCGGCAACTGCGCGAGATCGAGAAATGCGGGATTGGCCGCCAGCACTTTGCCTTCGGCGTCGGTGACCACGAAGCCATCGGGCGCCGCGGCGACGAAATCCACGTACCGCGCCGTTGCACCGGGCGCGACTTCGGCCAGGCGGTCGGCATCGAGCGGCGTGGCGCGCACGAGCAGCAAGGTGGAGCGCTCTTCGCGGAACACGGACGCCGACACGAGCAGCTCGCGGCTGCCGTCTGCCAGGCGCGCGCGCACCTCGCCGCCACGGCCGGACGCACGCACGTTCGCCAGCATCGTGGCCACGGCCTCGGAGGTTTCCTCGTCCAGGCCTTCCGGGAACTGCCGGCTCGAGATCTTGCGGGCATTGAGGCCGAGCAGGGTCATGGCGGCAGGATTGGCTTCCACGACGCGCATCGTCGCCGCGTCCAGGATCAGGACGGCCTCGGACGCGAGCTGGAACAACAACCGGTTGCGGGTTTCGGCGTTGCGCAAGCGGGCGTATTCGCGGTCGACGGACTGCTGCGCGTCGACCAGGCGCTGTTGCAGGACCGAAATGGCGCGCAAGTCGCGGCCCACCGCCACGATGCGCCCTTTCTTGCCGACCTTGACGGCCGAATAGACGACCGGCAGGTCGACGTTGCGATCAGTCAGGTGATTGACCTGCCGCCAGCGCGTCGGGTGGCCCTCGGCGGCGTCCTGCAGCAGGGAGGCGATCTTCGGACGGCTTTCGACGGTGACGGTCGAGGCCCAGGACTGGCCGACCCATTTGCTGTCTATTTCTGCTGCAAGTTCGGGCGAGCCGGCGGCAACGTCGCGGATGATGCCCTCGTGATCGACGACGAGAGTGATGTCGGCAGTTGCCGCCAGCAATTCGGCTGCAGCGTCGGTGTCTATTTCACCCAGCGATTTCTTCGGCGCAGAAAAACGTTTCACGAGCCCTACATTCCGGCCCGGCACGGGCCGGGCGTCCACCATCCCGCCCGAATCAGCAGCGTCGCGCGAACATGCCAACCAGGTTCTCGGCTTGCATGACCGCATGACGGGCATCCTTGCCCGTCGCATCGGCGCCCACCTGGATTGCGAGTTCGGGGTGCTTCGCAACCAGTGAGCCGCCGAGCATCACCCCGATGGACTTGTTGCGCGCCGCACGGCGCAACGAGTGGATCGTCGAGGCAAGGCCTTCGAGATGCGCCTCGCATCCCACCGAAAGCCCAATCATTGTAAACCATTCTTGACGCACGAGACTGACCAAGTCACTGGAACTGGACACTGTGTCGTTCCAGACGTCCCAGCCCGCACGCCGAAAAAAGTCGGCAACCATCACCAGGCCGAACGTGTGCTGCTCGCCCGGCATCGGAATCAGCAGGGCCCGGCGGCCTTGCGGCAAGGTGTCGGTGGCGGGAGGCTGGTTTGCGCTGAGGGTGCGCATGACATCGTGCAGGCGGCACAGCGCGACCGTGACATCGGCAAAACTGACGCGGTCTTCCTCCCACATCTCGCCCAGGTTGCGCGCGGCGGGCGCCAGCAATTCCAGGTAAACACTGGAAAGCGACACGCCCCGCACCCGCACCGAATCGATGTACGCGTAGGCGACCTCGAGTTCGTCGGTGAGCAGCAATTGCACGAATTCGTCGATGCAGCCCTCGACCGCATGTGACACCGGCGAAACGTCGGCATGCACTTCGCGGATATGGGCGCGCTGGCTGAGCAGCAGCCGCGGAATGACCTCGTCCTCGATCGTCGCCGCCAGGTTGCCGACGCGACGCCGCGCGACCGTCGGCACGTGGATGGCGCTGGCGTCCGGATCCCCGACCCAGCGCGACGACCACCCGGCGGTACTGCGGCCGGACCGCGACTTGTCCGGGCTTTCCTGAAGGCCTTTTTCCAGCAATTCCTTCGGCATTTGACTTATCTCCCCTCTTGTACACCGACATCCGGCTTGCCAACCGACGGGTGGCGCCTGACCTGAGACCGGACCCGTCCTGTTCTGGGGAGGGCGATTTCCGGGGAGAAGTCTTGCGCGTGGTGCCTGTGTAAATCCTGTACCCGGGTGTCGTCAAGAAATATTTACGTCAATCTGGGTTGACACTCCGGAGTGTGGGGCATAGGTTTACGCATCGGAGGATTACGCGATGCCCCACCGGCCGAATCGGCCCCTGCAGAACCCCAGCCGCGCGCGTACTCCGCTGTACACAACAGCCGAGCGCGCCCGCCGCGACGCCTCCAAATGGACGCTGGTCCAGGGCATCCTCGCTCCACTGCAGTTCCTGGTGTTCGCCGTCAGCGTCGCGCTGGTACTGCGATTTCTATCGACGGGAGAAGGCTTTTTCGCTGCGACGGCCTCCGTCGTCGTGAAGACGTGCGTGCTCTACGCCATCATGGTGACGGGCGCGATCTGGGAACACGACGTCTTCGGCCGCTACCTGTTCGCCCCGGCGTTCTACTGGGAAGACGTGGTCAGCGTCGCGGTCCTCGCCCTGCACACGGCCTACCTGCTCGCCCTGCTGACGGGCGCGCTCGACCCACGGCAGCAGATGCTCCTGGCGCTCGCGGCCTACGCGACCTACCTCGCGAACGCGGCGCAATTCCTGCTGAAGCTGCGCGCGGCGCGGCTCGATGTCGCCCCCCTCCGCACCGAGCCGCTGGCCGGCTCCGTGAAGTACGCCAAGTGAGCGAGGCAGCAGCCGGCTTCGCCCCCCGCGCCGACGGCGCCTGCAAGGAAGCGCCTGTCCTGCGCCAGCGCGGCCAGCGCGAGGTTTTCTGCGGCCTGACCGGCATCATCTGGCTCCACCGCAAGATCCAGGACGCGTTTTTCCTCGTGGTGGGGTCGCGCACCTGCGCGCACCTGATCCAGTCCGCCGCCGGAGTCATGATCTTCGCCGAGCCCAGGTTCGCGACGGCCATCATCGAAGACCGCGACCTGGCGGGCCTGGCCGACGCCAACGCCGAGCTCGACCGCGTCGTCAACCGCCTGCTCGAGCGCCGGCCCGACATCAAGCTGCTGTTCCTCGTGGGCTCCTGCCCCTCCGAGGTCATCAAGCTCGACTTGAGCCGCGCGGCGCAACGACTCTCGCAGACGTTCTCGCCGCGCGTGCGCGTACTGAATTACTCCGGCAGCGGCATCGAGACCACGTTCACACAGGGCGAGGACGCCTGCCTCGCCTCGCTGGTGCCGGAGATGCCGGCCCTGGCACCAGGCGCAGAGCGGCAGCTGCTCGTCGTCGGCGCCCTGGCGGACGTGGTCGAGGACCAATGGCGGCGGACGTTTGCAGCGCTGGGCATCGCCAAGGTCGATTTCCTGCCGCCGCGCCTCGCGCGCGACCTGCCGGCCGTGGGCCCGAACACGCGCTTTTTGCTGGCGCAGCCCTTCCTGGCCGATACCGCGGCGGCGCTCGAACGCCGCGGCGCGCAATGGCTGAGCGCGCCTTTCCCGCTCGGAGTCGAAGGCACGACGCTCTGGCTGCAGGCGGCGGCACGCGAATGGGGCGTGCCCGACGAACGTTTCCGCGCTGCCACCGCGGCAGGCATCGAGCGCGCGCGCCAGGCGGTGGCGCGACATCGCTTCCAGCTCGCGGGCAAGACGATTTTCCTGTTTCCGGATTCGCAGCTCGAAGTCCCGCTCGCGCGTTTCCTCGCGCGTGAACTCGGCATGCAGCCGGTCGAGATCGGCACGCCGTACCTGCATCGCAAGCACCTGGCCGCCGAACTCGCGCTGCTGCCGGCGGAGGCCCAGCTCAGCGAAGGACAGGACCTCGAACGTCAGCTCGACCGCTGCCGCGCCGCGCGCCCCGACCTGGTCGTGTGCGGCCTCGGGCTCGCCAATCCGCTGGAAGCCGAAGGTATCGCGACCAAGTGGTCGATCGAGCTGGTGTTCACTCCCATCCAGGGCTACGACCAGGCCGGCGACCTCGCCGAACTGTTTGCGCGCCCGCTCGTGCGCCGCACGCGACTGGCGGTCTGAACGATGCAACTGACGCTCTGGACGTACGAAGGACCCACCCACGTCGGCGCAATGCGGATCGCGACGGCCATGCGCGGCCTGCACTACGTGCTGCACGCGCCGCAGGGCGACACGTACGCCGACCTGCTGTTCACGATGATCGAGCGTCTCGATCGCCGCCCGCCCGTCACCTACACGACCTTCCAGGCAAGGGACCTCGGCACCGATACCGCCGAGCTGTTCCAGACGGCCGCCCGCGAGGCCTATGAGCGCTTCAAGCCGGAGGCGATGATCGTCGGCGCATCGTGCACGGCCGAGCTGATCCAGGACGATCCAGGTGGCCTCGCGCGCGCGCTCGCGCTGCCGGTGCCGGTCATCCCGCTCGAGCTGCCGTCCTACCAGCGCAAGGAAAACTGGGGCGCGGCCGAGACCTTCTACCAGCTGGTTCGCACGCTGGCCGCACCCGACAAGTTCGGCGCCTCGACGCCGCGCACGGCGAGCATCCGGCCGCGCTGCAACGTGCTCGGGCCGACGGCGCTCGGCTTCCGCCACCGCGACGACTTGCGCGAAATCACGCAACTGCTCACCTCGATGGGCATCGAGATCAACGTCACGGCGCCGCTCGATGCGTCGCCTGCAGACCTGCGCCGCCTCGGCGACGCCAACTTCAACGTCGTGCTGTATCCCGAGATTGCGAACACCGCCGCACGCTGGCTCGAGCGCACGTTCGGCCAGCGCTCGACGAGCGTCATCCCGATCGGCCTCACCGGCACGCGCGCCTTCATCGACGAAGTCGCGGCGCTCGCCGAGATCGATCCCGGCCCCCATCACGCTGCCCACGAGTCGCGGGCCCGCTGGTATTCGCGCTCGGTCGACTCGACGTACCTGACCGGCAAGCGCGTGTTCATTTTCGGCGATGCGACGCATGCCGTCGCGGCGGCACGCGTGGCGCGCGACGAACTGGGCTTCGTCGTCGTCGGGCTGGGCACGTACAGCCGGGAATTCGCGCGCGAGGTGCGCGCGGCCGCGGGCGATCATGGCATCGAACCGCTGATCACGGACGACTACCTCGAAGTCGAGGCGGCCGTGGCCGAACTCCAGCCCGACCTCGTGCTCGGCACGCAGATGGAGCGCCATATCGCGAAGCGCCTCGGCGTGCCGTGCGCAGTGATCTCGGCGCCGGTGCACGTCCAGGACTTCCCGGCCCGCTACTCACCGCAGATGGGCTTCGAGGGCGCGAACGTGCTGTTCGACACGTGGGTGCACCCGCTGATGATGGGGCTCGAGGAGCACCTGATCGGCATGTTCCGGGAAGACTTCGAGTTCCACGGCGACGCCGCGCCGTCGCACCTCGGCCATGCGCGCAAGGCTCCCGCTGCCGCACCGGTCGCCACGGCGACGGCCGGGGCCGCTGAGGTGGTGTTGCCGTCGATGCCGGCAGCGAACACCGACCCGACCGACCCCGTGTGGTCCGGCGATGCCGAGCGCGAACTCGGCAAGATTCCCTTCTTCGTGCGGGGCAAGGCGCGCCGCAACACCGAGCGATTCGCGACCGAACGTGGCGTGGCGACAATCACAGTAGAGACGCTGTATGACGCGAAAGCGCACTTCGGCCGCTGAAGCGATCCCCTTGCGGGTCGTCATCGTCACGATGGACACCCATCTGGCGGCCGCGGTCGGTCGTGCGCGCACCGCGCTGACGCGCGACCTGCCTGGCCTGACGCTCAGCCTGCACGCCGCGTCCGAGTGGGCCGCCGACGAGAAGGCCCTGGAGCGCTGCCGCAACGACATCGCGCAGGGCGACATCGTCATCGCGACCATGCTGTTCATGGAAGAACACTTCCTGCCCGTGCTCGATGCGCTGCAGGCGCGCCGCACCGAGTGCGACGCGCTCGTGTGCGCCATGTCGGCGGCCGAAGTGGTCAAGCTCACCCGCCTCGGCCGCTTCGACATGGACAAGCCCGCGAACGGCCCGATGGCGCTGCTCAAGCGCCTGCGCGGCGGCAAAGGCAAGGCGTCGACGGGTGGCGCCCAGCAGATGAAGATGCTGCGGCGGATTCCGCAGTTGCTGCGTTTCATCCCCGGCACGGCCCAGGACGTGCGCGCGTACTTCATGACGCTGCAGTACTGGCTCGCGGGCTCCGACGAGAACATCCAGCACATGGTGCGCTTCCTGGTCGACCGCTATGCGGCCGGCCCGCGCGCAGCGCTGCGTGGCGCACTGAAGGCGCAGGCACCGGTGCACTACCCGGAAACCGGCGTCTACCATCCGCAAATGCCGGGCCGCGTGGCCGAATCGGCGGCGAGCCTGCCGACCGTGGTTGCCGCCGCGGATGCCAAAGGCACCGTGGGCCTGTTGATCCTGCGGTCGTACCTGCTGGCAGGCAATGCCAGGCACTACGACGGCGTGATCGCGGCACTCGAGGCCAAGGGCCTGCGCGTGATTCCCGCGTTCGCGTCGGGCCTGGACTCGCGTCCCGCGATCGAGAAATTCTTCATCCAGAACGGCCGCGCCGTGGTCGATTCGGTCGTGTCGCTCTCGGGCTTCTCGCTCGTGGGTGGCCCGGCCTACAACGACGCGCGCGCCGCCGAGGAAGTGCTGGCGAGCCTCGACGTGCCCTACCTCGCCGCGCACCCGGTGGAGTTCCAGACGGTCGGCCAGTGGGGCGACTCCGAGCGCGGCCTGCTCCCCGTCGAGAGCACGATCATGGTTGCGATCCCGGAACTCGACGGCGCCACCAGCCCGATCGTGTTCGGGGGCCGTGCTGGAGCACAGGGCACCACCTGCAACGGCTGCCATCGCAGCTGCACGTTCGGTGCACAGGACAGCGCACAGGACATGTTCGCCTGCCCCGAACGCATCGAGACCCTCGCGGGCCGCGTCGCGAAGCTGGTCGCCCTGCGCCGCAGCGAGCGGGCGCAGCGCAAGGTCGCGCTGGTGCTGTTCAACTTCCCGCCGAACGCGGGCAACACCGGTACGGCCGCGTTCCTGGCGGTCTTTGAAAGCCTGTTCGAGACATTGCAGACGCTGCGTCGCGAAGGCTATTCGGTCGACGTGCCGGCGAGCGTGGACGACCTGCGCACGCGTATCCTGCACGGCAACGCCAGCCAGTTCGGCGCCGATGCCAACGTGCACACGCGCATCGCGGTCGATGATCACGTCCGCCGTGAACGCTGGCTCAAGGAAATCGAAGCCGCGTGGGGCCCGGCCCCTGGCCGGCAACTGAGCGACGGCCGCTCGATCTTCGTGCTCGGCTCGCAGTTCGGCAATGCACTGGTTGCGGTGCAGCCGGGCATGGGCTACGAAGGCGACCCGATGAAACTGCTGTTCGAGCGCGGCCACGCGCCGACGCACGCTTTCTCGGCGTTCTATCGCTACCTGCGCGAAGACTTCCGCGCCGACGCGGTCCTGCATTTCGGCACGCATGGCTCGCTCGAGTTCATGCCCGGCAAGCAGACCGGCCTCTCCGGCGCATGCTGGCCCGAACGCCTGATCGGCGACCTGCCGAACCTGTACCTGTATGCCTCGAACAATCCGTCGGAAGGCACGATCGCCAAGCGCCGCTCGGGCGCGACGCTGATCAGCTACCTGACGCCACCGGTCGCGCGCGCCGGTCTCTATCGCGGCCTCATGGACCTGAAGTCGTCGCTCGACCGCTGGCGCACGCTCGACCCGCAGGCCGATACGGAGCGCGCCGACCTCGCCGCCCTCATCCAGTCGCAGGCGGTCGAGCTCGAACTTGCAGCAGCCGAACCGACCTGGGACGGCGCCAGCGAAGACCTCGTGCAGGCCGTCGCGGCCGCCGTGCTCGAACTCGAATACACCCTGATTCCCCATGGCATGCATGTCGTCGGTCGCGCGCCCTCGCCTGCTGAACGCACCGACCTGCTGGTGGCGATGGCGGAATCGACGGGTGGCGCCGTGCAGGACCACGACGTCATCGAGGCCATGGTGAATGGCGCCGAGCCCGAGGCCGCGCTGGGCCGGCATGGCACGCAGGAGCAGGTGACGGCATTGCGCGAACTCGCGCAGACCGACCGGCTGCTGGTGCAGGACAGCGAACTCGAGGGCATCCTGCGCGCGCTCGACGGCCGCTACGTGCGGCCGGCCGCAGGCGGCGACCTGCTGCGCACGCCGCAGGTCCTGCCCACGGGCCGCAACGTGCACGGCTTCGATCCGTTCCGCATCCCGAGCGCGTTCGCAGTGCGTGACGGGGCACGACAGGCCCAGCTGCTGCTCAGCAGGCACCAGGCGGACGGCCACGGCCTGCCGGAATCCATCGCGCTCGTGCTCTGGGGCACCGATAACCTCAAGACCGAAGGCGGGCCGATCGGCCAGGCGCTCGCACTGCTCGGCGCCGCGCCGCGCTTCGACAGTTATGGCCGCCTCGCGGGTGCGCAATTGCTGCCGCTCGCCGAGTTGGGCCGGCCGCGCATCGACGTGGTGATCACGCTGTCGGGCATCTTCCGCGACCTGATGCCGCTGCAGATCAAGCTGCTGGCAGAGGCCGCGTACCTGGCCGCCGCGGCCGACGAACCGGTCGAGATGAATTTCGTGCGCAAGCACGCGCTGCGTTACCAGGAGCAGCACGGCTGCGACCTGGAGGCCGCGTCGTTGCGCGTCTTCGGCAATGCCGAGGGCGCCTACGGCGCCAACGTCAATCACCTCGTCGATTGTGGCCGCTGGGACGACGAGGACGAACTCGCCGAGACGTTCACCAAGCGCAAGGGCTTCGCGTACGGGCGCGCCGGACGCGCCATCCAGCACGGCGCCCTGCTGCAGAGCGTGCTGGCCGACGTGCAGCTCGCCTACCAGAACCTCGACTCGGTCGAACTGGGCGTCACCACGGTCGACACCTACTTCGACACGCTCGGCGGCATCACCCGCGCGGTGCGGCGCGCGAAAGGCGGCGCCACCATGCCCGTGTACATCGGCGACCAGACGCGCGGCAGTGGCACGGTGCGCACGCTCACCGAGCAGGTGGCGCTCGAGACGCGCACCCGCATGCTGAACCCGAAGTGGTACGAGGGCATGCTGCAGCACGGCTACGAAGGCGTGCGGCAGATCGAAGTGCACGTCACCAACACGATGGGCTGGTCGGCGACGACCGGCCAGGTGCAGCCCTGGGTGTACCAGAAGCTCACCGAAACCTTCGTGCTGGACCCGGAAATGCGCGATCGCCTCGCCAAGCTCAATCCGACGGCGTCCGCCAAGGTGGCAAGCCGGCTGCTCGAAGCCTGCGAACGCCAGTACTGGAAGCCCGACGCGCAGGTGCTCGCCGACCTGCGCCGCGCGGGCGAAGAACTCGAAGACCGACTCGAAGGTGTTTACGAAGGAGCTGCTGCCTGATGGAAACCACGACCGTTCCGCTGACGTCGCTGCGCAGGGGCGCACTCCCCGTGCACCGCCCGGACGGCGAGGGCAGCGTGCAGGTGTCGCTCGACCCCAACCTCAAGATCGGCACCGCCAAGGTGTTCGCGGTGTACGGCAAGGGCGGCATCGGCAAGAGCACGACGTCGTCGAACCTGTCCGTCGCGTTCTCGAAGCTCGGCAAGCGCGTGCTGCAGATCGGTTGCGACCCGAAGCACGATTCCACCTTCACGCTCACCAAGAAGCTGATGCCCACGGTGATCGACGTGCTCGAGTCCGTGGACTTCCACCCGGAAGAACTGCGGCCCGAGGACTTCGTCTGGGAAGGCTACAACGGCGTGATGTGCGTCGAGGCCGGCGGCCCGCCCGCCGGCACCGGCTGCGGCGGCTACGTGGTCGGCCAGACCGTGAAGCTGCTGAAGGAACATCACCTGCTCGAGGAAACCGATGTCGTGATCTTCGACGTGCTCGGCGACGTGGTGTGCGGTGGCTTTGCCGCCCCGCTGCAGCATGCCGACCGCGCGCTGATCATCACCGCCAACGACTTCGATTCGATCTTCGCGATGAATCGCATCGTGCAGGCCATCGGCGCCAAGGCCAAGAACTACAACGTGCGGCTCGGCGGGGTCATCGCCAACCGCAGCGCCGACACGGACCAGATCGACAAGTTCAACGCCCGCACGGGCCTCAAGACCATGGCGCGCTTCCCGGACCTCGACGCGATCCGCCGCAGCCGCCTGAAGAAGCAGACGCTGTTCGAGATGGAAGACACGCCGGAGATCAAGGCCGTGCAGGACGAGTACCTGCGACTCGCCGCCTCGCTCTACGCCGGTACCGAGCCCTTGAACGGCATTGCCCTCAAGGATCGTGAAATCTTCGACCTGCTGGGGTTCGACTGATGCCTACGGTCACCTACATCGAGCGCCGCGGTCAGCTCGAGGACTACTTCGACCGCACGGCCGTCGAGGCCTGGAAGCGCCTGACGTCGGATGCCCCCGTCGGGCGCATCCGCGCCACCGTGCGCGAAGGCCGCAACCAGATGCGGGCCACCCTCCTCGATTACCTGCCGCATGACCTGACCGGACGCCGCATCCTGGATGCCGGCTGCGGCACGGGAGCGCTGGCGATCGAGGCCGCGCGCCGCGGTGCGCACGTCGTCGCCATCGACCTGTCGTCGACGCTGGTGGGCCTCGCGCACGAGCGCAGCGAAATGGATTTCGGCCGCGGCCAGGTCGAGTTCCGGGTGGGCGACATGCTCGACCCGCAGCTCGGACACTTCGATCACGTGGTCGCGATGGACTCACTGATCCACTACACGGCGGCCGACGTCGTCCGCGTCCTGTCGGGCCTGGTCGCGCGCACCAGCGAATCCATCGTGTTCACTTTCGCGCCGCGCACGCCGCCGCTCGCGCTCATGCATGCGGTGGGACGCCTGCTGCCCCAGGGCAACCGCGCGCCCGCCATCGAGCCGGTGGCGCCCGACCGGCTGATCGAGTTGCTCGAGACGGAGTCGACGATGTCGGCGTGGGTCACCGGCCGCACCGCACGCGTCGGCGTCGGCTTCTACACGTCGCAAGCGTTGGAGCTCATGCGCCGATGAGCGAACTCGGCATCCGGTCGGTGGCGGCATGGCAGCGCGTCGGCACGCGCTTCCTGCCGTTCGCGGATGCCGCGAGCGCTGAGCTGCCGCTGGGCAGGCTGCTGCGACTGTCGCTGTTCCAGGTCTCGGTGGCGATGGCGGGTGTGTTGCTCACGGGCACGCTCAACCGCGTGATGATCCTGGAGCTGAACGTGCCGGCCTGGATCGTCGCGCTGATGGTGGCGCTGCCGCTGCTGCTTGCGCCGTTCCGCGCGTTGATTGGCTTCAAGTCCGACACGCATCGTTCCGTGCTCGGCTGGCGCCGCGTGCCGTATCTCTGGTTCGGGACGCTGCTGCAGTTCGGCGGCCTCGCGATCATGCCGTTCGCCCTGCTGATTCTTTCGGGCGACACGCACGG
The DNA here is from genome assembly GCA_963746325.1 of uncultured Gammaproteobacteria bacterium. Lineage (GTDB taxonomy): Bacteria > Pseudomonadota > Gammaproteobacteria > Steroidobacterales > Steroidobacteraceae > RPQJ01. The sequence continues at coordinate 273,453 of CAVVBC010000036.1, read as the reverse complement.
TCCCGCCTGGATCGGCACCGTTGCCGCGGCACTCGCCTTCGTGACCGTCGGCGCCGGCATGCACATGACGCAGACCGCGGGCCTTGCGCTCGCCGCGGACCTGTCACCGCCAGAATCGCGTCCCCGCGTGGTCTCGCTGCTCTATCTCATGCTGCTGGCCGGGTCCGTGCTGTGCGCGCTGGTGTACGGACTGCTGCTCGAGAACTTCTCGCCGATCCGCCTGATCCAGGTGGTGCAGGGCTCGGCGCTGCTGACGCTGGCTTTCAACCTGGTCGCGCTGTGGAAGCAGGAAGCGCGCGATCCGGCGCGCACGACGGGCGCCGGACGCGAGATCACCTTCGGCGAACGCTGGGCGGAGTTCAACAGTGACGGCCGGCGCCAGCGCTTCCTCGTGGCGGTGGGCGTCGGCACCGCCGCCTTCGCCATGCAGGACGTGCTGCTCGAACCGTATGGCGGCGAGATCCTGCACCTGGCCGTGGCGGCGACCACCACGCTCACGGCGTTCCAGGCGCTGGGCGCGATGCTCGCGTTCGCGCTGGCTGCCCGTCGGCTCAGCCGCGGCGCCGACCCGCATCGCCTCGCCGCGTTCGGCCTGCTCACCGGCGTCGTTGCCTTCGCCGCCGTGATCTTCTCGGCCGCACTGGCTTCGCCCCTCCTCTTTCGCACCGGCACGCTGCTGATCGGCTTCGGCGCGGGACTGTTCGCAGTGAGCACGCTCACGCTCGCCATGGACGTGGAGCGCAGCGACAACAGCGGGCTCGCACTCGGCGCGTGGGGTGCCGTGCAGGCTACCGCGGCCGGAATCGGCATCGCGCTGGGCGGTTTCATCCGTGATGCAGTCGGTGTGCTGGCCGAGCATGGCGCGCTCGGACCCGCGCTTACCGACCGCGTCACCGGCTATTCGTTCGTGTACCACATCGAGATCGCGCTGCTGTTCGTGGCGCTGGTCGCGATCGGCCCACTGGTGCGGACGGCAGCCGTGCGCACGCGTCCGACCCGGCCTTTCGGCCTGGCCGAGTTCCCAGGTTAATCGTTTCGTCAGGGGAGGTTTGCTAGTCATGAGTACCGGTGCCATTACCAGCCACATCGACGTGGCCCAGGTCGTGCTCTACGCGTTCTGGATTTTCTTTGCCGGCCTGATCATCTACATCCGCAGGGAGGACAAGCGCGAGGGCTATCCGCTCGAGTCGGATCGCTCGGGCTCGATCAAGGTGCAGGGCTTCCCCGCGATGCCCGAGCCGAAGAGCTACCGGCTGCCGCACGGCGGCTCGGTGCTCAAGCCCGACCCGGTCGCGCCTGCCGCTCGCCAGATCCTCGCGGAGCCGACGGAACTGTGGCCGGGCGCGCCGCTCAGCCCGACCGGCAACCCGATGCGGGACGGCGTCGGGCCCGCCGCGTATGCGTTGCGCGCCGATGCGCCCGACCTGACGCTCGAAGGCGAGCCGAAGATCGTGCCGCTGCGTGCCGCCGCCGGTTTCGGCATTGCCTCGGCGGGCCCGGATCCGCGGGGAATGGACGTGGTTGGCGGTGACGGGCGGGTCGCCGGTGTCGTGACCGACGCCTGGGTCGACCGCGCCGAACCGCAGGTGCGTTACCTCGAGGTTGAAGTCGCGGGCAGCAAGCGCCACGTGCTGGTGCCGATGGGCTTTTCGAAAGTGGATGGCTCGCGCTCGCGCGTCGTCGTGCGTTCGATCATGGCAGACCAGTTCGAACACGTGCCGGGCCTGCGCAATCCCGACCTGATCACTCTGCTGGAGGAAGACCGTCTGAGCGCCTATTACGGCGGCGGCACGCTGTACGCCGAACCCTCCCGCCTGGGACCCTGGCTATGAGCAGTCACGAGCACGAACACGAGCCGGTCCCGGGGTTGCCTGCGGAACTGCCGCCGGGCGAGCGGATTTTGTGGCAAGGCGCGCCCTCGTGGCGCGCGCTGGCGCGTCGCTCACTGCATGTGCGCAAGGTCGGGGCCTATTTCGCCTTCCTCGCGGCCTGGCACGTGGTCGAGGTCATCAATGCCGGAACGGGCCTGACCGAGGCAGTGCGCGGGGCAGCATGGCTGGTCGTGCTCGGAGCGGCAGCCATCGCGGTGCTGTCGCTGCTGGCGTGGGCACTCGCCCGCAGCACGATCTACACCATCACCACGGCTCGTCTCGTGCTGCGCTTCGGCGTGGCGCTGCCGATGTCGGTCAATTTGCCGCTGAAGCTCGTCGAGGCGGCCGACCTGCGTCGCCATGCCGACGGCACGACCGATCTGCCGCTCACACTCGTGCCTGGCCAGCGGATGGGCTACCTGCTCACCTGGCCGCACGTGCAGCCCTGGCACTACTTCCGCGTGCGGCCGATGCTGCGCTGCCTGACCGACGGTGACGTCGCCGCCAAGGCCCTGATGACGGCGCTTGGCGCACCGGACGCCGTGCCCGCCCCGGCTGCGGTGACGCGTCCGACCCGCGAGTCGTCGCTGTCGCCCCGACCCGCCTCGACGGCGACGGCGTGAGTCGCAGCCATGAGTGATCCATTTCGCAGATCGCAGCCTGCCCCGTGGCGCACTCCTGGCCGCCGCCAGCCTCGTCACGCTTGCACTCGCAGGCGCTGCATTCGGCCGCCTCGGTGGACAAACGACGGCTGCCCCCGCCGCGGAGGCTGTCGAGACGCGCGAGCTTCGATTCGCGGACAGGGCCGACGGCGCCGTGGTCGTCACGGAAAGTGACGGTGATCTCGTCAGCGTCGTCGCTCCGGGCACCAACGGCTTCCTGCGCGGCGTGGTGCGCGGCCTGGCGCAGGAGCGGCTGCGGCGTGACGTGGGCGCCGAGACGCCTTTCGAATTGACCCGCTGGAGCGATGGCCGCCTGTCGCTCACCGATCCGGTCACCGACCGGCACGTCTATCTCGAAGCCTTCGGCCCGTCGAACGTGGCGCCCTTCGCGGCGCTGCTCGATGCCGGCGACACCACTACCTGAACGCGGAGTACCTGCCCGATGTCACATACCGAAGCGATCCGGACCACCGCCGATGCCACGCGGCGCGCCGAAGCCGACACGCTGCTGACGCCGCGCTTCTACCGCACGGATTACTCGGCGCTCGATCGCATCGACCTGACCCCCGTACGCGCCGAATGGGACCAGCTGATGTCCGAGTTCCGCCGTGACAACAACCGGCACCACTTCGAGCGCGACGACCAGTTTGCCGACGAAGTGCGCGAACTCTCGCCGGGCCTGCGCGCGGAGTTCGTCGAGTTCCTGGTGAGCTCGTGCACCGCCGAGTTCTCCGGCTGCGTGCTGTACAGCGAAATCAAGAAGCACGTGAAGAACGAGGACATGCGGACCCTGATGGGCTACATGGCCCGCGACGAGAGCCGGCACGCCGGCTTCATCAACAAGTCGCTCAAGGATTTTGGACTGGGCGTCGACCTCGGCCAGCTGACCAAGTCGAAGAAGTACACGTTCTTCAAGCCGAAATACATCTACTACGCGACGTACCTTTCGGAGAAGATCGGCTACGCCCGCTACATCACGATCTTCCGCCAGCTCGAGCGCCATCCAGAGCGTCGCTTCCACCCGATCTTCCGGTGGTTCGAAGAGTGGTGCAACGACGAGTTCCGTCACGGTGAAGCATTCGCAGTGCTGCTGCGCGCCAACCCGCACCTGCTCCGCGGCCTGAACCGGTTCTGGATCCGCTTCTTCCTGCTCGCGGTCTACGCGACGATGTACGTGCGCGACCACCAGCGCCCGTACATGCACGAAGCGTTCGGGATCGACCCGACCGATTACGACTACAAGGTGTTCTCCATCACCTCGGCCTGCACCAAGCAGGTCTTCCCGTTCACGCTCGACACCGACAGCCCGGTGTTCCGCGCACTGCTCGAACGCCTGCGCCTGCAGATGGAAGCGGTGGAAGCCGGCAAGAAGCGAGGCGGCGTGAGCGGTGCCCTGCGGCAGGCTGCGGGCGCCGTCGGCGCCGCAGCACTGCTTCGTGCGCCTGTACTTCCAGCCCGTCGTGGAACACGAAGTGCCGGAGCAGGTACGCATGGCGCCGGCCTGGTAGGCGACGCATGGGGGAATTTGCGCTGCCGCTGTTGTTTGCACTGGCCGTCTGGTGGTCGGCGACGGCGGTCGTGATGTTCCTCGACGGCCTGCCGCGCACCACCTTCCGCTGGACGCTGCTGGGCGCGACGGCGCTCCAGCTGGCTGCACTGTACGGGCTGTGGGAGACGCGCGACGACACCAGCGTATTCGGCGCCTACATTGCATTCGCCAGCGCGATCGTGACCTGGGGCTGGCAGGAAGTCTTCTTCCTGACCGGCGCGATCACCGGCCCGCGCCGCCATGCGTGCGCCGACGACTGCGCCGGCTGGCGCCACTTCGGGCACGGCGTGCAGGCAATCGCGCACCACGAGTTCTCGCTGCTCCTGGCCGGCGCCGTGCTCGTCGCGATCTGCTGGAATGCCCCGAACCCGATCGGCTTGTGGACGTACCTCGTACTCTGGGGCATGCGGCAGAGCGCCAAGCTCAACCTGTTCCTCGGCGTACGCAACCTCGGCGTCGAGTTCCTGCCGCAGCACCTGCGCTACCTGCAGAGCTTCTTCCGGCGCCGCGGCATGAACGCGCTGTTTCCATGGTCCGTTCTCGCCGGCGCCGTGCTCGTCGGCCTGCTCGCGCGCCGCACGCTGCATCCGGCCGCAAGCGCCTTCGAGGAGGCCGGCTTCGCCTTGCTGACCGCGATCGCCCTGCTCGGCCTGCTCGAACACGTCATGTTGATGCTGCCGATTCCGGCAGACGCGCTCTGGCGCCTCGGCCTCAAGTCGCACCGGCGCGCCGCGCCGGCTGCGGAGGGTTGACACCGTGAATACGCAACCTGGACACCACCGCCCCCGGCTGCAATCCGTCGCCGTGCCGGCGGACCTGCGGCGCCTGCGCGAAGACGAACTGCAACCGCTCGCCGACGAACTGCGCGACTACCTGGTCGAGACCGTGGCGCGCGGCGGCGGACACCTGGCCGCGGGGCTGGGTGCGCTCGAACTGACGGTCGCCTTGCACTACGTGTTCGACACACCGCGCGACGCGCTGGTGTGGGACGTGGGCCACCAGACCTATCCGCACAAGGCGCTTACGGGCCGTCGCGAGCGAATGAATACGCTGCGCAAGCGCGATGGCTTGTCGGGGTTCCTGCGTCGCGACGAGAGCCCGTACGACTGCCTTCGGCGCCGGCCATTCGAGCACCTCGGTCAGCGCCGCACTCGGCATTGCCGTGGCCGGCCAGCGCAGCGGACGGCCCGCGCGCTCGGTCGCGATCATCGGCGACGGCGCGCTCACGGCAGGCATGCCTTTCGAGGCGCTGCAGCAGGCCGGGGCGATGCCCGGCCTCGACCTGCTCGTGATCGTCAACGACAACGGCATGTCGATCTCGGAGAACGTCGGGGCGCTATCCCACTCGCTCAATCGCGCGACGGAGCAGAGCCGCGCGGGCGAACCGGTGAGCGTGCGCGGGTTCTTCGAAGCCCTCGGCTTCGAGTACACGGGGCCCTGCGACGGCCATGACCTCCCCGCCCTCGTCGCCACCCTGCGCGGCCTGAACGAGCGGCGCTGCCCGCGGGTGCTGCACGTGCGCACCCAGAAAGGCCACGGTTACGCGCGTGCCGAAGCCGACCCCGTCAAGTACCACGGCGTGACCAGCTTCGACCCGGCCGTGGGCATCGTGCCCTCGCCAGGCCGCACGCTACCGACCTATACCGACGTTTTCGGTCAGTGGCTCTGTGACGCGGCCGTCGCCGAGCCGCGCCTGCTCGCCGTGACACCGGCGATGCGCGAGGGCTCCGGCCTCGTCGCGTTCTCGCAGCAGCATGCGGATCGCTATTTCGACGTCGGTATCGCCGAGCAGCATTGCGTGACGTTCGCCGCCGGCCTCGCCTGCCGCGGCGCGCGGCCCGTCGTCGCCATTTACTCGACGTTCCTGCAACGCGCCTATGACCAGCTGGTCCACGACGTGGCGCTGCAGGAGCTGCCGGTGCTGTTCGCCATCGATCGCGCCGGGCTCGTCGGGCCGGACGGCGCGACCCACAACGGCGCGCTCGACTTGAGTTTCCTGCGCTGCGTGCCGGGAATGGTGGTGATGGCGCCGAGCGACGGCAACGAACTGCGCAACATGCTGCAGACGGGCCTGCTGCACGACGGCCCGACGGCGGTGCGCTATCCGCGCTGCCCGATTCCGGCGCCGCTGGCCGACCGCGCGCCGCAGGCCATGCCGATCGGGACGGCCGAACTGCGCCGGATCGGCTCGGGCCGGGTCGCGATCATGGCCTTCGGCACGTTGCTCTCGAACGCGCTGGAAGCGGCCGAGGGGCTCGACGCGACCGTCGTCAACATGCGGTTCGTCAAGCCGCTGGACGAAAGCATGGTGCTCGACGTCGCGCGCAAGCACGACCTGGTGGTGACGCTGGAAGAAAATGCGGTGGCCGGCGGTGCCGGCAGCGCCGTGCAGGAATGTCTCGCCCGCCGGCAGGTGCATGTGCCCCTGCTGCAACTGGGCTTGCCCGACCGTTTCGTCGAACACGGCACGCGTGAAGAGGCCCTGCGTGACGCCGGCCTCGACACGGCCGGCATCGGGCAGGCAATCGCGACGCGACTGGGCCAGGTTGCGCGAGCTGGCGCGCGAGTCAATGCGGTGCCAGCCAGCACCCGTCGCGCAGGCGGACCCACCCGCGCCGTGGTCGCGCAGAAAGCGGATTAGGGATTAGGGATCAGGGACTACAGCACGCCGGCGTAGGCGTGCTGGGGCATCGCTTCAGCCGTCCGGCGCAGATGCCGGCGCAGCACGGCGGCCGGCAACCGGAAAGTCACGTTCTCGACCAGGTTGCCGAACTCGATCTCGGACGAAGCACCCAGTTCGCGCAGGCGACGGATCACCCCGGCCACCAGGTATTCAGGTGCGGAGGCTCCCGCCGTTACCCCGACGCGGTTCGCGCCATGGAGCCAAGCGGGATCGATGGCGCCGGCATCGGCGATGAGATGGGCCGCGCAACCACAGTGCGCTGCCACTTCCTGCAGGCGAGTTGAATTGGAACTGTTCGCGGCGCCAACCACGAGCATGAGGTCGACGTCACCGGCGATCTGCTTCACCGCCTGCTGGCGGTTGTGGGTCGCGTAACAGATGTCGTCGAGTTCCGGACCCTGCAGGTCCGGGTAGCGGCGCGCCAGGGCGGCGATGATGTCGCGCGTGTCGTCGACGCTGAGCGTGGTCTGCGTGACGTAGCCGATCGCCGTGCCCGGCGGCAGCGGCAGCCGCTCCACCTCGGCGATGCTCCCCACCACGTGAACCGTATCGCTCACCTTGCCCACGGTGCCGACGACCTCGTCGTGACCGGCGTGCCCGATCAGCACCACCGGCAGGCCCTGCCGCACGAACCGCTGCACGTGCAGGTGCACCTTCGCCACCAGTGGACAGGTGGCGTCGATGACCTCGAGCTGCCGCTGGCGCGCTTGCCGCTCGACGCCGGCTGCGACGCCGTGCGCGCTGAAGACCGTGACGGCCCCACGCGGAATGGCGGCGATATCGTCCACGAAGATGGCGCCCTGCCGTTCGAGGTCGCCCACCACGTGACCGTTGTGCACGATCTCGTGGAAGACGTAGACAGGCGCGCCATGAATCGCCAGCGCGCGTTCGACGATCTCGATCGCGCGCGTCACGCCCGCACAGAACCCACGGGGCCGTGCGAGCACGATCTGCATCAGGCGCCGGCTCCGGTGCCCATGGCCGCGGCAGCGGCCGCGTCGCGCGCAGCGTCAGCCGCCGCCCTGTCCGCGTCCGACACGCCCGGCGCGGCCGCGGCGTCCGTCCCTGCGGCCGGGTCGACCAGCGGCGGCGGCGGTGGCGGCCTGATCCTTGCGAGCTCCGGGTGATTGGGCAGCATGCTCACGCCATTGAGCGGCTTCGGCTGGCCCTGGTGGCACGTCGTGCAGTTCACCTTCGCGACGTCACCCGTGGGACCGAGTCGCGCTGCGGGGAAGAGCTCGGTCAGCGGCACCATGTACTGCTGATTCAAGGTGCGGGACATGCGGATCGAATGCCAGGCGACGACGCGCGGCGGATTGCTCTCTGACCAATCCAGGAACGAGCGGCTGTTGTGACAGTGCGTGCAGTTGACACCAAGGGCCTGCGAGATGTGAATCATCATCGCGTAGGTCTCCTCCGCTGTCTTGACGCCCGCTGGATTGCCGGTCGGCAAGGCCGTCTTCGAGACGACGCGCGCGACGTTGTCGTTCAGCAGGTAGGGCGTGAACGGGTCGTACGGCAGCGACGTCAGGTTGACGATCGCGGCCGGCCTGTTCTGGCCCGCCGTGCTGGCCGTCAGCCCGCGCGGCGCAGGACCGGGGTTGACGAACCAGGTGTAGCGCGGAATGCCGTTGCCGCGATGACACGTGTAGCAGGTGACGCCGGTCTCCTGCACATGCGACTTCCAGTTGATGTTGATGTCGCGCGTCATCTGGATCATGCGCCGCGCCACGACCTTCTGGTACTTCTCGTCCGACGCGAAGTTCTCGAGGTTGTGGCAGTAGGCGCACTGTTCCTTCAGGAGCGACCCAGTTGGCCTGCGCAGTCATCTGGTGGATGAACTCGTTGACCGTCAGGTCGGTGAGCACCTGCACGTTCTGGTAAACGTCCTTGGCGAGCGGCGCGTCTCCCGGGATCGCCGGGATCGGCGCTGGCGGGAGGTTCATCGCCGCCAGGTCGGCCTGCGTGCGCGGATTGGTGATCGACACCATGCCCGTGCCACGAAAGCCGGCCTGCTTGGAGTCCACCGGCGGCCGTTCGCAGCCAGCCAGCGTCGCCACGGCCTAGGGCCGCGAGCGCCATCGACTTCAGGAGTTGGCGGTTCATTACGGCGCTCCCGTAAGCGTGGCGGGATCAATCACTGCGGGCACGGTCGGCGGGTACGGCGGCACGACCCCGTGCTGCACGGCCCACAGGTACCAGTTGTCGACGGCGGTGCCGGTCAGCAGGATGCCGATGCCACCGACGAGCGGGCACAGCACGGCAAACCACCAGGCCCAGCGATGGATCGATTCGACCGTCGCATTGAAGCCCATCGTCCAGCGCCAGAACAACGCCATGCGTTCCGCCGCCGTGCCGCGATCCATGTACTGCTCGACCTCGCGGTCGCCGCCATAGCGTGCGGTCGAAAGCACCGTGCCCGCGTGCATCGCGAACAGCAGCACCGAGCCGTACAGGAATGCGATCGAGAGCGCGTGGAACGGGTTGTAGAACAGGTTGCCGTAGCGGATGGAGAACGCGGCCGTCCAGTCGAGGTGCGGGAAGATGCCGAACGGCACTGCTTCCGACCAGCTGCCCATCAGCACCGGGCGGATGAAGCCCAGCACGAGGAACAGCCAGATCGCGGCTGCGAACGCCCAGGCCGTGTGCGTGCCCATGCCAAGTGCGCGGGCCCGGCGGTACATGCGCGCCCACCACAGGAGGATCGATGCAGTCAGGAAGAAGCCGGCCATCAGCCACCAGCCGCCCTCTGCCAGCGGCGGGAGGCTGAGCCCGTACTTGGCCGCCGGGGGTTCCAGCGCGAGCCACGGCAGCTGGCGTACGAACTGGATCGGATCCCAGTTCACCGACGCCCACATGTTGAGGCCGATGATCTCGATGGCGACGAAGCCACAGATCAGCGACGCGAGACCCAGCCAGCCCAGGTAGAACGGGCCGACCTGGGTGTCGCCGATGAGGCCCAGCCAGTAGTTGAGGCTGGCCTTGCCCTGGCGTTGATAGAGGCCGCTCGGCAGTGGCACGCCCGGATACACCGGCGCACTGACCTGCACACGCGTAAACAGATTCTGATATTCAGCCATGACGCTCCCCTTGCTGCTTTAGCGCCAGACCGGCAGGTCGAGCCACCAGTTCCACCATTCTGGCCACCCTCGTGTCCAGAAAGGCCCGCTGATCACGATGCAGACCGCGCTCCAGAACGCGGCGCTGATCGCGAGGAACAACCCCAGCCGATGGATGCCGAGCGCGCCGATCGAGTAGCCGATGGCGTCGCGGAAGTAGGTGTTTTCGTGTTCCGCGCCCTTCACGGCCTCGCCCTTGGCCGGGTTCATGACCGACAGGATCATGGCTCCGTGCAGCGACAGCGCGAGCGTCGTCGTGAAGAAGAACGTCACTGCGAGCATGTGCGCAGGGTTGTAGTGAAAGTGCAGGTGCTGGTAACCCACGTTCGACACCCAGTCGAGGTGACTGAAGATGCCGTACGGGAAGCCGTGCCCCCATGCGCCGAGCAGGAAGGGCCGCACGACCACCAGCACGAAGTACGCGAGGATCGCGGAGCCGAAGGCGATCGGCACGTGCAGGCCGATGCCGAGCTTGCGGCAGATCTCCACTTCACGCAGCGCCCAGGATATGAACGATCCCAGCGCGCAAAGGGTGATCAGCTGCCACAGACCTCCCTCGCGCAATGGCGCGAGCGCGAGCCCATACTCGAGGTCGGGCGGCGCAATGTTGATCTGCCATAGATTCCAGGTGGGCCCGATTGCAGCGCCCCAGAGAATCAGCAGGGTTCCGAGCAACGCGAAGAACAGCGTAGTGACGCCGAAGAAGCCGACGTAGAACGGTCCGACCCAGAAGTCGAACAGGTCCCCGCCGATCAGCGTACCCCCACGCACCCGGTATTTTCGTTCGAAACTCAGCATCGCCATCGCCATCCCTCCGCTCGAAACGCGAGTGGCGGAAATTCGCCACTGCGCGTTGGTCGGTGGCGGGACGCAAGCGGGCAGGATTGCCCGGCTACGCCCGCCACCAGTCGCCTGCCGTCAGCCCAGCAGCTGCTGTTCCGGCAGCGGCGTCACGACCTGTGACGTCGCGGCAGGAGCCGCACGCGGACCATCCAGCCAGTTGAACTTGTCGGTGCTCAGCAGGATGAAATGAATCAGCAATGCCAGCACGAACAAGAATGTCGCCAGGGCGACGAGTGAACGTCGCGGATCGAACAGTAGCCAGATGCGCCACATGTTCCTACCTCCTATGTCAGTAACGTCGAAAAAGTATTCATCGATCGCAGTCGGTTACAGCCAGGGACGCCACTGCCACACGAGGAAATGCGCGATGATCGCGACCACCGTGAAGCCGATGAAGCCCGTCATGAACAAGCTGTGAAATTCCTTCGCTTCATTCGCGTTGAGTCCCGACATGCTCTTGTTGTCTTCAGCCATTCGAAATCACCTCCCAAACTGGCCTATCAGTAATCGTCGCGCTCCCCACGCGACACGGGCACCGTGCAGAACGCACGGCTGTGTCGGCCGTTCGCAGGTGCGAACGACAAACTCTTTCGGGGTGCCGCAAGCTGCTTTACGCATGAGCGGCTCCCCTCGATTCGGCGCCAGGCGCCGCGCGCACGCGCGCAGCGGTTACTCGAGTCTCGCCCGCCTGCCTGGTGTTGCGCTCCGCGGTGTCGCGCAAGCGCTTGGCGGCGCTGATGCGGACCAGGACCGGCTCGGCCTCGAGCAGTTCATCGAGCGCTGCACGCGCGTCTTCGGCCCAGGGCAGTTCCTCGTGCAGCCGCGCCGGCGTCGGATCGACGCGATCGAGCTCCGGACCCAGCGGCAGGATCTCGAACAGCGCATCGAACAGCGCGTTGCAGATTTCCTGCACCAGGTACGTGGCGCCGGAGTACCCCATGAACGGCGTGCCGGTGTGGCGACGGATCACCGCGCCCGGGAATGACGCCGGGACGTACACCGCGCGCCCACCCGCCTCGGCCAGGTACATGCGCTCGTTGAAGCTGCCGAACAGCACGAGCGGTGGCTTCTCGCGGACGTTGCGCCGCACTGCGTCGTTGTCGGTCTTTTCGCCCGGCATGCGCGCAATCGCGAACGTGCACGGCAGCCCCAGTTCGTCTTCCAGGAAATGGCGCACGCCGCGCGTGTAGGTTTCGTTGGCGACGATGGCGAAGCTTGCGGTGCCGAAGAAATCCTGCGTAACGGAGCGCCAGAGGTCCCACAGCGGCTTGATCGTCGTGTGCTTCTCGCGCTCGATGAACGGCTCGGGATCCAGGCCCGTGAGCTCGCCGAGCGAGCGCAGGAACTTGGTCGTGCTGTGCAGACCGATCGGCGCCTGCAGGTACGGGCGCTCGAGTGCCTCGCACAGCATGCGGCCGAACTCGCGGTAGAGGCACACGTTCACTTCGGCGTCGGCCAGTTTTGCGATATCCGCCAGGTGACTGCCGAGCGGGAACACCATGTTGACTTCGGCGCCGATGCCTTCGACGAGGCGGCGGATCTCGGCGAGATCGGACGGCATGTTGAACGTGCCGTAGCTCGGCCCGATGATGTTCACGCGCGGCTTCTCGCCAGGCTTGCGCGGCTTCAGTGCGGGCACTTTCTTCGGGCCGTGTTCGGTCCAGAGCCAGTACATGGCGCGGTTCGCGCATTGCCACTGGTCTTCGTCGATCGTGCGCGGCAGGAACCGCTGGATGTTGGTGCCTTCCGGCGTGACGCCACCGCCGATCATCTCGGCGATCGAGCCCGTCACCACGACGGCGGGCTGGTGCGGATCGAGCGTCCGGTGCGCACGCCGCATCGCACCTTCGGTGCCCCGCTGCCCCAGTTCCTCTTCGGAGAGGCCGGTGACGACGATCGGCAGCTCGTGCGGCGGCAGCGCGTCGGTGTAGTGCAGCACCGACGTCACGGGCAGGTTCTCGCAGCCGACGGGGCCGTCGATGATCACCTGCAGGCCCTTGATCGCCGTGAAGACGTACACGGCGCCCCAGTACCCGCCTGCGCGATCATGATCGAGCACGAGCATCAGCCCATCTCCTCGGCCTTGCGGGCCTTGGCCTGGCGGACGAGCTTGCGTTCGTACTGTTCGCGGAACTCGGGACGGTCGCGTGGCGTGTCTTCCCACACGCCGGTGGAATGCCCGCTGCCGACTCCATCGAAGAAATCGCGCATCTGGTCGAAACGCGCCTTGCCGGCCATCGCCGTGTTCACGACCTGCGCGAGCGAGCCGGCGCCGGCCGGACCCATCAGCGGGCGGGCGGAAATCAGGTTGGTGAAATAGAGCGCGGGCGTGCCCAGCTCCTTCGCCTTCTGCACGACCGGCGTGGTGCCGATCGCGAGGTCAGGCTCGAACTCGCGCATGGCCGCCAGGTCCTGCTCGAGCGATGCCCGGTACTGCACGCGCACGCCCTTGGCTTCGAGCCATTCGCGATCGCCGTCGGACCAGCGCGTGCGCGCGCACGCGGTGCCGACGTAACGCAGGTCCGCGCCGCTTTCGACGAGCAGCCTGCCGACCAGCAACTCCGAGCCTTCGTAGCCAGACAGCGTGATGCGGCCCTTGACCGGAGCGCGGTCGAGCGCCGCGCGGATCGCCGGCAGGATCCGGTCCTGCGCAGCGCCGATGCGAGCGGCGTCCACGCCGGCGGCCTCGCCCACGGCCTTGAGCCAGGCGGCGGTGCCGTCGTAACCGACCGGTGCAGAACCTACGATCGCGCGTCCGGCCGCTTCGAATTCGCGGAATGACGCCGTGTAGAAGGGATGGATCGCGGCGATGACGGCGCCGTCGAGCGCCGAATACAGTTCACGCCATTCGCGCGTCGGCACGACCGGCCCCGGCGCGAGACCGAGGGGCTCGAGCATCATGCCGATGCCGACCGGGTCGGCCGGGAACATCTCGCCCACCAGCGTGACCGTGGGCTTCGCGGCGCGCCCGCCACGCGGCGCCATCACGGGACCGGCTTCAGCTTCCGTCCGCGCGTAGCGCAGCATCGCGCCCGCCAGCACGTCTTTTGCCTCGGCATGGGTCGGCACGCCGAAGCCCGGCACGTCGATGCCGACGATGCGCACGCCGTTGATCGACTTGGGCAGCAACTGCAGCGGCACGCCTGACGCGGTCGGCACGCACAGGTTGGTGATGATGATCGTGTCGTACAGCGCTGGATCGGCGAGCTTGAAGACTGCCTCGCGGATATCCTCGAACAGCTTGCCGGTCACGAGCGATTCGGAGTTGAACGGCACGTAGCCGACCGTGCGGCGCGCGCCGTAGAAGTGCGAGGTGAAGCTCAACCCGTACACGCAGCACGCCGAGCCCGACAGGATCGTCGCCGTGCGCCGCATGCGCAGGCCGACCCGCAACGAACCGAAGGCGGGACACATGCTCTGCGGCTGGTCGTGCGGGCCCACGGGATAGTCCCGCGCGTAACGATCGAGCGTCTCGGTCTTGCCGGCCGCCGCGGCCGCACGCTTCATTTCATCCTTGCCGGCGTGACAGCCCTGCCCCGCCGCAGTCGCCACGCCCGCCAGTTCGCCCGGCGCATCGAGGCCGGCGAAGCTGGCCTCGGCGATCGGCAATTCAGGGGGCACGGCGTTCATTGGGTGGGTTGCTTGCCGTTCACACTGCTTCGTAGATGACTTCGAGCGTCGGCTTGATCGATCTCGTTCTTGCCGACCATGTCGAACAGCGTCGCGGGCTCCATCTTGAAATCGCGACCCGTGCTCTCAGCGGAGAACAGGCCGAGCAGCTGGTCCTGTGTCTGCGGCTTCGGCCGCACCGGCGGCGCCTCGGCCACGTTGGTGGCCAGTTCCTCGAACAGCGGCGCCCACTGCGTGCCGGGACGGCCGATGATTTCGTAGCTCGCGCTCTTGCGCCGGATGTCTTCGTTCGCGGGAATCGTGGCGAGCACCGGGATGCCGGCGTTGCCGGCGAAGACCTTCGCTTCGCCCGTGCCGTCGTCGCGGTTGATCACCATGCCGGCGACGCCGACGTTGCCGCCCAGCTTGCGGAAGTACTCGACCGCGCTGCAGACGTTGTTGGCGACGTACAGGCTCTGCAGGTCGTTGCTCGCCACGACGATGACCTTCTGGCACATGTCGCGCGCGATCGGCAGGCCGAAGCCGCCGCAGACCACGTCGCCCAGGAAGTCGAGCAGCACGAAGTCGAAGCCCCAGTCGTGGAAGCCCAGCTTCTCGAGCGTCTCGAAGCCGTGAATGATCCCGCGTCCGCCGCAGCCGCGACCCACTTCGGGGCCGCCGAGTTCCATCGCATAGACACCGTCGCGCTTGAAGCAGACGTCGCCGATGGCGACCGCCTCGCCCGCCAGCTTCTTCTTCGAGCTGGTCTCGATGATCGTGGGACAGGCCTTGCCGCCGAACAGCAGGCTGGTGGTGTCGCTCTTCGGGTCGCAGCCGATCAGCAGCACCTTCTTGCCCTGCTGCGCCATCATGTAGCTCAGGTTGGCGAGGGTGAAACTCTTGCCGATGCCGCCCTTGCCGTAGATGGCGATGATCTGGGTCTGCTTCGTCGGCGCGTCGGTCACGACCGGATCGGGTTCGACGGCCGCCTCCGCGCGCAGGCGGTCCTTCATGCTGAACTGGACGATGACGTTCTCCGGCGCGTTCCCTGGCGTTGCAGTCGAACTCATGAGCACGATCTCCAGTCGAGAACCATCTTCAGGCAGTCGGGATCACCGAAGGCCACGCCATACGCGTCCTGCGCGTCCTGCCAGTGCCTGCGGTGCGTAATCAGGCCGCCGAGTTGCAGGCGACCACTGGCGGCGAGATCGCGCACGACGATGAGGTCCGCTTCCTGCCACTCCGCAGCAACGCGAATCCGCGCCTCGCGCATGAACGCCGTCGGGAACGCGAACGAGAGCGGCTCGCTGTAGAAGCCGGCGAGCACGACTTCACCGCCGTGGGCGAGCCGTGCGATCAGGCGGTCGAGCAAGGCCGGATCGCCGCTCGCGTCGTAGATCGATTGGTAATTGCGGCGGGCATCGTCGGCAGAATCGATGACTTCGTAGCCGTCGGCGCCGAGCGCGCGCTGGGGATTGCTCTCCCACACCGTGGGTGGCGGCGCGCCCGACAGCAGCGCGAGCCGTGCGAGCAGACGGCCGAGCACCCCGTGACCGACGATCAGGTCGGGCATGCGCGCACCGGGCGCCGACAGCGCGTGCTGCGCGGTGGCCGCGAGCGCGAGCAGCACGCCCTGCTCGCCCAGATGATCGGCAACCGGCTGCGCCCGCCGCCCCGGCACGATGAGCCGGCTCGCGGCACCGCCAAACAGGCCGCGCACGGCCCCAAAGCAATTGGCACCCGGCACGAACACGTTGTCGCCGACGCGATGTCCCGAGGCGGGACCGGCCCAGGCCACCGAGCCCACCGACTCGTAGCCAGGAACCAGCGGGTAACCGAGCCCGGGAAACGGCGGCATGCGGCCCGACCACAGCAACCGTTCCGTGCCCGTGCTGATGCCGGTCCAGTGGATGTCGACCACGATGTCCGCGTCACTCGCCGCGGTCAGTGGTAAGCGGCTGAGGACGAGCCGCCCCGGCTCTTCGAGCACCACCGCGAGCGCATCACCGCCCGGGCTATCGAAAGCTCGCGGTTCGGAGTGGGCGGACAAGACGGGGGCGTCCATTGAAGTGTCAGTTTAGTTAGACAGTTGACAATGTCAAGGAATCTTCACAGAGCCGGCGCTGCGCGGGTCCGGGCGGTCAGCACGCTCGCGAGCAGCGGCCGCGCGGCAGGAATCTGCCGGACTCCCTCGAAGCCGGATTCCCGCAGTAATCCCGTCAATTCCGCGGCGGTGCGGGGCCGCCCGGAGCCCATCGCGTGCAGGTACAGGCCGAAGTACGCGTCGCCCATCGCGGCCGAACCGCGGGTTCCGGCGAGCGGCTCCCCGATCACGACCGTGCCGCCGGGAGGCAGCGCGCGCCGCACCGCAGCAAGCACGGTGCGCACGACGCCGTCGTCGTGGTCGTGCAGGATCCGCATCAGCGTCACGACGTCCGCGCCACGCGGCAACTCGTCCGTGCGGAAACTCCCGCCGTGGCACTGGATGCGGGCCGACAGGCCGCTGCCGGCAATCTTGCCGGTGGCGATCGCTATCACGCCCGGCAGGTCAAACAGCTGCAATTGCAGGGCGGGATGGCGCGCGGCCACCGCCGTCAGGAAGGTGCCGTCGCCGCCGCCCACGTCGAGCAGGCAGCGATGCCGCGAGAAGTCGTAGGCGTCGAGCACGTCCTGCGACACGAGCGGCTGCGAGGCGGACATCAGCTGCGTGTAGCTGCGCACGCGCTCGGCGGTCAGGTCCTTCGGCTCATGCATGGCCGCGTACGGCCAGTGCTGCGCGAGACGCGTATTGCCCGAGCGCTGGCGCAACAGCGCCACGGGGTCGGCGAGGTCGGCGTACAGCAGCTCGTGATGCTCGATCATCGCGGTCACGCCCGGGTTGCCGCGCAAGGCTGCTCCCAGTTCGCCAAGGCCGTAACGCCCAGCCCCGCGGCGTTCGAGCAGCCCGAGCGCGACGGCGGCATCGAGCAGACGGACGGCGCCGTCAATGTCGAGGCCCAGGGTCGGCGCGAGATCGGCGACGTGCAGGGGACCCGCGGCCAGCTGCTCGAAGACATCGAGACGCACGCAGGCGAGCAGCGTCTGCGAATAAACGAAGCCAGCGCACAGGTCGAAGAGCGCATTGGCACGGCGCGCCGCGACGCGCCGCACGAGTGGCACGCGCGCCGCCCAATGCTGGAAGCGCGGGTCGGCAATGAGCCCGTTGCGCCAGGCCCGCCAGCGATCGCCCATGGAATCGCCCTGGCGCGAGGCCGTCATGGGCGCTGCATTGACGTGGGCCAACGCCGCGAAACGCGGGTCAGGCCACGCGACGCGCGAGTTCGGCAGGCACCAGTCGCCGGGCTTCGGCGTGGATCAACTCCCTCAGGTCGTCCGTGCCGTCGCAGGGCGGGATCGCATCGAGCGCATTGCTGATCAGGTAACGCAGCCGATGCAGCGCGCCGGCGACTCCGAATTCATGCACTGCACTCGGGCGGCCGAGCACCGCGTCGCGCCCCGTGGGCTTGCCAATGTCCTCGACGCGGCCGGCGACGTCGCGGATGTCGTCGGCAACCTGGTAGGCCTCGCCGAGCCATTCACCCAGCGCACGCCAGACGTTGGGATCGTGTCCCGCGGTCGCGGCGCCCGCGGCCGTAGCCGCGGCAAACAGTGCGCCCGTCTTGGCGCGCTGGTAATCCGACAGCACCACGCGCGTTTCGCATTCCCACGCCTGCCCCGCCACGATGCCGCCCGGCATGCCGACAGCCCGGCCCATGGTCGTGAGCAGCGCGGGCAAGCGCTGTGGATGCCGAGCCCCTGCCGCCGCCAGCGCCTGGAAGGCGAGCACGATGAGCGCATCGCCCGCCAGGATTGCGAGACACTCGCCGAAGGCAGCGTGTACCGACGGTTGGCCGCGGCGTGTCGGCGCGTCGTCGAAACACGGCAGGTCGTCGTGCACGAGCGAGGCGCAATGCAGCAACTCGATCGCGCTCGCGGCAGCGTCTGTTGCGGCCGGGTCGTCTTCGCCGCAGGCGCGGGCAACCGCATGGCACAGGCGGGGACGGACGCGGGCACCGGCCGGAAAGACGGAATGGCGAACGGCATTGAGCAGCCCGGGCGGACATTCGGGGGTCGCCGCCTGCGCGAGAAGGGTGCCCAGGCTCTGCTCGATGCGCTTGCCGGTTTCCATCGGACCCCCAACAGTGTGTCAGGACAAATTGTCAGCTAAACTGTCAACCACTATAGACACTCGTGACCACCCCGGTCAAACGCAAGGATCCCGCGCGATGCAGGGCGCGCCGCACCGAGGCCCCAGGTTCGACCTGCCCGTCCCGCCGGGCGGCTACGCGTGGTGGTACCTCGATGCGACCAGCGACGACGGCCGCCACGGCCTCACGGTCATCGCCTTCGTCGGCAGCGTGTTCTCGCCGTTCTACGCCAGCGCGAGGCGTCGCGGACCCGCCGCCGCCACCGATCATTGCGCGATCAACGTGGCCCTCTATGGCCAGACGAGCCGTTGGGCCATGACAGAGCGGGACGTTCACGGCATCCAGCGGGCAGCGGACGATTTCGTCATTGGCACGAGCCGGCTGCGCTGGCAGGGCGACGCGCTCGTGATCGACATCGACGAGCGCACCGCGCCCTGGCTCGCTCGCCTGCGCGGCAGGATCACGGTGCATCCCGTCGCGCGCACGGAGTTCCGTGCGACGCTTGACGGCGCCGGCAGGCATCGCTGGCAACCCATCGCGCCGCTCGCGCGCGTCGAACTGGATCTCGAGCTGCCGGCCCTGCGCTGGTCGGGCCATGGCTATGTCGACAGCAACAACGGTGACGAGCCGCTCGAGGCGGGCTTCAGGTCATGGCACTGGTCGCGAGCGCGCGCGCCCGACGGCACGACCCGGGTCTATTACGACACGGAACGACGCGACGGCACCGCACTCGACCTCGCCCTCGAATTCGACCGCAACGGCAACGTGACTGCGTGCGATGCGCCACCGAGCGTCGCGCTGCCGCCCACGTTGTGGCGCATCGAGCGCCGGATACGCGGCGCGGATGCCCTCGTGGCACGCGTCCGCACGGTGGAGGACACCCCCTTCTACGCCCGCTCGATGGCGATGGGCAGCGACCCGGCCGCGCCGCAAATGGTGCACGAGAGCCTGTCGCTCGACCGGTTCAGTTCGCGTTGGGTGCAAACCCTGCTGCCGTTTCGCATGCGACGCGAGCGCTGGCACCGGCATGCGTGACCCGCGGCGGTCAGAGCGCTGGGGACGCGGCTGGGTGCAGTTCGGAGCCGCGGCGCGACGCGCGCAAGGCGGCCTCGTGTTCCTCGCGCTCGAGCCGCATGCAAAGATCGACCAGCCAGGCGATGCGACCTTCGGCGCCGACGATATCCTCGGCCGACGGCGGCGCGGGGGACGGCATCGCCGCGGCGGCCGCATCGACCAGGAAGCGCGTGACGTCGAGCGGCTCGCGCGGCATGTCACCGAAGCGCCGCGTGGCAGCGACCGACGCCGCGGCCAGCAGTGCACCCTTGCGCGCCCACGAGACGACCGCGCGGCTGCTCACGGAATCGAGCCCGCGCCGGCGCACCTCGCAGCCGATCTCGCGATAGAGCAGACGCGCGGCATGCATCCCCGGGCGGCAACCGATGGGCAGTGCGGCGATGCCGGCCGCCGCACGGTCGTAAAGCGCGTCGGCATGCGCCAGCAGGCGCTCGATCACCCGCCCGAGGGCTGGCGAAAAACGTGGCCGCGACAGCCAGTCGTCGGCGTCGATGCCCTCCTCGGCCAGCCACTGGCGCGGCAGGTACAGGCGCCCGAGCCGCGCATCCTCGCCGACGTCGCGGGTGATGTTGGTGATCTGCATTGCCACCCCGAGATCGCACGCGCGCGCGATCACGCTGGCATCACGCGCACCCATGATCAGGGCCATCATCGCGCCGACGGTGCCCGCAACGCGCGCCGCATAGGCGTTCAGGTCTTCGAGCGTTTCATAGCGCCGGCCGGCCAGGTCCCACTCGAAGCCTTCGAGCAGCGCGGCCGGCAGCGCACGCGGAATGGAGCGGCTCGCAACCACTTCTGCGAAGGCGCGATCGGCCGCGATCGGCAATGGGGCGCGGGCGTAGATCAGGTCGAGCCGTTCGTGCAACGCGCGCAGCTCGACCGCGCCATCCGCACCCAGATCAACGGCGTCGTCAGCCTGGCGACAGAAAGCGTAGAGCGCGGTTGCGGCGCGGCGCGCGTCGGCGGGCAGCGCAAAGGAAGCCGCCTGGAAAGTTTTCGAGCCGCCACGCAGCAGCATGGCGCATGCCGCGTGATCCGCAGGCGTGGCTAGGGTGGCGTCGGTCGGTGACGGCTGCATCCAGGGGCTGTCGCTCGTGGGGGTCATCCTGACAATATCATGCGTCGACTCGCCTTGTCCGGCGCCCACGGAGTCCGAGTGAATACCAAGCCAGCAACGCTGCCCGCCGATCATCCACTGCGCCTCGAACTGCACGAAGAGGTGCATGCCCGGCCCTCGGAGGCGCTGCAGGTGCCCTTGCGCCTGACCTTTCTCGCACTCGCGTCCGACGCCACGAGTCGCGCGCGCGAGTGGCAGCACGTGCGTGAGCTGGCGGCGCGTTTCGGCATGGAGCTGCCGGCGCAGGCGCTCAATCACTTCAGCGCAGACCTGGGCACGTTCCGTCTCAAGTTCGAGCGGCACTCGGAGTTCGCGCGCTACAAGTTCATCGTGCCTGGCGCACCGGACGCAGCGTTTGCGCATCCCGCCATCGCCGAGGTTCCGGCCGACTGGCTGGCGGCCTTGCCGGGCACGGTCATGGTCGCGGCCCATGCCACGCTGGTGCAGGCCACCGGCGACGAGCACTCAGCCGACCAACTCGCCACGAGCCTGTTCGGCGGCAACATCGTGATCGGCTCGCGCATCGCGGAGGGCGCTGGCGATGCATTCACCGACTTCCGCCTGCACGACGGCTACAGCCGTTTCCTCATCCGTAACCGCACGATGACTCCGCGGCAGGCGGGCCGCATGGTCCAGCGCCTGCTCGAGATCGAGACCTACCGCATGATGGCGCTGCTCGCCTTGCCGGTCGCGCAGCAGCTGTCGCCGTACCTGTCGACCGCGGAGCGCGAACTGTCGCAGATCACGCTGCTGCTGGCGGATTCGACCGAGACCGACGAGCCGCACCTGCTCGACCGGCTCACGCGCCTCGAGGCCGGCATCGAAAGCCGCGAATCCGAGAACGCGTACCGGTTCGGCGCCGCGACGGCGTATTACGAACTGGTGCAGCGTCGCATCGACGAACTGCGCGAGCAGCGCATCCAGGGCCTGCAGACTTTCCGTGAATTCACCGAACGCCGGCTCGCCCCGGCGATGAACACCTGCCGCGCTGCGGCCGCAAGGCAGGAGTCGCTGTCACAACGGGTGGCGCGCGCGACGCAGTTGCTGTCGACGCGCGTCGACGTCTCGCGGGAGAAACAGAACCAGGCCGTGCTCGAGTCGATGAACCGCCGCGCAGCCGCGCAGCTGCGACTGCAGCAGACGGTCGAAGGACTGTCGGTGGCCGCGATCACCTACTACATCGTCGGGCTGGTGGGTTACGCCGCAAAAGGCGCGAAGGCCGCGGGACTCAACCTGGACCCCGAAATCGCCATGGCGGTCAGCATCCCGGTCGTGCTGCTGCTTGGCATCTATGGCTTGCGCAAGGTGCGCAACTCGCTGTCAGGAAGCTGAATACGCGGGCCGACACCGTGCGTCGAACACGCGCGGGCGAGCAGTCGATGGCGCGTCCGACCCGGGACCGTTCCCCGAGCTTGGAAAGGCAGACACGCGCTCTGGGAACGGTCCCGGGTCGGACGCTTGCGACATGCCCGCCTGCGACGCTGCCAGAGCGTTCGATCCGGTGCCTGTCACAGAGCGCGTGTCTGCCTTTCCAAGCTCGGTGACAGGCACCGGATCGAGCGCGCGCAACGCGTCACTTGCGGATCTTTACAGAGCTTCCCTGGACCGCAGCGATGAAGGCCTCGATCGCCGACGCCACGATTGCGGGCCGCTCCTCGTGCGCGAGGTGTCCGAGCCCCGGCAGTCGCTCGATGCGCGCCGCGGGAACGATCCTCTTTACGCGGTCAGCTTCTGCGGGCGCGACCGTGCCGTCGTTGGCGCCGACGAGCAGCAGCAAGGGCACCGCGAGCTTCGGCAGGTCGCGGCGCAGCGCCTCGAGGTCCCAGCCCGCCATCATCTGCAGCGTGCCTGCGACGTGGGCAGGGCTGCCGATAAGGCGCGCGTAGAAATCCAGGCCCGTGGCGTCGAGCGCGGACCCGGTGCTCGCGACGAGGCGCCGCACCGCCGCTGGGTCCGTGGCGCGCCAGGCGAACAGGCGCGCAGCCAGCGCATTGCCCGCCAGGAATTTTGCGACCGGCGGAAACACCGCACCGGACCAGCCCGGGAGGGGCAACAGCGCGCCGTTGACGCAGGCAAGTGCGCGCGGACTGAGGACGCCGTCGAGCGCCATGCGGGCGAGGATCGCGGCTCCTGCGGAATGCCCGACGACGAACTGCGGCGCGACCCGCACCTGGCGCAGCAAAGCACCCAGGCCGGCGGCAATCCGCGGTAAAGACGCCTCTCCGGACGGCAAGGCAGCGGTAAAGCCATGGCCCGGCAGGTCGACTGCAACGACGGTGTGATTCGCGGCAAGCAGCGGGGCCAGGCCGCGCCACGAATGCGTCGACGCACCCGTGCCGTGCACCAGCAGCACCGTCGTGTCCCGCGCTGGCGAAACCTGCACATGCCAGCGCAGCCCCTCCGCCGTGACGAAGCGGCTCCACGCTCGCTGGGGCCAGTCGCGCCCGTCCTGCTCCCACCGCAACCGGTCGCCCACGACGCCTGCCACCCGCTCAGTCGCGGGCCACGTTGCGCAAGGCGACGTCGAGTTCGCGCGAACGTGCGTGTGGCAGCGGCAGGTAGCGCGCACCCATCGCTTCCGCCACCTTGGCCGCAAGCGGCTGGGCACGGGGCGCGGTATCCACCAGGATTGCACCAAACCCCGCAACCCGCACGCAGCGCGCGGCGGCGAGGGCCTGCGCTTCAGCCACGGCGCGATCGGGCTGCCCGTCGCGAGTCACGTTGGCACGCCCGTCCGTCAACAACACCAGCACCGGCGTATCGCCCTGTCTGCGCGTCGCGTCGGCGAGTGCGTACCCCGCTTCGATGCCCGTTGCCAGTGGAGTGCCGCCACCGCCGGGCAGCCCGGCCAGGCTGCGCTTGGCCCTGACAAGCGAGCGAGTCGGCGGCAGCACGAGTTCGGCCGCCCGCCCGCGAAACGCGACCAGTGCGACCCGATCACGCCGCACGTAACACTCGCCGAGCAACAGTTCGACGGCTCCCTTGGCTTCGCCCAGGCGATGCAGCGCCGCGGACCCCGACGCATCGACGATGAAGATCGTCGTCGTGCGCGCATGACGCCGATAACGCTGCACGCGGAAATCTTCGGGGCGGACTTCGACTCGCGGCAGGTTGGCCAGGACACGGTTCGCCTGCGCGGCGCGCAACCGCCGGCGCACGGCTTGCCAGGGTGCGGCGGCTCGCAGCGTCTCTACGACGTTGAGCCGCGCCCCACGCCGTGGCTCACCGCGAACGACGCCCGCCGGTCGACCACGCGCGCCACCCTTCTGCTCTTGTCCTGCGCGCCCGCCGCCGGCGCCGCGGGCCTGCAACGCGGCAGCGATCTGCAGTTGCGCAAGCAGTCCCGGCGGGATTGCGGCCGCTGCGGCCGCGAGCACCACGTCCTCGAGCGGACGATCCTCGTTGCTCGGCTGGTTCTCCGCAGCATCGCTCGGCGGATCAGGCGGGGCTTCGGACTGGGGCGGCTGCTCTTCCTCCGCGGGAAGCGGCGGCAAACGGGTCGCGCGCGGCGCCAGCACCAGCCGTGCGGCGGCCGCTGCGTGTTCCGGGGCGACCGCAGCGTGGCCTGCGAGGGCCGCGATACCACGCGCAGCCTTCACCGCCTGCAGCGATGCACGCATGGAAGCCACCCCCAGCGCGAGGGCCGCGCCGCAGAGCGCTTCGACACACGCGTCGTCGATCGTCACGGCGGCTATGCGTGCCCTGGCGGCGGCGACCACTGCGTCATCGCACGCGACGTCGAACGTTTCGCGCACCGACACCTGGTCGAGTTCGACATGAAAGGCAAGGTGCTCGAGCAGCACCGCGGGCGGGCGTTCGTCATCGGCGCTGCCTTCGTCCAGCGCAGCGATCACGAAACGTGCCGGTGCGCGGCCGGTCACGCCATCACGTTCGACCACGACCTCGCCTGTCTCGCTGGCCGCCGCGAGCCGAGCAGCCGTAAGCGAACTCAGCCGCTCGGCGCCTGCGACGATGACGGCGCCACCGTCGGCGGCGGCAAGCAGGCCCTTCTCCACCATGGGCCGACCGGCCCGGAGCGTCGCGACCAGGTCCAGCCCGCCGAGCAGGCGATCGTCGTGCACGTGGGTGGGAATCCGGCGCACCGGGGCTGCAGTGCGGCAGCAGCGACTTGAGCAGGTCGAGCCACGCGTCGCGCACCGGACCCGCCCCCGCCCGCACACTGGCGCCGCCGCAAGTCGGATCGAGCGCACACAGCGCGGCGGCCAGCGTCGCGTCCGCCCATGGTGACCTCTGGGCCGCGGGAACCTGCGGTGCGGCCGGGCTCATGCGCCGAAGAGTTCGCCGATGGCACGTTCGACGCGCACGGTCGAGCCGGCGTCGTCGAGCGGATCGCGCCGCAACCGGTGGCGCAACGCGGACGGGGCAATGCGGCGCAGGTAGGAGTCGTCGACCGAGTGTCGCGCCTTCGAGGCTCGCCAACGCCCGTGCCGCGCGCATCAGCGTGAGTTCGCCGCGCAATCCGGCCGTACCCAGCGCCATGCAGAGTTGTGCTGCACGCTCGAGCGTCGCATCGGGCACGTCGACGTTCTCGAGGCCTGCGCGCGCCTTGACGATGCGCTTGCGGATCTTGTTGTCCTCGCGCTGCCAGCGCTCGACGTACCCCGCTGGATCGCGCTCGTACTCATCGCGGCGCCGCACGACCATGACGCGGGTCGGCAGGTCGTCCGGCGTGCGCACTTCGACCGACAAGCCAAAGCGGTCGAGCAACTGCGGGCGCAGGTCGCCCTCCTCCGGATTGCCGCTGCCGATGAGCACGAATCGCGCCGGGTGACGCACGCTGAGGCCTTCACGCTCGACGACGTTCTGGCCGGAGGCCGCGACGTCGAGCAGCAGGTCGACCAGGTGGTCCTCGAGCAGGTTCACTTCGTCGATGTAGAGGAAGCCGCGATGGGCCCGCGCCAGCAGGCCGGGCTCGAAGGACTTCTCGCCCTGCGTCAACGCACGCTCGAGATCGAGCGCGCCGACGACGCGGTCTTCGGTCGCACCCAGCGGCATGTCCACGACCGGGACCGGCGCCAGACGGGTCCTGGCGTTGGCCGCAGGGCCACGGGCCCGGCATTCCTCGCAGGGCTCGGCCGCTTCCGGGTCACAGCCGTAGCGGCACGCAGCCACGACGCGCATTTTCGGCAGCAGCGCGGCAAGCGCACGCACCGCCGTCGACTTGCCGGTGCCACGATCGCCAAAGACCAGCACGCCGCCGATGCCGGGATCGACCGCTGCCACGAGCAGCGCAAGCTTCATTTCGTCCTGGCCGACGATGGCACTGAAAGGAAACGGAACCGGCATGCGGGGTCATTCCTGTCTCGTGGAACGGGCGGCAGTTTGGCTGAGCGCGCCGGATTTTCATAGGCGACGACTCCGGTGCGGCGCACGCCGCGAATTCCACTGCGATGCAGGTTCCACGATACCCGTTCGCACGACTTCTCACCTAAGATCGGCGCATGGACACCCTGACCGCCGCGCCTCACGCGCATAGAACAGTCGCAGACGGCGACAACCGGCCGCACGCCCTGGTGATCGGCGCCGGCGTCGGCGGACTCGCCGCCGCGATCCGGCTGGGCGCGAACGGCTACCGCGTCACGGTCGTCGACCGGCTCGACGCGCCCGGCGGGCGTGCCTACGCCTACCGCCAGGACGGCTTCACCTTCGACGCCGGCCCGACGATCATCACCGCGCCCTACCTGCTCGAGGAACTGTGGTCGCTGTGCGGCAAGCGCCTGGCCGACCACGTCGAGCTGCGCGCCCTGCGATCCGTTCTACCGCATCCGCTTCGACGACGGCGCAGTACTTCACTATTCCGCCGACCTCGCCGCGATGCGCGCCGAGATCGCGCGCATCGCGCCCGAGGACGTCGCCGGGCTTCGACCGCTTCATCTGCAGGTCAGCGACGACATCTACAAGGTCGCCTTCGAGGAACTGGCCGACCAGCCCTTCCACCGCTTCGGCTACGCTGCGCACGCGGCGCCGGACCTGGTCCGGCTGCAGGGCTATCGCATCGGTCTACGCGCGCGTCAGCGACTTTTTCCGCAACGAGCACCTGCGCATCGCCTTCTCGCTTCCATCCGCTGCTGATCGGCGGCAATCCGTTGACCACCACCGTCTACTACTGCCTGATCGCGCATCTGGAGCGCATGCACGGCGTGCACTACGCCGATGGGCGGCATGGGCGCGCTGGTGCGCGGCATGGTCGGGCCTGATCGATGGCCTGGGCGGCACGCTGCGCTGCAACGCCGAGGTCGACGCGCATCGAGGTGCGAGGACGGCGCGCGCCACCGGCGTGACGCTGGCCTCGGGCGAGCGGATCGATGCCGACATCGTCGTCTCGAACGCCGATGTCGGCTGGACCTACTCGCAAGCTGCTGCGCGACCATCCGCGCAAGCGCTGGACCGACCGCAAGATCGCACGCGCGCGCTATTCCATGAGCCTGTTCGTCTGGTATTTCGGCACCAACCGGCGCTTCGACGACGTCTACCACCACACCATGGTGCTCGGGCCGCGCTACGGCGGCCTGCTCGATGACATCTTCACCGCAAGCGTCTGGCCGACGACTTCAGCCTGTACCTGCACCGGCCGACCGCCAGCGATCCGTCGCTGGCGCCGCCGGGGTGCGATGCGTTCTACGTGCTGGCGCCGGTGCCGCAACCTCGGCAGCGGCACCGACTGGCCGCACGCAAGCCGAGCCCTACCGCGCCGCGATCCAGAAGCGGCTCGAGGACACCGTGCTGCCGGGCCTCGGCGAGACGATCGTCACCTCGCGCATGATGACGCCGCAGGACTTCCGCGACCGGCTGCTCTCGGTGAACGGCGCGGCCTTCGCGCTGGAGCCGCGCTTGCTCCAGAGCGCCTGGTTCCGCCCGCACAACTTCAGCGAGGAAGTGGCGGGCCTCTACCTGGTCGGCGCCGGCACGCATCCGGGAGCCGGCGTGCCGGGGGTGGTTTCCTCGGCGAAGGTCCTCGACTCGCTCGTACCGCACGCGCGTGCATTCGTCGCGCCGTCAGGCCTGAAACCCGAGATCGTCGACGCCAGGCTCTCCAGCAGCGCGCCGGCCTGACAGCGTCGCCATCGGCACGCCCGGACCCGGGTGCACCGATCCGCCGGCGAGATACAGCCCCGCGCACGCGGCTGCGCGCACCCGGCCGCGCGAAGGTGCCGCTAACGCCCGTGCGTGGCCGCCCGTACAGCGCGCCACCGGTCGCGGGGAACAACGCGTTGAAGTCGGCCGGATCGGTGCACGACGCTATCCGCCGTCACGGTCGACCTCGAGGCCGCACGCGCGCAGCAGGTCGAAGGCAGGTCTTCGACCTGCGCCAACTGCGTGTGCACCGAGCGGCGCGACGTCGCCGTCGGGCGGCGCGTTCACCAGCAGCAGCAGGCGTTCGCGGACCCTCGGGCAGGGCGGTTCGCCGCCGCCGCGATCCTGCGCGCAGACGTAGACGGTCGGCGCCTCCGTGATCGTGCGGCGGCGGAAGATGGTCTCGAACTCCGCGCGGTAATCCTCGGCGAAGAACACGTTGTGGTGGACGAGCGGCGAAGCCCTCGCGTCGGCGCATGCACGCACCAGGTCACGGCGGAGAGCGAACGCTGCGACGCGCTGCACGGCGGGCACGGCTGCGCGCACGGCCTCGCCGAGCAGTCCCGCGGCGAGCGCGTCCGGCAGTCGCCGTTGAAGACCACCGCATCGGCCTCGATGCGTTCGCCATCGGCCAGTTCCACGCCAGTGGCGCGGCCGCTGCGACCGTCAGATTCGCTGCACCTGCGCGCCGAAGCGGAACACCGCGCCCTGCCCGATAGCCACTCGCGCCAGCCCGGCGCCACCTCGTGCATGCCGCCCCGCACGAGCCAGACGCCCTCCTGCTCGACATGCGCGACCAGCATCAGCGTGGCCGGCGCGCGGAATGGGCGACGAGCCGCAGTAGGTGGCGTAGCGACCGAACAATTGCCGCAGGCGCGGGTCGCGAAAGATAGCCGCCAAGCGCGGGCCACATCGCGCTGCCAGGGACGCAGTGCCAGCAGGCTGGTCGAGCCGGCGCGAGGCCGACGCGCTGCGTCGAGCCCCAGCGGTGATGGCCGCTGCGCCGTCGATGAAGGGCTCGCTCGAGCGTCTGGTAGATCTGCCGGCTGCGCGCGCAGAAGCGCGGTAGCCTGCCGGCCTCGGCGGCGCCGGCGAATTCGCGCGATCGCCTCGCGCCGAGCGCTCGATGTCGGCGTACAGGTCGAGCCGGCCGCCGTCGCGCCAGGCGTGGCGCGCGAGGATGTCGGCTGGCGCAGGTCGACGAGATCGTCTCGAGCCGCGTACCCGTCATCGCGGAGCAGCCCTTCGAACACCCACCGCATCGTGAAGACCGTGGGGCCGCCATCGATGCCCGCGCCATCGACCACGACGCGGCGCATCTTGCCGCCGGGCGCCGCGGCGCGCTCCAGCACCGTCACGCGCCGCGCCGCGCCGCGCCAGGTCGACCGCGGCAGCGAGCCCGCCCATGCCGGCCCCGACGACGATGACGCGCGGACGCGGCATGCTGCTCAGGGCTTGGCGAGCTCGGCCGCCATCAGCGGCATCAGTGTCTGCAACGCCTTGACCGGGCGGACCATGACCTTGAAGCGGGTGATGCGGCCCGCGTCGTTCCACTCGATCATGTCGATGCCATCCACCTCGATCTCGCCGAGCATGCACTTGAACTCGAGCACCGCCGAGCCTTCGCCCAGCCATTCCCCGACGTAGCGGAAGCTGTCGTTCATCAGCACGCGACTGGCGGCGGCGAGGTATTTGCAGGTGATCGCCTTGCCTACCTGCGGGGTGTGGACGGCCGGTGATTCGAAGACCGCCTCATCCGCGATCAGGTCGTCGAGGTCGGTAATGTCGCGCGCCGCCACGATCCGGTGCCAACGCTCCAGCGCCGAGGATCCGGCATTTTTCCTGCGCACGACACAGAAGCGGTGACCCGTCGGTGCCTCCATGACCCACCAGGTATGTACTTGGGCCACTCTGCGCGCGCCAAGCACTTCGAGCCGCGCAACCTCGGCCTCCACATCCGTGGCTTCGATGTCGAGGTGCACGCGGCTCGGATGCGTTACCGACTGCACCTCGATGTGCAGGCGCTGCTCGGGGTCGACCAGGCGCACGTACTTGTCGCCCTCGGCGGCCGGCAGTGCCCGCACCTCGAGACGCAGGGCGGCGCCCCAGAACTGCGCGGCGGCCGCCAGGTCTGGGGTATCGCAATCGATGATGAATCCCGCCAGGCGGCTGTCTTGCATCGTGGTTCCTCTGCCGCAGTGCGGCGAGCTCAAGGCCTGGCAGCAGCCGGCGCCGCTACTTCACGCAAGGCCGCCGCCTCGACTTCGCAATTCCGTGCCGGTGCGGCTGGACGCTTGCGCGCCTGTTGCGCCTCGATCCGGGCTGCCGCGAGGTCGGCCTGGAACTCGGGGTCCAGTTGCAGGCGCGGCATGACGGCCTGACCGACCATGCGGCCGGCGTCGACGTCGCTCTGCCGGTGGACCCGACAGATGACGCGGCTCTGGCCGAACTCGTAGGCGCGCGCGCGCAGAGCGGCGGCCCGATCGGGCGAGACCTGCGCGAGTACCTCGCCCCAGACGTAGCCGAGTGATGCATGGCCGGACGGGTACGACGCATTGCCGCGCAGGCGCATCTTCGTCCGCGGGCACGCACGTGGGATCGCCGGTTTCCTCGAAGGGCCGGCGGGTTTCGTACTTGAGCTTCGCCGGGTACGTCGACTGGCCCGCGTCGATGATCGTACGCTGCAACAACGTGTACAGGTGCGGCGTGTTGTTCGCGTCGACGTTGATGCCGAGTGCGCACGCAAACACATTGGCCGCCTGCGGAAACTTGAGGTCCGCGTCCGCCGCCGCGAGTCGCCAACGCGCCGTTCCCGCGAGTGCGCCCAATCGGCGATAGATGTCCTCGTCGGATCCGAAACTCTGCCGACCCGCGCGCCGGCGGTGGCGGCAACAGCGCGACGCTGTCGGGACGCTCCGCGGGCTCGAGGTAGCCCGGCACCTTCACTGCCGCGGCGGCTGACGTCGCCACGCGCTCGCCTGGCGCGGACGCGACCTCGCCGGCAACCTGCCACCGGCACAAAAAAGGTCAGCAGCACGAGCGACGCGCAACGACGACCGCGACTGCGGCTGGACGGGGAAATCATGTCATGCGCCCAGTCTACCGGGCCTCGCGCGTTTGCCCAATGCGACGGCGTGCGTGCCGCCTGTCCTGCCGTGAGGCCAATGAGTCCCGCCCTGATTGCCAGGTGGAGAACGAAGCCAGCCCAGAGCCCCCGACGCACCGCGGCTGCCACCCGCGGCGCACCGCGAAGCTCAGCCGCAAAACTGCGCGACTGCAACGCATAACCGCATTTCTCCCTGCCGCCGTATCCGCGAACGTCCGCGTAACCGGAGCAATCGCAAACCAGGGAGAAGACGATGTGGAAAATGGCATGGACGCCGCGCGGGGCGGCCGCGCGCGCTCGTTGGCACGGCAGCGCTCGCGGCCTCGCTCACGACCCTGGCAGGAGCAGGCACCGCAATTTCTGCCGCAGGTCTGGACGTGTCGCCGGGCAGTGGCGCCATGCCAGTGGATGCAGTGGCGGCAGTTGCAGCCACGACGGCAGCGGGTCGCACCCCCACGGAATTCGGCGTCGCGCATTCCGGAGCCGCGACGTATCGCATTCCCCTGTGGACACCGCCTGGAATCGGCGCGGTCGACCTCGATCTCGCGCTCGTTTACGCCAGCCGTGGCGGCAGCGGCTCCGTGGGCATGGGCTGGTCGCTCTCCGGCCTTTCGTCGATCACTCGCTGTAACCGCACGTTGGCACAGGACGGCGCCGTCGGCGGTGTCAGCAACACGACGGCCGACCGCTATTGCCTCGATGGTCAACCACTCAAGCTGGTCAGCGGTGCTCCCGGCGTAACCGGAGCGGTGTATGCCACGGCCCTCGAGACCTTCTCGCGCGTCGTTGCCAACGGGGCGGCCGGCAATGGGCCCGCGTCCTTCACCGTCACGACCAAGAACGGACTGATCTACGAATACGGCGGCACGGCGGATGCACGCGTCCACGCAGGCAATTCGCCCACCGTTCGCACGTGGTCGCTCTCCCGGGTGCGCGACCGCGCGGGTCCGGGCACAGGCAACTCGATCACGCTCACGTATCACAACGAGGCGCAGAACGGCGGCTACACGAACGGCACCCACCGCATCGCGTCGATCGCCTATCCAACGACGGCGACGGGCAGTGGCCCGTACTACCGGGTGAATTTCAGCTATTCGGCGCGTCCGGCCGGCGACGTGCCGACGGGCTACCTGGCGGGCAACCTGGTGCGCGATCCGTACCAGCTCGACACGATCACGATGCTGGCGACGGGTGCAACGACACCCATCAAGTCGTACTCGCTCACGTATGCCACCGCGCCGGTGTCGGGACGCCTGCGCCTGGCCAGCGTGCAGGAATGCGGTGCGTCCACCTGCCTGCAGCCGACGACCATCAACTATCAGAACGGCGCAAGCGGCTGGCAAGCCATGCTGGATACCGGCGTGGCGGCATCTCCAGCGCGGGCGCCACTGCCGCTGGAACTGGACGGCGACGGCATCCAGGACATTCTCTACCCGGTCGATGCAGGCAGCGGCCGCCTCGCGTGGCGCGTGCTGTTTGGCAGCGTCACCGGGTTCGGCGCGCCCGTCGATACGGGACTGGTCACATCCACGTCGCACACCATCATCCCCGGCGCCTTCGCTGGCAATGGGCGCATGCAGTTCATGCTGCAGCAAGGGGGCTACTGGCACGTCGCCGGGTTCGCAAATGGCACCTTTGCCGCGGTCAACACCGGCCTGCTGCCACGCGGCGAATACGGCGCCGCTGACTTCGACGGCGACGGGCTGGCGGATCTGATGGCGCAGGCGAACGGGATCGTCCCGACGCTGAGCGTGCGCAGGAACGTGAGCACCCCCACGGGCGGCACGCTGTCGGTCTCGTTCGCCCCTGCGGCCCAAACCGTCTGGACCGTACCCAGTACGCGGCAGACGATGCCGTGGGACAACCTGCGGGTTGCGGACCTCAACGGCGACGGCCGGGCCGACATCATCGCCCTCACGTTCAACTCGAGCGTGCGCAATCCCCGGTTCTTCGCCACGACCCTGCTGTCGAACGGCTTCGGCAACGCTTTCACGATCGGCACGGAACGGCAGATCTGGCAGGAGTCCATGGTCACCATGGGCGACTGGAATGCGGACGGTTGCTCGGACATCCTGCAGGTACGGAGCGTCTTCCTCTCCAATTGCGCAGGCGCCTTCGTCGAGATCGGCACGGCCGCGACGCCGGCGACGGGGAACAAGCTCTATACCGCGCTGCCCGCAGACTGGAACAGCGACGGCCGCACCGACCTGCTCTACATCGACGTGGCCACCAGCAATTGGTTCGTCGTCCCATCGACGGGCAGTGGAGCGGCAGCGCCCGTCAACACGGGAATCCGCGCTCCCCTCTCCACGCTCTGGTTCGACCTCGACGCCGACGGCGACGGACTGACCGATCTGGCGTTTCGCGATGGCAGCAACCGGCTGCGACTGCACGCGCACGCAGGCCCCGGCACGCCACCGGACCTCGCCAGTTCGTTCACGGACGGCTTCGGCATCAACCATTCGCCCACCTATGCGTCGATTGCCCGCAGCAGTCACACGCGTCGCACCGACGCCGCGTTTCCGGCCATGGATTTCGCCGGCCCCCTTTATGTCGTCGACGCGTTCACGGCCAACGACGGCTCCGGCGGCACCTACCGCAACCAGTACACGTACGAGGGCGCCCGAGTTCACCTGCAGGGACACGGCTTCCAGGGGTTTCTCCGGCAGCGCATCGTCGACACGCGCCTGGGCCTGGTCACGGTCGACGAAGTGGCGCGCGACTATCCGTACACCGGGATGCATCTGCAGCGCAATGTCCTGCTGTCGAATGGCATCACCCCGATCCGCCAGTGGCAGGCGCAACTCGGCACGCAATCCTTTGGCGCAGGCAGCGAACGTCGGCTGTTTCCGCACACGGCTTCCACCAGCGACAAGCAGTTCGAGATCAGCGGCGCGCTCAGCGGCTCGATGGTGAGCGAAGCCACGCGCAACTTCACGTTCGGCGACAACTACGGCAACGCGACGCAAGTGCAGTCCACCGCATGGGACCGTGACCCGTACTCGCCATTTTTCAACACCGCGTGGCGCAGTTCGGTCACCCTGGGGTACGCCAACGACGCATCGGTCAACTGGTGCCTCGGCCTGCCGATCAGCACGTCGGCCACCAGCACGGCGCCGGACCAGATGGCGATGACCCGCACGTCTGCGTACGCCGTGGACCCGGTCGCGTGCCGCATCACGCAGGAAACCCTGGAACCCGGCAATCCTGCGCTGAGGGTCACCTCAGCCTATGGCTTCGACAGTTGCGGCAACCTCGCGTCCATCGCCGTCACCGGCGCGCAGCCGAATGGCGCAGCGCTGCCGGCCCGCACGACCCGCTTCAGCTACGGCACCCGTTGCCAGTTCGTCGAGGCGCTGACCAATGCAATGGCGGAAACCTCGACCTACGCGTGGCGCACCGACTTCGGCGTGCCGTTGCGGTCCACCGACGCCAACGGTCTCGCTACTTCGTGGACCCACGACGAGTTCGGCCGCCGCACCAGCGAAACGGCCATCGACGGCACTCGCCGCACGCACGCGTTCCAGTCGTGCGGCACTGGCGGGTGCTGGGGCGCAGGCAATCTCCGCTTTGCGACGTTCGAACGCCGCTATGCCGCCGACGGTGCACTGATCCGTGAACAGCGCGCTTACTACGACGCATACGAACGCCTGCGGCTGACGGAACAGCACGGCGCACTGGGCGCCTGGCTCCGCCAGACGTACGACTTCGATATGGCCGGGCGCCCCGTGCGCGAGTCTCGACCGTACTCGGCGACCCCGAACGGACACACGCTGCGCGCGTTCGACGCACTCGGACGGCTCACTTCGCAGCGCGATCACGATGCAGCCGGTGTCACGGTCAGCAACGTCTCGCTCGCACATGCCGGTCGCACGACCACGTTGACGGACGCACTGGGGCGTGCGCACTCGCGTATCCACGACGTAAACGGCCACCTCCGTCGCGTGCTGGATCCGGCGCCAGGCGGCACCACTCACTACGACTATGATTCACACGGCAACCTGGGTCGCATCCAGGACGCAGGCGGCGCCGTCTCGAGCGGCAGCCACAATGTACGCGGCCAGCGCGTGCAGTGGTCAGACGCGGATGCTGGATCGGCGATTTACAGCTACAACTCGCTTGGCGAACTGGTCGCCTGGAGCGACGCCAAGGGACAGTCGTTCGGCGCGACCTACGATGCGCTCGGCCGGCTCGTCTCGCGCTCACAGCCGGAAGGCAACAGCACGTGGACCTGGGGCTCGTCGGCATCGGCGCGGAACATCGGCCGGCTGCAGTCGAAATCCGGATTCGGTTACGTCGAGTCACGCACCTACGACTCCGTCGGCAGGATCAGCACGCGCAGGATCACGACCGACCAGGCCTACGATTACGATTACTCGTACAACACGCTCGGCGCGATTGACACGCTGGCCTACCCGGCCAGCCCGGTGCCCTCGGGCCAGTCGGCCACGCGCCTCAAGGTGCGCTATTCATACAGTTACGGCCGTCCATCACAGATCGACGACGTCTCGCAGCCCGTGGTGCGTACGTTGTGGAAGCTCAAGGCCGTCAACGATTTCGATGCACCGGTCCAGGAAGGCCTGGCGCGCGACACCATCTCGCGCAGCAGCAGCTACGACGCGGCCACGCAACGCCTGACCGGACTGCAGGCGGGCGTTGCCGGTGCGACCAGCAATCGCCAGAGCCTCGCCTACCAGTGGAACGCTGGCGGCAATCTCACGCAGCGCCGCGACGTGAACCAGGGGCTCACGGAGGCCTACTCCTACGACGGGCTCGATCGACTCACGTATTCATCGCTCAATGGATCGCCGAACCTGATCCTCGGCTACACCCCAGCCGGAAACATCACGTTTCGAGCCGACATCGGCAGCTACGTTTACGGCGATGCGGCCCGGCCGCACGCGGTCACGGCGGCCGGCAGTGAGTCGTTCAGCTACGACGCGAACGGCAACGTGGCGTCACGCAATGGCATTGCGCAGCAGTGGTCTTCGGCGAACCTGCCGGTCACGGTGCGCAAGGCAGGATTCCAGTCGCAGTTCGCCTATGGCCCGGACAATCAACGCTGGCGCCAGGTCGCCAGTTATCAGAACGGCACCGAGACGACGCACTACGTAGGCGGCCTGCTCGAGAAGGAAGCTGCGACCTCCACGGGCGTCACGTACTGGCGTCACTATGTTCCGACACCGGGCGGCGACACGGCGGTCGTCTCGCGCAACTCCAACGGCAGCTCGTCGACCACATACTTGCTGGGCGATCACCTCGGCAGCACGGACGTGCTGCTCGACGACGCAGGCGCAACGGTCGGCCGGACGAGCTTCACGCCGGCCGGTGGCCGACGCGGCAACGACTGGAAGACGGCCACGGCCCCCGACTGGCTCGCGATCGCCAACTCGACGCGCCAGGGCTACACCGGGCACGAGATGCTCGACAACGTGGGCCTCGTGCACATGAACGGCCGGGTCTACGACCCGCAAGCTCGCCCGCTTCCTGTCAGCCGATCCGCTCATTGGAAACCTGGGGGATTCGCAGTCGGTGCATCCCTACGCGTACGTCGGCAACCGGCCGCTGAATGCGACAGACCCGACGGGCCTGGTCGTCGATGGCGGCGCATCACTGGTCGTCGCCAGTTTCCTCGTCAACACGATTTTCTCGTCGCTGGTTCACGGCATCCTGCACGGCGGCAGCGGGCTGCCACCGCCGCCCGCCACGGCCCTGCCCGGCAGTTCAGCGCAAAGCGGCACCGGCCTCTGCGGCGCGGGCATGTTTGCACCGGCGTGCGGTGGACAGGTCCTGTACGCCGCGACCCCCAGTGCCGCTACGGGTCAGGTATCGACCTCGACCTGGGCCGAGACGTCCGTGGATGACGCGTACGCGCAGGAAAACCTCGAGCGATTCGTCGCCGACCTCGGCATCAACGCCGTCGAAGTATTGGTCCTGTCGCCGGTGCGTGACGCGCAGGAAGCCTATGCCGCCGCGCAGCGGGGGGATGTGACGACGGCGGTGATGTACGTCAGCTTCACGATCTGTGACGTCGCCAAACCGTGTCAGGGCATTCTCGCGCCGACGAAGGCATTGCGGCGGCTTGGAAAGGCAGCGGACAATTCCGCGACACGGAAGATTGGGTACTCGCCGCGACTCGCGGTGGAACCGGACGTCGTGCAAAGGGCAATGTCGCGAGCGAGTTCAGCATACCGAATCGAGCCGGCTTGCTTCGAGGTGGCCGCCTGGCACGCATTACGTTAGCGATGTCAATCAGTTCCAGTGCCCAGAGGACAAAGCAGCGTCTGGCGCTTCACTGGAAATCCGAGATCGTTCAGGACGATTCGAGGTTCCAGACGGAACCCTTTCGATCCATCGCACGTAGTGCCGACTTCGGCATGCCGGACGGCGGCACTCGAGCGGACTTGCATCGGCGAGAATCCCGGTCCAGAGTTCTGCGCGTGGATCCGAACTGAGGAAATGTATGCGAGTCAGTATTCACCATAATCGAGCCCTGGGATCCTGGTGAAGCCACAAATTGGCAGGCATCCATGGGCAACTGAATTCGGCATGTCGAATAATGAAGAAGCGGACGGTACTCATCGAAGGTTGGATCAAAGCGGTCGACACTCGGAGATGTCGCAGTGGGCGTATCCATGATGGCGCGCACCCGACGCGGCGATCTGATCGATGCTTGCTAAGCGCGAGTGGGGGAACTGTGACGAGTCACGTGCATGGACGTCACATCCGAGTGGCCATGTACTGGAGAACCCCTATCGAACCCCAAGGGACCAGGAGTGCTCGCCTTCATCGGCGACATGGTACCGCGTGACGCGATCGTAGCTGATGCGGACACACGGTTCTGCGCAGTCAGGCTGCAGTCGACCACGCGCTCAGCACCCTCCCCGTGCGAAGATACCCCTTCGCACGAGGAGCACCGTTCATGACCCAGACCCACCAGCGCATCGTCCTTGCCAGCCGCCCGCAGGGCGCCGTTGCCCCAGACAATTTCCGTCTCGAGCGCGTCCCCGTCCCCACCATCGGCGCCGGCCAGGTGCTGGTGCGCAATCATTTCCTGTCGCTCGACCCATACATGCGCGGGCGCATGGAAGAATCCAAGTCATACGCCGCACCGCAGCCCATCGGCGAAACGATGGTCGGCGGTACCGCAGGTATCGTGGAAGCCTCGCAGAACCCGCGCTTCGCAGTCGGCGACGCGGTGGTGGGTTACCTCGGCTGGCAGGAGTACGGGGTCTCGGACGGCACCGGTCTCAACAAGGTCGAGACGCAGCACGTGCCGCTGTCGGCGTACCTCGGTCCGGTCGGCATGCCCGGGGTCACTGCCTGGTATGGGCTCAACCAGATCTGCAAGCCCAAGGCCGGTGAAACGGTGCTGGTCTCGGCTGCGAGCGGCGCCGTCGGTTCGGTGGTGGGTCAACTCGCCAAATTGTCGGGCTGCCGAGCCGTGGGCATCGCCGGCGGCCCCGAGAAATGCGCGTACGTGCGCGATGAACTGGGCTTCGACGCCTGCATCGACCATCGCGAGCACCGCGACGTGCGCTCGATGAGCGTTGCGCTCAAGGAAGCGGCGCCGAACGGCATCGACGGCCTGTTCGAAAACGTGGGCGGCGTCGGGCTGGATGCGGCGCTCGCGCGCATGAACGCGTTCGGCCGCATTGCCGTATGCGGCCTCATCGCCGGCTACGAGGGCGGCGACGTCGCCATTCACAACACCCGTGCGCTGCTGGTCAACCGCCTGACGGTGCGCGGATTCATCGTCTCGGAGCACCTCGAGTTCTGGCCCCAGGCACTCGGCGAACTGGGCAAGGGCGTGGCGACCGGCAAGATCAAGTATCGCGAGTCGATCGCGGACGGCCTCGCCGCTGCGCCGGCCGCGTTCGTCGGCATGCTGCACGGCAAGAACTTCGGCAAACAGCTGGTCAAGCTGGCCTGAGTCGCCCGCCGATGTCGGCCTCACCCCCCATCGCGCATGCCGCGACCGTCCTGCTCCTGCGGGAGTCAGCGGGTGTGCTGCAGGTCCTGCTGACGAAGCGCGCGCCAGGGCTGTCTTTCATGGCGGGCCTCTGGGTGTTTCCGGGCGGTCGCATGGAGAGCGCCGACCT
This sequence comes from uncultured Gammaproteobacteria bacterium, assembly GCA_963746325.1. Taxonomy (GTDB): domain Bacteria; phylum Pseudomonadota; class Gammaproteobacteria; order Steroidobacterales; family Steroidobacteraceae; genus RPQJ01. The sequence continues at coordinate 234,436 of CAVVBC010000036.1, read as the reverse complement.
GGCGCCCGAACTGGCCGCGCGAGCCGACCAGGCGGCAATTGCGGCCACCAGTGCGCGCATGCTCGAGCGCGACGACGGCCATCCCATCGACGTGGTGACGGCACGCGGGTTGCTGGTGGCTGCCTGCCGCGAAACGTTCGAGGAGTCCGGCGTATTACTGGCCGTCACGCGCGACGGCAGCGCACGCTGGGACGACACGCGGCTCGCCCGTGTCACTGCGCGACGTACCGTCGCCTCAGCCGACCCGGCAGAGTTCGCCCGCCTGCTGGCCGACGAGGACCTGATGCTCGACCTCGAGCACCTCGTCTACTGGTCGCACTGGATCACGCCTGCGTTCGAGAGCCGGCGGTTCGACACCCGCTTTTTCGCACTGCGCGTGCCGCACGACCAGGAAGCGAGCGTCGATCACGGCGAACTCACGCACCATGCGTGGCTGGGCGAGGGCGACATCGATGCGCACGTGGCGAGCGGCGAAATGATACTGGCACCGCCGACCCGACTCACCCTGCACGACCTCTGGGCCAGCCATCGGCTGCACGGCAGTCTCGACGCCATGCTCGACGCCGAACGCGACCGGATCGTGCCGCCGATCCTGCCGAAGGGCCGCCAGCTCGAGGGGGACGAAACGGAGATCGTGCTGCCGTGGGACGCGGGTTACACGGCCATGCCCGGCGAGGGGTGCGCCGTGCTGGCAGGCTATCCGGGGTATGTGACGGCAATGCCGTCACGAGTGCGCTTCTCGCGCAGGCGCTGAGCACTCGACACCTGGCGCCGGACGTCCCCTCCCGCCGCAGCAGGAGGGGACGCCGAATTCATCGAGCGCTCAGGATTTCTCGCCCGGGACGAGATTGCCGACGGCGGTCTGCACCGTTTCGCTGACCTTGGTCGCCATTTCCTTGGCGGAATCGAGCAGGGTGGTCGCCTGCTTCTCGGCGGACGCTTGCGCGGCATTCACCATCGAGCCGGCCTGCGCCGCAGTCTTCGACGCCTTCTTCTTCGCCACCTTCACGGCCTTGGCGATGCTCTTCTCGGCCGATTTCAGGTTGCGGTCGGCCTTGCGCAGCGCGCGCTTGGCCGATGGCGGCAGCTTGGCTACGGCTTTCTTGACGGCTGCACGCGTGCGGGCCGGCGCCTTGCGGGCCGCGGCCTTGACGGCGGCTACGCGGCGGCTGGTCGCGCTTGGGCGGGGCTTGGCCTTCGCCTTGGCCTTGACGGCCTTGCGCGGCGCCTTGCGGGCGACGACCTTGCGCGCTGCTACCTTGCGCTTGACCTTGGCGACCTTGGCGCGTGCGACGACCTTGCGCTTCGCCTTCGCGACCTTCGCCTTCGTGACTTTACGCGGCGCCGCGCGTCGCGCCTTCTTCTTCGCTGCCATTTGCTTCGATCTCCCTGTGCCTGGATGGGCGTGAGTAAGGCGACGGCGAACGCCGTCCCGCCTGAACTACGACGACGCTATTCCTCGCCACATCCGCAGTCAACAAGGGAAAGTTGCAGGCGACTCAGCCGGTGCCCTGCAATCCGTGCGCGATGCCGTTGACCGCGGCAACCAGCGACGTGAACAGGCACCGGTCGGGGTCGTCGTCGGGGCGCCGCTTGTCGTGCGGCGAGCCCGCCGCGCGCCAGCGCCGCAGCAGGTGGACCTGCATCAGGTGGATCGGATCGACATAGGGATTGCGCAGCCAGATCGAGCGCTGCAGGGTGGGCTCGGCATCGAGCAGCCGCGCGCAGCCCTTCAGCTGCAGCACGAGACGCCGGGTCAATTCGTACTCCTCGCGGATCGGACCGGCATAGCGCTCGACGTCACCCACGTACAACCGCTCGTAATGGGCGGCGATCTCGAGGTCCGCGCGGGCGAGGCGCATCTCGATTTCATCCAGCAGCCCTTCGAAAAACGGCCAGTCGCGGTACATCTCGCCGACCAGCTCGGCGCCGTAGCGGTCGACGACTGCTGCCAGACCCGTGCCCGCCCCGAACCAGCCCGGCAACATGTGGCGACTCTGCGACCAGGCGAACATCCAGGGCACCGCGCGGATCGTGTCGACCCCGCTGCCCGCGCCCCGGACCAGCGGTCGCGCGCCGATCTGCATGCGCTCGATCACGTCCACCGGCGTCACAGCCTGGAAGAACTCGAAAAATCCCGGGTCGTCGTGCACGAAGGCGCGGTAGCGAGCCCGGCTCGCCTCCGACAGCAGTTGCAACGCCGGCTCCCAGCCGGGTTTGACCGTTTCCCGCCGCCCGCCGGCGACGGCGAGCGCCAGGGTATTGAGCCCCTGCTCGAATGTGCGCAGGGCAATCGGCTGCAGGCCGTAACGGTCGTTGATGGTCTCGCCCTGCTCCGTGACCCGCAACTGGCCCACGCCCACCGCCGTGGGCAGGCTGCTCACCACGGCTTCCGTGCGGCTGCCACCGCGGCTGATCGATCCGCCACGCCCGTGGAACACCACCAGCCGCACGCCCGCCTGCTCGCAGGCCGCGAGCATGGCCTCCTGCGCCTTGCGCAGGAGCCAGCGCGACGACGCCACGCCCGACTCCTTGTTGCTGTCGGCATAGCCGATCATCACAACCTGCCGGTTGCCACGCGCCGCCAGGTGCTTGCGATAGATCGGGTCGGCCAGCAGCCGGGTAAGCGTGGGGCCTGCCGCGTCGAGCGCAGCCACGGACTCGAACAACGGCGCGACGTCGAGCGTGACCTCGCCGCCGCCGGCATCAATCAGCCCGGCCCAGCGCGCGAGCAGCAGCACCGAGAGCACGTCGTCGATGTCACGGGCCATGCTCACCACGTACGAGCCCACGGCCGCAGCGCCGTAACGATGCCGGCAGTAGTCCATGGCCTCGAACACCCACAGCGCGCGCTTGCCTGCGGCCTCGAGCACTTCGGGCGGCGACTCGTCGCGGGCCAGCGCATCACGCAGGCGCTCGATGCGCTCGGCTGCCGGCCGCGTCTCCCAGCCGGCTTCATCGAGCGCGCGTGCGAGGATCTGCCGGTGCACCTCGGCGTTCTGCCGCACGTCGAGCGTGGCGAGGTGCAAACCGAACGTGCGCACGCGGCGCAGGAACCGCCGGACCAGGAACAAACCGGCATGGCGTCCGCGATTGGCTTCGAGACTGCGGGCAATGATCGTGAGGTCGTCGACCAGCTGGTCGACACGTTCGTACTGGCCCGAGCGATGGTCGTAAGTGGCACGCAGCCGCTCGGCGACCTGGCCGAGCAGCACGCGGTACGGCATCTCGTCGTAGCCTGAGGGTGAACTCGCGCGCGCGGCCGGCACCACCGACTTGTAATGCTCGATGCGATCGCGCAGCGCCTGCGGGATCCCGGGCGTGCGGCGCTCGCTCTGGCTCAGCTTTTCGGCCAGGCGCTGCGCCTCGAGGAAATACCGGTTGACGATGAGCGCGTGGTGGCGGGCGCAGCTTTCGCGGATGGTCTTGGCGTGCACGTCGGGCAGGCCGTCCATGTCGCCGCCCACCCACGAGCCGAAATGCAGCATCTCCGGCACGGGGGCATTGCGGGCCTCCTCGCCGAAAATCTGCACCAGCGCGTCTTCGATGCCCTCGTAGAACACCGGGATGACTTCGTAGACGATCTCGACCAGGAAGAACAGCACGTGCTCGCGTTCGTCGGCGATCGTGAGCTTCTCGCGCGAGTTGTCCGCGGTCTGCCAGCCAGTCGTGAGCTCGCTGCGCACGCGCTCCAGGGTGTAGCGCCGCTCGACCGGGGTCCGGGTCGGGTCGAGCCGGGTGAGCAGCAGTTGCGCGATGCGCTGCTGCTGGCGCAGCAGGGTGCGGCGGGTGGATTCCGTCGGATGCGCCGTGAAGACGGGCTCGATGCTGAGGCGCCCGAGCAGGTCGAGCACCCCCTCGAGCGAATAGCCGAGCGACCGCAGCTTATGGAAGCACTCGGCGAGTCCGCCCGGCTGGTGGGTGCTGCTGTCGTTCAGGTACTGGCGGCGGCGGCGCACGCGATGCACCTTCTCCGCCATGTTGACCATCTGGAACCAGGTGGTGAATGCCCGGACCAGCTCCGCTGCCTGCGCCGGCGAGCGACTTTCGGCACGCACCACCAGTTGCACGGCGGCGTCCGGATCCCCGTCGCGGCGCCCGATGGCAGCCTGCCGATCGGCCTCCACCTCCTGCAGGAAGGCGTCCCCGCCCTGGTCCTGCAGGACTTCGCCCACAAGTGCGCCCAGCGTGTGGACGTCCTCGCGGAGCGCCGCATCCTTGGCTGTGAACGAAATGTCTTTGCGTGCCATGGCCGCGAAAAGGGCGGGGGTTCGTGAGGTCCGAGCGCGGCGGCGATGCGATGCGTGGTTGGGAGCGAGGCTGAGTTGCGCATGCTAGCAGAGCTCAACCCGCTTGCCTGTTGCACAAAGCCAACAGCGGTTCCGGCAGGCCGGCACGGCGGTTGCGGGCCCCTTGTCGTGTTGTCCTACTTATATGACAGGTGATATGTTCGCGACGAACACGGGGAGCGGGCCCGCCCGGGCCTTTCCGACTTTCCAGCACGGGGATATCACATGAAGCATGGCAAGACTCGACTGTTCGCCCTCGCCGCCGCCCACGGCGCATCGCTGCTTGCGGTGCCGCCTGTGCTGCAGGCCGCCGAGACAGGTCAGCTCGAAGAAATCGTGGTGACAGCGCGACAGCGCGAAGAACGCATCGAGGACGTGCCGGTATCGATCACGGCCTTCACCGCCACGGAAATCAGGAACGCAGGCATCGAACGTCCGCAGGACTTCGTCGCGCTGACGACCGGCGTGTCGGCCGTGCAGACGGCGGAAGCCGGCGACATGCAGCTCAACATCCGCGGCATCAACACCGGCCGTGACGCTGAAACCAACTTCGCGCTCGTCATCGACGGCGTGCTGCAGACCAACCCCAACGCGCTGAACCAGGAGCTTTCCGGCGTCACCCAGATCGAAGTCCTGAAGGGACCGCAGGGCGCGCTGTACGGTCGCAACGCGCTCGCGGGCGCGCTGATCCTGACCACGCGCAAGCCGGGCGACGAATGGGACACGGAGATCACGGCCGGCTATGGCAGTGAGAACAGCTACAAGGGCAGTTTCTATATGGGCGGCCCGCTCACCGACACGGTGAAAGGCTCAATTGCGGCGTACACGCGCAAGACCGACGGCCAGTGGAATAACCTCAAGAACAACTGCGACGACTGCGTCGATCGCTTCGAGGAAACCGGCATGTCCGGCCGGCTGCTGTTCGACGCGCTCGGCGGCACGTTCGACGTGAAGGCGAAGTACTCGGAGCTCGACTCTGGCGCCATCAATTTCAACGCCTCGATCGCGCTGGCAGACGTCGCGCCGTTCGTCGGCCCCGCGTTCTACGAGGACGCGAACAAGCACAACTTCCGCTACATCAACAACGTCGATCCGCAGAACGAGCAGGAGAACGTCAACCTGTCGATCAAGGGCGACTGGGACGTCGGCATCGGCACCCTCACCAGCTACATCGCCTACAACGACCAGACCAACTTCTTCCTGACGGACGGCACCAGCGACGCATTCCTGCTGTACGCGCTCGACGCCACCTGCCAGGCGACGAACGACGCCAACCTGACGGATCCCGGGTATGAACCACCGTTCTTCGGCATTCCGTCGAGCATCTGGTTCACGCCGGCGGGCGGCGGCGCAGCCGGCTTCCTGCCGCCGTACGGCCCGTCGACTTGCGGCGGTTACCAGTACCAGCAGCGCGACCAGGAAGACCTGAGCCTCGAAGTACGCCTCACTTCACCGGGCGACCAGCCCCTGCGCTGGGTCGCGGGCGCCTACTTCGCCGACATCGACCGGCACGTGGTCGTGTCGCAGGGTTCGGACCTCGCGCAGGGCTTCCGGGCGCGTCCGTTCGTGCCCACCAGCGGCCCCAACCCGACCGACCTGCTCTACGACGACGACTACAGCAGCAAGGTCTACGCCGTGTTCGGCCAGATCGCCTACGACGTCATGGACAACCTCGAACTCGCGCTCGCACTGCGCTACGACAGCGAGGACCGCGAGGTCAGCAACAACGTGCCGGTCTGCACCGCCACCGACACCACGTCCTGCCGCGCCCAAACCCCGGGCTTCAGCTTCTTCAGCAACCCGTACATCAACCCGGCCTATACGGTGAACCCCGCCTTCGCCACCTCCGGCATCCCGGATCGCAGCGAGACGTTCGACCAGTTGCAGCCGAAGATTTCGGCGAACTGGAGGCTGACTGAAGACTTCGCGGTGTTCGCGTCCTACGGCTACGGCTTCCGCAGCGGCGGCTTCAACTCGTCGGGCAGCGCGGCCACGGTCGACACGTTCTTCGGCCTGGGGGGCACCACGCCGCTGTGCCTTGGCAATAACACCACCGGCCCGAACGGTCCGGTCTATGCGCCGGCCTGCGACGCCACGTCGCAGCTCAACCTTACGGACGTCAACGACACCTTCAAGCAGGAAGTCTCGAAAGCCGCCGAGCTCGGCTTCAAGTCGTACTTCATGGATCGCACGCTCAGCGTGAACGCAGCGGTGTTCCACACGACCGTCGAGGACATGCAGTTCTTCAACTTCTTCGCGGGCCCGTTCGGGCTGCTGCGCGCCGTGACCAACATCGACGAGGTCACGATCATGGGCGCCGAGATCGACGCGCGCTGGCAGATCAACGACATGTTCGCGGTATTCGGCGGCTATGGCTTCACCGACGGCGAGATCGACAAGTACTCCGGCCGTCCGTATACCAAGGGCAACGAAGTGCCGTACGCGCCCGAATACACCGCCAACCTCGGCGTCCAGGGCAATTTCGCGGTGACCGATTCAATGGAACTGATCGCGCGTATCGACGGCTCGTTCGTGGGCGAGACGTGGTTCCACCCGGTGCAGGAGAATCGCCTGCCGAACCTGTTCGGTTACTTCGGCTTCGGCCAGGGCGAGTTCTCGAAGCAGGTGCGTGATCCGTACGCTGTCGTCAATGCACGGCTCACGCTGCAGGGCGCGAACTGGGGCGTGACGGCATGGGGCCGCAATGTCGCGGACGAGGACTACCTCGCCGAGATCATCCCGGCACCGGAGTTCGGCGGTTCGTTCGTGCATGACGCGCCCGGCGACTCGTACGGCCTCGACGTCTCCTACCGCTTCTGACTCGCACCCACCCTCTCCCGCCAGCCGCGGGAGAGGGTTGGGGTGAGGCCTGCGGTGCTAGAATCGGCGCCGCTTGCACACCCCCCACGAATTCCTGCTGCGTCCCATCACCGCCCACGATGACGAAGCCATGGCCCGCGTCATCCGCGCCGTCATGCCGCAGTTCGGCGCGAGCGGCCCCGGTTTCGCGTTGAGCGACCCGGAAGTGGATCACCTGAGCCGCGCCTACTCCGCGCCTCGCTCGGCCTATTTCGTGCTGGAACACAATGGCCGGGTCGTGGGTGGCGCCGGCATCGCGCCTCTCGCCGGTGGTGACGCGGGCGTCTGCGAACTGCGCAAGATGTATTTCCTCGACCAGGTGCGTGGCCGGGGCCAGGGCCGCCGCATGCTGCAGCACTGCCTCGCAACCGCGCGGCAGTTCGAGTTTCGGCGCTGTTACCTGGAAACCCTGACCGGCATGGACGCGGCACAGCACCTCTATGCAGACGCCGGCTTCAAGGCCCTGTGCAGCCCGCTCGGCGCCACGGGTCACTTCGCCTGCGACCGATACTACGTGCTCGACCTGTAGCCCCCGCGCATGCCCATCTCGCTCCCGCTCACCGGCCTCCGCGTCCTCACGTTCGAGAATTTCGGCGCGGGTCCCTTCGGCTCGATGTACCTCGCCGACCTCGGGGCCGAGGTCATCAAGATCGAGAACCGCGACCAGGGCGGAGACGCCACCCGCTCGATGGGGCCGTTCTTCCTCGGCGAGCACGACAGCCAGTTCTTCCAGGCGTTCAACCTCAACAAGAAGAGCGTGACGCTGAACCTGAAGCACGCGGCCGGGCGCGAGGCTTTCCACAAGCTCGTGCGCACCGCGGACGTCGTCCTCAACAACCTGCGCGGTGACCAGCCCGAAAAGCTCGGGCTCGACTACGGACGCTGGGTGCGATCAATCCACGCGTCCTGTGCGCGCACCTCTCGGCCTACGGCCGCGACAACGAACGCAAGTCATGGCCGGGATACGACTACCTGATGCAGGCCGAAGCGGGTTACCTGCACTTGAGCGGCGAACCGGGCTCGCCCCCGGCGCGCATGGGCTTGTCGATCGTCGACTACATGACCGGCATCACGACCGCGGTCGCCATCCTGTCGTCGCTGGTCGGCGTGCTGAAAGGCGGCCGCGGGCACGACATCGACGTCTCGCTGTTCGACGTGGCGCTGCATCAGCTCACGTATCCCGGCGCGTGGTACCTGAACTCGGGCTATCGCACCGAACGCCTGCCGCGCAGCGCGCACCCTTCCGCCGTGCCGGTGCAGTTGCAGCGCACCCGCGACGGCTGGATTTTCATCATGTGCATGACGCAGAAGTTCTGGCTTGAACTGGTGCAGGTACTCGGGCGGCCCGACCTGGGCGCTCACCCGGATTACGCCACGGTCGAAGCCCGGCGCGCGAACCGCGCAGCCCTGACGACGGTGCTCGACGACATATTTGCAACCGCCACGACGACCCAGTGGCTGGGCAAACTGCAGGGCGTGCTGCCTGCCGCGCCGGTCTACGACCTGCCCCAGGCGCTCGAGAATCCCTACCTGCACGACATCGGCATGGTGCGACACCTGCCGCATCCCGCCCAGGCGGACCTACGCGTGCTCGCCAACCCGATCAAGCTCGACGGGCGAGCGTCTTCCCAGCCAGCGTGCTCCATCGCTCGGCGAGCACACCCGGGACGTCTTGCGTGAGCTTGGGTACGAGGACGAGGCAATCGACGCGTTGCGCGCGAGCGGCGCTGCCTGAAACTCGCGGGCCTGCGCGCGAATCCAGCACTCCTGTCGGCATGTGACGACGTGGCGTGCTGTCCTGCGAAAGCGGGCGTCAGCCGCGCCTTCAGCCAAGGCATCGTCGACTCCGCTGCACGTCTCGCTGTGCGACAGACATTCCCACCTGCGTCGGTAGGGGACGCCTACATACCCACGATTGTGCGCGGCCTATAAGAACTGATCAGAACCCCTGCGCGGGGATCCGTTCCAAGGACAGGAAGCAAGGAGACGAGCAATGGCGGAATCCAGGAAAGACCGTGACACCGACAAGGACACGGGTGCGACGATGGGCGGTGCGTTCGCTGGCGGTGCCGTCGGCGGCATTGCGGGTGGCGCGCTGGCGGGGGCGGCCGCTGGCGGTCTGGGCGGACCGGCCGGTGCGGCGATCGGCGCGGCGGTCGGCGCGGTTGCGGGCGCCGTGGGCGGCAAGGCCATCGCGGGCAGGATCGACCCGACGGCCGAGGACACGCATTGGAAATCGAACTACTCGTCACGACCCTACGTCACCTCGGGGTCGAGCTACGACGATTACGGCCCGGCGTACAGGATGGGATACGAGCGATACCCGGACTACCACGGCCGTTCGTTCGACGAGGCGGAGTCCGAGTTCCAGCAGGACTGGACGTCCGCTCGTGGCCGCTCGCGTCTCGAGTGGAACGAGGCCAGGCATGCGACCCGCGATGCATTTGAGCGCGCCCGTGACTCAATCACGGGCAGCGGCTCGACCGGCGCGCTGTCCAGCGAGGGCTCCGCTGAAGCCATCGATGACCTGAACCAGTTGCTGCGCGGCGAGTTGGCCGCCACTGAAACCTACCGGCAGGCCATCGAAAAAATCCGTGGCGAGTACGGACGGGATTCGCGTTTCCAGCAGCTCGCTGAAATCCACAGGCATCACGGCGAGGCGGTGTCCGAGCTGCGCTCGCTGGTACAGCAGATGGGCGGCACGCCGTCGGAGGACTCGGGCGCCTGGGGCACGTGGTCCAACACCGTGATGGGCGCCGCGCGCATCTTCGGCGACAAGGCTGCGCTGTCCGCGTTGCTGAGTGGCGAGCGATCGGGAGTCGACGACTACCAGGACGCGCTCAAGCAGGAGCACACGCCCGACCAGCTGCGGCACCTGTACCGCGCACAACTTGCGCGCAACCAGGAGCACATCCAGCACCTGGAAAACATGATCGACGCCACCTGAGCACAGGCCCGGACCAAACGCCGGTGATCACGGCCAGGGACGAGGCAGGCTGCACGTGCAGCCTGCTTCGTCCCGCGCCCAGCGTGCCGTCAGAGCTGCGACGACAGCAGCGCGGAGGCGCGCTCCAGCATTTTCTCGTGCCAGGGCCGGTGCTGCCACGCTGCGAGCGTGATGCGGCGCGTGCGCTTGAGGTCGTCTTCGAAGACGTCACTGACGCGCTGGGCAAAATCCGCGTCGTACACGTTCAGGTTCGCCTCGTCATTGAGCCGGAACGACCGGTTGTCGAAATTCGTCGAGCCCACCGACACCATCAGCCGGTCGACGACGAACATCTTGCAGTGGAACATCGTGGGCTGGAACTCGTGGATCTCGGCGCCTGCCGCCAGCAGCTCGCCCCACTGCGCTCGCGATGCCTTGCGCACGACCTCGGTGTCGATATGTTCGCCGGGCACGATGATCCGCAGCGCGCACGCCCCGCCGCAGCGCCGCGAGCAGCGCTCCGCGCGTCAGCTCGTCCGGAACGAAGTAGGCGGCGGCGAGATCGATCGTGTGTTCGGCGGCGGCGATCGAGAGCAGGTACATCATGAGCATGCTGTCACTGCCCCCGAGGGCGAACTGGTGAAGACCTGCGCTCGCGCCGCACCCGGTGATGGCAGGGCCGGGAAGTATTCCTCTCCCTGCAGCAACTTGCCGGTGGCCTTCACCCAGTTGTCCATGAATGCAGCCTGCATCTGCGCCACCGCGGGCCCCTGCAGGCGGTAGTGCGAATCACGCCATTGCGCGGGCGTCGCCGCGTTGCCCTGCCAGTTGTCCGCGATGCCGACGCCGCCGGTGAAACCCACCTCGCCGTCGACGATGAGCAGCTTGCGATGGGTCCGGTTGTTCATCCGCGCCAGGTTGTACCAATGCAGCGGGTGGTAGCGCTCGACCTTCACACCCGCCGCCTGCATGCGGCCGAGCATGGCCTGGTCCATCTTCTGGCTGCCCACCCAGTCGATCAACACGTGCACCTGCACACCAGCACGCGCCCGCTCGGACAACGCGTCCGCGAATTCGCGGCCGATGACCCCCGACCAGTAAATGTAGGTCTCGAAGTTGATGTTGTGGCGCGCTGCCCTGACCGCCGCGAGCATGGACGGAAAGATCTCGTCGCCGTTCTCGAGGTTGATAACGCTGTTGCCATCGACGATGGGCGGTCCGAGCAGGACGCCCAGCTCGCGGCGGAACTGCGGGTCGTCGATGCCGTAGCGGTGCTCGAGCCGGCGTTCGATCTGGGCCTCCCGCGAGACAAGATTCAGTGCAATCACGGTGGCCACCGCGACCACCAGCGCGCCCACGATCCCCGCCACCACCATAGGTTTGCCTCTCCAGCGCATTTCCACACGACCATAGCCGAACAGCGCGTCTCGATGCGCGACCGTATTGCGCTCAGGGCTGTAGGCAAAACGGCAGAACGCACGGCGAGGGGCGTGATGCGCGGGCTGTCAGCGTGCTCCTGCGCGAGCCACGGCACGGATCCCGGTCAGCGGGCGACCGGGGTGAGGAACTCGTGCACGACGCGCCATGAGCGATCGCGGCGCTGCCAGATTCGAATGTACGTGGCATGCAGTTGCGCGGCACGTACCGCGCGGCGGCTTCCTGTCGACCAGCTCGCCATGGGTCAAGGCCAGGTCCGCCTGTTGCGAGCCCGTCACCGACGCCGACGGCTGCTGCCCGCACCGCAATCGTCGTGGTCTCGCTCGTCCGCACGGTGCGCAGCGCGGAGTTCTGCTTGCGCTCGGCGTCGAGCAGTTGGCCTGCTGACAGAGCCCGGGTCGTCGCATTCAGACGTTGCGGACGCGCCGAGCACCGGCAGCGTCGGCAAGGCGAGCGTCTGGTCCAGCACGATCTGCCAGTCGCCATTTTCGCTGCGTCGCCATGCCGTCAGGTACTGGCCCGTGTCCGCCGTCTTGCTGTCTTTGGCCGTGTAGGTCCAGGTGCCGAGCGTCACGGCCAGGCTCGAGTCGCACGCGGTGGCCGCCATCGTCGGCGCCACTGGAGGCGTCCCGAGGCAGGTTCGTGCGTCGCGAACCAATCGCGCGCCGGGACCGGCAGGGGCCGAAAGACGACGGCGTCGGACGCGAGATACCGATCGTAGGCGGCGCGGATGCCCACCTCCAGCGCCCTTTCGGCGAAATCGCGATCGACCGTCATGACGTCGGACGCAGTCGAGTCGGGAACTTCTGCCGCCGCCGCGCGACCAACGACGTACGGCGCAGGCGCAATGCAGGCCAGCAGCAGGGCCTTGCAGAGCAGCCGGGCCAGACCGGAGTCGGTGCGAAACATGTCCATCGTTGTTCTTGCTTGTGTGAGGCCGGCTCCAACGCCCGACCGCCACTCCCCGCTGCAAGCTTAGCGTGCCCCACCCGCAACTGCCCATCCGTCGACCCGCCCGTGGGCCGGTCCCAGCGAACATTCTGTTAAAGTCACGGGAATACACCTCTTGCCTACACCACCGCCGCCCATGAAAAGACTCATCGCCACCTGCCTCTCGCTGCTGTTTGCGGTTGTCTCATCGTCGCGCCGCGCAACTGCGCAGGCCGACGCCAGGACAGAGCAGCGCCTGCAGCAGTCACAGCGCGTTTTCGAATCGTTTTCCGACCTGACCGAGCAATCCATACCCACCTGGCTGCTCGAACGCACCTACGGCGTCGTCGTCGTTCCCAGCGTGGTCAAGGTGGCGCTGACCATCGGCGGCCGCGGCGGCCGCGGCGTCATGGCCGTGCGCAATCCAGACGGCACCTGGAGCCCGCCGGTCTTCGTGACGCTGGGCGGCGTGAATTTCGGCTTTCAGATCGGCGTGCAGTCGACCGACATCGTGCTGGTGTTGATGTCCCGCGAAAGCGTCGAGGGAATCGCCGGCGGCAAAGTGACGCTCGGCGCGGATGCCAGCGTCGCCGCGGGCCCGCTCGGCCGCGCATCCTCGGCGGCCACGGACGCCACGCTCAGCGCGCAGGTGCTCTCGTACTCGCGCAACTCAGGCCTGTTTGCGGGCGTCGCGCTCGACGGCACGGTGATCGCGGTGGACCGGGGTGCGAACGAATCGTTCTATGGCATCAGCGGCATTCTCGCGTCGCAGATCCTGGCCAACAAGGTCACGAATGTGCCGCCGGCCGCGCAGGAATTCGTCGCCGCCCTCACTCGCGTTACCAGTGCGCCCGTCGCGGCCGGCTCAACGCCAGCTACGGCCGCCCCGTCCAGTGGCCCGACTACGCCGGCGACCGCGCCGGCCGAGGGGCCGGCAACGACCTATCCAATGGAAGACCCGACCCGGGCGCGCCGCCGCCGGGCACATGAATCTCCGGTAATTCAAGGTGGCGAGATACCGGCGCAACAATTCAGGGCGGTCACGGGGAGAACCGGCTTGAAGCTGCTCAAGGGGCTTTTTCTCACGGCTCTGCTGCTGGTGACGGTCTTCCTCGTCGTCGGCCTGCTCCTGCCGAAGATCGCCCACGTCGAGCGCTCGATCACGATCGCAGCAAGTCCGGAAGCGGTGTACGAGCTCGTCGACGGCTTCGGGCGCTTTAACGAGTGGTCGCCCTGGGCCAGTCTCGACCCTGCAACGAAATACACATTAGCGGCCCCGAGCGGGGGGTTGGCGCGCGCATGGAATGGCGCAGCGACAACCCCGATGTCGGTACGGGCAGCCAGCAGATCGTCGCCGTGGAGCCCGGGCCGCAGCGTCACCAGCACGCTCGACTTCGGCATGGACAACCCGACGACGGCGAAAATGGTCCTGCTGCCGGAGGGCGCTGCCACTCGAGCCACGTGGACGCTGGAGACGGACTTCTCGGGCAGCCTCGTGGGCCGCTACTTCGGTCTGGCGCTGGATCGCATGGTGGGGCCCGACTACGAAAAGGGCCTGGCGCAATTGAAGATGCTCGCCGAGTCGACGGCGCCCGGCACTGCGCCGCCCATCAGCCCGCCCTGAGAAGCATCTGCAGTCGCCGGGAGCCTACGTCGAGGAAACGCCGACGCCGATCGGGCACGAGACGCCCGTGCCGCCGATGCCGCAGTATCCGTCCGGGTTCTTCGCCAGGTACTGCTGGTGGTAGTCCTCGGCGTAGTAGAACTCCGGCGCGTCGACGATTTCCGTCGTGATCGCCGGAAGCCCGCCGCCTGCAGCTCGCGCCGTACGCCGCGGCGGGCCGCCGCCGCCGCGCGCTGCTCGGCGTCGTAGCAGTAGATGCCCGAGCGATACTGCGTGCCGATGTCGTTGCCCTGGCGCATGCCCTGCGTCGGATCGTGCGACTCCCAGAACACCTTCAGCAGTTCCTCGTACGACGACTTCCGCGGATCGAACACGACGCGCACGACCTCGTTGTGACCGGTGTAGCCGCTGCACACCTCTTCGTAGGTCGGGTTGGGCGTGATGCCGGCGGCGTAGCCGACCTGCGTGGTGTAGACGCCGGGCACGTTCCAGAACTTGCGTTCCGCGCCCCAGAAGCAGCCGAGCCCGAACATCGCCAGCTGCATCCCGGCCGGAAACGGCGCCTCGAGCCGATGCCCGTTGACGAAGTGCTGCGCCGGCACGGGCATCTTCTGCGCGCGGCCCGGCAGCGCTTCGTCGGTGGTGGGCAGTCGGCTTTCTCTTGCGCAGTGAAAACATGATGCGAATCTCCTAGCGGGCGCGCATGGCCTCGGCGAGGCCCGACCAGAAGGCGGGATCGTCGAGGATCATGGTCGTGCCGTTGATGATGAACTGCACGCCGATGGAAATCATCAGGAAACCGGTGAGACGTGTGAGCGCAACCATGCCCGTGGCGCCGAGCAACCGGTTGACGCGCTCTGCGCCGCGCAGCACGAACCAGCTGAGCAACGCCGTCAACAGGATCGCGGTGAGCACGCCCACGAAGTTGACGATGCTGAGCAACCCCTTCTGCGCGGCCGCCTGCGACGACAGACTCATCACCACCGCGAAAGTGCCGGGGCCGCTCAGGCCCGGCATCGCGAGCGGCGTGAAGCGATGTCGTACTTCTTGCCCGCCGCCTTGGTCATCGCTTCCTTGTCCGAGATCGGGTTCGGAAACAGCATCTGGAAGCCGAGGAACGCGACGATCAGGCCGCCCGCGATCCGCATGCCCGGCAACGAGATGCCGAAGAAGTTCATGATCAGCCGCCCGCCACCAGGAAGCCGGACATCAGGAAAAACGTATAGACGCAGGCGCGGCGGATCTGGCGCAGACGCTCCTGCTCGGGCAGGTGACCCGACGCCGACATGACGAGCGGCACCGCGCCGAACGGATTGACGATCGGCAGGATCGCGAGCAGCGCCGCAGCGAGCGAAGAAAAATACAGACCGAGCCAGTTCATTCCGACACTTTAACCGGCAGCTGGAATGCGTGCATGACCGCGTGCGGGCCTGCCCGGAGCGTCCAGGCGCGCACGCTGCTGCAGCGTGGCGCACTCGACACGGTCTGCCGCCGGTTCAGCGGGCGGGGCTATTGGGTCAGGGATCGATCTTTTCAAAATCGAGCGTCGGTGCATCGCCCGGCCGAAAATACACGTAGCGTTCGCTCATCTGCGCGTGCGCGGCATCGCGCTCGGCGCGACTGGCGAACCAGTGCTCCTTTTCCCAGTCATCGCCGACCAGCTTGCGGAAGGATTCGGTGCGGCGCGCGCGGATGCGCAGGCCGAATGGCAGCGAATGGGGCAGCGGCTGCCGCAGGTTGTGGTCGTTGGCGATGGCCATGGGGGCGCTCCAGGAAGTGCACGATTTTACCGCGCCGCGCGCCACGGCGCGCAGGTCAGAACGTCTTGCCCAGGTACAGGTAGAACGCGCGTTCTCCCCGCTGGCCAGGCCGGCGGCCAGGTAGACCGGGCCGAACGGACTTTCGGCCCCCAGGAACAGGCTGCCGCCCGTCTCCAGGTCGCCAAAATCGACGTCGTCGCGCGTAGCCCAGACATTGCCCGTCTTGATCGACATGCCGAGGTACGCAGGGAACTCGAAGAAGCCCGTGCCGCCGCGGCTGATGCGCCGGTAGACGATCGCGCGGGCGATGCCGTATTGCGTCCCCGCCTTGGCGTCCGACGGCAGGCCCGACAGATCGAACAATCCGCCCAGCGTGAACAGCTCCTGCGGAGAGACGACCTGGTCATCCAGTGCCGAGCCGCCGTCCATCGACCACACGATGCTGTAGCGTCCACGGTGCGCGCCAGCTGCCACGACGCGCGAATGATGTCCGCATCGTGCGACGCGCCGAGCTCGTCGCGGTCGGCCAGCCAGCTGGCGCGGAAGGCCTGGCCTTGTTTCGGAAAGTAGGCGCTGTCGAGCCGGTCGTACCCGAAGTTGACGAACGCGCCGCCGATGTCGAAATCATCCGTGGGCAGGCCCGGATCGCCGATGAGCACGCGGCTGCTGCCATTGCCGCGCCGGACGCCGACGCGGACTTCGCCCCAGTTCGACAGCTCTGCTCCCAGCGCGAGCGATACGTCGGTATCGCGGATACGGTAGCGCGCGATGCGCTGCCCCGAGCTGTTGACGACCTGCAACGTGCTTTCTTCGTAGCGGAAAGCAGGCGCGATGAAATAGGGGTTGCGCAGCGACAGCGGCTGATAGAACTCGGTGAGCAGGCGGGGTTCCTCGCCGATCTGCGCATCGATGATCCATTCCGCGTCGAGGCCGTTCAGCTGCGCCATGCGCAGTTGTGCGGCCGCGTTGGCCGTCGCGCCGCCTTCGTAGTCGTTCTCCACCCCTACGCCGAGCCGCAGGAAAGCCGGCCCCCAGGTCTTCCTGCGCAGGTCGATCTCGAGCCCTTCGCCGCGCGGCTCGCGCACCACCCTGTAGTCGACCGCCTCGAAATCATCGAGCCGATACTGCGAAGCCAGCCGCTGCTGCAACTCGGGCGTGTCGAGCGGGCGGCCCGCCAGGTCGCCGAACACGGCTTCGACACGACGAGCCTCGTCCTGCGACTGAGGACCGGCCCGCACGTACTGGACCAGCACCGCGGGCTCCGCGGGGCGAGTGCGACTCGCCAGGTAGCGTTCGTACTCGGCGGCCGGCAACGCCAGGCTCGCCAGTGCCGCGGTCTGGTTCCGCGCTGCCGTCTTGCCCTGCTCCATGACCTGCGGCATGCGTGCGAACTCGATCGCGGTCATCGCGCCCAGGTCGGGCTCGATCAACACGTCGCCAGGCTGCAGGTGCTCCTTGGATTCGAGCGTGCCGCGCCTGACCATGATGCCGACCATCTGGTTGGTGATGTCGAACGCCGAGGTGAGGTCCTGGCGGTTGGCCAGCGGAAAACTCACGTCGACGACGATGAGCCGGTCGACACCCATGCCCTGGGCCAGTTCGACGGGCACGGTTGTCGACGAGTCCGCCATCGACGAGCAGGCGTCCGTTCACTTCGACGGGCGTGAGGACGCCCGGCGCGGACATGCTCGCGCGCAGGACGGTCACCAGGTCACCCTGGCCGAGCACCACTCGCTCGCCCGTCTCCAGGTCGGTCGCGAGTGCCCGGAACGGCGTGGGCAACCGGTCGAAATCCTGGACGTCGGCGACGCGCGCAGTGGCCTCGCGCAGCACCTGCGTGATCTTGCGGCCCTGCACCAGCCCGAGTGGCAGCGTGACGCCTTCGCTCGGACTCACGCCGAGCGCACCCTTGGCGAGGATGTTGCGGTCGTCCTGCTTGCGGCGGTACGCACGCTCGCGGCGCGGTGCGCGGTCGCGAATCACTTCCTGCCAGTCGAGATCGCGGAAAATGCGCTCGATTTCCTCCCCGCTCAACCCAGCGGCGTACAGGCCGCCCACGACGGCACCCATGCTGGTGCCGGCGACGGCATCGACTGGAATCCGCATCTCCTCCAGCGCGCGAATGGCGACTCCCACGTGGGCGGCGCCGCGAGCGCCGCCGCCGCTCAGCACCAGGCCGATGCGCGGCCGTGCGCGGGCTCGGCGGCGACCGACGCTTCGCTCTGGGTGCTGGGCGCTGCCCATGCCGGCAGCACTGCTGCCAATGCCGCAATGGCCGCGAGCCACGCGCACGGCTTGCCCGCCCCTTGCGGGATACGCGGCAGGATCGTGTCGTGCGCACACTGCCTGTGACCAATGGCATCGGCATGGCCTGCTCCGTGAGGTGCCGCGATGGTAGCAAACGCCGACAACACCCCTTGCTTCGGTCAGCGATAATGTTGGATCGACCACTGCTACGCACGCAACGCGCCCCATGCTGATTTCGCGCCGTCATCGCGCCCCGGGATTTCGCCGGCACCCCGCACGCCTCACCGGCGCGCTCGGCGCAACCTGCGTCGCGGCGGCCATGGCCAGCGCCTCGGCGAGCGCTGCCCCCACCCCGCTCGATGAAGTGGTCGTCACGGCGCAGCGCCAGGCGATACCCACTCTCGCCACGCCGCTCAGCATCGGCCGCATCGACCGCGCGGACCTCGACTTGCTCGGCGCCACCCACAGCTCCGAAGCACTGAACCGCGTGCCCGGCGCCATGGTCCAGCGGGGCAGCGGCCAGGAGAGCCTCACTGCGATCCGTTCGCCCGTGCTGACCGGCGCGGGCTCGTGCGGCGCGTTCCTGTTCATGGAAAACGGCGTGCCGATCCGACCCGTCGGGTTCTGCAATGTCAACGAGATGCTCGAGATCAACACCGAGCACGCCGACTCGATCGAGGTGCTGCGCGGCACGGGCACGGCGTTGTACGGATCGAACGCGGTGCACGGCACGATCAACGTGCTCGCTGGACGCACCGGCCCAGCTTCCGCGTGGCAGCTCGGTATCGGCGCCGGGCCGTCCGATTACGTGCGCGGCACGCTCGTCGCTGCCCACACGGCGAGTCGACCAGCGCGGCGCTCAAGGCGCTGTATACGCACGACGGCGGGTGGCGCGACGCATCCGGCTTCGATGAAGGCAAGATGAATCTCACGCTGGAGACCGGCGCCGCGGGACGCCTGCCCTCGCGCTTCGACCTCGCAGCCACGCGGCTGGAGCAGGAAACCGCGGGTTTCGTGCTCGGCAAGAACGCCTATCGTGATCCCGACCTGAGCAAGACGAACGACAACCCCGAAGCGTATCGCAATGCCCACGCCGTGCGGCTCACCGGACTGCTGCAACCACAGACCTCGCTGCCCGGCCGCCTCGAACTGCGCCCGTACCTGCGCACCTCGCGCATGGATTTCCTGCAGCATTTCCTGCTCGGGCAACCCGTCGAGCGCAATGGCCAGGAAAGCGCAGGACTCATGATCAGCTTCGACTGGGACCTGGGCGAGCGCCTGAGCCTGGTTACCGGCCTCGATCTCGAATGGGCCGACTCGTTCCTCGTCGAGGACCAGGCGGGCCCGACGACGACAGGCAGCCCAGCCGCAAACGCCATCCGACCTGCCGGCAAGCACTACGACTACACCGTGACGTCCAGCGTCGCCGGCGGTTACGCCCAGCTCGAATATGCCCTGACACCCACGGTGCACGCAGGTGCCGGCGTGCGGGTGGAGTACGTGGGCTACGACTACGACAACCGGATGCTGGCCGGCAACACGGACGAGAACGGCGTGCCGTGCGTGCCGTCGGGCTGTCTCTACAGCCGGCCCGCTGACCGCAACGACTCATTCACGAATGCCGCGCCCAAGCTCAGCCTGCGCTGGGACGCCGCAGACGGCCTCATGCTGTACGCGAACCTGTCGCGCGGATTTCGGCCGCCCGAGATGACGGAGCTCTACCGACTGCAGCGCCGGCAAGCGGTCTCTGCGCTCGACTCGGAGCAGATCGACGGCTACGAACTGGGCGCCAAGTTTGCCCGCAACGGCTGGAGTGGCGAGCTGGCTGGCTTCGACATGCGCAAGGACAACGTGATCCTGCGTGACTCGAATGGGTTCTACGTCAGTGACGGCCGCACCTCGCACGAAGGCCTGGAGTACTCGCTGAGCTGGCAGGCGCTGGAATGGCTCGGCGCCGGCGTGTCGGGCACGTTTGCGCGGCATCGCTACGAGTTCTCGCGGGCCATCGAGGGCGGCGAGACGATCACGTCGGGCAACGACGTCGATACCGCGCCGCGCGACCTGGCGCGCGCAGCGCTGCGCTTCACGCCGCTCGCGACAGTGGCAGCCGAAGTGGAATGGCTCGTCGTCGGCGACTATTTCCTCGACGCGTCGAATGCGCGCCGCTACCACGGGCACGAGTTGCTGAACCTGCGCGCAAGCTGGGGCTTCCTGCCGCGATGGACCGCGACGCTGCGGGTCAACAATGCGCTCGACCGTGCTTATGCGGATCGTGCCGATTTCGCTTTCGGCGACTACCGTTACTTTCCCGGCCGCTCGCGTTCGGTCTTCGCCGAACTGACCTGGCGCGCGACTGACCGCGGTTGGTGGCCGGGCTCAGGCCGCTGCAGCGCGCAGTTGGCGCCACTGCACCGGCGCAGCTCCGAACCAGTGCAACCGCGTGGCGAGCGCCGCCACCTCGCCGACGATGACGAGCGCCGGCGACTGCACTGCGGCCACCCGCCCTGCTTCTTCGAGCTCTGCCAACGAGGCCAGCACGACACGCTGATTGGCGCGCGAGCCGTTCTCGACGATCGCGACCGGCGTGGACGGTGCACGCCCATGGCGCGTGAGCTGGTCGCGAATGGTCCCGAGTCCCGCCACGCCCATGTAGAGCGCGAGCGTCTGGCGCTCCCGCGCGAGAGTGGCCCAGTCGAGGCCGTCGATCGAGTCACCGCTGTGAGCCGTCACGAAACGCACGGACTGGGCATGCTCGCGATGCGTAAGCGGGATCCCGGCGTAGGCGCCGCAAGCGATCGCTGCCGTGATCCCGGGGACCACCTCGAACGGAATGCCATGGCGCTCGAGCGTCTCGAGTTCCTCGCCGCCGCGGCCGAAGATGAAGGGATCGCCGCCCTTGAGGCGAACCACGCGCCGGCCCTGCAGCGCCTGCTCCAGCAGCAGTTCGTTGATGCGGCCTTGCGACACCGAATGCCCGCCGGCCATCTTGCCGACGCAGATGCGGTCGGCATCGCGGCGCGCCAGGTTCAGCACCTCGTCGGAGACGAGCCGGTCGTACAGGATCACGTCGGCTTCCTGCAGGGCGCGCAGCGCGTTCAGCGTGAGCAGGCCCGCGTCGCCCGGGCCCGCGCCCACCAGCACGACGCTGCCGCGACGCGGCGCATCGGCGTGCTCGAGCGTGCGCGCAAGCTCCTGTTCGGCGCCGCTTTCGTCGCGACTGCGCACCAGCGCCGCCACCTGGCCCCGCACCACGGTCTCGTAGAAGCGGCGGCGCGCGTTCACGTCGGGCAGGCTCGCCTTGATGCGTCCCCGCCAGCGCTGGAGCAGGCCGGCCAGCTGGCCGAACGAGCCGTCGAGCAAGGATTCGAGGCGCTCGCGGACCAGCCGCGCCAGCACGGGAGCCACGCCGCCCGTGGAGATCGCGATGACGAGCGGGGAGCGGTCGACGATGGCTGGGACGATGAAGCTCGACAGCTCCGCGACGTCGACCACGTTGACGAGCACGTTGCGCTCACGGCCTGCGCGGGACACGGCCTCGTTCACGGCGCGGTCGTCGGTCGCGGCAATGGCCAGGACCGCACCGTCGAAATGGTGTTCGTCGAACGCTTCGCGGCGAACCTCGAGCGCGGGATGGGCGGCGAGCCAGTCGGTGAGCGACGGCGCGACGAGTCGCACGTGCGCGCCCGCCTCGAGCAACAGGCGCACCTTGCGTTCGGCCACCGCGCCGCCGCCGACGACGAGGACACGGCGGCCATGCAGGTCCGCAAACAGCGGAAAGAAATTCATCTCAGCCCTCGAGACCGTGAATGCCGCATTCGCGCTTCAGGCCGAAGAAACGCGTCGCCTCGGCATCGCCGGCTTCGGCGAGCGTGCGGGTCGTGTGCCAGTCGCCGATCGACACGTACCCCTCATGCCACAGCGGGTGATAGGGCAGGTTGAACTGGCGCAGGTAGTCGAAGATCTGCGCGGTCGTTCCAGTCGAAGATCGGATGCACTTTCCAGCGTCCGTCGCGCCATTCGAGCGGGCGGATGCGCCGGCGCGTCTCGGCCTGGTCGCGGCGTATCCCGGCAAACCACGTGTTGATGCCCAGTTCGTGCAGCGCGCGCTGCATCGGCTCGGTCTTGCGCAGCTCGTTGTAGCGATCGATGCCGTCGATGCCCTCTTCCCAGAGTCGGCCGTGGCGGGCCTCGAACCACGCCTGCGATACGCGTGGCTGCGTCACCTTGAGGTTCAGGTCGAGCTTTTCGACGAGATCGTCGATGAAGCGGTAGGTTTCCGGGAACAGGTAGCCGGTGTCGACGAGCACGACCGGGAGGGACGGCAACTCGCGCGTCACCATGTGCAGCGAAACGGCGGCCTGCGCGCCGAAGCTCGACGACAGTGCATGCTGCCCGGCAGGTTCTGCGGCAGCCCAGCGGCACACGCTCGGGCGCACTCATGCGCTCGAGGTCGCTGTTCATCTCGTCGAGAATCGCCGGCTCGTGCATTGCCGGCCCGGATCCCATGCCAGTGCCCTCATCTTGCAACTCCTCCGCGGCTCATGCGGCCTGCGCCCCGACCAGGCCCGCACGGCGGACGAAATCGCCAAAGCGCTCGCCGTCGTTGCGTTCCTTCGCGTACCGGCGAACGCGGCATCGAGCGCCGCGACGATCGTCGGTTCGTCGACATTCTCGAGGTACAGCGTGTTGAGACGCATGGCCCTTGCCGTCGCCGCCCAGGAACAGGTTGTAGCGGCCGGGCGCCTTGCCGACGAGCGCCACTTCGCCGAGGTACGGCCGCGCGCAACCGTTCGGGCAGCCCGTGATGCGCAACACGAGCGGCGCGCCGGCGAGGCCGTTTGCGGCGAGACGCTCGTCGACCAGCTGCGTGAGGCGCGGCAGGTAGCGCTCTGCTTCCGCCATCGCGAGCGCGCAGGTCGGCAGCGCGACGCAGGCCAGCGCATCGAGCGCGACCGGCGTGGCGCGCGCGTGACGATCGAGCCCGTACGTCACGACGAGGCCATCGATGAACGGCGCGCATTGGCGTCGACATTGGCGATGATCAGGTTCTGGTTGGGGTCAGGCGGAAATCGCCGCGGTGCACCTGCGCGATTTCGCGCAGGCCCGTGAGCCACGCGCCCTTCGACGTATCGGCCACGCGGCCCGCGTCGATGCGCAGCGTGAGATGCCAGCGGCCATCGAAGCCTTCGGTCCAGCCGAAGCGATCGCCGGTCGTCTCGAACGTGAACGGGCGCGCCGGCTCGAGCTTGAAGCCCTGAGCGGCGCTCGATCTCCGCGATGAACCATTCGATGCCGCGGTCCTCGATCGTGTACTTGAGGCGCGCACGCTTGCGCACCGCGCGGTTGCCGAAATCACGCTGCGTCGTGAGCACGGCTTCCGCGACTGCCAGCAGCTGCTCCGGCTCGCAGGAAGCCGACGACGTCCGCCAGGCGCGGGTGCGTCTCGGCGTCGTCGTGCGTCGCGCCCATGCCGCCACCGACCGTCAGGTTGAAACCCTGCAGCTCGCCGTGCTCGACGATCGCGATGAAGCCGAGATCGTGCGCGAACACGTCGACGTCGTTCACCGGCGGCACGACGATCGCGGCCTTGAACTTGCGCGGCAGGTACGTCGGGCCGTACAACGGCTCGACTTCCTGCTCCGTGCTCACGACCTTTTCGCCGTCGAGCCAGATCTCGTGATAGGCGTTCGTCTGCGGCAGCAGGTGCTCGGAGAGCCTCGACGCCCACTCGTGCACGATCGGGTGCGCGCGGGTCTCGACCGGGTTGGCGCTCGCCATCACGTTGCGGTTCACGTCGCCGCACGCCGCCAGCGTGTCCATCAGCGAGGCGTTGATCGCCTGCATCGTGGCCTTCAGCTCGGTCTTGATCACGCCGTGGAACTGGAACGCCTGGCGCGTGGTGATGCGCAGCGTGCCGTTCGCGTACTTGCTGCGCGATCTGCGTCGAGCTGCAGCCACTGCGCGCGGCGTGCAGACGCCGCCCGGCAGCGCGTGCGGATCATGAAGCTGTACGCCGGCTCGAGCTTCTGCCGGCGGCGCTCGTCGCGGATGTCGCGGTCGTCCTGCTGGTAGCTGCCGTGGAACTTGATCAGGACGGTGTCGTCCTCGCGGATCGCGCCGGTCAGCGGATCCGCCAGGCTCTCGATCAGCGTGCCGCGCAGGTTGCGGCTCTCGCGCTTGATCCGTTCGACGGGGGATTGTTCGGTCATGCTCGCTCTTGCATCAGTACACGTCGCGCAGGTAGCGGCGGTCGTCCGCCAGCTTGCGCACGTAGCTTTCAGCGTCGTCACGCGATCTTGCCGCCGTGCTCGGCGACGATGTCGATCAGGGCCGTGTTCACGTCCGGGCGCCATCTTGTCGGCGTCGCCGCAGACGTAGAGGTACGCGCCGTTCTCGAGCCAGGCGTAGAGGTCCTTGCCGACGCGGCGCAGGCGGTCCTGCACGTATTCGCGCGCGATGCTGCGATCGCGCGAGAACGCGAGGTCGAGCCGGTTCAGCACGCCCTTCTTCACCGCGTCCTGCCATTCGGCCTGGTACAGGAACTCGCTCTGGAAGTGGCGCGCGCCGAAGAACAGCCAGTTG
The DNA here is from genome assembly GCA_963746325.1 of uncultured Gammaproteobacteria bacterium. Lineage (GTDB taxonomy): Bacteria > Pseudomonadota > Gammaproteobacteria > Steroidobacterales > Steroidobacteraceae > RPQJ01. The sequence goes on along the minus strand of CAVVBC010000036.1, from coordinate 209,782 downwards.
CGGCCCGTGGCGCCCTGCGCCTCGCGGTGCTGCACGAAGCCGCGGAACGGCGCCACGCCCGTGCCCGGGCCGATCATGATCACGTCGCGCGACGTGTCGGCCGGCAGGCGGAAGCGCTCGTTGTGCTCGATGAACACGCGCGCCTTCGCGTCTTCACCCTGCAGGCTGGCGAGGTACCTTGATGCCGCGCCCACGCGGTGCTTGCGGTCGAGCGTGTAGTCGACCAGCGCGACCGTGAGGTGCGCTTCCTCGCCCACTGCCTCCTGGCTGGACGCAATCGAATACAGCCGTGGTGCGAGCGGGCGCAGCGCCTGCACGAACGACTTGGCGTCCCACTCGCCCGGGTGGCGCTGCAGCACGTCGACGACCTGCAGGTCCTTGAGCGTATGGCGCAGTTCGGCTTCGTGGCCGGGTTGCAGTACGGCCGCAAGGCCCGCGTCCTGCGAACGCTCGGCCTGCTGCGCCAGGAACGGCCGCGTGAGGCGCGTGAGTTCGCGCTTCGTCGCGAGCCATTCGCGCAGGGGCTTGGTGGCGCCGTCGAGTTCGACGGGCTGTTCGCCGTCAAGGCGCAGGGCCTGCAGCACGTCGTTGACGACCAGCGGCGGATTCTCGTGCCAGACGCCGAGCGCATCGCCCGGCTCGTACGTGAGGCCCGAGCCCGCGAGGTTCACTTCGATGTGGCGGACTTCTTTGGTCGCGCCGCGCGCCGTGATCGCCTGGTTCGCGATCACTTCGGCCGCGAACGGCTGGTCGCGCGAGAACTCCGGCTTCGACCGGTGCCGCGCGCAGGCGCGTGACCGTCGCCGAGGCGGTGCTCGGCGGCAGCGCCGAGCGTGTCGCGCGCGCTGGTGACGACGCGTTCGAGCCAGCCCGCGGCCAGCGTGTCGTAATCGACGTCGCAATCGACGCGCTCGACCAGGCGCTTCGCGCCGAGCGCAGCGAGGCGCTCGTCGACCTGCTTGCCGGTCTCGCAGAACTTCGGGTAGCTCGAATCGCCCAGCGCGAGCACCGAATACGACAGCTGCTCGAGCTTCGGTGCGCGCCGCGACAGCAGGAATTCCATCAGGCCACGCGCGTCATCGGGCGGGTCGCCGTCGCCCTGCGTGCTGATGACCGTGACCAGCAGGCGCTCCTTGGCGAGGTCCTTCACCGGATAGTTGCTGGCCGCATAAACGCGAGCTGCGAGTCCGGCGGCTTCCGCCGCGCGGCCCAGCTTTTCGGCGATGCGCTTGCTGTTGCCCGTCTGCGAGCCGTAGACGATCGTGACGCGCGCGGTGGGTTCAGCGCGGGCGGCCGGGGCCGCATCGCGCGACACCGGCGGGCAACGGCCACAGCACGACCGGCCGTACGTTCGTGCGCAACGCCGGCCGCAAAGCCCGACAACCACTGCAGCGTGGAGGGTTCGAGCCCTTCGACGACGCGGAGCAATAGCTCGGTGCGCTCGGGGTCCAGCGGACCCAGCGGCAGCGTCGAAACCTTGTTGGCACTCATGGCAATCCTCGCCCGCGAAAGCTGATGCGGGGGAGTGCATGCTAGGGAGCGCCGCCCGGCCGCGGAAAGGCCGGGTGGTTATGGGCTCAGAACGGGTCTGGCCAGGACTGCCTGGCGGGCAGGTGCCTGGGCGGGTGCCTGCCCGAATGTCTGACCGGGCAACACACGCGCTTCCAACTCGCCGGGTACAACCGCATCCAGCAGGAACTCGCCTACGACTTCTTCAAGACCTGGAACAGTCTTCCGCGCGTACTGCTGGTCGAGATCCAGCACACCGACGCCTTTCTACGACGATTCCTACGCAGTGAACTCCGCGAATAGCGGGCCGTATGGCGACGCGATCCAGTACGAGCTGATCCCTGAGATCGAGCGCCGCTTCCGCGGCGTTCGGCGAAGCTGGGCACGCTTCGTCTACGCGGCACGCACAGGCGGCTGGAAGTCGCTGGCCGTGCAGATGTACTATCCTGACGAGTACGACGGTGCGTGGGTCGCTTGCCCCGACCAATCGACTTCCGTCATTACACGATCGGTAAACATCTACGCGACACCAACGCCTCTGGATGCCGAACCGATTCAAGCGCACCCGCGTCCCGCACCGCAACTGGCTGGGCCACGTCGACACCACGGTGGAGGAAAAACTCTGCGGTCAGGCGGGGAAGAACTCGATCGGCTTGGTGGTCGTCATGACGGCCACGTCGCGCTCCTCGAACTGGAACATCTTGACCCGCGCGACGAGCTTGCGCTCGAGCTCCGGATCGCCCAATTCGCTGGAAATCACGCGGCAATCGGTCACCTGGCCCGACGGCGCGATGGTGACTTCGAGCACCACCTTGCCCTGCAGGGCCGGATTTTCCCGCAGCGCGCGGCTGTACAGCGAATAGATGGCCGACTTGTTCTTGTCGAAGACCAGTTCGATCTCTTCGCGGGTGCGCGCACCCTTCGCGCTCTTGCCGATGCGCTGGGCCTCGGCGGCACCGCTCTCCGCGGCAGCCGCGCTCACCTTGGCCGTGGCGTGGCCCTTGAGCCCGGTCGAGCCGCCACCGAATCCCTTGCTGACCTCGCCGACGGCGATTCCGCCGCTGCCCGCCCCCACTTTTGCCGTGAGGATCGAGCGGTCCACGCGCGTCCGTTCGCCCGCACCGGCGTTCAGCGCCTTGCCGTCGACATTCGCCGTCACTTCGCGATCCCGCAGGTCAGCCAGCTGATCGGACAGCGCCAGCAGGCCCGACGCGGCCGCTTTCTTGCGGGGATCGGGCCGGGGTTCGGGCTGGGCGACGGGCACGGGCACCGGGCGCTCCACGCGCGCCTCGACCTGCGGCACCTCGACCGGCTTGGGCGGCACCACCTCGACCGGCTTGGGCTGCTCCTTGGGCCGGGGTTGCTCGAGGATGAACTCGACGATGCGTTCGGGCACGGCGGGCGCAAGCGCCTGGGTGCGCGGCGTTTCCGGCAGGAACGGGATCACGATGGAGAACCCGATGAACAGACCGATGGCCGCCCCGAGGACGCGGCGGAAGCGGCGCTCCTCTTCGACCGACGGCGTCCACGGCAGGTCGAAGACCCGGAAGTTCTGATTGACGACGGCTGTGCTGCTCATGGCGCGTATGTGTCCTCAGGCGCCTTTCAGGCCGGCGTACGTCTGCTCGCGCTCGACCACGGCGAGCGACACCTTGGTGTACTCGGCGGCCGAACTGCTCGCGACGATCTTGCGCAGCACGGAGTAAGGCAGTGACTTCTCGGCCATCACGGTGACCTCGCGGTTCGCCTCGGAACCCGGCAGCAATCCCTGTGCCTGCGCGTCCAGCGCGGCGCGCAGCGGCTCGCTGACCTGGGCCTCCGTCGAGCTCAACGCCGCCACCGTGACGATGGCCTCGCCATTCACGTACAGCATGTCGCGCGTCACCGTCACCACGGTGGCCTGCCGCGGCTTCTGCTCCGAGAGCGATTGCGGAATCGAGATGTTCTTCGAATTGGGCAGGATGTCCATGTCCGCGGCATGCACCAGCAGGTACACGACCAGGATCGTGAGCATGTCGATCATCGGGATCAGCGCGAGCGGCCCGTGGCCGCCACCGCCGCCCTTGCCGTGGCGCGTGTGGCGCCGCATTCCTGTACGGATCATGTCGGAGCGTCTCCCAGTGCGATCTGCGGGAACAGCGTCTCGCGCGACACCTTGCCGCCCGCGACGGTCTGCCGCACGCGCGCGGCGTCCATCACCTGCACGATCGTGTCGTAATCCACGTCCTGCGCGACCAGCAGCGTGGCGTTGCTCACCTCGGGCACCTTCACCTTGAGCGCGGCGAGGTACTCGGTGAGCCGGGCCACGTCCTGCCCGTTCGCGACGGCCGGGATAGTCTCGAGCACGCCCTGGTTGCGATCGGCGACCTCGATCCCCGACTTGCGCAGGATCAGTTCGAGTTCGAAGCGCGGCTTGTCGGTGGCGGCCTGCGTCCCCGGTGCGGGCAGGTTCACCTCGAGCACGCTCGTCTTCGAGAACACGGCCGTGAAGATCAGGAAGAACGTGAGGATGACCATCACGTCCAGCATCGGCACGATGTTCAAGTCGTTGCGGCCGCGGTAGCGCGCATGGTTGCGCTGCTGCCGCCGCGCCATGGGCGAGCTCTTCCTCATGCGCGTGCAGCCCCGCGGGCAGGCGCCTCCACCGTGCGTGACGGGGCAGCCTGCCGGGCCGTTGCACCGGCTGTTGCACCGGCCGCTGCAGCGGCTGCGGCGACGGGGCGCGGTGCCTGGGCGCGACGCTCGACCACCGTGTTCAGGAACTTGATCGACGCCACTTCGAGGCTGTCGACGAGTTCCGTCGTCTTGGTCTCGAGGTACATGTGGCACAGCAGCAGCGTGATGGCGAGCGCGAGGCCGAGCGCCGTGTTGTTCATGGCCACCGAGATGCTCGCCGAGAGCATGCTGGCCTTCTCGGCCGGATTGACCGCGGCGACCGCGGCGAACGCCTGGATCAGGCCGATGACGGTGCCGAGCAGGCCCATCAGCATGCCGATGTTGGCCAGCGTCGACAGGTAGTGCGTGCGCTTCTCCAGGCGGGGGATGACTTCGATCAGGCTTTCTTCCATGGCCTTCTCGATGTCGTCACGACGACGGGCCGTGGCGATGCGCGACATGCCGTAGCGCATGATCGTCGACAGCGCCGAGTCGGTCTTCTCAGCGACTTCCATGGCCCGGCGGAAGTTGCCGGCCTGCAGCAGCGGCGACAGCTCTGCCCAGAGGCGGCGATTGCCGACCGACACACGGGTCAGGTAGATGAAGCGCTCGACGGCGACGACGAGGCCAATCACGAAGACGGCCGCGATCGGGTAGAGGAAGGCTCCACCCTGCTTGAAGAAGTTGACGATCAGGTCGATGGTGCTCATTGCGGGCTTGCTCCGGGGACAGGGACTGGGGGAACGGTGGCCACCGGCGACGCCAGGTCGCGGTAGTAGTTGATTTCGCGGCGGAATTCATCGCGGTCGAGCGGCGCGAGCAGCTCATCGATGAGGCTGCCGAGCGGGCGATCGGGACCGCCGGGGGGTTCCGCGGCTTTCCACGGCACGATGCTCATCACCTTGGGCAGTTCGCGGTTGCCAGTGATTGCAGTCGCGTCGAGGTTGAGGCGGTCGACCGCCTTCGAGGCCGCAGCTGCCGTCGTTGGCGGCGGATCGGCGCCGAAGACGGCCGCGACCGGGGCTGCAAGCAGCGACAGGCCGGTGAGTGCCGCATGCAACAGGCTGACATTGCTCATTGCGAGGCCTCCGCGGTGCGGGTCACGGCGGCGAGCCGCGTCTTCAGTTCGACGAGCCATGCGGAAACTTCCTTGTCGGCGCCCTGCGTGATCAGCTGGTAGCGCTCATAGTGCGGCAGCGCGGCGGCGGGGTTGTCCAGGTACAGGTCCTGCAGGATCGCGAGATTGCGCTCCGCGTCGGCAAAGTTGGGATCGAGCGCGAGTGCGCGCTCGTACGCCGCCTGCGCCTCGGCGAACCTTCCAGCCATGCGGCTCTGCACGCCCAACTGGTTCTGCACGGCCGGATCGGCCTCGGCGGGCAAGGCGACCTGGCCTGCCGCCAGCGCAGGGGCATCTTCGGCAATCTCGGTGCGCGCATAGCGCGCCGGCTTCAGCTGCGCCAGGGCGGCGTAGCTCTTCTGCACCCATTCGTCGTAGACGCCCTGCGCCGCGAGGCGTGCATTGCGCTCGTGGATGCCGATCGCCTTCTCCTCGAACGGGAAGGCCTGCTCCTCGAGCAGCACGTCGTATTGCTCGAGTTCGTCGGCATCGAGATTGCGCGGCCGGTCCGACTCGAGCAGCGCCTTGCCCAGGTCGCGATAGAGATCCGCCATTGCGAACACCGACGCGGTCGTCACCTGCGCGACGCCGTACTCCTCGGCACGGCCGTAGCCGTTGAGTGCGGCCTCCAGGGCCTTGCGCTTGTCCGCAAACGACTTCTCGAGCGGCAACGCCAGCCTGATGCCACGCGCCGCCGCATCGAGCGGACGCGCGAGTTCCAGCGCTGCCGTCGCCGCCAGGTACTTCGTGCGATCGGACCGCTCGGCGCCCGCCGCACGGTCGGCGACGATGATGTCTTCGAGCCAGCGCGCGCGACCTGCCGTGTCGCCCGCATCGCGCGCCATGTCAGCCAGGGCCTGGCGTGCGTCGAGCGCAGGCCCCGCTGGCACCGGATAGCGTTGCACGTAGCTGGCATAAACGCGCGCCGCCGCGACCCGGTCGCCCGCGGCAGTCTGCAATTCCGCTGCCTGCCACAGCGCCGCGCGGCGCACTTCCGGGTCTTCGGTTTCGCGTGCCGCGACCCGCTCGAGTTCGACGGCCGCCTTGGCCGACTGCCCGGATTCGACATAGGCCACGGCGAGCTTGCGGTCGACGTCGGCCGCCAGTTCATGCGCGGGGTACGTGTTGCGGAAGCTCTCGAGGACGGCGGCGGCGGCCGTCCACTGCTTGTCGGCGAGCAGCAGCGTAGCCGCATCGAACTCGGCCTTGGCGCGGATCGGTGACGCAGGCGCGACGGCAGCGACACGCAGGAAGTCCTGGACGGCGCCGGCGGTGTCGCCCGCTGCCTGCCGCACTTCGGCCTGGCGATAGACCGCCGCGGCCTGGCGCTCGATGGCCTCCGCATGCGACGCCGCACCCGGCGGCGTGCGCGCCACGATCTCGCCATAGGCCCGTTCGGCCTCGGCGTAGCGCGACGAGTCGAAGTAGGTGTGCGCGAGCACGGTCCAGGCGACCAGCTGCTGGGCCGCGTCTGCGCGCGGGCCCAATGCGAGCACGCTTTGCGCCACTGCCTCGGCCCGCTGCCGGTCACCAAGGTCGAACAACTGCTTGGTGGTGCGCGTCAGCACGCCTGGCGTCTCGACGTGCTGCGGGAACGTCGCGGTGAACTTCAGCGCCGACTCGATGGCACGCTGGCGCAGGGCGGGACGCTCGGCCGCGGGCAGGGTGGCCTCGGCTTGATCCAGCGCAACCAGCGCCGCGTAGCCGGCGCGCCCTGCTTCGGGTGCATTCTCGTAGTCGTAGGCGGCTCGTTCGTATTCGTCCGCTGCCTCGACGAAGCGCGAGCCGTCGAGCAGCAGGTCGGCGAGCAGCAGCCGGGTCGCGGGTGCCTGGGCCGTGGCGTCGAAACCGGCCAGGTATTCGCGATACCAGCGCACGGCTGCATCGCGGTGCACCTCGCCGTCCTTCTTCTGCGCCAACGCATGCTCGTGCTGTGCGAGGTCGAGCAGGTTCGCCTGCACCGCCGCGCTGACCTGCGGGTCGACCTGGCCGGCGCGCGCGGTCCAGTAGGCACTGCGTGGACCGTAGAGCTCCACCAGCTCCTGCTTCGACTCGAGCACCAGCGCAGTGAATCCCGCCTTGCCGTAGGCCTCCGTCGCCTTGCCGAGCAGCAGCGGCGCGACCGGATCGAGCGGCTGGCGCCGCGCGAAGGAACGGTACACCTCGGCGCCGTCCTGGAATCGTTCCTTCTCGACGTACAGGTCGCCGAGCGCGCCGTAGAGCCGCGCCTCGTAGGGCGCCGGTCCACGCCCTGACAGCGCGGCCTGCAACGAGACAGCGCCCTGGTCCGCTGCAAACATGAGGCTGAGCGCGCGCAGCGCGTCGTCTGAAAGCTCCACCTGCGGCCGCGAAAGCTGCGCGGCGTCCCGCAACTGCCCGTCCTGCACCAGCACGGTGTCGAGCAGCGCGAGAAAGTCGCGACTGCTGGCGGCGTCGTCACCGAGCTTGAACTGCGCCCAGCCACGCTTGTACAGGGACTGCTCGAAGAACGCGCTGGCGGGGCCGATCGCAAGCACCGCGCCGTAGGCCCCGATGGCATCGGCATAGCGCTGTGCGCTGAAGAAAACTTCGCCGCGGCGGAACTGTGCTTCGTCGGCATGCGCACCCTGGGGATGGCGCGCCACGAGTTCGTCGAGGGCGGCCTGCGCGGCGGCGCCGTCGCCTGCCAGCTCCGACGCCCGCGCCAGCTGGTAAAGGGCAGCATCACGCGCGGCGTATTCGGGGTAGTCGCGCAGCAGCTCCTGGTAGGCGGCGATGGCGTCGCGGGCCTTCGCTTGCGACGCCGGATCAGGAACGTCGCCCGCGGCACTGAGGTTCGCGGCTTGCTCGAGGCGCAGGTCGCCGAGGCGGCGCAGCGCTTGCGCCTTCAATGCCGGGTCCGCGTCCGCGATCTGCAGGAAAGCCGCGTAGCTGTTCGCCGCATCGTCGGGGGCCGCCTGCACCGGCACCGCACGATCCACCGGCGCGCTGCGCGTCGCGAGCGCACCCAGGGTCGACGGCTCCTTCTTGCGCGCGCTCTCCGCGCTGCCCGCCCAGCCCGTGGCGAGCAGGCTGGTCAGCGCCAGGGTCAGCAGCCGGGATGCGTTCATCGTCCGCCCCCATTGCCGGCGCCGTCGTACAGCGACGCGAGCGCGAACTGCGCCTGCGTGGAATAGCTGCCGAGCCGCTTCTGCTGGGCCTTGAGTTCGGCGATGGCGATGCCCGCCAGGGCGCGTTCCTGCGCCAGTGCGGTCGCGTCGATCTGTGGCGTGATGCGCGCGACGCGGTCCGCCAGCCCGGCTACGCGCCCGGCAAACTCCTGCGTATTGCGCGGCACCAGTTCGCCCGCGCTGCCGAGTGCGCCGAGGCGGCTCTCCACTTCGGCCAGCGCGGCCTGCGACTGTCGCAGGTCGCGCCGCACGTTCGTCGCGCGGACCTTGTAGGCACGATCCAGTTCCCACTCCAGGGCGCCGCGCAGCATGCGCGCCCGCGTCGCGAACTCGTCGCGGCGCGCGCCCGGGGGCATCGCGGCCACCGCCGCATCGATGCGGGCGAGTGCCTGCCATTGTTCCGACTCGGCCGGGGTCGCGAGTGCTGCCACGTCGCGGGTCGACTCGACCTGCGCGAAGCGCTCCGCGAGTTCGTGCTGCCGCGCCTTGAACGCGTCGACATCGGTTGCCGCCAGGGCCTCCTGACGCCGTGGCTCGCGCTGCGCAGCGGCGAGTTCGCGCGCCTCGATCATCGCGCCAAAGGCCTCGAGCGACTCGGTCCAGCGGCCGAGATTGGACTGCATCAAGCGCAGGTCGCGGTAGTTCTTCAGGCCTTCCTGGAACTCGTGCGACGCCAGCAGGTGATAGAGGTACCTCGTGTGCGGCGCATCAGGCAGCTTGTCCAGCTGCCAGAACCAGCCCGGGCGCTCGCCCTGCGGGATCGCCGTGAGGATCGAATCGAGGAAACCGCCCGCCTCGATGGCGACGATCGATTCGTCGAGGCGTCGCGACTCGCGGCTGAACGCTTCGACGGCCGCGCGATAGTGCTGTGAGGCCTGGCCATTGGAGGCCAGCTTCACGTAGGCGTAGGGCACGGCGATCAGGGCTTCCTGGACCGGCGCGTCCATGACCGGGCGTCGCTGCAGTTCGAGCCAGGGGACCAGCGCGCGGTCAGGCCGGTTGGCGTTGGTCTCGGCCCAGCCGAGCGCCAGCAGCGCCTTGTTGGTGAAGGGGCCGTCGAGACGCACACGGCTCAGCACGGCCGCTGGCTCGTCGCCACCCTGCTGCTGCAGCAGCGCAAATCCCAGTGCCAGGTTGGCGCGGTCGCGCAGCGCGGCCTGCTCCTCGTTGCGGGCTTCCATCGTGCCCACCTGCTCCAGGAACTGGCGGCCGCGTGCGGTCTCACCGGCCCGCACCAGGGCCACCCCGAGATTGAAGCGGGCGAAGTTCGACCAGCCACTCGTGTCAGGCCATGCTTCGAGGCGTGCCGCGGCGGCGGCATACTGGCCGAGGCTCATCAGCACGTTCGCTTCGAGCAGGCGGCGCTCGGGTTCGAGCTTGCCGGCGAGCGGCTGCTCGATGAACCCGAGGTTGCGCAGCGCCGCTTCGTGGTAGCCGCGCTGGTAATTGATGCGGGCCAGGTAGAAGCGAGCGCGGTCCCGCACGGCAGGCGCGACCGGCCCTGCGAGCAAACCGTCGAAAATGCGCTCGGCCTCCACGTGCAGGCCGAGCGAGAGATAGAGGCCACCCGCCAGCAGGTCAGCCTCGGCGGCGTGATGCTCGAGCCGCCCGAAGTCGCTGTTGGCTTCGAGGCGGACGATCGCTTCGAAGTAATCGTCCTGGAAGAAATGGAACAGGACGTCGCCGTAGTCGAGGTCGCGAATCGTCGTCGCAGCCGGAGCTTCGCGCTCTGACTCTGCGGCTTGCACGGTCCACGCCACGGCGGCGGCCAGCACCAGTGCGATGCAGGTCACGTAGAGACGGATGGTGGCGCGGCGTTTCGGCATGGCTCAGTGTGTGCAGGGAGGCGCTCGCCTCACTCCCACTGCCGCACGACGAACTCGGGTTGCAGCGAGGCCTCGCGGTCGCTGATGCGCAACTCGACGTACTTGGCGCCGACGGTCTTGTCGACCTGCAGCGTCGTGCCGCGCCGGTAATCGCGGTCGTGCGGACCCTTGCCGGTGAAGAAAGCGACGATCTCGTGACTGCCGGCCTTCAGGTTGCCGAGATACAGCTTCTGCACGCCGCCGCGATGCAGTGCCTGCACCTCGCGTTCGGTATAGAGATAGTTGGCGACCTCCTTGTCGTCCACCTTCAACGTCACCGAATCGAGCGCGAAGAACGTGCCCACGTCCACCGACAGGAAGACGGCAACCTGCGTGCTCGCAGGATAAAGCAGCTCTTCCTCGAGCTTGAACAGGTCGCGGTTCAATTCGATCAACTGCTTCTTCAGCGCCTGCACGTCCTGGTCGACCGTCTGCAGGCCGTCCGCAGCGGGCTCAGTCGAATGCGCCGGGATGGGCGCCACCAGCAGCGTGCCGGCCGCGAGCAACAGCGCCCTGTGCGCCGTGCGTACGAAAGCAAGAATTCGGTTCGGTTGCATGCGGGCGATGCTCCGTCAGTCCTGGCGCAGGCGATTGAGTTGCGGGGTGAGTTCGGCGGGATTCGGCGCGACGCCGGACCATGCCGCACGGATGGTGCCGTCGGCGTCGAGCAGCAAGGTGAGCGGCAGCTTGGCGACGTCGTACGTGCGCGCGACCACCTGCCCGGTGTCCACCAGCGTGGGCGACCGCAGGCGCAGCGACTGTGCAACGGCACTGGCACGCTCCGCGGTCTCGTCGAGGCTGATGCCGAGCACGGGCGTCGCGGACTGCGACCCAAGTGCGTCGAGGCTGGCCGCCGATTCGCGGCACGGCCCGCACCAGCTGGCCCAGAAATGCACGATGACCGGTTCGCCGCGGTACTCGGACAACCGCAGGTTGCGGCCGTCGGTTGCCTTCAGGACGAAGTCAGGAGCGGAGGAATTGAGCGCAGGCGGCGCCGCCGATACCGGCACGGCGACGAGCGCGGCTGCGGCCGCGACCATCCAATTATGCAGCACCCCTCTCGGGGCACTTATGTCGAGTGTCCTGCGTTGCACCTGGCAACCCCGCTGTCATGGGAATGTCCCGAAGACCGGTGGCTTTGCGTCCCCGCCTTTCGGCGGGTTTGCCCTGTTTCAGTCAGGGTGCATCGTTGTCTGCGGCCCGCCGCGCTGTCAAATCAGGCGGCCGCGGAGTGACAGACACTTGAGGCGCGTCACAAATCGCCCGCGTGGGGCGGCGCCTTGGGCTATCGCGGTGGCTCGAGGCCGGCCGAGTAGAAGACCTGCCCGTCGCGGTCGACGATGATCGCCTCGACGTCGCCGAGCTTGCGGATGAAGGCCATCCCGCGCTCGACCCCGAGGATGAACACGGTCTTGGTCAGGCCGTCGGTGCGGGTGGCATTGGCGCCGATCACGGTCACGCTGCGCACGGCGTCGGGTGACTTGCCCGTGCCCGGCACCAGGATGTGGTGATAGCGCTGGCCGTTCTCCTCGAAGTAGCGCTCGTAGTCGCCGGAGGTGGAAATGGCCTCGTCCTGCAATGGGATGCGCGCAACGACGGCCCCGTCCTTGCGCGGATCGCGGATGCCGACGACCCAGGGCTTGCCGAGCCGGTCGCCGAGCAGCGCCGTATCGCCGCCGGCATTGACCATCGCGTGCTCGATGCCTGCCTCGCGCAGGATCTCGATGCCACGGTCGACCGCCCAGCCCTTGGCTATGCCGCCCAGGTCGATGCGCATGCCTGGCTTCAGGAACCGGATGGTGCGCGCCTCCGGATCGACCACGACCTGGCGGTAGTCCACGCCCGGCAGCGCGGCGGCGATCTCGGCATCCGTCGGACGCTGGTGCCTGCGGTAGTCGTAGAGGTAACCGACGCTCGCATAGGTGACGTCGAAGACGCCATCGCTGAGTCGCGAGTACTCGAGCGACTTCATGACGACGTCGATCACGTCCGCATCGACCTGCACGGGCCGTTCGTACCCATGCGCGTTCACCTGCGACAGCTGGCTCGCGGGCTTGTAAGTGCTCATCAACTCGTCAGTGCGGTGCATTTCCGCCATGACGGCATCGATCGCGTTCACGGCGACGGTGGCGTCCTCGCTCCAGAGCTGCACGGCGATGCGCGTGCCCATGATGGCCTCTTCGCGCTCGTACCAGGCCGCATGCGCCGCAGGCAAGCCGGCAAGCGCATTGAGCAGCAACAGCAGGACAATCCTTGGCATCGAGGAACCTCAGCTCGGCGGTCGCAGGTCCGCCTCTTCGTGCAGGCGCAACAGATAGTCGCGCACGATGCCAGTCGCTTCCGTCGGCGGCAACAGGCGCTCCTGCACCAGGCGCGCCGCGATGTCCTCGATCGAGCGCTGGCCGTCGACCAGGGAGGCGACATACCCGCGCACCCGCAGCGCCAGGACGTGATCAGCCACCGCCGGAGCCAGGGGCACGGGATGGCGCCCATCGGCGAGCCAGGGCAGTTGCGCCCGCACCGGCAGTTCGGCTTCGCGCTGCTTGGACACGGCGAAGGTGACCACCTCCTCGATCCGCGCGTGCCGGCTCGCCGGCGACGCGAGGTACGGCTGGCGCGACGAGACCAGGGTGGGCGTGGCGAAACCCGCGGCCTCGACGATCTCGACGACCTCCTCGCTCGAGAAAGCGTGCGCGGGATCGGCCTGCTGGAAGAACAACGTGCCGGTGCAGATCCACCGCCCGCCAGGCGCGAGCAGGGAATTCACGGTGGCTGCGAGATGCGCCAGGTCGGTGTCGACGACGTCGACCAGCCAGGGCGTGAGGATCGTGTCGAACGTGCCACGCCCGAACGGCGGCTGCTTCGCGTCGCCGAGGACGAGGTGCAGGCCCGCCGCCGCGCGCGCCGGTGCCGTGAGCGTACGCAGCAGCGCATGGCTCGCGAGATCGCGCGGTGCCACGGGAAACTCGTAGAGGTCGATGCGCTCACCCGCGTACATGCGGCGCGCGACGGCCAGCAGCAGGGGATTGAGGTCGAGGGCCACCGTCGACGAAGGGCGCAGCAGCGCGTGCAGGTCGTAGGCGAGGCGCCCTGCCCCGCTGCCGAGCACGAGCAGGCGTGCAGGATTCGTGTCGCCGAACGCAGTCCGCACGGCGGTACAGGCCGCCTGATTCTCCGCGTCACCCCAGCACCAGTCGCGATGGACGTTGGCGTAATAGCTGGCAAGACCCTGGGAACCGGCCACGACGGGTGCGAGCGCGGCGTAGGTTGCGGGCGCAGCGGCGACCGCGTCAGCCTCCAGCGGGGCCAGCAGTGCCTGCAACCGGCGCGCGTGATCGGAGCATGCCATGGCGAGCAGCTTGAGCCGGTTGCGCGTCGACGAGCGGGTGATCTCGGGACGCAACGCAGCGCGATAGCCCGCTGCCTGCTGCTTGAGATGCACGTTCATGGCCTGCATCCGACCGCGCCACTCGGTGAGCGCCTGCGCGGGCTCCGGCGCGAGCCAGGGGATGCCGTCGATACGCGGGTAGCGGGCGCCGCAACCGGCGCAGGCAAGCGCCGCCTCGCCTTCGAGCGGGGCCTCGCACCGCGGGCAGCGCAGCAGCGGCAGCAGGTCGCTCGAAATCGATCCGTTCAAGGAACCTCGGGCTAGGTGATGCGACCGCTCACGATGGGATCGAAGGCAATGAGGCTGTCCTGCAACGTGGAGTTGCCCAGGCCGTGGCGCGGAAAGCGCGCCGCGAACTGGCCTTGTTCCCCGTGCAGGGCCATGTAATTCAGCACGACCGTCTCGACCAGCAGGTTCACGTTGGCGGCGGCGGGACTCGAGGCAGTCTCGACCGACGCATCCGAGCGGAAATACCCGATCTGCTGGTGCCGGGCCGCCCCGCCCGCACCGGTCGTGACGAGGGTGGGACGCCCACGGGGATTGTAGACCAGGAAGAACGACGCCGCAGTCGACTGGTTGTCGCTGGTCCACATGAACTTGCCGCGCCCATCCGTCGTGCTGTCGACCTGGCCGCTCGCCGAGATCGAGCCATCCGAGAACACGTACAGCATCAGCGGCATGCCGCGCCGCGCGGCGTACTCGAGGCACGCGCCCATGCAGCGGCCCGCGCGCAGGTCGCGCAGCTCGCCCGTCGCGCGTCCCTGGCCGTGGTAGTCGTAGCCGCCGAGGGCGATCGTGCCGGCGCCGGCGTAGCCCGACAGCACCATTTTCATGACCGCCGCGGTCTTGCGGAACTCGCCGTCGCCGTCGTACTCGGCGCGGCTGAAGATACCGCCGGCGCCGACGATGTCGGGGTCGAGGTCGGGATTGAGGCTGGTCGGATCGCCGTAACGATCGACGACGTCGGCGGCCTTCACGTAGCCACAGTTGACCAGCTCGCGCACGACTTCGTTGCGCGTCACGGTCGTCTGCTTGGGATCAACCCAGGGCTGCTTCGGGTCGATCACGCTCAGCTTGCGGTCGCTGATGCGCTGGATGGCCTCCATCACGGCCACGGTGTCGTCGAGGCTGAGCAGGCTGGCCAGCTCGCCCGTGTCCACCAGGCCCGTCACGTCGCTGGCCCGGTCGACCTTGGTCGGACGCACCGAGAGGTCGATCAGCCCCGCGGGCGCCATCGAGTTGCCGCCGGAATCCGATGCACGCGAGCCGATCAGCGTCGCGAGGGCTCCGTCCGCGCCGGCCTGGTGGATGGCGTACATGGGGTTGTGCGGATTGTTGCCCGTGTCGTTCTCCGAGCGCGCGGCGATGACTGCGCCGTTGATCGAAGCTGCGGTGGCAGGCGCCACCCGGTCGAGGATGCCGCGCAGGAAAGCGCTGTCGCTATGGAAGGCGAGGCCCAGCCGCGTATCGGTAAAACTCGTGCCGGTCGCAGTATTGGTCATGCCGGGCAGCATGTCGCCAGGCAGGCCGAGCTTGCCGTAGCCCGCCGTGCTCAGGAAATCGAGCTGGCCGCCCGCCCCGCCGATCAGGACGTTGGAGCCGACCATGTTCGCACCGCCGGCAAGGTCGATGCAGATGAACGGGATCTTGCCCGCGCCCTGCACGTCGATGCCGCAACTGCCCTTCAACGCCTCGATGTCGGGCGACAGGGCCGCCATCGCGGCCCGCGGGTTGGCAAACAGGCTGAAGACGGTCGGGGCCGCGATGGTCGCGACTCCGGTGCCAAAGCCTTGCGCGAGGAAATCGCGTCGCGTAACGGGGCGCTTGTGCGCAGCCTCGTGCCGGATGGGCTCGTCGGGGCGCAGCGTGCGCGGCGGTGGTCTACGGATCAGCATGCGTTCTTCCTCGCTTCCAGCGCGGCGTTCAATGCAGCAGCGTCGCGGCGCTGCCGAGCAGCGCGGCGCAACTGGCCTTGACCACGGTTTCCGTTCGATCGGCGGCACACGAGCCGCCACAGCTCGACAGGCGCGTGATGAGCCCGTCGAGATCGCTGCGGACGCCCGCTGCGTCGGGTTCGGTCGCGACGTTCGTGCGCAACATGCGTCCCACCAGCGCGTCGAGCACGATGGCCCGGCCGGCAGGAGCGAAGGCGACGGCCGGCGCTGCATTGAAGTCGAATCCAGGGAAGTACTGCGACCGCGCGGTCGGGTTCTCGACCAGCGCGTTGCAGTACTGGATCGACAGCTGCGCCACGGCCACCGGGTGTGCCGACACGAATGTGTCGACCGTCTCGACCGTCGGCAGCGACTGCTTGATCGTCGCGTAGGTCGCAGCGACGCCCGGGTCCTGCTCGCTGACGCCGGTCAGTTCGGCCATCGTCGCATTCAACTCGTCGAACACGCGCAAGCCGACGTCCGGGGCTCGCTGCACGTCCGCGGGCGGCGCCGGTGCGAGCGGCACCGGGTCGAGCCGCACGTTCTGGTGCGTACCCAGCACGTCGAAGGTCAGGAAGAACTCGTCGGCGTCCGGGCCCTTTTCGAGTGCAATGACGGTGCCGACATTCGCGAGCGGCTGCCCCAGCGGACCGTACAGCGAGTCGGTGATCGTGGTGTCGAGCGTGCGATAGGCCTGGCCCACCCCGGCCTCGGCGCCGTTCACCCCGATGCGCAGCCCCGCGATGGGAATCGAGCCCGGCTTCGCGGCAGGATCGAGGCTGATGAACGTGGGCTTCTCGAACAGGTAGCTGTACGAGTCGAACTGGCTCACCTCGAACAGGATGTACGCCTGCGGCACGTTCACGAGGTGGCTGATCGAGAACAGCAGGTAGAACTTTTCACCCACGCCGGCCTGGAAGTTGGTCTGGATCTGCGCCTCGGTCAGTACCCGGTTGTACACGGCGACCAGGCGGAATACGCCCTGGAACTGATCCGTGTTCGAGACTTCGTTGCCGAGCACGAACGCGAAGGTGTCATCCCAGTCCGTAAGCGCGCCGCCGGGCGCGGGGTCGGCGTCGCCCGTGTACTCGCCGTTGACGTAGATGCGGCGGCCGAGCACCGGATCGAACGTGACCACGACGTGCTGCAGCGTCGCCTGCAGGTCTTCATCGGCCGCCGAGGTCGTCAGCTTCGGATCGCCCGCAGTATTGGTGCGCGTCGAGCGGTTGTAGAAGTCGTAGCTGTAGAGCGTCTGGCCCAGCATGAAGTTGCGAGCCGTGGTGCCGCCCGAGTACGACACGATGCGGGCGTCCTCCTGGGCGACGTTGCCGGGCGCGACCCACGCCTCGATCGAGTACTCGCCAGTGGCCTTGATCAGGTCGTGCAGCTTGCGGCTCGCCGTGGTCGAGCCCTGCGCCTTGCCGCTGCGCACGTTCAGGCCCCAGCCACCCACCCAGGCGACGTCGCCGCTGATGTTCAGGTTCAGCGCCGGCTCCACGCCGCTGGTGTCGTACGCCACCGAGCCGCTGCCCGTCTTGAACTCCCACAGGCCGATCATGTTGCCGCTGTAGCGGTTGCCGCCGCTCGCGACGAGTCCGTCCGGAAGCCGCAGCGCCTTCGAGTAGACGAGCGAGGAAGAGACCTGCGTCACCGGCACCTGGTCGGCGAAGGCCTGCACCGCCGCCTCCATGGTGTCGGCGTTGGCGGCGCAGTCGCTCCAGCAGTTGTGGAATTCGGTGCGCAGCCGCACGACCAGGCGCGACAGGGCCGGCTGGTCGAGGTTGATCTTGACCTTCGCCGCGGCGTACGCCTCGTCGACGTCGCCCGAGGCGAAGAAGGGTGACTGCGAGGACGCGGCCGTCGAGGTGTGGCAGCGCGCGCAGTACTGCTCGACCACCGGGTGCACGGTCGTGGCAAACAACGCGGGCGATGCCGGGAAAGCCTTGCTGGCACCGGGATCCTTGATCGCCGGGGCCTTGAGCACCACGCCCGTCACGCCGTTGCCGGCCGTGGCTCCGGCCCAGGCCGTGATCCAGGTCGTCAGGATGTCGGCGCAGGCGTCATTGCTCGCCAGCCAGCAGTTGTGGCCGCCCGCGACCTTCTGGACGATGCGTGAATCACGCGGCGAGGACAGCGTGACGATGCCATTGGCCGCCTGGTAGGCGAGATTGACGTCGTCCTGCCGCACGAACTGCGGCGCCTGACCTGCCGCCACGTGGCACTGCCCGCAGCGGTTGGTGGCCTTCAGGTTGTCCCATACGTTGATCTTGAAAGACTGCACGTCGGCCGTCGCCGGCGCCGGGCCGGTATAGGTCGGGGCCGATCCGCCCGATGTCACAGGGTTCTGCGTCGTCTCGGCGCCGCCGCCGCACGCGCTCAGGACGAGCGCTCCGGCGGCGATCAATAGCGCGCGGAACACAGGCAGTCGCGAAGCTTCGGGTTTCATGTGCTGTCCTCAGTCGCCCATGCAGTACGTGGCGGCCTCGGCGAATACCCGCTTCAGCTGGTAGCCGTTCGCCTTGAAGCTGGCCGTCATGCCCTGCACGCGCGCGCGGTCCTGCGCGTCGCTGGGGCTGCGGAAGCAGACGTTCTTGAACACCTTCTGCACCTGGCAGGCAGCGAACGCGTCACTGCGCGCGAGCTCGCGGCCGAGCGACTTCGCGCCAGCGCCCTTGCCCGGCAAGGCACTGTCCCAGCCGAGCAGCGAGTTCTGCCCCTTGCGCCAGTAGTTGTCCCAGGCGTCGTCGGGCGTGGAATAGCCCGCGGGAAAGGTGTCCTTGTTGTTGAAGTACTTCGGCCGCACCACGCCCTGCGTGTAGAGCATGCGACCGCCGGCTTCGTCGTAATCGTAGTAGGCGAACGCCTGCGTCATCGGGTCCATCCCCGAGTGGCAGGCGATGCAGTTGTTCAGGAACAGGCGGCTGTCGCCGCCCGGACTGCGGCTCACGTCCTGGCGGATGCGATCCGGCGGACGCGTCGGGTCCTGCACCTGCTCGAGGTCGGTGCAGAGGTGGTTGAGCAGCGTGTAGCGGAACATCGCGCGATTGGTGCCGGCGACGAAGAACGCCTGCGCCGCAGCGCGGGTGGTCAGCACGCCCGCAGTTGCGTCTGCCGGCATGCCGTTGGCCGACGACTGGGTCGTCTGCACCAGGTTGTCCTTGAGGCTGACCCCCTGTGATTCCAGCGCGGCGTAGTGATCGTTGGCGGCTGCCGAGTAGCCGGGCACGCCACCACCGCTGCGACCGACGTACAGGATGTCGTCGTACAGCACGCGGTCGAAGGCGATGTCGTCGCGGACCATGCCGATCACGGTGGCCACGTAATCGTTCAATGGCGCGAACACGGTCTGGTCCCGGTTGGTCCACGGCATCGCGAAGTTCTTGAGCGTGACGTCGTAGAAGGCGCGGTGCTCCATCGCCGTGTAGGCCGCATCGGTGGCGCGCCCGGCAGCGATGTCGCTGGCCATTGCGGTCAGCGTGGCCTCGGTGGGAGGGACGCCTGCAAGGCGGTCATGCAGGCGTTTCGCCTGCGAGCGTGCATCGGCCTCCGCCGTCACCGGCAGCAGGCTCGTGCCCACGAGGCACAGGCATGCGGCGACACTCCACAGTGTGTGCGCACGGCGTGTGCTCGTTGTCCTGGTCCGCTGCATTCAA
This sequence comes from uncultured Gammaproteobacteria bacterium, assembly GCA_963746325.1. Classification (GTDB taxonomy): domain Bacteria; phylum Pseudomonadota; class Gammaproteobacteria; order Steroidobacterales; family Steroidobacteraceae; genus RPQJ01. Next base: position 190,512 of record CAVVBC010000036.1, on the reverse strand, counting down.
CCTCCCTTCGGCAAGCGCAGGCCGCCGTGGCGACGGAATCTGTAGCCTGCGGGGCCGCGAAGCAAAGCGACGTTGCCGTTTGTGAGAGCGGCCTCACACAACTAGAGCCCCAGAGTCCCTAATACACGCGAGTTGTGCGAGAAGACGCCTGCGCAGCGGCGGAATTCCCGGGATCGCTGCGAGGAAAACACGACGATGGCAGCATGTTCCACGGCGACCGGCGACGGCCGCCCGCGCTACTGGCAACTCCTGATCCCGCTGCTTGGCTGCACTGCCCTCGCGGCGTGCACGAGCAGCGATGGCGGCAGCTCGACGAGCGTGGGCGGGGGACAATCCCCTGATCCCGTGGTGCTCGATTTCCCGATTGCATACGTCAAGCGTCCCGTGCCCGTGGCCGACACGCTGCTCGTCGATGCACGGGAACTGCTGCCGTTCACGGCCGGGGCCGACCTCTACCTGCGTGACCGGGCCTCGCCTTCTGCCGCCGAAACCAACCTCACGGCCGCGCTCACGCAGGGCCGCGGCGACGTCCGCGACGTCGAGCCGTCCTACGATGGCACCAAGCTGGTGTTCGCCCTGCGCGAGCCGAACATCGTCGGCGCCGCGCCCGAGGACCAGCCGACCTGGGACATCCATGAGTACGACCTGACCACCAAGCAGCTGCGACGGGTCTTTGCCTCCGATACCACGGCGCGCGAAGGCGACGACGTGGCGCCGCATTACCTGCCGGACGGACGCATCGTGTTCTCGTCCACGCGCCAGCGTCAGTCGAAGGCCATACTGCTCGACGAGGGCAAGCCGCAGTTCGCCGCGCAGGACGAAAGCAACAACGAACCGGCGTTCCTGCTGCACGTCATGAATGCCGACGGCAGCAACATCCGGCAGGTGTCGTTCAACCAGAGCCACGACCTCGATCCAGCCGTGCTGCCGGACGGCCGCGTCGTGTTCAGTCGCTGGGACAACGCGCCGGGCCACGACGAGATCAGTCTCTACTCGATGCGTCCCGACGGCATGGACCTGCAGCTGCTGTACGGCGCCCGCAGCCATGAGACCGGCACGGACGGCACCGATGTGCATTTCCTCGAACCGCGGCCCCTGGCCAACGGCAGGCTGCTGGTGCGCTCGCAGCCCTTCGAAGCGCCCGATCTCGGCAGCCAGTTGCTCGAGATCGACACTGCGAATTACGTCGAGAACACGCAGCCGACGCTGCCGAACCGCGGCGCGCTGAGCGGCCCCGCGCAAGTGGCTGCGACGATCAACGACGTGCGCACCGTAGTCGGCCCCTCCCCCGGTGGCCGGTACAACTCGGCGTTTCCCTTGCAGGACGGCACGGGCCGGATCCTGCTGACCTGGACCCAGTGCCGCCTGCTCGAGTCGACGGCCGGCGCGGCGCCGCGCATCGTGCCCTGCACGGACGAGCGCATCGCAACCGGCACGGCCGTCACTGCTCCGCCGCTGTATGGCATCTGGATCTACGATCCCGCGCAGCGCACACAGCTGCCGGTGTCGAATCCGGTGGAGGGAACGCTGGTCACGGACGTGGTTGCACTGCAGCCGCGCGCGTTGCCTCCGGTGCTCCTCGATCGGGTGGCGGGAGTTGATTTCAACGCCGACCTCGCGGCCGAGGGCGTCGGCATCATCGATATCCGCAGCGTCTACGACATCGCCGGCACCGACACGGCCCCGGGTGGCATCCCGGTGCTGCGCGATCCGGCACGCACGCTCGCCGCTGCGCGGCCTGCGCGTTTCGTGCGCATCGAGAAGCCGGTCAGCATGCCCGACGACGACGTGCTCGATTTCGATCGCAGCGCATTCGGCGTGACCAGCGCCTTCGGCATGCGCGAGATCCTCGGCTACGCGCCGGTCGAACCCGATGGTTCGGTACGCATCAAGGTCCCCGCCGACGTTGCCTTCGCGCTGTCGGTGCTGGACGGCAACGGCCGCCGCATCGGCGACCGCCACAACAACTGGCTGCAGGTGCGTGCCGGCCAGGAGTTGAAGTGCAACGGATGCCACACGGCGGTGCGCGACGATTCGCATGGCCGCGACAACCTGTTTGCGGCTGCAAACACGGGGGCGCCCGGCACGGGCGTGCCGTTCGCGAACACGAATCCCGCGTTCTTTGCCGACTTTGGCGAGACCATGGCGCAGGTCCGCGCGCGCATCAGCTGCCAGACGGACTGCGCCGACCTGCTGCCGGCCTCGGCCATCCGCTTCACCGATGTCTGGACCGACCCGGCGACCGCCGGCCGCGCCCCGGATGCCTCCTTTGCCTACGACTACGTCGACCTCGACACGCCCGCGCCGACCTCGGCGGACTGTGTCACCGGCTGGCGCAGCGGTTGTCGCATCACGATCCACTACGAGCGTCACGTCCACCCGTTGTGGAACAAGCCGCGCGTCACGCTGGACGTGGACGGCACGACGGTCCTGCGCGACGACACCTGTACGGCCTGTCATTCACCGCAGGCGGCGGACGCCAGCACCCGCGTCCCGGCGGCGCAGCTGGACCTGTCCGATGGCCCGTCACCCGACGTCCCCACGCAGTTCAATGCCTACCGCGAACTGCTCGCGACGGACGCCGAGCAGGAGGTCGTGAACGGCGCCTTGCAGGATCGACTCGTGCAGACCGGCATCGACCCGGTGACCGGCCTGCCGCAGTTCTCCACCGTCCCCGTGGCCCCGTCGCTGCGGGCCGGCCGCGCGATCGGTTCTGTGACGTTCTTCGCATTGTTCGCGCCTGGCGGCAGTCACGCGGGCTGGTTGACACCCGTGGAGTTGAAGCTCGTCTCGGAATGGACGGATATCGGTGCCCAATACTTCAACGACCCATTTGTGGCGCCGCTGAATTGAATCGAGTCACCGTCCGCTCATTGCTCGCCTGCTGCCTCGCACTGCTCGGTGCGGGCCATGGCGCGGCTGCGCTCGCCGCCAAGGCGCCCCCGGCCAGGGTCGTGGTGCAGGATCCGTACGTGGACCTGCGCAGCGGACCCGGCCGCGGCTTTCCTGCCACGTTCTCGGTCGAGCGCAGTGCGTCGATCGAACTGCTGCGCCAGCGCACGGACTGGATCAAGATCCGCACCGAAAGCGGCCGCGAAGGCTGGGTGCATCGCTCGCAACTCGAGCGCACGCTCACGCCCGGCGGCGCCCCCGTGCAGCTGGCCGGCCCGAAGCCCGAGCGCACGCACCGAACACCACTGGGAAGTAGGCCTCGGCACCGGCGACTTCGGCGGGGCGAACGTGGTTGCCGTCAACGGCGCCTACGCCCTGACCCCGCACCTGCAGGTCCGCGCCGATGTGCAACACCTGCTCGGCGACTATTCCAACGGCTGGCTCGGCAGCGCGGGCATCGCGCACATTTTCGCGCCGCAGTGGCGCGTGTCGCCTTTCGTCGGCATCGGCGGCGGCGTGCTGACGATCTCGCCGAAGGCGACGCTGGTGCAGGCCGAGGATCGCACCGACTCCGTCGCGTATGCCGGCGTCGGCGTGCGCGGCTTCCTGACCAACCGCTTCCTGCTCACCGGCGAGTATCGCAGCTACGTCGTGTTCACGAGCCGCGACGAGAACGAGGAGATCGACGAATGGACCGTGGGCTTCACCTACTTCTTCTGACCACGCTCGCCGTGGCGGCCACGCTGCCGGGCAGCGCCCTGGCGCAGGCTGCGGGCGAGCCGGCAGCCTTGCCCTCGCAGCAACCGCAGGTGGTCGAACCGGAGGTGCAACGGCGTGACGTCGAACCCGCCGGCATCGACACCGAGAACTTCGAAGCGGGCGCCTTCGTCGGCACCATCAGCATCGAGGACTTCGGCACCAGCCTGCTGTACGGCGCGCGTGCGGCCTACCATTTCACGGAAGACCTGTTCGCGGAAGCGACGGTCGGGTCCTCCGAGGCCGGCAGGACCAGCTACGAGGACCTGAGCGGCGCCGCGGAGCTGCTCACCGACAGCGAACGGCGGTTCACCTACTACGACCTCGCGCTCGGCTGGAACGTGCTCCCGGGCGAGGTTTTCCTCGGCGGCAAGCGCGCGATGCCAAGCGCCGTCTACGTGACGCTCGGCGCCGGCAGCACGAACTTTGCCGGCGACGATCACTTCACCGTTGCGCTGGGTGCCGGCCTGCGCGTGCTGGCCAACGACTGGATCGCAGTGCACTTCGACGTGCGCAACCACATGTTCGACAGCGACCTGCTGGGCGAGAGCAAGCTCACGCAGAACATGCAGGTCAACCTGGGCGTCACCGCGTTCTTCTGAGGAAAATCGTCATGCCGACACCACTTCGATTGCTGCTCGCATGCCTTGCCCTCGTCGCCTCCGGGATCGCGGCAGCCGCTGCCGTGCCGGGCTCCCCCGCACCGGCGCTGGTCCTGCCCGCCCGCGACGGCGGCAAGGTCGACCTGGCGAGCCTCAAGGGCGAGGTCGTCATGATCAACTTCTGGGCCACATGGTGCGGACCGTGCCGGCAGGAGATGCCGCTGCTCGCGCAGCTGCATGCCAAGTACGAGCCGCTCGGGTTCACGCTGCTCGGCGTGAACGTCGAACCCGACAGCGCTGCGGCCGTCGACTGGCTCAAGGGCGTGCCCGTCGGGTTCCCGATCCTCTTCGACAAGGACAGCGCCGTGGCGGGACGGTTTGGAGTCGAGGGCATGCCAAGCACGGTCTTCGTCGACCGCAACGGACAAGTGCGCTACGTGCACCGCGGCTACAAGCCCGGCGACGAGGCGAAGTACGCCGACATGATTCGCAGCCTGGTGAAGGAATGAACATGCACGCGATAGCCAGACTGGCCTGGGTTGCCTGCGCCGTCACCGGCGCCACGGGCTGCTCCAGCGTCGAGCCGTGGGTGAAGCCGTATGAGCGCCAGTATTTCGCCGACGTCGTGATGTCGGCCGAGCGCGACCCGGTCTCCGGCTCGTACCTGAACCATGTGTTCGAGGCACGCGAAGGCGCACGGGGCGCCAGCGGCAGCCACGGCGGCGGCTGCGGCTGCAATTGAGGAAGCGGGCGTGCGCATGACGAATCTGCCGCTGCGACTGGTGTGGGCCGGAGCCGCCCTCGTGCTGGCAGGTTCCGTGCAGGCGGCGGTGCTGCCTGACGATCGCGCCGACGCGCTCTACCACCGCTACGAAGGCGGCGGCGTGACCATCGACGGGCCTTCACTGCTGTTGCGCAAGAAGTTCGCCGAGAAGTATTCCGTCTCCGCCAACTACTACATCGACATGGTGTCGAGCGCGTCGATCGACGTGATGACCACCGCCAGCCCGTATACCGAAGAACGCACGCAAGGCAGCCTGGCGCTCGATGCGCTCTATGGCAAGACGCAGTACAGCGTCAGCTACACGCTGAGCGACGAAAGCGACTACACGGCGAGCACCGCCAGCCTCGACGTGAGCCAGGACCTGTTCGGCGACCTGACGACGGTGTCGTTCGGCTTCAGCCAGGGCTGGGACGAAGTGCGCAAGAACGGCGACAACACGTTCGAGGAGACGGTCGACCGCCGCAACTACCGCTTCAGCCTGCAGCAGATCGTGACCCCGCAGCTGATGACCGGCCTCAACTACGAGGTGATCACGGACGAGGGGTTCCTCAACAATCCGTATCGGTCGGTGCGCTACCTCGACGATTCGAGCGCCCGCGGGTTCTCGTTCCAGCCCGAGGTATACCCGAGCACGCGCACCAGCAATGCGGTTGCGCTCAACGCCCGCTACTACCTGCCCTACCGCGCAGCCATCCACGGCGAGTACCGCTTCTACACGGACACGTGGGGCATCGACGCCAACACGGCGTCGCTCGGGTACACGCACCCGTGGGGCAAGCGCTGGATCTTCGAGGCCGGCTATCGCTGGTACGACCAGTCTGCCGCCGATTTCTATGCGGACCTGTTCCCGCGCGCGAACGCGCAGAACTTCCTGGCGCGCGACAAGGAACTGAGCACGTTCACCAGCCAGATGTTCAGCCTCGGTGCGACGTACGAACTGCCGTCGCTCGGGTGGGACCGCATCCTCCGTTCCACCGTCAACCTGTACTACGACCACATCCAGTACCGGTACGACGATTTCCGCGACATCACTGCGGGCGGCGCGCCGGGCACCGAGGAACTCTACGGCTTCGACGCCAACGTGTACCGGCTGTGGATCTCGGGCTGGTTCTAGCCGGGACAGCGGGCTAGCAGCACGCTGGCGAACCGGTCGGCGCTGCCTGGGGCATGCGCAAAAAAGACCGAGGGCTCCGTCATCTCGAGCTCCAGGATCACCGGCAATCCGCGGTCGTCACGGATCATGTCGATGCGCGCATAAGGCGGCGCTGCGAACGGAATCGCAGCGTAAGCCGCTGCCGCGAGCGCACGCTCATCGGCGCCCGGCTCGCGTGCGCGGATATCCTCGGGTGCGAACAAGCCTGCCACCAGCCCTGAATCCAGCTGCAGCAACGGTCCCTTGCGGATCGCGTGGCTCGCCTCGCCACCGAAAAAGATGAGGGCCGTCTCGCCCTCGCTGTCGACGCTGCCAAGGTAGGGCTGCAGCAGTGCGCTGCGCCGCTCGTCGTCGACGAGCCGCGACAGGTGTGCCAGCGCCTTGTCTGCCTCGATGCAGCGGTAGCGGGCCGTGTCGCGCGAGCCCGCGCCGATGGCGGGCTTGATGACGAACTGGTCGAAGGCCGCCGCATTTCCGGCCGAAAGCGCATCCGGGCCGCCGGCCAGGAAGCGCTGCAGGCTCGCACGCGCATCGTCGCCTGGCTCGACGAATCGCGAAGGCACGACCGGCACGCCCGACCGGTGCAGGTGCACCAGGTAGTGCTTGTCGGTGTTCCAGTCCACGACCTCCGGCGGATTCAGCAGCAGCGTCTGCTGCGCGCAGCGCCGCGTCCAGGCGCGAAACTCGGCAATGTGATCGACGTAATTCCAGGTCGAACGCAGCACGGCCAGGTCGAACTGCGACCAGTCGACTGTCGCGTCGTCCCAGCAAGGAGTCGCAACCTGCGCCCCCGCGTGGCGCAGTGCAGCGACGAGCGGGGGCAGGTCTTCATCGAGCGTCAGCGCTGCGTGGGTGCTCACGAGCGCAATGTGCGGCGCGCGGTTCGGCAAGGTCGTCTCCGGGAGGCGTGAGTGCCGGGTCAGTCGAGGGCGGCTTCGATGCGGTCGCAGAGCGTCCGCAACACCGCGAGTCGTGCATGGCGCTTGTCGTCGGCCGGAACGATGACCCACGGTGCATGCGTCGTGTGGGTGCGGGCGACCATGTCCTGGGCTGCACGCTGGTAGGCGCTCCAGTGCTTGCGGTTGATCCAGTCCTCCGGGTCGACCTTGAAGCGCTTGAGCGGATTGCGGTCGCGCTCGGCGAACCGCTCGAGCTGCTCCTTGCGGCTCACCGCGAGCCAGAACTTGGCGACGATGACCCGGTGTTCGGCGAGCTGGCGCTCGAACTCGTTGATCTCGTCGTAGGCGCGGCTCCAGTCAGGCACCTGCGCCAACGACGCGCACGCGCTCGACGAGCACGCGCCCATACCAGCTGCGGTCGAAAATCGTGTAGTTGCCGCGGGGCGGCAGGTGGAACCAGAAGCGCCACAGGTAGGGCCGGGCAAGTTCGTCGGCCGTGGGGGCGGATATCGGAACGACGCGGATCTGTCGCGCGTCGAGTGCAGCCGTGATGCGGCGGATCGCACCGCCCTTGCCCGCGGCATCCATGCCTTCGAATGCAGCGACCACCGAGTGGCGTGCGAAGCGCTTGCGCCGCGACAGCAGCGCCAGGCGTCCCTGCAGTTGCTCGAGCTCGGCGTCGTACTCGTCGTCGGTCGGCGCGCCCCGCGGCGGCTGCGTGACGAACGACGGGCGGCCGGCGGCTGCGCGCAAGGCTTTACTCGCAGTCCTCGCGGCGGGCGGCGGCGAACCCGCTTGCTGGATCGCCGCCAGCAGCGTGCGACCGACCGTGAGGGCCCGGTGCTGGCGATCCGTGCCGTCGACGACGTGCCACGGCGCGAGCGGCTGCTCGGTTGCCGCCAGCGTCCGTTCGAACGCGCGCTCGACGGAACGGTAGTTGCGCGCCAGCCAGCGATCCTCGGCCGTCACGCGCCAGCGCGTGGTCTTGTCCGCCTGCAGCCTGGCAATTCGCTTCTGCTGCGTCGCGGGCGCGATGTGCAGGTGGACCTTGCAGATCGTGACACCGTCGCGCACCAGCATCTGCTCGAACTGCAGGACACGCTCGCTGGCCCGCCGCCGCTGCGCAGGCGTTGCAAGCGTGCGTGCGATGAGGCCGGCTGCCCCGCGCAGCAGGTCCTGGTACCAGCCGCCGTGCAGGATGGCGATGCGCCCCCGTGACGGCATGAGGCGCCAGTAGCGCCAGAGTTGCGGGCGTTCCCGCTCGACGTCGTTCGGCGCACCGAAACCGTAGACGGTCGCCAACTTCGGATCGAGCCAGCCCAGCAGCTCGTTGACGACCTCGCTGCGTCCTGCCGCAGGAATACCGGTGACGACGAGCATGACGGACGCCTTGCCCGCCTCGCGCAGCTTGAACTGCGCCTCGAGCAGCGCGTCCTGCAGTGGCGGCAGCGCTTGCTCGTATTCGAGCCGCGTCAGGCGACGGCCACTCAGGGCTTGATGCAGGCGGCGGGTCGCCATGGCGGGTACAGCTCAGCGGCGCCGATCGCGCGCCAGCGGCACCTGCTGCGTGACGCAGTGGACGTTGCCGCCGCCCAGCAGGATCTCGCGCCCCGGCACGCCGATGACCTCGCGCCGGGGGAACAGTTCCTTGAGCTTGGCGCGCGCGTCGCCGTCACGCCGCGGATCGAGCTGCGGCATCACGATGCGGCCATTGCCGATATAAAAGTTCACGTACGACGCCGCGAGCCGGTGGCCCGCCGCGCGGGGCTGCGAGCCTTCGGCCACGTCGACGCCCGCCGCCTCCTCCGCCGTCATGTGCAGCGGACCCGGCTGCTGCAACTTGTGCACCTTGAAGGGACGGCCACGGGCATCCCGCGCGTCCTTGAGCCGCTCGTAGGCATCGCGCGAAATCGCGTACTGCGGATCGTTGCGGTCGTTGGTCCAGGTCAGCACCACCTCGCCGGGGCGCACGAATGCGCAGAGATTGTCGACATGCCCGTCCGTCTCATCCAGGTGAACGCCCTTGCCCAGCCAGACGACCACCTCGACGTTGCAGTAGCGCTGCAGCAGCGTCTCGACCTGGGCGCGCGACAGGTGCGGATTGCGATTAGGATTGAGCAGGCATTCTTCGGTCGTGAGCAGCGTGCCCTGCCCGTCGACATGGATGGAACCACCCTCGAGGACGAACGGCGCGCGATACCGATCGCAACCTTCGATTTCGATGACCTTCTGCGCGACGGCGTCGTCGCGGTCCCACGGGAAATACAACCCGCCCTGCAGACCACCCCAGGCATTGAATTGCCAGTCGATGCCGCGTACTCCGCCCCGGTCGTTGACGACGAACGTCGGGCCGGTGTCGCGCACCCACGCATCGTTGCTCGACAACTCGACCACGCGAATCGCCGCAGGCAACTGCCGCCGCGCGTTGGCGTACTGCGCCGCTGAAACGCCGACGGTGACCGGCTCGCCGCCCGCGATGGCCGTCGCCAGCGCGGCGAAACACTGCTGCGCAGGCTTGGCGCCGAGTCGCCAGTTGTCGGGGCGCTCCGGCCACAGCAGCCAGCAACCGGCATGCGGCTCGAACTCGCCGGGCATGCGGTAGCCGTCACGGCGCGGATTGGAATCGAGTGTCTTGCTCATCCGGTGATGGTAACAAACGACCGTCAGTCGAGCTTGACCCGCCGCAGGCGCAGCGCGTTCATGATCACGCTGACCGAACTCAGCGACATCGCGGCGGCCGCGATCCACGGCGACAGCAGCCAGCCCCAGAAGGGGTACAGCACGCCCGCCGCGAGCGGCACGCCGAGCGCGTTGTAGCCGAAAGCGAACATCAGGTTCTGGCGCACGTTGCGCATCGTGCTGCCGCTCAGCCGGAAGGCGCGGACCAACCCGCGCAAGTCGTTGCGGACCAGCACGACGCCGGCAGTCTGCTTGGCAACGTCGCTGCCGGCACCCATCGCGATACCCGCGTCGGCAGCAGCGAGCGCAGGCGCATCGTTGATGCCGTCGCCCGCCATCGCCACCACGCGACCTTCCGCCCGCAGTTGCGCCACCATCTCGGCCTTGCCCGCAGGATCGACACCGCCATGAAATTCCTTGATGCCGGCCTGCGTAGCGATCGCGCGGGCCGAGGTGACGTGATCGCCCGAGACGACGATGACGCGCAGCCCGAGCGCCTGCAGTGATTGCACGACGTCCCAGGCCTCGGGCTTGAGCGGATCGGCGAGCGCAATCAGCCCGATCGGGTGCCCGTCCACCGCGACGAACACCACCGTCTGGCCGTCGGCACGCAGATGCGCGGCCTCGGCCACCAGCGAGCCCGGATCGATGCGTTCGGACTGCAGCAGCGCCTCGGTGCCGACCAGCACGCGACGCAGCTGCACCACGCCAGTGGCGCCCGCGCCGGGCAAGGCTGCAAAACCGTAACTGCGCCCCAGGCGCAACCCGCGCCCCAGCGCGTGCCTTACGATCGCCTGGCCCAGCGGGTGTTCGCTCGCCTGCTCGAGGCTGGCAGCGAACCGCAGCAATTCGTTGTCGGGGACGCCTTCCACCGGCAACACCGTCATGACTTCGGGCCGTCCGGAGGTCAGGGTTCCGGTCTTGTCGAATACGAGCGTGTCGACCTCGTCGAGCCGCTCGAGCGCGGCGGCACCGCGAAACAGCACGCCCGCCTGCGCGCCTCGCCCCATGGCGACGGTCATCGACATCGGTGTCGCGAGCCCCAGCGCGCAAGGGCACGCAATGACCAGGGTACTCACTGCAGCCACCAGCGCGAAAGCAAGCCGCGGCTCTGGACCGACTGCAAGCCAGACGATCGCCGCGATGACGGCGATGGCAACGACCGCGGGCACGAATTGCGCTGAGACACGGTCGGCCAGCGCCTGCACCGGCGCACGACTGCGCTGCGCGTCGGCCACCGTCTGCACGATCTGCGCCAGCAGCGTGGCCGTGCCGACACGCTCGACGCGCATGACGAACGCGCCGTTGCCGTTGACCGTGCCGCCGATCAAGGTGGCGCCAGGTGCCTTGTCGACCGGCATCGATTCACCGGTGAGCATCGCTTCGTCGACGGCGCCGCTGCCTTCGAGTACGGTGCCGTCCACCGGAATCTTCTCGCCAGGCCGCACCCGCAACGAATCCCCCGCCTGCACGAGGCCCAGGTCGACCTCTGCTTCGCTGCCGTCGGGTTCGATGCGATGGGCTTTGCGCGGCACCAGGTCGAGCAGCGCGCGCAGCGCGGCGCCCGTCTGCTGACGCGCGCGCAGCTCGAGCACCTGGCCCAGCAGCACGAGCGTGACGATCATCGCCGCCGATTCGAAATAGAGGGCTGCCGCGGCACCGTGACGCAGCGCGTGCGGCAAGACCTGCGGCAACATCGCCCCCACGAAGCTGGACCCGTACGCAACGGCGACGCCCAGGCCGATCAGCGTGAACATGTTGAAGCTGCGCGAACGCAGCGAGTTCCAGCCCCGCTGCAGCAGCGGCAGGCCGCACCAGAGCACGACCGGGGTGGCGAGCGCCAGCTGCACCCACCCGCCGGCGGGTCCGCTCAACGCCGCGGGTAAACTACCGAGCATGCCCCCCATGGCGATGAAGACCAACGGCACGGTGAAGACGAGGGCCCAGCGGAATCGACGCTGCATGTCGAGCAATTCCGGATCGTCGCCCGACTCGACCACGGGCACCGCCCGCTCGAGCGCCATGCCGCACCGGGGGCATGCAGCAGGGACGGCGCTCTCGACCCCAGGGCACATCGGGCACACGAAAAGTGATTCGCCGGGCAACGGCGCGCGGGCCGCGGGCGCCGCAGCCGCAACGAGACTGCCCGCCGCATGGCAACACGAAGGTTGCGCAGCAGGCGGTGCGGCAGCGATGTCTTCGACGGTGGCGGTTGCGGCGGCAGGTTTACCGCAACAATCCTGCCCGCCGCGATGGGGAGACGGGGATTCCATCCGCCTATTTTAGTCGCGTCGGGGCGCCGGCGGTCTTGAATCCTTCGGCGGGGCGCGCCAACCCATTCATAGCGCAACGAGCTCAAGCGCGAAAAGGCCCTGCTTTCAGCCCGGTCCATCCCGCAACTTGCGCCCGTTCAGGAGCAGATAGAGCGACGGGATGATGACGAGGGTCAGCACCGTGGCTGACACCATGCCGCCCACCATCGGGGCGGCGATGCGCCGCATGACCCCGGCGCCGGTGCCCTGGCCCCACATGATGGGCAGGAGGCCGACGATGATGGTGATGACCGTCATGAGCTTGGGCCGCAGGCGCAGCAAGGCCCCATCGACGATCGCCTCGCGCAGCTCGCCCAGGGTCGGCTCGCGACCCGCCGCCGCAGCTGCCGCACGGCGATCGGCCCAGGCGTGTTCCAGGTACATGACCATCACCACCCCGGTCTCGGCCGCAACACCCGCCAGCGCAATGAAGCCGACGGCAGCTGCGATCGAAAGGTCGTAGTCGAGAAAATAGAGCAGCCAGACGCCGCCCACGAGCGCAAACGGCAGCGAGAACAGGATCAGGCCGACGTCGCGCGCGTTGCGGAAGTTCAGGTACAGCAGCAGCACGATGATGCCGAGCGTGAGGGGCACCACCAGCTTGAGTCGCTCGACCGCCCGCTGCAGGTATTCGTACTGGCCGGACCAGCTGAGGCTGTAGCCGGCCGGCAGCTCCAGCTCGCTGGCGATGCGGTCCTTGGCGTCGGCGACGTAGCCACCCAGATCGCGGCCCTGCATGTCGACGAACACCCAGCCGGAGGGACGCGCGTTTTCGCTGCGGATCATGCCGGGCCCGTCGGCGATTTCGACCCGCGCGACGTCCTGCAAGGTCACGTTGGCGCCCGTGGGCGCGACGATGGGCAACTGCCGCAGCTTCTCGAGCGAGTCGCGGAATTCCTGCGGATAGCGCAAGTTGACCGGGTACCGCTCCAGGCCCTCGACCGTGTAGCTCACCGTCATGCCGCCCACGGCCGTGCCGATGATGTCCTGCACGTCCTTGATGTTGAGGCCGTAACGGGCCGCCGCGACGCGATCGATGTCGATGTCCACGTACCGGCCCGTGGCAGTTCGCTCGGCGTAGACCGACGTCGTGCCGGGCACGCCCTTCACGATCGCCTCGATCCGCTGGCCCAGCTCCTGGATCGTCTGCAGGTCGGGGCCCATGATCTTGATGCCGACCGGCGTGCGGATGCCGGTCGCGAGCATGTCGATGCGGGTCTTGATCGGATAACCCCACGCGTTCGACAGCCCGGGAAGTTTCACCAGCGCGTCGAGCTCGGCCCTGAGCTTCTCGGGAGTCATGCCCGGGCGCCACTGGTCGCGCGGCTTCAGCATGATGGTCGTCTCGAACATCTCGATCGGCGCCGGGTCGGTGGCGGTTTCCGCCCGCCCTGCCTTGCCGAACACGCGCTCGACCTCCGGTACCGTCTTGATCAGGCGGTCGGTCTGCTGCAGCAACGACCGGGCCGCGTCCGTCGACAGGCCCGGCAACGTCGTCGGCATGTACAGCAGGTCGCCCTCGTCCAGCTCGGGCATGAACTCGGTGCCGAGCCGCGAGGCCGGCCACAGCGTCGCCAGCACCAGCAGTGTGGCACCCGCGGTCACGCCCCACGGATGGCGCAGCGCGAGCGTCAGGAATGGCTTGTACGCGGCAGCCGCCACACGGTTCACCGGATTGGCGTTCTCGGGCCGGATGCGTCCGCGCACCAGGTACCAGATCAGCACGGGCACCAGCGTGACCGACAACAGCGACGCCGCCACCATCGCGTAGGTCTTGGTGTAGGCGAGCGGCGCGAACAGGCGGCCTTCCTGCGCCTCGAGCGTGAAGACGGGCAGGAACGACAGCGCCACGATCATCAGCGAGAAGAACAGCGACGGACCCACTTCGCGACAACCCGCGTAGATCGCCTCCATGCGTCGCGACTCGTCCGGCTCGTGCTCGAGCTTCTTGTGCACGTTCTCGATCATCACGATGGCGGCGTCGACCAGCGTCCCGATCGCGATGGCGATGCCGCCGAGCGACATGATGTTGGCGTTGATGCCCTGTGCGTTCATCACGATGAAGGCGGACGCCACGGCGATCGGCGTCACGATCACGACGATCAGGCCGGAGCGCAGGTGGAACAGGAAGATGAAGCAGACGAGTGCCACGACCAGGAACTCGTCGAGCAGCTTGCCCCTGAGGTGGTCCACGGCGCGCTGGATCAGCGTCGACCGGTCGTAGGTCTCGACGATCTCGACGCCCTTGGGCAGGCCCGCCCGCAACTCATCGAGCTTGGACTTGACGCGCTCGATGGTGTCGCGCGCATTCTCGCCATTGCGCATCACGACCACGCCACCCACGGCCTCGCCCTCGCCGTCAAGTTCGCCGATGCCGCGCCGCATCTCGGGCCCGAGCCGCACTTCGGCGACGTCGCGCAACAGCACCGGCGTGCCCTCGGGGGTCGTCATCACCGGGATTTTTTCCAGGTCGCCGATGCTCTTGATGTAGCCGGTGGCGCGCACCATGTACTCGGCCTCGGCCATCTCGATGACCGAGCCGCCGACTTCCTGGTTGCCGCCGCGGATCGCCTCTTCGACCATCATCAGCGAGATGCCGTACCCACGCAGGCGCAGCGGATCGACGACGACCTGGTACTGCTTGACCATGCCGCCGATGGTCGCGACCTCAGCGACGCCGTCGAGCGCCTGCAGCTCGAACTTGAGGAACCAGTCCTGCAGGCTGCGCAGCTGCGCGAGGTCGTGGCCACCGCTACGGTCGACCAGGGCGTACTGGTAGATCCAGCCGACGCCCGTGGCGTCTGGCCCGAGCGTGGGCCGCACGCCTGCGGGCAATCGCGCCGTGGCCTGGCTCAAGTATTCGAGCACGCGCGAGCGCGCCCAGTACGGGTCCGTGCCGTCCTCGAACAGCACGTTGACGAACGAGTCGCCGTAGAACGAGTAGCCGCGCACCGTGGTGGCGCCCGGCACCGACAACAGCGCAGTCGTAAGCGGGTACGTCACCTGGTCTTCGACGACGCGCGGCGCCTGGCCGGGGAACGGCGTGCGCACGATGACTTGCACGTCCGAGAGATCGGGCAGCGCATCCACGGGCGTGCGCAGGACGGAGTGCACGCCGACCGCCGCGAGCATGAGCGCCAGCAGCAGCACCAGCGCCCGGTTCTCGAGCGAGGCACGGATGATGGCGTTGATCATGGGCGGTGACCTGCGTGCGGATCAGCCGCGGGCGCCGGCGCGGCCGCCTCGCCGACCTCGCCGAGCCGCTCGAGGCCCGTGCCGAGATTCGCCTCGGAATCGAGCAGGAACTGGGCCGCGACCACCACCCGCTCGCCTTCCTGCAGGCCTGCGCGGATGGCAATGCGGTCACCCGCCTCCGCGCCTGCCACCACGTTGCGCGCAGCGAAGCGTCCGCCGCCCAGCGCGATCACCACTCGATCGCGCGTGCCGTTGCGGATGAGGGCGCTGCGCGGGATGTGCAGCACCGCATCGCCGTCATCTGCGGTGAGGCTCACCGTTGCCAGCAT
The DNA here is from genome assembly GCA_963746325.1 of uncultured Gammaproteobacteria bacterium. Classification (GTDB taxonomy): domain Bacteria; phylum Pseudomonadota; class Gammaproteobacteria; order Steroidobacterales; family Steroidobacteraceae; genus RPQJ01. The sequence continues at coordinate 174,911 of CAVVBC010000036.1, read as the reverse complement.
GTTCGGCCGGACGTCCTGCGGCGGTGCGTCGAGGACGATGCGGGCACGCAGCGTGCGTGTTTCCATGTTCAGCTCCGGATAGACGTACTCGACGCGGCCGCGGATGGGTTCACCCGGCTGCGACGGGAAGCGCACTTCCGCCGGGATACCGGGCCGGACCCACGACGATTGCGCCTCGGGCACTTCAGCGACGACCCACAGGCTGCCGAGTTCGGTGATCGTGAGCGCGGGCATGTCGGGGCTGAGCATCGCGCCTTCGCGGGCGACGAGCTCCGTGACGACGCCGGCGATCGGTGCGTGGAAAGGCACCCGCGCAGCCACCCGTCCCGACTGGTCGAGGCGCGCCGCCGTGCCTGCGTCCAGCCCAAGATTACGCAGGCGCGCGCGTGAGGCATCGATGAGCTCGGCGTTGCCGATCTTGAGCGCATCGAGGTACTCCTGCTGCGCGCTCTCCAGCATGGGCGAATAGAGCGTGAACAGCAGTTGTCCGGCCTTGACCGTCTCGCCCATCGCGCGCACCGCGAGACCTTCCACCCAGCCCTCGGCCCGCGTGCGCACCTGCTGCACTTTGCGCTCATCGAACTGCACGTAGCCCACGACGTCGCTGCGCCGGGGCAAGCTGCCCGAGACGACCGGTTCCGTGCGCACGCCCAGGTTGTTCATCACCGCTGGCGAGATGCGAACCTCGGTGGTTCCGCCAGTGCCTGCCCCTGCTGCCGGAGCCCCGGCTTCGGCTGTGGGCTCGACCTTGACCAGGGTCATCCCGCAGATCGGGCACGTGCCCGGCTCGTCGCGCACGACGTCGGGATGCATCGGGCAGCGGTACTGCGGGTTCGTGTGCTTGAGCGCGTGCTCGGCGGTGCTGTCGTCGGCGGCCGTGCGCGCGGGCTCGCCCGGCTGCTTCGAGCAGGCGGTGAGGACGAGAACCAGCGCCAGGAGGGCCGCAGTGCGGAGGTGTGTGGACATCATCGTGCGTCACCTGCGAAATAGTCGATGTCGTGCTGCGCCAGCGCGCGGTCGGCGGCGAGGCGCAGGTGCTTGGTTCGGGTTTCCAGCGCGAGCTGGCGGGCCATCACCACGTCCTCGAACATGGCGCGGTTCGAGCGCCAGCCAAGCAGCGCGGCCGTGACCGACTGGTCCGCGAGCGGCAGCAGGTCGGTTTCGTAGAAGCGCTCGAGTTCAGCAATGCGGTGTGCGGTGCTCCACGCTTCGGCGAGCATCGCCTGCATCTCACGCTCATGGTCGTCGTGCCGCTCGCCGAGTGCCTCTGCTTCGAGCTTCGCCGCACTGACCGCACGGTCCTGCCGGTTGCCACGGAACAGCGGCAAACCCACCGTGACCATCGCGCTCAGCATGTCGGGGCGACTCATGCCGTCGGGAGCGTCCTGGCGAAAACCGTAGCTGACGTCGAGCATCCAGGCCGGCTTGCGCAGCTCGCGCGCCACGTCCCCTGCCGTGCGCGCCGCATCGATGCGGCGCATGTAGTCCAGCTGGGCCGGATGCTCCGCGAGCCGCGCCTCGAGCGTCGCGAGCGGCTCCAGTTCGGCGCGCGGCGGAGATGCCCGTGGGCCGCGCGCGGGCCGCGGCATCCACACCCAGCCAGTACGAGAGCTGCGACCGGTACATGGCATCGTCCCGATCGAGGTCGAGCTGCTGCTCGCGCAGCATGGCGGCGTCGAGTCCAGCGCGCAGCACGTCGAGTTGCCTGCCCTCGCCCGAGGCGTAGCGCGCCTTGGCGGACTGGCGCAGCTGCTCGACCCAGCTGGATTGCTCGTCGAGCACGGCGCGCGCGGCGCCAATGTACGCAAGTTGTGTCCAGAGCTTGCGCACCTCACGCCGCACCACGCGCTCGCGATCGAGAGCCGTGGCGTCCATCGCCGTCGCCAGCTGCTGCATCTGCCGGCGCGACAGCTGGCGTGACTGCCCCGGCCGGAATTCCTGCGCGATGCCCACTTCGAGCATCGTCATGTCCTCGTCCGCGAGGCTGAACGAATCGACCGGCACGTTGACGGCGCCGACGCGCAGTTCCGGATCCATGAGCTCGCCGTCCATCACCGCGCGCTCGCGCATCGCCGCGCCCTGGGCGTGCATCTCGCGCAGCATCGCATCGCGTTCGATGGCGATGCGCTCGGACTCGGCCAGCGTCAGGCCGTCGGTGGCCGCGTGCAGCGGCGAGCCGGGGCGACCGCGACGAACAGCGCGAACGTGAGCGCGCTCGCGAAACGCAGGTTATGAAGGGACATGCACGCACTCCAGCAAGACACACCGCGCCGGCGCCATAGGCGCCGACGATCAGACGATGTCGGGAGTGAGGCGCTACTTCAGGAAGCGGCAGAAACTGACCGCAACCGGAATGTGCGGCAGTGGTGAGGCGGCATCGCCGCGCTCGAGTTCGGTACTGGCGTACGTCCGGTCTTCCGCCAGCAGCAGCACCACCACGGGCGGCGGCGCCAGCACCGCCGCGGCAAAAGCCATGCGCAAGTCGACCTGCGGATCGTGCGGGAAGGCGCAGAGATCCTGCGTCGTGCCGGCGGTGTCCGCGCCGGTCAGATTCGGGCGGGCAGTAGATGCAGTGTTCGCCCGGCGCCATGACCATTTCGGCAGGCATCTGGCCGCCGCCGGCCTGGTCCAATCGCCATCACGCAAGGCAGCGCCGCGACCTGCAGCCACGTCAGGCAGAACGCGGCCAGCGCGAACCTGGCGATGGCGCGCTGCTTGCGGCGGAACCAGTGGAGGCTGACGACGGGCATTCCTGGACTCGGTCGACTGTGGTGGTGAACCTACCTCGCTCAGACCAGCGAGGCAAGCAATATGCTGCAAATTCAAACGGATACTTGCGGCAAGTCCCTACGCGCGTGCCAGAATCGTGCGAATGAGACACCTGCTTGGGTCAGCCGTCTGCACCTGGCTTGCCATGGCGTCAGGGTGCAGCCGCGAATCGCCGCCTGCCGCCCCTTCCTCTCCTTCATCCCCTTCCGCCTCATGGCTCGGAGCCGCGGTCGCCGTCGCGGCCCCGGCCGGCGTCGGGGCGCGGTTTCCACACCTCGCGGCAACGAACTCGGGCCAGACCGTCGTCATGAGCTGGCTCGAGCCCCTGGACGACAAGGGCGGATTCCGCCTGCGGCACGCACAGTGGCATGGACGACCGTAGCTGGAGCGAACCGGTCGAGGTGGCCTCCGGCCCGGACTGGTTCATCAACTGGGCCGACTTTCCTTCCGTCGTGCCGGCGGATACGGGCCCATGGGCCGCGCACTGGCTGCAGCAGAAGCCTGGCGGCGTCTACGCGTACGACGTGATGACGACGCTGAGCGATGACGGCGGCCGCACCTGGGGCGAACCGCGTTCACCGCATGACGACGGCACGCCCACCGAGCACGGCTTCGTTTCCATGGCACAGGTGGGCAACCAACCCTACGCCGTCTGGCTCGACGGCCGCGCCACGGCCGGCGAGGGCCACGCCCACGGCGCCGACCATCACGGCCCAGCGCCGGGAGCGATGACGTTGCGCGGCGCCCTCCTGCAGCCGCAGGGCGCAGTGGCCGGCGTCGAGATCGATGCGCGAGTGTGTGATTGCTGCCAGACCGACACCGCCGCCACCCGCGACGCGCTGGTCGTGGTCTATCGCGACCGAGCCGCGGACGAAACGCGCGACATCCTCGCGGCGCGCCTCGTCGACGGCGTGTGGTCGAAGCCGGTCGTCGTTCATGCCGATGGCTGGCGCATCGACGCCTGCCCGGTCAACGGTCCGGCCGTGGCAGCGGACGGCGACACCGTAGTCGTCGCGTGGTTCACTGCCCCGGACCAGCCTCGCGTCCGTCTGGCGTTTTCGCAGGACGGAGGGCGGTCTTTTGCACCTCCGATCGAAGTGGCGAGCGGCAAGGTCGTGGGCCGTGTCGACGTCGTCGCGCTCACCGCAGGACGCGCGGTCGTCAGCTGGCTCGGCCGAAGACGCGCAGGGCGCCATGGTTCGTGCGCAACCGTTCACTGCTGCCGGCGCGGCGGGTCCGGCTGTGGACGTGGCGCGGGCCGACGTGGCGCGTTCGTCAGGCTTTCCACAGCTGGCGCACGTCCCGGGCGGACTGTTGTTCGCATGGACGGCCGGCGGACCCGAGCCAAGGGTCCACACTGCCTTTGCACCGCTGCACTGAGGGCGGCGCGGACCCTTCGGAGGGGCCGCTGTGCTAGCATTTCTCCCCCGTTTTTCCAACGAACCAGATTCATCGGAGCCAGGTGATGTCCACCGCGGTCAAGCTCGACGTGCCCCCGCAGGGCCAGAAGATCACGATCTCGAACGGCAAGCTCGCCGTGCCCGACCAACCGATCATCCCGTTCATCGAAGGCGACGGCACCGGCCCCGACATCTGGCGCGCCTCGGTGCGCGTGCTCGACGCGGCCGTGGCCAAGGCGTACGGCGGCAAGCGCAAGATCCACTGGATGGAGGTCTACGCGGGCCAGAAGGCCAACGACCTGTTCAACACCTGGCTGCCCGACGAAACCGTCGACGCCTGCCGCGAATACCTGGTCTCCATCAAGGGGCCGCTCACGACGCCGATCGGCGGCGGCATCCGCTCGCTCAACGTGGCGCTGCGCCAGATGCTCGACCTCTACGTCTGCCTGCGTCCCGTGCGCTGGTTCGAAGGCGTGCCCTCCCCGGTCAAGAACCCGGGCAAGGTCGACATGGTGATCTTTCGTGAAAACACCGAGGACATCTACGCCGGCATCGAGTTCGAGGCGGGCAGCCCGGAGAACGAGAAGTTCAAGGCGCTGTTCAAGGAAGCCTTTCCCGAAGCTCTACGGCAAGATCCGCTTCCCGAACACCTCGGGCATCGGCATCAAGGCCGTCTCGCAGGAAGGCACCGAGCGGCTGTTCCGCTCGGCGATCGAGTACGCCATCGTCAACAAGCGCAAGAGCGTGACGATCGTGCACAAGGGCAACATCATGAAGTTCACGGAAGGCGCCTTCCGCAACTGGTGCTATGCCCTCGCCGAGCGCGAGTTCGCGGACCAGACCTATACCTGGGACCAGTGGGAGCGCACCAAGTCCGCCAAGGGCGAAAAGGCGGCGAATGCTGAACAGGACGCAGCGAAGGCTGCGGGCAAGGTCATCATCAAGGACGCGATCGCCGACATCACGCTGCAGCAGGTGCTGACGCGTCCGGAAGAATTCGACGTCATCGCGACGATGAACCTGAACGGCGACTACCTCTCGGACGCGCTCGCGGCGCAGGTCGGCGGCATCGGCATCGCGCCGGGCGGCAACGTCAACTACATGACGGGCCACGCCGTATTCGAGGCCACGCACGGCACCGCGCCGAAGTACGCCAACCTCGACAAGGTGAACCCGGGTTCGGTGATCCTTTCCGGCGAAATGATGCTGCGGTACATCGGCTGGTTCGAGGCCGCCGACGCGATCATTGCCGCGATGGACAAGAGCATCGGCCAGAAGACGGTCACTTACGACTTCGCGCGCCTGATGGAAGGCGCCACCGAGGTGAAGTGCAGCGAGTTCGGCGACGTGCTGATTCGCAACCTCTGAGTGGATGAGAGGCGTGGGTTCAGCGATGCGCCCTCAAGGCGGCGATGCGAGCCCCGGGGTGTCGATCCGGGGAGCGTCACGAGCCATGGATGGCGAGTGCGAGCCGCCATGGACGGCTTCACGGCGTCTCCCCGGATTGAAACCCGGGGAACGTGTCGCCGCTTGAACAACGCATCAAGATGAACCTGTCCGTCGCTCAGCCCACGTTCGCGTGACTCGCTGGTCGCCGACTGCGCCCAGTTGCTGGTCGATGCGTTCGCCGACTACAACACCGAGTTCCGCGCCGTCACGCGCCGCGCGCCGCAGCGGTTCGAGGAGCGCGACTGGCGCGGCAGCCAGAAGGACGCAGTCGAGCGCATCGAGCTCTACGAGAAGTACGTCACGGGCAGCGTCGAGCTCATGCGCCGCCGCCTCGGCGACGAGGTGCACGAGCGCGCGCTCTGGTCGAGCATCAAGCGGCGGTTCGACGAGATCATCGATCCGCTGCCCGACAGCGAGTTCCCCAAGACGTTCTTCAGCTCGGTCACGCGCAAGACCTTCGGCACCGTAGGCGTCGACGCTGCCGTCGAATTCTTCGCGCTCGATCTCGATCCGGTCGGCAGCGTGCATTCGCAGGTCGAGACCAAGCTGTACCCGAACCGCGGCGACATCGAACTGCTGGCCGAAGAACTGCTCGCCGATTTCAGCTTCCGCACGCCCTACCGCGATTTCGAGCGCAGCGTGAAGATGATCGCGGACGAGGTGAAGGCCCTGGTCAATTCCGGCAAGGAACGCCGCGCGATCGAGTCGATCGAGGTGATCAAGGAAGTCTTCTACCAGATGACCCGCGCCTACCTGGTGGGCCGCATCAACGGCCGCGGCTGGACGATGCCGTTCGTCGTGAGCCTGCGCAACGGCGACAGTGGCGTGGTGGTCGACGCGATCATGCTCGAGGAAAGCACGGTCAGCGTGCTGTTCAGCTTCACGCGCTCGTATTTCCATGTCGACCTCGCCCACGTGGGCGAAGTCGTCAAGTTCCTGAAGACGATCCTGCCGCGCAAGCGCGTGAGCGAACTGTTCACCGTGCTCGGGCGCGCCAAGCAGGGCAAGACCGAGCGCTACCGCGAGCTCTTCAGCCACCTGCAGCAGTCGGACGACGAATTCGTCCTCGCACCGGGCGAGCGCGGCCTGGTCATGATCTGCTTCACGCTGCCTTCGTTCGACGTCGTCTTCAAGCTGATCCGCGACAAGTTTCCCGTACCAGAAGAACATCCTGCGCGAGGACGTGCTCAACAAGTACGAACTGGTGTTCAAGCACGACCGCGCGGGCCGCCTCGTCGATGCCCAGGAATTCAAGCGCATCAAGTTCCCGCGCGCGCGCTTCTCGTCCGACCTGCTCGAGGAACTGCAGAAGGAAGCCGCGCGCACCGTGCATTTCGAGGGCGACGACGTCATCATCGACCACGTGTACATCGAGCGGCGCATGACGCCGCTCAACCTGTACCTGCGCACGGCGACCCGCGAGGACGCGGAGAAGGCCGTCATCGAGTACGGGCAGGCCATCCGCGACCTGGCGGTCACCAACATCTTCCCGGGCGACCTGCTGCTCAAGAACTTCGGCGTGACGCGCCACGGCCGCGTGATCTTCTACGACTACGACGAACTCTGCCTGGTCACGGACTGCAAGTTCCGCGAGATCCCGCAGTCGCAGCACGACGAGGACGACATGCGCGCCGACGCCTGGTTCTACGTCGGCGAGAGCGACGTGTTTCCGGAGACCTTCATCAATTTCCTCGGCTTCGATCCGCATCTCAAGAAAGTGTTCCTCGACGCCCACGCCGAGGTGCTCACCGCCGAATGGTGGCGCGGCATCCAGGAGCGGCTGCGCGAAGGCGAACTGCTCGAAGTGCTCCCCTATCACCGGCATCGCGTCCGCGTTTTCAGCAGCCTGTGACCGTCAATAATGCGCCGCGGCCGCAGCCGGTCCTGCCCTGGCTGATCGCGCTGCTTTGCGTGATGGCGTTCGCGTTCCAGGGCACGCGCGGCCTGTGGGAGCCGGACGAGGGCCGCTACAGCGCGGGCGGCGTCCACATGGCGCAGGACGGCGACTGGCTCGTTCCCACGCTCGATGGCGTGACGCCGCACCTGACCAAGCCGCCGGTGACCTACTGGGCGCTCGCGGCCAGCTTCAAGCTGCTCGGCTACAACGAATGGGCCGCGCGGCTGCCCAGCGCACTCGCCTACATCGGCACCGGCCTGTTCCTGTTCGGACTGGGCCGGCGCCTCTGCCCGCGCAAGCCCTGGGTACCGAGCGTGGTGTGGGCGCTGTCGTTCGCGCCAGTGATCGCCGCCAACGTGGTGTCCACCGATCCGCTGCTCGTGCTGTTCGAGACGGCTGCCATGTACGCATTCGTCGAGGCCCAGGCGCGCGCACCTGACGCTGCGCGGAAGTGGTACCTGGGAATGTGGCTCGCATGGGGCCTGGCCTTCATGACCAAGGGCCCGCCGGGGCTGCTGCCACTCATTGCGATGACAGTAATGTTCGCCATCCACGACCGGGCGCGGCTGCGGGCGCTGTATCCGCTCGTCGGCGTGCTGCTCTTCCTGTGGTCGGGTTCGGCTGGTTCGCGATCATCGTGGCGCAGCAGCCGGACCGGCTGGGCTATTTCCTGGGCTACGAGGTGTACGACCGCGTCTTCACCTCGGCGCACGACCGCAATTCGCAATGGTACGGCGCCTTCGAGGTTTACCTGCCCGTGCTGCTCGCCGGCACCCTGCCGTGGCTGGTGGTCGCGATCATCGCGGCAGGCGGGCCCGCCAATGCCTGGCAGTCGCTGCGCACCCGGGTGCGCGAGCGCGACCCGCAGTGGCTGCTGCTCGCCTACTGGCTGCTGGTGCCGCTCACGGTGTTCTTCCTCGCGCGTTCGCGGCTGCAATTGTACGTGCTGCCGCTGTTCGTACCGCTGGCGCTGATGATGGCGCGACCCCTGTCGCGGTGGGGCGGGCTCGAGGGCCGCCGCGGGGCCATCCTCATCGGCTCGACGGCAGCGGTCCTGCTGGCCCTCAAGGCCGCCGTGGCCTACTGGCCTTCGAATCGGGACGCCAACGACCTCTCCGCGCAGCTGCGCGAAGTGCTCGCCGCCGCATCCGGTCGACGAAATCGTCTTCGTCGGCATGCGCCCCTTCTACGGGCTCATCCTGTACCTGCCGCAGCAGGTGGACGGGCTCGAGATCGACGAGCGACGGTACGACTACTCGACCCACGTCACCCGCCAGCAGTTGTGCGGCGAGATCGCCCGGCGCGAGAACGCGGTGTACGTGATGAAGGCAAAGTATGCACCCGTGTTCGAGCAGGGCCTGCTTGCCTGCACGTTCGTGCCCACCCGGATCGGGTCGGTGCACGCCGACGACAACGACCTGGTTCTCCTGACGGCGCGCACCGGCGCGCTTTGACCCGATTCGGGCTACGATCTCGCCACCGGGGCCAGCCGCGTGCTGGCGCCCGTATCCGATGGCTGAGGGAGGAAAAAATGAATCCTGGTCGCCGCGTCATCCGGCTGTTCTCTCGCACCCCTGCTCTGCGCGCTGGCGAGCACTGCTGCAGCGCAAGACAGCAACATCACCCGCCCCATCGACGAGCTCGAACGCAGCTCGCCGCCGAGCCGATGGTCATCACGCACGCCGAGATCAGCCGGCCCAAGGCCAAGGGCGACATCACGCTCAAGGCCGACGTTGCGTTCGGCGACTCGCCGCCGCTGCGCGTCAAGTTGCGCAAGGCCGAGCCGGGCGCGGAAGCGTTCAACAACGTGCCGCGCTACGACCAGGCCGCCTATGAACTGCAGAAGCTGTTCATCCCGCCCGCCGAGTTCGTGGTGCCGCCGACCACGTTGCGCATGGTGGAGCGCACCGACTTCGCGAAGTACCAGCCGGACGTCGCCCGCACGTTTTCGAACGCCGACCAGGTCCTCGCCGTTGTGCAGTACTGGCTCAGCGAGATCATGGTGGTCGCCGATGTCTACGACCCGGCGCGCTTTGCCGCCGACCCGGTCTACGCACGCCACATCGGCCAGCTGAACGTGCTCACGCACCTGATCCAGCACCGGGATTCGAACGCGGGCAACTTCCTGATCGGCAGGGCGGCCACCGGTGCGCGCGTCTTCTCGATCGATCACGGCGTCGCGTTCGCGTCGATCGACAGCGATCGCGGCGAACTGTGGAAGAACATGCGCGTCACCCAGCTGCCGGCGGACACCGTCGCGCTCATGCGGGCCATCACCCTGCCCATCCTCGAGCAGCGTCTCGGCGTCGTGGCCCAGTGGCGGCTCGAGGGCAATCGCTACGTGCCGGTGCCGCTCGGCCCCAACCTGGGCGTGCACCGGGGCGTGCGACGCGAGGGCAAGGACCTGCAGATGGGCCTGACCAGGAGCGAGATCCAGGCCGTGCATCGGCTGTTGACGCGCCTGCTGCAACGGATCGACGCGGGCGAGATCACGACCGTCGTGACCACCCACTGAGGCCAGGAACGATGCGCAACATCCGCTGCTGTCCAGAATATTATCCTGCCTGCCTCGCCAGCCTCGCTCTAGCGTGGCGGGCGCAGCGCATGGCCAGTCGAGCGGGCCAGCCACGGCGCACGCGGCGCAGTCCCGCTTCACCGGCATCGAGCGCGTCGTCGCCTTCGCCGACGTGCACGGCGCGTACACCGAACTGGTCACGCTGCTGCGCGAGACCGGCATCGTCGACGCGCAGGACCGCTGGACGGCAGGTCGCACGCACCTGGTAAGCGTGGGCGACCTGCTCGACCGCGGCGACGACTCGCGCAAGGTCATGGACCTGCTCATGCGACTGCAGGGCGAGGCCCGCGGCTGCGGGCGGTCAGGTGCACGTCGCACTCGGCAACCACGAAGCGATGAACGTGCTCGGTGACCTGCGTTACGTCACGCCGGGTGAATACGCCGCCTACGTCGACCTCGAGTCCGCGGCCGAACGTGCCGAGCAGCGCAAGGCCTGGGAGGCGGCGCACGGGCCCGGCTCCGGGCCGGCCTTCGACAGAAAGTTCCCGCCCGGCTTCTTCGGCCATCGTGCCGCACTTGGGCCCAACGGAAAGTATGGCGCAGTGGCTGCTGTCGCTGCCCGTGGCGATCGCCGTCAACGACACGCTCTTCATGCATGCCGGTCCGTCGCCGGTCCTGCGCGGCATGAGCCTGCAGGAACTGAACCTGCGGTACCGCACGGCGCTGACCGACTACCTCGGTCTCGCCCAGCGCCTGGAGCAGGCTGGCCTGCTGCAGCCCGGAGACGAGTTCCGCGCCCGACCGAAGCTGGCGCAAGAGCGGCTTGCGACACTGACGGCGGCGGCCACCGCCAACGGTGGCACGGCCGATGGCGCGCTGACGGATGCGGTCCGTCGCTTCCAGCAGGCCGCGGCCAGCGACCTGCTGGCCGCCGACGGCCCCAACTGGTACCGCGGAGCGGCGCTGTGCGGCGAGGTGACGGAATCCGATGTGCTGCTGCCCTTGCTGCAGCAGTTTGGCGTCGCGCGGCTCGTGGTCGGCCACACGCCGACGCGCGACCTGCGTGCCGCCTCGCGCTTCGACGGGCGCGTCGTGAAGCTCGACGCGGGCATGAATCGTGCCGCGTACAAGGGACGCGCAGCCGCATTGTTCGTGCAGCCCAACGGCCTCAGCGTCCGCTATGCCGGCGAACCGGACGCCACGGCGCTCAAGCCAGAGGGCCTGTTCGTCGCACCCAACGAACTGGACGACGGTGCCGTCCTCGCCGCGATGCGCGAAGGCGTGGTCACCGTCGACGCGCCGCGCGCGCCGAATGAGCTGGCGGTGAGCGTCAGTCACGGTGGCAAGCGCATACCGGCCGTGTTCCAGGTGCGCAACGACGCAGCCGCCCGCAAAGAGGTGGCGGCTTTTGCGCTCGACAGGCAGCTCGGGCTCGGCGTGGTGCCGGCGACCGCGCTGCGCGAGGTGCAGGGCCAGCGTGGCGTGCTGCAGGCGCGTCCCCTCAAGTGGGTGACGCAGAAAGAAGTGCAGGAAAAGTCGCTGCGAGGCGGCGGCTGGTGCGACATGGATCCCCAGTTCCAGGTCATCTATGCGCTCGACACGCTGCTGGGCAACGAAGGCCGCACGCCCGAGGCACTGCTGTTCGACAGCGACGACTGGTTCGTCTACGGCACGTCGCACGACCGCGCCTTCGGCACATCGAAGGGCCTGCCCGCCTACCTCAAGGCGCGTCCGCCCACGCCGGGCGCCGAACTGCGACGCCGTGCCGCGACGCTCAATGAGGCCAACCTGGCGGCGTCGCTGGGCGAACTGGTCGATGCGCGCGCGCTCAAGGCGATCCTGGACCGGCGCGATACCCTGCTCGCCTTGCCGGCAGCGGCTGCAACCGGAAACCCTGACGCCGTGATGCCGCCGTCACGACTCAGGCGGCGATCAAACGCGCCTGAGGTAGAAGGCGCTGCGCGCCTCGAACCCATCGACGTCGCTCGCGATCACGACGACGCGCAGCTCCGTGATCTCGATGTGCGCGGGCACGCTGCCCACGAACGCCTGCTGACGATCATCGAACCGCAGCCACCGCGGCAACGGCGCGTCGTCGTCGCAACAGGCGCGCAAGGTCAGTACGTCACCGGGGTCGGCGTCCCGGAACGCCGTCGGCGACACGGGATGCAGGAACGACTGCCCGGGCGAGTACAGCAGGTCCGGAATCGGATCGCCTGGCTCCGGCGCCACGTTCATCACGTTCTCGAGCGCCTTCTGGCTGAAGCCGCGCCCGATCGCGAGCGCGAGCGCGATCCAGGCGAAGGCCAGCAGCAGGTTCAGCACCGCGAACTGCGATGCGCTCCAGTGCAGGTGATTGAGGCCCACGTACACCGCCACGGCCTGGATCAGGTCGCCGAAACGCCAGAAGAACGTGTCGATCGCGGTCTTGCCGTCGTACTTGGAGTCGCGGTCCACCGGCAGGAACAGGGCCTGCCGCGTAGTGTTCATCAGCGAATAGTCCACGCTGTTCTCGGCGATCTTGATCCAGCGGATCAGCGTGAAGATCGGCACGAACCCGCCGAGCAACGGCCCCAGCGCCAGCACGCCGTAACCGATCGCCACGATGATCGGGTGGATCAGCAACGCGCCGCGCACGCCGACCACGCGGAAGATGCGCGACACCAGGAACAGCTGGATGCAGAGGCTGACGAGCGTGACCCAGAACTGGAACTGCCCGTAGAACGCCGTGATGAGCGTGCCCAGGTCCAGCGCGCCCGCGCTTGCCGCGACGCGCGCTTCGGCGTCTGCCTTGATGAAGTCGGCCAGGATGAACTCGCCGGTCGAGTTGATCCAGTTGAGCAGCACGACCAGCAACGCGATCAGCAGCAGGTAGCGATCGCGCAACACGAGGCCGATGCCGCCCAGCAGTCGCGGCACGGGCTGGCTGTGCTCGACCGACACGGCACGCGAACCCTCCGGCACGGCCGCGCGTTCGGGCCCGGCGAGCAACAGTGTCGCTGCGAGAATCCCGGCGGCGAGCACCATCAGGCCGATGGGCGACAAGGCGGCAGCCGCCAGCTCGGCGACCTTGGAGCCCGCCAGCGCGCCGAGGTTGGCGCCGAGCATGATCACGACGAACAGGCGCTGGCCACTCTTGACGTTGAACGAGTCCGCCGCGAAGGCCCACATCTGCGAAACGACCATCACGCCGTAGATACCGACCCAGATGAAGAAGGCGAAAGCGATCGAGACGCCATTGTGCGCAAGGAGCGCGAACAGCGGCATGGTCAGCACGAAGAACAACGTCACTGCGCGCAGCAGGCTGGGCGCCGTCCAGGTGTCGCCGGACCCAGCCATAGAGCGGCACCACGAGCATCAACACCAGCGCCATCAGCGCCACGGCGTACGAGCGGGTCTCGGCCGAGAACTTCGTCAGCATGAAGGCCTCGCGCAGCGCCTTCACCACCTGGTAGGAAGAAAGCAGCAGGAACCCGTGCATGAAGAACAGGAACGCGGCGCGGCCCTCGCCGGGCCGAATGCGCGTGACGAGCGAGAGCAGTCGCTCGAACGGACTCAGCCCGACGTGGCCGGTGATCAAGCGAAGAGATCCTCAGTAACGAACGATGATGACAGGATCGAGCACGAGGCAATTGGGGCCGGGCTGTGTTTCGTCGCATCCCGCCGGCGACTTCACCGAGTACTTGGCCACGAGGATTTCCTGCTTCGTTGCCCCCCTGCCGGGATTCAACCTGAGCGTATAGACCTGCTTCCCCCCACGTGCTGCGAATCGTTCCAGCAGTCATTCTCATTGCCGAATTTCTTCCTGCCCCTGCTGCAGGGTTCGTCGATTGGACTGAACTTGATCGAGAATGAGCGGCTTGCGGACGTCCACTTCACCCAGTTCTTGTCCTTACCCGACCCTTCGGGGACGGCTTCAAGCGACACGTCGCCGCCATCAGGGCTGAGCACGATATCGGTGGGTGGTTGGGCACCGGAATCGGCCACAAACTTGACGTCGAGAGCCATTGTCGACGGCCTCGTCATGGTATGGGGCCCACCGCCGCCATGATTGGCGGCGCATCCGACCAAGCCAACCAGCAGCCCGACAACCCCGAGGCTGTTGACGATCCTGCCCATCGACTTGAACTTTACTGGCGTATTCACGTGTGATCTCCCTTCTGTGAATGTACCGGGCCAAATCCTCGCGGGGATGCCGTCAGCCCGCGGCGATCAGTTTTTTGTACTCCGCGTCCTGCAGGAGACTGCGGAACTCGGGGGCGGAACGCAACAGGGTTCGCGGGAAGCCCATTCGCACCAGTTCGCCCACCGCGCGCAGCGCGACGTCGCGTTGCCCGCGGTCGGCGGCCGCCACACCAACGAAATAATGCACGTAGACGATGTCCGGGCCGGCCGCCAGCGCCTCCGCCAGGTAGCGTTGCGCACGCTCTGCGTCGCCGATCCGTGAGATAGAAGTACCCCAGCTGCGCCTTGAGCGCCGGCGCAGACGGCGTCGCCTGCAACTCGGCTTCCGCCAGCAGGATGGCGCGGCGATACCGCGCCACGGCTTCGTCGCGTCGGCCCTCGGCCTGCCACAGCGCGTCGGCGAGGTTGCCCTGGATCACGTAGTCGTGCTCGCCCAGGGCCGCTGCCCGCTCGTAGTTTGCGACGGCCTCCGGAAAGCGGTTCGAGTAATAGTAAGTCGTCGCCAGGTTCGAATAAGCGTCCTTCGACGGCTCCAGCTGCAATGACCGCTGATAGGCTTCCAACGCGCCGTCGAAGTCGCCTTTCATCTGCAGGATCCCGCCCAGGTTGCTCCATGCATTCGCGCTCGACGGCACCAGCTCGGTGGCCTTGCGCTGCGCGGTCGCGGCTTCGTCCACCTTGCCGCGCTCGAACAGGTGCTTGGCCAGCGCGGTGTGCGCTCCCCAATAGGCGGGTTCTGCGCGCACGGCACGGCGATAGTTGGCCTCGGCCTCGACGCCTTTGCCGAGGCCGGCCAGCGCATCGGCCAACCCGATGTAGGCGTCGGCATCGCCGCTGTTGCGCTGGAGCATGTCCACGTACGCTTTGGCGGCCGGCACGAACCGGCCGTCCGACAGCGCGATGCTGGCAAGCGCTTTCTCGGTCTCGACCAGCGAGGGGTCCAGCGCGAGCGCCTGCTGGCACACCCGCTCCGCAGCCTCCCGTGAAGCCGGGTCGCGGGTCCGGCTGAAGCGTCGTGTGTGCGTGCGGCACAGGCCCGCGTAGGCGCCGGCAAACTCGGGGTCGACGCCAATCGCCTGCTTGAAGGACACCTCGGCGCCGTCCAGCCGGCTCAGGTCGCCCGGCTGCCGCAGCGTTGCGAGCCCGGCCAGGTAGGGCTCGATGGCGCGAGCGTCGACCTGGTGGGTGTTTTCGCGGCCCGGTCCGGATGCCGTTTCCCGCAGGACGACCTGCAGGGCATCGGTGACCGAGCTCGCAATGTCGTCCTGCAGCGCCAGCACGTCACGCCAGGGCCGGTCGAAGTTGCCTGCCCAGGCGTGGTATCCCGTGACCGTATCGATCAGCTGCACCGTCACGCGCACGTTGTCGCCATTGCGACGCACGCTGCCCTCGAGCACATGGCGCACGCCGAGCGCTTGCCCGATCTTGCGTACATCCAGGTTGCGCCCCTTGAATTCGAACGCTGACGTGCGCGCGGCGACGCGCAGGCCTGGCACCTGCGCGAGCCTGGTCGCCAGTTCTTCGCTGAGTCCATCGCCCAGGTACGTGTTGCCACCCGCAGGACTCATGTCGACCAGCGGCAGCACCGCGATCGAGCGCGCGCCCGGCTCGAGCGGAGGCGCTGTCGTCGCGGTCGAGTCCACCGGGACGTCGAGCGTGCGCCACCACGCAAAGCCCGTGACCAGCGCCATCAGGGCGACTCCGGTGACGATCACTGGCGCGATCGATTGTCGCGCACGTGGCAGATGGCGCCGGACGCCGGTGCCTGCGGGACCCGTGTCAAGCACGACACCGGCGGGCGTGATCTCGTAGGCCCACGCCAGCACCATGACGATCGGCAGGCCCGTCACGGCCAGGATCGTCAACGCGGTCATCCACCACTCGGGGAAGCGCAGGGGTGCGAAAGTGACCTGCGCGACCTGCAGCACGATCCACATGCCCACGAGATACGAGGCCGTCACCTTGAGCACGTTGCGGCGACGCAATTCGACCAGCAGCGACTCGGCGCGCCGTGCGGCCTGTGCCGACGCCGGCAACGGTGCCGCGGTGGGCCCGGATTCGGCCACAGTCGCCGCAGATTCTGCCGGCCGTCCGGCAGGCAGCGGGAGCGGTTCGAAGTGCGCGATCAGGGCGTAGGCATCACTGCCGACGCTGGCGATGTAGCGCGGATGTCGCGATTTTTCGCCGAACAGTGTCCGCAACCCGGCGACTGCGGCGCGCAGGCGGTCGTCGGTAGCCGCGTGGCCAGGCCATAACTGCGCTCGCAGCGCGCGGCGATCGAACGCCTCGCCATGGCGACCAGCCAGCGCGAGCAGCACCTGCAACTGGTCATCAGTGAGCGTCGCCGTGCAGTCGCCATTGGACGCGCGCGCACCGCGTGGCTCGATGAGCCAGTCACCGACTCTGAATCCCTGTTGAAGGCTCGCGGCGTCCATTGCCTGGTGCCACACCCCTGCTTTCCGTGGAGCATAGCAGAGAGTCCCGCACGGCTAGCCCTGGCCGGGCGAGCCCAACGCGCGGTCGAGGTCCTCGAGCAGGTCGTCGATGTCCTCCAGGCCGATGGACAGTCGAACGGTGCCGGGGCCGATATCCGTCCAGCGCCGCTGCTCGGCCGTCATGCCGCGCGGCGGCTGCTGCAGTGCCGGCGGCACGGCAAGCGACTCGGTGGAACCCAGGCTCGCAGTGATCGCGAACAGTTGCAGGGCTTCACAGAATCGCGAGCCGGCGTCGATGCCACCCTCGAGGTCGAACGTGACGATGGTGCCGTAATCGTGCATCTGCCGGCTGGCGAGCGCTGCGTACGGATCCTGCGCAAGCCCCGGATAGCGGACGCGTTGCACGCGGGGGTGACGCGCCAGGTGCTCGGCCACGGCCCGGGCGTTGCGGCACTGCGCTTCCCAGCGCACGAAATAGGTCTTCATGCCCCGCTGCAGCAGGAAGGCCGCGTGCGGATCGAGCGTCGGACCGAGAATGCCGATGTCGTCGCGCATCGTGTCGATCAGCTCGGCACGGCCGATGATCGCGCCGCCCATCACGTCACCATGCCCGGACGCATACTTGGTGAGGCTGTGGGCGAACAAGTCGACGTCGAACTGCCCATGGTTGTGGAACCCGGCCAGCGTGTTGTCGAGCAGCGTCAGCGCGCCGTGGCGGCGCGCGATCGACGTGGCGCGCTCGAGATCGACGATCTTGAGCACCGGGTTCGTCGGCGACTCGAGCAATACCAGGCGCGTCGGCGTCGCGGCCAGCACGCGCTCGAGGCCCGCCAGGTCGTCGATGGAGAGCATCGTGCTCGTCACGCCGTACCGCCGCAGCAGCTTCCCCACCAGCTCCCGCGTCGGCGGATACATCTCCGCGAAGTAAACGACGTGATCGCCCGCCTTGAGCAGCGCCAGCAGCGGCATCGAAAGCGCTGCGACCCCCGACCCCGTCAACAGGCACGCATCGCGACCCTGCAGCTCGGCGAGCAGCAACTCGAGCTGCCGCAGCGTCGGGTTGGAGATCCGCGAATAGTAGAAACCCGGCCGCTTGCCATGGAACAGGTCGAGCGTTTCGTCTACTGCATCGAAGGTGAACTTGACCGACTGGTAGATCGGCGCGACCAGCGGACGGTTGTCCGCTGGCACCACGACGGCCGGCGGATGCGTGACGCGCGTGCGCTGTTTCATGGTGTCCCGGCCTGCAGCACGAAATCGTCCGCATCGAGGTGCACGGGGAAGTCGCGACGGAACGTGGCGAGCGACTCACGGTCCAGCACGACCGTCTCGACGAAATCGCCGCCGCGGTCGCCGCCGAGCACCTGCCCGAGAAAGTCGAGCGCCACGCTGTCGCCGGCGTAGCTCGCGCCGTTGCCGTCCTTGCCCACGCGGTTGACGCCGACGACGTAGCAGACGTTCTCGATGGCCCGCGCACGCAACAGCGCGCTCCAGGCCGTGCGACGCCGCGCCGGCCAGTTGGCAACGTAGAGCAACACGTCGTAGTCGTCGCGGTTGCGGCTCCAGACGGGGAACCGCAGGTCGTAACAGACGAGCGGACAGATCCGCCAGCCCTTGAGCTCGACCGTGAGGCGTTCGCTGCCCGCGGCGTAGTGCTCATGCTCGCGCGCCATGCGGAACAGGTGGCGTTTGTCGTAATGGGCGAACCGGCCGTCGGGCGCCGCCCAGACCAGTCGGTTGAAGTGCCGCCCGCCCTCGGCGACGATCAGGCTGCCCGTGATCGCGCACCCGACAGCGGCGGCCTCCTCGCGCAGCCAGCCGAGGGTCGCGCCGTCCATCGGTTCGGCGAGCGTGGCAGCGTCCATCGAGAAGCCGGTCGTGAACATCTCCGGCAGCACGATCAGGTCGGTGTGGCCCGCGAGCCCACGGAAATGCGCCGCCAGCTCGCGGCGGTTGGCGATCGGGTCCTGCCAGGCGAGGTCGGCCTGGATCATGGTGACACGCAGGTTTGCGCTCATAGCAACCTCAACTTGGTGGCCGCCGCCTCGAGCGTGGCCTCGTGCTTGGCAAAACAGAAACGGACCATGCGGTCCGTCATCGTCCGGGGGTCGTCGAAGAACACCGAAATCGGGATGGCGGCGACCCCGTGCCGAGTCGTGAGCAAGCGCGCGAACTCGGTGTCGGGCAGGTCGCTCACCGCCGAGTAATCGACCAGCTGGAAGTACGTGCTGTGAGCCGGCTCGAACTTGAATCGTGTTCCGGCAAGCAACCCCGCGAAATGATCGCGCTTGCGCTGGTAGAACCCAGGCAGCTCGCGGGCATGTCGTGGGCTCTCGAACATGAAATCCGCGATGGCGGCCTGCAACGGTGTCGCGACGACGAATTGCACGAACTGGTGCACCTTCCGGAACTCGTCCGTGAGTGCCGCGGGCGCGACGCAGTAGCCGACTTTCCAGCCGGTCGCATGGTAGGTCTTGCCGAACGATGAGACGACCAGGCTGCGATCCGCGAGCTCAGGATGCGTGAGCATGCTGTGATGCCTGCGCCCGTCGAACAGCATGTGCTCGTAGACCTCGTCCGACAGCACGAACGCCTCCGTACCACGCAACAACCCCGCCAACTGGTCGAGGTCGGCCGCCGACAGGGTCGCACCGCTGGGGTTGTGCGGGAAATTCAGGATCAACAGCCGCACGCGCCGCGACCCGAGTGCGTCGCGCAGCCGCTGCCAGTCGATCCCGAAGCCTGGACGCACCAATGGCACGCGCACGGCGCGGCCACCGGCGAGTTCGACCGCCGGGGCGTAGGAATCGTAGGCGGGATCCAGCAGCACCACTTCGTCGCCCTGGCGGACGAGCGCGTGGATCGCGCAGAACAGGGCCTCCGTGCCACCCGCGGTGACGGTGATCGCCGGTCTCCGGATCGACCTGCGCGCCGTAGTACTCGGCCACCTTGGCCGCGATCGCCTCGCGCAGGCGCGGCAGCCCGGCCATCGGCGCGTACTGGTTGGCGGCGGCTCCGCCCCGGTGCATGTGCTCGTTGGCGAGGTCGAGCAAGCGCGCGGGCGGCTCGAAGTCGGGAAAGCCCTGCGACAGGTTGATGGCGCCGTGCTCGGCGGCGAGACGCGACATCACCGTGAAGATCGTGGTGCCGACGCGCGGCAGCTTGCTGTCGATCGGCGGGCGCATGCGCGCCATTCTAGCCAAGCGTGCCGAGGTGGATGTCGCCATCTGGCACGTAGGTGCTCATGACGACGCCGGTGGTCGAAAGCCTAGACGCCACGAGCCGCAGGGCACAGGGCCTGGCACCCTCACCGAACAAGCGCTTGCCAGCCCCAAGGACCACCGGGAAGGTCCAGACGTTGTACTCGTCGATGAGCGACGCGGCCTGGAGCGCCTGAATCAGGTTGCCGCTGCCGATGATCTGCAGGTCGTGCCCGGGCTGTGCCTTGAGTGCGCTGACGGCGGCCACGATGTCGACACCCAGTATCGACGAATTGTTCCATTGCAGCGATTGCACGGTGCGGGTCGCCACGTGCTTTCTGGCGGCGTTGAATGTCCTCGCAATCGGATGGTCGTCGGGTTGGACAGGCCAGTACGCCGCGAAAATTTCGTAGGTCTTGCGACCGAGCACCAGTTCCCGATCAACGCCATCGAAGCCCGACATCGACTGGTTCATCACCTCGTCCCAATAGGCGAACGTCCAGCCTCCCAGAGCGAACCCCTGTGTCGGGTCCTCCTCAGGCCCGCCGGGTGCCTGCATGACGCCGTCGAGGGACACGAACGTGGACGCGATGAGCTTTCGCAAGGCAACACTCCTGCCGCGCCAGCTGCAACCGTGGAAGGTCGGTTCGTGGCCGGCAACTCCAGTGAGCGAGTGTCCGCGATCCAGCCACTGCTCGCAACGCTCGGAATGCCGTCCGCGCAGGCCTGGTAAAGCACGACCAACCGACCGTGCTCTCCCTCACTGCCTGTCGGGTGCCGAAGCGATCAGGGCGCGCAGTTCCATTCCAAGATGATCCGGGTCGACCGGCTTGGTCAGGTGCAGATCGAAGCCCGCGGCCGATGTCCGTTGCCGGTCAGCAGGCTGGCTCCACGCCGTGAGAGCGATCAAGGGAACGGTACGGCCCCACGGCCGGAGGCGAATCCACCGTGCCACCTGCAGACCGTCGATCTGGGGCATGCCGATGTCGAGCACAACCGCGTCCGGATGTGACGTCTCCATGACCTGCATCGCATCCGAGCCGCGATAGGCCACGGTCACGCCGAAATCGCAAAAAATTCGCAGGCAGTCGGCAATGGAATCGGCGGTATCGCGGTCGTCGTCCACCACCAGCACTTGAGGGTGCCCGGCATGCACCGCAGGCGTGACGTCCGCGCCTGCCGCCGCCTCGACGCAGGCAACGTGATCGATCGAGCGGATGCGGTGGAGGAGCTCGCACCCGAACTCGGGGTCGTTTGTCATGACTCGTAGGTAGCGCTCGCGGGGCGCCAGGCACAATGGCACAGTCGGCAAACCTGCCGATCAATGCGCCTACCCGAGTGCTATCCGAGGCGCGGCAGGCGCGCGACAAACGCCGTCTGGAGGTCGTCTGACGTTACCGTGAGCTCGCCACCGTGGGCTTTCGCGATTTCGCTGGCAATGAACAGCCCTAAGCCGATGCCCGCATCGTTCGCGACCGCACTGGACGATCCTCGTTGCAGCGGCTCGAACATCCGCTTGAGGACTGCAGGATCGATCGCCGGCCCGCTGTTTGCCACCTCCACGCGGACCTCGGCCGGCGCGCTTCCCTGCAGCGACACGCGCACGGGCGGGCCCGTCGCGCCGTAATGGAGGGCATTCACCACCAGGTTACTGAGCATCTGCTGGATTCGCCCCGCGTCCCAGGAGCCCGAGCAGTCGCCGACAACCCCGAGCTCGATCACGTGCCCGGGGTAGGCACCGCGAATCTGCCCGATCACATCGGCACATACCGAGCCCAGATCGATGGCCGCCGGGGCCACGCGGATGCGAAGGCCAAGTCCCAGGGTCGTGCGGTTGTAATCAAGCAAGTCGTCGAGCAGCGCGTTCATCCGCATGCCACTGCGGATCATGCGGGCTGCGGCCTCGGCAATCTCGTCCGGCGTCTTGAGGTGCTGCATGTGACGAGCAGTCATCTGGATGGTCTGCAGCGGGGTGCGCAAGTCGTGACTCAACATGCCGATCAGCAGGTTGCGTGCCTGCTCCACGTGAGCACTGAAGAACGCGATCGATTCCGCCAGGGCCTGGTCGATCGCCTCGCTGAATCGAATGACATCGGCCACCGGCGGGTCGGCCGGGTAGCACGCCTCCGTCCACAGGCTCAGGACACTGGCGCGAAGCGCGCGGTATTCGGACGCCAGCTGGTTGATGTCGAAGCCACTCTTCGCACGCAGCACGGCGTGAGTCTGCGCAGCAGTCTCGGGTGCTGCAAAGGGCAGCGACGCGAGCCCCATGGACTTGGCCTCTTGCGCCTCTGGCGTCTGCAGGTTTCCCAGGTCCGTGACCACGGCCTCGAGGATCTTGCGGGCGTGATCCTGCAGTTCGAACGGGCGCATGTGCTCAGCCGCGGGCAGTCGCGTGGCAGCAAACGCCTCCCACTTCGTCAGGATGGGTTGCATGTTGCGAGTGATGAACTCCGCCAGCTTCAAATCGTGCCCGATCACCTGCGACTCGCGCTCGGGCATCACTCGTGCACCCCGATATTCGATCCGGCGACATAAACGCTGATTGGAATGCAGACACCAGGGGCCGGACGACCAGGCAGCCACCGCATGGCCTTCGCGACCCACTCTGCCGGATCGGACAATTCAAGCGGGGTGCGGCGGCCCGCGGCCGGAAGTGTCGATAAGAGTGCGATTGACATCCTGTCCGTCCGGTCAATTTCCATCTGGGCTCAAAGTAGCGCTGAGGGGGTGCAGCATCAAGTGATCATGTACAGCCCGTACCGGTCCGTCTGTACGCTAGCAGACACAGCGTCCCGCGCAGGGTTCGTTCCGGAAAGCGGACCTGTAGCGGAACGAACGACCCCGAAGTGGCCATGGCCAAAGACCCCGACAGAAACCCTCATACAGAGCGTCTGGCTCGTATACGCGGCAGATCACCCTTGACACATTTCGATGGTTAGCTAATCATCACATAATGAGCCTGGTGTTCAAAGCCCTTTCCGATCCTACCCGCCGGCGGGTGCTGCAGCTTCTGCGTCGAGGGCCGCTGAGCGCGGGCGAACTCAGCGACCAGTTCAACGTCTCCAAGCCGACGATGTCGGCGCACTTCGCCGTGCTGAAAGAGGCCGACCTGGTGCACGCCGAGAAGGCCGGCAAGTCCGTCATTTATCACCTTAAGCTTTCGGTGCTCGAAGAAGCATTGCTGGGCTTCGTCCATTCATTCGGTCTGGGCGCAGAGGCGCCGAAGTCCAGGAAGGGGGTTGCACGATGAACAAGGAGATGAACCACGAAGTCACTGGAAGCCTCGCCTGGGGCGTCGGCATCGTGGTCCTGGCATTGTGCGCAACTTTCGCGCGCAGGTCGGGCTACATCGACACCGACACGGTGACCAGGATCGTCATTGGCGCCAACGGACTCATGATCGCCTGGTTCGGCAATCGCCTGCCCAAGGCCTTCGTCCCAAGTGTCTGCGCCCGTCAGCTCAGGCGGGTGGCTGGCTGGTCCCTGGTGCTGAGCGGGCTCGTCTATGCGGTATTGTGGGCGTTCGCGCCGATTCCGCTGGCTGTCGCAGGCGGGTCCGCCGCGGTCCTTGCAGGCATTGCAGTGACGGCCAGCTACGGCCTGTCACTGCGGGCCAAGGCGAAACCGCCTTGGCCCGGTGCTGCCTGATCTCATCCATTCAGCGCACCAAGGGAACGCGTCGAAACAGTCGCTCAACACACGAACGATCAGCGGACGAGCGCTTCCGCCGCCATCGCGGCGCCGACGATGCCCGCGTCATTGCCGAACGCCGCCGGCACGATCTCGGCCCGGCTGTTGAGCAGCGGCCCGAAGTGCTGCCAGTTTTCCGTGACGCCTCCGCCAATGATGAACACGTCCGGCCACAGCAGCGCGTGATACGCCGCCAGCACCGCATTCACCTCTGCGGCCCAGTCCACCCAGTCCAGCTGCTTGTCGGCCTTGATCTTCGCCGACGCGCGATGCTCGGCCTCCTTGCCACGGACCTCGAGGTGTCCGAGTTCGGTGTTCGGCAGCAACCGGCCATCCACGAACAGGGCCGTGCC
Organism: uncultured Gammaproteobacteria bacterium; assembly: GCA_963746325.1. Classification (GTDB taxonomy): domain Bacteria; phylum Pseudomonadota; class Gammaproteobacteria; order Steroidobacterales; family Steroidobacteraceae; genus RPQJ01. The sequence goes on along the minus strand of CAVVBC010000036.1, from coordinate 151,015 downwards.
GATGCCCGTGCCGAGCGTGATGACCATGACGGTGCCGGCACGGTCGCGACCGGCACCGCGACTCATTTCCGCGATGCCCGCCGCGTCGGCGTCGTTCAGGAACGCCACCGGGCGCTGCAAGCGGGCCTGCAGGTGCGCCTGCACGTTCATGCCGATCCAGCGCTTGTCGATGTTCGCTGCAGTCCAGGCCACGCCCTGCTTGGCCACGGCCGGAAACGCAAGGCCGACCGGGCCGCTCGACGGCAGTTCCTGCGCCATGGCCACCAGCAGTTCCAGCACCGCTTCCGGCGTTGCGCCCGGCGGCGTGGCGCGTCGCTGCGTCTCGCCCATGACGAGCCCGGATTCGATGTGAACGAGCCCTGCCTTGATGTACGAGCCGCCGACGTCGAAGGCCAGCCGCAACGTCAGGTCGCCGTCGTCCTTGTTGTCTTCCAGCACGGCGCAATCACCCTTTCTTCAGGCTTTCGATCATCTGCTGGTTGGCGGCCAGCGCCATCTGCGCGTCGCGATCGCGGATCTTCTGCTGCCGCGCCATCGCGAAACCCGCAATCAGCACGCCCACCGCGACGATGGCGACCAGGATCGTCGCCAGCGCATTGATGTCGGGACTGACGCCGAGGCGGACCTTCGAGAAGATCACCATCGGCAGGGTGCTCGAGCCGGGCCCGGCGACGAAACTGGTAATGACGAGGTCATCGAGCGACAGCGTAAACGCGAGCAGCCAGCCGGACATGAGCGCCGGGAAAATGATCGGCAGCGTGATCAGGAAAAACACCTTGTGCGGGCGCGCGCCGAGGTCCATCGCGGCTTCCTCGAGCGAATCGTCCATCTGCGCCAGGCGCGACTGCACCACGACCGTCACGAACGCCATCGTGAAAGTGATGTGGGAGATGATGATGGTCGTCATGCCGCGGCCCTTGGGCCAGCCGATGATCTGCTCCATCGTCACGAACAGCAGCAGCAGCGACAGGCCCGTGATCACCTCTGGCATGACCAGCGGCGCGGTTGTCAGGCCCGAGAACAGCGTGCGTCCCTTGAAGGGCCCGAAACGCGCCAGCACCATGCCCGCCAGCGTGCCGAGCACCACTGCGAGCGTCGCAGAGATCGCGGCCACCTTGAGGCTGAGCCAGGCGGCGTTCAGGATCTGCTCGTTGCGCAGCAGCTCGCCGTACCACTTGGTCGAGAAGCCGCCCCACACCGTCACCAGCCGCGACTTGTTGAACGAATAGAACACCAGCGACGCGATCGGGATGTAGAGGAACGCGAATCCCAATGCGAGGACGATCGTGCGAAACCAGCTGCGCCCCTGGTTCATCGGTGCACTCCCCCGCCCGCCTCGGCATCCTGCGCGCGCTGGAAGTACATGATCGGGATGACCAGGAACATGAGCAGTGCGATCGCCACGGCGCTTGCCACCGGCCAGTCGCGGTTATTGAAGAACTCGGTCCACAGCACCTTGCCGATCATCAGCATGCCCGGGTCGCCAAGCAGCGACGGGATGACGAACTCGCCCACGGCCGGGATGAACACGAGCAGACAGCCGGCGATGATGCCGGGCACCGACAGCGGCAAGGTGATCTTGAGGAAGCCCTGCCAGGGCTTGCAGCCCAGGTCGGCCGCCGCCTCGAGCAGCGTGAGATCCATTTTCTCGAGGTTGGCGTACAGCGGCAGGATCATGAACGGCAGGTACGAATAGACGATGCCGACGTAAACCGCGAAGTCGGTCTGCAGCATCTGGATCGGCTGGTCGATCACCCCGATCCACATCAGGAAGTTGTTCAGCAGCCCGTTGTTCTTGAGGATGCCGATCCACGCGTACACGCGCAGCAGGAACGAGGTCCAGAACGGCAGCACGATCAGCAACATCAGGATGTTGCGCATCGACGGGCTGCTGCGGGCGATCGAGTACGCAATCGGATAGCCGATCAGCAGGCAGAGCAACGTCGAGACCGCCGCCACCTTGATCGAGTTCAGGTAGGCCATCCAGTACAGGTTGTCCTCGACCAGGAACGCGTAGTTGCCCAGGTTGAGCTTGATCTGCAGGACCTGCTCGGCCGTCCAGTGCAGCAAGGGTTCGTACGGCGGCATCGCGATCAGCGTGCTCGAGAAACTGATCTTGAGCACGATCGCGAACGGGATCAGGAAGAACAGCAGCAGCCACAGGTAGGGCACCGCCGTCACCAGCGAGCGCCCGTTCGGCAACCGCCGCCACAGACGCTGGATCATTTGGTCACCACCACCGGGCTGGTCGCGTGCCAGTGCAGGTAAACCCGCTCATCCCAGGTGATGCGGTCGTCGGCGTGGCGATACGCATTGGGCTGCGTCACCCGCACGACCTTGCCGGAATCGAGCCGCAGCAGGTAGATGGACATGTCGCCCATGTACGCGATGTCCTGCACCACCCCGCTCGCCCAGTTGTCCGCTTCCGCCGGTTTCTCGCGGCTGATCGTGATCTTTTCCGGCCGGATCGCCGCCCAGACGGTCGCATCGGGCGCGGAACTCACGCCGTGGTCGACGTAGATCGGCGCCTCGAGGTCGTCGCAGGCGATGCGGACGAACGACGGCTCGTCGTCGACCAGCCGACCCTCGAACATGTTCACCGATCCGATGAACTCGGACACGAACCGCGAATTGGGGTATTCGTACATCTGGTCGGGGGTGCCGACCTGGACGATCTCGCCGTGATTCATCAGGCCGATGCGCGTCGAGAGCGTCATCGCCTCCTCCTGGTCGTGGGTGACGACCACGAAAGTGACGCCCAGGGTCTCCTGGATGTTGATCAGCTCGAACTGCGTGTGCTCGCGCAGTTTCTTGTCGAGCGCCGCCAGCGGCTCGTCGAGCAGCAGCAGCTTGGGCTTCTTGACGAGCGCGCGCGCGAGGGCGACGCGCTGGCGCTGGCCGCCGGACAGCTGGTGCGGCTTGCGCTTGCCGAACGGGCCGAGCTTGACCATGTTCAGCATGTCGTTGACGCGCTGCGTGATCTCGTCCTTGGGCAAGCCTTCCTGCTTCAGGCCGAACGCCACGTTCTGCTCCACCGTCATGTGCGGAAAGATCGCGTACGACTGGAACATCATGTTGACCGGCCGCTCGTACGGCGGGATCAGCGTCATGTCGACGCCGTCGATGTAGATCTTGCCGGACGTCGGCCGCTCGAAGCCAGCGAGCATGCGCAGCAGCGTGGTCTTGCCGCAGCCCGAGGCGCCGAGCAGGCAGAAGATCTCTTTCTTGTAGATCTCGAGCGAGACGTCGTCGACGGCGATGAAGTCACCGAATTTCTTGGTGACCTTCTCGATTCGCACGTAGGGTTTGGCGTCGGGATCGGTCCAGGGCTGGAACTTCTGCTGCGTAGCGCGCGGTGAGGTGGCCATAACGTCTCGTGCTGGAGGGGTGGATCGCGGCGCCGACGATCAGCTGCCGGTCATGAAGCGGGTCCAGGTGCGATTGAGTTCACGGGTGAATTCGGCGGACTTGGCCACGCTCGGCTGCAGGCGCGCCTTGACGTCCGCCGGCGGATAGATGCCGGCGTCGTTGCGCAGCTCCTCATTGACCAGTTCGGTCGCCTTGCTGTTCGCATTGGCGTAGTTCACGAAGTTGGAATTCTTCGCTGCGACCTCTGGCCGGAGCAGGTAGTCGATAAAGCGGTGCGCAGCGTCCTTGTGTGCGGCGTCCACGGGAATGGCGAGCGTGTCGAACCACATCAGCGCGCCTTCGCGCGGGATCGAGTAGCCGATGTCGAGAGGCTTGCCCGCCTCCTCTGCGCGATCGCTGGCCTGCAGCACGTCGCCGCTGTAGCCCACGACGATGCAAAGCTCGCCATTGGCGAGCTGCTCGATGTACTGCGAACTGTGGATGGTCCGCAGGTAGGGCCGGATCTTCATCAGGGCCGCCTCGGCTGCCTTGAGGTCAGCTTCGGCTTCGCTGTTCGGGTCCTTGCCCAGGTAGAGCAGCGCCGTGCCGATCATGTCAGTCGGATCATCGAGCATCGAGACGCCGCAATCCTTGAAGCGGGACAGGATCGCCGGATCGAAAATCAGCTGCCAGCTGTCGAGGGGCGCGTCCGGCATGATGGCCGCCACCTTGGCCCGGTCGTAACCGATGCCGGTGGTTCCCCACATGTAGACGACCGAGTGCGCATTATCCGGATCGTGGCGCGCCGCGCTCCTGGCCAGGTCTGGATCGACGTTGGCTAGCCCGGGCAGCTTCGTCTTGTCGAGCGGCGCGAAGACACCCGCGGTGACCTGCCGCTCGAGGAAGTAGGCGCTGGGAACGACCACGTCGTAGCCTGAATTGCCGGTCAGCAGCTTGGTCTCGAGCACTTCATTCGAGTCGAACACGTCGTAACGGACCTTGATGCCCGTTTCCTGCTCGAAGCTCTTGATGACCTCGGGGTCGATGTAGTCCGACCAGTTGTAGACATTGACGATCGCGCCGCTGCCCTGCCCTCCGCCGGCCGCATGGGTCGCTTCGTCTCCAGTCGTGTCCTTGCCGCTGCCGCAGGCGGCGAGCAGCAGGGCAAGGCCTGCGATCGCGACGGCTTTGAATGTCAGGTGCTGCATGGCTTGCTCGCGGAGGTGCAAATCGAAAACGGGGCGGCCGGATCGTATCCAACCGCCCCGCTGTGTAGGGAAAACCCGGGCTCGCTTACTTGCCGGTGGTGAACCGGGTCCACGACCGGTTCAGCAGGCGCGTGAACTCAGGGGTCTCGGCGAGGTCCGGGAACAGCTTGGCCTTGACTTCCGCCGACGGGAAAATGCCCGGATCGTTGCGGACGGCCTCATTGATCAGCGAGACCGAAGCCGCATTGCCATTGGCGTAGTTGACGAAGTTGGAATTGGCCGCGGCGATCTCCGGACGCATCATGAAATTGATGAACGCATGCGCGTTGTCCGGGTGCTTGGCATCGGCCGGGACCGCGTACATATCGAACCAGATGATGGTGCCTTCCTTCGGGATCGTGTACTTGATCACGTTGCCCTGGCCAGCCTCGGCTGCGCGGTCGCGCGCCTGCAGGACGTCGCCGCTCCAGCCCACCGCAATGCAGAGCTCGCCGTTCGCGAGCGCGTCGATGTAATTGGAGCTGTGGATCATGCGGATGTACGGACGGATCTTGAGCAGCAGCTCCTCGGCCAACTTCAGGTCGGCCTCGCTCTGGCTGTTCGGGTCCTTGCCCAGGTAGGCCAGCGCGACCCCGACCATCTCGCTCGGCGCATCGAGCACCGAAATGCCGCAATCCTTGAACTTGGCGGCCCACTTCGGATCGAACACCAGGTCCCAGCTGTCGACCGGCGCGTTCGGGTCGATCGCCTTGACCTTGCCCTCGTTGTAGCCGATGCCGTCAGTGCCCCAGAACTGATTCACGGAATGCTCGTTGCCCGGGTCGTGCAGCGCGACGCGCTGCATGATCTCGGTATCCATGTTGCCCCAGTTGGAGAGCTTGCTGCGGTCGAGCTTCATGAAGACGCCCGCCTTGATCTGGCGCTCCATGAAGGATGCGGACGGCACGACCACGTCGTAGCCCGTGTTGCCGGCCAGCAGCTTCGTCTCGAGTACTTCGTTCGAGTCGAAGACGTCGTAGTTGACCTTGATGCCGGTTTCCTTGGTGAACTGCTCGAGCGTCGCGGGATCGACGTAGTCCGACCAGTTGAAGACGTTGACGACCTTTTCCTCGGTCGAGGCAGCGCCGGCAGGCGCCGCGGCGGCGGGTGCGGCGGCCGTGTCGGCCGCAGGGGGGGCTTCTTCCTTCTTGCCACAACCCACGAGGGCCGTGGCGATCACCAGGCTCAATAACCCGGCACGGATGCTGCTGCTCATCTTGGAGGTACCCCTGTACTTGGCTGCGAACTGCACCGGATGGCGCGAAGCCTGATGTATAGCGAAGAATTTTTTCCGTGGCTAGGGGGCAGCACCGCATGCTGCACTTAAGTGCAGCATGGCGGCGGGCCTGCCCCAGATTCGGGCGGCCTGGAATCGGCCTACAGGCGGCCCTCAGCCTTGCAGCGGGCGTAGGTCAGGTCCAGGCAGGTCCAGGCCTTCTCGGCCAGCTCGTCGATCTGCTCGCGGCTGATCACCAGCGGCGGCGAAATGATCATGGTGTCCCGCACGGCGCGCATGATCAGGCCGTTCTCGAAACAGAAATCGCGGCAGATCGTGCCCACCTCGCCACGGTTGTCGAAGAAGGTCCGGGTGCCCTTGTCCTTGACCAGTTCCAGGGCGCCGATCAGGCCGACCGAGCGTGCCTCGCCCACCAGCGGGTGCTCCGAAATGTCGCGCCACTTCCTGGCGAGGTAGGGGCCCGTTTCGTCGTGCGTGCGCGTGACCAGGCTCTCCTGCTGGATCAGGGTCAGGTTGACGCTGGCCACGGCGCAGGCAGCCGGGTGGCCCGAGTAGGTGAAGCCGTGGGCGAACTCGCCGCCCTTGTCGATGATCACCTCGGCGATCCGGTCGCCCACCATGACGCCGCCGATCGGCAGGTAACCCGACGACAGGCCCTTGGCGATCGTCATCAGGTCGGGCCGGATGCCGAAGTGGTTGGACCCGAACCACTGGCCGGTGCGGCCGAAGCCGCAGATGACCTCGTCCGCGACCAGCAGGATGCCGTAACGGTCGCAGATCTTCTGGATCTCGGGCCAGTACGTGTCCGGCGGGATGATCACACCGCCGGCGCCCTGGATCGGCTCGCCGATGAACGCCGCGACCTTGTGCGGGCCGAGTTCGACGATTTTCTGCTCCAGCGTGCGTGCGACCTTCAGGCCGAACTCCGCGGGGCTCAGCGAACCGCCCTCCCCGTACCAATACGGCTGCGGGATGTGGACGATGTCCGGGATCGGCAGGCCGCCCTGCTCGTGCATGAAACCCATGCCGCCGAGGCTCGCGCCGGCCATCGTGCTGCCGTGATAGGCGTTGACGCGGCTGATGATGACCTTGCGCTCGGGCTGGCCGAGCAGGTCCCAGTAGCGGCGCACCAGGCGCACGACGGTGTCGTTGCCCTCAGACCCCGATCCCGTGAAGAACACCCGGTTGAACTGCGGCGGCGTCAGGTCGACCAGTTGCTTGGCAAGTTCGATCGCCGGCGGATGGGCGGTCTGGAAGAAGCTGTTGTAGTAGGGCAGCTCGAGCAACTGCCGGTAGGCCGCCTCGGCGAGCTCCTTGCGACCGTAGCCCAGGTTGACGCACCACAATCCCGCCATGCCGTCGAGCATGCGGTTGCCTTCCGAGTCGTACAGGTACACGCCCTCGGCCTTGACGATGACGCGCGACCCCTTCGCATGCAGGTTCTTGTAATCCGTGAACGGATGCAGGTAATGCTGGCGGTCGAGTTCCTGCCAGTGGGCGGTGGTGCGGTCCGCGATGTAGGGGGTGGGCTTCATGAGGGGCTCTGTCCGTTGTCGTCCAAAGGGGCTAGGGGCTAGGGATTAGGGGTTAGTCGGATAGGAAGTGCGGTGGATCCTCGAAAGCGATGCAACTCTGACCTTGCGAGCCCTCACCCGGCCTTGCGGCCGACCTCTCCCGCCACAGCGGGAGAGGTGAGGACGTTCCCTTCCGACTAGCCCCTAGCCCCTAGCCCCTACCCCTTCCTGAACGTCGTCAGACGTTCAGGAGCAGGTGCTCGCGCTCCCAGCTGCTGATGACCTGCAGGAAGGTGTCCTGCTCGCTCTCTTTCACGGCCGTGTAGGCAAGCACGAAGCGGTCGCCCAGCATGTCGATCAGCGTGCGGCAGTCGCGCAGCAGGCGTACCGACTCTTCGAGGCTCCGCGGCAGGTTGAACGGCAGGTCGTAGGCGCTGCCCGAGACCGGCTCCGACGGCTTCAAGCCTTCCATCATGCCCAGGTACCCGCACGCCAGCGACGCGGCGAGCGCGAGATATGGATTGGCATCGGCGCCCGCGAGGCGGTTCTCGACGCGGCGATTGTCGGGATTCGAGATCGGCACGCGCAGCCCCGCGGTGCGGTTGTCGTAGCCCCACTGCGTGTTGATGGGCGCAAGGTGGCGCAGGATGATGCGGCGGAACGAATTGACGTTCGGCGCGAACAGCGCCATCGCCTGCGGCAGGTACTTCTGCAGGCCCGCGATGTGCGAGAAGAACAACTGGCTCGGGTTGCCGTCCTTGTCGCTGAACACGTTCTTGCCGGTCTTGGCGTCGACGATGCTCTGGTGGATGTGCATCGCACTGCCCGGCTCGCGCGCCATCGGCTTGGCCATGAACGTCGCGTACATCTTGTGGCGGAAGGCCGCCTCGCGCGCCGTGCGCTTGAACATGAACACCTGGTCGGCGAGCGACATCGCGTCACCGTGGATCAGGTTGATTTCCATCTGCGCCGCGCCGTCCTCGTGGATCAGCGTGTCGATCTCGATTTCCTGCGCTTCGCAGAACGCGTAGATGTCGTCGAACAGCGGATCGAACTCGTTGACGGCCGCGATGCTGTACGACTGGCGGCCGATTTCCGGCCGACCCGAGCGGCCCACCGGCGGCTTGAGCGGATAGTCGGCATCGATATTCGGCTCGACCAGGTAGAACTCGAGCTCCGGCGCCACGATGGGCTTCCAGCCCTTCTGCGCGTAGAGGTCGAGGATGTGGCGCAGCACGTAGCGCGGCGCCATCGTCACCGGACGGCCATCGGAGTAGTAGCTGTCGTGGATGACCTGCGCCGTGGGCTCGGCCGCCCACGGCACGACACGCGTCGTGTTCGGGTCGGCCTTCAGCACGATGTCGATTTCCGAAGGGCTGATCGCGCGGTCGTCGTCGGGGTAATCGCCGGTGACGGTCTGCAGGAAGATGCTCTCGGGCATGCGCATGCCCTCGTCTTCGGCGAACTTCATCGCCGGCATCACCTTGCCGCGCGCAATGCCGGCCATGTCGGGGACCACGGCCTCGACTTCCGAGATGCCGTGTTCCTTGAAAAACTGCTGGATGGGGGTGCTCATGCTCTCATTTCCGTGCGTTGATGCGTGCACGCGCCGCGTCGCCGAAGGCGGCGAACAGCGCGCGTGAAAAAGGGTTCTTCATGACCTGCCACTCCGGGTGCCACTGCACGGCGAGCGCGAAGCCCGGCGCCTTGCGCACACGGAAAGCCTCGATCAGGCCGTCGGGCGCGCGCGCCTCGATCTCGAGGTCGCGGCCGAGCGTCTGCACGCCCTGCGCGTGCAGCGAGTTGACGTGGACGCGGTCCGTGCCGGCCAGGCCGTGCAGGAAGCCGCCACCGACCAGCTCGACCTCGTGCGCCGGGGCGTACTGCACGTCGAGCGGCTGCTCTTTGTCCTCGCGGTGATCGCGCATGCCCGGCACGTCCTGCACCTTCTGCCAGAGCGTGCCGCCGAAAGCGACGTTCATCTCCTGGAAGCCGCGGCACACCGCGAAGAGCGGCAAGCCCGCCGCGATCGCGCGCGGGATCAGCGGCAGCGTCGTCTCGTCCCGATGCGGATCGTGCAGCGTGTCTGGTTCGCTGGCCGGGCCCTGGTAGCGATGGGGCTCGACATTCGACGGACTGCCCGTGAGCAGGATGCCGTCGAGTTCGGCCAGCAGATCGTCGAGGTCGCGCGCTCCCAGCGAGGGGATGAGGACCGGGGTCGCAGCGGCCGCCTCGGCGACGGCGGCAATGTACTTCTCCCCCACGCAGTGGAAGGGGTGCGGACCCAGTAGCCGGCGGTCTGCCGGGATGCCGATGATTGGTTTGTGGCGAGCCACGTTTAAAATCCTAGACGGCTCTTGCAGGGCCATCGTTCAGGGACGAGCGGGATTAAACCACAGCCACCCCACTGCCGTCGCCGCGCACCGCAAAAAAACGGCCAAAAATCAGCCTAAACATGGACTTGGAGCCGGTCTTGACAGCACTCCAGCGGCTTGCCGGTCATGCGCCGGAACGGCTATCCTGCCCGCTGCCCGACGACAGAATCGTCGCTAAATCTTAAACAACGGGTGTTCCATGCCGCAGTTTGCGGAATTTGCGCAGGCGGCCGCCTGGCTCGAGCTGCACCGCGAAGTGCGTTTCGTCGACCTGCTGCTCGCGGACCAGATGGGCATCCCGCGCGGCAAGCGCGTCACGGTCGAAGAACTCGCAGGCGTGCACCACACTGGCCTGCTGCTGCCCGGCTCGATGTTTGCGCTCGACGTGCTCGGCGGCACCGTGCAGTCGACGGGGCTCGGCTTCGACGAAGGCGACGCCGATCGGGTATGCCTGCCGATTCCCGGCACGCTGGTGCCCGTGCCCTGGCTCGGCGAACACGTCGCCCAGATGCAGGTCACGATGTTCGACCACGACCGCACGCCGTTCCACGGCGATCCGCGGCACGTGCTCGAGAACGTGGTGGCCCGCTTCACCGCGCTCGGCCTCAAGCCGGTGATGGCGGTGGAACTCGAGTTCTACCTCGTCGATCGCGAGCGCACGGTCGAGGGTCACGCGCAACCGCCGCGCCAGCCGCTGACCGGCCGCCGCGAGGTGAAGACCCAGATCAACTCGATGCAGGAACTGGACGAATACTCGGACGTGCTGCGCGCGATCGACACGGCCGCGCGTGCACAGGAGCTGCCCGTCGGCACCGTGCTCGCCGAGTACGGCCCGGGCCAGTTCGAGGTGAACCTGCATCACGTCGACGACCCGCTGCTCGCCTGCGATCACGCGATCCGCCTCAAGCGGCTGGTAAAGGGCGTGGCTTTGCAGCACGGCCTGGAAGCGACCTTCATGCCCAAGCCCTACCGCGATCACGCCGGCAGCGGCGCGCACCTGCACGTGAGCGTGCTCGACGCGCAGGGCCGCAACATATTCGAGGCCGAAGACCCGACGGGCAGCGACCGCCTGCGCCATGCCATCGGCGGCCTCGCGGCCACGATGAACGACGCGATCGCCATCTGCGCCCCCACGGCCAATTCGTACCGCCGCTTCCAGCCCGAGGCCTACGTGCCGCTCAACCCGAGCTGGTCCGTGAACAATCGCGGCGTTGCGTTCCGCGTGCCGCACGGCCCGCCGGCCAGCCGGCGCGTCGAGCACCGCATCGCCGGCGCCGACGCCAACCCCTACCTGCTGTCGGCCATCGTACTGGCGGGCATGCACCTGGGACTCACGCGCAAGCTCGATCCGGGCCCCGTGCTCGCCGGCAATGCCTATCGCGACACGACGCCTGCACGATTCCGCAGTCATGGCCCGAAGCGATCGGCGTCTTCGAGCGCAGCCAGTTCGCGAAGGATTACCTGGGCGAGCGTTTTGCCGGGCTGTACGCGGCGACCCGCCGCGGCGAGATGCAGGATTTCAATTCCTACGTACCGGCGATCGATTACGACTGGTACCTGACGACGAGCTGAAGACTGCCATGACCGTTCCGCACGTCGACTCGTACTACGCCGCGTCTGCCCATGCAGCACCGGTGCGCCCCCCGCTTGCGGGGGACGTCGAGGCAGACGTCTGCGTGGTCGGCGGCGGCATCGCCGGCTGCGCAACCGCGCTGTTCCTGGCCGAGCGCGGCTACAAGGTCGTGCTGCTCGAGGGCAACCGCATCGCCTACGGCGCCTCGGGCCGCAGCGGCGGCCAGGCGATCGTCGGCTACGCCTGCAGCCAGGACAAGCTCGTGGCGCAGGTGGGCAAGGCCGACGCCAGGAAGATGTTCGACATCTCGGTCGAGGCGCTCGACCTGATCAAGAACCTGGTCGCGAAGCATCGTATCGACTGCGACCTGCACTGGGGCCACCTGCACGCGGCGATCAAGCCGCGGCAGGAAACCGAGCTGCGCGCATGGCAGGACGAACTGGTCGACGAGTACGGCTACACGTCCACGCGCTGGCTGGACCGCGCCGAGCTCGCACAGGTCCTGAATACCGAGCGCTACATCGGTGCGTTGCTCGACGAGCGCAGCGGCCACCTGCATCCGCTCAACTACACGCTGGGCCTCGCCGCGGCGGCAGCAGCCGCCGGCGTGACGATTCACGAGGAATCGATGGTCGTCGGCATCGACCACGGCGCCACGGCTCGCGTGCGCACGGCCAGCGGCGCCTCGGTCCGCGCGAAGTACGTCGCGCTCTGCTGCAACGCCTTCATCGACGAAAACATTTCGAAGCACCTGCGCGACCGCATCATGCCGGTCGGCACGTACATCATTGCCACAGAACGGCTCGGCCGCGCGCGGCTCGAGTCACTGGTGCGCGCGAACGTTGCCGTCTCCGACGTCAATTTCGTGCTCGACTACTTCCGCTGCTCGGACGACGACCGACTCCTTTTCGGCGGCCGCGTGAGCTATTCCGGCCGCGATGCGCTCAACACGGCCAACGCGACGCGCAAGCGGATGCTGAACGTGTTCCCGTCGCTGGCGGACGCCCGCGTGGAGTACGCCTGGGGCGGACACGTCGACATCACCATGAGCCGCGCGCCGGATTTCGGCCGTCTCGCGCCCAACGTGTATTACCTGCAGGGGTTTTCGGGCCACGGCATCGCACTCACCGGCATCGCGGGGCAGATGGTGGCCGAGACGATCGCGGGACAGGCCGAACGCTTCGACCTGTTCACGCAGCTGAAGCATCACGATTTTCCGGGCGGCCCGGCGCTGCGCATGCCTGGACTCGTGCTCGCGATGTTGTGGTTCCGCCTCAAGGACCTGCTCTGATCCTGTCGACAGGTTGAGCGCCGCTCACCAGAGACAGCGAAAACTTCATGCACGCTGTGCTGCAACGCAGCAAATCTGAGGTACTCTGCCGTCGCAGGGGGATACCAAGTGATTTGCCACACCACACGGCTAAGGCGGTAGCCCCGATGAAGCGCTCACCCTCGAACCTCAACTCGGCCTTCAGATTGGCCATCGCCGCGAGCCTGCTGGCAGCCACCCTGCTGATGTTCGGGTCGCTGAAATACGCAGCGGCTAACATGCAGGTGACGATGTAGCGACGGGTCCATCAACGACGCCTTGTGGGACCGGCGCCCGCCCAGGCCCTCAGCCTTGCTCGCCCGTGTGGCTCGCTCCGCTGGTGCAGGTCTCGTGCACGACGACGCGCACCAGCGACGGCAATGCCGGCTTCAGCTCACGCCAGATGTAACGCGCCAGGTTTTCGCTGGTGGGGTTGTCGAGACCCGGCACGTCGTTGAGGTACCGATGATCGAGCCGCTGGAACAGCGGCTCAAACGCCTGCTTGATCTCGGCGAAATCCATCACCCAGCCCAGGTGCGGATCGACCGGGCCTCCCACGTGCAGTTCGACGCGGAACGAGTGCCCGTGGACACGCGCGCACTTGTGCCCGGCTGGCACGTTGGGCAACCGGTGCGCGCTCTCGAGCGTGAAGGTCTTGAAGATTTCCACCGTCGGCAAGCCTCAGCTACGTTTCGGACGCAGAACATAACAGACATGGATTTTCAGGTTGCGCGCGAAATCCGGCGGAATGGTTGCGCGCGTGATGTCCTCTACCGCGAAACCGTCGAGCGTTGCCCCGTCCAGCTTGAACTTCTGGAAGTTGTTCGAGAACACGATCATGCCGCCCGGCGCGAGCAGTTTGGCCGCCGTCGTGAGCAGCCAGCCATGGTCGAGTTGCACGTCGAATTCGCGCTGCATGCGCTTCGACCGCGAATGTGTCGGCGGATCGATGAAAATCAGGTCATAGGCCGGCGGACGCATGCGGCTCGTCTGCGACTCGAGCCACGCCAGGCAGTCCGCCTGCACGAACTCATGGGCCGGACCGCGCAACCCGTTGAGCTCCAGGTTGCGCAAAGCCCAGTCAAGGTACGTGTTCGACATGTCGACGGTGGTCGACGCGACCGCACCGCCGCCGACGGCGTGCACGGTGGCTGCGCCGGTATAGGCAAACAGGTTCAGGAAGCGCTTGCCCTGCGCCCATTCACCCAACCGTGTGCGCGTGATGCGGTGATCCAGGAACAAGCCGGTATCGAGATAGTCGGTGAAGTTGACGAGCAGGCGGTAGCGCCCCTCGCGCACCGCATGAAACTGCTGGTCGGCAGCGAGCTTCTCGTACTGCTCACCGGCCTTCTGGCGCTTGCGCACGCGCAGTACCATGCGCTCGACCGGAATACCGAGCACCTCGGGGATCACGGCCAGTGCTTCGTCGCGCCGCGAGCGGACCAGTTCCAGCTCGATGTTGGAGGGTGCCGCGTACTCCTGCACGCACACCCAGCGCTCGTCGTTGCCATAGACGTCGATGGCAAAGGAGTACTCGGGCATGTCGGCGTCGTACACGCGATAACACGCGATCTCCTCGCGCTTCGTCCAAGACGCGAGCTTCGCCACGTTCTTGCGCAGGCGATTGCCGAACATGACGGAGCCCGGGCGGCTGCGGGCCGCTGCGAGCCGTGCCGCGCGCACCTCGCCGGGATCCGGTTCCTTTGCCGATTCGTCGAGCTGGAACCGCAGCAGCCTGCATTCGAGCGCGCCGTTGTACAGGGTGTGCGAGCGATAGGCACGCAAGCCCAGCGCGCGTCCCAAGGGCGGATCGCCAGTGAAGACGCCCGCTTCCCAGCCGGGAAAGCAGCGCAGCAGCTTGTCGCCGAGGTTCGCGTACAGCGTCTCGATCTGCTCGGGATCGCCGATGCGCACACCGTAGGGCGGATTGACGACGACCAGGCCGGTGGCGTGGGTCGTGGCCGGCAGGTTCGAGAGATCGCGACGATCGAAGACCAGGTGGTTGCCGAGGCCCGCGCGATTGGCGTTCGCGATTGCCGCGCGGATGGCGGACTGGTCGCGGTCACTGCCGGCGCAGCGGCCACCCTCCAGCACGTCGAGCCGGCGTTCGCCCTCTGCTGCCTGCCGCAGCTCCTGCCACAGCGTCGCGTCGTGCTGCAGCCAGCGCTCGAAACCGAAACGCTTGCGGAGCAGTCCCGGCGCGATGTGCGCAGCGATCATCGCGGCCTCGATCACGAGCGTCCCCGACCCGCACATCGGGTCGTAGAACGCGGCACCCTCCGCCGCCATCGTGGCCCAACCCGAACGCAGCAGCAGCGCCGCGGCGAGATTTTCCTTGAGCGGCGCTTCGACGCCCAACTGCCGATAGCCGCGCCGATGCAACGGTTCGCCGCTCAGGTCGATGCCGACCGTAACGCGCTCCTTGGCGAAGCGCAGGCTCACGCGCAGGTCGGGCGCCGCCAGGTCGACGTTGGGACGCTCGCCCGTGTGTTCGCGCATGCGGTCGACGATGGCGTCTTTGGCGCGCAGCGCCGCGAATTGCGTGTGGCGCAACCACTGCGGCGATTCGCCGACGACGCTCACGGCGAAGGTGCCGTCCGAACCCACGTGGCTTTCCCACGGCAATTCGAGCAGGCCGCGGTACATCACGTCGGGATCGCTCGCGTTCAAGTCGGCCAGCGTGAGCAGCACGCGACTTGCCGTGCGCGAATGCAGGCAGGCGAGGTAGGCGCTCGCGAGCGGCCCCTCGAAGCTGACGCCCGCCGGGTGCTCGCGGATGACGTCCACGCCCACTTCGCGCAGTTCGGCCGAGAGCATGTCCGCGACGTTGAGCGGGCAGGCGGCGAAGAACCGATGGCGCGCGCTGGTCGTGGCGGGGGTTTGGTCGGTAACGCTGGTCTGGTTCAAGCGGACTCCTGCCGCGCAGGAAACTGCAGGAGGTCGCGCGGACGCACGTCCTGCAAGGCTCGTCCGATGATGCGATAGCTGTCTGCGTCGAACGCCGCGGTAGCGTCTGCGCGCAGCAACGCCTGCACTTCGTCGTCGTCACGCGCCGTGCCGAGGTGGCACCAGCGGTCGAGCACGTGGATCTGCACGCCCTGCCCGGCAGGTGCGGGTTCGCGGATGCCGATCGCGCCGGCAAAAGGCCACGCCTTGAACCGTAGCGGCGCCAGCGTCATCTGCATGCGCGCGTCGTGCAGCGCGCGTGGCTCCTTGCCGACGCAGGCGCCGCGGCACTTGCGCACCTGGAAGGCGAAGCAACTGCCCTCGCCGCTTTCGAGCCCGAGGGTCTTCAGGCACAGCCCGGCCTCGCGCGCCTTGCCCTCGACCGCACGCCAGGCATCCTTCTCGGTGCGGAAGGGCCCGAAGACCGGCTCATCGGCATCGATGCGCGGCACGTCGTCGATCGGGACGACCGCGGGCCGCAGGCCGTGTTCGGTCTGCTGCAGGCGTACCACGCAGTCCCCCGTGTGCTTGCGCAGCCTGCGATTGCCGGTGGGCGCCAGTTCCTTGACCAGCCGCGATTCGAGCAGCAGCGCGCCGAGTTCGCCGCCGGTCTCGATCCATTCGACCTGGCGCACCTGGCGCGTCAGCTTCGATTCCTTGCCGGAACGGTGTTCGGCCGCAAAATGCTCGAAGACCCGGCTGCGGATGTTGCGGCTCTTGCCGACGTACAACAGGGTACCGGCGTCGTCCCGGAACAGGTACACGCCTGCGCCTTCGGGCAAATCGTCGGCGAGTTCAGGGGGCAGATGCGCGGGCAGACGCGTTTCGCGCAGCGCTTCCGTCGCAGCTGCATGCAACGCGTCGGCACCACGTCCGGACTCCATGGCGCCGAGCAGCGCGGGCAGCACCTGCGCATCGCCGAGCGCGCGGTGCCGCGCCCCGCACGACAGCGAGAAACGTTCCATCAACGTGTCGAGGTTGTGACGCCGGTGCTCGGCATAGAGCGCGCGCGACAACTTCACCGTGCACAGGACCGGCGCCGAGAACCGCACGCCGAGCCGTCGAAACTCGGTCCGCAGGAAACCGTAGTCGAAGCGCGCGTTGTGCGCGACGAAGAGCCGGCCTTCGAGCCGGCGACGGACTTCATGCGCCACGTCGGCGAACGGAGGGGCGTCCGCGACCATGGCGTCGTCGATGCCGGTGAACGACGCGATCATCGCGGGGATACGCATGCCGGGATGCACCAGCGTGCTCCATTCCTCGACGATCTCGCCGTGCTCGAGCAGCACGATGCCCACCTCGATGACGCGGTGATGCGCAGCCATGCCGCCCGTGGTCTCGAGATCGACGCAGGCGACGGGGCCGCGCAGGCACGCGGACTGCAGCGCGGAGCTCGTGCCGGCGTCAGGCATGGGACTCAACCGGTGGCACGGCCATCCAGCGCGAAGATCGGGCCGTACAGGTCCGGCCGGCGATCGCGGAACACGCCCCACGAGGTGCGCTGCACGCGCAACTGGTCGAGGTCGAACGTGGCGGTCAGGATGGCCTCGGAGGTGCGATCCGCCTCGGCCACCTTGGCGCCCGTGGCGTCAGCGATGAAAGACGAGCCGTAGAAGGTCATCTCGTACTTCTGCCCCCGCTCCACGCCGATGCGGTTCGAGGCGACCAGCGGCATCATGTTGGCGGCGGCGTGGCCCTGCATGCAGCGCTGCCAGTGATCACGCGAATCGAGCGTGGCGTCCTGCGGCTCGGAGCCGATGGCGGTGGGATACAGCAGGATGTCTGCGCCGAGCAGGGCCATGCAGCGGGCCGACTCGGGGAACCACTGGTCCCAGCAGATGCCCACGCCGATGGTGCCGAACCGGGTCTGCCAGACGCGGAAACCCGTGTCGCCCGGTGAGAAATAGAACTTCTCGTGGTAGCCCGGACCTTCCGGAATGTGCGACTTGCGATAGACGCCGAGCGCCGCGCCATCCGCGTCGACCATCACCAGCGAGTTGTAATAGGCCTGGTTGGCGCGCTCGAACACGCTGACCGGCAGCACCACGCCAAGCTCACGGGCGAGGCCCTGGAAGTGGCGCACGAGCGGGTTGTCGGGCAGCGGATGGGCCGTCGCGAAATGGCTTGCGAGGTGGTCCTTGCAGAAGTACGGCGTCTCGAAAAGCTCTTGGATAAGAATGACTTGCGCGCCGCGAGCCGCCGCCTGCCGCACCAGCGAGTCGGCCTTCGCGATGTTCTCGGCGGGGTTCGGCGTGCAGGCGAACTGCGTCGCGGCTACGGTAACTTTCATCGCGGGCTCCGAGCGGAAGGACAGTAAGGGCAGGAAGGACAGGAAGGCCGGAGCCCGGAAGTCTAGCGAAGGCCCGCAGGCGCCACCAATCGGCGCAAAGCCACTCAGGCAGCGAGCACGGCCTGCACGTGCTGCGCGATCATGCTTTCCTCGTCCGTCGGGATGACGTAGGCCGCCACTTTGCTGCCCACGGTCGAAATGCGGGGCCCGTTGCGACCGTTGGCTGCGTCGTCGAGTTGCAGGCCCAGCCAGCGCGCCTGCGTGCAGATGCGGGCACGAATCTCGGCCTGGTTCTCACCGATGCCCGCCGTGAAGACGACGGCATCCAGGCCGCCGAGCGCCGCGGCCAGCGACCCCAGCTCACGGCTCGTCCGGTAGACGAACACCGCGAGCGCGAGCGCCGCATCAGGCGCGTCGCTCGCGAGCAGCGTGCGCATGTCGCTCGACACGCCGGACATGCCGAGCAGGCCCGACTCGTGGTAGATGAGCCGCTCGATCTCGCGCGCGGTCATGCGCAGTTCGTCCATCATGAACAGCACGACGCCGGGGTCGAGCGCGCCACAACGCGTGCCCATCGGCAGGCCATCGACGGCCGTGAAGCCCATCGTCGTCGCCACGCTGCGCCCCGCCTGCAGCGCGCACATGCTGGCGCCGTTACCGAGATGAAACACCACGGTAGCGCCGTTCGCGGCCCGTGCATCGACGTGCGGCAGTTGCGCAGCGATGTACTCGTACGAGAGGCCGTGGAAGCCGTACCTGCGCACGCCCGCGTCATTGAAGCGCGGCGGCAGGGCGAAGCGCTGCGCCACCTCGGGCACCGTGCGATGGAACGCCGTGTCGAAGCACGCCACCTCGGGCACGCCAGGCAGGCGCTGCAGCAGCGCGCGGATCGCGGCGAGATTGTGCGGCTGGTGCAACGGGGCGAGCGGCACGTAGCGATCGAGTCGCTGCAGGATCGATTCGTCCACCGCCGTGGGGGCCATGAACTCGAGCCCGCCGTGCACCACGCGGTGCCCGACACCCACGATCGCGGCGCCATCCAGCCCCTCCTCCACGGCATCAAGCAGGTGGTTGAGCGCGACGGCATGCGCCATCGGCTCGTGGCCCAGGTCGCGCTCGACGGTCAAGCCGTTCTCGGACCGCGACTGGAACCGCGGCGAGGTGCCAAGCCCCGACACCTGGCCGCGCAGGTCGCGCACCGCGCGATTGCCCTGCAGGCGGAACAGGCAGAACTTGATGCTGGACGAACCCGCGTTCAGCACGAGAATGGCGCGACCCGCTGCGCCTGTCGTCGCCGCCACGTCGAGCCTCACTTCAGCGCAAGCTCGGCCGCACGCCGCGCATGCACGACGAGCTTTGCGACAGCGGCAGAACCGATGCGCATCCGCACGTTGTCGGCACGGCTCGTCAGGATGACCGGCACGCGCGCGCCCATCACGATGCCCGCACTGTCGGCGCCGGCGAAATACTGCAGCTGCTTGGCCAGCATGTTGCCCGCCTCGATGTTCGGCACGAGCAGGATGTCGGCGCGGCCGGCCACCGGCGACTCGATGCGCTTGGTGCGCGCGGCGACCTCGCTGATTGCGTTGTCGAACGCGAGCGGCCCGTCGAGGATCGCGCCGCGAATCTGGCCGCGATCGGCCATCTTGCACAGCGCTGCCGCATCGATCGTCGAGGCAATGTCGGGATTGACCATCTCCACCGCTGAAAGAATGGCCACCTTCGGCCGCTCGACGCCGAGGCTGCGGGCCAGGTCGATCGCATTCTGCGCGATGTCCGCTTTTTCCTTGAGCGACGGCTCGATGTTGATGGCGGCGTCGGTCACGAACAGGATGCGGTCGTAGGCAGGCACGTCCATGACGAAGACGTGGCTCACGCGACGATCGGTGCGCAGGCCGCCCTGCGACGACACCACGGCCTGCATGATCTCGTCGGTGTGCAGGCTGCCCTTCATCAGGGTCTCGACCTCGCCGTTGCGCGCGAGTGTCACGGCGGCGGCCGCCGAGGCATGGCTGTGCTCGGTGTCGACGAGGCGGAAGTTGGAGATGTCCTCGCCCAGCGTGCGGGCGAGCGAACGGATGCGCGCAGCCGGCCCGACCAGCACGGGCACGATCAATCCCACCCGGGCCGCTTCGAGCGCGCCCAGCAGCGAGTCCGGGTCGCACGGGTGCGCCACCGCGCAGCTGACCGGCGGCAGCGACTCGCAGCGCTGCAGCAGGCGCACGAAGACATCGTTGCGCCGGATGATGAATTCCGGACGCTCGAGCTCGGGGAAGTGAGCCTTGCGCTCGGGCGCCTCGACCACCGCGGTACCCCACAGGACGCGCTGGCCGCTCGTCTCCACCACGCATTCGAAGACCACCCGCCGCGGCGTCTCGAGCTTCTCGAGCACGGTCACGGTCGCCTTCACCTGGTCGCCCGCGCGCAGGTAGCCCAGGAACTCGAGCTGTTGCGACACGATCCGCGTGCCGGGCCCCGGCAGGCGCCGCTCGAGCATGCCGGCGATGATCGCCTCGGCCGCGACCGCGTCGACGCTCAGCGTGTTGGCGGCCGGATCCGCGCCTGCGGCCACGTGGAACGGCACCACGTCGCCCGAGACCAGCAGCAGGGCCTCGATCTCCGACTGCCCGAGCATGCGCTGCGCGCTGACGGTCGCGCCGACGGCCAGTTCGTCGTACGTGGTATTGCTGTAGCCGCTCACTGTGAAATGTCGATCCAGGTGGTCTTGAGCTCAGTGTATTTGTCGAACGCGTGCAGCGACTTGTCGCGGCCCGTGCCTGATTGCTTGAAGCCGCCGAACGGCACCGTGATGTCGTCGGCGTCGTAGCAGTTCACGTACACCATGCCGGCGCGCAAGCGATCGCGCGATGCGGTGCGCCTTGCCGATGTCGCGGGTCCATACGGCGGCCGCCAGTCCGTACTCGACGCCGTTGCCGATGCGCACGGCTTCCTCGGCATCCTTGACCGTGATCGCCGCCAGCACCGGTCCGAAGATTTCCTCGCGCGCGATGCGCATGGCGGGCTGCACGTCCGCGAACACCGTGGGCTCGATGTAGCAGCCGCCGGTGTTCTCGCGCGCGCGCTTGCCGCCGGCGAGCACCGTGGCACCCTCGGCGCGACCCGACTCGATGTAGCCGAGCACCGTCCTGGTCTGCACTTCGTCGACGATGGCGCCCATGCGCGTCGCCGGGTCGAGCGGGTCGCCCGGCAGCATCGTGCGGCTGGCTGCGACGACTTTCTCGAGCACCTCGTCGCGCACGCTTTCCTCGATGATCAGGCGCGACGCCGCCGTGCACATCTCGCCCTGGTTGAAGAAGATCGCGCCGGCTGCGGTTGCGGCCGCACGCTCGAGGTCGGGGCAATCGGCCAGGATGATGTTGGGCGACTTGCCGCCGCACTCGAGCCACACGCGCTTCATGTTCGACTGGCCCGAGTACTGCAGCATGAGCTTGCCGGTGCGCGTCGAACCGGTGAAGCCGATGCAATCGACGTCCATGTGCAGCGCCAGCGCCTGGCCCGCCGTGTGGCCGAAACCCGGCAACACGTTGAACACGCCCTCGGGCAGGCCGGCCTCGGCCGCGAGCGCGGCCAGCCGGATCGCAGTGAGCGGCGATTTCTCGGACGGCTTGAGGATGAACGAGTTGCCGGCCGCGAGCGCCGGGCCGATCTTCCATGCCGCCATGATCAGCGGGAAGTTCCACGGCACGATCGCGGCGACCACGCCGATCGGCTCGCGCGTGATCAGCGCGAGCTGGTCGTGCGCTGTGGGCGCCACCTCGTCGTACACCTTGTCGACGGCTTCGGCGTACCACGCGATGCAGCGCGCGGTGGCGGGGATATCCACCGCCAGGCTGTCGGCGATGGGCTTGCCCATGTCCAGCGTCTCCAGCAGCGCGAGTTCATCGCCGTGCGCGAGGATCAGCTCGGCGAAACGCTGCAGCACCCGCTTGCGCTCGCGCGGCGGCTGGTGCGCCCAGACGCCGCTGTCGAACGCGCGGCGGGCGGCGGCGACTGCGAGGTCCACGTCGGCCTTGTCCGTCGCGGCGACACGGGCGATCACGCGGCCGTCGATGGGAGTCACGTCTGCGAACGTCTCGCCGCTGGCGGCAGCGACGTAGCGGCCGTCGATGAACGCCTGCCCATTGATGGCGAGCCCGGCGGCACGCGCATGCCAGTCCGGTGCGGTGGGGGTAAGTGTCTGGTTCATGGTGTCAGAGGGTGGGCGGAGTGTTGGCCGAGATGATCTCGCAGCCTTCAGCTCCCGTGTTGCGGAAACGGTGCGGGATCGCACTGGTGAAATAGTAGGCGTCGCCGGGGCCAAGCTGGCGCGTTTCGGCGCCGACGGTCAGCTCGATGCGGCCGCTCACGATCACGCCGCCCTCCTCGCCTTCGTGCCGCAGCATGTCCGCGCCGGTATCGGCCCCGGGGGCGTAATGCTCGTGCAGGATGGTCATGGCGCGGTTGGGGCGGCGCGCGGCCACCAGCCGGAACGTGACGGAACGGTCGCCCATGACCGGCAATTCCTCGTCGCGGAAGAACACCTGCGGGCTGGCCGAGAAATCGAGCGTGAAGAACTCGGCCAGCGACATGGGGATGCCGTCGAGCACCTTCTTGAGCGAGCTCACCGAGGGGCTCACGCGATTCTGCTCGATCAACGAAATCAGGCCGTTGGTGACCCCGGCGCGCTTCGCCAGCTCCCGCTGCGACAGCCCGTACATGGTGCGCACGGCGCGCAGGTGGGCACCGACGTCGATACTGATCTCGGTCACGGGGTGTTCAATATCCTGCACACGACGGGTTCAAAACAACGGGAATTTCACGTCCATTTGAGCCAAGTGTCAATTTTTCTTATCATCTCCCGACGAGTCACCCTTTGTCCCCACCCACCGGTACCCCGCCATGAACGCTCCCGCCCCGCCCGCGCGAACAGATGGAAGCCTTCTGGATGCCGTTCACGGCCAACCGCCAGTTCAAGGCCAACCCGCGCCTGCTGGCGAAGGCCGAGGGCATGCATTACTGGACGCCGGAAGGCCGCCAGATCCTCGACGCCGTGGCCGGCCTCTGGTGCGTCAACGCGGGCCACGGCCGCCGCGAGATCACCGAGGCGGTCGCGCAGCAGATCGCCACGATGGAGTACGCGCCGCCGTTCCAGATGGGACACCCGACGGCCTTCCAGCTGGCGAACGAGGTGGCGAGCTGGCTGCCCAGGGACATGGCGCACATCTTCTTCACCAACTCGGGTTCGGAATCGGTCGACACCGCGCTCAAGATCGCGCTCGCCTATCACCGCGCGCGCGGCGAAGCATCACGCACGCGCTTCATCGGCCGCGAGCGCGGCTATCACGGCGTCGGGTTCGGCGGCATCTCCGTCGGCGGCATGGTCAACAACCGCAAGTGGTTCGGCTCGATGCTGCCGGGCGTCGATCACCTGCCGCACACGCACGATCTGGCGAAGAACGCCTACACGCGCGGCATGCCCGAACACGGCGCCAACCTGGCCGACGAACTCGAGCGCATCGTCGCGCTGCACGACGCCAGCACCATCGCGGCCGTGATCGTCGAGCCCGTCGCGGGCTCCACCGGCGTGCTGCATTCCGCCCAAGGGCTACCTGGAGCGCCTGCGCAGCATCTGCACCAAGCACGGCATCCTGCTGATCTTCGACGAGGTCATCACGGGCTTCGGCCGCCTCGGCGCGCCGTTCGGCACGGGCTTCTTCGGCGTGCAGCCGGACATGATCACGATGGCCAAGGGCCTCACCAACGGCGCAGTGCCGATGGGCGCGGTCGCTGCCAGCGACCAGATCTACAACGCGTTCATGCAGGGGCCCGAAGGCGCGATCGAGCTGTTCCACGGTTACACGTACTCGGCGCACCCGGTCGCCTGCGCCGCCGGCATCGCGACGCAGGAGATCTATCGCAAGGAAGGCCTGCTGACGCGCGCGGCGGACATGGCCGGCTACTGGGCCGACGGCGTGCACTCGCTCAAGGGCCTGCCGCACGTCATCGACCTGCGCAACCTGGGGCTGATCGGCGCCGTCGAGCTCGAACCCGATCCCGGGCAAGCCGGGGCTGCGCGGCTACCAGACCTTCGTGCGTGCCTTCGAGAAAGGCCTGCTGGTGCGTGTGACCGGCGACATCATCGCGATGTCGCCGCCGCTGATCATCGAGAAGAGCCACATCGACCAGGTCTTCGGCATCTTCGGCGAGGTGCTCAGGGAACTGGCGTGACTGAGTGAGCGCAGCGGGCGCTTGCGTTCACTGCCAAAGAAAACGCCCGGTCTCCGTGAGGAGCCGGGCGTCTTCGTTGCGCAACGCGTCAGGCGACGCGCGGGCGACTTACTCCTTCGACCAGGGGAAGGCGGTCGAGACGGAGAAGATCGCCACGCCTTCGCTGCTGTTCACGTCGTCGGGCGTGCCGTCGAGGATCTCGAGGTCGCTGCCGTCCGCGTACTTCAGGCCGAGCGTGAAGTGGCTGATGTCGTAGGTCACGCCGACGGACCAGTCCATGTAGCCATCGTCGTAGAACAGGTCGATGGCGTCACCGTCGCTGTAGCCGACGTGCCCAGTGATGCCGAAGTTGGCCGGCAGGTCATACGCAGCGTTGGCCTCGTAGTAGAACGACGACTCGCCGGAGTTGCCGAAGTCATTCGAGTAGGAAATCTTGCCGCTCAGCCACTCGTAGCCGAGGCCGACATAGATTTCGGGGAAGTCGATGTCTTCGGCGCCCGGGTACCAGTAGTAGATGAAGCCTACGTCCCAGGTAATGGCGTCGCCGCCGCGGAAGCCCGTGTACAGGTCAATCTCGACGTTTTCGTCGCAGCAGTCGCCGAAGTCGACGTTGCTGCCCCAGGCGCCCGCGTAGAAGCCGCTCTCGTGCGCGTAATCGATACCTGCCTGCAGCGCAGGATCCTGCGACGTCTGGGAGATACCGCGCCAGTTGTAATCGCTGACCACCGCGGCATTGCCGGTGATTTCCGCTTGGGCCGCCAACGCGGTGAGCGACAGCGCCACTGCAGCCATGCTTTGGGTCAATTTCATCTCGCGAACCCCTTTGTTGCTCGTTAACAACACGTATTAGACGACAGATGCCATGATTGTAGCAGAGATGATACGCAGGATTGGACATCCCGGCTCACCCGCGGCACGGTTTCCTGCAGTGCAGGAAACGTGCCATTTGCAAAACCCAGGCACGGCGCGATGGTGTCCGGTCGGCATCGCACCGCCGAAGCGCGCCTGCCGCGACGACTGCCGCACAAACGTTGGTTCAGGCGCTGGGGGGCTCGTAGATCGCGTAGAACTTCTGGGCCGGCTCGAGCACCTCCCACAGTCCCGCGAACCCGGACGGCATGACGAAGCTGTCCCCGGGACCGAAGGTCCATTGCCGGCCATGGTCGTCGCTGACGCGGATGCGGCCGGCGGTCAGCACGCAGAGCTCGTTCTCGCTGTAGGTAACCCGCCAGGCGCCGACGCTGCTGCGCCAGGTGCCGGCGAAGAAGCGGCCGCTGCCGTCCGTAAATGCGTTGCGGACGAACTGCTCCGGCATCGGAGCTGCCGGCGGCCAGCCGCGCTGGATCGAGTTCGAGCTGCTCTTCGGTGCCGGTCGCGGCCATCGATCGAGACGACGCCAGGGCCTGGGATTGCAGTCATGCGACTCGCTCCGTAGTGCTTCAACGCTTGCGCGGCTTGCGCTCCATTTCCCGCAGCGCGACCACCGACTCGCCTGCGCCGATGCGACGGATCGCCTCCGCAAACAGTGCGGACGCCGGCAGCACGACCAGCCTGCCCTGCTGGCCGCCCCGGCTGCCGCAAGCCGCGTGGGCAGCAGCGTGTCGGTGAGATAGAGGCGATCGGGACCGTCGGGCCCCAGCAGGCGCTCGGCTCCGGGCGCGCAGACGCCGTGGGTGGCGAAGGCCGACACCGAGAGCGCGCCCGCCGCGCGGCAGGCCTGCACGGCCCGCAGCACCGTCGTGCCGGCGCTGATCAGGTCGTCGACGATCACCGCGTGACGGCCCGCGACGGGGCCGATGACCAGGTCGCCGCTGACTTCGCCGCCTTCGCGCCGCTTCTCGAACACGGCGAACCCGACGCTCGACGCCGGCGCGGTCGGCCACGAGATCCTGCACGCGCTGCGCGCGCTTGGCGCCGCCGATGTCGGGCGAGACGATGGTGACGTCCTGCCGGCCGTCGCGGCCGACCACGCGGTCCGCCAGCAGCGGCGCCGCCTCGAGCAGGTCGACGCGGGCAGCGGAATGCGTTCTCGAACGCCGCGACGTTGTGCACGTCCATGACCATCACGTGGTCGACGCCGACGGCTTCGAGCAGTTGCGCGACGTAGCGTGAATTGACCGGATCGCGCTCCTTGGTGCGCCGGTCCTTGCGCGAGTATGCGATGTACGGCAGGCAGGCCGTGACGCGCGCGGCGCCGGCGTCCTTGCAATGCGGCCACGAGGAACAGCACGCGGCAGAGACGATCGTTCGCGCTGCCCGCGGCGTCGCCACTGAGCGACTGGATGACGTACACGGTGCGACCGCGCACGCTGACCAGCGGCCGCGACTTGTGCTCACCGCCTTCGTACTCGCGCTCTTCGAGCGGCGCGAGCGGCTGCGCCCAGCGCGGCGGCCACGCGCTCGCCGAATTCGCGCGACGCGAGCGGCGCGAAAAGCAACGGCGCAGGATTCATCGGAGGCGTTATGGGCACTGCGCCGCTGGCAACCGGGCCGGTCAGACGACGCGGCTTTTCGCGCAGCGTCGGCTCGCCGCGCAGCGACGACATGCGCTGCTGCAGCTGCCGGCGCGCGGCGTCGAAAGCGTCGCGCAGGACGACGTAGACGTCCTCGTGCCCGTCGCGGTCGGGTCGCTCCATGTCGACGACGACGTCCTCGCCCGGAATGGCGAGCTGGACCTTGACGTTGAAGACCTTGCCCTGGTGATGATGCCGGTGCGGCGAATCGACGACGACGCGGCAGGACTGGATGCGGTCGGAGAAAGTGCCCAGGTGATCGGTGAGCTCGCGCACGCGAGTCTCGACGGCCGGGGAGCTTTCCATGTGTCGGAAGGTGATCTGGACAGGGATGGTCACGATTCTGTGTCCCTCTGTTGGACGTTCCTGGTGAACGATTTCATTGTCGAGCCGCGACGTCGGCCAGGCCATCAGTATTGATCGCAGGGGTACCGCGCAAGGACGGCAAGAGTACACTGCCCGGAGCGGTCGTCGAGAGCCCAATCTCGCGTGAACGCAACGCAATCCCCGCCGGTCCCCGCCTCGCCTGCAACGCAGGCCGCTTTCGTTGCCGGAATGCTCGCTCCGGCGGCCTACGCGGCCCTGCACGCCGTCGACGGACCCGTCCGTTGCATCGAAACCCACGTTTCCTGGGTGTTCCTGACCGGCGAGTTCGCCTACAAGGTCAAGAAGCCGCTGCGGTTGAGCTTCATCGATTATTCGACGGCCGCGCGCCGGGCCGAATGCTGTCGCGAAGAGCTGCGACTCAACCGGCGTCACGCACCCGGCCTGTACCTCGACGTCGTCCCGATTGGCGGTACGCCCGCTGCACCGCGCGTCGGCGCGGTCGACACGGACGACGGGCTCCGGCGTTCGAGCACGCCCTGCGCATGGTGCAGTTCGATCCCGCGCTGGAGCTCGGTCGCTTGCTGCAAGCCGCCGCGGTCACGCCGCAGGAATGCGCCGAGCTCGGGGCGCGCATCGCGCAGATGCATGCGACAGCGTCGCGCGGCTCGAGCCGGACGCACCCTACGGCGTGCCGGAGACGGTACACCGCGTCACGCTCGACAACTTCGACGAACTTGCGCGCTGGGTTGCC
The DNA here is from genome assembly GCA_963746325.1 of uncultured Gammaproteobacteria bacterium. Lineage (GTDB taxonomy): Bacteria > Pseudomonadota > Gammaproteobacteria > Steroidobacterales > Steroidobacteraceae > RPQJ01. Next base: position 123,357 of record CAVVBC010000036.1, on the reverse strand, counting down.
GACCGCCGCGGAAGCCGCGCGGCTGCAACGCCTGCAGGACCGCGCCCGGCACCTGTTCGACGCGGGTCGCGTGCGCATGACCGCGCGCCGGGAGCGCGGCTGCATCCGCGAAGGCCACGGCGACCTGCACTGCGGCAACGTGGTGCGCTGGCAAGGCGCGCTGGTTGCCGTTCGACGGCCTCGAGTTCGACCCGGCCTTGCGCTGGATCGACGTGGCGAACGACATCGCGTTCCTCACCATGGACCTCGCGGCGCACGGGCGCGACGACCTGCGGCGCGAGACGCTGCAGGCGTGGCTCACCGCTGCGGGCGATTTCGATGCGCTCGCCCTGCTGCCCTACTACGAGCTGTATCGCGCACTGGTGCGCGCCAAGGTGGCGGCGCTGCGCGGCCAGCAGGCGCGGCGCCGCGACACGACCATCGGCGCCTGCGCCGCGCTACCTCGAATGGGCGGCGACGCGCGCGGCGCGACCGGCTCCCGTCGCTCGTGCTGATGGCCGGACTCGCCGGGTCGGGCAAGACGCTGGCTCGCTGAACGCATCGCACACGCAGGTGCAGGCACTGGTGGTGCGCTCCGACGTCGAGCGCAAGCGGCTCGCCGGGCTGTCGCCCGCTCGCGAGTTCCGGCGTCGCCGCCCGACGCCGGCCTCTACTCGGTCGAGTTCAATGCGCGCACCTATGCCCGCTTGCGCGAATGCGCCGCGGCCAGCCTGCAGGGCGGTGAAAGCATCGTCGTGGACGCCGCGAACCTGCGGCGCGAGGAGCGAGCCCAGTTCGTGGCGCTCGGCCGCGAGCACGGTGCCCGGTCCAGTCATCGTCCACTGCACCGCGCCGCTCGACGATGCTGCGCGCCGCGTCGCGGCGCGTGCGGCCGCAGCCGCCGACGCGTCCGAAGCGACCGTGGCCCTGCTCGATCGGCAGCCCTCGTACTGGGAGCCGTTTGGCGCGGACGAACTGGATCGCGTCGTGACCGTCGACACGACGGACCCGGCTGCGATCGAACGCGCCTTGCAGGCGGTCGCTGCGATGACCGCCGCGCGCAGACACGCGAGCTAGACTTTCCCGGCGTGGCCGCTGGCGCGCTGGCTGGCGTCGACGACCGCCGTCGTCACGAGATCCGCGCCGACGTTGGTCATGGTGCGCGTCATGTCGAGCAGGCGATCGACGCCGAGGATGATGCCGATGCCTTCCGGCGGGATGCCGAAGGCGACGAGCAGGCCCGCGATCAGCGGCAGCGAACCGCCGGGAATCGCGGCGACCGCCACGGCGCTCAGCACCGCGAGGAACACCAGCGTGACCTGCTCGGCCAATCCCAGGTGCACGCCGAAGACCTGCGCGACGAACAGCACCACGCAGCCCTCGTACAGCGCCGTGCCGCTCATGTTCATCGTCGTGCCGAGCGGCATCACGAAACCTGCCGTCGATGGCGCGATGCCGAGTCGCTCGCGGCACGCGGTGAGTGCGGCCGGCAGCGTGGCGCTGCTCGAGCTGGTCGAGAACGCCGTCACCAGCACGTCCTTGATCTCGCGGAAGAACTCGCGCGGGTCGCGCTTCGCGAGGAACTTGAGCCAGATCGACATCGTGCCGAACAGGTGCAGCAGCAGCATCGCGCCGCAGCCGAGCACGAACAGCCCGAGCGCCACCAGGATCTCGAAGCCGACCTTGACCACGACCGAGAAGATCATCGCAGGCACCGCGTAGGGCGCGAGCCTGAGCGCGAAGTGGACGATGCCCGTCATCAGGTCGCTGACCGTTTCGAGCCCGTCCTGGAACTTCTTGCGCCGGGCCTCGGGCAGGCCGAGGCCCGCGGCGCCGACGAAGATCGCGAACACGATCAGCGGCAGCACGTCGCCGAGCACGTTGCGCTGGTTGCCGACGAACGCGCCGAACAGGTTCTTCGGCATGAACATGTCGACGACCGTCGACCGGCGTGATGTCCGGGCTGGCTCGCGCTGTGTTGCGACGTGCTGGCCGGCCTGCGTGCTGTACTCCTGCACCAGTCGCGCGGACGTCGCCGGATCCATGCGGCCGCCCGGGTTCAGCAGGTTCATCATCAGCAGGCCGAGGGTGACCGCGATCGCCATGTTGGCGAAGAACAGCGCGAACGTGCGCCCCGCCAGCGGCCCGAGGTCCGACAGATCGCCGAGTTGCACGACGCCGCCGGCCAGCGACGCGAAGACCAGCGGGATCACGACGAAGAACAGCATCCGCAGGAAGACCTGGCCGAGCGGGTCGAACACGTTGGTCGCCAGCCAGCGCGCGCCGTCGTGCAGCCCGGGCACGTGAGGCGCGAGCAGCAGCACGACGACACCGGCGATGGCGCCGAACACCAGTCCCTTGAGGATGCGGTTGGCGAGCTTGGCGTCGGTTGCGGCAGACATGAGTCCCTTTCCAGGCGGCGCAAAAAGATGGCGCACTGTGTCCGACGTGCCCGCGACTGGCAAGCACCGGCCGCGCCGCACGCACCATCACCGTGCGCGCCGTCCACCTCCCATTGCGCCTAAACAGGGACGTGCCGCCCCCTGAAACCCCGCAATGGGGGACATTCAACTGTTTGGCACGGCGATTGCTTGCAGAGACCGATGCCCCAGCGCGCCAACGTGCCCAGACTCGACCATGAAGCCCCTGAGCCCTGAACAACTCGGCTGGCGCACCCTGCCCGGCCTGCTCGGTCGCCATGCCTCCAGCCCGCAGTCGGTGCACGCCCTGCTCGGCTACTTCCTCAAGGACCGCAAGTCGACCACGCCTTTCCCGGGCCGCGACATGCTGGCCAACGAAGGCGTGTTCGACTGGGGCCTAGCCCGCCGCTGGAGAAGGTGATCGAGAGCGAGGACCACCTGCGCGTCCTGCTCGAGATGCCGGAGATCTACCGCCAGAGCGTGGCCGTGGTCGAGCCCTGGTCCAGCGTGGGCACCAACCCGCGCGGCGAACCGGTGCGGGCATCGAAGAACATCGCCTACATCCTGCAGCAGGTGGCCGACGCCGACACCATCCTGTTCCCGGTCTGGCAAAGCGGCATCCGTCATCCCGAGCGCCTCGCCAACGTCCTGAGCGCGGGTATCGCGACGATCGTGCAGGGCGGCTGCCCCTCCGTGCACGACGCGAGCAGCTTCGACGGCGCGAACGTCGGCCTCGAGGACATGCTCGGGCTGGTGGACCAGCTGCTGCTGCGCCGCTCCACGGCGAGCGGCCCCAGCATCTTCATCTGCCTCGGCCACCAGCTGGCGGCCGCCTCGCACATCCGCCTGCTGCAGCGGGCCGTGCGCGAGATCGGCGAGCTGACCCGCCTGCCGCTCGACCCGTCGGGACGCGTGCTCGACTCGCTGCAGCGCGCCGCCGAGCGCATCGCGCGCATGGGCGACCAGCTGCAGGTCGTCAAGGACGGCCAGCCGCGCGCGATCGGCTGGCACGACCCCGACTTCGCCGTGGCCCGCAACGAGGGCGTCGAGGTCGGCACGCGCGCGCTGCTGCCGTAGCCCGCCGCGACGACGAGACACCACATCCCGCGCGAGCTGCACGAGACCCACGCGCTGGTGGCCGACGAACTCGATGGCGTGATCGACCAGGTGCTGACGCTCGAGCGCGAGATCGCCGTCGAGATGTTCCACGCCGACGAGGTCAACGAGGAAGCGGCGCTGTTCGCCAACTGGGCCTTCAAGACGCTGCACGACACCATCGTGCCGCTGCGTCACGTGCTGGCCGTCAGCCCGGTCGCCTGGCTGCTGAGCCTGCCCTACGCGGTCGAGATCCTCGGCCAGACGCGGGTCGACGCGCACAGCTTCACGGAGGTCGGCACCACCGCGATCTACTACAAGGACTGGGAGACCCATCGCATACGCCGCTCCTTCACCTGCCAGTTCCATCCCGAACTCATGGACGACATCCGCGACATCGGCGGGCGCGCGGGCCCGCGCTACCACGAGCTCAAGGAGCACGACGGCGTGCGGCTGCTGATGCGCCTGCTGTACCACGGCATGCAGGAGTAGCGCGGCCGGCAGTTCGGGCGTGGTACCGGGCCGTCGCGCGGCGTGTATGGCGTCATCCGGTGCCTTTCCCTCGCCTGGAAGACAGACCGCGCTCAATGCCACTGCCGTGCCCGGTCCTGCGCGCCCTCGCGCTGCTGTCGCTCGCGCTCGCCGCCGCCGGCTGCCGCGCGCCGGCTCCGCCGAGACCGGGGTCACTGCTGCGCGGCCCGCAACCGCGACCGCGACGAGCACTCCGCGTGCGCGCATCGAGGGCTTCCTGCAGCTCTACCTGCACGGCTACGGCTCGGGACTGCCCGACGACGCCGTCCTGGGCGCGGCTCGCGCCGATGCTCACACCGGCCTTCGACGCGGCGCTGGCGGGTGCGGCGGAGGCGGAACGCTGTGCGTTCGCACGACACCGGGGCAGCGAGCCGCCGTTGATCCAGGGCGACGTGTTCAGCTCGCTGTTCGAGAAGGCCAACGTGGTGCGAGGCATGCGCGAGTCGGCGAACGACGGCAACCGCGCGACCTGGACCCTCGACTTCGCCTACGAGGACCCGGCCAGCGGCGCTGCCCCGTTCACCTGGCAGGACGACGTGCTGCTGGCGCGCGTCGGCGACGACTGGCTGATCGACGACTTCGTGCACCGTGGCGACTGGGAGTTCAGCAGCCGCGGCTCGGTCAGGACGGCGCTCGAGGCCGTCGCGCGAGCGTGCCCGGCGCCGTGACCGCGGCGTACACGACGCTGACCCGGGCGCGCCTGCACGAGGCGGTGCAGGAACTCGCCGCCCGCGACCGCGACCTGGCGCGGATCGTCCGTGACTTCGGCCAGCCGCCGCTGTGGGCGCGGCCGCGCGGGTTCCCGACCGTGGTGCGGATCATCCTCGAGCAGCAGGTATCGCTGGCCTCCGCCGCCGCGCTGTTCGCGCGTCTCGAGCGCCACTTCGACGGCTCGCTGACGCCCGCGCGGGTCGTCGAACGGGGCGAGCCCGCGCTGCTGGCGCTCGGCCTGACGCGGCAGAAGGCCCGCTACGTGGTCGGGCTCGCGCGCGCGGATCGAATCCGGACCGGTGTCGCTGGAGCGGATCGCGCGCCTGCCACGACGCGGACGCGGAGCAGGCACTGGTGCAGGTCACGGGCATCGGGCCGTGGACCGCGGGCGTCTACCTGCTGATGGCGCTGCGCCGGCCGGACGTCTGGCCGCCACGGCGACCTCGGCCTGCACAAGTCGCTGGCCGAGCTGCGTGGGCTGCACTGCAGTTCCCACCAGCGCCCAGGCTGCGGACTTCGCACGTGCGCTGGCAACCCTGGCGTGCCGTGGCCGCCCGGCTGCTGTGGCACTCGTACCTGTCGCGTCGGGCGAAGACCTGGGATCGCCAGCCGCGGGCCACGCGACGATCCAGCAAGCCGGCTTGAGGGTGTAGGGAAGAAACGCGGTCAGCGATCGTTCAGCGGCGCCCTGCCCGAGCCGCGCGGGTCTTCACACTCGCGAATGGCATTTCGCCGAGGAGGTTTGGTGGTGAGGGGGAGAATCGAACTCCCGACCTAGGGGTTATGAATCCCTCGCTCTAACCGTCTGAGCTACCTCACCACGAGGTCTGGGTTGTGGCCGGGCGAGACGCGGGCCGTTGGGGACCGCGAATTGTCCTGAGCGCCGGCCTCCGCGTCAAGGCGGGCGTCTTTTTGGGTCGGCCCTGCTCGCGCGGCACCGTGGGCCCGCGCCAGCAAGAACGGTTACTGCCCCCGGAAGCAATCGTCATGAGCCCGCCTCGACCCGCATCCTCCGCCTGCTGCCGGCACCCTCTTGCGGCCACGGTGGGAACCGTCCGATCGCGCTGGCACAGCAGCAAGCCTCCTCCGCGGCGCGCCCCCCGACAAGCCACCGATCGCGCAGGGCTGGATCGACATCGCCACGTTCGCCTCGCCCGGCGGCATGGGGGCGATGGCCGGCATGATGATGGGCGGTGCCGGCGGCGACACGCCGATGTCGGCCCTCTTCGGCGGCAAAAAGCAGGGCAACCAGTTCGGCCTGACGCGCGCGGGCGGCAGCGGCAGCTACGTCGACGTGACGGTGCGCACCAGCCGCAACCCGAGCCTGGCCGAGGCGCTGCAGACCGTGCCCCCGGGCGCCAAGCTGGAGCCGACGCTGCAGCTCAAGGTGCTGCCGCAAGCCAAGCCGGTCCCAGCGAGCGCGGCGACGATTCGATCGAGGACCCGCCCGAGCAACCCAAGGGCAAGATCAAGCTGTACTGGGGCTGCGGCGCGGCCGTCCGCCCGGGACAACCGAAGGTCGTCGACTTCGAGACCAGCACGATCAAGGAGTTCGGCGACATCTTCAAAGGCCGGCGCGCGACGCAACGTGGTACACACTCGGCGCCGGGTCGTCCCGTCTGGCCCAATCCCATCGACAACCGGCTCGTGCCGGACGGCGCGTCGTTCGCCGGCGAGCACGCACTGAGCGGACAGGGCGTGCCGGAAAGCTTCAAGTTCACGCTGCCGCCGGCGCAGGACATCATGCCGCCGATCGCGCTGCAGCAGGCGGACGACGAGGGCGTCACGCAACTCTCCTGGCAGGCGCTGCCGACGGCGCGCGCCTACTTCATCGCCGCGATGGGCGGCAAGGGCGACGAATCCGGCGAAGGCGCCGAAATGACGTTGTGGACGTCGAGCGAGCTGCCCGACTCCGGCTTCGGCCTCGTCGACTACCAGACCAACAAGTCGGTCGACCAGTGGCTCAAGGAGAAGGTGCTGCTGCAGCCGACACCACCAGCTGTGACGTCCCGAAGGGCATCTTCGGTGACGGCGAGGAACCGTCGGGCGCGATGCTGCGCATGATCGCGTACGGCACCGAACTCAACCTGGCGCACCCGGCGCGACCGACCGATCCGAAGATCGCGTACGAACCCGAATGGGCGCTCAAGGTGCGCGTGAAGTCGGTGACGTTCACGATGCTGGGCATGCCGGCGATGGACGATGGCGGTCCGATGGCGACGACGGTTCAGCCGCGGTCGATGAAGGGCGATCGACGCCGGCGAAGGCCGCCGCCGAGGAGCCGAAGAAGAAAAAGAAGTTCGGCCTGAAGGACGCGCTGGACGCCGTCAAGGACGCGGTGCCGCTGACAACGCAGCCGGTCGCGCGGCACCCTGGCGTGTGAGCCGGCAGGTCCTGGCGCGCGCGTGTCTGCCTTTCCAAGCGCGAGGGACTTGCGACCGGATCCTCACCGGCCTGCGCACCTCTCCCGCGGCGGGAGAGGTGACGAGCCTAGACGTTGAAGCGGAAGTGCATCACGTCGCCTTCGCGCACGACGTATTCCTTGCCCTCGAGCCGCATCTTGCCGGCCTCCTTCGCGCCCTGCTCGCCCTTGCAGGCGATGAAGTCGTTGTAGGCGATGACCTCGGCGCGGATGAAGCCCTTCTCGAAATCCGTGTGGATCTCGCCGGCCGCCTGCGGCGCCAGCGCGCCCACGTGCGTCGTCCACGCGCGGACTTCCTTGACGCCGGCCGTGAAGAACGTGAGCAGGCCGAGCAGGTGGTAGGCCGCGCGGATCACGCGATCGAGGCCCGGCTCGTGCAGGCCGAGCTCCTCGAGGAACGCCAGGCGGTCGCCTTCGTCGAGCTGCGCGATCTCGGCTTCGATCGCCGCGCACACCGGCACCACGTCGCGCCCTCGATCGACGCGCGCGCCTTCACCGACTCGAGGTACGGGTTGTCGACGAACCCGCCCTCGGCGACGTTGGCCACGTACATCAGCGGCTTGATCGTGATCAGGTGGTATTCGCGCAGCAGCGGCCGCTCGGTCAGCGGGTCGAGCGGCAGCGTGCGCGCCGGATTGCCCGCGTCGAGGTGCTCGAGCATGCGCTTCAGCACGTCGCGCAGCCGGATCGCGTCCTTGTCGCCGGCCTTCGCGTCCTTCTCGCGCGCGGCGATGCGCGCGCTCGACGGTGTCGAGATCGGCGAGCGCGAGTTCGGTGTTGATGACGTCGATGTCGCTCGAGCGGATCGATCCGGCCCGCGACGTGCACGATGTCGTCGTTCTCGAAGCAGCGCACGACGTGCGCGATCGCGTCCGTCTCGCGGATGTGCGCGAGGAACTTGTTGCCGAGGCCCTCGCCTTTCGACGCGCCCGCGCACGAGGCCCGCGATGTCGACGAACTCGACCGTCGTCGGCAGGATCCGCTCGGGCTTGACGATCTCGGCGAGCGCCTTGAGCCGCAGGTCGGGCACCGGCACGACGCCGACGTTCGGGTCGATGGTGCAGAACGGGTAGTTCGCGGCCGCGGCGTTCTGCGCCTGCGTCACCGCGTTGAAGAGCGTCGACTTGCCCACGTTGGGGAGACCGACGATGCCGCACTTGATGCCCATGTTTTTGTTGACTGGTGAGTAGTGAAAAGTGAATGAAGGGACACGGACCGGAGGACACTATGCCGTGGGGCGGATCAAGGCGCGGCGCTGGTGTGCAGCCGCTGCATCGCTTTCTCGGCGCCGTCGCGCAGCATGATCGAAAGCGACTCGAGGCCGGCGTCGATCGCATCGACGATCGCCGTCTCCTCGACGGGCCGCGCGCGTTGCAGCACGTAATCGATGACCTGCGACTTGTCGCCCGGATGGCCGATGCCGAGGCGCAGGCGCCAGAAATCGGCGCCGCAATGCGTGATGGTGTCGCGCAGACCGTTGTGGCCGCCGTGACCGCCGCCGAGCTTGAGCCGGGCGACGCCGCACGGCAGGTCGAGTTCGTCGTGCACGACGATGATTCCGGACACCGGCGACTTGATGTAATCCATGAGCGCGCGGATCGAGAGACCGCTGCGGTTCATGTAGGTCTGCGGCTTCAGCAGCACGAGTTCGCGCCCCTCGACCGTGATCTTGGCGATCTCGCCCTGGTAGCGCGCGTGCGCGCGGAACTGCGCGTTGTGCCGGTAGGCGAGCGCGTCGACGAACCAGAACCCGGCGTTGTGCCGCGTGAGGCGGTGTTCGGGCCCCGGATTGCCGAGCCCGACCACGATCTGCAACGGTGTGCCCGCCATGATGATTTCGATCGTTCTGCCTGGATAAAAGAAATCGGGCCGCCCCGTGACGGGCGGCCCGTGACTCCCGAGGTCGCAGGCCCTCACCCCGCCCTCTCCCGGAGACCGGGAGAGGGAGGAGCAAGGAATTACTTCTTGGCGTCCTTCTTGGCGTCGGCCGCCGGCTTTGCAGCCGCCGCAGCCGGCTTGGCGCCCGCCGCCGGCTTCGCACCCGCCGCCGGGGCCGCGCCGCTGCCGCCGCTGCCGCCGCGTCCGCCGTCGCTGCCACTTCCGGTTCCTCGGAAGCGCGCGCGTGGTGGATCGAGACGATCGGCGAATTGCGGCCGTGCGTCAGTTCGGGGATCTCGACGCCCGCCGGCACCGTCAGGTCGGCGAGGTAAAGCATCTGGTTCAGCTCGACGCCCGACAGGTCGACTTCGATGAACTCCGGCAGGTCCTTCGGCAAGCAGGTGATCTCGACGTCGTTGCGCAGGTGCGAAACGACGCCGCCCTTCTTGACGCCCGGCGAACCGGCCTCGCCCTTGAAGTGCAGCGGGATCGTGATGCGGATCTTCTCGTCGTCGAGTACGCGCTGCAGGTCGACGTGCACGATGGCGTTCTTCGCCGGGTGACGCTGCACGTCCTTGAGGATGGCGGCCTGGTTCAGCTCGCCGACCTTGAGGTTGATGATCGTCGAGTAGAAACGCTCGTTGTCGAGCATCAGCAGCAGCTTGGTGTGATCGAGCGACAGCGCGCGCGGATCACGGTGGCCACCGTAGAGGATGGCCGGGACCTTGTTCCGCGTGACGCAGGCGGCGGCTCGCACCTTTGCCCTGCGCGTCACGGAACTCGGCGACGAGTTCGAATGCAGTTTTCATAAGCTTCTCCAATTAACTACAACAAGCCGCCGCAGTCCGCGACCAGTACCGCGGCACACCAGAAAGGGGTTAGGGGTTAGGGGCTAGGGGTTAGTCGGAACGACGCGCTGCGCGGGAGAGCTCTGCGCGACGCGCGACACCGCCCTGCTTTCCTAACCCCTAGCCCCTATCCCCTAACCCCTCTAATCCTTACCGTCAGTCCAAGTAGAGCGAGCTCACGCTCTCCTCGTCCCTGATCCGTCGCATCGTCTCCGCCAGCAAGCCCGCGACCGACAGCTGGCGGATCTTGCGGCACGCCTGCGCGTTCTCGCGCAACGGGATCGTGTCCGTCACCACCAGCTCGTCGAGCGCCGACTCCTCGATGCGTTCCACCGCGGGGCCCGAGAGCACCGGATGGGTGATGTAGGCCGCGACGCGTTTCGCGCCGTGGTCCTTCAACGCCTTCGCCGCGTGGCACAGCGTGCCCGCGGTATCCACCATGTCGTCGACGAGGACACAGGTCTTGCCCTCGACCTCGCCGATGATGTTCATCACCTCCGACACGTTCGCCCGCGCGCGGCGCTTGTCGATGATCGCGAGGTCCGCGTCGTCGAGGCGCTTCGCGATCGCACGCGCGCGCACCACGCCACCCACGTCCGGCGAGACCACGACGAGGTCGTCGTACTTCTGCCGCCACACCTCGCCGAGCAGCACCGGCGACGAGTACACGTTGTCCACGGGGATGTCGAAGAACCCCTGGATCTGGTCCGCGTGCAGGTCGACCGTCAGCACCCGATGCACGCCCACGCTGGCGAGCATGTTGGCCACCACCTTGGCCGTGATCGCGACGCGCGTGGCGCGCGGGCGGCGATCCTGGCGGGCGTAGCCGTAGTACGGCACCACTGCCGTGATGCGGGCTGCCGATGCACGGCGACAGGCGTCGACCATCACCAGCAGTTCCATCAGCGTGTCGTTCGCCGGCGGGCACGTCGACTGCACGATGAAGACGTCGCGGCCGCGCACGTTCTCCATCAGCTCGACGGTGATCTCGCCGTCACTGAAGCGTCCGACATGCGCACGGCCGAGCGGCACCTGCAGGTAGCGCGAGATGTCCTGCGCCAGCTGCGGGTTCGCGTTGCCCGTGAACACCGCCATCATCGGGCCGTCCATCTACCTGCCTCTCCCGTTCAATCGGTCCGCCATTGCCGGTTGGCCATTACAGTTCCAGTTTGGCTGGGGTGGAAGGATTCGAACCTCCGAATGGCGGGATCAAAACCCGCTGCCTTACCACTTGGCGACACCCCAACGCGTTCGTCACTTCAGCCCGTCGTCGTCGTCCCGCCCCAGCACCATCCGTCAGCGGCCGGCCTGCTGCTCGAACTGCAGACGTGCAGCGAGCGGCGACCGGTTGAGGCCACGCGTCGCCCAGCCCTGCCATCCAGCGGGCCTGCCAGCGAGCACGGCTTCGGCCTGCGCCACGTCCACCATCACCGCGAACACGCAGGACCCGGTGCCAGTGAGGCGCGCAGAGCCGAAGCGACCGAGCCAGTCGAGCGCGTCTGCGACCGCCGGGTATTGCTTGCGCACCACGGGTTCGCAGTCGTTCCGACCACCGGCCTGCAGGAAACCGGCAATTGTGAGCACCGGAGAATCCCTTGTCAATTCAGGGGCTTTGAACACATCGGCCGTGCTGATGGCGACGTCGGGTCGCAACAGCAGGTACACCGGCTCGGGAAAGTCGACGGGTACCAGCCGCTCACCGACACCCTCGGCCCAGGCCGCCCGCGAATGCACGAAAACCGGCACGTCGGCGCCGAGTTCGAGCCCCAGCTCGGCCAATCGCTCCGGCGAGAACCCGGTGCCCCACAGTTGGTTCAGGGCGACGAGCACGGTGGCGGCATCCGAGCTGCCACCGCCCACGCCCCCGCCCATCGGGAGCCGCTTTTCGACCTGGATTGCCACCCCCTGCATCAGGGGCACCCCTGTTTCGGCGGCAGCCAGGGCCAATCGCCTGGCGGCACGCACGGTCAGGTCCGCGTCCGCGGGCACGCCCGGGAGCGAGCCCAGGCGCTCGATGACCCCCGGCGGCCGCTGGTAGAAGCGGATCGAATCCCAGAGATCGATGAACTGAAACGCCGTCTGCAGCTCGTGGTAGCCGTCGGGTCGCCGGCCCACGACGTGCAGGAACAGGTTCAGCTTGCCGGGGGCCGGCCAGGGCGCCGGATGTCCCAGCGTCCGGTTCATGGCGCGGGCAGGACCCAATCGTCGACCACGATGCGCACGCGCGTCGCACCGGTCGTGGCGCTGAAGCGCGACGGCAACCGCCAGCCCGCCTGCGCGCCGAGAACGTCGTAACTGACCACCCAGCCGCCCTGGACGAAGCCCGGCGTGGCGCCTGTCGCCGGCTGCACGAACCCGCCTGCAGATTCGGGGGCGGCGATGCCGAGCATCCAGTAGCGCAATGCGTCGAGCGGCAGCGTGACGCCCAGCCGACGCTCCAGCGCCGCACGCGCCGCATCGCCATCGAGCGGCTGGCCCGCGCCGTCGGTCAGCTGCAGCGAGGTACCGTCGGTGACGACCTGCAGGCCGCCGGCCCCGAGCGGCCCGCGCACCATGAGTTCCGTGCGCTCGGACCGCTGCTGCCAGACGAAACTGCCGCTGCCCCCGTCACCCTGCGCGACGAGTGCGATGCGACCCTTGGCCGTCCACTGCGTCAATACGTCCGGGTCGGCGACGCGCTGGCCTGGCGGCGAATCAATGACCGTCGTCGCACAGCCCATCACCCACAGGCTGGATACGAGCAGACCGCACGTGGCACGCAGACGGGTCACGACGCGACGCTTCGCCTTACGGGCCTGCCCGCTCGAGGCGCAGGCGCAGCTTCTCGTTTTCGGGCGCGTTTTCGAGGGCGGCCGCCCACGTCTTGCGCGCCGCCGCCTGGTCGCCCATGGCCCACTGCACCTCGCCGATGTGCAGGTCGATTTCCGGATCCGAGCCGGATTCGCCCGCGCGCCGCAGGTGGGCAAGCGCCTCCGGGTACTGGCCTTCGCGGTAAAGCAGCCAGCCCATGCTGTCGAGCACGGCGGCACTGTCAGGCGATTGCGCCAGCGCCGCAGTGAGCAGTTGCCGTGCCTCGGCCAGACTCCTGTTGCGGTCTGCCAGCGTGTAGCCGAGCGCGTTCTGGATGTGGGAGTCGCCCGGGCGCTCGGCCAGCAGCGCACGCAAGTCACGGATCGCCGCGTCCTGCTTGCCCGTTCGCTCGAGGAAAAAAGCGCGATTGAGGCGCAGTTCGAGCGCATCCGGGTAGCGCTCGAGGCCTGCTTCGTACTGCTGGCCGGCGCGGCGCGTGTCGTCCCGCCATTCGAGCAGCGCGGCCTTGGCCGCGTAGATGTCGGGCGCCAGCTCCGGCTGCGTGCGCGCCAGCTCATCGAGGTGCGCCAGGCCCGCCTCGGTGCCGGACTGCACGGCCTTGATGCGGGCGACCCGCTGCTGCGCGACGAGGTGGTAATTGCCCCCTGCGACACGGCTGTAATACCGCACGGCGCGCTCGTCGTCCTTGCGCCGCTCGGCGATCACTCCCAGGAAGTACAGCGCCTCGTACGACTGCGCCCCCGTGGCGAGGAGGTTCTCGAACTGCACTGTCGCCGCATCGAGGTTGCCCGCGTCAAGGTCCATTGCACCGAGCGTGCGCACCGCAGCGGGCAGCACGGTCTTGCCCGTGGCGTAAGGAGTGAGCATCGCGCGCGCCTCCTCGTCCCGTCCGGTCGCGGACAGGAGCAGCGCGTACTCGAGGTGCGTGCCGATGTCGGAGTCCGGTGCGGTGACGAGGTCGCGCGCCAGCGCGAGCCCGGCTTCGTCCTTGCCGCTGGCGATCAGTGTGCGCGCGTGCAGCATTTTCGCCGGCTTCCAGTACGGCGCCTTGGCGACCGCAGTGGCCGCCGCGGCTTCCGCCGCCGCGTAGTTGTCGGCCCGCAGTGCCGCGCTGCCGTAGGCGTAGTAGCCCTCGGCGACGTCGGGGTGGCGCGCCGACAGGCGCCGGAACAACTCCATCACGTCCGTGGCCACGCCCTCGTCACCGATGACCGGCAGCAGCGCCAGGAAGCCGGCGGCCGGGCTGATGTAGATGGTGTCGAGCAGGTAACCGAACTGTTGCTCGGACTCATCGAGCCGATGCAGCTTGAGCGCGACGATCCCGGCATAGCGGTGCGCGTTTTCGCTGGTCGGGTTCAATTCGAGCCAGCGCGCGGCCGCCAGGCCGGCCTCCTGCAGCTGCGTGTGGTCGAACGCCGCGCGCGTGGCCTGTTCCGCCGTGGCCTCGTCTTCCGAGCGCTGGGCGGCCTCGCGATAGAGCCTGGCCCCCGCCGGAAAGTCGCCCCGCTCGAACGCCGCATCAGCGGCAGCCTGGGTGGATTCGGGCGTCAGCTGCGCGTCGGTGAGGCCTGCGCCAGGGGGCGGCGTTGCTGCGCAAGCCGCAACGAGGCCGATGGCGAGGGCGCCCAGGGCGCTACTGAATGCACGGGAAATGCGGATAGGCATGGCCCCGCAACTATAGCCGAAGCACGGCGCAGCTTGTGTTGCGGGGTCCGTTCACCCAGAATTTCGCGTCTTTCCAGACCGAGTCCCGGATGTCTCTCGTCGTCGTCGGCATCAACCACCGCACCGCTCCCGTCGAAGTGCGTGAGCGCGTGGTCTTCGAGCCGGCTCGCATCCCGGACGCTTTGCAACAATTGCGCGGCATCCCCGACGTGCAGGAGACGGTCATCGTCTCGACCTGCAACCGTACCGAACTCTATTGCGTGACCACCAGCCTCGGCCAGGCCGAACTCGGCGCCTGGCTGCAGCGTTATCACGGGCTAGGGGCGTCGCTCGAGCACAGCCTGTATCACCACGGCGAACAGAAAGCCGTGAGCCACGCCTTCTCCGTCGCGTCCGGTCTCGATTCGATGGTGCTTGGTGAACCGCAGATCCTGGGCCAGCTCAAGGACGCTTATCGAGTCGCGCAGGAAGCCGGCACCACCGGCCCGGTCCTGAACCGGCTGTTCCAGTCCGCGTTCTCCGTCGCCAAGCGGGTGCGCACCGAAACCAAGATCGGCGCCAATGCGGTCTCGGTCGCCTCGGCGGCGGTCGCAATGGCCCGCACGGTGTTCGCGAGCTTCGAGAACCGCACGGCGCTGTTCGTCGGCGCCGGCGAGACCGTTGCGCTGGCGGCACGCCACCTGCACGCGGACGGCCTGCGCCGCATGATCATCGCCAATCGCAGCATCGATCGCGCGCGGGAGCTGGCGGCCGAGTTCCACGGCTTCGCCATCGGGCTCGACGAGATCCCGAACCACCTCAAGGAAGCCGACATCGTCGTGGCTTCCACCGCTGCCCCGCATTCGATCATCACCCGGCACATGACCGAGCAGGCGCTGCGCGCGCGCAAGCGCAGGCCGATGTTCATGGTCGACATCGCCGTGCCGCGCGACATCGACGCCGACGTGGCCGAGCTCGAGGACGTCTACCTGTTCACGGTGGACGACCTGCAGTCGGTCGTGAACGAAAACCTCGAAGGCCGGCGCCAGGCTGCGCGCGAGGCCGGCGAACTGATCGAATCCGAGGTCGAGCGCTTCACGCATTCAATGCGCACGCGCGATGCCGCCCCGCTGATCCGGCGCCTGCGCGAGGACGCCGAGCGCACGCGCCTGCGCACGCTCGAGCAGGCACGCCAGATGCTGGTCCACGGCAAGTCGCAGGACGAAGTGCTGAACTTCCTCGCCAACACGCTCACGAACCGGTTGATCCACGCGCCCAGCCAGCGGCTGCGCGATGCGGCCGAGACCGGCGATGGCGAAATCATCGAGACGATCGCCGAGATCTACCGGCTCGACCAGCCGCACGACTGATGAAAGAGTCGATCCGACGCCGTCTCGAGAAGACGGTCGAGCGCTTCGAGGAAGTGGGCGCGCTGCTCGCCGACCCCGGCGTGATCGCGAAGCAGGGCCAGTTCCGCGAACTGTCGATGGAATACTCGCGGCTCGAGTCCGTCGCGCAACGCTTTGGCGAGTTTTCGCGCCTCGAGGGCGAACTGCGCGCCGCCGAGGACATGGCTGCAGGCGCCGACCTGGAGATGCGCGAGCTCGCCGCCGAGGAGGTGCGCGAATTGCGCGAGCGCCTTGCGGCCGAAGATGCCGAACTCACGCGGCTGCTGATCCCCAAGGACCCGCGCGACGACTCGAACATCTTCCTCGAGATCCGCGCCGGCACGGGCGGCGACGAGGCGGCGATCTTCGCGGGCGACCTGTTCCGGATGTATTCGCGCTACGCCGAGCGGCAGGGCTGGAAGGTCGAAGTGCTGTCGGAAAGCGCGGGTGAGCACGGCGGGTACCGCGAGGTCATCAGCCGGGTCGTGGGCCAGGGCGCCTATTCGAAACTCAAGTTCGAATCGGGCGCGCACCGGGTGCAGCGCGTCCCGGCCACGGAGGCGCAGGGCCGCATCCATACGTCTGCCTGCACCGTGGCGATCCTGCCCGAACTCGACGAAATCGAAGACCTGCCGATCAACCCGGCCGAACTGCGCATCGACACGTTCCGCGCGTCGGGCGCGGGCGGCCAGCACGTCAACAAGACCGACTCGGCCATCCGCATCACGCACCTGCCGACGGGCGTGGTCGTCGAATGCCAGGACGAACGCTCGCAGCACAAGAATCGTTCGCGCGCGATGTCGCTGCTGCGCGCACGGCTGCTCGAGGCGCAACGGTCGAAGCAGACGGCGCAGCAGGCGCAGGAGCGCAAGCTGCAGGTGGGCACGGGCGATCGCTCCGAGCGCATCCGCACCTACAACTTCCCGCAGGGGCGCGTGACGGACCACCGCATCAACCTGACGCTGTACCAGCTGGCGGCCGTGATGGAAGGCGCGCTCGCCGACGTGATCGGCCCGCTGCAGCAGGAGTGGCAGGCGGAACAGCTGGCGCAGCTCGAGTGAGCAGCCAGAAGTGACTAGTGAATAGTGACTGGTGAATAGTCAGAGGCACAGCGTTCGTAGCTGTTGCAGCCGCTCATCCTACTGCTCACTATTCACTATTCACTATTCACTTCGCCGCATGGCCACTGAAGTCTCCCGGCTGATCGACGAGGGCATTGCACGCCTGCAGCGCGTCACCGACCAGGCGCGGCTCGAAGCCGAGATCCTGCTCGGCGCCGCACTCAGGCGCTCACGCGCGTGGCTGCTCGGCCACGCCGACGAGCGCATCCTCGACTGCGACGCCACGGATCGCTACGAGGCTTACGTCACGCGACGCGCCCAAGGCGAGCCGGTGGCCTACATCCTCGGCGAGAAGGAATTCTGGTCGCTCACGCTCGCCGTCTCGCCCGACGTGCTGGTGCCACGGCCCGAGACCGAACTCGTCGTCGAACTGGCGCTGCAGCGCGTGCCACGTGATTCCCCGGCTCGCATCCTCGATCTCGGCACCGGCAGCGGGGCCATCGCGCTGGCCGTCGCGCATGAACGTCCCTGCGCGCACATCACCGGCACCGACATTGCAGGACCCGCACTCGCCATCGCGACACGCAATGCCGCGCAGCTGCAGCTGACGAACGTGGAGTTCAAGCAGGGCCACTGGTTCGCGCCGGTCGCGGGCGAGCAGTTCGAACTGGTAGTGGCGAATCCGCCTTACATTGCCGAGGACGATGCCCGCGTCGAGGCGGCCGTGCGTCGATACGAGCCGCGCGGTGCGCTGTTCGCCGGCGCCGACGGCCTCGCGGCCTTGCGCGTCATCGCGGCAGCGGCTGGAACCCACCTCGTGCCGGGCGGCGGCCTCATCTTGGAACACGGGGACAGCCAGGGCCCGGCGGTCCGTGAACTGCTGGCGCGTGCTGGGTTCGCCGCGGTCGCCACGCACCGCGACCTGGCCGGTCTCGAGCGCTGCACCGCGGGCTTGTGGCCGGGCCGGCCCGGGGCGTGACATCGGCCGCCGGTCCCGTCACTATGCGCACCCTCCAGTTTCACCAATTTTGCAGGCAGGTCCCGCAGCCATGATCCGATTCGAAACCTCGCTCGGCGCGTTCACGATTGAACTGTTCGAAAAGGACGCACCCGTCTCGGTGCAGAACTTCGTCGATTACGTCGAGGCCGGGCACTTCGACGGCACCGTGTTCCACCGCGTGATCCCGGGTTTCGTCGTGCAGGGCGGCGGCATGACCGAGGACATGAAGCAGAAATCGACGCGCGCGCCGATCAAGAACGAGGCGGACAACGGCGTCCGCAACCGCCGTGGCACGCTGTCGATGGCGCGCACCAACGATCCGCACAGCGCCACGTCGCAGTTCTTCATCAACCTGGTCGACAACTCGAATCTCGACCCGGGCCGCGGCAGCGCCGGGTATGCCGTGTTCGGCTGCGTGTCCGAGGGCATGTCGGTGATCGATGCGATGGCCAAGGTCAAGACGGGTCGCCGTGGCATGCACGACGACGTGCCGGTCGAGCCGATCAAGGTGCTGAGCGCCAAGCGCGTCGAAGCGGCCAAGTAACTCCACTCGCGCCCGGGCGCGCTGCGCGTGGCCAAACGTCGGCGAGGACTGGCGCGCAGGATTCTGCGCGGCCTGCTGCTGGCCGGCGCCGCCTGGGCCGCACTCACCGTCGCCGTCGTCGTCGCCTTCCGCTGGATCGACCCGCCGTTCACGACATTCATGGTCGCGGACCGGGTCAAGGCGCTGGTCTCCCGCGAGGAAGGCTACGACTTCAGCCATGACTGGGTCGACTGGGCGCAGATATCGAAGCACGCCGCCGTGGCAGTCATAGCCGCCGAAGACCAGCAGTTCCCCCGCCACCGCGGCTTCGACTTCAAGCAGATCGACAAGGCGCTGGCCGACCGTGAACGCGGCCGGCGCGTGCGCGGTGCCAGCACGATCTCGCAACAGGTGGCGAAGAACATCTTCCTCTGGCGCGGGCAGAGCTGGTTCCGCAAGGGCCTCGAGGCCGGCATCACGGTGCTGATCGAGGCCTGCTGGAGCAAGCAGCGCATCCTGGAGGTCTACCTCAACATCGCGGAGTTCGGGCGCGGCACTTTCGGCGTGCAGGCCGCGAGTCGACGCTACTTTGGCAAGGACGCGGCGAAATTGACCCGGTCCGAGGCGGCGCTGCTCGCGGCCGTGCTCCCCGCGCCGACCCGTTTCAAGGTCAGCGCGCCCTCGCGCTACGTCAAGAAGCGGCAGGCGTGGATCCTGCGGCAGATGAACGCACTCGGCGGAACATCCTATCTGGCGCAGTTCCGCTGATCGCTGCAAGCTTGGGTTTCCTGTAAGGCACGAAGACGGGCGCGGCATGAGCGAACCGAAGGACGCGCGACGCACGCGCATTGCCGTGATCGGCGCCGGGCACTCCGGCCTCTGCATGGGCATGCGCCTGAAGCAGGCCGGCCAGCACGATTTCGTCATCCTCGAGAAGGCGGCCACGCTGGGCGGCACCTGGCGCGACAACACCTATCCGGGCGCCTCGTGCGACGCCCCCTCTTTCCTGTACAGCTTCTCGTTCGCGCAGAAGACCGACTGGAGCCGCCGGTTCGCGTGGCAAGCGGAACTGCTCGGCTACTCGACCGAGCTCGCCATCCGGCACGGGCTGCTGCCGCACTGCCGCTTCAATACGGAAGTGAGCGCGGTCACCTATGACGACGCCACCAGCACCTGGACGCTGACCTGCGCGGATGGCTCGAGCATCGTCGCGGATTTCGTCGTGGCGGGCGTCGGTCAGCTCAATCGCCCCTCGACGCCGCAGATTCCAGGACAAGCCGGCTTCACCGGCCCCCAGTTCCACTCCGCGCAGTGGAACCACGGCGTCGACCTCGCCGGAAAGCGCATCGCCGTCATCGGCAATGCCGCGAGCGCCGTGCAGTTCGTGCCGCAGATCGCGCCACTCGCTGCGCAGCTCACGGTGTTCCAGCGCTCGGCCAACTGGCTGCTGCCGCGCAAGGACCGGCTGTATGCCCCGCGCACGCAGCGGCTGCTCACTCGGTTCCCGGCACTGGCCAAGCTGTATCACGACGTGCAGTGGTTCTTCTTCGGCGAACTGCAGCTCACGCCATTGATGAAGCAGGTGCGACCCGTGCAGGCGCTGGCGCGCTGGAAATCGCTTGCACACCTGCGGCGGCAGGTGCGGGATCCGGCCCTGCGCGCGAAGCTCGTGCCGCAGTTTCCCATCGGCGCCAAGCGCGTGCTGTTCAACGACGATTATTACCCCACGCTCACGCGACCGAACGTTGCGCTGGTGACCGACGCGATCGAGCGCATCGAACCCGACGGTGTGCGCACCGGCGCGGGCACCCTGCATGCGGCCGACGTGATCATCTACGCGACCGGGTTCAAGAGCACTGACTTCCTCGCTCCCATGCGCATCACGGGGCGCGACGGGCTCGATCTGCGGCAGGAATGGTCGAGGGGCGCGCGCGCTTACCTCGGCGTGACCGTCACCGGCTTTCCGAATTTCTTCATGCTGTACGGGCCCAACACGAACCTGGGCCACAACAGCATCCTGGTCATGATCGAGGCGCAAGTCGGCTACATACTGGATGTGCTCGAGCAGATGCGGGCGCGCGGCCTGCGCCGCATCGACGTGAAGCGCGACGTGCTGGAAGCCTACAACCACAGCCTGCAGCAGGACCTCGCCCGGTCCGTGTGGGCGGCGACCGGCGCGAGCTGGTACAAGCTTGCTGACGGCACGATTACCAACAACTGGCCGCACAGCACCATCCGCTACCAACGCCTGCTGCGCAGCGTCAGGCTCGAGGACTTCGACACATGACACAGGCAACGATTGGGTGGTGCAGGACTGCCTGCGCGTTTGCGGCGCTGGCGCCGATGTTCGCTGCCGCAGCCGACCCCGCGAGCACCCCTGCCATCGATCCCGCCCGACTCGCGAGCATCACGCGCACGCTGGCGTCCGATGAGTTCGAAGGACGGTCACCTGGAACTCCGGGCGAGACGAAAACCATTGCCTACCTCGTCGACCAGTTCAAGCAGGCCGGCCTCGAGCCTGCCGGGTCCGGCGGGTCGTACACCCAGGTCGTGCCGCTGCTGCGCACGCAGATGCCGGTGGACGCCGACATGAGCGTCACGGTCGCGGGCAAGCGCACGCAACTCAAGCAGCAGGAGCAGATGGCTGCGTTGTCGCTGCGCCCCGTCGACCGGGTGACCATCGCGCAGGCGCCGATCGTGTTCGTCGGCTATGGCGTCAACGCGCCTGAGCGCGGCTGGGACGACTACAAGGGCGTGGATCTGCGCGGCAAGGTAGCTGTCTACCTCGTCAACGATCCGGACTTCGAAGCGACCGCTGGTGACGACGCCCATGGCAAGTTCGGCGGCAACGCCGCCACGTATTACGCGCGCTGGACCTACAAGTACGAGGAAGCGGCACGGCGCGGCGCGATTGCCGCGCTGATCGTGCACGAGACGGGACCCGCGGCGTACGGCTGGAAGACAGCGATCGCGCCGAACGGCGAAGGCTACGACATCGTTCGCGCCGACCCGGCGCGCGAGAAGCTGCTGCTGCAGTCGTGGCTGCACCTGGATGCGGCCGTCGCCTTGTTCAAGGAAGCCGGACTCGACTTCGCCGCGCTCAAGCAGGCCGCGCGCAGCAAGGACTTCGCGCCAGTCGAACTCAAGGCCGCTACGTTCTCGGCGGACTTTCCCCTGCAGCACTCGCGCGTCGACAGCCACAACGTGCTCGGCAAGATCACGGGTCAGCGCCATCCGCTGGAAAGCATCATGATCGGCGGACACTGGGATGCCTACGGCATCGGCGCACCCGACGCGCAGGGCCAGCGCGTGCGCCCCGGCGCCCTGGACGACGCCATCGGTCTCGCGGCCACGCTGGAGATCGCGCGCGTCTTCAAGCAGGGCAGGCGGCCCGACCGCACGCTGGTCTTTGCCGCCTGGACCGCCGAGGAGCGGGGCCTGCTGGGGTCAGAGTATTACGCGACCAAACCGCTGCTGCCGCTCGAGACGACGGTCGCGAACCTGACGATGGACGTGCTGCAGCCGAACGGGCTGGCGCGCGACGTGGTGCTGGTCGGCGCGGGGCAGAGCGAGCTCGAGGCGCTGCTCGCGCGCAAGGCGGCGGGCCAGAACCGTGTCGTGACCCCGGACGCGAAGCCGGAGCGCGGACTTGCGTACCGCGCCGATCACTTTCCTTTCGCCAAGCGCGGCGTTCCCGCTTTGCTGCTGATGGGCATCGGCGGCGGTCACGACCTGGTGAACGGCGGGCGTGAAGCGGGCGATCGCTGGGTGGCGCAGTTCACTGCCGATTGCTATCACCAGGCGTGCGATCGCTGGAACGACGCATGGGACCTGCGTGGCGCCGCGCAGGACGCCACCCTGATCTACGAGATGGCCGACGACCTGGCGAATTCGCGCGCGTGGCCGAACTGGAATGCAGGCAACGAATTCCGCGCCGTGCGCGAGACGAGCGCAACCCAACGCAGGTAGCGGTGCCCGGACCGCGCAACGGCGACGGGCGGGCTCTCAGGGCCGATAGCCCGGCCCTCGCACCACGCGACCGGGCTTGGCCCCGGTGTGTTCGCCGTTGCGAATCACGGGCACGCCGTTGACGAGCACGTGCTCGACCCCGACGGCGTACTGCTTGGGCGCATCGAACGTCGCCTTGTCCGCAATCACGGCAGGATCGAACACCACCACGTCGGCGAAGCAGCGGGCATCCAGGCAGCCGCGGTCCTGCAGTTTCCAGTGGGTCGCGGGCAGTTGCGTGAGGCGCCGCACCGCTTCCTCGAGCGGCAGCAACTGCTCGTCCCGCGAGTACTTGCCGAGC
Organism: uncultured Gammaproteobacteria bacterium; assembly: GCA_963746325.1. GTDB lineage: Bacteria > Pseudomonadota > Gammaproteobacteria > Steroidobacterales > Steroidobacteraceae > RPQJ01. Next base: position 100,737 of record CAVVBC010000036.1, on the reverse strand, counting down.
AGGCGTGCAAAATTGCCGTAGGCACGCGGGTGCGTGCTCGACTTCATGAACACGCCTTCGGGCGCCAACGCTTCGGCATCCGAGCCCAGGCTGACCCAGGGCTGCGACAGGCCAAGCTTCACGTTCTCTTCGCTCATGAGGAAGTACACGGTCTGGACGCGCGAGTTGTCCTCGATGACGAGGTCGATGATCGTGTCCTCGGCGCTGGTCCCGCGAATTTTCATGACGTCGGCGAGCGTCTTGCCGGTGAGATGCCTGAGCGCCGGATTCCGGAACGCGACGAACAGCACGCGATCGGGCGAACCGGCGGTGACGAAAAGGTTCTCCTCGCCGGCCGGCGGATTGCGGATCTCGCTCACGACGCGCGCACGCAGCGCTGGGTCCTTGAGGCGCGCGACCCATGCATCGAGGCCGCCGGCCTGCACCCATAACGGCATGGCCGCGTCGAGCCCGGTCGACCCGGCCGTGTAGGTATACATGTTGGCGCTGACGGACACGCCCTGGCTCCGAGCCTGTTCGATCTTCGCGATGGCGCTCGCCATCCGGCCCCAGTTCGCCTCCCCGGCCGCCTTCAGGTGATAGACCTCGCCGTGGCCGCCTGCGGCCCGCGTGATTTCGATCAGTTCGTCGATCGCGGCCTCGAGTCGGTAGCTCTCGTTGCGGACGTGCGAGATGTAACCGCCGCCCGACTCCGCCGCGGCCTTGGCCAGCGCGATCAGTTCAGGGGTTTCGGCAAAGTACGCCGGCGCGTAGATCAGCGAGCTGCCGACGCCGAGCGCACCTTCACGCATCGCCTGACGCACGAGGTCCTGCATCTGGGCCAGCTCGGCCGGCGTCGGATCGCGGTCGTCCTCGCCGAGCACCACCATGCGCACGCTGGTGGCGCCGACGAACGACGCCACGTTCGGAGATACTCCACGCCGCACCAGCGAGTCGAGGAACTCGCCGAGCGTCGTCCAGTCGATTTCGAACCTGATGTCGCCCTGGTGCTTGAGGATGTCGGCCTTCATCGCGGCGCTGAGCGGCCCGCCCGACTCGCCCTCGCCCATGATTTCGAGCGTGACGCCCTGCTTGAGGTCGCTCATGCCACGGCCGTCCGCGATCAGCGAACGATTGGCCCAGGACAGCACGTTGATGAAGCCGGGCGCGACGGCCTTGCCCGTGGCATCGATCTCCGTGGCGGCCTTCGCCCCTGACAGGTCACCGACCACCGTCACGCGGTCGCCGCGAATGCCGACATCCGCGCGGCGCGCCGGGGCGCCGCTGCCGTCGTAGACCATGCCGTGGCGCACGATCACGTCGAAGGTCGCGGTGGTTGCCTGCAGGGACTTTCCTGTGCCGCGCTGCGTCCCGGAGGTCGAGGTGGTCGCGCAGGCGGCAAGGAGCCCGCAGCAGAGGACGAGCGCGGCAGACTGGAGTCGACGGATTCTTCGCACGGTGCGGTCCCCGGTAAACGGAGTCAGCACCTTAGCCGATTCGCGTCCCGCACGGTCAGGCAAGCACGGCGGCGCGCGCGCCCGCGGGTGCGCGAACGCCCAGCGCATGGCAGATCGCGACGGTCAGTTCCGCACGATTCAGCGTGTAGAAATGGAACTGGTCGACACCGTGCCGCTGCAGTTGCTTCACCTGTTCGATGGCGAAGCTGGCCGCGATCAGGCGGCGCGTCTCCGGGTCGTCCTCGAGCCCGTCGAAACGATGCACGAGCCAGTCGGGCACGCTCGTGCCGCAGCGCTTGGCAAACTTGAGCATGTGCGGAAAACGCGTGATCGGCAGGATGCCCGGGACGATCTCGGCCGCAATGCCGGCCGTGGCGCACTGGTCGCGAAAACGCAGGAAGATGTCGGTGTCGAAAAAAAACTGCGTGATCGCGCGGCTGGCGCCCGCATCCACCTTGGCCCGCAGGTTGTCGAGATCGAACTGGGCGTCGGGTGCCTCCGGGTGCGTCTCCGGGTACGCCGCCACCGAGATTTCGAAGTCACCGACGGTGCGCAGGCCCTGCACCAGGTCGACTGCGTACGCGAAACCTTGCGGGTGCGGCGCGTACGTCGACTGGCCGGGTGGCATGTCGCCGCGCAACGCAACGATGTGACGCACCCCGGCGTCCCAGTAGCCGCGCGCAACGTCGAGGATCTCGCCCGCCGGCGCGCCGACACACGTCAGGTGCGGCGCCGGAGTCAGTGACGTCTCGCGCAGGACGCGCGCCACCACGCCGTGGGTGCGTTCGCGGGTCGATCCGTCGGCGCCGTAGGTGACCGAGACGAAACGCGGCCGCAACGGTGCCAGCCGCTGGATCGATTCCCACAGCAACTGCTCCATCCCGTCATCGTTGGGCGGGAAAAATTCGAACGAAACCTCGACCGGCCGCCGTGGCGATGGGTCGAGCGCGGCAGGCAGGGCCGTCAAGGGGTGCACCGTACTGCAGCCAAAATGGCATGGGTCAATCTCATTTCAAGATATCACCATGTCCTTCGCTGCGATGCAACAGAGGCAATCCCTCGCGACTCGCCGGTCACACGGGCGCGTCCGGTCGTCAGTGGACGCCGGTTGCGGCGGGCCCCGGGCCGCTGAACAGCGCGGCGCAATCGACCGCATCGAGGCGGTAGGCACGGCTGCAGAATTCGCAGCGCACCTCGACCTGCCCGAATTCTTCGACGATCGAATCCACTTCGTCGCGACCGAGCGCGCGCAGCATGTTCTCGACCCGCTCGCGCGAGCAGCGGCAGCGGAAAAACACCGGCGTCGACTCGAACATGCGCACGTCGTCTTCGGCGAACAGCCGGCGCAACAGCTTCTGGTCGTCGAGCTCGGCCAGTTCCGCGCCGGTGACCGTATCGGCCACCAGCTGCACGCGCAGCCAGGCATCCTCGAGTTCGTCCTCGGGCACGGCACCCGCGCCGGATTCGAGCACGGCGCCGGACTTCGACGCGACCGGCAAACGCTGCAGCAACAGGCCGCTCACGTTTTCGCCGTCAGCGTGCAGCCAGAGGCGGGTCGGCAATTGCTCGGAGCTTTCGAAGTACTCGCGCAGGCAGTCGGCCATCGCGGCGCCCGCGAGCGGCACGATGCCCTGGTAGCGGTTGGCCGAGCCTTCGTTGTCGATGGTGACCGTGAGCGTGCCATCGCCCGACAGCTGGCGCAGGTCCCTGCTCGCGGGCGGCTCGCGGAAGCGAGCCACGGCGCGCAGCGCGAGGCCGTCCGTGCACTCCACGAGCATGAGGTGCATGGGGCCCTCGCCGCGCAATTGCAGCGACAGCAGGCCCTTGAACTTGAGCGTAGACGCAAGCAGTGCCGCGGCCGCGACCGCTTCACCGAGCATGTCGCGCACCTCCCGCGGGTAGTCGTGGTGCTCCATCATGGCTTTCCATGCGGGCCCCAGGTGCACGAGCTGGCCCCGGAACGGGTAACGCTCGAAGACGAATCGGCGCAGCGTGTCGACTTCGGCCATCGGGAGGCTCAGGCTACGCGCACGGGAATCTTGAACGTGCGAATCCTCTCCGCCCATTCGGCCGGCGCGGTGTTGTGCACCGACGTACCGAGCGCATCGACCGCGACGGTGACCGGCATGTCCTTAACGTCGAATTCGTAGATCGCTTCCATGCCGAGTTCCGCGAATGCGACTACGCGCGCCGAGCGAATCGCCTTGGACACCAGGTACGCGGCGCCGCCGACGGCCATGAGGTAGGCCGCCTGGTGCCGCTTGATGGATTCGATCGCGACGGGGCCGCGCTCGGACTTGCCGATCATGACGATCAGGCCAGTCTTCTCGAGCATCATGTCGGTGAACTTGTCCATGCGCGTGGCCGTGGTCGGGCCCGCGGGGCCGACCACTTCGTCACGCACGGGATCGACCGGGCCGACGTAGTAGATCGCACGATTGGTGAAATCGACACCCGGCGGCAGGCCCTCCCCGCTCGCGTAAAGGTCGGCAATGCGCTTGTGGGCGGCATCACGTCCGGTGAGCATCTTGCCGTTCAGCAGCAGCGTCTCGCCCGGCTTCCAGCTGGCGACCTCGGCCCTGGTGAGCGTATCGAGGTTCACGCGACGCGAGTTGCCGCCCGCGCTCCAGGTGACCTTGGGCCACTGTTCGAGCGACGGCGGTTCGAGCGCCGCGGGGCCGCTGCCATCGAGCACGAAGTGTGCATGGCGCGTCGCTGCGCAGTTCGGGATCATCGCGACCGGCTTCGACGCCGCGTGCGTGGGATAAAGCTTGAGTTTCACGTCGAGCACGGTGGTGAGCCCGCCGAGACCCTGCGCGCCGATACCCAGCGCATTCACTTTCTCGTACAGCTCGATGCGCAACTCCTCCGCCTTGTCGCGCGGTCCGCGCGCGAGCAGCTCGTGCATGTCGAGCGGCTCCATCAGCGATTCTTTCGCGAGCAGCATCGCTTTTTCTGCCGTGCCGCCGACGCCGATCCCGAGCATGCCGGGCGGGCACCAGCCTGCGCCCATCGTCGGCACCGTTTTCAGGACCCAGTCAACGATCGAGTCGCTCGGGTTCAGCATCACGAACTTCGACTTGTTCTCGGAACCACCGCCCTTGGCGGCCACGGTGACCTCTACCTCGCCACCGGGCACGAGTTCGACATGAAACACCGCGGGCGAATTGTCTTTCGTGTTCTTGCGCGCAAAGAGCGGGTCGTCGACGACTGACGCACGCAGCTTGTTGTCCGGGTGTTCGTACGCACGCCGCACGCCCTCGTTGACCAGGTCGGCCAGGCTGCGCCGCGTGTCCCAGCGCACGTCCATGCCCACCTTGAGGAACATGTTGACGATGCCGGTGTCCTGGCAGATGGGGCGCTTGCCCTCCGCGCACATGCGCGAGTTGGTCAGGATCTGCGCGATGGCATCCTTGGCCGCGGGCGATTGCTCGCGCTCGTAGGCCCGGCCCAGGTGCTCGATGTAGTCGAGCGGGTGGTAGTACGAGATGAACTGCAGCGCGTCGGCGACGCTCTGGATGAAGTCGTCTTCGCGGATGGTGGCCATGGGGGAAGGGGCTAGGGGTTAGGGGATGGGACTAGGGGCTAGGGGCTAGTCGGAGGGACGCGCGGGATCAGCCCGCGAGCTTGCGCTTGAGCAGGTCGTTGAGCTGGGCCGGGTTGGCCTTGCCACCCGTCGCCTTCATGACCTGGCCGACGAAGAAGCCGAACAGCTTGTCCTTGCCCGAGCGGTAGTCGGCCAGCTGGCCGGGATTCTTCGCCATCACCTCGTCGATCGCCTGCTCGATCGCCGACGTGTCGGTGATCTGCTGCAGGCCCTTCGCTGCGATGATCGCGTCGGCCGCGGCGCCTTCGGCCCACATGGCCTCGAACACTTCCTTGGCGATCTTGCCCGAAATCGTGTTGTCCTCGATGCGCGCAAGCAGGCCCGCGAGCGCTTCCGCCCCGACCCGGGCCTGGCCCACCTCGAGGTTGTCCTTGTTGAGCGCGCCCGACAGGTCGCCCATGACCCAGTTCGCGGCGAGCTTCGGCTGCCCGCCGAGCCGCTGCACCACGGTCTCATAGTAGTCAGCGAGCTCGCGGCTGGCGGTGAGCACGCCCGCGTCGTAATCGGACAGGCCATGCTCCGTGACGAAGCGCGCTGCCTTCTCATCCGGCAGCTCGGGCATCGTCGCGCGCACCGCCTCGATCGTCGCCGTGTCGATCACCAGCGGCAACAGGTCTGGATCGGGAAAGTAACGGTAGTCGTTCGCTTCTTCCTTCGAGCGCATCGAGCGGGTCTCGCCCTTGTCGGGATCGTAGAGACGCGTCTCCTGCTTCACCTTGCCGCCGCTTTCGAGCAGTTCGATCTGGCGGTCGACTTCGTAGTTGATCGCGCGCTCGACGAACCGGAACGAGTTGACGTTCTTGATCTCGGCGCGCGTGCCGAACTCCTTCTGCCCCACCGGGCGCACGGAAACGTTCGCGTCGCAGCGGAAGGAGCCTTCCTGCATGTTGCCGTCGCAGATCTCGAGATAGCGCACCAGCGTGTGGATCTTCTTGAGATAGGCGATCGCTTCCTTGGCCGAGCGCATGTCCGGCTCGGACACGATCTCGAGCAGCGGCGTGCCGGCGCGGTTCAGGTCGATGCCCGACAGGCCGTGAAAGTCTTCGTGCAGCGACTTGCCGGCGTCCTCTTCGAGGTGCGCGCGCGTGATGCCGATCGTCTTGCGCGAGCCGTCCTCGAGCACGATCTCGAGTGAACCGTGTTCGACCACGGGCCGCTCGTACTGGCTGATCTGGTAGCCCTTGGGCAGGTCGGGGTAGAAGTAGTTCTTGCGCGCGAAGATCGAGCGGCGCGCGACGGTCGAGCCCGTGGCGAGACCGAAGCGGATGGCCATGCGGACCGCGTCGGCGTTCAGCACGGGCAGCACGCCCGGGTAACCGAGATCGACCAGGTTCGCCTGGGTGTTGGGCTCTGCCCCGTACGCAGTCGCGGACGCGGAGAAGATCTTGCTGCGCGTGGCGAGCTGCGCGTGGATCTCGAGGCCGATGACGGTTTCCCAATGCATAGGGGTTAGGGGTTAGGGGTTAGGGGTTAGGGGTTAGTAGGAACGGACAGTAACCGGCTGTTGATTCGCGGTTCGAGATTGAGAATGGGTGTGACGGACTGCGCTGCGGATATTTGCATGATCATCATCGTGGCATCTCGTCACTAACCCCTAACCCCTTCCTCACGCGTAGCCGGCCGGCACGCGCTGGTGCCAGTCGGTGCGCAGCTGGTACTGGTGCGACACGGCCAGCAGCCGCGATTCGCCGAAGTGCGGGCCCACCAGCTGCAGTCCGACCGGCAGCTCCTTGCCGCCCTCGGCGACGAAGCCGCAGGGAATTGAAATGCCGGGCAGGCCCGCGAGGTTGGCCGCGATCGAATAGATGTCGTTGAGATACATCGCGATCGGGTCGCTGGTCTTGGCGCCAAGCTCGAACGCCGCCGTCGGCGACGTGGGGCTCAGCACCACGTCGACTTGCTCGAATGCGCGGGCGAAATCGGCGGCGATCAGCGCGCGGCACTGCTGCGCCTTGATGTAGTACGCGTCGTAGTACCCGGCCGACAGCACGTACGTGCCCGTCATGATGCGCCGCTTGACCTCGGCCCCGAAGCCTTCGCCGCGCGAGCGCTTGTACAGGTCGAGCAGGTCTTTGGGCTGCTCGCAGCGGTGGCCGAAGCGCACGCCGTCGAACCGCGACAGGTTGGACGAGCATTCCGCCGGCGCCACCACGTAATAGGTGGGCACCGAGAGCGGCAGGCTCGGCAGGCTCACGTCCTTGATGACCGCGCCTTCCCGCTGCAGCAGCTCGATGGCGTCGCGCACGCACTTCTCGACCTTGGGATCGAGGCCTTCACCGAAGAACTCGCGGATGATGCCGACGCGCAGGCCCTTGAGCGGCTGGTCGAGCTCGGCCACGTAACGAGGCACCGGACGGTCGACGCTGGTGGAGTCGCGCGGGTCGAAGCCCGACATGGCTTCGAGCAGCAGGGCGGCATCCTCGGCCGAGCGCGCGAGCACGCCTGCCTGGTCGAGGCTGGATGCGAACGCGATCATGCCGTAGCGCGAAACGCGGCCGTAGGTCGGCTTGATGCCGGTGAGATTGGTGAGCGCTGCGGGCTGCCGGATGGAGCCGCCGGTGTCGGTACCCGTGGCCGCTGGAGCGAGGCGGGCAGCGACGGCGGCAGCCGAGCCGCCCGAGGAACCGCCCGGGACACGCCGCAGGTCCCACGGATTCTTGACCGGACCGAAGAAACTCGTCTCGTTGGACGAGCCCATCGCGAACTCATCCATGTTGGTCTTGCCGAGCAGCACGGTCCCCGCGTCACGCCAGCGCTGCACGACCGTCGCGTCGTAGGGCGCGACGAAATTGGCCAGCATCTGCGACGAGCAGGTGGTGAGGATGCCGTCGGTGCAGAATATGTCCTTGTGCGCGACGGGCACGCCCGTGAGCGGCCCGCCCTGCCCCTGCGCCAGCAGCTCGTCGGCCGCGCGGGCGTCCGTCAGGGCGCGATCGGCCGTCACGGTCACGAACGCGTTGAGTTCGGGGCCGAGGCGCTCGATGCGGCTCAGGAAGTGCAGCGTGAGGTCGAGGCTCGAGAACTTGCGGGCACGCAGGCCTGCGGCGAGTTCCGAAACGGTCTGTGTATGCATGGGTCGTTGGTGGCGGTGGGACGGGACGGACGATCAGGAAACGGTGGCCGGGTTCACGTTCCCGGCCAAAACCCCAGCGATGGCGCGCGCGGATGGCACCATCACGGTGGTTTCGTCATTCCAGGACCTTGGGCACGAGATAGAGTCCGGCGGCAACGCTCGCGGCGTTACGCTGGTACTTGTCGCGCTGGTTGGTCTCGGTGACGGCGTCGGGACGCAGGCGCTGCACCTGGTCGGCGAGCGGATGCGCCATGGGCTCGACGCCGGCGGTTTCGGCCGCGGCGAGCTGTTCGACGAAATCGATGATGCGCGAGAGGCTGTCGACGTAGACCGGCATCTGCGCCTCGGTGATTTCGAGACGTGCAAGGTGCGCGATCGCCTCGACCTGGGTGCGTGTCAGGCTCATCTGGAAATGCTCGAAAGGACTGGAAAAAACAGTCACAAATCATACACGCGACCTTGTGGAATGTCGTGACTATGGTTAAATTGCCGCGATTCAGCGCAAGGCAGCGCTCTACTCCCTTTTCTCTCACCGAATCCTAAATGTTCAAGAAACTCCGGGGTTACTTCTCCAACGACCTCTCGATCGACCTTGGCACTGCCAATACGCTGATCTACGTCCGCGGGTCGGGCATCGTCCTGAATGAACCGTCCGTCGTGGCGATCCGCGAGGAACCGTCCCGCGGCGGCAAGAAAATCGAGGCTGTCGGCACCGAGGCCAAGAACATGCTCGGCCGCACGCCGGGCAACATCACTGCCATCCGCCCGATGAAGGACGGCGTCATCGCCGACTTCACCGTCACCGAGAAGATGCTGCAGTACTTCATCGAGAAGGTGCACGGCAATCGCATGATCCGCCCCAGCCCCCGCGTGCTGGTGTGCGTGCCTTACGGCTCCACGCAGGTCGAACGCCGCGCGATCCAGGAATCGGCCGAAGGCGCGGGCGCACGCTGGGTGCGCCTGATCGAGGAACCCATGGCGGCGGCCGTCGGTGCCGGCATGCCGGTGCACGAGGCCCGCGGGTCCATGGTCCTCGACGTCGGCGGCGGCACCTCCGAAGTCGCGGTGATCTCGCTGAACGGCATCGTCTACGCGGCCTCGGTCCGCATCGGCGGCGACCGCTTCGACGAAGCCATCATCAACTACGTGCGCCGCAACTACGGCATCCTGATCGGCGAAGCCACCGCCGAGCGCATCAAGATCGAGATCGGCTCGGCCTACCCCGGCCAGCACGTCAGGGAAATCTCGGTCAAGGGCCGCAACCTCTCCGAAGGCGTGCCGCGCAGCTTCACGCTCAATTCCAACGAAATCCTCGAGGCGCTGCAGGAACCACTGCAGGGCATCGTCGGCGCGGTCAAGGCCGCGCTCGAGCAGACCCCGCCCGAGCTCGGCTCGGACGTCGCCGAACGTGGCATCGTGCTCACGGGCGGCGGCGCACTGCTGCGCGACATCGACAAGCTGCTCATGGAAGAAACGGGCCTGCCGGTGGTGGTCGCCGAAGACCCCCTCACCTGCGTGGCGCGTGGCGGCGGCAAGATGCTGGAGCTGATCGACGAGCATGGTCCCGGCCTCTTCGGCCTGGACTGATCGAAACTCACGGCCCCCGTGGTCGAGCTGTCCCACGATTCCCGCCCGATCATCGGCCGCGGACCGCCGCTGACCGCGTATTTCCTCACGCTGGCGGCGATCTCGGTCGGGCTCATGGTCGCTGACCAGCGCTACCAGCAGATCGACCGCATCCGCGAATCCATGAGCACGGTGATCTACCCGGTGCAGCGCGCGGTCGATTTCCCGTTCCGCGCCACGGACTGGGTCACGGGTTCGTTCGCCGACCGCAGCCGCCTGCGGCAGGAAAACCTCGAGCTCACCGCGCGCCTGCGACTCGCCAACCTGCAGCTGCAGCGTTTCGCGGTGCTCGAGGAAGAGAATCGCCGGCTGCGCGACATGCGCGCCGCCACGGCCGGCATCGCCGAGAAAGTGCTGGTGGCGTCGATCCTGAACGTCGACCTCGACCCGTTCCGCCACCGCGTGCTGCTCGACATGGGCGCCCGCGACGGCGTGTTCAAAGGCCAGGCCGTGCTCGACGGCGAAGGCATCTTCGGGCAGGTGAGCAAGGTCAACGCGTCCACTGCCGAGGTCATCCTGATCAGCGATGCCGAGCATGCGATTCCCGTGCAGTCGAATCGCAGTGGCGTGCGCACGATTGCCGTCGGCACCGGCGACGAGAACACGCTGTCGCTGCCCTTCGTCACGGTCGAGTCCGATCTCCAGCAAGGCGATCTCCTGCTCTCGACGGGCATGGGCGGCGTCTTTCCGCCGGGGTACCCGGTCGCGCGCGTCTCGAAGGTCAAGCGGGCCGGCAGCACGTTCGCGCTGGTGGAGGCGAAGCCCACGGCCAAGCTCGACCAGGCGCGCGAGGTCCTGCTGATCTGGTTCAAGGAGCCGGTGTTCGAAGCCGACCCCCCGGCCACGCCGGTGATCGTGCCGCCGGCCGACCGACCCGAAGGCCGTGGCTCCCGCGGCGGCCCGGCCCCACCCCCGACCCCGCCTCCGCCGCCACCCCCGGCCCGGCCGCTGCGACCGTCGCCGCCGGACCGCCGCACGGCCCCGCAGGACGGTGCGCAATGAGGCCGATGAGCATGCTCGCGCGTCGGCTGCTGTACTGGCTGAGCATGGCTGCCGGCCTCGTGCTGGCCATCGTGCCGCTGCCAGGCTGGCTCGACCCGGTCCGCCCCGACCTGGCCCTGCTCGCGATGATCTACTTCGTGCTGACGAGCCCCCGCATCGCGGGCCTCGGCTACGCCTGGCTGTCCGGCCTGTTCCTCGACGTGCTGCGCGGCATGGTGCTCGGCCAGCATGCGCTCGGCTTCCTGGTCGTCGGCTACCTCACGCACAAGCTGCAACTGCGGATGCGCATGTTCCCGATCGTGCAGCAGGCGACCATCGTGATGCTGCTGCTCGCCCTGTATCACTTCCTCATGTTCTGGATCGACGGCCTCACCGGGCACGGGTTCACGGGCTGGGTGCGGTGGCTGCCGGTGCTGTCGGGAGCGCTGCTCTGGCCGCTGGTCGTGGCGCTGGGCGACTCGCTCACGCGCCGCTCGTCCTGAGCGCGCGGGCGCGATGGCACGCAACTCCCGGCTCAAGGATCACCACGCCGAGCAGCGCATGTTCGGCCGGCGCGTGGTGGCGGCCTCGTTCGTCATCATGCTGCTGCTCGGCGCGCTGTTTGCACGGCTCTTCTACCTGCAGGTGGTGCGGCACGAATACTTTTCCGACCTCTCGCAGGGCAATCGCATCCGGATCGAGCCGATTCCGCCACCGCGCGGCCTGATCCTCGACCGCAACGGCGAGCCGCTCGCGCTCAATCGCCCGGCCTACCAGCTGGAAGTCACGCGCGAACAGACGCCGGACCTCGACGCCACGCTGGCCGGCCTCGTGCAGCTCGGGCTGCTGCCGGCGGAAGACGTGGCGCGCACCCGGCGCACGATCATGGCGCGGCGCGTGTTCGAGGCGGTGCCGATCCGGCTGCAGCTTTCCGAAATCGAACTGGCGCGCTTCGCAGTGCACCGGCCGGATTTTCCCGGCGTCGAGATCCGGCCGCGGCTGACGCGCCTGTATCCACACGGCGGCACGGGCGTGCATGCGCTGGGCTACGTGGGCGCGATCAGCGAGCAGGACCAGCAACGCATCGACGTGTCCAAGTACCTGGGCACGACGCTGATCGGCAAGCTCGGGCTCGAGCGCATGTACGAGGACGTGCTGCACGGCGAGACCGGCTACCAGCAGTTGCTGGTGAACGCACAGGGCCGGCGCGTCGACCGCGTGGGCCTCAAGGCTCCCGACCTGCGCCGCAAGGAGCCGGTGGCCGGCGACGACCTGATCCTGACCATCGACCACCGGCTGCAGGCAGCGGCCGAGACCGCACTCGGCTCGAACCGCGCCGCGGTCGTCGCGATCGATCCCAGTAACGGTGACGTCCTCGCGTTCGTCAGCACGCCGACGTTCGACCCCAACGGCTTTGCCCGCGGCCTCACCGTGCCCGAATACCGCGCGCTGGCCGACAACCCGGACAAGCCCCTCATCGACCGCGCGCTGCGCGGTGTGTACCCGCCCGGCTCGACGCTCAAGCCGTTCGTCGCGCTCGCGGCGCTCGAATACGGCGTGGTGACCCCACAGGACAGCCGCTACTGCCGCGGTGTGTGGCAATTCCCCGGCTCGAGCCACCGGTACCGCGACTGGAAGAAGACCGGCCACGGTAACGTCGACCTGCACCGGGCCATCGCGCAATCCTGCGACGTCTGGTTCTACGGCGTAACGGACCAGATCGGCATCGACCGCCTGCATGATTTCCTGGTCCAGTTCGGGTTCGGCGAAAAGACCGGCATCGACCTGCAGGGCGAACGCTCCGGGCTCGTGCCGTCGCGCGCCTGGAAGAAGAAGGCCTTCAAGAAAAAGGAGCTGCAGGTGTGGTTCCCCGGCGAGACGGTCATCGCCGGCATCGGCCAGGGCTACATGCTGATGTCACCGCTGCAACTGGCGCACGCCACCGCCACCGTCGCGACGCGCGGACAGCGGTTCCAGCCGCGGCTGGTGCGTGCCGTGCGCAACTCGCAGACCGGCGTCGTCGTCGAGTTGCCGCCGAAAAGGCTGGCGGACGTCGCAGTCAAGGATGCGGCCCATTGGGACGCGGTGATCCAGGGCATGGTCGGCGTCGTGAGCCCAGGCGGCACGGCCTATCGGGCGCAGATGGGCGCGCCGTACCAGATGGCGGGCAAGACCGGCACTGCGCAGGTGTTCTCCATCGGGCAAAACGAGCGCTACAACGAATCGGAGGTCGCCGAGCGACTGCGCGACCACGGGCTGTTCATCGCCTACGCGCCGGTCGAGGCGCCGAAACTTGCGCTGGCCGTGGTGGTCGAAAACGGCAAGCACGGCACGGTGGCCGCTGCGATCGCGCGCAAGATGTTCGACGCCTACCTGCTGCCGCCCGCCGCCGTGCCGGCGGCCGCGGGCGAGGTTGCGGTCACCCCGCCCGTCGGAGGCAACGAAGAATGAGAACGGAAATCGCCGGCCCGGGATACTCGAGTCGCGCACAACGCACGTTCACGCTGACCGGGCGCCTGCTCGATGCATTGCACATCGACGGCCCCCTGCTGCTGAGCGTGCTCGCCGTGTGCGTAGCCGGACTGGTGGTGCTCTTCAGCGCAGCCGGCGAGGACGTGCACGTGTTCCTCGGCCAGGCCGCGCGCGTCGGACTCGGGCTCGGCGTGCTTACCTTCGTGGCACAGATTCCGCCGCGGGTCATGCGCATCGGCGCACCGTTCCTGTACGGGCTCGGCGTGCTGCTGCTGGTGGCCGTGGCACTCGTGGGCGACGTCGCCATGGGCGCGCAGCGCTGGCTCGACCTCGGCTTCATCCGCTTCCAGCCGTCCGAGATCATGAAGATCGCCGTGCCGCTGTGCTGCGCGTGGTACCTGCACGAGCGGCCGCTGCCGCCGGACTTCACCACGCTGGCCGTGGTGGCCACCCTCGTGCTGGTGCCGGTGCTGCTGATTGCAGAGCAGCCGGACCTCGGCACCAGCCTGCTGGTCGCGGCCGGCGGCGGCCTGGTCATCCTGCTCGCCGGGCTGCAGATGCGTTACATCCTCGGCCTCGGCGGCCTGCTGGCGGCGGCGGTCCCGATCGTCTGGAAGTTTTTCCTGCACGACTACCAGCGACAGCGCGTGCTCACCTTCCTGAACCCGCAGAACGATCCGCTCGGTGCGGGGTATCACACGATCCAGTCGCAGATCGCGATCGGCTCGGGCGGCATCTTCGGCAAGGGCTACATGAACGGCAGCCAGGCGCAGCTCGAATTCCTGCCCGAGCGCTCGACGGACTTCATCTTCGCCGTCATCGGCGAAGAGTGGGGCCTGGTCGGCTGCATGGTACTGATGGCGCTGTACCTGCTGGTCATCGGCCGCGGCTTGTACATCGCGACCCAGGCGCAGGACACGTTCACGCGATTGATCGCGGGCAGCCTCACGCTACTGTTCGCCGTCTATGCGTTCGTGAACAGCGGCATGGTCGCAGGACTGCTGCCGGTGGTCGGCGTGCCGCTGCCGCTCGTGAGCTACGGCGGCACATCGCTGGTGACCCTCATGGCAGGGTTCGGTATCCTGATGTCGATCCACTCCCGCCGCAAACTGGTCTCGACATGACACGGAATCGTCCATCGCCGCGGGCCTGCGGCCCGTCCCGCTGTCTTGCCCGCGCACTCCTCTGCCTGCTGCCCGCTGCGCTCACACCCGGCTCCGCTGCGACCGCGCAGGCGTTCGATCCCGCGCGCGCAGACGTCGCCGCCTTCGTCGCCGAGTTGAGCCAGAAGCACGGCTTTGCGCCGGAATCGCTCGCAGCACTGCTCGCGCAAGCCCAGTCGCGGCCGTCGATCCTGCAGGCCATCGCGAAGCCGGCCGAACGCACGCTGGGCTGGGACGAGTACCGGCCGAAGTTCCTGGTGGAACGTCGCATAGCCCGCGGCGCAGCGGTCTATGGCGAGAGGCAAGCCGAGCTCGAACGCGCGCAGGAGAGCACCGGCGTACCGGTCGACATCATGCTCGGCATCGTCGGCGTCGAAACGTTCTTTGGCGAAAACATCGGCAAGCATCGCGTGATCGACGCGCTGTCGACACTCGCCTTCGATTACCCGCCGCGCCAGGCCTTCTTCCGCAAGGAACTCGAGCAGTACCTGGTGATGACGCGCGAAGAAAGCCTCGATCCGCTCGTGCCGGTCGGCTCGTACGCGGGCGCGATGGGCCTGCCGCAGTTCATGCCGAGCAGTTTCCGCAGCTACGCTGTCGACGGCGACGCCGACGGCAGGCGCGACCTGTGGAACGACTGGGCGGACGTGTTCGCGAGCGTCGGCAACTACCTCAAGGTACACGGCTGGCGCGCCGGCGAGCCCGTGCTGGCCGCTGCCAGCGCTGACGATGCGCGGCTCGACGGCCTGGAAGCCAAGCTTGCACTCACCGAGACCGTTGGCTCGCTGCGGGCTCGCGGACTCCGGTTCGAGACCAGCCTGCCCGACAGCGCGCCCGCGATGCTGGTGCCCCTGCGCGTGGCAGGGGGCACGGAGTATCGCGTCGGCTTCACCAATTTCTACGCCATCACGCGCTACAACCGCAGCCACATGTACGCGAGCGCGGTCAGCGACCTGGCGGACGCCATCGCCGCGACACGCCGCGGCCAGCCACTGCCGCCTGCCAGCGCGGCGCCCGCGGCCCAGGCGTTGCCCGCTGCGACGGGCAACGGCTGGTCGACGTCCACCGGCTCCAAACCCTGATTTCCCATTCACCTTCGAAGCATGGTTCCCCTGCAGAAAATGAGACTCCAGCCGACACTCCTCGCCCTCACCTTCGCCACGGCCCTGGCACTTGCCGGTTGCGGTTCCGCTGACGACGACGCCGCCAAGGTTGCGAGCGGTGCTGCCGCTCCGGCCGCGGCACCGGTAGCCGTACCCGCAGCCACGGCACTGCCGCCGCCACCACAACTCCAGGCCCGCAGCTTCATCGTCCTCGATCACGAGAGCGGTCGCGTGCTGGCCGCGCTCGATCCGGACTCGCGTCAGGAGCCGGCGAGCCTCACCAAGCTGATGACGGCGTATGGCGTCTTCAAGGCGCTGAAAGAAGGCCGGCTGCAGCTCGGCGACATGGTGACCATCAGCGAGAACGCCTGGAAGCAGGAAGGCTCGAAGATGTTCGTCGAGGTCGGCAAGCAGGTGTCGGTCGAAAACCTCATCGAAGGCATGATCGTGCAGTCGGGCAACGACGCCACCGTCGCGCTCGCGGAGAAAGTAGGCGGCAACGAACCCACGTTCGTGCAAATGATGAACACCTACGCGAAGCAGCTCGGCATGGCAGGCTCGCACTTCACCAACTCGGCCGGCATGCCGGATCCCGAGCACTACATGACGGCGCGTGACGCAGCCACGCTCTCGAGCGCGCTGATCCACGAGTTCCCCGAGTACTACAAGTGGTACTCGCAGAAGGAGTTCACCTGGAACGGCATCACGCAGCAGAATCGCAACGGCCTGCTCTGGCGTGACGCGACGGTGGACGGCATCAAGACCGGCCACACCGAATCGGCCGGTTACTGCCTGATCACGTCCGCCAAGCGCGACGGCATGCGGCTGGTGACGGTCGTGCTGGGTGCCGACTCCATGCGCGCGCGTGAAGACGCCAGCTCGGCGTTGCTGAGCTATGGCTTCAACTTCTTCGAGACCAAGCGCATCTACGCAGCCGGCGAGGCACTCACCCAGATGCGCGTCTGGAAAGGCAAGCAGGACGAAATCGGACTCACCGTCGGTCGCGACCTGTACGTGACGAACCAGCGCGGGCACGTGAGTTCGGTCAAGGCCGAATTCGAGCTGCCCGAGACGCTGGTCGCGCCGCTCGCCAGGAACAAGCCCGTGGGCACGGCGAAGGTGGTCGTCGACGGCCAGCAGGTCGCCACCTATGACTTGTTTCCCGCCGCGGACGTGGCGGAAGCCGGGTTCTTCGGCCGCGCGTGGGACAGCCTGCGCCTGATGTTCCACTGACCGACGGCGATGGCCGATCCCTATCCGACTTGCTGGCTGAACGGAGCCTACCTGCCACTCGCGCAGGCGCAGGTGTCACCGCTCGATCGCGGTTTCCTGTTCGCGGACGGCGCGTATGAGGTTGTGCCCGTGCACCGCGGCCGGCCATTCCGCATGCGTCCGCACCTCGAGCGGTTCGATCGCAGCCTCGCCGAGTTGCGGATCAAGAACCCGCTTTCGCTCGCACAATGGAGCGAGGTCACGCACGAACTGGCGCGCACCGCGCAGGCGCCCGAACTGCTGGTGTACCTGCAGGTGACACGAGGCATGGAGCATGGGCGCAACCACCTGTTCCCGCCGGCGTCCGTCGAACCGACTGCCTTTGCCTTCGCCAGTCCGTATCCGCAGCCTGCGGCCGCGGTCCTGGCGAACGGGCTGGCCGCCGTCACGCTCGAGGACACGCGCTGGGCGCGTTGCGACATCAAGTCGGTGGCGCTGCTGGCCAACGTGCTGCTACGGCAGGAGGCGCAGGACCGAGGCGGCGCGGAAGCCTTGCTGACGCGCGATGGACGCGTGACCGAAGGCTCGTCGAGCACCGTCTTCATCGTGCGTGCAGGCACGCTCATCACCCCGCCGAACGACTGCGCGATCCTCCCAGGCACCACGCGCGACGCCGTGCTGGAACTCGCTGCAGGCGTGCTGCCGGTCGAGATCCGCTGGTTCACGGTCGCGGAAATGCGCGGCGCCGACGAGATCTGGATCGCCTCGGCCGGCCGCGGCGTCCTGCCCGTGACCAAACTCGACGACCAGCCGGTGGGCAGCGGCGCACCGGGCCCGGTCTGGCAGGCCATGTACGCTCGGCTGCAAAGGCACCTGGACGCCGTCGCCTCGCAGCCGGCCCTGGAAGCGTGATGAGCGAATCGCCGCCGGCACGCGAAGACACCCTGCTGGTCTTTCCCACCGATTTCCCGGTGAAGATCATGGGGCTGGCGTCCGACGATTTCCGCAGCCTCGTGCTCGGCATCGTCACGCGGCATTTCGGCACGCTGGCGCCGGACCGCATCGAGGAACGGCCGAGCGCCAACGGCAAGTACCTGTCGATCACGGTGACGGTCGTCGCCACGAGCAAGGCGCAACTCGACGCGCTCTACATGGACCTCACGTCCTGCAGCCAGGTGCTGGTGGCGCTGTAGTCCTCCAGACCTGCGGGCGCGCGCCCTGCCGGCGTGAATCCGAGCGAGCGCAGCAATTCCGGCGCCAGCACGTCTGCCACCGCGCGGACGGACGCCGGCCCACCGAGCGCGCTGACCTGCGTCATCTCGAGGCCCGCGTAGCCGCAGGGATTGATCCGCGCGAACGGTTCCAGTTCCATCGCGACGTTGAGCGCAAGGCCGTGATATGAACGCCCGCGCCGGATGCGCAGCCCCACGCTCGCGATCTTGCGGTTGTCGACATACACGCCGGGCGCATCGCGCTTGCCGTAAGCCTCGATGCCCCACGGGAGAGCGCTGCGATCACTGCGCCCTCGATGCCCGTGACCAGCGGGCGCACGCCCAGGCCGAGCCTTGACAGGTCGAGCAGTGGATACACCACGAGTTGCCCGGGACCGTGATAGGTCACCTGCCCGCCCCGATCGATCTCGATGACGGGAATGTCGCCCGGCGCGAGCACGTGCTCGCTCCTGCCATTCATGCCCTGCGTGAATACCGGCGGATGCTCGAGGAACCAGATCTCGTCGGGGGTGTCACGCGCGGCGGCGTCGGTGCGGCTCTGCATCGCGCGCCACGTTGGCTCGTATTCCACGCGACCGAGCCACTTGAGCGCCGGCGCCGGACACGCAGTCTCGGCGCGGCCCACGCACTGCGATTCGGCGTCGTGCTTAACCACGCCGGGCCAGGCCACCGGCGGCGAGGCCCGCATTGTTGCGGGCCAGGGCCTGCTCGGCTCGATAGCTCGAGCGCACGAGCGGCCCGGCAATGCACTCGACGAACCCGAGCTCCAGCGCCTCCTGCCGGTACCGCTCGAATTCCTCAGGTGTGACGAACCGCTCGACCGCAAGGTGATTCACGGTCGGGCGCAGGTACTGGCCGAGCGTCAGCAAGTCGACGCCGACCGCGCGCAGGTCGCGCATCGTCTCGAGGATCTCGTCGTCGGTCTCGCCCAGCCCGAGCATGAGGCTCGTCTTCACCAGCACGTCGCCCTGCGCGCGCCGGTGGTGCTTGGCGTGCCCGAGCACCGCCAGCGTCTGGACATACGAAGCACGCGGGTCGCGCACCGGGTGGGTGAGCCGGCGCACCGTCTCGACGTTCTGTGCGAAGACGTCGAGTCCGCTGTCGACGACGGTGGCAACGTCGGCCGGCACGCCCTGGAAATCGGGCGTGAGCGCCTCGACGGCCGTACCGGGGTTGAGCCGCTTGATCTCACGCACGCAGGCGGCGAAGTGCGCCGCGCCGCCATCGGGCAGGTCGTCGCGATTGACCGACGTCAGCACGACGTACTTCAGGCCCATCAGCTGCACGGTGCGCGCGGCATTGGCGGGTTCGTCGGCGTCGAGCCAGCCGCGCGGGTTGCCGGTGTCGACGGCGCAGAAGCGGCAGGCCCGCGTGCACACCTCGCCCATCAACATGATCGTCGCGGTGCCGGCATTCCAGCACTCGCCGATGTTGGGGCACTTGGCCTCCTCGCACACGGTCGCGAGGCGATGGTTGCGCACGGTCTGCTTGACCGCCTCGAAGCCCGCGCCTGCCGGCATGGGTGCCCGCAGCCAGCTGGGCTTGCGGCCCAGGGCGTGCGCGGGCGCGGTGGCCGAGGCGGCTGCCTTGATACCGTCCCGGATCGCCGTAAACCCTTGACTTGTTTGGTATTTTTCGCCACTCGACGCGACCGTCTTGGTGCCGGCCGGAACGACGGGGATGCCCTTGAACTCGCTCATAGGGCGCGATTGTAACGCCTGCCCGTCGATGGCAGAGACGCGTCGGTTGCGGGCGTGCAATTCGGTGCCTGTCCCCGAGCTTGGAAAGGCAGACACGCGTCGGTTGCGGGCGTGCAATTCGGTGCCTGTCCCCGAGCTTGGAAAGGCAGACATGGCGACCATCACAGGTTGCCGAGTCGGTCCCTGGCGCCGAGCTTGGAAAGGCAGACACGCGTCAGTTGCGGGCGTGCAATTCGGTGCCTGTCCCCGAGCTTGGAAAGGCAGACACGCGCTCTGGGACAGGCACCGAATCGCGCGCCTGGCACAGGGCGCCTGAGCGGTTTTCGCCGGCGGCGAAAACACGCACGGCGCACGTCACGTCAGGGCGCGCTGCACCAGGCATCGCAGTGACGGTAGGCGTCTGTTCCGGGGCCTTCCCCAGAGCGCGTGTCTGCCTTTCCAAGCTCGGGGGAAGGCCCCGGGACGGACGGCTGACGTCGCGTGATGCGCCCGACGCCGCGGGACCCCAGCGCTCACCGCCTACCGCTGGGAAAGCTGCGCGTTCAGCGCCTCGAGCCGCTCAGGCGTACCGATGTCGAGCCAGTCACCTTCATAAACCTCGACGCCGACGCGACCCGCGACAGCTGCCGTACGCAGCAGCGGCGCCAGTTTGAAGATGCCGTCGACGCAGGCGTTGAACAGCGACGGGTGGTACACGCCCAGGCCCGAGAACGTGAGTCGCGGCAGTTCCGCAATGCGCCCACCGACCGCAGTGTCGGCGGACATGCCCGGCACGGGTTCGACCATGCGACCGCCGGCGTGCGCGAAATCGCCGCGCGGGTTGTGGGCCGGATTCGGCACCAGCACCAGGTGCGCCTGGTCCTTGCCGGGCAGGCCGTTGCCGAACCGTTCGCGCAGGCTCGCGTAGGGGTACTGCATCCAGACGTCGCCATTCAGCACGACGAACGGCTCGACGCCCATCGGGCAGAGCAAGGGCAGCGCGCGCAGGATGCCCCCGCCGGTCTCGAGTGGTTCCGGCCCCTCGGGGCTGTAAGAGACGCGCAAGCCGTAGCGCGCGCCGTCGCCGAGCGCCGCGGGGACCATCTCACCCAGCCACGAGAGATTGACGACGACTTCGGTGAAGCCAGCCGTCGCGAGCGCGTACAGGTGGTGCTCGATGAGCGCCATGCCACCCACTTCCAGCAGCGGCTTGGGTCGCGCCAGCGTGAGGGGACGCATGCGCTCGCCCTTGCCCGCTGCGAGGATCATGGCTCTCATGGAGCAGCGCTACGCGTCATGCGGGAACGCGGGCCAGCCGTGCCGTGACGGCCGGCAGGACGCGCCCTGCGATCAGCTCGCCGAGGGCCGCAAAGTCGGGATGACGGGCGCAGGAATCCACCGCGTACTGCAACGTGCGCGGGATGTCGGCCAGGTAGCCCGCCTTGCCGTCGCGGTGATACAGACGCGCGAAGATGCCGCCGACCTTGAGATGGCGCTGCACGCCCATGAGGTCGAACCAGCGCAGGAACTGCGCGTCGTCGCGGCCCGCGGGCAGGCCCGCCGCGAGCGACATGCGCCGGAACTGCAGCGCCCAGCCCACGACGCGCTCCTGCGGCCAGGCGACGTAGCTGTCGCGCAGCAACGAGACCAGATCGTAGGTGCTGCCGCCACGCACCGCGTCCTGGAAATCGAGGATGCCGGGATTTGCGCCCGGGCAGACCATCAGGTTGCGCGAATGGTAATCGCGGTGGACGAACACCTGCGGCTGCTCGAACGCATTGGCGACCAGCCGATCCATGGCGGTGACGAGCACGCTGGCCTCGCGCGCGCTGAGTTCGAGTTCGAGGTGCCGCTGCAGCAGCCAGTCCGGAAACAGGCTCATTTCGACGCGCAGCAGTTTCTCGTCGTAAGGCGGCAGCTGCCGGGCTGCCGCGGCGCCGCGCGCCTGGATCTGCACCAGCGCTGCCAGCGCATCCGCGTACAGCGCGTCCGTCTGGCTCGCGTCGGCCAGTTCCGGCAGGTACATCACCGTGCCGAGGTCGGACAGGAGCAGGAATCCGTCGGCAACGGAGTGCGCAAGGATGCGCGGGGCGTTCACGCCGAACTCCTGCAACATGGCCGCGATCTTGAGATAAGGGCCGACGTCTTCCTTGCCGGGCGGCGCGTCCATCACGATGAGCGCCGCCTGGCCCGCGCGCGTGACGCGGAAATAGCGGCGAAAACTCGCATCGGCGGACGCGGGCGCGATCTCGTACCGTGCGAAGCCGAGATCGCTTTCGAGCCACCGGCACAACAGGCCAAGTCGAGGATCGTCCGTAGGCGAGGTGGCCTGAGGCTGGTCGCGCGATTGAGTCAAGTGAACCCCGGGCGGCAGGATGGAGCGGGCTGGCAATAGTCGGATGCGGCGAATCCGGCGCAATTATAATCGCGTGGATGACGATGCCGCGCCCTCGTTCCCCGCGACTGCAGCAGGCGCTGCAAGCCACCTTGCGGCGGACGGCCGCCTGGGCCTGGCTCGCGGCAGCGGCAGCCCCGGCGCTCGCCCAGGAACGCACGCCTGACCCGGCTCCCGCAACGGGCGACCCGGCGACTGCGGTCGCCGCACCTGCCGGAGGGCGCTCCGACGGCACGGGGCGTTGCGCCATCGAAGCCGTCGTCGATCCGCGCATCGACGAACTGCTGCAAGCAGACCCCGACGACCCGCGCATCGACATCAGCAGCGACACGGGCGATCTCGGCCGCGCGGGCGACGCATCGCTGAGCGGCAACGTCACGATCCGCATGGGCCAGCGGCTGCTCACTGCCGACGAGGCCACGGTCGATGCCGAACAGCGCAGCATCGAACTCAAGGGCGACGTCGAGTACCTCGATCCGCAGATGAACGTGCGCGGCAAGGGGGGCTCGTTCCAGCAAGGTGGCCGCGGCGAGTTCTCCGGCGCCGAGTTCCGCCTGCACGACAGCTCCGTGCGCGGCGCCGCGCAGAACGCGTCGCTGTCGCCCACGGGGAACATCAAGCTCGAGGGCGTCCGTTACACGGCGTGTCCGCCGGGCAACGAAGACTGGAGCCTGGGCGCCGGCGCAATCGAGATCGACCAGGAAAATCGCATCGGCACGGGTCGCGACGTGCGCATCGATTTCCTCGGCGTCCCGATCTTCTACACGCCCTGGATTTCATTCCCGGTGGGCGACCAGCCCAAGTCGGGCCTGCTGTTTCCGACGGTCGGGAGTTCGAGCCGCTCGGGCACCCAGGTCGCCGTGCCTTACTACTGGTTCCTCGCGCCCAATTACGACGCGACACTCACGACGCGCTGGTACTCGTCGCGCGGGCTGCGGCTCGACCCCGAACTGCGTTACCTGAGCGAACGCAGCCGCAGCCAGCTGAACGTCGAATACCTCGTCGACGACCGCGAGCGGGGCGGGTCCCGCGGTGTCATCGACTGGCGCCACGTCACGCGTTTCGCACCACGCACGCGCTTGCTGATCGACGCCACCGACGTGAGCGACACCGACTACTTCGAGGATTTCGGCGTGGGCTTCGAAGGCACCAGCGTCTCGTTCGTGAACCGCTACATCGACCTGCGGCACCACCTCGGCGCGTGGAACTTCAACGCCCGCGCGCAGGGCTACCAGGTCATCGACGAAAGCCTGGCCGCGGCCGACGAGCCGTATCGCATCGTGCCGCAGCTGACGGCGGAGGGGCGCTGGCGCGACCTGCCGGGCGGCCTGTCGGGTTCCGTGTTCGCCGAGGCCACGAACTTCCAGCGCGAATTGGGTCCCCAGGGCGTGCGGCTCGATGCCGAACCCGCGCTCGAATGGCGCGTCGACGGCAATGGCGCTTTTTTTGCAGCCGGCGCCGGGTACCGTTATACGCAGTACATGCTCGACGACGTCGCGCCGGGCGCCGACGACTCGCCGGACCGCTCGCTGCCCTCGGGCAGCCTCGACACGGGCTTCACGCTCGAACGTGCCTCGGGCTCGCGCGGCGACCGCATCCAGACGCTCGAACCACGGCTGCTCTACCTGTACGTGCCGTACACCAACCAGGACGACCTGCCGGTGTTCGACACGGGCATTCCCGACCTGAACCTCGTGCAGCTGTTCCGCACCAACCGCTACGTTGGCCCGGACCGTGTCGGTGACGCCAACCAGGTGAGCCTCGGCGTGACCACGCGGTTGCTGGACGCGAGCCGCGGTCGCCAGTACCTGAGCGCGACGCTCGGCCAGTCGTTCTACTTCACCGACCCGCGCGTGACGCTGCCCGACGAGCCGGTCCGCGATCGCTCGTCGTCCGACATCGTGGCCGAAGTCGAACTGGCCGCCTTCAAGAACTGGAACGCGCGCTTCGGCTACCAGTGGAACCCGGACGAGACGCAGAGCGAGCGCTCGGAGACGTTCATCCAGTACAACCCGTCGCCGGGTCGTGTGCTGAACGCGGGCTACCGGTTCCGGCGCGACCTGCTCGAGCAGGTCGACGTTTCGGGCGCCTGGCCGATCAGCAACCAGTGGCGCGGCTTCGCGCGCTGGGTGTATTCGCTGCAGGAAGAGAAAACGCTCGACCAGTTCCTCGGCGTCGAGTACGCGTCCTGCTGCTGGGCTGTCCGCGTGGTGACGCGGCGGTTCGTCTCCAGCCGCTCGGGCGATGCCGAGACCTCGATCGGCCTGCAACTGGAACTGAAGGGACTGTCCAGTGTCGGAGTGGACAACGAAGCTTTCCTGCGCGAGACGATTCGGGGATACTCCTCGCTTCCCTCCGCGCCCAGACCCTGAGATACCCTTGAAATATAAGCAGTTTTTCGGCGCAGCCGTGCTGTTGGTCGCCGCCGTGGGCACCGCCGGCGCCCAGACCAAGGACCTGAGTTCCAGCGGCGTCCTGCTGGACCGTGTCGCCGCCGTGGTCAATGACGGGATCGTCCTCCGCAGCGACGTCGAGCAGCAGCTCGACACGATCAGCGACCGCCTGCAGAAATCCGGCCAGCAGCTGCCGCCCCGCAACGTGCTGCGTCAGCAGGTGCTCGAGCGGCTGGTGCTGCAGGAGCTGCAGATGCAGCGCGCGGAGCGCCTGGGGCTCAAGGTCTCCGACGAAATGATCAACAATGCGCTCACCGACGTGGCGCGCCGCAACAACATCAAGTTCAGCGACCTGCCGGCCGCACTCGAGTCGCAGGGCATCAATTACCGCGACTATCGCGACGAAGTCCGGCGCGACATGGTGCTGCAGGGCCTGCGCCAGCGCGACGTGATCGCGCGCGTGTACGTGTCGCCGCGCGAAGTCGACCAGTGCATCGCCAAGCGCAAGGCCTCGCCCACCGCCGACAACGAATACAACCTCGCCCACATCCTCATCGGCATACCCAGCGCGGCCACCGAGCAGCAGATCGCCGAGCGCACCTCGCGGGCGCAGGCGGTGTACGAGCGCGCGTCCCGCAACGAAGACTTCGGCCAGCTCGCCATCACCTACTCCGAGTCGGGCACAGCCCTCGAAGGCGGCGCCCTCGGCTGGCGCAAGGCGGGACAACTGCCCTCGTTCGTGGCGGACATCATTCCCACGCTCAAGGCCGGCGAGGTCACGCAACCGATCCGCACGCCGAGCGGGCTGCACATCTTCAAGGTGCTCGAGATCCGCGGCGGCCAGACGCCTGCCCTGGTGTCGCAGGTGCACGCGCGCCACATCCTCATGAAGCCGACGGAAGTGATGGACGACGAGACGGTGCGCCAGAAGCTGTCGCAGATCCGCGAGCGTGTGCTGAAAGGCGAAAGCTTCGAAGCCGTCGCCTCGGTGACCTCCGAAGATCCCGGTTCGGCCGCCAGTGGCGGCGACCTGGGCTGGGCCGGGCCGGGCACCTTCGTCCCGGAATTCGAAAAGCAGCTCGACGCGATGAGCGACAACGAGATCAGCCAGCCGTTCCGCACGCAGTTCGGCTGGCACATCATCCAGCTGCTCGGCCGTCGCACGTACGACGCGAGCGAGGACATGACGCGTAACCGCTGCGTGAGCCAGTTGCGCGAGGCGCGGGCCGACGAAGAAACCGAAATCTGGCTGCGCCGGCTGCGGGACGAAGCCTTCGTCGAATACCGGATGTGAGCGCCACGGGCGGGGGGCGCCGCGGCACGGCGCTCAGAACCGTCGCCGTCACCACCGGCGAGCCGGCGGGCATCGGGCCGGATCTCTGCACCGAGTTGCTCGATTCGGCGCCGCGTGGCTGCCGCCTGGTGCTGATCGGCGACCGTTCACTCTTCGGTCGTGCCCGCTCGAGGCGTGCGCCCAGGCTGGATCTTCCGGACTTCGACGCCGCCAGGCGCCCGCGCGCAGGGGTCGAGCTGTTGCACGTGCCTCTGGCAGCACCGGCGCAACCCGGCGTGCTCGACGCCGCGAACGCGCCCTATGTGCTCGAGACACTCGATGTCGCGCTCGGCGGCTGCGCCGCGGGCGCCTTCCAGGCCATCGTCACAGCCCCGGTGCAGAAGTCGATCGTGAACGAGGCCGGCATTCCGTTCACGGGCCACACCGAGTACCTGGCCACGCAGACCGGCACGCGAATGCCCGTGATGATGCTTGCGGGAGGCGGCCTGCGCGTGGCACTCGCCACCACTCACCTGCCCTTGCGCAAGGTCAGCGCCGCCCTGACTCCGGCTCGCCTCGAAGCCGTGCTGCGCATCGTCGATGCCGACCTGCGCAGGCTGTTCGGCGTGCGCAGTCCGCGCATCCTGGTGCTGGGGCTGAATCCGCACGCGGGCGAAGGCGGCCACCTCGGCCGTGAGGAAATCACCGTGATGAACCCGGTGCTGGAGCAGCTGCGTCGCGACGGGCTCGATCTCGTCGGCCCCGTGCCTGCCGACACGGCATTCGTGGCGCACCGGCTCAAGGGCATCGACGCGGTCGTCGCGATGTACCACGACCAGGGCTTGCCCGTGCTCAAGCACGCCAGTTTCGGCCACGCCGTCAATGTGACGCTCGGCCTGCCGATCGTGCGCACCTCGGTCGATCACGGCACTGCGCTCGACCTCGCCGGCACGCGCAAGGCCGACCCTGGCAGCCTGCAGGCCGCGCTCGCGCTGGCGCTCGAGTTGAGCCGGCGCAATCAGCGCAGGAAGTCGCACTGGTGAAAGCCGGTTACGCCAAGAAGCGCTACGGGCAGCACTTCCTGCACGACCCCGGCACCATCAGCCGCATCGTGCACGCCATCGACCCCCGCCCCGGCGACCGCATCGTCGAGATCGGCCCGGGTCGCGGGGCGATCACTGCGCCCGTGCTGGCGCTGGCCGGTGCCATCGACGTGGTCGAGATCGATCCCGACGTCATTCCGACGCTGCAGGCGCATGTGCGCGACCGGGGCGAGCTGCGCGTGCACCTCGCCGACGCGCTCGAATTCGACTTCCGCGCGTTGCGTGGCGACGGGCCGCGGCTGCGCCTCATCGGCAACCTGCCGTACAACGTCTCGACGCCGTTGCTGTTTCACTTCATCTCGCAGCTCGACGCGATCGCCGACATGCATTTCATGCTGCAGAAAGAGGTCGTGGTGCGGATGGCGGCGGCGCCCGGCTCCGGCGATTACGGCCGGCTTACGGTGATGCTGGCACCGCACGTGCGGGTCGAGTCGCTGTTCGACATCGGCGCCGGGGCCTTCAAGCCAGCACCGCAGGTCACATCGACGTTCTTCGCGCTGCACCCGCACGCCACGCCGCCGTTCGAAGTGCCGGACGCGGCCGCGTTCGCCGCCGTCGTCCTCGCGGCTTTTTCGAAGCGACGCAAGACTTTGCGCAACTCCCTGCTGCAACTGCTCGATGCCGAGGCGATCCGGGCGGCCGGCGTCGACCCGGGCGCACGGGCGGAAACGCTGAGCCCCGCGCAGTTTGCCGCCCTCACCCGTCAATGGCTGGAGCGGACCGGGAACGTGGTTCCCGCAAATCCGGCAGAATGAGTCCGGATTGGTGGCACCCGGCCTGCCGCCTATAATCGATCCAGCGAGTCACTTTTTTGCACCGGAACCCCAGCGTTCCGCCGGGAGCACGACCATGCGCGAATACAAGAAGATCCTGGCTGCCGTGGACATCACCGACGGCAGCGAGCGAATCGCCGAGCGCGCGCGCGACGTGGCGCAACGGTACGGCGGCACGGTGATCCTGCTGCACGTCGTCGAGTACGTGCCGGTCGAGCCGATGGGCGAAGCCCTGCTGCCCGCCGTGCAGATCGAAGGCGAACTCGTCGAGCGCGCCACCAGGCGCATCGCGGAACTCGCGGCCAAGGCCGGCCTCGGGCAGGCTGAGCAACTCGTGCATGCGGGCAGCATCAAGGCCGAGCTGGTGCGCGTGGCGCAGGAACGTGACGTCGACCTGATCGTGCTCGGCAGCCGCGAACGGCACGGACTCTCGATCATGTTCAACCAGACCGAGGACACCATCCTGCACGCCGCGCCGTGCGACGTGCTCGCGGTGCGCTGGAACAAGACATGACGCAAGTCGCCCCCCACCGGATCCGCGTCGACGTGAGCACCAACTACGTCGAAGACCAGTCGAATCCCGGCGAAGGACGGTTTGTGTTCGCCTACACGATCACCATCCGCAATGAAGGCACCAAGCCGGCCCGCCTCGTGACGCGCCACTGGCTGATCACGGACGCGAATGGCAAGGTGCAGGAAGTGGTGGGAGAAGGCGTCGTCGGCGAGCAGCCGCACCTGCAGCCGGGCCAGGGCTTCCGCTATTCCAGCGGCGCCATCCTCGAGACGCCGGTGGGTTCGATGCAGGGCAAGTACCACATGGTCGCGGACGACGGCGAGCAGTTCGATGCGCCGATTGCTCCGTTCCGGCTCGCGATGCCGGGCGTCCTGCACTGATTCCCGGCGGATGGCCACTTACGCAGTCGGCGATTTACAAGGCTGCCTCGACGAACTCGAAATCCTGCTCGAGCGCCTGCACTTCGATGCCGCCACCGACCGGCTCTGGTTCGTCGGCGACCTGGTCAACCGCGGACCACGCTCGCTCGACACCCTGCGGTTCGTAAAGTCGCTCGGCGCTGCGGCCGTCGTGGTGCTCGGCAACCACGACCTGCACCTGCTGGCGATTGCGCGCGGTGGCAGTGCCTGGCGCGCCAGCGACGCCGGCCTGCAACCGATCGTCGACGCTCCTGACGCCAACTCACTGCTCGACTGGCTGCAGGCGCGGCCGCTGCTGCATCGGGATCCCGAACTCGGCATCGCGCTGCTGCACGCGGGGCTGCCGCCGCAATGGGACCTGGCGACCGCGCAAGCCTGCGCCGTCGAAGTCCAGCAGAAACTGGCCGGCGAGCAGGCCGGGCAAGTCTACGAGCGCATGTACGGCAACGAACCCGACACCTGGCGCGACGATCTCGACGGCTGGGATCGCATCCGCTTCACGATCAACGCGTTCACGCGCCTGCGCGTCTGCGATGCGCGGACCGGGCGCATGGCGCTGAAATTCAAGGGTCCGCCGGCCACCGCACCGGCTGCAACCCAACCCTGGTTTCGCATTCCCTGGCGCAGATCGGCGGGCACGCGCATCGTGTTCGGCCACTGGTCCGCGCTGGGCTACGTCGACGAGCACGACGTGCTCGGCCTCGACACGGGCTGCGTGTGGGGTGGCGCCCTGACCGGCCAGCGCATCGACGTCGGCGCGGCAAAACCGGTGCACGTGAAAAGCCTGTCGGGCGGCCTGCCGCTCGACGACTGAACCCGCGCGGCCGGTGCAGTTCGCTCAGCTGGGAAGCTGTGTGCAAGTGTGCAACGGCAGCCGCACGAGCTTTCGATTCGGCATCGCGCGTCGAACGCGACAAGGTGGCACATCGCAATCGTCGGACCCGGTACCGTTCCCAGAGCTTGGAAAGGCAGACACGCGCTCTGGGAACGGTACCGGGTCCGACGATTGCGATGCGCCAGCCTGCGACGCTGCCAGGGCGCTCGATCCGGTGCCTGTCACAGAGCGCGTGTCTGCCTTTCCAAGCTCGGTGACAGGCACCGGATCGAGCGCACACAACGCGACGCAGCGCTTACCTGGCCGGCGGTGCGGGCGGCGGTAGCGCGTGCAGCGACTCGAGCTGCAGCCGCACGGCGCCAAACTGCGATTGTTTCGGCACGCACCGCAACGCAGAGCCCGGCAACTCGCGCACGCCCAGCGGCTTGAGCACCTGCGGCAGCAACTGCGAAAGCAATTCGCAGTCGCCGTCCTCGATGCGCCGGCCACGGCGCCCGACGAACTCGACCACGCGCAATTGCGCCGGAAACTGCGCCGTCGCCGCATCGATGCCGCCGTCCTTGCCCTGCACTCGTCCCACCAGTTCGCGGCGTGACTGCTCGTCTTCCAGTTGCCGCAGCAGCTCCGGGGTAGCCTCGGCCGGCACGGCCACCCTGATCCGCGCCATCGGCAGGGTCTCGATGCCGATCGGGTCCAGGCAGGCGACCGTCACCTTCGGGTCCTTGCGCGCACCGATGGCCTCGAGCACGAACTCGAGCTTGTTGCGCAAACCGTCGCACGAGTAATACGTGCCGAGGCCCATGTACGTGAAGGAGAATTCGCGCTCGACCCAGACGGCGTTGACCGTGGGGGCCCCGGCGGCTGCGGGTTGCGCGGCATCGGACGCCGGCGCGACGGCCGGCGCCAGCAACCCCAGGGCCGCGGCCATGGCGGCCGGCAGCCCGGCGCGGAGTCCGCGTGCCCCTGCGGCACCTAATTTATACTCGGGCGATGCAGTCATTGACACCTTTCAACCTCCGCGCGTGGATCGAGGAGCACCGGGCCCAGCTGCGTCCGCCTGTCTGCAACAAGCAGGTGTTCGAGCAGGGTGAATTTATCATCATGGTCGTGGGCGGGCCCAACTCGCGCCAGGACTACCACGACGACCCGGGCGACGAGTTCTTCTACCAGCTCGAGGGTGACATGCTGCTGCGCACCGTGCAGGAGGGCCGCCGCGTCGACCTCCCGCTCCGCGCAGGCGAAGTGTTGCTGCTGCCTGCTCACGTGCCCCATTCCCCGCAGCGTTTTGCCGACACCGTGGGCCTGGTCGTCGAACGCAAGCGGCGCGCCGGGGAGGCCGATGGCTTCCTCTGGTTCTGCGACCGGTGCGATGCGCGGCTGTACAGCGAATACCTCCAGGTCACCGACATCGAACGGCAGCTGCCGCCCGTCTTCGAGCGCTTCTGGTCGAATCCCGAACACACCGTCTGCCGCGTGTGCGGCAGCGTCCTACAGCAGTGACCGCTTGAACGAGCTGGAGTTCACCGTGGGCGGCCGGCGCTGGCGCGCCAACCTGCGGGCGCCTGTCGACCTCGCCATTCCCCTGCACTTCGACGGCGGTCCGCAGCCGAGCTTCTTCGTCGATTCCCCGCCCGCAGCGAGCCCCTGCGGATCGGCGGATTCACGGGCAGCGTGAGCGACGGCGCCAGCTGCAACTGCGCGGTGCAGACGCTGGCGCCCCACTGCCACGGCACCCACACGGAGTGCATCGGCCACATCACCCGCAGCCCGTTGACCATCGCGAGCCTGACGCCCGTCCCGCCCGCTCTGGCGCTGGTGGTCTCCGTGCAACCCGAATTGCTGGGCAGCGCCGCCGCTGCGGCCGCAGCCGGGCCTGCAGCGGCCGCCGATCGCGTGATCGGCCGCGGCTTGCTCGAACGCGCAGCGACGCAGTGGCTCGCGGCGCCGTTTACCGCAGTAGTGGTTCGCACGCTGCCCAACGACGACGCCAAGCTCGGTCGCGCCTACTCCGGGTCGCCGAGCCCCGCCGCCTATTTCCTGCCTGAAGCCATGCGCTGGCTCGTCGAGCGCGACGTGACCTCGCTCGTGGTCGACCTGCCGAGCCTCGACCGGGCCGACGACGGCGGACTGCTCGCCGCGCACCGCGAATACTGGGGCATGCCGGCCGGAGCGACGGATGCAGACCGTGCGAGCCGCGGCCGTGCGCTAGTGACCGAACTCGCTTTCGTGCCGGATCGCGCGGCCGACGGACTGTACCTGCTGGAGCTGCAGGTGCCCGCCTTCGGCGCCGACGCGGCCCCGAGCCGCCCCGTGCTGTACCCGCTGCAATCCCTCGCTGGACCGGTCACGCCATGAGACTCGACCGCGAACATGCCCATGCCCTCGATGCGGAGGACCCGCTCGCAGCCGTGGCGCGACCGCTTCGTGCTGCCGCGCGAGGCCGCCGGCGGACGCGAACTCGTGTACCTCTGCGGCCACTCGCTCGGCGCACAACCGGTGCGGGCCGCTGACTACGTCGAGGAAGTGATGCGCGACTGGCGGTCGCTCGCGGTCGAGGGTCACTTCACGGGTCGCCGGCCCTGGATGACGTATCACGAGAGCCTGGCGCCCGCCGCTGGCGGACCTCGTCGGAGCCGAGGCAGCGGAAGTCGTCGCGATGAACACGCTGACGGTGAACCTGCACCTGATGCTCGTCAGCTTCTACCGGCCCAGCGGTGCGCGGCGCGCGCTCCTGCTCGAGCGCGGCGCGTTTCCCTCCGATCGACACGCACTCGAGTCGCAAGTGCTGCACCACGGCGGCGATCCCGCGACCGACCTGATCGAAATCGGCCCGCGTGCGGGCGAGGACCTGCTGCGCACCGAGGACGTCGTCGAGCGGATCGAGCGCGATGGCGAGCGCATCGCCACCGTGTTGTTACCGGGCGTGCAGTACCTGACCGGGCAGGTGCTCGACGTCGAAGCCATCACCGCGTGCAGCGCGACGCGCAGGCTGCAGCGTGGGCTGGGATCTCGCCCATGCGGTGGGCAACGTTCCCCTGCGCCTGCACGATGCCGACGCGGACTTCGCCGTCTGGTGCAGCTACAAGTACCTGAACGGGGGGCCGGGAGCGGTCGCCGGCGCTTTCGTCCACGCGCGTCACACCCGCGCCGGCAAGGCGTTGCCGCGTTTCGCAGGCTGGTGGGGACACGACGCGGCCACCCGTTTCCTGATGGCGCCCGAGTTCCGTCCAAGCCCGGGCGCCGACGGCTGGCAGCTCAGCAACCCGCCGATCCTGGCGCTGGCGCCCGTCGCTGCATCGCTCGAGCATTTCGCGTCGGTGGGCCTGCCCGCGTTGCGACGGAAGTCCATTGCGTTGACCGGGTACTTCGAGCAACTCGTCCACGCACGGCTTGCCGGCAGGGTCCAGGTCGTGACGCCCGCGGCTGCGCCATGGCGTGGCGCCGCGCTGTCGCTGCGCCTGCTCGGACTGTCCCGCGATCGCGCCCGCGCCGTGTTCGACGGCATGCGCCGCCGCTCCATCCTGCCGGACTGGCGCGAGCCCGACGTGATCCGGGCCGCGCCCGTGCCGTTCTACAACAGCTTCGACGACGTGTGGCGCTGCGTCGACGCCCTCCACGCTGAACTGCACGCCGAGCTCCGCGCGTGAAGCGGCCCGTCACCATCCTGGGCGCGGGTCTCTCCGGTGCCCTGATGGCGATCTACCTGGCGCGACAGGGCCGCACGGTGGTCGTGCTCGAGCGCCGCCCGGACCTGCGCAAGGTCGACATGGACGCGGGCCGCTCCATCAACCTGGCGCTCGCCGAGCGTGGCATCCACGCCTTGCGGGCAGCGGGCGTCTTCGACGCCGTCGAGCCGCTGCTGATCCCGATGCGCGGACGCGTGCTGCATGCCCCGGACGGCAGTACGACCTTCGCGGCCTACGGGCAGCGGCCGCACGAGGTGATCTACTCCGTCTCGCGCCCGGGACTCAATCGCTGCGCTGCTCGATCATGCCCAGCGCGTCCACGGCATCGAACCGCGGTTCCTGCAGGCCGCGCGTTCGCTCGATTTCGCGCGTGACGAGCTGGTCATGCTCGACGAAGTCTCGGGCGAGCTGTATCAGCAGCGGCTGGCCCCCCTGATCGGGGCCGACGGTGCGGGCTCCGTGGTCCGCCGCGCCATGACCGGTCAACTGGGCGTGCGCGTCGTCGAGGACATGCTCGAGCACGGCTACAAGGAGCTCACGCTGCCCGCGGCCGCCAACGGTGGGCACGCCATCGAGCGCAACGCCCTGCACATCTGGCCCCGCGGCGGCTTCATGCTGATCGCGCTGCCGAACATCGACGGCAGTTTCACGGTCACGCTGTTCCTCGCGCTGAAGGGCAGCACGGATAGTTTCGCTGCGCTCGACAGCCTGAAGGCCGTCGATGCGTTCTTCGCGCGACACTTTGCCGACGTCGTCCCGCACATGCCGGGTCTCGCTCGCGAATTCCTCGAGCACCCCGTGGGCCGCATGGGCACGGTGTATGCCGACGACTGGTCGGCGGACGGCACCGCGGTCCTGCTCGGCGACGCCGCGCATGCCATCGTGCCGTTCCACGGCCAGGGCATGAACGCGTGCTTCGAGGACTGCTTCGAGCTGGACCGGCTGCTGCGCGATGCAGTCGACTGGCAATCCGCGTTCGAACGGTTCTGCGCGTTGCGCAAGCCGAACACCGACGCCATCGCGGCCATGGCGCTCGAGAACTTCCTCGAGATGCGCGATACCGTGCGCGACCCGAAGTTCATGCTGCGCAAGGAACTGAGCTTCGAACTCGAGCGGCGGCACCCGACGCGCTTCATCCCGCGGTATTCGATGGTGATGTTCCACCACGACATCCCCTACCTGGCGGCGTACGAACGCGGCAAGGTCCAGGCGCAGATCCTGGCCCGGCTGACCGAGCACGCGACGTCGCTCGCGGAAATTCCCGCGGCGCGGATGGACGCGCTGGTGCACGAACTGCTCGAGCCCTTGCCGGCTGCGCGCGTGCTGCCGGACTAGACTGCGACCTGCGTGCGCCGGCCCGCCCGCCCTGGCGCGGCATGGACGTCGGCGGCCGCGCGCACGCCCAGCAGCTCATTGACGATGAGCACGAGCTGCCCGATCTGGTACGGCTTCACGAGGTGCGCCTGGTACCCGGCCAGCAGCGCGCGGGCGCGATCCTCGTCGCGCGCGTAGGCGGTGATCGCGACCGCCACCAGACTGTCCGGTGACATGCCGAATTCGCAGCGCACGCGGCGGATCAGCTCGTAACCGTCCATCCCGGGCATGCCGATGTCGCTCACCAGCAGGTCGAACGGCTCCCCGCCAGCCTGCAGCGCTGCGAGCGCGGCCGCACCCGACTCGACGGCTGTGACTTTCGCGCCCTGTTCCTCGAGCATGTGGCGCAGGGACTCGAGCATGTCGCGCTGGTCTTCGACGGCCAGGATGCGTCTGCCGTCGAGGCGCTGCGTCGTCGTGCGATCGGGGTCGAGGCGCCGCCAGGTCCCGCTCGCGTCGATGTCGTGCTCGACCGCCTGCACCTGCAGCGGCAGCGTGACGACGAAGGTCGCCCCGAGGCCGCGGCCCGGGCTCAGGGCACGCACCTGGCCGCCGTGCAGTTCGACCAGCTGCTTGACGATCGCGAGCCCGAGGCCCAGTCCGCCATGACGGCGCGCCGTCGTGTTGTCGGCCTGGCGAAAGCGACTGAACACCTGTGGCAGGAAGTCCGGATCGATGCCCTCGCCGTCGTCGGTCACGCTGATCTCGATAGTGCGCCCGGCCTTGCGTGCCGTCGACGCGGATCGAACCGTCCTCCGCGCGTGAACTTGACGGCGTTGGCGAGCAGGTTCCACAGCACCTGCTGCAGGCGCGTCGGGTCGCCGTGCACGATCATCGGCTCGGACCCGATATCGAGGCTCAACTCGAGTCGCCGGGCATCGGCGGCGGGCCGATGCGACGTCCACGGCCTGCCCGAGCAACTCGACGAGGTCGAGCGGTCGCGCGTCCAGCGTGACGCGACCGGACACGATGCGGCTCATGTCGAGCAGGTCGCCGATGAGCTTCGACAGCGCCATGCCGTTGTCGATGATGAGCGCCAGGCCCTTGCGCAGGTCGTCCTCGCCGGCGCCGTACTTGCGCGCGAGGATGCGGCTCCAGAGCACGATCACCGACAGCGGCGTGCGCAGCTCATGCGACAGCGTCGCCAGGAATTCGTCCTTCGCGCGCGTTGCGTTCTCGGCTTCGGTGCGCGCCACGCGCTCGCTCTCGAGCAGCATCTCGCGTTCGGCCTCGAACTCCCGGCGCTCGGTGACGTCATGGCTGGTGCCCGCGAACGTGAGCAGCTCTCCTGTCGGACCGAACCGCGGCACGCCGTGTGATTCCACCCAGCGCCACTCGCCATCGGCCCGGCGCACCCGTGCCGCGCCGTGAAACGGCGTGCGCGCGCGCATTGCGGCGGCGAACCCCGCCATGTACGGCTCGCGGTCGTCCGGATGCACCAACGCCTTCCAGCCCCCATTGCGGGCGGCTTCCTGTGAGACGCCGAAGAACTCCTCCCACCGCCGGTTGACGAACAGCAGCTTGCCCACGGCGTCGTGCACCCAGATCATCAGCGGCACGCTGTCGGCCATGACGTTGAAGCGCAGCTCGCTGTCGCCGGCGGCGGCGGCCTGTGCCTCGGCGCGCGCGCGCGCGCGACGCGCCGACTCCGCGAGCCCGATGATCACCGCATTCGCAGCGAGGAAGATGGCGATGCTGGCCAGGAACACCAGTTCGTCACCGGGTTGGCGCCACAGGTAACAGGCCAGGGCGGACAAGACCGCGGCAAGCGCACCGTAACGCCACCCGCACATCAGGGCGGCGACCAGGACCGCCGGGAAAAACGTCATGAAGGGAAACTGGCCGTCCAGGAAGCGGTCGAGCGGCAGGCGCAGCGCGAAGGCCAACGCGACCGCCGCCGCCACGATCGCGAGCGCCTTGAGCTGGTGCAACTCGGCGAGCTGTGCACCTCGCCTTGATGCTTCGGCGTGCGGCATGTATCGCCCCCTGCCATCCACGAACCCGGATTGCGCTGCGCAGCTTGCAGCCGCAGCGAACGGGATTTTATCAGTACGGGGCGCGGCGGGACTCCGTCCGCTTGTAGGATGGGACTGACACCGCGTCATGCGGACTTGGCGGCCCGCAGTGTTGCACGCGGTCAGCGGTGGCGGCGGCGCTGCTCGACGTACGCGTAGGCGAAGGCATGCCGGTCGTCGGCCGGGTGCTCCTCGCGCACTTCCTCGTCCCATTCGCCCGGGACGAGCGCCGGAAAACACGTGTCGGCGGACACTGCAGCATGCACCCGCGTGAGGTGGATCACGTCGGTGCGCGGCAGCGCCAGCCGGTAGATCTCCGCGCCGCCGATGATGCAGATCTCCGGCACGTCCCCGGCGGCCGCGAGCGCCTGCTCGAGCGAGGCGACGACCGTAGCGCCCGGCCGTTCGAGCCCGCCCTGCCGCGTGATCACGATGTTGTGCCGGCCCGGCAAGGGCCGGCCGATCGAATCCCAGGTCTTGCGACCCATGACTACCGGCTTGCCGAGCGTCAGCGCCTTGAAGCGCCGGAGATCGTCCGGCAGGCGCCAGGGCAGCCCGCCGTCGCACCCGATCGCACCGCGCTCGTCCGTCGCCACGATGATCGAGACGAGCGGCATGCGATCGCTCAGGCCTTGCGCGCGGCGCGCTCGGCTTTCGCGGCGGCCTTCTTGCGGGCTGCCGCCTTCTTGCGCTTCTTGCGCACGTCGACCGCCTCGCGATCGAGCATCGTGCCGCGGCAAGCCGCGGCCCCGCAGCGACAGGCGTAGAGCTTGAGTTCCTCGGGGTCGTCGGTGGTTTCCCAGGTGAGCTGGTAGTCGTAGCCGAGTTCCTCGCCGGGCTGGATCGTGCGGGTCGCCTCGATGAAGACGCGCCGGCCCTCGATGATCGTCTCGCAGTTCGCGTCGCACTTGTGGTTGATGAAGCGCGCCGCATTGCCACCGACGCCCGCGTCGATGCAGAGGTCGTCGTCGACCACGAACAGGAACGTGTGGCCGTCGTCGTCGGCCTTGAGCTCGTAGCGCGTGTCGGCTTCGTCGTGCGTGATGCGGTCGCCGACGTACTCGATGATTCGCGTGCCGCTGCGGATGCGGCGTGCCGCGTAGACGCCGCGGCCGTGGATGCGGGAACGCCGCACGACATAGAGCGGGTCGGCGGGCGCGGCGGCCGCGCGCGTCTTCGCCGCGTGCCGCATGTGTGCGTGGTGCGTCGCCGCGGACTTCGACTTGCTCGACGGGGTCGCGGGCTTTTTCTTCGGCGGGGCTTTCTTCATACGGCGATGGGGGCCTTGATCGCGGGGTGGGACTGGTAGCCGGCGAACTCGAAGTCCTCGAATACGTAGTCGAAGATCGAAGCCGGCCGGCGCTTGATGACGAGTTGCGGCAGCGGCAGCGGCTCGCGCGAGAGCTGCAGCCGCGCCTGCTCGAAATGGTTGACGTAGAGGTGGGTGTCGCCGCCGGTCCAGACGAAGTCGCCCACGCCGAGGTCGCACTGCTGCGCGACCATGTGGGTGAGCAGCGCGTAGGAAGCGATGTTGAACGGCACGCCCAGGAACACGTCGGCGCTGCGCTGGTACAGCTGGCACGACAGCCGGCCGTCCGCCACGTAGAACTGGAACAGCGCGTGGCACGGCGTGAGCGCCATGCGCTCGAGCTCACCGACGTTCCAGGCGTTGACGATGATGCGGCGCGAATCCGGATCGCGGCGGATCAGGTCGATCGCGCGGGCGATCTGGTCGATCTCGCGGCCGTCGGCGGCCTGCCAGCGGCGCCACTGCGCGCCGTAGACGGGGCCGAGCTCGCCGTCGACGTCGGCCCATTCGTCCCAGATCGTCACGCCGTGCTCGCGCAGGTAGCGCACGTTGGTCTCGCCGCTCAGGAACCACAGCAGCTCGTGCACGATCGACTTGACGTGCAGTTTCTTGGTGGTGACGAGCGGGAAGCCTGCGTCCAGGTCGAAGCGCATCTGCCAGCCGAACACCGAGCGCGTGCCCGTGCCGGTGCGGTCGCCCTTCTCGGCGCCATGGTCGAGGATGTGCTGCAGCAGTTGCTGGTATTGCCGCATCGTGTCAGGCCGCGCGGTAGTTGCCCGAGGGCTGCTGCTGCCGGTACGCATGGACGAGCATCGCGAGGCCCGCCACGATCATCGGCAGCGACAGGATCTGCCCCATCGTCACCCAGTCGAACAGCAGGTAGCCGCGGTTGGCGTCGGGGACTCGCACGAACTCGACCATGAAGCGGAAGACACCGTAACAGGCGAGGAACAGCCCGGACGGCGCCCAACGGGGCCGGGGCCTGGACGTGAACCACCACAGGATCACGAACAGCGCGAGGCCTTCGAGCGCAGCTTCGTACAGCTGCGAAGCGTGCAACGGGATACCGTCGACGATGACGGCCCAGGGCACGTCCGTGGGCTTGCCCCAGAGCTCGCCATTGATGAAATTGCCGATGCGACCGGCGCCGAAGCCGATGGCGGGCAGCGGCGCCGCGAAATCGAAGACGTCGACGAGCTGCTTCTGGCGCGTGCGGGCAAAGTACGCCAGCGCGATCAGCACGCCGATCAAGCCGCCGTGGAAGGACATGCCGCCTTCCCAGATGCGGAACACGCTGAGCGGTTCGCCCAGGATGCGTTCGGTGCCGTAGAACAGCATCCAGCCCAGGCGACCGCCCAGGATGATGCCGACGGCGGCGAAAAAGATCAGGTCGTCGATTTCGGCGGGCTGCCAGGTGGAGCCCGGCTGCGACGCGCGGCGGCGGGCCAGCCACCACGCCGACAGGAAGCCCACGAGGTACATGAGCCCGTACCAGCGGACGTGCAGCGGCCCGAGCGACAGGGCGATGGGATCGGGATGCGGAAAGACGTACATCGGCCGTTAATGTTACCTGACGTGGGTGACGGCGGTCCGGGTCAGTCCTGCACGATGCGGCAGAACAGCGCCTTGAGATAGCGGGTTTCCGGAATGGCCGGATGGATCGGGTGGTCGGGCGCGTGGCCGCCCACCTCGAGCAGCTGCGCGAAGCGGTCGACGTGGCGCGCCGCCTGCTGCACGGTGACGATGAGGTCGTCCTGCCCGAGGTGATGCGAACACGAACACGACACCAGGATGCCGTCGCCCGCCAGCACCTGCATCGCCTGCTGGTTCAGCTTGCGATACGCGGCCTGGCCCTTGGGGGCGTCCTTGCGCCGCTTGATGAAGGCCGGCGGGTCGATGATGACCACGTCGAACTTCTCGCCCGCGGCTCGCAGCGCAGCCAGCGCCTCGAAAGCGTCGGCGCGCTCGGTGCGGACGTTGCCCAGCCCGTTGGCTGCCGCGGATCGCTCGAGCAAGGCCAGCGCGGGTGCGGAGGAATCCACGCACACCACCTCCTTGGCGCCCGCCGCCGCCGCGGCCAGGCCCCACGCGCCGAGGTAACTGAACACATCGAGCACGCGCGCACCCTGCACGTACTTGAGCAACGACCGGCGGTTGTAGGCCTGGTCGTAGAACCAGCCCGTCTTCTGGCCCTGCCCCATCGGCACGAAGAAGCGCACGCCGTTCTCCTCGACCACGGCTTCTTCCACGTCCGGCCCGCTCGCCGTCTCGACATAGCTCGGCAGGCCTTCGAGCTCGCGCGCTCCCGAATCGTTCTTCCAGATGAACGACCGCGGCGCGATCACCTTCGCGACCGCCTCGACGACAGCGGACTTCATCGCTTCCATGCCCGCGGTCCCCACCTGGCCGACGACCACGTCGCCGAAACGGTCGAGCACCAGGCCGGGCAAGCCGTCGGATTCGCCGTAGACGAGCCGGTAGAACGGCTGTGCATACAGCCTTTCGCGCAGGGCCAACGCGACGCGCAGCCGGTGCACCAGCAGCGACTTGCCGGGCGCGAAGCCGGGATCGCGGCCCAGGATGCGCGCGCAGATCAGCGCGTGCGGATTGACGTAGGCGTAGCCGAGAAAGCGGTCGTTGCTCGCCACCACGCGACAGCACGCCCCCACCGCAAACGCCGTGAGCGGCGTGCGCGCGGTGTCCACCTCGTTCGAGAAGATCCAGAGGTGGCCGGCCGTGATGCGCCGGTCTTCGCGCGGCTTGAGCCGCAGTTCCGGCAGTGCTTCGACGCTCGCTTCAATGCTGCCCGGGGTCGGCGTCGTCATGCTCGTTTCCGCCGGTGAGCGGCAGCCTTCCGTTATAGTTCGTGCATTCTAGCCGACTGAACCAGTGCAGGTTCCCCCATGACTCCGTCCAGCCCCGCCGGCCGCCAGAACGCCCTGGCCGCCGAGACCAGCCCGTACCTGCGCCAGCACGCCTCGAACCCCGTCGACTGGCATCCGTGGGGCCCCGCGGCGCTCGCGCTGGCGCGCAAGCTCGACAAGCCGATCCTGCTCTCCATCGGCTATTCGGCGTGCCACTGGTGTCACGTGATGGCGCACGAGTCCTTCGCCGACCCTGCGACGGCCGCGGTCATGAACGAGCACTTCGTGAACGTCAAGGTCGACCGCGAGGAGCGCCCCGACCTCGACCGCATCTACCAGACCGCGCACCAGGTGATGAACCAGGCGGGCGGTGGCTGGCCGCTCACGGTGTTTCTCGCGCCCGACTCGCAGCGGCCGTTCTTCTCCGGCACGTACTTCCCGCCCGAGCAGCGCCACGGCATGCCGGCCTTCCGCACCGTGCTCGAGAAGGTCGCCGACTTCTATGCGACGCGGCGCGGCGACCTGCAGGAGTACGGCGACAAGCTGCTCGACGTGCTGGGGCAGTTGCAGCCCCCGGCCGGCAGCGCCCTCTCGCTCGAGCCGCTGCTCACCGCGCGCGGCACGCTGCAGCGCGAGTTCGACGGCAGTTTCGGCGGCTTCGGCGAGGCGCCGAAGTTTCCGCATCCCGCCAATCTCGAACTGCTGCTGCGCACGTGGCGGACCTCGGCCGCCAGCGAGGAGCCCGACCTGCAGGCGCTCTACATGGCGACGCTGACGCTGACACGGATGGCCGAAGGCGGCCTGTACGACCAGCTCGGCGGCGGCTTCTGCCGCTACTCGGTCGATCCGTACTGGATGATCCCGCACTTCGAGAAGATGCTGTACGACAACGCGCAGTTGCTCGGGCGTCTATGCGCAGGCGGCCGTCGCCACCGGCGAGCCGCTGTTCCGTCGTATCACGGCCGAGACCGCCGACTGGATGCTGCGCGACCTGCGCGCTCCGGGCGGCGCCTTCTACTCGACGATCGATGCCGATTCCGAGGGACACGAGGGCAAGTTCTACGTCTGGACGCCCGACCAGGTGCGCGACGCGGTCGAGCCCGAACACTACGACGCTTTCGCGCGCCGCTTCGGCCTCGATCGCGACGCCAACTTCGAAGGCGCGTGGCATCTGCACACTTTCCGGTCCACCAGCGACATCGCGACCGAGCTCGCGCTGGACGAGGCCACCGTCGAGGCGCAGATCGAAGCCGCGCGCGTCAGGCTGCTCGAGGTCCGTGACGCGCGCGTCCGGCCCGGTCGCGACGAGAAGATACTCACGTCGTGGAACGGTCTTGCGATCGGCGGCCTGGCGCGTGCCAGCCGCGCGCTCGCGCGCGACGATCTTGCCGCAGCGGCGCTGCAGGCGATGCATTTCCTGCGCGCGCATTGCTGGCAGGACGGCCGGTTGCTGGCGGTGCACACCGCGGGCGAGTCACGCCTCGCCGCCTACCTCGACGACTACGCGATGCTGGCCTGGGGCCTGCTGGAACTGCTCGAGGCACGCTGGGATGCAACGGCGCTGGCCTGGGCCGTGGAACTGGCCGAGGTGATGCTGGCGCATTTCGTCGACGCCGACGCTGGCGGCTTCTACTTCACGGCGGACGACCACGAGACACTGATCCTGCGGCCGAAAACCTTCTCGGACGACGCCACGCCGGCGGGCAACGGGGTCGCCGCACGGGTCTTCATCCGGCTCGGTTACCTGCTCGGCGAGACGCGTTACATCGATGCGGCGGAGTCGACACTGCGCTCGGCGCAGGCCGCGGTGGAGCGCTATCCGCACGGGCACGGCACGCTGTTGATGGCACTCGAGGAACTCGCCACCCCGCCGCACATCCTGGTGCTGCGCGGTCCTGCAGACGAGCTGGACGTGTGGCGCAGTGAGATCGACAAGCTCTACGACCCGCACCGCATGGTGGTGGCCGTGCCTGCAGCGGCGCAGTCGCTGCCGCCCGCGCTCGCGAGCAAGAAGGCGCTGGGCAGCACCGTGGCTTACGTCTGTCGCGGCATGACGTGTTCGCCGCCGGTGCCGACGCTGGCACAGCTGGTGCGGGAAATGCGGGGGCGGTAGGCCGTGGGACGAGGTTCCACGGGTTGCTGATGGGCTGCGGATCTTCGTCGGGGATCCGTGTCGAACGCCGCAGCTCGAGCGCAGGCGCGAGGCGGCAGCGCTCCTTCCGACCAGCCGCTGCCACCATCGCCGAGCACCCGCTCGAGCAAGGCCCGCCGTGAATCGTGCGGTTCCTCCGCGCGATTCACGATGCGCGTGAGACCCGGATCCCCGACGAAGATCCGCAGCCCGTCAGCAAGCCGGCGTAACCCTGGCCCTCAGTAGGCCGTCAGCACCTGCCCGCTCCGCGGCGTCACGCTCGCACCGCCAGGACCGGCGAACACGACCGGCACCGACTCGCTGCGCAGCCCCACGTTGCGCAACACCACGAAATGCAGGTGCGGCCCGCTCGAGAATCCCGTGTTGCCGGAACTGGCGATGTATTCGCCGCGCGCCACCTGCTGGCCGGGCTGCACCCGCACCGTGTCGAGCTGCAGGTGCGCATAGATCGCGTGCGTGCCGTCGTCATGCAGCACCTGGACGAAGTTGGCTTCCGGCATGTTCTCGGGCGCCAGTCCGCCGCGGTAGTGCCGTGCCGCGACGTTGATGACCACACCCTCGCGCGCCGCGTGAATGGCGGTGCCGACCGGCATCGCGATGTCGATGGCGTTGCGGCTCGCGGCATCGACGTGCGTGACCGCGTCGGGTGGAGCCTGCGTCACGGCAAACCGCTGCGCCGCTGCAAAAGGCGCGCGATACGGTCGCAGCGCCCGGTGCTGTGCGCCGGGCGTACCCACCACGTAGCCGTACTGGTAGCGGATGCTCGAGGGACCGTCCATCGCCTCGATTTCGAGCAGCACCTGCTCGGACTTCGCGGCGACCACGCCCCGGCCCAGCGTGTCCCCCGTTCCGGTCTGCGCCTTGACCGCAAACTCGGCCGGGCAGTCGCAGTCGTTGACGGCAACCAGGGCGACGCCCGCCGCCGTCGATCGTGGTACCACCGTCATCCTGGGGGAGGTCACGCCGGTACCAACCAGGGCCAGGCTTTGCGACTTCTGGTGCGGGGGCGGCGGCCGGTCGGAGTAGACCCACTGGCCATTCGCGTCCTGGTAACGATAGGCGGCGGCGCCTGTCGCGTGGCCACCAGGCCCCGTTGCCAATGCGAGCAGAATCCCTGCGGCCAGACCGCATAGACGACGGGGAGTTCGGGCTGCATGCAGGCGCACGGTGCAAGGGTAGCGCACCACCGCACCAGGCCTTAAGGGACGCGCGTCGCGGAACGCGCCGGGAATCCGGCCGGGAGGGGTCCAAAACCCAGGGAAGCTCTGCACAGGTCCGCAGCGGCCGCCACGGTCACCCGTCGCTGGCGCGTCCGACCCGGGACCGTTCCCCGAGCTTGGAAAGGCAGACACGCGCTCTGGGAACGGTCCCGGATCGGACGCTTGCGACATGCCAGCCTGCGACGCCGCCAGAGCGCTCGATCCGGTGCCTGTCACAGAGCGCGTGTCTGCCTTTCCAAGCTCGGTGACAGGCACCGGATCGAGCGCACGCAACGCGTCACTTGCGGACCTGGGCAGAGCTTCCCTAGGGCATGCGCTCGAGCCGGGCGCGGATCGCGAGCAGCAGGTCGCGGTCGGCCTCGGCGTCGAAGCGCGGTGCCGCCTGCCAGTCGTAGGCCCAGGGGTGCGCCTTGATGCGGTCGGCCGGCTCGTCCTCGTAGCGCGGGATGACATGCGCGTGCAGGGCGGGTTCGACGTTGCCGAACAGCGCGTAGTTGATGCGCACGGCGTCCGTAATCTCCTGCACCGCCTGGCCGATGCGCGCCATGTCGGCCAGAAAGGCCTGCTGCGCGGCCGGCTCCAGCGCGTTCAGGTGCGGCACCACGGGATCGGGTAGCAGCAGGCAGTAACCCGGCAACACCTGCGGATCGCCGAGCACGGCCCAGCCGGAGCGGAGCCGTGCGATGACAGTCGGGTCGGCACCCGCACGACACGCCGCGACGCGCTGGTGGATGGCGGTCGTGGTCACTGCGTCGTCGGCCATGGTCACTTCCTGAACATGAAATAAACCGCCCCCAGCATGCAGAGCGACGCCCAGAGGTAGTCGAGCTTGAGCGGCTGCCGCATGTAGAGCAACACGAAAGGCACGAAGACCGCGAGCGAGATGACCTCCTGCATGATCTTCAGCTGGGGCAGCGTCAGCACCGTGTGGCCGATGCGATTGGCCGGCACCTGCAGCAGGTACTCGAACAGCGCGATGCCCCAGCTCACCAGCGCCGCAACGTACCAGG
The DNA here is from genome assembly GCA_963746325.1 of uncultured Gammaproteobacteria bacterium. Taxonomy (GTDB): domain Bacteria; phylum Pseudomonadota; class Gammaproteobacteria; order Steroidobacterales; family Steroidobacteraceae; genus RPQJ01. Next base: position 55,818 of record CAVVBC010000036.1, on the reverse strand, counting down.
CGCGTCCGCTCATGTTCTTGAGGTGCGCGTACCACGCGAACGTCATGAACACGTTCGACGCCGCGAGCAGCAGGATCGTGGTCGGCACGGCCGGCAGCGCTGCATGGCTGAGGACCCGTCAGTTCAGGCGAAAGGGAGCCGGCAGCCGCACGCCCAGCGCGCGCAATTGCGCCCGCGAGACGCCGGCGTCGGTGTGATGGATCGCATGCCAGCCGCACTCGCGCGCGCCGGCCACGTTGCGCGGCAGGTCGTCGAGGAACACCGTCGCCGCCGGATCGAGGTCGAACATCTGTTCGGCCTTGCGGTAGATGTCGAGCTGCGGCTTGATCGCGCCGACCCGGAACGACGCGCACGCCCCATGCACCAGCGTGTCGACCCCGTACAACGCATCGAGGTGCGCCCAGTGCAGGTCGCCGATGTTCGAAAGCAGGTATACCCGGTAGTCCCCCATGAGGCCTGACGCGAGCGTGAACATTTCGTCCCAGCGCTCGAACATCGACAGCCATTGCGTCCGCAGTTCGGCCGGGTCGAGCGGCCGCGGCGCCATCGCTGCCACGCGCTGCAGCAGCACCTCGCCGGCAATTTCGCCGCGCTCGTGGCTCTCGAGATCGACCTGCTGCAGCCAGCGCGGCAGGTCGTTCATGTCGACGCCCGCCTCGCCCAGGTACCGGATGAACGGCTGGTAATGCAGCCTCACCAGCACGTTGCCCACGTCGAACACGACGTTGCGGATCATGGCGCCGCCTTCTGCGGTGACTGTTCGGTGGTGGGCGTCGTGCGTGGCTCACCCTTGTAGGGCTCGTGCGGATGCCAGCCCATCACGAGCATGACAGCCGCGAAGCCGACCACGTAGGCGAGTGCGACGTGCCAGCCGCCACGCAGCCAGCCGCCGACGGAACGCGCCTCCGGAAACAGGTTCGTGATCGCGACGCCAGCGGACGACCCGAACCAGATCATCGAGCCGCCGAATCCCACCGCATACGCGAGCACGCCCCAGTCGTAGCCGCCCTGCTCCAGCGCGAGTTTCGTGAGCGGGATGTTGTCGAACACGGCCGAAACGAAACCGAGGCCCAGTGCGGTGGGCCAACTTGCTTCCGGCAAACGCTCGACGGGCATCATGGAAGCCGCCAGTACCAATGACAGCAGGAACACCGTACCGCGCACGGTGGCCGGCAGCACGGACCAGTCGGGCCGGCGCCAGGACGCCGTCGCGAGGATGGCTACCCACACAGCGGCGCCAAGGAACGGAAAGCGATCGGCGTAAGCGCCGAACTTCACGTTGGTGACGACATTGACCGTGATGGCTGCGAGCAGGATGGCCGCAACGATAGCGACCCGGCCCCAGTCGACGTCGCGTGTTCTGGCTGTCGCGTTTCACGATCGGCGAATGGGCGTGCTGCTGCAGGGCCGCGGGAATGCCGCACACGACCAGCGCGACGCCGGCCGCCACGTAAGCGTGCAGGACGTCGAGCGGACTGACGCCGTCGATCCACATCATGGTCGTCGTGGTATCGCCGACTACGCTGCCTGAGCCACCCGCGTTGGACGCGGCCACCAGCGCGGCGACGTAGCCGATGTGCACCTTGTGCCGGAACACGGTGGCGGCAACCGTGCCACCGATCAGCGCGGCCGCGATGTTATCGAGGAAGCTCGACAGCACGAACACCATGACCAGCAGCAGGAACGCGCCGCGCCAGTCATCCGGCAGGTAGTCCGGCAGCTTGGCCGGCACGTGGCTTTCCTCGAAGTGGCGCGACAGCAGCGCAAAGCCGAGTAACAGGCCGAAGAGGTTGGCAAGCACCACCCATTCCTCGGCCAGGTGACCCGCGAGCCCGCCGAATCCGGGGCCCGCGTGGAATCCGGTGAATGCGAGCTTGTAGAGCACGACGCCCGCCAGGCCGACGAGTGCGACCTGCAACGTGCGCTGATGCCACAGCGCCACGCCGAGCAACGTCAGCGCGAACAGTACGAACTCGAACGGTATACCGAGCGGCTGGAACCCGGTGCCGGCGGCGAGCGGTGCGGTCAAGCGGTGCTTCCCGGCACGTCGACGCGCTCGAGTTCGCGCCGGCCGTCCTGGCCCGTGCGCAGACGCAGCACGAAATCGAAGCGGTCCACTTCGGTGCAGTAGTCGAAATCGGTGCGCGGCGCCCAGTCGGCCTCGGGGTCGAAGAACTTCACCGCAGCCGGCGCGTCACGCAGGCGGTCGCGCGCCTGCTCGGTGGTGGGCGGCGCGCCGCCCTCGAACAGGGTCACCAGCGCCTCGGCGCAAAGATCGTCCTCGGCACACCGCTCGCGTGCCTCGTGTCCCATGCGCACGATGGTGACATGGCGCGGGTTGCGCGAGCGCACGTAGCGCACGAGCGCCGAAACGTTGACCAGGCTGGCCGCAAGCACTTCGTCCGCGCCGGTCGCGTTGACCAGGCCTTGCGTGCCGGCGTGTGTCGTGTGCACCACGGGGCGGCCCTTGACGCCCACGGCGAGAATCTCGGTGGGCGAATTGCCCGCGTCGAAGCCGGGCAGGCGGCGGGCATGCCGCTCGCCGACCAGCACCGCGTCGGGCATGACGGTGCGCAAGGCGAGGGCGTCCTCGATCGCGCCGACGGGCAGGATACGGCTCGCGCCTGCCGCCATCGCGTGCGGTGCGACCGTGAAGGCGCGAAACACGTCGATGACCAGAGCGATGCCGCGGGCGCGCGAGGCGCCCGCCACGTGGTCGACCACTTCAATCTGCATGTCGCGCCCTCGCCTGCACGTTGAGCGCGACGATCTGCGCGCGTGGGATGAAATTGAAATCGGAAGCCGAGCAGGCCGTGTAGGCGCCCATCATGCGACCGACGACCAGGTCGCCGATCTGCAGCTCGGGCAGCGGAATGTCCTCGCGGACCACGTCGATGCTGTCGCACGTGGGCCCGGCCAGCACGCTGGGATGCAGGGCACCCTTGCGGCGCGGAACCTCGATGGGATAGCGCGCGTGATCGTAGAGCTGGCCGTTGTAGGAGCCATACATGCCGTCGTCCAGGTAATACCACCAGCGGCCCTCGCGCTGCGCCCGGCCTACCACCGATGCGACGGCCGTGCCGGCCGGACCCGCGATGAAACGCCCCGGCTCGGCAATCACGCGCACGCCCTGCGGCAGGCTCTTCAGCGCCGCGCGGATCGGGCGGCAGAACTCGCGAATCGGCGGCACCTCGCCGCCATAGGCGATCGGGAAGCCGCCGCCGATGTCGAGCAGGTCGAGTTCGTCGTGGCCGGCAGCGCGCGCCTGAGCGATGAGTTCCGCGCAGACCCCGATGGCTTCGACGTACTTCTTGGGCTCGGCCACCTGCGAGCCCACGTGGAACGAAAACCCGCGCACTTTGACGCCCAGCTCGCGCGCGAGCGCGAGCAACGGCGGCACCGCCGCAGGTTCGCAGCCGAACTTGCGCGACAGGTCGACGACCGCGGTCGGGTCGCGAAATGACAGCCGCAACAGCACTTCGGCGCGCTTGCGGTGCGGCGCGAACTTGCGCAATTCGTCGGGGTTGTCGGCGACGAACGTGCGGATCCCGAAGCGCAAAGCGGCCCGGATGTCGGCGTCGGTCTTGATGGGATGGGTATGGATGCAGCGGTCGGCCGCGACGCCGGCGGCCTTGATCAGCTTGATCTCGCCGGTGGTGGCCACGTCGAAGCAGCCGCCGATGTCACGCAGCTCTGCGACGACGGCGGGATGCGGCAACGGCTTCAACGCATAGAACAATCGCACGCCTGGCAGCGCGGCCTGCAGGGCCTGGTACTGCCGGCGCACGACGGCGCAGTCGAGCAGGAGCAGCGGCGAGCCGTACTGCGCCACGAGCGCATGAAAATCGGGCGCCCGCGCCACGCGCGATCTAGTCCTGGCCCAGGTCGGCGCGCAGCGCCGCGATGTCGGGATCGCCGGAAACGACGTTTTCGGCCGATGCGGCTCGACGCAGGCGGTCGCGCACGGCGTCCCAGGCCTCGCCGGCAGGGACTTCCTCGACCAGGATCTCCCTGGCGCCAGACTTGTCGAGCGTGCGCAGGTTCACGTACAGCTCGCGGCCGTAGACATCGGCGCGACGGCCGGCGTTGATCCACGTCATGTACTTGTTCGCGACCCGCGGCGGACGCATGGCCAGCACGGCGACCTTGTCGTGGTGCTCGGTGAGCTGCCCGACCACTTCTTCCAGTGTGCGGCTTGCGACCAGGCTGAGCGGAATGCGCGGCGCGTAATGCTTCGCGTCGCTGCCCGGCACGCGGGGCGCACCGCTGTCGGGGCCGGCCTGCAGCTCGGGCACGACTGCCCGCAGCTGCGTGAGCGTGAGGGCGCCGGGACGCAGGATGCGTGGCACGGTATCGACGCAGGAAACGATGGTGGACTCGAGGCCGATCTTGCAGTCGCCGCCGTCGAGGATGATCGCCAGGTCGTCGCCGAACTCCTCGCGGACGTGCTCGGGGCGCGTGGGGCTGATGCGACCGTAGCGATTGGCCGAAGGCGCGGCGATGCCGCTGCCGAACGCGCGCAGCAGCTGCTGCGCCACCGGATGGCCGGGGATGCGGACGGCGACGGTGTCCTGGCCACCCGTGATGGCCAGGTCGACAGCCGGAGCGCGTCGCAGCACGAGCGTCAGCGGGCCAGGCCAGAATTTCTCCGCCAGCGCAGCGGCTGCGGGCGGGATGCTGAGGGCCCAGCGATCGAGCGAGCGCGGGTGATCGATGTGGACGATCAGCGGGTGCGTGGCGGGACGGCCCTTCAGCTCGAAGACCTTGCGCACGGCGTCGGGATTGGACGCGTCCGCGCCGAGCCCGTACACCGTTTCGGTCGGGAACGCCACGACCTCGCCTTCGCGCAGGGCCTCGACGGCCTGGTCAATCTCGTCCTGGGGCAAGCGTGCGGTCACCATAGGACGCGAATGATAGCGTCAAACCCGCGGCCTCGCGCAGGCGCAGACTCAAGGAATGGCCTTGCGCTCCCAGACCGCATCCGGGGTGCGACGCAGGTCATAGGTTGGCCAGTAGTTCTGGTCGAGCTTCAGCGTCGTGACGCCGGTCGTGCCGTTCCAGGTCACCGTCTTCAGGCGCACCGACGAGCGGTTTTCGCGACCGCGTACCGCGGCGATGAAGGCGTCGAGGTCGGGCACCGGCCGGCCGTCGACCTCGACGATGCGTCGCCCCGCGAACAGCCCATAGCGCGTCGCCGGCGAGCCGTAGGCGAAGTAGGCGACGAACACGCCTTCCGGCGCGATCGAACGCTGGATGGTCATCGCCCGGTGCGGCGCGTGCAGCACGGCGCCGGCCCAGAGCAGCATGCGGTCGATGTCTTCGCCGCGCAGCGCCGCCGTGGCTACCTCGACGACCTGCTCGACGCCGTCGCGCAGGAGCGTGAGCTTGACCTGCGGCAACTGCGTCGCCTCCTCCACCTCGCGGAAGCGATTGAGCGTGACGCCGTCGACGGCCAGCAGCAGGTCGCCTTCGCGCAGCGCCCGGGCCGCGTCCGAGCCGGCTGCGACCCGCGACACCGCGAGCACCTGGCGGTGCGCGGGATTGCGCTTCTCGAATCGTGCCACCCATTCGGCCGGCAGGCCCAGCTTGCGTGCTGCGGCGAGCGGCAGCGCCTCGAACTCCGCCTCGAGCGAGTACAACGGCTTGTCGCCGCGGGCCGCGGCCAGCGTCTCCAGCACCAGCGCCGCGGGCATGCCGCGATTGACCTGCACCGAGTCGCGCGCACCTTCGGTGGCGAAGCTCGACCACAGCGCGCGCACCCGGCCGTCCTTGCCGACGATCACGCCGTCGAAGTCGCCCGGCGAGTTCACCAGCGAGACGACCTCGAGGTTCGCGTCGCGGAACTGCAGCGTGCGCGACAGCGGGAAATTCACGTCGTCGACCGTCGCGACGTACGTGGCGAGCGACCGCAGCCGCGAATCGCCCGCGAGGCCGACCACCGTCACCGGTTCGCCTGTCTCCAGCTCGCGCGGATCGAACCGCACCGCACGCACCGGCGTGCCGTCGAGCGCGGCCGGATCGAACGACACGATGGACAGGTTGTGCAGCGGGTGGATGTACTCGACCTTGCCCGGCACCTCGATCGAGCCGCCGATCGTGATGCGCACGTCGCCCGGCGCGACCGGGACCGTGTTGCGATCGACGACGACCAGCCCGCGCTCGGCGTCGACGATGACGCCCGTGCCGTGGTAGTTGCGCTCGGTGATGCCCGCCACCGAGAACGGCATGTCGAAGCTCACCAGCACCAGCGAAGCGGCGAGTTCGTCGGCCCGCTTGTCGGCGCCGACGGCGAAACTCGTGCGCGCCGGCACCGGCTTGGCGGCTGTCGCCACCGGCGGCAACTCGGTGCAGGGCCACAGCCCGGTGCGATCGTCGCGCCGGCAGGTCCGGGCCGGAAACCACGCGCGATCCATGCGCATCACGCGGGTCTCCGATCCCTTGGGATCGTCGAGCGTCGTGTAGCGCAGCGCGGTACGCTCGCCGTGCGACAGCGCCGCGAGGATCGTGCGGAAGTCGTCCAGGTTCGCGACCGGCTTGCCGCCGACACTGGAAATCACGGCGCCGCGCGGCACACCCGCGGCATTCAGGACGTAGCCGGGATTGGCCACGAACACGCCGCGCACCGGCGCGTTGAAGTGGCGCGCCATCTGGTACGACAACGTGTGGACGACGGCATCGCCGAACTCGAGGAACTCCGCGGGCGTGATGGCGTGCAGGTCGCCGACCGGCAGCGCCTGCGCGACCCGCTCGCCGCCGCGCTCCACCACGATCTTCGACCTCGCCGCCCACCGAGTCGTCGAGTATCTCCTCGAGCGGCTGGAACGTCGTGACCAGCTGGCCGTTGACGTGCGTGAGGATGTCGCCCGGCTGCAGCTTGCCTGCGGTCGGCGAGCCCGGCAGGACTTCGTCCACGACGAGCATGCCCGTCAGGTCCGGCCGCGCCTTGCGCGCCGCTTCCTGCGTGGCTGGCTGCAACCCGAGCCGCACGAGTTCGTCGTACGGCGTGTAACTGAAGACGGTCTGCAGCGTGCCGCGCGTGACGGGCTCGCCGCGCTGGATCAGCTGCAACGCACGCTGCACGCGACCGAGCGGCAGGTAGAAGCTCGATTGCGCGCCGCTGCTGCCACCGGCATTCAGCGCGACGACGCGCCCCTGGATGTCGATGACGGGCGAGCCGGACGAGCCGCCCGACGTGCCCGAGGCGGCCTGGATGTAGAACGTGTTGAAGTCGTTGTACTTGCCGACGCCGTACGTCAGGCGCCGCGCGGTCGAGGCGCGCGAGCGTGCCGGCCAGGATCGACAGCTGCTCGCCTGCGTCGTTGCCGACGACGCGGATCTCGCGTGCCGATGCGGGCGCCCTCCGGATACAGCGGCAGCGCCGTCGGGCTGCACGTAGCGCAGCCGCGCGGGGTCGTAGCGGATAGATGCCGAAATCGTGCACCGGATCGCGATACACGGCGTGCAGTTCGACCTCTTCGCGGTTCTGGAACACGGCCGTGGCCACCACCGGCCCCGGCGTCACGACGTGCCGGTTGGTCAGGATCAGGCCGCGCGCGGCGTCGACGACGAAGCCGGTGGCCTGGCTCGACTGGTTCCATTCGGTGTCGAAGGCGCGCGTCTGGTCGATCTCGATGGTGACCACGGACGGCGCGATGCGCTCGAGCGTGCGGTCCCAGGCCGGGCTTTCCGCGGCCATGGCGCCGCCAGCAGGACCCAGCCCGAGGCACGGCAGCAGCAACAGCCTGAGCCACGCACGCCGTGCCCACGCGCCTGGCACCTGGCCAGCGCGGCCGCCACCCGGTGACTCACAGTTCGCGGCCGAAGGCCGCGCGGAAGCGCTGCTTGAATTCGTTCATGTCGAAACGGTGGTTCTGCGTGCCGGAGTGCGCGATCTTGATCGAGCCCATCAGTGACGCGACTCGACCCGTGGTGTCCCAGTCGAGTTCATTCATGAGGCCGTAAATCAGGCCGGCCCGGTAGGCGTCGCCACACCCGGTCGGGTCGGTGACCGCCTCGGGCTTTGCCGTCGGGATCTCATGCCGGTGGCCGGCGACATGGATCAGGCTGCCCTCGGCGCCCTTGGTCACGATGTAGGCGCGGACCCTGCGCGCGATCTCGTCCGGCCCCCAGCCGGTGCGCTCCTGCAGCATCTGCCCCTCGTAGTCGTTGACCGCCACCCAGGTTGCCTTGTCGATCAGGTCGCGCAGGTCGGCGCCGTCGAACATCGGCAGGCCCTGGCCCGGGTCGAACAGCCACGGGATGCCGGCGGCCGCGAACTGCGCTGCATGCTGCAGCATGCCGTCGCGGCCGTCGGGCGCCACGACGCCCAGCGTGATCCCGGCGTGACCGGCACCGTGTTCAGGTGCGACTGCGACATCGCGCCGGGGTGAAACGCGGTGATCTGGTTGTCGTCGAGGTCGGTGGTGATGAAGGCCTGCGCGGTGAAGGCGTCGTCGAGCTCGCGCACGTAGTCGAGACTGACGCCGATCGCGTTGAGCCAGCGCCTGTAGGGCTCGAAATCGTGCCCGACCGTTCCCATCGGGGCGCCCTTCTCGCCGAGCAGGCGCAGGTTGTAGGCAATGTTGCCCGCGCAGCCGCCGAAGTTGCGCCGCATGCTCGGCACGAGGAACGACACGTTCAGCATGTGGATCCGGTCGGCGAGGATGTGGTCGCGGAAGCGACCCGGGAACACCATGACCGTATCGAAAGCGAGGGAGCCGCAGACTAGTGCTGTCATAGAGGAAGGGATTAGGGACTAGGGATTAGTGAATAAGGGCACGACCCGAGCTACCCGCTGTCGGTCATGTTCTTAGAGGAAGCGATCCCACAGGATCAGGGCCCAGGTCGAGAATAGCAAAAGGAGGCCGAACAGGACGGCCGCCGAGCCCACGTCCTTGGCGAAACCGGACAGCGGGTGCCGCTCGAGGCCGATCCGGTCGACCACGATCTCGATGCCCGTATTGAGCAATTCGATCACGATCAGCAGCAGCATGCTGCCGAGCAGCAGGACGCGCTCGACGGCGGTCTGCCCGAGCCACAGCGCAGCCGGCACCAGCACGCAAGCCAGCCAGACTTCCTGCCGGAAGGCGGCCTCGCTCTGGTAGCACAGCCTGATTCCGCGCCAGCGAGTTGAGCGTAGCCAGCCAGAGCCGGGGCAGGCCCGTCGGGCGCGCCCCGCCCCGCAAATCCGCCGTCATGCAGCTTTCCAGGTGAGGTCGAGCTGTTTCGCCGCGCGGACATCGTCGAGGCGACGCACCGGCAAGGTCCACGGCGCGCCCTTGAGCTTATCAGGCTCGGTCTCGGCCTCGCGCCGGATCGCAATCATCGCGTCGACGAAAGCGTCGAGCTCTTCCTTCGATTCGGTCTCGGTCGGCTCGATCAGCAGGCACTCGGGCACCAGCAGCGGGAAGTAGGTCGTGGGCGCGTGGAAGCCGTAGTCCAGCAGGCGCTTGGCAAAATCCATCGCGTTCGTGCCCCACTCGCGCGCTTCGCGTCGCAGCGTGACGATGAACTCGTGGCTGGCGCGGCGCTCGGGATAGGCCAGCTCGAAGCCCGCCGCGCGCAGCCGCGCCGCCAGGTAGTTGGAATTGAGCGTGGCGAACTCCGCCACGCGCGGCATGCCGTCCCGGCCGAGCATCCGCATGTAGATGTACGCCCGCAGCAGCACGCCGGTGTTGCCCATGAAATTCGACAGCCGGCCGATGGTCTGCGGCACATCCTTCTCGTCGAGCCAGCGGTAACGATCGCCGTCCCTGCCCACGATGGGAATCGGCAGGAACGGCAGCAGCCGCTCGCTCACGCCCACGGCGCCCGAGCCGGGACCGCCGCCGCCGTGCGGCGTCGAGAACGTCTTGTGCAGGTTCATGTGGATGACGTCGAATCCCATGTCGCCCGGACGCACCTTGCCGAGGATCGCGTTCAAGTTGGCGCCGTCGTAGTACAGCAGGCCGCCCGCGTCGTGCACGATCTGGCGCACTTCCTGGATGCGTCGCTCGAACACGCCGATGGTCGACGGGTTGGTGAGCATGATGCCCGCGGTCTGCGGACCCACCACGGACTTGAGCGACTCGAGGTCGATGTCGCCGTTGGACAGCGTCGGGATCTCGCGCACGGTGCAGCCGCACATCGTCGCGGTGGCTGGATTGGTGCCGTGCGCCGCGTCCGGCACGATGATCTCGACGCGAGCCAGGTCCTTGCGGGCCTTGTGGTACGCACGAATCATCGCGACGCCCGCGAACTCGCCCTGGGCGCCCGCCATCGGCGTGAGCGAGACGCCGCGCATGCCGGTCACTTCCTGCAGCATCAGCTGCAGCTCGAACAGGATCTGCAGCACGCCCTGCCCCGTCGACTCGGGCGCCAGCGGATGGCGATTGAGCAGTTCCGGCAGCATCGCGTACTGGTTGCACGCCTTGGGGTTGTACTTCATCGTGCACGACCCGAGCGGATAGAAATGCGTGTCGATGGAGAAATTGAGCTGCGACAGGCGCGTGAAATGGCGCACCGCCTGCAGCTCCGACACCTCAGGCAGCAGGGGCGCGGCCTCGCGCCGCAGGGCGGCGGGGATGTCGACGTCGACCGCCGCGTGCGGGTACTGCGCATCCGCGCTGCGACCTGGCGCGGAGTGTTCGAAAATCAGCTTTTCATGCATGGTCGTGTCCTCAGGCCGCGGCCGCGGCGTTGCGCAGGGTTTCGCCCAGCGCCCGGGCGTACGTTTCGATGTCCGCCGGCGTGCGGGTCTCGGTGGCGCAGACCAGCAGCGCATGGCCCAGTGACGGGTAACGCGCCGAGATGTCGACGCCGCCGATCACGCCGCGGCGCGCCAGCGCCTCGAGCACCGGGGACACCGGACGGTCGAGCAGCAGCACGGCTTCGTGGAAGCGCGGCGCGTCGAACGCGAGCCGCACGCCCGGGACGCGCGTAAGTGCATCGACCAGCTGCCGCGTGCGCTGCATCGACGTGCGTGCCACCTGCGCGAGGCCCTGCGGACCGAGCAGCGACATGTAGATGGTCGCGGCCGTGACCAGCAGGCCCTGGTTGGTGCAGATGTTGGAGGTCGCCTTGCTGCGGCGGATGTGCTGCTCGCGCGCCTGCAGCGTCAGCGAGAAGCCCGGCTTGCCCTCGAGGTCGAGCGTGCGGCCGATGATGCGGCCGGGCATCTGGCGCACGTGCTCGGTGCGTGTCGCCATGAAGCCGAAGTACGGGCCACCCGAGGACAACGGCACCCCGAGCGGCTGGCCGTCGCCCACTGCGATGTCCGCGCCGAGCGCGCCCCACTGGCCGGGCGGTTTGAGCACGGCGAGCGACGTGGGATTCACCACGCCGATCATGAGGGCGTTGTTGGCATGCGCCCAGTCGGTGACCGCGTCCACGTCCTCGAGGGTGCCGAAGAAATTGGGCTGCTGCAGCACGACGGCGGTGATGTCCTGGCCGCTGTACTTGTCGAGCGCCGAGACCAGCGTCTGCCCGCCCTTCGCGTCGTAAGGCAGCAGCTCGAACGCGAGGCTCTGGTTCCCCGCGATCACCTGCGTAACGTCGCGATAGGTCGGGTTGAGCGCCACCGGCAGCAGGATGCGCTGCGACTTCGACTTGCGATTGGCGCGCACGGCCATCAGGCAGGCTTCGGCGAGGCCCGAGGCGCCGTCGTAGAGCGACGCGTTCGAGATGTCGAGCCCGGTCAGGCTCGCCATCATCGTCTGGTATTCGTACAGCAACTGCAGCGTGCCCTGGCTCGCCTCGGCCTGGTAGGGCGTGTACGCACTGTAGAACTCGCCCCGCGTCACGATCGACCACACCGCGGACGGGATGTGATGTTCGTACGCGCCGGCGCCGATGAAGTTGAGCGGCCGGCCGTCGCGTGCCGCGAAGTCGGCCATCAGCCGGCCCACTTCCATCTCGTTGAGCACCGGCGGCACGCCCGGCAGGCCGGGCGCACGCAGGTTCGCGGGGATCTCGTCGAACAGTGCATCGATGTCCGGCGCGCCGATCGCGTCGAGCATCGCGCGGATGTCGCTGGTCGTGTGCGGGATGAAAGGCATGTCGCCTCCTGCAGGGATCAGTGCGTCTCGGCCGCGAGCGCGGCGGAGTACGCCGTGGCGTCGAGCATGGATGCGAACTGCGCCTTGTCGTCAGGACGCACGCGCATGATCCAGCCCGCCCCGTAGGGATCCTGGTTGATCAGTTCGGGTTGGCCGCCGAGGTCGACGTTGCCCGCGACGACTTCGCCGCTGACCGGGCTGTACACGTCGGACGCCGCCTTCACCGACTCGACCACGGCGCAGGCCTCGCCGGCGTTCACGCGGCGGCCGGCTTCCGGGGCCTCGACGAAGACGAGGTCGCCGAGCGCCTGCTGGGCATGGTCGGAAATGCCGATGGTGATGGTGCCGTCGGCCTCCAGGCGCGCCCACTCGTGGGACTTCTGGAAGCGCAGGTCGGCGGGGACGTTGCTCATGACGGGATCCTCAGTAAGATGAATTTTCAAGCGAAGACCAGGACGAATTCGTGACGCTGCCGCGGGCGTGCTACAGGGCGATGGCGGCCTTGCCGTGGCGGACAAAAGGCAGGCGCACGACGCGCGCCGGCACCAACTTGCCGCGGATTTCAACCTCGCAGCGATCGCCGGTGCTCGCCGGCACGCGCGCGAAGCCGATCGAACGCTGCAGGGTGGGCGAGAACGTGCCGCTGGTGACTTCGCCGTCGCCGACGTTGGCGACGAGCACTTTCTGGTGCGATCGCAACACGGCGCGATCCTCGACGAGCAGGCCGACCAGCTTGCGCGCCACGCCGGCCGACTTCTGCGCCGTGAGCGCCGCGCGGCCGATGAAGTCGCGGTCCTGCGGTTCCCAGGCAATCGTCCAGCCGAGGCCGGACTCGAGGGGGACGTCGTCTCGTCCATGTCGTTGCCATAGAGGTTCATGCCCGCCTCGAGGCGCAGGGTGTCGCGCGCACCGAGGCCGCAGGGAGCGACGCCTGCGGCACGCAGGCTGTTCCAGAACGCGACGGCCTGGTCGGCCGGCAGCATGATCTCGAAGCCGTCCTCACCCGTGTAGCCGGTGCGCGCGATGAAGAGACTGCCGGACTCGCTGCCGAAGAAGGTGCCCAGTTCGAGCGCACGCCGGGCGGCGTCGGCCGCCATCACGCTCGCGGCCTTGACCCGCGCGTTCGGCCCCTGCACGGCGATCAGCGCGAGGTCGGTGCGCGGCTCGACCGCCACGCCGAACCCGGTGGCTACCTGGCGCAACCAGGCGAGGTCCTTGTCGCGCGTGCCGGCGTTGACGACCAGGCGGTACCACCGGTCGTTCATGTAGTAGACGATGAGGTCGTCGATGACCCCGCCATCGACGCGCAACATGCACGAGTACAACGCCTTGCCGGGCGCTGCGAGCTTCGACACGTCGTTCGCCAGCAGGTGGCGCAGGTAATCGCGGACGCGCTCGCCGCGCAGGTCGACGACGCACATGTGCGAGACGTCGAACATGCCCGCGTCGCGGCGCACGGCGTGGTGCTCCTCGATCTGCGAGCCGTAGTTGACGGGCATGTCCCAGCCACCGAAGTCGACGGTGCGGGCGCCGGCGGCGACGTGTGTTTCGTAGAGCGGTGTGCGCAAACCCATGGCGTGTGTCCGTCCCGGCCCGCTGGCCATTCGACCCCAGATGTAAGCCAAAAAAAAGGGCGGCAAGCCGCTGTGACAACGACCTGCCGCCCCTCTGTCCTTTGACCTGAGAGATCGGGAACCGGTCCCGACGGACCGACGCCGCACCCCTTCGGTGGGCCCGCAACGAGGCGGACCGCTCTCCAGAGCCCATCAGGTGCTGCCGTGTGTTTGCCTGAGCGTTTCCGGGCGGGTTGCGCCTTCGGCGGGCCGCTTCCGGCCACTCTTCGAACAGACCTTGCGATGGGTAAGTCGATTTTACCTGACCGTGCCCGCCCGGACCACCGCGCTTTACCGAAGGAGGTTGCCAATCCCTCGCCGGGACCCGAACATCACGACCCTCCCCCCGCTGCGCCGACGTGCGCGGGTGGGTCTCTTCTATATATAGAGGTCCCTGCATGCTGCGTCCGGTCGTATCCGCACTGCTACTGCTGCTTGCCCTGGCCGGCGCCGGGCCCGCCATGGCGACCGATAAATCCAATACTGCCAAGGACTTACACGAACTATTTGGCACCGAATGGGAGCGTGGATTGCGCGAAAACCCGATCCTGGCCACCTATATCGGCGACCACCGCTTCGATGACCGCTGGCCGGACCTGTCCCCGGCGGCCCTGCAGGCTTCCTACGAGGGCGACAAGGCGGTCATCGCCGCGCTCGACCGGGTCGACCCGGCCCAGCTGACCCCCGCGGACCAGCTGAACCGCGACCTGTTCCGCCGCCAGTACCAGGCCAACATCGACACGTACGACTACGGCTCGCAGTACACCCCGCTGTCGCAGCGCAGTGGCCTCGCTTCGATGCACCGCATGGCGGACGTCGTGGTGTTCAAGTCGGTCAAGGACTACGAGCAGTGGCTGAGCCGCATCGGCACACTCGACACGCTGGTCGACCAGAACATCGCCCTGATGCGTGAAGGCGTGAAGCGTGGCCAGGTGCCGCCGAAAATCATCATGCAGCGGGTGCCGCCGCAGCTCGACAAGCAGATCGTCACCGATCCGCTGCAGAGCCCGTTCTACGAAGTGTTCAAGGACATGCCCGACTCGATCCCGGCTGCCGAGCAGGCGCGCCTGCAGGCCGCCGCACGTGCGGCGATCATGAAGACCGTCGTGCCGTCGTACACCAGGCTGAAGCAGTACATCGTCGACGATTACCTGCCGCGGGCCCGTGAGAGCGTCGGGCTCTGGGACACGCCGAACGGCACCGGGCGTTACGCCGAGCTCGCTCGCTTCTACACCACGACCAGCCTCACGCCCGACGAGATCCACGAGATCGGCCTCAAGGAAGTCGCGCGCATCCGCGGCGAGATGCTGAAGGTGATCGCGCAGACCGGCTTCAAGGGCAGCTTCGACGAGTTCCTCACCTACCTGCGCACCGACCCGAAATTCCGCTACACGGACCCGCAGGAGCTGCTCGAGGCGTACGAGGCGATGGCGAAGCGCGTCGACCCCAAGCTGCCGCAGTACTTCGGCAAGCTGCCGCGCATGCCGTACGGCGTGCGGCCGATCGCCGAGCAGGTAGCGCCCGACACGACCACGGCGTACTACCAGGGCCCGGCGATGGACGGCAAGCGCGCCGGCTACTACTACGTGAACCTGTACAAGCCCGAGGAACGCCCGAAATACGAAATTCCCGTGCTCACGATCCACGAAGCCGTGCCGGGCCATCACCTGCAGATCTCGCTGGCGCAGGAACTCGGGGAGCTGCCGAATTTCCGCCGCGACTTCGAGGCGACGGCGTTCGTCGAGGGCTGGGCGCTCTACAGCGAGAGCCTCGGCGAGGAAATGGGCTTCTACGCCGACCCGTACGACAAGTTCGGCCAGCTGACCTACGAGATGTGGCGCGCCGTGCGCCTCGTCGTCGACACCGGGCATCCACCACAAGCAGTGGTCGCGCCAGCGGGCGATCGATTACTTCAAGGCCAACGCCGCCAAGACCGAGCTCGACATCATCAACGAGATCGACCGCTACATCGGCAACCCGGGCCAGGCGCTGGCTTACAAGATCGGCGAGCTGAAGATCAAGCAGCTGCGCGGCGAAGCGACGGCACAGCTCGGGGACCGGTTCGACATCCGCGCGTTCCACGACGTGGTGCTCGGCAGCGGCGCCATTCCGCTCGACGTGCTCGAAGCCAACGTGCGGCGCTGGATCGCGGACACCAAGGCATCCCCGGCCACCGTGGCCGCCCAGTAACGACACAGCAGCCGTCTCGCGAGCATCGCGCACCATGAGCAGCAGCCCCATCGTCCGCCGGTCAAGCACGCCCGTCCGCGTCGGTCCCGTGATGGTTGGCGGCGGCCATCCAGTCGTCGTGCAGTCGATGACCAACACCGACACCGCCGATGTCGAAGGCACCGCGCTGCAGATCCGCGCGCTCGCCGTTGCCGGCTCCGAGCTGGTGCGCGTCACCGTCAACACCGACGAGGCAGCGGCCGCGGTTCCACACATCGTCGACCGCCTGGCACAGTTCGGCGTGTCCGTGCCGATCGTGGGCGATTTCCATTTCAACGGGCACAAGCTGCTGCGCGAGCATCCGGCCTGCGCCGAAGCGCTGGCCAAGTACCGCATCAATCCCGGCAACGTGGGCCGCGGCACCAAGCGCGATCCGCAGTTCACCGAGATGATCGAGACCGCCTGCCGCCACGGCAAGCCCGTGCGCATCGGCGTGAACTGGGGCAGCCTCGACCAGGACCTGCTCACGCGACTGATGGACGAGAACTCGCGCCAGCCGCAGCCGCTCGGGGCCAACGACGTGGTGCGCGAAGCCCTGGTCGTCTCGGCGCTCGAAAGCGCCGCGCGCGCCGAGGAGATCGGGCTGGCGCACGACCGCATCGTGATCTCGTGCAAGGTGAGCGGTGTGCAGGACCTGATCGGCGTGTATCGCAACATCGCGCGCCGCTGCGACTACGCGCTGCACCTGGGGCTCACCGAAGCCGGCATGGGATCGAAGGGCATCGTCGCTTCCACGGCCGGAATCTCGGTGCTGCTGCAGGAAGGCATCGGCGACACGATCAGGGTGTCGCTGACGCCCGAACCGAACGGCGACCGCACGCAGGAAGTGATCGTCGCGCAGGAAATCCTGCAGACGATGGGCCTGCGCTCGTTCACGCCGATGGTCATCGCCTGCCCTGGCTGCGGCCGCACCACGTCGACCTACTTCCAGCAACTCGCCCAGGACATCCAGTCGCACCTGCGCCACCGCATGCCGGAGTGGCGCAAGCGCTATGCGGGGGTCGAGCAGATGACGGTGGCCGTGATGGGTTGCGTCGTGAATGGTCCGGGCGAAAGCAAGCACGCGAACCTCGGCATCAGCCTGCCGGGCACGGGCGAGCGTCCGGTGGCGCCGGTGTACATCGATGGCGAGAAGGGGCCGACGCTGAAAGGCGAGCGCATCGCGGAGGAATTCCAGCAGCTCGTCGAAGAGTACGTCGAGCGCACGTACGGACGCAGCCCGCCCCAGGCGTGAACGCCCTCGCTGCAGGCTGCGCAGCACACTCAACTTGTGTCGCTGAACGGCGACGTTGCAGAGCGTCCTAACGACATTTCCTGCAGGCTGCGGGATCATTGCTTCCCCCAACGGAACAAGGAGTCGTTCCCATGAAAGATCCCAGAGTGCACATGCTGGCCGCAGCCGTGGCGTTCTCGCTGTTGGCCGCAGGTTGCGCGCGCGATGCGGACAGGGACGCCGTGACGACCAGCGACCCGACGATGGACGCGACGCCTGACACGACCGGCGAGGCTGCATCGCGGTCTGCTGCCGAGGCCGGACGCGAGGCCTCGGAGGCGGCAAACCAGATCGGCGAGGCAGCTGCTGCAGCGGGCGATGCCGCGGTCGATACGGCGAACCAGGCCGGCGACGCAATCGTCGAAGGCGCCGATCGCGCCGAGGACAAGGCAGCGGCAGCGCTCGACTCGGCCGGCGACAAGGCCAAGGAGACGGCTGCGGAAATGCAGCAGAACGAGTGAGACCGACGCGCCGTGCGGGGCGACTTCAGTGCGCCCTGCACGGCGGCATCGGTTCAGCCTTGCCGGACCCAGGCCATGATGGGCAGGTGATCGCTTGGCCAGCGCCCGTCCTGCTGGAACGTAACGGCTTGCGTCGCCCGCACCTCCACGGCGCCACGCGCCAGTATCCAGTCGATACGCTTGCCCTCGCGCAACAGCGGACCGAAGCCGGTGAAGGAGTTCGCGTCCTCGTTGCGGCGTTCGCGCGCGGCGAACCAGGTATCCGTGAGGCCGGCGCCCTGCGTCAGGATCTCGTAGGCGCGATTGTCCCTGGCCACGGCGTTGAAGTCGCCGACGAGGAACAGCGCGGCAGCCGGCGGCAACAGGCCGATGCGCTGGCGGATCAATTCCGCCGACTTCTCCCGCGCCAGCTGCACCTCGTGATCGAGGTGGGTGTTCCAGAAATAAAATTCTCGCGCCGTGACCCGGTCCCTGAACTTCGCCCACGTGACCATGCGCCGCACGCCGTTGCCCCACGTGCTCGAGGCGATCACGTCCGGCGTGTCGCTGAGCCAGAAGTGCTCGTACTCCAGCGGCTCGAAGCGGTCACGACGGTAGAAGATCGCCATGAACTCGCCGCGGCTGCCGCCGTCGCGGCCGGTGCCGATCCAGTCGTAGTCCGGCTGGTCGGAGGCAACGTCCTTCACTTGCGAGTACAGGCCTTCCTGGGTGCCGATGAGATCGGGACGGTAGAGGTTCAGCAACGCCTGGACCCGCGGCCGGCGCTGCGGCCAGGCATTGGGCGACACGTCGCCCGCATAGCGCAGGTTCCAGGTGGCAAGCAGCATTTCACCCGGTGGGACGTCGGCTGTGGCCGCGGCGCCCGGCGCGGGGCGCAACACGTAGCCTGCCGTCAATGCAGCAAGGAACCGGCGTCGCGAAATCATTCGAGGTGTTCGTTCCTTGGCCACGCCGCAGCATCGATCGTGGCGCGATAGGCGTGCCATGTCGCATGCCCGATCAGTGGCAACGTCAGGCCCAGGGCAGCCATCACGACCGCGAACCTTGCGCCCTGCTCACGGCCAAGCAGCAGCAAGGCGAAACCCGGCGCCACGGCCAGCACGATCAACGCCGCCCAGACCGCCATCGCGGGCTTGTTGCGCAGCACCGCATTGATGCTGGTGACGACGGCGGTGATCGCGTCAGCCTCGCGATCCATGAG
The DNA here is from genome assembly GCA_963746325.1 of uncultured Gammaproteobacteria bacterium. Lineage (GTDB taxonomy): Bacteria > Pseudomonadota > Gammaproteobacteria > Steroidobacterales > Steroidobacteraceae > RPQJ01. The sequence goes on along the minus strand of CAVVBC010000036.1, from coordinate 37,006 downwards.
CATGGGCAGCGAGAAGGCAGCCGCGGCAAAGACGATCAACGCGAACATCGAGCCGATGACGCTGCCGATGCCGAGAAAGGTCAGGTACTGGGTCCAGTCGCGCGTGGTCATGTCCTGCGGGAAGAAGATGTGGACCGCCGACGCCGCGCGCCACCAGACCAGGAACACGACCATCAGCATCAGCGCGAACACCATCAGGTTGCCGAATGCGCGACGCTCCTCGATGAAGCAGCGGCGCAGCGAAGGCTGCAGACCGCGCTCGAGCTGGTCGCTGATCGAATAGGTGCCGACCGCGAGCAACGGTGCGATCAGGATGAAGCCCGACACCAGCGCCAGCAATTCGAAATAGCCGCCGAAGCGGATGGCCACATAGGCGAGCGCCCAGCTCAGCAGCACGACGACCACGCCGTAGGTGAGGCTCTGGCGCGGCGCAGCGCGGAGATCGGCCCAGGCGTGGGCGATCCAGCCGAACGGCGCCCACGTGTCGAGCCGCCGACAGGGAGCGACGAATGGCAGCGCGCTCGCAGCGTCGACCGTCACGGTGGCAGCGGCGTGGGTACCAGCGGCGGACGCAGCCTCGCCCTGCGCTTCACCCGACAAAGCATCGGTCGTCATGTGCTGCTTCCCCCGAATCAGCGTTTGCTCCTTTTACACGCTCTGGCCGGCCAGTGGCAGTGGGGAGCAGAGCTTTACCGTCTCGTCGCTAGATGAGCATCGAGATGGCATTGCCGAAGTTGTGCAGCACGATCGGCAGCAACACGCTGCCCGTCCGCAACACCAGCCAGACGGCGATGAAGGAAGGCAGCGCGGTCAACGCCATGGTGAGGACGTCGAAATTGAACTGGCCGCCCGCGAACCCGAAGGCATGCGCCATGCCGAACAGCAGGCACGACAGCACCGCGCCCCAGCCCCAGTCGACACCGAGAAAGCGCACCCGGCCGGTGAACGCGCGGCTCAGGGCATACAGCAGGAGCCCCCGGTAAAACGTTTCCTCTTCCAGCCCCGGCAGCGTGAGCTGGAACGCCACGTCCTCGGCCGTCACGGCGTCGTTCGGGAAAGCCACCGCAAGGGCCAGGAAGAACGCGCAGTAGAGCGCCAGCACGGGCAGTGCGGCGCGCAGGCTGCCCGGCGCCTGCGTCAGCGTCAGGCCGACACGACGCCAGCCGAACGCCGGCAGGGCCGCGAGCGCGAGGGTTGCCGCCAGAGCGAGCAACTTGCCCTGCCAGTTCCAGGAGCTGTCGGGCAGCAGATCCGGCACCGCGCCATAAAGCCCGGTGAGCAGGGCGTCATTGATCGCCACCAGCAGGGCGGCGACCAGCAGCCAGCGTGGTGCAAAGCGAGTGCGATCGAACGTGCCGATCGACGCACCTGCCAGCAACAGCAGGAATATTGTGCCGCCGAGCCCGATCAACCCGTTCACGCCTGCACCTGCATCAGCCGAGCAGCAGGCGATCCGCTTGCGGGTCGACTTCCGTCATCAGGTCCACCGGTTGTCGTGCAAATCGCATGGCGGCTGCGTAGCCACGGCGATCGCCGCCGTGGTCGATCATCCATTGCGCGTGCTCGCAAAGCAGGGTGAGCTGCAGCGAGCGCGCGAGGGTCATTGCCAGCCGGCGTGCGCCGGCTTGCAGCACCTCCGGCTCCTGTCCGCTCTCGAGCACCAGGGCCGCGCGTTCCAGCGCGCCCAGCGCCTGTTGCGTCGCGGCGACCATGCGTGGCTCCGACACGGAGCGCAGGCAGGACGAGGCTCGAGCCATCAGCGCCGCGAGCCCCGCGGGCAGGTCGCTCCGCAGCAGCGCGTCCAGTGCGAGCACGTTGGTGGTGCCTTCCCAGATCGGCAGCACGTGCGTGTCGCGCAGCAACTGCGGCAAGCCCGTGTCCTCGACGTAGCCTGCCCCGCCGAAACTCTCGATGACTTCGGTGACGACGGCCACTGCCTGCTTGCCGGTGATGAGCTTGGTGAGCGGAGTCAACAGGCGCAGCAGCGCGCGCTGCTCGGAATCGAGCTCGCCCTGCTCCATCCGGCCATTGAGCTCGACCAGCAGGAAAGTCATCAGGAACGCGCCCCAGGTCTCGGCCTCGAGTCCGGCGAGCGTGTCTGCGTGCAGCGGCAATTGCTCCAGCGGCTGGCCGAATGCCTTGCGCTGCCTGGCGTAGGAGCGCGCAAGCGCGAGGCCGCGACGCATGAAGGCCGTGGCACAGACGCTGTTCCACATTCGAGTGACGCCGAGCATCGGCTCGATCGACCGCGTGCCGTTGAGTGGCGGCCCCACCAGTCGTGCGCGCGTACCGTCGAGCAGCAGCTCGGCGGTCGGCACCTTGCGCGTGCCGAGCTTGTCCTTGAGCCGGTCGACGCGGATGCCGTTCAGCAGCCCGGCCGCATCGCGGATCTCGAGATAGAACATCGCGAGGCCCTTGCCGCCGGGTGGATTGCCTTCTGGGCGCGCCAGCGTCAGCGCCATCTGCGACGTCACCGCCGACGTGAACCACTTGCGACCGTACAGGCGCCAGCCGCCCTCGCCGTCGGGCACCGCTCGCGTCTCGGAGCGGCCGACATCGGAACCGCCCGTCGTCTCGGTCATCCACTGGCCACTGGTCCAGAACGTGGCGGGGTCACGTGAGGTGAGATGCGGCACCGCACGATCGATCAGCGCCTGGTCCCCTGCCTCGAGCAGGCAGCGGGCGGCGCCGTCGGTCATGGCAAGGGGGCAGGTGTAGACATCGGACGACGGATGGAACAGGTACACCTTGAGGAACTGCGCAATGCGCGCGTGTCGCCCCAATGCGGTGTCGTACGCCGTGGCGACGAGACCATGCTGCGCAGCGAGCCGCTCGGCGCGCTGCCAGAGTGGCGAAACCGCGACGGCATCGATCCGCTTGCCCCAGGCGTCCCATTGCGTCAACACCGGTTCGTGCGCGAGGTCGGACTGTTGCAGCTGGTAAAGCTCGCCACCCGCGAGCGCCCCGAGCTCGCGCAACTCGCTGCGCAGTTCGGCGTTCAGCGTCGCCGGCAGCGAACGCTTGAGCCAGGAGGCCAGCAGCGGATCGTCGTCGAACTGGTTGCCGAGCCCGGGTGGCGACTGCGTGAAAAGCGTGTCCGGCCAGTTCTCGTTCTGCATCGCGAGGCTCCGCAGGCCGTCGGCCTGCCGTTCAATTCGACGCGGCCGTGCGCCGGGCCAGTTGGGGGGCGTCGCCGCCGACACCGAGCGCCCGCTCGATCAGCGTCCGGCGCAGGAACGGCTGGCTGGTGACGACGGACAAGCCCAGGCGGCGCAGTCCGGCGACAGCGACGCTCTTCTCCGTGAACAGCCGGTTGAGCGTATCGCAGATCGCGAGCACGACGGCGTTTTCGCTGCGACGCCAGCGTTCGTAGCGGCGCAGCGCGCGGAGGCCGTGCGGCTCCTCGCCGCGCGACACGGCGTCGGCGAGCACCTGCACCAGGCTCGCGCAATCGAGGAAGCCCAGGTTCACGCCCTGGCCCGCCAGCGGATGGATGGTGTGCGCGGCATCGCCGACGAGTGCGAGCCGCGGCTGCACGTAGGCGCGCGCGTGCCACAGCGCGAGCGGAAACCCCGCGCGCGCGCTCGCAGCTTTCAGCTCGCCGAGCACGTGATCGCTCGCGACCGACACGCGCTCGCTGAATTCAGCGTCGTCGGCCGCGAGCAGCGCGGCTGCCTCGTCGGGCGTAGTCGTCCACACCAGCGAGACGCGGCCATCGCTGAGCGGCAGCAGCGCGAGCGGGCCATCCGGCAGGAACCGCTGCCACGCAGTCCCCCGGTGCGGCTGGCCGGGCTGCAGATGCGCGACGACCGCCGTCTGGCCGTAAGTCCAGCCGGACCGGCCGATGCCGGCGAGCTGGCGCGCGACGGACTGGCTGCCGTCGGCGCCGACGACGAGACGGCAGGCGAGACGACGCCCATCTTCGAGCGTGACCCGCGCCGCGTCGGCGTCGAACTCGAGCCCGGCGAGACTGCTGCGCACCGCGGTCACGCCACGGAGCAGCGGCGACTCGTGCAGGGCCCACTGCACGCGCAGGTTTTCGACGATGTGGCCCAGGTTGGGCTCGGCGGTCTCGGCCGCCGCGAAACGCAGCGCGTCCGGTCGGTCGACGGTGCTGGCCGCGTCCCAGACGACCATCTCGTCGTAGGGCGACGCATACGGCGCGATCGCGTCCCACGCGCGCGCGGCGGTCAGGATGCGCTCGGACGCGCGCGAGAGCGCGGAGACGCGGAGGTCGAGCGACTGGTCGTCCGGCCTGCGCGGCGGCGCGGGATCGACCAGCGCCACCTGCCAGCCGGACAACGCCTCCTCGCGTGCCATGAGGGCGGCAAGGCAGGTGCCGACCATGCCGCCACCGATGATCACGACGTCGAAATCGAACTTCCTGCGTGGGCCAGCCATGGTCAGCGGGACCCGGCGAGCGGCACGCCGCGGGCGAGCCGCGGGATACGTGCGGCGGCCCCGACGCTCAGGCGCGCCAGCGCCGACTTGGCGGGTGGCAGCACGTCGAAGGCGAGGATGCCGAGGCTGCGCAGGCTGCGCAGCACGCCGAGCGGCGTCGAGAAGAGTCGCACGAGTCCGTCGGTGAAGGCGACGATGCGGCGCCGGTCGGTCTCGCGCCAGTCGGCGTACGCCTGCAGCAGGTCCGCATCGCCGGCGTCGAGCATGCCGGCCACGCGCTGGTCGGCGATCACCTCGGCCAGGCTCATCGCGTCGCGGAGCCCGAGGTTGAAGCCCTGTCCTGCGATGGGATGCAGCCCCTGCGCCGCGTTGCCGACCACGGCCAGGCGCTGCGCGATGTGGCGCTCGGCGCGCGAGAGCATCAGGTTGTACGAAGCACGCTGCCCGATCCGCATGAAGCGCCCGAGGCGGAAGCCGAAGGCCGCCTGGAACTCGCGCAGGAACTCGTCGTCCGGCAAGGCCAGCAGTCGCGCGACGTCGTCCGGCTTGCGCGTCCAGACCATGCCACAGCGGCCGTCGGTCAACGGCAGGATCGCGATCGGGCCTTGTTCGGTGAAGCGCTCGTAGGCCACGTAGTCGTGGAAGCGCTGGGTGGTCATCACGGCCGTGAGCGCCACCTGCTCATATTCGAGATGCTCGGCCTCGATCCCGGCCTGTGCGCGCACGATGGAGCGCACGCCATCGGCCGCGACGACCAGCCGGGCCGTCAAGGTGCGCGCTTCGCCGTCGACTGCAAAAGCGATGCGGCGGCAAGGGCCTTCGAGTTCGTTGCCCGTGACCTGCGCCGGCGCGATGACCTCTACCGCCGGCGTGCGGGCGAGCGCCTGCCACAATGCCGCGCCGATCACCCGGTTGGGCACCACATAGCCCAGCGCCTCGAGCCCCTGCTCGGCCGCGTCGACACGCGCCGTGCCGAAACGACCCTGGTCGGAAACGTGGATCTTGCGGATGGGCGCCGCCTCGCGCTCCATCGCAGCCCATACGCCAAGCGTCTTGAAGGCGCGGACCGTGCCGTTCGCGAGTGCGGTGGTGCGCTCGTCGAAACTCGGGTGCTGCTCGCCTGGCGCGGGGGCGACCGCCTCGAGGAGCGCGATGCGCAAGCCGAGCGGCGCCAGCGACAGGGCGAGAGATGCGCCGACGAGACCGCCGCCGACGATGGCCAGGTCGTATTCCGCAGCCGAAGAATTCAACGAGCGGGTCCTCGGCGACAGCGTCACGCAGCCGCCGCCATCACGCGTTCGATCTCCGCCGTCGTGCGGGGCAGGCCGGCCGTGAGCAGTTCGCAGCCGCTGGCGGTGACCAGCACGTCGTCCTCGATCCGCACGCCGATGTTCCACCAGCGCTTCGGCACGCCCTTGGTGCCGGCCGGGATGTAGATGCCCGGCTCGACCGTGAGCGCCATGCCGGGCTCGAAGACGCGCCATTCGCTGCCCACCTTGTATTCGCCGACGTCGTGCACGTCCATGCCCAGCCAGTGTCCGGTGCGGTGCATGAAGAACTTGCGATAGGCGCCGTCCTTGATCAATGCCGGCACGCGCCCCTTGAGCAGGCCCACCTTCACCAGGCCCTGCGTGATCGCCCGCACCGCGGCATCGTGCGGCTCGTTCCAGTGACTGCCCGGCTTGATGCACGCGAACGCGGCTTCCTGCGCGTCGAGCACGATGTCGTAGATCGCCTTCTGCTCGGGCGAGAACCGGCCGTTGACCGGGAACGTGCGGGTGATGTCCGAAGCGTACAGGCCGTACTCGCAGCCCGCGTCGATCAGCAGCAGGTCGCCGTCGCGGAGGGTGTCGCGAGTTCTCGTGGTAGTGCAGGATGCAGCCGTTGGCGCCGCCGCCGACGATCGGGTGGTAGGAGATGTCGGCCTGGTGCCGATGGAATTCGTGCAGCAGCTCGGCCATCACCTCGTACTCGGTGACGCCGGGCCGGGTCTTCTGCATCGCGCGGACGTGGGCGCCGACGGCGATCTGCGCCGAGCGCTTCATCACGGCCGCCTCGGCCCGGCTCTTGAACAGCCGCATGTCGTGCAGCGGGTGCTCCAGCGCCACGAACTCCTGCGGGCTGTGGATGCCGTTCTTGGTCTGGCCGCGCAGCGTGTTCACCCAGCCGATGACGCGCTGGTCGAAATCGTGATTCACGCCCATCGAGTAGTAGACCCGCTCGCAGCGCTCGAGCAGGCCCGGCAGGATGTCGTCGATGTCGCCGATGGGGAAGGCATCGTCAGCGCCGAAGTCGCGCACTGCACCCTCGGGCCCGGCGCGGCGGCCGTCCCAGGTTTCGCGCGCCGGATCACGGTCGCGCACGAACAGCACGTACTCCGCGTGCTCGCGGCCGGGGATCAGCACCGCGACCGCTTCGGGTTCGTTGAAACCGGTGAGGTAGTGGAAGTCGCTGTCGGGCCGGTAGTGGTAATGGACATCGCTGTTGCGCTGGCGCTCGGGCGCGGCGGGAACGATGGCGATGGCGCCCTTGCCCATCAGCTTCATCAGTTGCTTGCGGCGGCGCGCGTACTCGTCTTTACGCAGGGTCATGGGCAGCGTAGCGTCTCGTGGAGTGTCGGTGGCGGATCAGCTGGGTGCTGGACCAGTCGCGGCGCTCAGTGCCGCGCGGTCGATGTGGTCTGGGCGGCGCGCAGGTCGGTGAGGTCGTCGTAGATCAGCTGCACGCCGACGCGCACGAATTCGACGAGCTCGGCCAGGGCGGATTCCTCGACTTCCGTGCTTTCGGAACCGACGGCCCCGGCGCGGGCCACCTCCGCGAAATCGGTGAGCACCTCGGTCACCTCGCCGGCGAGAACGCCGCGCTGGTACAGGCCCGCTGGCGCCGAAGCCGTAGAGGAAGCCCTGCGCCCAGGCGCCGAGCGCCTGCGACGCGCTCGGCCAGCGCCGCCGCGTCGGGCGGCAGCAGCGGCTCGAACTCCATCTCGCGCGCCTCGAGCACGGCGCGGCTCTGGTCGAACAACTGCCGCAGCGGACCACCCGCGACGAGACCCGCTGGCTTGCCCGGTTCGGGGCCATCGGGCAGCAATTCCTCGAGCCATTCGGCGGGCAGGTAGACGCGCCGCGCGCAGAGTGCGCCGCACAGGCAGCCGTGGGCCTCGGCGGCGTGGACTGTGGAACCGCTGGCCGCCAGGGCCTGCGCGACATCGTCAAAAGCAATCGGTGCCGACATTGCGCGTATCGTACCACCGGCACCTGCAATACCGGTCCGAATGGGGCCGGTTCAATTGCTTCCCCGGGGTGCGACCACTATAGTTAATTCCATGAACGAACCCGCCGCCCGATCCGCTGTCGACGTCGAACTGCGACGCATCGAACGCCGCCTCGAGGAGCTGGTGGCCACGGTCACCCAGCTCAAGGAAGAGAACCGCGCCCTGCGCCAGCGGCAGGACACGCTGATCGGCGAACGCGCCAATCTCCTGCAGAAGAACGAACAGGTTCGCGCGCGCGTCGAAGCGATGATCGGCCGCCTCAAGTCCATGGAGCAGGGTTGATGTCAGAAGAACGCATCTCCCGCGTCAGCGTCCGCCTGCTCGATCGCGAGTACCAGGTGGCATGCCCGGCCGAGGAACGCTCCGACCTGCTCGATTCGGCGGAGTACCTCGATGGCAAGATGCGAGAGATTCGCGACTCGGGCAAAGTGGTGGGCCTCGATCGCATCGCGGTGATCGCCGCGCTCAACCTCGCGAACGAGCTCATCAAGGTGCGCAAGCACGGCACGGTGGTCGAGGGCGACCTCGGTGCCCGCCTCAAGTCCCTGCGCGAGCGCGTGGAGTCCGCGCTCGAAAAGGGACAGCAACTTGAACTCTGAGGGTTCGCACGAGTCCGAACCTTCGACGATTTGGCGCTGCCTGCGGTGTTCGACATGGGCCGGGTTACCTCTCGACCTTAATGTAAATACCCCGGGGTGTGGCCAGCCGGCATCATTGTGCAAGTCCGCCTCGAGCGGAAAGCCTTAAGTGTCGCGGCCTTCCCCAAATATTGCTCTTGTCGAGAGCAATGGTCCTTGACGGCACAGGCGGGTGGCGCCTCTCCCCTCCACTGCTGCGATGACTCTCCGCGAACTGCGCCGCCAGCTCCGGACGAGTCGTCGCGCACTCCCTGACGCCGAACGCCGCGATCGCCGACCGCGCCATCCGCGCCGCGTTGCGCAGCCTCGGCGTCTGGCAGCGCGGCCGCCGCGTGGCGGCTTTCCTCGGCATGCCGGGCGAAGTCGACCTGCGCCCCTGCTTCGGTCCGGCGTGGCGCTGCGGCGTCCGCCTCTACGTGCCGCACATCGTCAGCACGCGCAACGGCACCATGGCCTTCGTGCCGCTCGAACCTGGCGCCACGCTGCACGGCAACCGCTTCGGCATCGCCGAACCCGCGGGCGGTGCGCGCGGCCGCATCCCGGCTGCGCCACCTCGACACCGATCCTGGTGCCGCTGGTCGGCTTCGACTCCTGCGGTCACCGCCTCGGCATGGGCGCGGGGTTCTACGACCGCGCGCTGCGCCCGCGGCTCGACCGCACGCAATCATTTCGTCGCCCGCGCCTGATCGGCATCGCGTACTCGGTGCAGCAGGTCGAACGACTCGAGCCCGCGCCCTGGGACGTCGCGCTCGACCTCGTCGTGACCGAGCGTGGCATCCTTCGCTGCACCGTCCCATCCACCTGAAGAAACCAATTCGCATGCACTACTGGCTCATGAAATCGGAACCCGACGTGTTCGGAATCGACGCCCTCGAGCGCGCTCCGCGGCGCACCACGGGGTGGGAAGGCGTGCGCAACTACCAGGCGCGGAACATGCTTCGGGACGATTTCCGGGTCGGCGACCGCGCTTTTTTTTATCACTCGAGTTGCGACGTTCCGGGCGTCGCGGGCGTCGTGCAGGTGGTGCGCGCGGCGTATGCGGACCCGACGCAGTTCGACGCGAAGAGCGAGTACTACGATGCGAAGAGCACGCGCGACACGCCGCGCTGGTTCGCCGTCGACGTGCAACTCGAACAACGGATTGAGCCTGTAATTACGCTGCCGGAGCTGCGTGAGCATGCCGACGGCGCGTTGCGCGACATGCTGATCCTGCAACGAGGCAATCGACTTTCGGTGACGCCGCTCACCGCCGCCGAGTGGCGTTGCGTGCTCTCTCTGCGAGCAGCTCGAGCGTCGTCACGCGCGCAGCAGTCGACCGCAGCTGCGAGACGTGGTTCAAAAAAATCGTGACGGCGACTATTGCATTTCTTTTTTTTATTCTGTAAATACTCCGCCCGGGACTAACCCGACATGGAGAATTGATCATGGCAGCGAAAGCAAAGAAAGCGACCAAGAAGAAGGCCACCAAGAAGAAGGCCGCCAAGAAGAAGTAAGGTCGCTTGAAGATGAGGCGGCGTTCCATCGCAAGATAGACGCCGCCGAATCCGCAAACGACACTGTGCCCGCGAAAGCGGGCACAGTTGTTTGAGGGATCTGCAAAGCACATGAGCCAGGACCAGCAGAAGCAACGGGCCGCCGCAGCGGCGCTCCAGTTCATCCAGCCCGGCACCGTCATCGGCGTGGGCACCGGCTCCACCGTCAACTTCTTCATCGACGCGCTCGCAGGCAGCCGTGACGCGTGATCGCCGGCGCGGTTTCCAGCTCGGACGCGAGCTCGCGCCGCCTCGCCGGCCACGGCATCCCGGTGCTGGACCTGAACGACACCGAGGGACTCGACGTCTACGTCGACGGCGCCGACGAGGCGACCCGCGGGCTGCACCTGATCAAGGGCGGCGGCGCGGCCCTCACGCGCGAGAAGATCGTCGCGGCCGCGTCGCGCCGGTTCGTCTGCATCGTGGACGAGGCCAAGCTGGTCGAGCGCCTTGGAAAATTTCCCTTACCGGTCGAGGTCATCCCGATGGCGCGCGCCTACGTCGCGCGCGAACTGGTCCGGCTCGGCGGCCAGCCCGCCTGGCGCCAGGGCATCGTGACCGACAACGGCTGCGACATCCTCGACGTCCGCGGCCTCGACATCGCCGACCCCGTCGCACTCGAGCGCGCCATCAACCAGATTCCAGGCGTCGTCACCAACGGGCTCTTCGCGCAGCGTGGCGCGGACGTCCTGGTCATCGGCACCGACGCGGGCGTGCAGCAGCTCCTGCCCAGTGGTCACTGACCCGCACCTGCTCGCTGAGTTGCGGGCCGTGCTCGGGCCCGGACTGCTGGTCGATCCCACCGCCTGCGTCGCCTTCGAATGCGACGCGCTCACCACCCATCGCCAGTCCCCCGACCTCGTCGCGTTGCCGCAGACCGTCGAGCAGGTGCAGGCACGTGCTGCGCATCTGCTGCCGGCATTCGGTGCCGGTGGTCGCGCGCGGATCGGGCACGGGGCTTTCAGGTGGTGCCTTACCCATCGCGGGTGGACTGTTGCTCGTGCTGTCGCGACTCGACCAGATCCTCGAAGTCGATCCCCGGCGCGGGTTGGCCCGCGTGCAGCCTGGCGTCACCAACCTCGCCGTCTCGGAGGCGGTCGCACCGCACGGCCTTTACTACGCGCCCGATCCTTCGTCGCAGGTCGCCTGCTCGGTCGGCGGCAACGTGGCCGAGAATTCGGGCGGCGTCCATTGCCTCAAGTACGGGCTCACCGTGCACAACGTGCTCGCGGTCAAGCTGGTGACCATGACGGGCGACGTGCTCACCCTCGGCGCAGAGACAGGCGAAGCGCCCGGCCTCAACCTGCTCGCGGCCGTGATCGGCTCCGAGGGCCTGCTCGGCGTGGTCGTCGAGGTGACGGTGCGCCTGTTGCCGCTGCCGCGCCGCGTCGAATTGCTGCTGGCCGCCTTCGCCGACGTGGGCCGCTGCGCCGACGCAGTGGGCCAGGTGATCGCCGCGGGCATCGTCCCGGCCGGTCTCGAGATGATGGATGCGCCGGCGATCAGGGCGGCCGAGGCCTTCGCGCACTGCGGCTACCCGCTCGACGCCGCGGCGTTGCTGCTGTGCGAAGTCGACGGGCTGCCGCAGGACGTCGACGATGAGCTGGCCCGTGCGCGCGCGGTGCTGCTGGCGGCCGGCGCGACCAGCGTGCGGACCGCGCAGGACGCCGGCGAACGCAAGCGCATGTGGTCGGGTCGCAAGTCGGCGTTTCCTGCCGTGGGCCGGCTCGCGCCGGACTACTACTGCATGGATGGCACGATACCGCGCCGGCACCTCGCCGCGGTGCTGGCTGAGATTGCAGCGCTGTCGCAGGTTTACCGTCTCGATGTCGCCAATGTGTTCCACGCGGGGGATGGCAATCTGCACCCCCTGATCCTGTTCGATGCCGGCCAGGACGACCAGCTCGCGCGCGCCGAGGCATTCGGCGCCGCAATCCTCGAGGCATGCGTGGCCGTCGGCGGCACGGTCACCGGCGAGCACGGCGTCGGCGTGGAGAAGCTCGGCCCGATGTGCACGCAGTTCGGCGCGGCCGAGCTCGCTGCGTTCCACGCGTTGAAGCTCGCCTTCGATCCGCCCGGGCTGCTGAATCCTGGCAAGGCGGTCCCGACGCTGGCGCGTTGCGCCGACTACGGCGCGATGAAGGTCCATGGCGGCCGCCTGCCGCACTCGCACCTCCCGCGGTTCTGAACCATGACCGTGGTCGACCTGCCGCCCGGCGAAGACTTCCATGACGAGCTGGCGGCGCAAGTGCGCGCAGCCTGCGCCACGCGGACTCCGCTGCGCATCGTGGGCGGCGACACCAAACGCGGCTACGGCCGCGACGTCGTCGCCGACGGGCTCGCAGTGGGCGGGCACCGCGGCGTGCTGCGCTACGACCCGGCCGAACTGATCCTCACAGCGCGCTGCGGCACGCGTCTCGCCGAGGTCGAGGCACTGCTCGCCCGCCACGGGCAGCGGCTGCCGTTCGAGCCACCGTCGTTCGGACCCGCTGCCACGGTCGGCGGCATGGTCGCTGCCGGACTCGCCGGTCCGGCGCGCGCCGCGCGCGGTCCGGTGCGCGACTACGTGCTCGGCACCACGCTGCTGGCGGGCGACGGCCGCATCCTCCGGTTCGGCGGCGAGGTAATGAAGAATGTCGCGGGCTACGACGTGTCGCGACTGCTCGCCGGATCGCTCGGTGTCCTGGGCGTGGTGCTCGAGGCGTCGCTGAAGGTGCTGCCGGTTGCGGCCGGCAGCAGCACGCTGCGGCGTAGCATCGACGCGGCCGCCGCGGTCGAACTGCTCGCTGACATGACGCAGCGGGGGCTGCCCTGCACCGCGAGCTTCTGGCACGCAGGCGAGTTGACGGTGCGACTGGAAGGATCTGCAGCCGCCCTCGCTGCCGTCACGCCGGCCGTGGGCGGCGAACCGCTGGCCCCGGCCGCAGCCCGCGACTTCTGGCACGACGTGCGCGAGCAGCGCCATCCGTTCTTCATCGCGGCCGGCTCGCTGTGGCGACTGACGCTGCCGGCAGCCGCTGCCGGACGGGTCATGCGCGACCTGCCGCAGTCGGCCTTCGAATGGAACGGCGCGCAGGTCTGGCTCGCCGACGCCGAGTCCAGCGCGGTCCCAGCCATCGCGCATGCCTACGGCGGCGACGCCACCCTCTTCCGTCGCCCTCTCGACAGCTCGACGGCAGGCGTCACGGACGTGTTCCCGCCCTTGCCGCCAGCAATGCTCGAACTCCATCGCGCGGTAAAGCGGGTGTTCGATCCGGCGGGTATCCTGAACCCGGGCCGGATGTACGCAGGCCTCTGAGGCGGCGCCCCCATGCATTCCAAACCCGCTGCTGCACTGGCCGACACCGCGCTGGCGTCCGAGGCGCGCGACCTGTTGCGCAGCTGCGTGCACTGCGGATTCTGCCTGCCGGCATGCCCGACCTACCGCGTGACGGGCAGCGAACTCGACAGTCCCCGCGGCCGCATCTACCTGATCAAGGAAATGCTCGAGCAAGGAGTCGCGACGGCGACTGCACAGACCCACCTCGACCGCTGCCTGACCTGCCGCGCGTGCGAAACGGCCTGCCCGTCCGGCGTGCAGTACGCGAAGCTTGCAGACCTGGGACGCGAGTTGATCGAAGCGCAGCCGCCTGCGCCGCGCGACGCCCGGTCGCGGTTCGTGCGCTTTGCCCTGGCGACGGTTGCCACCCGCCGCCAGCTGTTCACGCCACTCGTGCAGCTTGGCCAGGCCGTGCGGCCTGCGCTGCCTGCCGCCATGCGCGGCATGGTGCCCGCGCGTGAAGGGGCGACCACCGCCCGTTCGAAAGCGTGGCCCGTGGCGCGGCACGCTCGTCGCATGGCGGTGCTCGAAGGCTGCGTGCAGCCAGGCCTCGCGCCGCAGATCAACGCGGCGGCTGCGCGCGTGCTCGATCGCCTCGGCATCTCGCTGGTCGCAGCGGCTGGCGTCGGCTGCTGCGGCGCGCTGGAACATCACCTCGGCCGGACCGAGGCGGCGCTGGCGCGTGTGCGCCGCAACGTTGCGGCGAGTGAGCGACTGCTGGCACAGGGTTGCGAGGCCGTCGTCAGCACGGCGAGCGGCTGCGGCGCCTTCGCCAAGGAATACGGGCACACGCTGCGCCACGCTGCACCCGCGCTCAGCGCCGCCGGTGCGCGCGTCGGCGCGGCGACTCGCGACCTGTGCGAAGTGATCGAGCCGGCGACGCTCGCAGCTGCCTTGCGCGAGGCCCGGGGCTCGCAAGCTGGCGCAAGGACTCCCGTGCGTGTCGCCTGGCAGGCGCCGTGCTCGCTCCAGCATGGCCAGCGCGCCGCCACCACGGGCAAGGTCGAGGCGTTGCTGCGCGCCGCGGGATGCGAACTGGTCGCGACGCGCGAGCCGACCCTGTGCTGCGGATCCGCCGGCACGTATTCGATCCTGCAACCGGTGCTGGCGCGCGAGCTGCGCAGCCGCAAGCTGGACTCGCTGCTCGGCGAGTCGCCCGCGCTGATCGCGACGGCCAACATCGGCTGCCTCGAACACCTGCGACAGGCGAGTCCGGTGCCGGTGCGGCACTGGATCGAGATCGTCGACGAACTTCTTTTCGCTTAGAACGAATCCTCGGCGGCTTGGCGCGCAGCAGTTGCGCACCGATGCCGAGGCAGCGGCTGGATCCGTGCGCGCGTCATAACGCAGCTGCGGCGCTTATGGGGCAGCGTGCGGCGTGCACGTGGCGTCAATTCGACCGGCACGCAAAAATTTTTCGACGCTCGCCGGATTCAACGCACGGGTTTGCGCGCGACGACGACGTAGCGTGGCGTCCGCGTCGTGGGCAGCGCGCTCACTGCAGCCATGCGCTCGACGGCGGCGATCTCGAACCCCGCTGCCTCGAGCAGGTAGGGAATGGTCGCCGTCGACTGCGTGGCGGCGAGCGGCAGCACGTCGACTTCTTCCTCCCAGCGACCGGTCCAGCCGTCGCGGCCGTAGAGCCCGTCGATGACGACCGTGGTGCCGCCAGGCCGCAGCCAGGTCTGCCAGTGCCGGAAGGCGCACAGCGGATCGAAGAGTCCGTTGGCCACCTGCCGCGACACGATGACAGTCGAACTGGCCCGGCGCGAAGCGCTCGCCCGCCTCGGGTTCGTCGCAGAACCCGTTGATGGCAGTGACGTTCGCGAGATCGGTCCTGGCCTGCAGCAAGGCCAGCATCGCCGCGGAAGGCTCGAGCGCGGTGAGTTCGAGCGCAGGCAACCGTCGCAGCAGCGAGCACATCACGCCGGTGCCGGCACCCACGTCGAGCACGCGCGAACCCGGGGGAATCTGCACCACGCGCTGCAGGTCGGCAAGGTAGGCGTTCTCCTCGGCGGCGGTCAGCCAGCCGAGTCCCTGCAGGCTGCCGTAACTGCGGGCCTCGGCAGCGTCGTACTTGGCAACCGCGCGACGACGCGCCGCGGTCCGGCGTTCATGCCACTCCATCCGCTTTCCCCCTGCCCGGAGCGTTACTCGACGACGACCGCAGTCCCGCTGGCCGAGACCATCAGCATGCCGTTGCCTGCACCCAGCACCTCGTAGTCGAGATCGACCCCGACGATGGCGTTGCCCCCGGCTGCAAGCGCCTTTTCCTGCATTTCCTTGAGCGCCATGTCCCGCGCGCGCTGCAGCTCGCGTTCATACGTGGCGGAGCGACCGCCCACCAGGTCGCGAATGCCGGCGAACACGTCCTTGAACAGGTTGGCGCCGAGGATCGCCTCGCCGGCGACGATGCCGCAGTAGCGCGTGATGCGCTGGCCTTCGATGCCCGGGGTGGTGGTGACGATCACTGGCCTGCTCCTCAGGTGGTCCTGCGACCGGATCGTACCCGACGCCAATGGCGCAGGTGAACACCGCGGCTCGTCAGCCGCAGGCGGCACGGACAGGGGCAGGGGCAGGGGCGGCGACTCCGCCGTGGGATCAGCGGCCGAAAGGCACGATGAGGCCGACGTTGACCGAGCCGTACCAGTAGTTGGGTGAGTTGGCGAAGCCGGCAGCGTTGCTGTAGTTCGCGCTGCAGACCAGGTGCAGGTCGCGGCCGACCGGCCCTTCGGCGCGCACTTCGGCAACGCCCGTGGATTGCCACGATCCATTCTCGATCCGTTCCTGGCCGCCGCCGGCGAGGCCCGCGACGCGCCATGCACCCACCCTTCGTCGCAGGGACAGCACCGCATCCCACGTGCGATAGCGATCAGGATTGAAGTAAGCGCCTGGCACGTCCGAATCGCCGCTCGAATACTGCCGCCAGCGCGCCTGGACCGAAAGCCCCTGCTCGGGCAGCGCACTCCATATCAATCGCGCCCGCAGCAGGGTGCGGGAGTTGTCGTCCGTGAACGGCTGCCAGGCCGCCATGACGACGCCGGTGAAGCGCGGAACGAACTGCTGCTCGACGCTGACACCCATCAGGCCGTAGGCGATGCCCTCTTCGAGCGCCTGCTGCGTCCCGACGAGGTCGCCCGCAAGGATCAACTCCACGCCGGTCGTCTCGCGGGGGCGCAAACCCCACGTGGCGTCGCCGACGACACGCGTGTGGCCTTCGACCCGCACCAGCCCGCCCTCGGCCCGTACGCCTTGCAGCGTGTCCCGGCGTTGGTTGCGATAGAGGCCCATGATGCCGGGCGCGTCGGTGCTCCAGCCACGCGCCGAGTAATGCGTGTTCTGCAGCGCGAAGCCGTAGTGGCTCAATTCGGAGGCGTAATCGAGCAGCGCCCCTGCGCGGATCCTGGCGGCGCTGAAGTCATCCGCGTCGTCCTCGTAGCCAGCCTGAACGATCGCCGCCATGCCCTGGCCCGCGTCGTTCGCTGCGCCGGCCAGCGGGGCGACGAGCGTGAGCACGACCAGCGCAGCGAACCCGGCCGCCGGGTTGCGGCACGAGCGAGACGCGCGCGCGGTCACTTCGAACCCCAGGTCTTGCGGGTGCCGAACAGCTCGGACAGGTATCCCGCGACGCTGGCAGGCTGCAGGATCAGGCTGTAGGTCAGCGCGTAGACCAGGAAGCCCGCCACATTCCTGCGCACGCGCAGGTTCTGGCTGGCGAACATGCGGACGCCGATGCGGTACATCACGTAGTTCATGAGCAGCGCCATCGGCATCAGGATGAGCGTCATGGGACCCGCAACCCAGTAGATGCCGAAGAACGCGATGATCACGCCGGGAATGAAACACAGCGTGTAGGCGAGGTCGAGCCAGGGGAACAACACGTTCCACCAGACGAACAGGGTCGACATGCGCGGCGTGACCAGGATGCGCGGATGCTGCCGGAACGCTTCCATCATGCCGCGGCTCCACCGCTGCCGCTGGCGGACGAATTGCCGGACGTTGTCGGGCGCGTTGGTGAAACAGCAGGCGTCCTCCGCATGGCCCACCCGCCACCCGCGCACCAGCATCGCCCACGTGAGCACGATGTCCTCGCCCACGCAATCCTGCCAGCCCCCGATTGCCTCGAGCGCCGCGCGGTCGTAGATCGAGAAGGCGCCTTGCGCGACCATCGTGCCCTGGAACAGCGACTGCACCCGCTTGATGGCGGCGATGCCATGGAAATAGTCCCATTCCTGCGCGCGGGTGACCCAGGTTGCGCGCGAGTTCCGCACCAGCATCGTGCCGGCGACCGCACGCGTGGTCGCGGGGTCGCTGAAGTAGCGCTCCACGAGTCGCGCCAGTGCGTCGCCGTACAGGTAGGAATCGGCGTCGAGCGTGATCACGTAGTCGTGCCGCGATTCGGCCAGGCCACGGTTCAGCGCAGCCGCCTTGCCCGTGTTGCGTGGCTGTCGCAACAGCCGCAGCCACGGGTACGGATTGGCCTCGACGACCGCGGCAGTGTCGTCCTTCGAACCGTCGTCGATCACCAGCACTTCGAACGTGCCCGGGTAATCCTGGGCGGCGATCGACTTGAGGGTGTCGGCGATCGACGACTCCTCGTTGTAAGCGGCGACCAGGATCGAGATCGCCGGGTAATCCAGCAGCTTCCGGCGCTGCGGCCGCCGGTCGAGCAGCAGGGCGGCGACCAGGAACGCATTCATCATGCCGGGCAGCACGGCGATGCCGCCCACCGCGAAGATGGCCACGGGCCACGAGACGATGCCAGCCAGGTCGTACAGCCACGGCAGCGCGAGGATCGTCGACACGATCGTCCAGACGATGCTTACCGCGAGCGCGAGCGCAAACTTGGTGCGTACCGACAGGTAGGGACGTTTCGCGCCGGACTGTTGCAGCGGGGCATTACGGCCGGCGCGGTGCTCTGCGGGCGCAACGAGGTCGTCGACCAGGGCAAGCTCGACCCAGCGGGCAGCTGCCTGATCGTCGGCACGCAGGACGCGATGTTGACCGGTGTTCTCTTGCACGCTGCAGGTTTCCCGGCGAGCGTCGAACCGTCATGGCGCGACGTCCTGCGGGCAGCAGGCGGGGTTATCGAACGGCCCGCCGCACTCCTGGGCGAATTCTGCGTTCCGGTTGCAGCGCAAAACCGGATTCCGGTCACGGTTTTATGTCAAGCCACGCAGCGTTGCATCCATCCCGAATGAATCATCAGACACGGGAGTCGTTTCAAGCGTCCGCGCGGGTCCCAGCCATCGCGCCCGCGTGCAGGGCGGCACGAGTCGCCGCATCGGCCGCAAACATGTGCTCCACCCGCAGCGATGCGAGAGTGATGTCCTGCGGCGTGCCGAAGGTCGTGAACATGGAGAAGAAAGCGAGCTCGCCGCGCACAGTGGCGAAACGAGTGGTGAGTACGGGCGCGACCGGCGGCGACCAGGCTCCCGGCGTGACGGCGGTGCCGAGGCGCTGCTGCCATGCAGCCGCGAGGGCTTCCGCCCGCGGCACCAAGGGTGGGTGCGCGGCGGCTGCGGCGCGCACATGCGCCAGCAGCGGCGGCCCCACCTCCTGCAGGTTCAGGATTCGCGCTGCGAATCCCTCGGGGTGGATGAGCAGGTCGAGCATGTTCATCGGAGTGCCGGGTGGCAGGCTGGCAGCCCAGGGCATGAGTGTCACGGCGAGCCACGCCGCACCGCGGTTCATGCGTAACACGTTCCAGTCGGCGTCGAGCAACAGCGCCGGCATCGGATCGTGCGCGAGCAGCAGCTGACTCATCGCGGCATCCGCCTGCTCGAGCGCAGGATCCCCCAGCGGCGCGGCACTGAAGGCGGGAGCGAAACCGGCCTGCAGCATCGCCGCGTTGCGTACCGTGAGCGGCGCCTCGAGCGCCTGCAGCCACGCCAGCAACAACTCGCGACTGGGTTGGGCACGGCCGCTTTCCACGAAGCTCATATGGCGCTGCGAAACGCCGACGCGCAACGAAAGCTCGAGTTGGCTCAGGCGCCGTGCCTTGCGCGCCTGCCGCAGCGTTTCGGGCAGCGTGTTCGTCGCTTTCATGCCCCATTGAACCACAGGCGCGCGGCGGATTTATGACCTGCAAGGTAATTGCGGCGAGCCTGCCTCGACCAGAAACTGCCCCTGCGTTACAACCTGAAGGACGACCCCATGACCCGCACGCTGCTCATCGTCACGTTGGTTGCTTTCGGCGCGCTGAGCGCCGCCGCACTGGCCCAGCATGGCTATTTCGGCATTCTTGCCCTGCATTTCCAGACCTATGGGGGCATGCAGGTCCTGGCCGACCTGGTCATTGCGCTGGTCCTCGTCATGGCATGGATGTGGCAGGACGCGCGCGCCCATGGCCGCAACGTCTGGCCCTGGCTCGTCGTCACGCTGGCGCTCGGTTCGTTCGGACCCTTGCTCTACCTGCTGACGCGCAAGCCGCTGCCGGGACGCGACTGAAGTTTCGCACGCACGCTCAGTCTGGAAGCACCGGTTCGACGAGCCGCGCCAGCTGCAGCAGTGATTCCTGCCAGCCGAGATAACACATCTCGACGGGAATCACCTCCGGCAAGCCTTCCTGCACCACGCTCAGCTCCGTGCCGCACGAAACCGCGCGCAGGTCGACGATGGTGCGCATCTCGCCCGCCAGCGCCGGGTCGTCGAACTTGTCGGTATACACGATCCGCTCGGACGGCTTCAGCTCGAGGTATTCACCGCCGAAGAGGTGTGTGTGGCCGCTGGAGAAATTCGTGAACGACATCCGGTAAGTCCCGCCGACCCGCGGGTCCATGTGCTGCACCTTGCAGGTGTAGCCGTACGGTGGTAACCAGCGCGGGATGGCGTCCGCGTCGAGAAACGCGCGATAGACTCGCTCGGGCTGCGCCCGCAGCACACGGTGGAACCTGACGCTGCCCGTGGTCATGTCAAATCCCCCTCAGTCGGACAGGTAGTAATCCACAGTCGACACCACGCGTACGCGCTTGATATAGGGCGTGTTGCTGTCACGGTCTTCGACCGAGAACTGCCCCTGGTTGGCGCCTTTGATCTTGCCGAGCTTGCTGTTCGAATCGGCCGCGAACTTCTCGGCGACTTCCCGCGCCTTGCGCGTCGCTTCCTCGATCATGGCCGGCTTGACGTCATTGAGCTTGGTGAACAGGTACTGGGTCTGCTGGAAGTCGCCGCCGCTGAAGGCGATGCCCTTCTTGCCGAGATCGGCCAAGCTCTTCTGCGACGCGCGCACCTGGTCGATCTTGCCGGAGTACACGGTCACGGTCTGGGTCGCGATGTAACGCAGCTGCACCTGCCCGTTGCCACCATATTCCTGGGCGAGGCGATCGGTGATCGCCGGCGCACCGACGGTGATCTCGGCGGGCTCGAACCCGGCGGCTGCCAGGAAGTCGGCGACCTGTTTCGCGTTGCCCTCCATGGTGGCGTAGAGCGCGGTGAGGTCGTTACCCGCGGCAGCGAAGCGAATCGGCCAGACCGCGACGTCGGCGGGCATCTCGCGTTCCGCCAGGCCCTTGACCGAGACAACTCGCTCGTACTCGCGAAACTTGATCGCGCTGGACCCGAGGAAAAGCCCCAGGCAGGCCAGGCCGGCGAAAATGCCGGCGCCGAGGATCAGCGCGGATCGTGAATCGTGCGTCATCGTCTGTCACCCTGTGCATCGCGGGCAGGCCGGCGGCCTGCCTGCTCCGTCGCTACACGGTAGGATACGGTATCGGGCATGTTCCCGGGTTGCAGGTGAAGCGCCGGTGAAGCGACGAAGCGTTGACCTTGTCGGTTCCGTCCGCGGTTCCGCCACACTGTGTCTAGCCTTCGCTGTTGCCTGCGCCGCATTCCCGGCCCGCGCACAGGGCGCCGCCGACGTCGCTGTCGAACCTGCGGCGAAACCCCGGCCGCGCATCGGACTCGTGCTCGGCGGCGGCGGCGCCAAGGGTGCGGCGCACGTCGGCGTGCTCGACGTGCTCGACGAGTTGCGTATTCCCGTCGACTGCATCGTCGGCACCAGCATGGGCGCGCTCGTTGGTGGCACCTATGCGTCGGGCATGAGCGCGGACGAGCTCGATCGCGCGTTCCGGTCGATCTCCTGGCAGGACGCGATCGGCCGCCGCAGCCTGCGCGCGAAGGTGCCGATGCGCCGCAAGCTCGCCGGTGGCACGTTCAGCAACAGCCTGGAGTTCGGCGTGCGCGACGGCAGCCTCATGGCGCCGTCTGGCCTGATCAGCTCGCAGAACGTGGACCTGACGATCCAGTACCTGGTGGGTCGCAGTCGCGGCATCGCCGATTTCGACAAGCTGCCCATCCCTTTCCGGGCCGTGGCCACCGACATGCAGAGCGGCGAGATGGTGGTCCTGGACAGCGGCGACTTGGCGCTCGCGATGCGCGCGAGCATGGCCGTGCCCGGCGTGTTCTCGCCCGTGAGCATGCAAGGCCGCATCCTCGGCGACGGCGGGCTGACACGCAACGTGCCGGTGGACATCGCGCGACAGACCTGCGCGGACGTGGTCATCGCCGTCGCCGTACCCAACCCTCCTCCCACGAGCGACGACCTGCGTTCGCCGCTCACCTTGATGTCGCGCACGCTCGACGTGCTCATCGGCGCCAACGAGCGGCAGCAACTCGACACCCTGGGTCCCGACGACGTGAAGATCGTGATTGCCATGGGCGACATCGGCTCGGCGTCGTTCGACCGGACCAGTGATGCCGTCCCCCTCGGGCGGGCGGCGGCACTGTCGCATCGCGCCGAACTCGAACGGTATGCCGTGCCCGAAGCCGAGTACCTGGCCTGGCGCGAGTCGACCTCCAGGCCCGGGCGGGAGCAGGTCACGCTCGCGGCCGTGAACCTGCAAGGCCTCGAGCGGGCGAATCCCGAGTTCGTCCGGCAGACACTCGCCCTGCAGGCCGGCGACGTAGTGACCCCCCGCCAGATAGCTGACCGCGCCACGGCGGTCTTCGCACTGTCCGACTTCGAGCGCGTGGCCTACACCCTGTCGGGAGACCCGGCGCAGCCGACGCTGGACATGCATCTGCAGGAAAAATCGTGGGGACCGCACATCGTGCGCTTCGACCTCGGACTGCACCTCGGCACGGACACGAACACGGCATTCACGCTCGGCGGTGACTACCTGCAGACGTGGGTCAACGACCGCGGCGGTGAACTGCACGGTTCGCTGCGGCTGGGGCGAACCTCGGGACTGGAAGCCTCCTTTTACCAGCCGCTCGACGCAGCGCACCGCTGGTTCGTCGAACCGGGCGTGACCGGGCAGCGCTCCATCGAAGACCTCTTCGACGACGGCGATACGCTGGCGCGCTATCAGTTCAGCTCGGCATGGGGGTATCTCGATGCCGGACGCGTCTTCGGCAAGACAGCAGAACTGCGCGCGGGCATTCGGGCGGGCGTCCAGTCGGCCGACCGGGACATCGGCTCGCCGGAATTGCCCGACACCGTACGCGACGACTACGGCGGCCTCGCGGTGCGCTACACGTTCGACTCGCGTGACCGCGATGCGCTCTGGCAGCGCGGCTTGATCACCCGCATGACCTATTTCCACAGCGCGGAAGCGCTCGGTGGCGATTCTGCCTACGACCGCCTGGAAGGCACCGCAACCATCGCCCTGCCGTTCCGTCGCAACGTCGGTTACCTGCGGGTGAGCGGCGGATCGTCGCTGGACACGTCGCTACCCCTGTACGACTTGTTCACGCTCGGCGGCCCGGTGAGCCTTCCCGGCCTGAGCCTCGGGGAATTGCGCGGGTCATCCTACTGGAGCGCGCAGGCCTCTTACCTGCAGCGCATCGCGGACATCAGCTACGTGTTTGGCCAATCCATCTACGCCGGGCTCGCCCTGACTGCCGCCGACATGAGCGGACGAATCGACGGCGTCAATGCGCAGCCCACCTATTCGGCGGCCTTCGTGCTGGCGGGTCGCACACCGCTCGGTCCACTGTCGCTGTCACTCTCCGGGACCACTACCAGCGAATGGCAGCTCGTGCTCGGGCTCGGACGACCGATCGAGGAACGCACGATCAACGATCCCAGCTGGTGAGCCGGCGATCTCGACGCGCTGCCAGGGGAATCAGCGACCGCCGAAGCGATACATCGCGCCGAGGTTGACGTTGAACACTTCGCTGTCGTGGAACCGCACGTCGGAATCGTCCTTGCCGTAGAGCATGCTGCCGACCGCCTGCCAGCGTCCGCTCGCCACCGGCAACCGGTAGAACACCGTGGCGTCGAGCGCGTAGAAAGAGGAATCGGTCTTGGCGCCGAAGATCGGGTTGCTCTCGTCCTGGCTGCGCTCGCCGTAAGCCACGTTGCTGGCCACCGTGTAGCCCTGGCCCAGGAAGACGTAGCTCAACTGCAACCGGTAGGCATCACTGCTGATCGCAGCGCCGTCACGATCGTCTACTGAATAACGAAACAGCGGACGCAACAGGTGACGGGAGCCTTCCCCCGCCTTGTAGAGATAGGAGACGTCGAACGCATACTGGTCGCCGTCCCGCCGCAGCAGGTCCTGGCACGCCGCGTTGCAGGCGACGCTCAGCACGCCCTGCCCGCTGGTCTCGTTCTCGACGGAGATGTCGCGGTAGGAGACCGTGAGCTCGAACTCGGAGCCCATGACCCGATCCCAGCGCAGTCGCAGGCCAGCGGAATCCCGGTCGGTCTCCTCGCGCTTGACGCCTTCGGCATACGGATCTTCCCACGCCTGGGTGGGTATGCCGCTGAACAGGTAGCCGGCCTGCAGCGCCCCGGCTGCGCCGATGTCCTTGCGCACGCCGAACTGGGCCACGCCGTCGAGCGTCACGGCGTCTTCCAGCGACGTGCCAAGGAAGACCTGCCATTGGCCCTCGAACGTGTAGCTGACTTCACCGGTGAAGATCGGATGCACGGCATCGTCGCTGCGCGGCGCATCGTTGACGCTGTTGATGGTGTCGCGCCCGATGTCGAGCAGGCCGTTGCCTGCGACCAGGTTGCTCTTGAGGTCGGTGTAGCCGACGCCGCCGACCACGAAACCCCGCCAACCGGGCGTCTGCGGGATGGGATCCATCGCCAATGCGGCCGACGTCACCGAGCCGGCGCCCAGCGCCAGCAGCATCGAAATGGCATGCCTCGACTTCATCATTCGAACTCCCTTGCAGAACGCAATTCAAAGCTTGCGTGCACACCGTGCCGCGCCGGCGGCAATCTTAGTGGATCCCGACGTTCACGTCCTTACGATCATCCGCTCGGCCGCTACTCCGCCAGCTCGGGCGGCGCCATCCCAGGCTTGTGGTCAGACGGGGCCGTCCTGGCCGTCGGCAACGGCGCCGTGCCCGGCAGGACTTCGAACGTGGGCGAGAACGGCACCAGCAATCCCAGCAACTGATCGAATGCCTTGCGGCTGCCGACGAACGTGGCCTTGCCTTCCTTGATCAGGTCATCGAACGTGTTGACCCCCATCATCACCCGGTTGAGGTCGCTGCGATTGATCGTGATGGTCAGGTCAGGATTCTGCGACTGCACGCCCTCGATGTTGGTCAGCGTCGGCGTTGCTGAGTTCCACCAGGTACTTCTCGCCGTTGTCGGGCGTGACCAGGTTGAGCTTGAAGTTGACGTCCGTCGGCACGCTTCGGATCCATGCTGACGCCGAGGAAATCCAGCCACATTTCGGTGGTCATGGCACGGACGACGTCCGGGCCGGTGCTGCGCGGCGGAGTGCCGCCGGGCAGGCCGTTGCGCAGTTCGAACGCGCCCTGCAGGTAGCTGTTGCGCACGCTGGTGCTCTCGGCCTGGTAACCCAGTTGCTCATACACGTCGGCCAGCAGATTGCGAGCCGGCTGGTTGCGCGGCTCGGCCAGGCACAGCTTGTTGAGGATCTCGGTGGCCTCGAGGTACTTGCCCTGGCCGCTCAGCTCCTTGCCCTTGGCGATGATGCTGGGCCGAACCGCCCATCATCTCGACGTAGAGCGGCGCCGAGTCCTGCGGCGACAGCGGGTGCAGGTTGACCGGATTGCCGTCGTAGAAACCCAGGAACCGATTGATGACCGCGCGCGTGTTGTTCTTGACGTCGCCGTGGTAGCTGCGGGCGGCCCACTGCTGCTGCAGGCTCTTCGGCACTTCATAGACGTTGTGGATCTCGTTGATCGTCACGCCCTGGTTGGCGTAGTGCAGCGACTGGTTGTTGAGGTTGGCGTAGGCATCGCGCTGCGCGCGCATGACTTCCTGGATGCGGTCGTTGCCCCAGCGCGGCCAGCTGTGCGAGGCGAACATCACCTCGGCTTCCTGGCCGAACTTCCACAGCGCGACGTTGATCTGCTTGGACCAGTTCAGCGCGTTGCGCACGGCGGCGCCGCGCAGCGTGTAGATGTTGTGGATCGTTCCCGTCACGTTTTCCGCCGCCCAGAACGCCTTGAACTGCGGGAAGTAGGTGTTCATCTCGACCGGCGCCTCGGTGTCCGGCGTGTTCTGGAACACCATGCGCACGCCGTCGAGCGTGATTTCCTCGAAGTCCTTGGCGATGATCCGGTTCGGCGCGATCAGGCCGGTGTTGCCGCTGAGCGATGTTCTTGCCGATCGCCTGGTCGACATGGCCATGCGGGTCGCGCGGCAGCAGCACGGCGTACTGCCACTGCAGGCGACGCGACATCGCATTGCCGGCCATCACGTTTTCCTCGATGGCCGCGCGCATGAAATGCTCGGGCGCGATCAGCATGACCTTGCCGCTGGCGACGTCGGCCTCATCGATCACGCCGCGCACGCCGCCGAAGTGGTCGCCATGCGAATGCGAGTACACGACGCCGACCACCGGCCGCTTGCCGAGTTTCTCGTTGATGAAGGCGAGCGCCGCCCGTGCAGTTTCCGCGGCGGTCAGCGGATCGAAGACGATCCAGCCGGTGTCGCCCTTGATGAAGCTGATGTTGGCGAGGTCGTAGCCGCGGACCTGGTAGATGCGTCCCGGCACGACTTCGAACAGGCCATAGGCCATGTTCAGCACGGCCTGTCGCTGCAGCGATGGGTTGATGCTGGCGAAGTCCTTGTCCTGCAGCAGCCACTGGTAACTGCCCATGTCCCAGGCGACGTTGCCCGCATCGGCCATGATCTTCTTGTACGACGGCTCGGCGATGAAGCCCTTCTTTGCTTCGTCGAAGTCGCGCTTGTCGGCGAACGGCAACGTCGCGACCAGACCCTTGCGCACCTCGAGCGTGTAAGTCGAAGGCGGCTGGCCCTTGGCGTCGAAATGCCGGGCAGCGGCTGCGGGATGCTCCACTCCAGCGCCTTGCGCACGGGCGGCGCCGGCGGCCAGGAGCAAAGGCGCGCACAACGCCATGGCGATGCCCGTGGCTGCCATCCATTCGCTGAACGTTGGTCGGGTCGACATTGCATGCTCCTGGTGGCTAAAGGCGAGGCGGTCGGAACTCTACAGCAGTCCAGGTCGCGGCGGTCCGGCCCGGGACTAGCCTTTGGTATAAGTGGCCGTCGAACCAGCCCAGGTGGGAAGCTCTGCCCAGGTCCGCAGGTGACGCGTTGCGTGCGCTAGATCCGGTGCCTGTCACCGAGCTTGGAAAGGCAGACACGCGCTCCGTGACAGGCACCGGATCGAGCGCTCTGGCAGCGTCGCAGGCTGGCAGGTCGCAAGCGTCCGATCCGGGACCGTTCCCGGAGCGCGTGTCTGCCTTTCCAAGCTCGGGGAACGGTCCCGGGTCGGACGCGCCAGCAACGGGTCGCCCTCGCGGGTTCGACGCGCGCTGCCGAATTGGAAACCGGCGCGGCTGACCTTGAGTGCTCGGTGACGGGCACCGGATCTAGCGCACGCAACGCGTCACCTGCGGATCTGTGCAGAGCTTCCCTGGCTAGCGAGCCGTGTCCGGGCCGGCCTGCAGGGCCAGGGCGATGCTGGCCAGCAGTTGGGCGGCGGAAAATGGCTTGCGCAGCACGCACAGGCCGCCCGCCTCCCGGGCGTCACGCTCGACTGCAGCGTCCTCGCTTGCCGTAATGAACACGACCGGGAACCGCACCGTCCCGGACTGCAGCAGTCGCTGCACCTGGATGCCGGTCAGTCCGGGCAGGTGCACGTCCAGTACCGCGCAGTCGGGTACACAGTCGTCCAGTGCGGCGAGAAACTCCTCGCCGGAGGCATAGGCCAGGACTTCGTAGTCTGCGAGGCGCAGCAGCCGGCCCAGTGCCACGCGCACCGGCGCTTCGTCATCCAGCAGCGCGATCCTGGCCAGTGCCATCCCATGAAACTAGCGTACCGCCGCCCGGCGCGAAACTAACCGTTGGCATAGTCGGCGTTGGGATCAAGCCTGAGCCGGGCCGCGAGATGCATCAGTTCAGCGACCGTGTGCGCCTGCATGCGCTCCATGAGGCGGGCGCGATGAAACTTGACCGTGGCCTCGGTGACCCCCATCTCCGCCGCGATCTGCTTGTTGAGCTTGCCGGCGACGAGGCCGTCCAGCACCTCACGCTCGCGTGCAGTCAGGCTCGCATGTCGCTGCAGCAGGGCCTCGGTTTCGAGCAGGGCCGCGCGGGCCTGGGCATCCTGCTGCAAGGCGGCCCGCACCGCGGCCAACAAGTGTTCGCCCGCGACCGGCTTGGTCAGGAAGTCCACGGCGCCGGCCTTGATGGCCCGTACGGACATGGGTATGTCGCCGTTGCCGGTGACGAAGATCACCGGCAGCGCGGGACGCAGCGCGGCCAGGTGCCGTTGCAGGGCCAGGCCGTCGAGGCCCGGCAGGTTGACGTCGAGCAACAGGCACCCGGGCGCCGCCGCGTCATGCTGCGCGAGAAACGCTTCGGCGGACTCGAACAGCGCCGTCTGCAAGCCGTGCTCACGCAGCAGCCGCCCCTGGGCCTTCAGCACCTGGGCGTCGTCGTCGACGATGAACACCGTGGACGTGGCGGAGTTTTCGGTCATGCCACGTTCCGCACCGGCAGCAGCATGCAGAACTCGGCCCCGCCTCCCGGTGCGTTCATCACGGTGAGGCTGCCACGATGGGCCTCGGCGATCGAGCGGCAGACCGCAAGTCCCATGCCCATCCCGCCAGGCTTCGTGCTCCAGAACGGTTCGAAGACCTTGTCCCGCGTGCTGGCCGCAACACCGGGGCCGCGATCCCTCACGCAAAGACTGACGGCGTGCGGTGCGCCCGCCCGTTTCTATCGTCAATACTCTTGCGTGCTCAGGCAGGTCGGCCATCGCGTCGGAAGCGTTCACGATCAGGTTCAGGACCAACTGCTGCAACTGCACCCGGTCGCCGGCGACCGGCGGCAGCGACGGCGCGAAATTCGTCACGACATTGA
Organism: uncultured Gammaproteobacteria bacterium; assembly: GCA_963746325.1. Lineage (GTDB taxonomy): Bacteria > Pseudomonadota > Gammaproteobacteria > Steroidobacterales > Steroidobacteraceae > RPQJ01. The sequence goes on along the minus strand of CAVVBC010000036.1, from coordinate 8,580 downwards.
CGTGCCGCGTCAGCAGGATGCTGCGCGTGAACTCGATCGTGTCGCGCACGAGTTCATTGAGATCCAGCGGCTCGAACAGGGGGTCGCCGCGCTTGAACAGCACCCCGAGCCGCCGGATCACCTGGGCAGCGCGATGATCCTCCGCGACGATGTCCGCACAGATCTCGCGCAGTTCGGGCACGTCGACCGGTTCGCGCTCGAGCATTTTCTGCGCAGCTTCGGCGTTACCGAGGATGGACGCCAGGGGCTGGTTCAACTGGTGCGCGATCGACGCGGACAGCTGTCCCAGCAGCGAGACGCGTGTCATGTGGTACAGGGCGGCACGGTCTTGCTCGGCCTGGAGCTCGGCGAGCTTGCGTTCAGTGATGTCGATGGCCACGCCGAACAGTCGCGGCGCCTGTCCGGGCTCGGCCCGGCCGCGGGCGGCGTGCCACCGCCACGCGCCATCCGGCGCCGCAATTCGATACTCGATCTCGAACTCGCCGTTGCTGTCCAGGGCGTCACGCAGCGCGGCATGCACGCCGGGGCGGTCCTGCGGCGCGATTCGCGCCAGGTTCTCGCGGAAGTCGATAAGTGGACCCGCTGCGACATCGACGCGCCTTGCGCCGCGCTCGCGGCCAGTCGGCTCGGGCGTTTCGTCTTCGAGTACCCATGTCGAGAGGCTGGCGGCACGGGCCGCCAGCCGGATGTGCTGCTCGCTGCGGGCCAGGGCAGCCACCGTGTGCCGGCGGCGGCGGCGCTCGAACAGCAGTGCGACGATCAGGCCGGCCTGCAACAGCATGACTGCGCCGCCAAGGAGGACCTGGTTGCGATAGGCCTCCCAGAGCGTGGGTTCGCGGAAGTGCACGATCGCGCCGGCCGGGACGGCCTGCGGCGAAATGCCCCAGCGCTGCAGCTGCCGCCAGTCCACCTGCAGCGGCGTTGGCGTCGTCGCCGGCAGTTGCATCGTTGCGGGTGCGGTGCCGTCGATCAAGGCCAGCGCGGTCTGCGCGCCGGTGCGCCCCATCTCCTCGTAATTCGCCATGCGACCGCCGACTACGCCCGTCCCCAGGAAAGACGAGAAGATGGTGTACACGGGCGCCGTCGACGCCGCCGCAATCATCCGGCCGGCCTCGCGCGGCGTGAACTCGCGCCCGGTGCCGTCGCGGAAAAAACCGGGAGTAAACAGGATCGTGCCGGCCGGCAGGTTCCGCAGGCGTTGCTGCAGTTCATCCGCGGGCAAGCCCGCAATGAAGTCCAGCGCCAATCCGCTGCGCAGGTCCGCGGCGCGCAGGGTCGCCTCCCATTCCCGGTCCCACGGATTGGTGCCGGTGACGAAGGCGAGCCGGTTCGCCGTCGGGTGCCAGCGTAGCGCCTGTTCTACCGTGCCGACGATGTCGTACGTGAGCGGCGTGCCGAACACGTCGGCCGGCAGCGGCGACACGGACTGCAGGTACGAAGATGTCACCGACATGTGCACGATGGGCACGCGCGGAAACAGCTCGGCCCGGTGGCGCAGCATGAAGTCGAGCGCCTCGGTGGCCCCGGCGATGATGAGGTCCGGCGGCAGCGCGGTGTATTTCTCGCGCAGGTAGGTGACGAAAGTGCGTTCGTAGTCCGCGCCGCTGAACCGCGTCTGGTCGAGGAACTCGGTAGCGAGCGTGACCGGCCGATCGGGCCGGGCCTGGAAGCCCTCGACCAGCCCGCGATCGCCCGCGATGTTGGCCGGCAGCAGCCGGCCGTTCGCGTAGAGCACCAGGACATTGTGCGTGGCGGCAGCAGCCATGGCCGTCGGGCTTGCCAGCAGCAGGCCGACGATGAGCAGCCCGATCGTGTTGCACGAGGTGCGGCAAAGCCTGACCATCGCCCTGTACAAATGCATCCGGCCGGCCGTCACGCGACTGGCCCGGCACGATCGACTGAGCACGATCAACGGCACGCGTTCCTGCTGCGGTGTGTCACGAATCTAAGCTACTGCAAAGTCGCGGCTGAGAACCACGCGGACCGTCGCGTTGATGCTCCTGACTTTGGCGTGCTACGCTCGATTGAGCGTGCCATTCAATTGCATGCACGCGGCAGAATAGCAGCCCTCGGAATAGTCCTGACCCACACACGACGCGCCGTGCGCGAGTCGCCATCACTACCCTGGAGCATCAAAATGATTCGCTTTCGCAATCTGCTGTCGCTACTGCTCGCGCTGGGCGCGACCACACTCGTGGGGTGCGCCAGTACCGGCTCGGCGCCGCAGGAAGAATGGGACGGCCTGGTCCGCCAGTCCGGCACACGCCTGGGCGCGGTCTTCGTCAGGCCGGACGCCGAGATCGTCGCCTACCGCAGCGTCATGATCGACCCGGTCGAGGTCAGCTTCGCCCGCAACTGGGAACCGAACCGCGGCGGTCGCAGCCAGCTCGGCCGGCTCGACGCCGGCGACATGGCCGCGATCCAGGCCGGGGTCGCGGACCTGTTCCGCGAGACGTTCCGGGCCGAGCTCGAACGCGGCGGCTACCAGCTCGTCGATGTAGCCGGCCCTGACACGTTGCGGGTCACGGCCGCCATCGTCGACCTCTACATCAATGCACCCGACACGATGTCGGCGGGGCGATCGCGCACCTACACCGCCAACGCGGGACGCATGACGCTGGTCGCCGAGCTGCGCGATTCCATGACAGGTGAAATCCTGGCGCGCGCCGTCGACGCGCGCAGTGCGCGCTCGAGCGGAACCTGGCAGGTCACGAACCGGGTGACGAACACCGCCGATGCACGGCGCGCGATGGGGATCTGGGCGACCGCGCTGCGCCAGGCCCTCGACGACATGTACGGCAGGGCCAACAAGTAGGCCGATTAATCGATTGCGAGCGGCGCCTCTTGGCGCCTCTTCAAGAGCTTGGAAAGGCAGACACGCGCTCTTTGAAGAGGCGCCAAGAGGCGCCACTCGCAATGCGGTGCCATCGACCGGGTTGGCTGCGCAGTCGGCCCGGCGGCCTAGAAGCGATCGTTGAGCGTCACGCCCAGGCCGATCGTCGTCTGCTCCCAGTCATAGTCGATCATGCTTTCACCGTACCCGGTGAACACCTGCACGTAGCCCCGCAGCGGGCCGAGCAGCGGACGTGTAGCCCACGTGAACTGCGCGGCCCCCTTGCCGGTGCTCAGGTTGCCGCGCGCCATCAGAGAGAAGCTGTTGTCCTGCCACTTGTAGATACCCGTGATCTCGCCGTGGCCGTAGTAGTCGACGATGTCCGGATTGTCGTCTTCTTCCGCATCTTCGGAGATGCGAGCCCAGGCCCGCGCCAGCACGACCAGGTTGCCGCGTTCGATTCCTGCCTCGACGAACAGCCTGTCCCAACTGCGGGAGATCGGGTCGGACCGCCCGTTCGACTGGTGGGTGTAACCGAAATTCAGCAGGTTCCACTGCATGCCGGCTATCTCTATCCCCGGCCGGAAGCTGCCGAAAAGTTCGGGCATGTAGTTGGTCTCGCGAAATGGGCGCGAGATGTCCGGACTGAAAATCTGCCACTGGCTTTGCTGCGTGTAGGCGAACCACAGGCCCCAGCGATGATCCTCGGTGGCCAGCAGCCGCCCTTTCAGGCTCAGCTGGAACTTGGCCTCGACATCCTCGAACTCGACTTCCTCATCGAAGGCATCGAACAACGGCTCGTACGGATCCGTGTTGGCGTCCGTCGTGTAACGGCCGAACAGGAGATAGTTGGGCTGGTGCAGCCGCAGGTAGGTCGGCTTCGAGTCGGGCAGGAAGCCCCAGGTCGTGTCGATGAGCGAAGCAACCACCGGCGGCGACGCCGCAGCGGCCTCTGCCGCGGGCCCCGGCTCGACCGGAGACTGCGACGACCGCCGGCGCTGCCGCTTGCACGGCCGCGCCGATGGCCGCGTCGAAGCATGCAAGCCGTTCGAAAGTGTCCTTGATGGCCAGGCACTTGGCGCCGGGCGTTTCAGCCCAGGCCGCGCCGGGGTCGACGAGCGCACCTGCCAGGATCACGATCAATCCTGGCAGGTGCGCGAGTTGCCTGCCGGACGGCGGCGTCATGCGGGTCGTTCGATCAGAGCTGCAGGCGGGTGATGCGCGAGCCGTCGACCGTGACGCCCGCCATGATCCCCTGGTTCGAGAGCACGTAGCCGATGATGGGTTGCTGCGCCGTGGCGCTGGTCATCTGCGCATTGGCACCGACCGTCAGCAGCGTGACCGATGCATCGACCCCGGCCGTCCAGCCGCGGCTGGCCTCGAACTGGGCCAGCGCGTCGTCCGTCATGAACAGCAGGAAAACCGCGGTCGACTGTGCGCCCGCCTGCAGGCCGAACGAACCACCCGTCGTGCGGTGGAAACTGACCGTCTTGCCGCCCTTGCGCAGGGCACCGTCGCCTCTCCAGCCGCCCACGATGAAGCCGGCCTCGAGCACGCTCGGGAACACCAGCACCCCACGCGCCCGGGCGACGAGCTGCTGCGCGCCCGGATCCTGGCGATAAAGATTGGCAAGGGCCGCGTCCACGCCCGAGTCGATGCTCGCGCGTCGCGTGGCCGGATCGCCGCTGTCAGAACCGGTCGTGGTGCAGCCGGTGGCCAGCACCAGCACGCCCACCAACGCCGCCATGAAATGTCTCTTGTTCATATTCATTCTTCTATACCCCGTGTCGAATATTATCGGTGGGAGACCGCACACCCGGCCCCCTCCGCTCTAACTCCAATTACGCTGCAATCGTCCGGCCATCAGTCGCCGCAGAGCAGCCGCATCCTGCGCTCGGCGCGGTCGAAGTCCGCATCCGTCGCCGCGTTCAGCAACTGGTCCTTGGCGGCCGCGCAGGCATTCGCCTCGGCCGTGGCGCTCGCCGGCACCGGCGCATTGGCGGCAGCCGTGCAACGTGCGTCATCGGCCAGACGAATGTTATTGAACTGTCCGCGCTCGACCGAGACGCAATCGCCGACGCGCAGGCCGGCCTGCTCAGTCACCATGCGGATCGTGTTGGTACCGCCGATCAGGACGGTGTATTCGAACCCGGTCGACGAACCGGCAGCGCCTGCGAGGCGGCTGCCGACGGCCGCGCCGCCCACGCCACGCAGGGCGCGGTTGCTGCGCGACTGCCCGGAGCCCGAAGCGACGCCGAGGGCGCCGCCGACGATCGTGCCGGCCGCATTCGCGCCCGGGTTCTGGATGTCGACCTGGCGCACAGCCGTGATACGCCCGTACGTCACGGTGGTCTGGGCATTGACTTCGCCCGCGACGAGGACGGCGCCCAGCAACGCGAGCGATCCGATCAGGTTCCAGCGCTTGTACATCAGCATTACTCCATGGTTTCTGCTATTCGGTGACGGTAATCGGCAGCGACCGCAGTGGCCCGACGGCGCCACGCATGTTGGCACTGCCGTCCGGCCCGACGGGGCGTGCCAGCGACAGCCGGTGGCACCCCGCGCAGTTTGAGTCGCGTCGCCTACGATAGCAGCGAACAACGTCACCGCGGCAAAAATCACTGACAACTTATTCTTCAGTATCAGGCCGGCCCTGAGCACGATGCATGGCCTTGATGCACGCGCTGCAATCACGACACAATTATTACGATAGCCAGACGCGACTCGACACGGTAGATTCAGTCCGCGCGCGGATGGCTCCGTGTCACCGTGTAAAACACACTAATTTCGTCGATGGGGTGGGCAGATGGCCGAACAAAAAATGTCGCGTACGGCACTCACCGCTATGGTGGTGGGTGGAATGGTCGGGGCGGGAATCTTCTCGCTGCCCAGGACGTTTGCCGGGGCCACGGGGCCCATGGGCGCAGTCATCGCGTGGCTCATCGCGGGCACCGGCATGTACATGCTGGCGCGGGTTTTCCAGGCCCTGGCCGAGCGCCGGCCGGACATCGACGCCGGCGTCTACGCCTACGCCCGGGAAGGTTTCGGTGACTACGCCGGCTTCCTCTCGGCCTTCGGCTACTGGATCGGCAGCTGCATCGGCAACGTGTCTTACTGGGTGCTGATCAAGTCGACGATGGGCGCGTTCTTCCCGGTCTTCGGCGACGGCAACACGGTCGTTGCGATCCTCGTGGCCTCCATCGGCATCTGGCTGTTCCATTTCCTGATCCTGCGCGGCGTGCAGCAGGCGGCGGCCATCAACAAGATCGTCACGATCGCCAAGGTCATCCCGATCATGGTCTTCATCGTGATCCTGATTTTTGCGTTCCAAATCGACCTGTTCAGCTTCAACCTGTACGGCGGCGACCTCACCACAGGCCTGTTCGAGCAGGTCCGGGCGACGATGCTGGTCACGGTGTTCGTGTTCATCGGCATCGAAGGCGCCAGCGTGTATTCGCGCTTCGCCAAGGAGCGCTCAGACGTCGGCCTGGCCACGATCACGGGCTTCATCATCGTCACCAGCCTCATGGTGCTGGTCACCCTGCTGCCTTATGCCGTGATGCAGCGCGCCGACATTGCCGGCGTCCGCCAGCCATCGATGGCTGCGGTGCTCGAATCCGTGGTCGGGCCCTGGGGCGCGATCTTCGTCAGCGTGGGCCTGCTGGTCTCGGTGCTGGGCGCCTACCTGGCGTGGGCGCTGATCTGCGCCGAGGTGATGTTCGCCGCCGGTAAATCAAAGGACATGCCGAAGGCGTTCGCCAAGGTCAACAAGAACAACGTGCCGTCCGTGGCGTTGTGGACAACCAGCATCATCATCCAGCTGATCGTGATCACGACCTACTGGTCGCGCGACGCGTTCTCGCTGATGCTGAACCTGACCAGCGCCACCACGCTGATCCCGTACCTGTTCGTCGCTGCCTACGGCCTGATGATCGCCCGCCGTGGCGAGACCTACGAAGTCCGGCCCGAGGAGCGCAAGCGCGACGTGGTCCTGGCGACGCTCGCCGTGCTCTACACGCTCTTCATGATCTACGCCGGCGGGCTGAAGTTCATCCTGCTGTCCGCGATCATCTTCGCACCGGGCACCGTGCTCTATTACATCGCGCGGCGCGAACAGGGCAAACCGGTGTTCGCCAAGACCTCGGACTGGGTCACCTTCGGCGTCATCACCGCCGCTGCCCTCTTTGGCATTTACGGCCTGGCGACCGGCGCCATCTCCATCTAATCCACCTGCAACCTAATCACGGAACACACCATGGCTACTGCAACAGACGTCAAATTCGGAGTCCACTCGGAAGTCGGCCAGCTGCGCAAGGTGATGGTCTGCGCGCCCGGTCGGGCCCACCAGCGCCTGACGCCGTCCAACTGCGACCAGCTGCTGTTCGACGACGTGCTCTGGGTCGAGAACGCCAAGCGCGACCACTTCGACTTCGTCACCAAGATGCGCGACCGCGGCGTCGACGTGGTGGAGATGCACAACCTGCTCGCCGAAACGGTGGCGGTGCCGGAAGGCAAGAAGTGGATCCTCGACAACCAGGTCGTGCCGAACCAGGTCGGCCTCGGCTTCATCGACGAGCTGCGCAGCTACCTCGAAGGCCTCGACAACCGCGCCCTCGCGGAAACCCTGATCGGTGGTCTGTCGACGCTCGAGTTCCCCGAATCTGTCGGCGGCAAGGCCCTGCAGGTCGTGAAGGAAGCGGCCGGTGTCACCGAATACCTGCTGCCGCCGCTGCCGAACACGCTGTACACGCGCGACACCACCTGCTGGATCTACGGCGGCGTCACGCTCAACCCGCTGTACTGGCCGGCCCGGCACGAAGAAACGGTCCTGACGACGGCCATCTACAAGTTCCATCCGGACTTCGCCGGCAAGGTCAACGTCTGGTGGGGCGACCCGACCGAGGACCACGGCCAGGCGACGCTGGAAGGCGGCGACGTGATGCCCATCGGCAAGGGCAACGTGCTGATCGGCATGAGCGAGCGCACCTCGCGGCAGGCCATCAGCCAGCTGGCGGCCACGCTGTTCAAGAAGGGCGCGGCCGAGCGCGTGATCGTGGCGGCGATGCCGAAGATTCGCGCGGCGATGCACCTCGACACCGTGTTCACGTTCGCCGACCGCGATTGCGTGCTGCTGGCGCCGGACTTCCTCGCCCAGACGACGACCTTCTCCTACCGGCCGAGCGACCATTCGAGCGGCGTCGAGTTCCACGCCGAGAAGAAGCCGTTCGTCGACGTCGTGCGCCCAGGCGCTGGGCCTGAAGAAGCTGCGCGTGGTCGAGGCGGGCGGCACCGATTACCAGCGTGAACGCACGCAATGGGACAGCGGCGCCAACCTGGTGTGCGCGTCGCCGGGCGTCGTCTACGCCTACGACCGCAACACGTACACGAATACTCTGCTGCGCAAGGAAGGCATCGAGGTCATCACGATCGTCGGCGCCGAACTCGGCCGTGGCCGCGGCGGCGGTCACTGCATGACCTGCCCGATCATTCGCGATCCGGTCGACTACTGATCGCGCTGCAGCAGTGATTGTCCGTGCCGACCGGACTGGTCGGCACGGGCGGCGTATACCTGTTCGGGTCGCAGGGCTGGGGCACGGCTCTGCCGGTCGTTGCAGCCCGACCCTTCGGTCGACGGAGTACAGCCATGCTGCGCACGCCATCCGCATCCTGGTGCCGCTGGTGCAGGAGCTGGAGGGCGCCAGGCCTTAGCATGCCCAGGGGGCGAGACGGATGAAGAGGCCTGACGC
>CAVVBC010000035.1:0-76285 GCA_963746325.1 uncultured Gammaproteobacteria bacterium | reverse complement strand
TCCTTTAAGAAGTGACTAGTGATTAGTGATAGCGACTAGTGAGAGAAGAGAACAGACATGAGACACGGACTTACCGGGCGGCAGTTGAGCCGCAATGCGACGCACCGCTCGGCGATGCTGCGCAACATGGCTGCGTCGCTGCTGCGGCACGAGACCATCAAGACGACGATCCCGAAGGCGAAGGAGCTGCGCCGTTTCGTCGAGCCGTTGATCACCCTCGGCAAGCAGGACAGCGCGGCCAATCGTCGTCTCGCGTTCTCGCGCCTGCGTGACGCGGAAGTGGTCACCAAGCTGTTCGCCGAACTGGGCCCGCGCTTCGCGGCGCGTCCGGGCGGTTACACCCGCATCCTGCACATGGCCAACCGTCCCGGCGACAACGCCGAGATGGCACTGATGGCACTGGTCGATCGCGCAGCTGTCGTGGAAGCGCCGGCCGCCGACGCCGACAAGAAGACGCCGAAGGCCCGCAAGAAGAAGGCGGCTGCCGACGCCCCGGCCGCGCCGGCTGCAGGCAGCGGCTGGCGGCGACGAGCCGGCCAAGAAGCCGCGCGCCCCGCGCAAGAAGAAGGCGGCTGCCGAGGAATAATTCCGCGGACCGTCATGCCGGGCCGGCGATGTGTTCAACCTGAACGCTGCCGCAGGCAAGAAGGAAGAAGCCGGACCCGTGTCCGGCTTCTTTTTTTCGCGCACTCCAGTAACGCGCACGTGCAAACCGGCCGCATTCTGGATGCGGAGACAACGATGAGCATCATCTCAGAGTTCAAGGAATTTGCCATGAAGGGCAACGTGCTCGACATGGCGGTGGGCGTCGTGATCGGCGCGGCGTTCGGCAAGATCGTGTCGTCGCTCGTCGGCGACGTGATCACGCCGATGATCGGCAAGGCGGTCGGTGGCGTGAACTTCAAGGACCTCGCGATCAGCCTCGGCACGGACCCGGCCGGCGCGCCGATCCTCGTGAAGTACGGCTCGTTCCTGCAGAACATCTTCGACTTCGTGATCATCGCGGCAGCGATCTTCATGGCGCTCAAGGCCATCAACAAGCTCAAGGCGCCGCCGCCTCCGGCCGCCGATCCGGCGCCGGCACCGGACGTGGTGCTGCTGACCGAGATTCGCGACCTGCTGAAGAAGCAGTAAGCGCGTCGCAGCGCTCCCGCGAAGTAGCGGCCGCCAGTCCAGCTTCCAGACCGACTGGCAGCGTGCCGCGCTGGTCAGCGTGCGGCTGCCCGCGCCAGCGCCAGGGCCGGCACGAGCCGGTCGCGCCACACGCGGTAGCCGGCCTCGCTCGGGTGCAAGCCGTCAACGAAGAGCTCGGGATCCTGCATTCCTTGAGCGTCGACGAATGCGGGGTACAGATCCAGCCAGGTCGTGAAACCGGCGAACTCGGTGCTCCTGGCCAGCGCCGCCAGGCGCAGGTTCACCGGCCTCACGACCGCGTCGTCCCTGGAGGGCTCCGACGTGGGCAGGATCGATTGCAGGATGATCCGCGCGCCCGGCTTGCGCGCGTGCAGGGCGCGCATCACCGCCAGCACGCCTTCGAACACGCTGTCGGCTACCGGCATCTCGGGTGCGTAGGAGTTGTTGATGCCGACCATCAGCACGAAGAAATCGGGCGCCAACTCCGGCGCGTCCAGTTGGCCGAGGCCACCCTGCGCCTGCGGCAGGATGCGGAAGAGCAGGTGCTCCGTGCGGTCGCCCGAGATGCCGATATTCAGCGCGAGATTCTGCGGCACGGTGCCGGCGAAGGACTCGTCCCAGATGCGGCGTCCGTGCATCCTGCCCGGAATCCACGGGTCGTCGCCAAGCAGCCAGAAATCGGTGATCGAGTCACCGACGAAGACGAGCTTCACGTCGCGCAGGCTCGCGGTGTCCGAGACCTGCGCTGAGATGGCGGCCTGTCGCTCCTGCCAGTACTCCACACGGGGCGTGGGCTGCGTCGAGGCGAAGTCGCGGGTGGCGACTGCGCCGCAGATGCTCTGGCTCGCGAGTACGGCGACGACTCCAGCCAGCACGCATCCGATCCGGGTCCTGGTCATGGGTTGTCTCCATCGAGAAGGTCGCGCCCTGAGTTCAGGCGACGCGAGCGAACGCGTCCCGCGTGAGGTTCTCCGGCGTGGCAGTGGCCGTGCATGCCACGTCGTCCTCGATGCGGATGCCGCCATACGGCTGCAACCGGCGCACCACGTCCCAGTCGATGTAGCGACCGAGGCCATTCGCCTGCGCCTCGTCGAGCAGCAGTTCGATGAAGTAGATGCCCGGCTCGATCGTGACGACGAAGCCCGGCTCGAGCTTGCGCGTCAGCCGCAGGTAACGATGGCCCGCCGGGCGCGGGATCTCGGCTGCGGCCGGTGTCGTCCGCCGCGAGCCCGGCCACGTCGTGCACCTGCAGGCCGAGCAGGTGGCCGATGCCGTGCGGGAAGAACACGTGCGACACCCCGTTGGTTGCCGCTTCCTCGGCCTTGCATCCCTTCACCACGCCGGCGTCCACCAGCGCGCCCGCGATCAGGCGATGCGCCAGCAGGTGGATCTCGCGGTAGTCCACGCCCGGGCTGCACCGCCGCGCACAGCTCGAGCTGCAGCTTGTCCATCGCCGCCATCAGCTGCAGGTACGTGGGCGTGCCGCGCCGGCCGCGGCGTGCGTGCGCGTGATGTCGCTCGCGTAGCCGCGGAACTGGGCCCCGGCGTCGATCAGGAAGGTCGGGCGCGGCACGTCGCGTGAGCGGCCGAGCGTCGTGTAGTGCAGCACCGCGGCACCCTCACCGAACGCGATGATGTTGCCGTACGGCAGTTCCTGCTCGCGCAGGCCCACGGCGGAGCAGTACGCCTGGTGCACCTCGTACTCGGACGCGCCCGACCGATAAGCGGCGGCAGCCGCCGCATGCCCGATCGCCCCGAGGCGCGAGGCCTCGCGCAGGCACGCCAGTTCGTAGGGAGTCTTGGCCGCGCGGTGGTAGTGCAGGAAGGCGAGCAGGCCCGCCGGGTTGACCGCGCTGAAGCCCCACTCGGCGAACTCGTCGGGCGGCTCGCCGATGAAGGCCAGGCGATGACTCGATGCATCGAGCAGCGACCGCGCCTCGCCCGGCTCGCGAATGACCGTCAGGTCGAATTCGCGGGTCCAGGCAGCGGTGGGCACAGGGGGCGGCTTGTGCCAGTAGTCAGCCGGCTGGTGAAAAACCAGCTGCGGGCGCTGCCCGGGCAGGTAGCGGACGAAACAGTCCGGCTCCTCCTGCAGGGGCGCCCAGTGCAGGAAATGGGGATTGGCCTTGAAGGCAGGGCCGTGGTCATCGAGGAAATAGCGCCCCGGGCGGCCCGAATAGACCACCAGGCCGTCCAAGCCCTCGCGTTCGAGCGCACGGTCGGCCAGTGCCATCACGTGCTCCAGATGGGCGGGAAACAACAGGTCGATGCTGGCGTCCGGCATGGCTTGGGGTCCAGGGTCGTGGTCGGGAGATTCTAGGAGAACTCGCCCGGTTCGGCAGGGCTGTCGCAGCCCCTGTCCCGGTCGGCTGTCGCCAGATAGAGACAGTTTCTCCGGTACCGTTTGCGGGGCAGGGTCCTAGAATGCCGTCCGCGCATCAGGCAGTCCCTCTGAAAAGGGTGTCGTCCGAAGGTGCACGAGTGTTCGACATCCACCGACTATATTTTTGGGGTACTACACCATGAACGCGAAGATCGCCCTCGCCGCCGCCCTTGCCGCCCTGGCCCTCGCTGGCTGCGCCAAGAAGGAAGAAGCCGTCGAAGCCACGCAGGAAGCTGCTGCTGACGCCGCCGCTGCCGCTGGCGAAGCTGCTGAAGCCGCCACGGACGCCGCCGCTGCCGCGACGGACGCCGCCGCTGCTGCCGGCGACGTCGCCGTTGACGCCGCGACCGACGCCGCCGCCGCCGCTGGCGACGCCGCTGCTGCCGCCGCGACCGACGCCGCCGCTGCCGCTGGCGACGCCGCTGCCGCCGCTGGCGACGCCGCTGCCGCTGCTGGCGAAGCCGTGCAGGAAGCCACCAAGTAATTGGTGCTGACTGTTCGGCGGCCCGTCCAGGGCTGACGAAACAGGATGGAGCGGATCCCGGCTGGGGTCCGCTCCATTCTCGAACCAGAACACCAGCCCCGGCGCCCAATCCCGCCCCGGTGATTCGCTAGCCCGCTGGAGGCGGGTCGAGCAGTGCCAGTCACGGTACGCGACGCTCGTAGCTCTCCGCAGGACCGCGAGTGGATTCGCGCGGTCTACCGCGACTATCTGTCTGAACTTTCGGTCTCGAAAACCGGCCTGTTTCCCGCCCTGGGCGAATGGGACGCGCGCGAAAGCGAGTTCCTCGCCGGCTGGTTCGCCGATTCGAGCGCGCATCCTTTCGTGATCCTGAGCGACGGCCACCATGCCGGGTTCGCCCTGGTGTCGCGGCCGCCCGCCTTCCCGAAGACCACCGTCGATTTCCGCATGGCCGAGTTCTTCATCGCACCCGCATCGCGCCGCCGCGGCGTGGGCGCCTTCGCGGCCCTGCTGCTGTTTGCCCGCTTTGCCGGCGACTGGGAAGTGCTGGAGGACGAGGGCAACCGGCCGGCGCTGCAGTTCTGGCGGCGCGTGATCAGTCGCCAGACGGCAGGCCGTTTCTCGGAAACGCGCAGCGGCGGCGAAGTGCGGCACCGCTTTCGCACGGAAGCGCATCCGTCGGTACGCGGCACCCGCTGACCGCCTTTTCGACATCGCCCCGCGAGGTGCAGTGCTCCCGTGCCCCATCCCTCGCTTGGAAAGGCAGACACGCGCTCGGGATAAGGCTCGGGACCAACTCCTCGCGCAGTGCGGCGCTCCGTCGACGCGGTGCGGATCGGCTCGGCTCGGCTCGGAGCGCTTGCAGCCTGCTACGATCGTGGGGCGCGCGTTCAGGCCTGGCCTCTCGTGCTGGCCTTATTCCGAGCGCGTGTCTGCCTTTCCAAGCGAGGGATAAGGCCAGCACGATGGACAGGCCGAGCCGTGCGCCAACACCGCGAACATCATGGCAACGCCGCCCGCCGCCCGCCGCCCCCGCGACGCAACTACCCCAGCACGCGCGCCAGGTAGCGACCCGTGTGCGAAGCAGGGTGCGCGGCCACCTGCTCAGGCGTGCCCTCGACGACCAGCATGCCGCCGCCGTCGCCGCCTTCGGGCCCCATGTCGACGATCCAGTCTGCGGTCTTGATCACGTCGAGGTTGTGCTCGATCACGACGATCGTGTTGCCGTCGTCACGCAGGCGGTGCAGCACGCCGAGCAGCTGCTCGATGTCGTGGAAGTGCAGGCCCGTGGTCGGTTCATCCAGGATGTAGAGCGTGCGGCCCGTCGCGCGTTTCGCGAGCTCGCGCGCGAGCTTGATCCGCTGCGCCTCACCGCCGGAGAGCGTCGTCGCATTCTGGCCGAGCCGCACGTAGGAGAGCCCGACGTCGAGCAGCGTCTGCAATTTGCCCGCCACCGCGGGCACGTTGCGGAAGAACACCGCGGCGTCCTCGATCGTGAGCTCGAGCACGTCGTGGATGTTGCGGCCCTTGTAGCGGATCTCGAGTGTCTCGCGGTTGTAGCGCATGCCGCGGCACGCGTCGCACGTCACGTACGCGTCGGGCAGGAAGTGCATCTCGACGCGGATCAGCCCGTCGCCTTCGCATGCTTCGCAGCGGCCACCGCGCACGTTGAACGAGAAACGGCCGGGGTCGTAGCCGCGCGCGCGCGCTTCCGGCACCTCCGCGAACAGCTCGCGCACCGGTCCGAAAATGCCCGTGTAGGTGGCGGGGTTGGAGCGCGGCGTGCGGCCGATCGGGCTCTGGTCGATGTCGATGACGCGGTCGATCTGGTCGAGTCCCTCGGTCGCGCGGCACGGGCGCGGTCTCGCCGCCTGAGTCGTGCAGCGCGCCCGCTGCATGGCGGTAGAGCGTGTCGATGACGAGCGTCGACTTGCCCGAACCCGACACACCGGTGACGCACGTCATGAGCCCCAGCGGAAACGTCGCCGTCACGTCGCGCAGGTTGTTGCCGGTGGCCCCGACGATGCGCAGCACCTTGCCCGGCTGGGGACTGCGTCGCGTGCCCGGCACCGCGATCCGGCGCCGTCCGCTCAGGTACGCGCCGGTCAGCGAATCCGGATGCGCGGTGACTTCCTCCGGCGTGCCCTGCGCGACGATCAGGCCGCCGTGCGAGCCAGCGCCCGGCCCCAGGTCGACGACATAGTCAGCCTGCCGGATCGCGTCCTCGTCATGCTCGACGACGAGCACCGTGTTGCCGAGATCGCGCAGCCGCACCAGCGTGTCGAGCAGCCGCTGGTTGTCACGCTGATGCAGCCCGATCGATGGCTCGTCGAGGATGTACATCACGCCGACGAGGCCCGAGCCGATCTGGCTCGCCAGCCGGATGCGCTGCGCCTCGCCGCCCGACAGGGTCTCGGCGCTGCGGTCGAGCGACAGGTAGTCGAGTCCCACGTCGCTCAGGAACGTGAGGCGGTCGGCGATCTCGCGCACCAGCCGCGCGGCGATCTCGCCGCGCCAGCCCTCGATGCGCATGTCCGCGAAGAAGCGACGTGCCTCGGCGATCGACATGGCCGCGACCTGCGGCAGCGCATGACCGGCGACGAACACGTGACGCGCAGCGCGATTCAACCGGCTGCCGCCGCAATCGACGCACGCCCGCACGCCGCGATACTTCGCGAGTTCCTCGCGCACCGTGGTCGATTCGGTTTCGCGATAGCGGCGCTCGAGGTTCGGCAGGATGCCTTCCCACGCGTGCGAACGCTTGGTGGCGGCGCCTTTCGCGTCGATGTAGCGGAACTGTATCTTTTCCTCGCCGCTGCCCCAGAGCAGCGCGTGGCGCACGGCCTCCGGCAAGTCGTTCCAGGGTGCCTCGATGTCGAACCGGAAATGCCTGCGCCAGCGACTGGATCAGCTGGAAGTAGTATGCGTTGCGCCGGTCCCAGCCGCGCACGGCGCCGCCCGCGAGCGACAGGCCCGGGTTGACGACCACGCGCGCCGGATCGAAGAACTCCTGCTGGCCGAGGCCGCCGCAGGTGCCGCAGGCGCCATTGGGATTGTTGAACGAGAACAGGCGCGGCTCGAGTTCGGTCAGGCTGTAGCCGCAGACCGTGCAGGCGAAACGGTTCGAGAACACCAGCGCCTCGCGCGCCGGATCCTCGTGGAACGCGAGGCGCGCGGATCCCTGTGCCAGGTTCAGCGCCGTCTCGAAGGATTCCGCCAGCCGTTGCTGCGCATCCGGCCGCACCTTGAGCCGGTCGATGACGGCCTCGATCGTGTGGCGGCGCCGGCCGTCGAGTTCGGGCAGCACGTCGAGTTCCAGCAACCTGCCGTCGACGCGCGCGCGCACGAAGCCCTGGCTGCGCAGGTGCTCGAACACCTCGACGTGTTCGCCCTTGCGGTCCTGCACGACCGGCGCGAGCAGCAGCACTCCCGTGTTCTCCGGCAAGCGCCAGCACCTGGTCGACCATCTGCGTGACGGTCTGCGCCGCGAGGTCCTGCCCGTGCTCGGGGCAGCGCGGCACGCCGGCGCGCGCATACAGCACGCGCAGGTAGTCGTAGATCTCGGTGACGGTGCCGACGGTCGAGCGCGGATTGTGCGAGGTCGCCTTCTGTTCGATCGCGATCGCGGGCGACAGGCCCTCGATGTGGTCGACGTCGGGCTTCTCCATCACCGAGAGGAACTGCCGCGCGTACGCCGACAGCGACTCGACGTAGCGGCGCTGGCCTTCCGCATAGATGGTGTCGAACGCGAGCGACGATTTGCCCGAGCCCGACAGTCCCGTGATCACGATCAGGCGGTCGCGGGGAAGGTCGAGGTCGATATTGCGCAGGTTGTGGGTGCGTGCGCCGCGGATCCGGATGAAGTCCATTTCGCTCGGGTTGCCATGCTGTGGAAAGGCAGCCTGCTAATATAGGCGGCGCTCCCGATCCGAGGCAAAAACCATCCGACCCCGCGACGAAACTCCGAGGCTGGCGATGACGCCCGTCGAACGCCGATCCGTCGGCTCGCTCGCGGCTATCTATGCCTCGCGCATGCTGGGCATGTTCCTGATGCTGCCCGTGCTGGCCCTGTATGCGCAGTCGCTGCCCGACTACTCCCCCGCAATGCTGGGTCTGGCGATGGGCGCGTATGGGCTGACCCAGGCCGTGCTGCAGATCCCGTTCGGTCGCTGGTCCGACCGCTTCGGCCGCAAGCCTCTGATTACCATAGGGTTGTTGTTTTACGCACTCGGCTCGTTGATGGGCATGTACGCCGACACCGTCACCGGGCTGGCCATTGCCCGTGGCGTCCAGGGGGCGGGGGCGGTGTCGGCGTCGGTGACGGCGCTGATGGCCGACCTCACCCGCAACGAGGTGCGCACCCGCGCCATGGCCGTGATCGGCATCAGCATCGGCCTGTCCTTCGTGCTGGCGCTGATCATCGCGCCGGCCCTCGACGCTGCGATCGGCGTGCCGGGCATCTTTGCGGTGATGCTGGCGATGGCCCTGTTGGGCCTGGTACTGCTGTATACGGCGGTCCCCGACGAACCGGAGCGAAGCGGGGGAGCCGACGCCCGCAAGCTGTCCGGCATGCTCGAAATCGTCAACCGCCCCCAGCTCCGGCCCCTGTATTTCGGCATGTTCGCGCTGCACGCCATCATGACCGCGACGTTCATCTCCGTGCCGCAGGTGCTCGAAACCAACCTGCTGATCCCGCGCGAGTTGCACTGGCAGGTCTACCTGGGCGTGTTCCTGGCCTCGATCGCGGGCACCCTGCCGCTGGTGCTCAAGACGGAACGCAGCGCGGGCGCGGGCTGGATGTTCGTCGCTGCCGTGGCCTTGACCGGCGTGGCCCAGGCGGCGCTCGGGTTCGACCACGTGCACCTGTGGGTGGTGATGGCTGCGCTGGTCCTGTTCTTCGCGGTCTTCAACTACCTCGAAGCGCGCCTGCCGGCCCTGCTCACGCAGGGGGCCCCCGCAGCCGATCGGGGTGCGGCGCTCGGCGTGTTCGCCACCTCCCAGTTCCTGGGAGCGTTCTTCGGTGGCGTGGCGGGCGGGCTGCTGCTCGGCCGGTTCGGCCTCGCCGGGGTCTTCTGGGGCGCTGCAGTCCTGGCTTTCGTCTGGGCTGTGCTGGCCATCCGGCCGGCGCTCGCGGCGCCTGTCGCCGTTTCTGGCTGAACCCGGGCCTTTCGTCGCCTGCGCGGCGACCCCGCGCATGCCGTAAAATCCCCTCCTCCCACCCACCCGGCACAGGCTCCCCGAATGGCACGCGGCATCAACAAAGTCATCCTCGTCGGCAATCTCGGCAAGGATCCCGAGACGCGCTACATGCCGAACGGCAAGGCGGTCACCAACTTCTCCATCGCCACCTCCGAAAGCTGGAAAGACAAGCAGACCGGCGAGCAGCGCGAGCAGACGGAATGGCACAACATCGTCATGTACGACCGGCTGGCGGAGATCGCGGCCGAGTACCTGAAGAAAGGCTCGCAGGTGTACGTCGAAGGCAAGCTGCGCACGCGCAAGTGGCAGGACAAGGAAGGTCGTGACCGCTACACGACCGAGATCAACGCCAACGAGATGCAGATGCTCGGCGGCCGCTCCGGTGGTGGCGGTGGCGGAGGCGGCGGCATGGGGGGCGGTGAGCGCAGCGAAGGTCGCGCGGCACCGGCGGGCGGCGGTCGTGGCGCGCCTGCGCCGAGCGGCGGCGAGGACTCACCGTTCGACGACGACATCCCGTTCTGAAACTCGCCCCTTCAGGGCTGTAAGAAGCACGGCCTGCAGGGTGTTCCTGCAGGCCGTTTTCGTTGCCGGTGACCCGGAAATCCTGGCCTTTTCCGGCAGCGGCGGCACTCCCGGCGGGCGCAACCGGCAACAGGCGTCCCCGGTATACTTGGCGCCCCATGCCGCGCGTGTACCTCAAGACCTTCGGTTGCCAGATGAACGAGTACGACTCCGCCCGGATGGCGGACGTGCTGCGCGAGGCGGGCGGCTATGAACCCACCGACGATCCCGAGGAGGCCGACCTGCTGTTGCTCAATACCTGCTCGATTCGCGAAAAGGCACAGGAGAAGGTGTTCTCGCAGCTCGGCCGCTGGCGTGAGCTCAAGGCCGCCCGTCCGCACGTGGTCATCGGCGTCGGCGGCTGCGTAGCCAGCCAGGAAGGCGAGGGCATCACCGATCGCGCGCCGTTCGTCGACCTGGTGTTCGGGCCGCAGACCATCCATCGCCTGCCCGCAATGCTGGCGGAGTTGCGCGCGAGGGGCGCGCGCCGTCGTCGACGTCAGTTTCCCGGAGATCGAGAAATTCGACCGCCTGCCGGAGCCGCGCGCCGTCGGCGTGACGGCCTTCGTCTCGATCATGGAAGGCTGCAGCAAGTACTGCACGTTCTGCGTCGTGCCGTACACGCGCGGCGAGGAAGTCAGCCGTCCGCTCGAGCAGGTGCTGGCCGAAGTGCGGACGCTGGCGCAGCAGGGCGTGGTCGAGATCACGCTGCTCGGTCAGAACGTGAATGCCTACCGCGGCGCGCAGGCCGGCGGCGGCCATGCCGATCTTGCCGCGCTGATCTACCTGGTCGCCGCGGTGCCCGGCATCGAGCGCATCCGCTTCACCACGTCGCACCCGGTCGAATTCCGCGACAGCCTGATCGAGGCGTACCGCGAGGTGCCGCAACTCGCCAACTACCTGCACCTGCCGGTGCAGAGCGGCTCGGACCGCGTGCTGGCGCTGATGAAGCGCGGCCATACGGTGCTGGAGTACAAGCAGAAACTGCGCCGGCTGCGCGCCGTCCGACCGGACATCTGCCTGTCCACGGACATCATCGTGGGCTTTCCGGGCGAGACCGAGCGCGATTTCGCCGCCACGCTCGACCTGGTGCGCGACATCGGCTTCGACCAGAGCTTCAGCTTCATCTACAGCCCGCGTCCCGGCACGCCCGCGTCGTCGTTGCCCGACGACGTCACGCACGCAGAGAAGCAGGCGCGCCTCGAGCGCCTGCAGGCGCAGCTCAACGCACAGGCGCAGGCCATCAGCCGTGGCATGGTGGGCACCACGCAGCGCGTGCTCGTCGAGCGGCCGTCGAAGCGCGACTCGCGCCAGCTCGCGGGCCGCACCGAGAACAACCGCTGGGTGAATTTCGACGGCCCGGCCACGCTGATCAACCAGTTCGCGGACGTCGTCATCACCGAAGCGATGCCAAATTCGCTGCGCGGCCGGCTGGCCGCTGCAGCCGCCGGCGCGGAGCACTGCTTGAACGCACAAGTCGATTCGCGCGACTTTTCGCTGGCCGGCGCCGACAACTCGCGGCTGGCGAACTTCGCGGGCCCGATGGAACAGAACCTGCGCCACGTCGAGGAGCGACTCGGCGTCGAGGTGCGCCGTCGCGGTTACGACGTGCAGGTGCTCGGCCCGACTGCGGCCGTCACCAACGCCGCTGGCCGTGCTGCAACGCATGTTCGAGTTGTCAGCCAAGGAGATCGCTGTCGCCCGACCGCGTGCATCTCTGCGTGCAGGAATTCGGCTTCCCGCGCCCGGCCGACGGACCAGCCGGCAGGCAGCGATACGGTCGTCCACACGCAGCGCGGCGGCATCCGCGGCCGCGGTCCCAACCAGCGGCAGTATCTCGACCAGGTCCGCGTCAACGACCTCACGTTCGGCATCGGGCCGGCAGGCACCGGCAAGACGTACCTGGCCGTGGCGAGCGCCGTCGAGGCGCTGCATTCGGGCAGCGTGCGACGCATCGTGCTGGTGCGTCCCGCAGTCGAGGCGGGCGAGCGGCTCGGCTTCCTGCCCGGCGACATGGCGCAGAAGGTCGATCCGTACCTGCGCCCGATGTACGACGCGCTGTACGAGATGATGGGTTTCGACCGCGTGGCACGCAATATCGAGCGCCAGGTCATCGAAGTGGCGCCGCTCGCCTTCATGCGCGGCCGGTCGCTCAACGATTCCTTCATCATCCTCGACGAGGCGCAGAACACGTCCGTCGAACAGATGAAGATGTTCCTGACGCGCCTCGGCTTCGGCTCCAAGGCGGTCGTGACCGGCGACATCACGCAGGTCGACCTGCCGCGCCAGCAGCGGTCGGGCCTGCGCCATGCCATCGAGGTGCTGCGCGGCGTCGACGGCGTCGCCTTCACTTTCTTCAACGCCTTGGACGTCGTGCGCCATCCGCTGGTGCAACGCATCGTGCAGGCCTACGAGCGCAACACCGCAGCCGAGGACAACCGGGACCCTTGATGAGCCGCCAGCCAACCCGCGGTGCCGGCACCGCACCCCTCACGGTCGAACTGCAGCTTGCGACGCGCCGCCCCTGGGTGCCCGGCCCGGTCACACTGCGTCGTTGGGCGCGTGCGGCCCACGCCGCCGGCCTGGAGGCCTTGCCCGTGCGCAAGCGCCGCCTGCATGAGGCTGTCGAGGCCGGCGCCGCGCTGTGCGTCCGTATCGTCGGCAGCGCGGAGAGCCGCCGCCTGGATCGCGAGTACCGGGGCAAGGACAAGCCGACCAACGTACTTTCATTCCCGTCGTCCGCCGCGGAGCGCGTAGCCACCGGTGCGCTGGGCGACCTGGTGATCTGCGCCCCCGTCGTGGCGCGCGAGGCCCGCGAACAGCGCAAGACGCTGGGCGCGCACTGGGCCCACATGGTGGTGCACGGCACCCTGCATCTGCTCGGCTACGACCACGAGCGGGTCCGCGACGCGCGGGCCATGGAAGCGCTCGAGGTGGAAATCCTGCAGGGATTGGGGTTTCATGACCCCTACGCTCCAGTCTCCACAAAGGCCGTATGAGTAGCAGCGGGCAATCAGGCTCCTCCGGCGGCTGGCTCAAGCGGCTGGCCCATTCGATCTCGGGCGAGCCGCGCGATCTCGAGCAGCTCGCGGCAGTGCTGGGCGAAGCGCGCGAGCGCGGCCTCATCGAAGCCGACGTGCTGCAGATGCTCGAGTCGGTGCTGGAGGTTTCCGAGATCCAGGTGCGCGACATCATGGTGCCGCGCTCGCAGATGGTCGTGATCAATCGTGACGATCCGGCGGCCAGGATCCTGCCCATCGTCATCGAGTCCGGTCATTCGCGCTTCCCGGTCGTGGGCGAGGACCGCGACGAGGTGTCCGGCATCCTGCTCGCCAAGGACCTGCTGCGGTTTTTCGTCGAGGACGAGCCGGCCGAGTTCGACATCAAGGAATGCCTGCGCCCCGCCGTGTTCATTCCCGAGAGCAAGCGCCTGAACGTGCTGCTCAAGGAATTCCGCATGACGCACAATCACATGGCGATCGTGGTCGACGAGTATGGCGGCGTCGCCGGCCTGCTCACGATCGAGGACGTGCTGGAGCAGATCGTCGGCGACATCGGCGACGAGTACGACATCGACGAGGGCGAGGGCATCCGCAAGGAAGCCGATCGCACCTGGACCGTGCCTGCGATCACGCGCATCGACGACTTCAACCATGCCTTCAGCACCCGCTTCTCGGACGAGGAGTTCGATACCATCGGCGGCCTGATCCTGCATGAACTGGGGCGCATGCCCCGGCGCGGCGAGGCGATACAGATCGGCGGGCTCGAACTCAAGGTGACCCGGGCTGACCGGCGCCGCATCGAGACACTGCGCGTCACGACTCCCCGCGACCTCGAAGTGCGCCCGGCGGACGGCGGCTAGCCGGTGCCTGGGTCGATCCGACTGGACCGCGTCCTCGACTGGGGACGCTGGTTGGCCCTGCCAGCCGGCGCGCTGCTGGCCCTGGCTTTCGCGCCGGTCAATCTCGTGCTGCTGGCGTTCGTCTGCCCGGCCGCACTGTTCGTGCTGTGGCACGACACGACTCCGCGCGAAGCGGCGTGGCGCGGATTCCTCTTCACGGGCGGCACCTTCCTCGCGGGCACGTACTGGCTCTACAACAGCATTCACCTGGTCGGTCAGGCGCCCCTCTGGGTCGCGCTGCTGCTGATGCTGGGACTGGTCGCGATCATGGCGACCTACACCGCCGCCGTAGGCTACGCGGCCGCACGCTGGGCGCCGGCCGCGGGCGCGCTGCGCTGGCTGTTGCTGCTGCCCGCGCTCTGGGTGCTCGCCGAATGGGTGCGGGGCTGGTTCCTGAGCGGCTTTCCGTGGCTCGCCCTGGGCTACACGCAGCTCGAGACGCCGCTGCGCGGGTTCGCCCCCGTGCTTGGCGTGTACGGCGTGAGTCTCGCAGCTGCCGTCTCCGCCGGGGTGCTGGTGGCGCTGCTGCTGGGAGACCGGCGCGATCGCATCGTCGCCGTCGTGATCGGTCTGTCCGTGTGGGGCACCGGGACGGCGCTCGGCCGCATGCAGTGGACGGCCGAGCGGGGCGCGCCCCTGAGCGTCGCGCTGGTGCAGGGCGCAGTGCCGCAGTCGATGAAGTGGGAACCCAATCATCGCGCACGCACCATGCAGCTCTATGCCGATCTCATGGTCCCGCACCTCGGCGCCGACCTCATCGTCTGGCCCGAGTCGGCGATTCCCGCGCTCGAGGAAAACGTGCGCCCGTTCCTCACGCAGATGAGCGCGCTCGCGAACGAGAACGGCTCGTCGCTGCTGATGGGCCTGCTGCGACGCGATGCCGAGCGCGACGCGTACTACAACTCCGTCGCGGCGTGGGCGCTCGGCCAGCCGGCGCAGTGGTACGACAAACGCCGGCTCGTGCCTTTCGGCGAGTTCTTTCCAGTGCCGCAGGCCGTGCGCGAATGGCTGCGGCTCATGAACCTGCCGTACTCCGATTTCGAGCCGGGTCGCGCGAATCCCGTGCCGCTGCGCGCCGCGGGCGAGAGCTTCGCGCCCACGGTCTGCTACGAGGACGCCTACGGTTCCGAGCAGCTTGCCCTCGTGCGGCAGTCGTCGCTGCTCGTCAACGTGACCAACGACGCGTGGTTCGGCGACTCGACGGCGCCGCACCAGCACCTCGACATCAGCCGCATGCGCTCGCTGGAGAGCGGTCGCGCGATGCTGCGCGCGACGAACGATGGCGTGACGGCCCTCATCGACCACGAAGGGCGATTGCTCGCGACGTTGCCGCAGTTTGCGCCCGCGGTGCTGTCCGGTGCGGTGCAGCCACGCACTGGAATCACGCCGTACGTGCGCTTTGGCAACTGGCCCGTGCTGGCCGTACTGTGGCTGGCCGTCGCACTGATGGCGGTTGCGCACCGCCAGGGCAGGCAGCAATGAGCGAGCATCGCGGTGCCTTGACGGCCGAGGGCGAGCTGTACCCCTCGCCGCGTCGCGCACTGGATTACCTCGATGTCGATCCGCCGGAGCCCGGCCACGCGTTGGAAATCGGTGCCGGGTTGCGCTGGGCGCGCATACCGCTGCCGATGGAGCTCAACCACATCAACGTGTGGCTGCTGCGTCTCGCCGAGGGCTGGATGCTGGTCGATACCGGGCTGTCGCACGACGTGTGCCGCGAGGCCTGGCACACGCTCGAGAGCGGGCACCTCGACGGGCTCGGGCTGCAGCGCATCTTCGTCACCCACGACCACCCGGACCACATGGGCCTCTCGGGCTGGCTGCACGAGCGCCACGGCGCGCCGGTCTGGATGTCCGAGGTGGGCCATCGTTCGACCCGCGATTTTCTCGCCGCGTCACCGGCAGCCCTGCGCGACCTGCAGCATGCATTCGTCAACTGCGCATGGGATGCAGGTCGAGCGCGAGGCGCTGGAGCGCGCTGCCGGCAGCGAACACGGCAAGTGGTTCGGCATCCTGCCGCCGTTGGACCAGGCACCGGCCGGCGGTGACCGGCTGCATGCGGCGGGGCGCGAATGGGAACTGATCGAGACGAGCGGACACTGCCGCGGGCACTTGTGCCTGTATGACGCGCAACATCAGGTCTTGATCGCGGGCGACCAGGTGCTGCCGACCATTTCGCCGAACGTGAGCGTGCTGCCGTCCCGGCCCGAGGCGAATCCGTTGCGTGACTTCCTCGATTCGCTCGCCCGGCTCGAGGCCTGTGCGCCGAACACGCTGGTCCTGCCCTCGCACGGACGGCCATTTCGCGGACTTCACCGTCGCATCGAGGTGTTGCGGTCGCACCATCTCGAGCAGCTGCGCAACCTGCGCGAGGCCTGCCGCGAGCCACGGGCCGCCTACGACCTGCTGCCGGTCATGTACGGGCGCCCCTTGCGGGGATATCACCGGTTCCTGGCCCTGGGCGAGACCGTGGCGCACTTGCATTACCTTTGGCATGACGGTCAACTCGCGCGTACCGTAGACAGCGCCGGCCGCATCCATTTCGCGACGGATTGAGGGAACACGAGCCATGGGCATTTCGGCAGCGACCGTGTGGTGGGTACTGGCAGGCGTCGCCGTCGCCGTCGAACTGGCCACAGGCACCTTCTACCTGCTGATGCTGGCGCTCGGATTGGCGGCGGGCGCGATCGCGAGCTACCTCGGCTTCGGCGTACCGATGCAGATCGCCATCGCCGCGGTCGTGGGGGGCGGCGCCACGGCGCTCTGGCACTTCCTGCATGCGCGGGACGGAACGCCGGCCACGCCGACCGCGGAGAATCGCAACGTCAACCTCGATATCGGTGAGCGCGTGCACGTCACGGAATGGACGGCCGAGCGCACGGCGCGGGTGCAGTATCGCGGCTCGACCTGGGAGGCGCGACTCGCCCCGGGGGCGCCGGCGGGCGGGGGCGAACACGTCGTCAGTGCCGTCGAAGGCAACTGGCTCGTGCTGGCGCCCGCGGCCCCCCGACAGTAACGACACGCCTCACGCCCGCTTCAGGCAAGGAATACATCGCCATGGAAATCGCGCTCGTCCTCGCAGTCATCGCCATCATCTTCGTGGTGCAGACGATCAAGATCGTGCCGCAACAGCACGCTTGGGTCGTGGAGCGGCTCGGCAAGTACGACCGCACGCTCTCGCCCGGCCTGAGCTTCGTCGTGCCGTTCGTCGAGCGCGTGGCCTACCGGCATTCGCTCAAGGAAGTGCCGCTCGACGTCCCGAGCCAGGTCTGCATCACCAAGGACAACACGCAGCTGCAGGTCGACGGCATCATTTACTTCCAGGTCACCGACCCGATGCGCGCGAGCTACGGCTCGAGCAACTACGTGCTGGCCATCACGCAGCTGGCACAGACGCTGCTGCGTTCGGTGATCGGCAAGATGGAACTCGACAAGACATTCGAGGAACGCGACCAGATCAATGCCGCGGTGGTGAGCGCGCTCGACGAAGCGGCCGCCAACTGGGGCGTCAAGGTGCTGCGCTACGAGATCAAGGACCTGACGCCGCCGCAGGAGATCCTGCGCTCGATGCAGGCGCAGATCACGGCCGAGCGCGAAAAGCGCGCGCTGATCGCCGCGTCCGAAGGCCGCAAGCAGGAGCAGATCAACATCGCCACCGGCGAGCGCGAGGCGTCGATCGCCCGCTCCGAGGGCGAACGCCAGGCCGAGATCAACAAGGCCCAGGGCGAGGCGTCGGCGATCGTGGCCGTGGCCGACGCGACCGCGGACGCCATCCGCAAGGTGGCGCAGGCGATCCAGGCGCCGGGCGGCGAGCAGGCGGTGCAACTGAAAGTGGCCGAGAAGGCCGTCGAGGCGTATGCGCAGCTGGCGCAGAAGAACAACACGATGATCGTGCCGGGCAACATGACCGAGGTGTCCGCCCTGATCGCCACTGCGATGGCGCTGATGAAGGGCAGGAGCTAGAGGAAGGGGCAGGGATAGGGGCTAGGGGCTAGGGGTTAGTCGGAGGTGCAGTCGTACTCTGGCAGTTCGGCGGTTGGCAATAGAGTCGAGACGCCAAGCGGTACCTCCGACTAGCCCCTAACCCCTAACCCCTAACCCCTTCTTCCAGCGGTCCAGTATCCTGTGCAGTCCGCACCACGCTTTATCCGGTTGACCATGCAGGAACGCTACGAACCGTCCGTCCTCGAGCCCGCAGCCCAGGCGTTCTGGGACGGCAGCGGCAGCTTCGCGGTCAGCGAAGACCCATCCAGGCCCAAGTATTACTGCCTGTGCATGTTCCCGTACCCGAGCGGGCGCCTGCACATGGGTCACGTCCGTAACTACACGATCGGCGACGTGATCACGCGCTACATGCGCATGCAGGGTTACAACGTGTTGCAGCCGATGGGCTGGGACGCATTCGGCCTGCCGGCCGAGAACGCCGCGATGGCGAACGGCGTGCCGCCGGCGAAGTGGACGTACGACAACATCGAGTACATGAAGCGACAGCTCAAATCGCTTGGGCTAGGCATCGACTGGTCGCGGGAAGTCGCCACCTGCAGGCCCGACTACTACCGCTGGAACCAGTGGCTGTTCCTGCGCATGCTCGAGCAAGGCATCGCGTACCGCAAGACCGGTACCGTCAACTGGGATCCGGTCGACCAGACCGTGCTCGCCAACGAGCAGGTGATCGACGGCCGCGGCTGGCGCACCGGCGCTCTGGTCGAGAAGCGTGAGATCCCGATGTACTACTTGGGCATCACGAAATACGCAGACGACCTGCTCGGTGCACTGGACAACATGCCGGGCTGGCCGGAGCGCGTGCGCCTGATGCAGGAAAACTGGATCGGGCGCTCCGAAGGCCTGGAACTCGAGTTCGACGTCGAGGGCGGCGGCACGCTCGGCATCTACACGACGCGCCCCGACACGCTGTTCGGCGTGACCTACATGGCGGTCGCGGCCGAGCACCCGCTCGCACAGCGCGCCGCGCTGGGCAACCCCGACCTGCAGCAGTTCATCGCTGAATGCCAGCGCAACGGCGTGACCGAAGCCGCGCTCGAGACCATGGAAAAGCGCGGCATGCCGCTCGGCATCGACGCGATCCATCCGCTCACCGGCGCGCCAGTGCCGATCTGGGTCGCCAACTTCGTGCTCATGGGCTACGGTACAGGTGCGGTCATGGCCGTGCCCGCGCACGACCAGCGCGACTATGAATTCGCGCAGCGCTACGGCCTGCGCATCCACCAGGTGGTGCAGCCCGCCGATGGCTCGCTCGCCAACATCGACGACGAGGCCTATCTCGAGCACGGCACGCTGATCAACTCGGGTCAGTTCGACGGCCTCGACTTCGACGAGGCGTTCGACGCGTTCGCGAAGCTGTTCGAGGCGCAGGGCCGCGGCAAGCGCCGCGTGAACTTCCGCCTGCGCGACTGGGGCATCTCACGCCAGCGCTACTGGGGCTGTCCGATCCCGCTCATCCATTGCGGTGACTGCGGCGTACAGCCCGTGCCCGATGCACAGTTGCCGGTCGTGCTGCCCGAGGAACTGGTGCCGGATGGCAGCGGCAACCCGCTCGGCAAGCATGCGGCGTTCCTCGCGTGCGAGTGCCCGCGGTGCGGCAAGCCCGCCCGGCGCGAAACGGACACGATGGACACGTTCGTCGATTCCAGCTGGTACTACTTCCGCTACGCCAGCGCGGGCAACGACCGGGCGATGGTCGACGCGCGCGCGCAGTACTGGATGCCGGTCGACCAGTACATCGGCGGCATCGAGCATGCGATCCTGCACCTGCTGTACTCGCGGTTCTGGACGCGCGTGATGCGCGACCTCGGCCTGACGCAGGTCGAGGAGCCGTTCGCCAACCTGCTCACGCAGGGCATGGTGCTGAACCAGATCTATTTCCGGAAGCCGGCCGAGGGCCGCATCGTCTACTTCAATCCCGCCGACGTGGACGTGCAGGTTGACGAGAAGGGTGCGCCGGTGGGCGCCGTGCTGCGTGCGGACGGCCAGCCCGTCGAGACGACCGGCATCGGCACCATGTCGAAATCGAAGAACAACGGCGTCGACCCGCAGTCGCTGGTCGAGCGGTACGGTGCGGATACCGCGCGCCTGTTCATGATGTTCGCGGCGCCGCCGGAGCAGTCGCTGGAGTGGAGCGACGAGGGCGTCGAGGGCGCGTTCCGTTTCATGAAGCGCCTGTGGAAGGCTGTCCATCAGCACGTCGAAGGCAGCGGCGCGTCGGGTGCAATCCTCGACAAGTCCGCGCTGGCCCCGCCGCAGCGCGAAATGCGCCGACAGGTGCACGAGACGTTGCGCAAGATCACCCACGACATCGGCACGCGCCGCACGTTCAATACGGCCATCGCCGCGGTGATGGAACTCATGAATGCGCTGGCGAAGTTCGACGATCACAGCGCGCAAGGGCGTGCCGTGATGCAGGAAGCGCTCGAGATCGTAGTGCTCGGACTGTCGCCGGTGGTGCCGCACGCGTGCCACGCGTTGTGGCACGAACTGGGGCACGCGGGTGCGGTGATCGACCAGCGCTGGCCGCAGGTCGACGATACGGCACTGGTGCGCGATTCGATCGAGGTCGTCGTGCAGGTCAACGGCAAGCTGCGCGGGCGCGTCACGGTGGCGGCCAGCGCCGACGAGGCCACCGTCCGCGAGGCGGCGCTCGCCGACGAAGGCGTGCAGAAGTACGTCGACGGCAAGCCGATCCGCAAGTTCGTGTACGTGCGCGGCAAGCTTGCGAATGTGGTCGTCTGACGTCGTGCGCACGAGTTCTACTACATGGCGCTGAACACCACCGCCCCTTCCGGAAGGCTCCGGGAGACACGCCGTGAACCCATCCCTGGGGGCTCGCGCTCGCCATCCATGGCTCGCGACGGTCTCCCGGATGCCTTCCGGAAGGGGCAGTGCTGTTCTTGCGTACGGCGTGATCGCGCGCGAGGTGCGAGCCTCGACATTCGCGCTGCTTGCGCTGTTGCTCGCCGCCGCCATGGCGCTGCTCGGCGGCTGCGGCTTCCACCTGCAGGGGAGCGGCTCGCTGCCCGAGGGCGGTCGCAAGATCCAGGTGGTGACGTCCGACGAGGTCACCCCGTTCGCCGTCGAATTGCGCCGCGCGATCGAGCGTTCGGGCGGCACGGTCGTGGCGACTGCAACCGAGGCCGACACCGTGCTGCGCATCCAGAAGGACCGTGGCGGGCGGCGAGTGCTGTCGGTTTCGGCCCGCAACACGCCGCAGGAATACGAGATCTTCTACATGATCGAGTATTCAGTGCAGCGCGATGGCAGGGAGATACTCGAGACCCAGCCGCTCGAGATGACGCGCAACCTGAGCTTCAACGAAGCCCAGCTGCTCGCCAAGGATCGCGAAGAGGAGATCATCCGCGAGGCGATGGCGCGCGACCTGGCCATGCTCGTCACGCGGCGGCTCGAATCGTTGTAGTAGCGGATCGCCCCGCTGCCGTTCGGGGCGAATGCTCGCTGCGGCGATGATGCGCCAGCGTGCGTTGCTACTGCGCGTTCCTGAAGCGCGTGAACTCGCGGTTCTGCTTGCGGCTGTACGAGGGCGACAACGCGGGGTTCACCTGCAGTCGTTCCATCATCGCGGCGTCCGGGTACACCAGGGGATCGCCGAGCAGTTCCCGCGGCACCAGCGTCGTCGCTGCCCGGTTGGCGTTGGCGAGGTAGGTCGCAGCTGTCACTTTTGCAATCACGTCGGGCCGCAACAGGTAGTCGATCAGCTTGTGCGCGTTTTCCGGGTGGGGCGCGTCCCGCGGAATGGCCAGCATGTCGAACCAGAGGATGGCGCCTTCGCGCGGCACGATGTAGCGCAGTTCCACTCCGGTGCCCGCCGCCAGGGCCTGGTCCCGCGCGAGGCGCAGGTCCGGGCTGGGGATCGCGAACAGGCACAGGCTGCCTTCGGCGTACTGGGTGACCTGCGAAGCTGTCGTGATATCCCGCAGGTACGGGCGAATGGCGGCGAGCGTCCGCGCGGCGGCCGCCAGGTCGTCATCGCTCTCGCTGTAGGGGTCGCGCCCCAGGTAGCGCAGGGCATGGCTCGTCAGGATCCACGCGGAGTCGGGCACGACGATGCCGCACTGCTGCAGCTTCTGCGCGTTGGCGGGATCGAACAGCAGGCTCCAGGAATCGGGTGGCTCACCGCCGAGAGCCGCGCGCACCAGTCCGACGTTGTAGCCGAGCGCATGGGTGCCATAGAGATAGGGCACCGCGTAGCGGTTGCCCGGATCGTTGCGCTCGAGCCGTTGCAGGATACCCGGATCGAGGTGCTTCCAGCCGGACAGCTGCGCGCGATCGAGCGGCAGGTAGATGCCCGCCTTGATCTGCGTCTCGAGGAAATTGTTCCCGGGGACGACCACGTCATAGCCGGAATGCCCGGCCGCGAGTTTCGCATCGAGCATCGTGTTGGCTTCATAGACGTCGTACACGACCTTGATGCCGGTCTCGCGCGTGAAGTCCGCGAGCGTGTCCGGCCCGATTTCATCGACGAAATTGGCAAAGTGCACCACCGGCTCTTCCGCGCTTGAATCGGTACCTGCCGACTGCGGTGCAGTCGAGGGCGAGCCGCAGCCCGTGGCCGCGATTAGCGGCAGTATCGCAGCCGCCAACCGTGCCCGTGTGAGCACGGTTACCGTCACGTCGCGAACCGGTCCGTGGCGGATACCAGTTCGTGGGTGTTGCCGGCCTCGAGCGCCGAGTGTCCGGCATCGGGCACGACGCGGAAGTCGGCTTCCGGCCAGGCCACGTGCAGGTCCCACGCGCTGCGCATCGGGCAGACGACGTCGTAACGGCCCTGCACGATCACTGCGGGGATGTGCCTGATCTTGCGCACGCCGCGCAGCAATTCGTCCTCGCGCTCGAAGAAGCCCTGGTTGACGAAGTAGTGACACTCGATGCGCGCCACCGCGATGGCGAAGTCATCCGTATTCCAGCTGGCGATGTTCTGCTCGTTGACCAGCAGGTAACTCGTTGCCGCTTCCCATTCGGCCCAGGCCTTGGCCGCCTTGAGCTGCACCGCTCGGCTGCGGCTCGTGAGCCGCTTGTAGAACGCAGTCACCAGGTCGCCGCGTTCCGCCCGCGGGATCGCCGCGATGTAGTTGGCCCAGTGATCGGGGAAGAGCGCGCTCGCGCCGTG
Source organism: uncultured Gammaproteobacteria bacterium (assembly GCA_963746325.1). GTDB lineage: Bacteria > Pseudomonadota > Gammaproteobacteria > Steroidobacterales > Steroidobacteraceae > RPQJ01. Next base: position 53,505 of record CAVVBC010000035.1, on the reverse strand, counting down.
CTGGTAGAACCAGTGGATCTCCCAGTCGCGCAGCATGAAGATGCCGCGCAGCACCAGTTCGGTCACGCGCTTCGGGTGCGATTGCGCATAGGCGAGGGACAGCGTCGAACCCCACGAACCGCCGAACACCAGCCAGCGCTCGATCGCCAGGTGCTTGCGCAACGCTTCCATGTCCGCCACGAGGTGCCAGGTGGTGTTGTCGACCAGGCTGGCGTGGGGCTTGCTGCGGCCGCAGCCACGCTGGTCGAACAGCACGATGCGGTATTTGCGCGGATCGAAGAAGCGCCGCGACGATTCGCCCGCGCCCGCGCCCGGGCCGCCATGGACGAACACGGCGGGCTTGCCCTGCGGGTTGCCGCATTCCTCCCAGTAGATTTCGTGTTCGGGCGAAACCCGCAGCCAACCGCTGCGATAGGGCTTGGTCGCGGGATACAGCGTGCGCAGTTTGCTCATGGGACGGTGGTCCGACAGGTGACCCGGGGTGTCGCGACTATAGAAGGGCCGCGGGGCAGGGGATAGGGGGCGAGATCGTGCCCCCCATCCGCGGACGTCGCCTGCGGACGACGAGCGCATCTGCAGCGAGGTCAGGCATCTGCTCCGGGGCCTTTCCCCGAGCTTGGAAAGGCTGACACGCGCTCCGGGGAAGGCCCCGGAGCAAATGCCGCCCTCGCTGTCGATGCGCCCGATGCCGCTCCGTCAGCGCTGGATACGCACTCCCAGCGTGAGATTCCGGCCCGGCAGCGGCACGTAATCCTTCAGCGGCGACGAGTGGCGGCGCGCCTCCTCGTCGAGCAGGTTGCCGCCCCGCAGGAAGAACAACACGCCAGGTTGCCAGCGCTCCCAGCGGTAGCTCACCTCGAAGTCGACCATCGTGTAGCCGTCGGTCGGCAGCTCGTTCTCGGCCAGGTCGTTCTGCTCGTCGTACCAGGCCACACCGAGCGAGCCATGCAGCGGGCCATCGTCGTACTCGATGAGTCCGGTCACGCGCATCGGCGGCATCTGGGGCAGGTCATCACCGTTCGCGAGCTTGCCACGCACGTAGTCCGCGCCGAGCTTGCCGGTCAGGGCGCGCTCGCCGCCGGACCACAGCGGGAACTCGACTTCGCCTTCCGCGCCGTAGAACTCGGCGTCCTGCTGCCGATAGACGAAGACCTGCAGCCCATCCTCCTCCAGGTCGGTGGGGGACGGGAAGATGTAATCGCTGAAATCGCTGTAGAAGACCGACGCGCGCCACGCGATGCTGCCTTCGCGTCGCAGGCCGAAGTCGATGGTGTTGGCGATCTCGGTGTCGAGGTCCTCGTCGCCGATCTCGAAGCGCTGCACCGCCAGGTGCGGGCCGTCCGCATACAGTTCCGCGGCCTGTGGATGACGCTCGGAGCGGGTGAGGTGCACGGCCAGTGCCAGTTCGTCGGACCAGTCCCAGAGCAGTCCGGCGGCGACGCTGAACGCGGTGCCGTCGTAATCCTTGCGGCCGTCCGGGACGTCGATGTCCTGCTGTTCGACGCGACCGCCGACATCGACCGTCCAGTCCGCGAACTTGCGTTGTTCGACGACGAAGACGCCGAGCCCCGTGGTCTCAGCCGGCGGTATGTACGCTTCGGCGCCGACGGCTTCCAGGTCGAGTGCGGTGTATTGCAGGCCGAACGTGCCGCTCCAGCCAGCGAGTTCACGATGTCCGACGTGCAGGCGCGCATCGAGTCCGGTCTGGTCGAAGCGCGTGCCGACCTCGCTGCCCTCGAGTTCGGCGTGCTGGTAGTCGACGTAGGCCGCGCGCAGGCCGACGCTGTCGACGAAGCCGCCGAGTTCGTCCCATTCGGCCCTGAAGTCGTAGCGATCGGACTGCTGGTCGATGCGGATGCTTTCCTCCGCGGCGAGCGGATCCACCGGCGCCCCTTCTTCGGCGTGTTCCCCCGGACCCGGCAGGCCGTAGTTGGTCTCGGCGCGGCCGTAGGCGAAGCCGACCAGGCTGTCGTCGCCAAACCAGGAGAAACCCGCCGTGTAGCCGTCGGATTCACTGTCCGAGTTCGGCACGCTGCCGTCGGTGGCGTCGATGTCGGCGCCTTCGGCCAGTTCCCGTTCGATGATGTAGCGCGACCAGTCGAGGCCTGGAATCGAGATGTCGTCCGTCTCGCGCGAGTAGCCGGAGACGTGCCAGCCGAAGTTTTCCTCGGTGCCGTCGAGCCGGCCGGCGAGGCTGCGCTCGTCGCTGGCGGTGTCGCCGCGCAGCTCGAGGCCGCCCGCGACGGACTCGCCGTCGCGTCGTGCCGGGATGCGGCCGTCGACTGTATTGACGACGCCACCGACGGCACCGCTGCCGAACAGCAGCGTCGTCGGCCCCTTGAGCACTTCGATCTGCTCGGCGAGCAGCGGCTCGACCGCGACCGAGTGGTCAGGGCTCAGGTTGGACACGTCGAGAGCGCTGGCGCCGTCGAGCAGCATCAGCACGCGCTCGCCGGACAGTCCGCGAATGATCGGGCGGCTGGCCTTGGGGCCGAAATAACTCGCGGTCACGCCGAGCTGCGAAGCGAGCGACTCGCCCAGGCTGCTGCCGATGTTGCGGGTGAGGTCGTCGCCGCGACAGGACCACGGCGGATTGCGCGAGGTCCATCGCGCTCGAACGCAAGGGGCTCGCGGTTACGACGACTTCTTCGAGATCGGGGTGCTGGGCCAGCGCCGCAGGAACGGCCAGCACGGACAGGGACGAGGCCAAGGCCAACGAACGACGGATCGTGGGATTCATCACGCAAGACTCCAGGAAAACGCTCGGGGCCGATCCGGCAGGATCGACGCGACGGCAGGGCCGCACGGGCCCCGGGGTTCAGGCCTGGAGGGCGGGAGGTGCGCGCGATTGACGCGGTGTGCGGGTGGCCGTGCCGAGCGGCCCCGCGATCTCAACCACGACCGCCATTGCGGCAGGTGGCTGATGCGGCACGGCGGCGGCGACTGACGGGTGGCGGCGCGCCGCCGCGGTCGAGCGTGGTGCAGAACGTAGCAGAGCTTGTAGGTGGCCGGCGCATCCGCTTCGTGCGTGTGCGCCACGTGCATGAAGGCGGCCAGGGCCAGGAACAGCGACAGCAGCACCACCGCCCACGCACGACGACGCGCCGTTCGGGAACACCCGAAAGGCAGCAGCAACGTCTGGGGGAGGGACAGGGCCTGCATCGAATGTCCTGCGACCATGCGCTATGGCTCAGAGCGCGGCAAGCTAGCCGGTAGTATGCGGCGGGTCAAGGCGGCATAATCCTGCGCGCATGCCTAGACATATTACTGGCTTCCAGTCCCAGGCAGAGCCTGACCGCGGATTCCTGCGCCCGGTGAGAACCACTCCGGACTCGTTCCAGGCCGCGTTGGCGCGGGCCCCGCTCCCCGCGGTGTGCCTGATCACCGGCGTCGAACCGCTGCTGATCGACGAGGCCGCGACCGCGCTGCGCGCGCAGGCACGCAAGGCCGGCTACGGCGAGCGCGAAGTCCATTTCGTCGAACGCGGTTTCGACTGGGATTCGCTGCTGATGGACGCGAACAGCCTGTCGCTGTTCACCCACCTTCGCCTGATCGAACTCAAGCTGCGCAACGCCCCGGACGTGACCGCAGCGAAGCACCTGGCCAGGCTCGCGGCACAGCCGCCACCTGACACGGTGCTGCTGGTCACGGGCGAACTCGAGCCCAAGTCGCAGAAATCGGCCTGGGTCAACGAGTTCGAGCGCCACGGCACCGTCGTGATCGCGCCGGCGATGACGCGCGAACAGCTGCCGGAATGGATCACGCGACGCCTGCAGCGACAGGGCGTCACGCTGGAGCCCGAAGCCGCGCAGCTGCTGGCGGACCGCGTCGAAGGCAACCTGCTCGCGGCGCAGCAAGAGATCGAACGCATCGTCCTGCTGCAGCCGGGGGCGACGCTCGGCGCCGACGCAGTCGCCGAACTGGTGGCCGACAACGCGCGCTTCGATGTCTTCGAGCTCGCGACGGCGGCGTTCCTCGGCAATGCCCCGCGCGCGCTGCGCATCCTGGACGGACTGCGCAGCGAAGGCCGCGAGCCGCCGCTCATCCTGTGGGCGCTGCTCAACGACCTGCGCGCCGTGTCGCGGGTCGTGCAGCGTGAACCGAACGAACGCAACATCGACGGCATCCTGCGCGCCGAGGGGGTGTGGGGCAGCCGGCAGGGACCGGTCCGCGTCGCCGCGCAGCGGCTGCGGCGCAAGGAAATCGATGCGTTGCTGGTGGCGGCGGCGCGTGCCGACCGCGTGGCGAAGGGCAGCCTGCGCGGCGAACCCTGGACCGAGATCACCGGTCTCGTGGCACGCATCGCAGGCGTGCGGCTCGCGGCGGCATGACCCACGCACCGATCGGCGTCTTCGGCGGCACGTTCGATCCGATTCATTTCGGCCACCTGCGCACCGCCTTCGAGATCCTGCACGCCGTGCGACTGCACGAAGTGCGACTGGTGCCCGCCGGCGATCCGCCGCACCGGGCACCGCCGCGAGTCGCGGCCGCGCAGCGCCTCGAACTCGTGCGTGCCGCTGCCGCCGGGCAGCCCGGGTTCGTCGTCGACGACCGCGAAGTGCGCCGTGAGGGGCCGTCCTACACGGTGCTGACGTTGCGTGAACTGCGCGCCGAGCGGCCCGCGACGCCGCTGTGCCTGATCGTCGGCATGGACGCGTTCCTGGGCCTGCCCACCTGGCATCGCTGGACGGAACTGCTGTCGCTGGCGCACCTGATCGTCGCGCCGCGACCGGGCTGGGTGGCCCCGTCCGAGGGAGAACTCGGCGATCTGCTGGCCCGGCACCGTGTCGACGACTGCGAGCCTTTGCACAATGCGCTCGCGGGGCGCATCCTGATCCAGCCCGTGACGCAACTCGAAATCTCATCCACGGAATTGCGCGACCTGCTCGCGGCCGGTCGCGATCCCCGGTACCTGGTGCCCGATGCCGTGCGCGAGTTGATTCGCGCGCGCCACAGCTATTCCGATTCCCCAACCACGAGGTAAGCATGGCAGCCAAGCGCCCAGCGCGATCGTCCGTCAGTACTTCTCCTGCTCGACCCACCGTCCGCGGCACCAAGGCCGCGGCAAAAACAGCGCCCGCACGCCGTGTCGTCGCGGCCAAGAAGAAAGCCCCGGCCAAGAAGGCCGCGCGCGCTCCCTCTGCTGCGGCGCCAGCCCGCACAACCCGCAAGCTTGCCGTGGGCAAGCCGGCCGCCGCGGCGAAGCCCGCCAAGGTGAAGGCTCCGGCGAAGGTCCGGGCCGTACCCGCGCTGGAACGGGTGGTGCTCGACGCCCTGGCCGACATGAAGGCGGTGGACGTGAAGGCGCTGGACGTCCGCGGCATCACCGACATCACCGACATGATGGTGGTGGCGAGCGGCACGTCCGACCGGCACGTCAAGTCGATCGCGGACCGCGTGTTGCAGCGCTGCAAGGAAGCCGGCTTCCGGCCGTACGGCATCGAAGGCGAGCGTGACGGAGAGTGGGTGCTGGTGGACCTGCACGACCTGGTGCTGCACGTCATGCTGCCCCGTGTCCGCGAGTTCTATGCGCTCGAGAAGCTCTGGGAGGGCGGCGCCGCCCGGCGCGCCTGAGTCCGCGAGGCCCGGGCCAGGTGCCGGGCCGCTGGAGCCACTGTCATGCGCATGCGCTTGCTGGCCGCCGGAACCCGGATGCCGGACTGGGTCACCGCGGGCTTTACCGATTACGCCGCGCGGTTGCGCGGCGACTACCGGCTGGAACTGACGGAGATCGCTCTGGGCGACCGCAGCGGCGGTGACGTGCGGCGGGCGGTCGAGACCGAAGGCCAGCGCATGCTGGGCGCGGCCGGCGCAAGGCCCTACCTGGTCGCGCTGCAGGTGGGTGGCAAGGCGCTCACGACCGAGCAGCTGGCCCGCTGGCTCGAGGACCGCGCCCGCGAGGGAGACCTGCCCCAGTTCTGCATCGGGGGCCCGGACGGCCTGGCACCGGGAATCGACGCGCAGGCCCGTTTGCGGTGGTCTTTGTCCGCCCTGACCCTGCCCCACGGCCTCGCCCGTGTCGTGGTGGCCGAGGCTCTCTACCGGGCCGTGAGCCTGATCAAGGGGCTGCCGTACCACCGGGCCTGACGCAACCGGGATGGCGTCGATGGACAGGGCGCGTCCGGCACGATTCAATTCCTGCCATTGAAACCGGTTTCCGTGCCCGAGGCCCCGCCATGCATCCCTATCCGCACCTGTATACGGTCCAGGCCGCTGCCACCGCGACCGGCAGCGTCACCCTGCAGTCCCCCGGGTTGCCTGCGCTGGCCACCGCGCCGCCGGCCGAGTTCGACGGTCCGGGCGATCTCTGGTCGCCCGAGACGCTGCTGAGCGGTGCCGTGGCCGACTGCTTCGTGTTGAGCTTCCGCGCCGTCGCCCGCGCTTCCCGCCTCGAATGGACGGGGCTCGACGTCAGCGTCGAAGGCAAGCTCGACCGCGTCGAGGGCCGCACTCATTTCACTGAGTTCAACGTGCATGCGACGCTGCGTGTTCCCGCCGGCACCGACGTGGCGCAGGCCACCAGGCTGCTGGAGAAGGCCGAACATGTCTGCCTGATCAGCAATTCGCTGGTGGGACAGCGCCACCTGCACCCGAACGTCATCGTCGGCTGAGATCGCATGGTGAGCGCCGCACCCGCCATCTACCTGGCGTCGGCGTCGCCGCGGCGCAGCGAGCTGTTGCGACAGATCGACATCACGCACGCCGTCCGGCCGGTGGACATCGACGAATCGCCGCGCCCGGGCGAGAATCCTGCGCGCTACGCGCTGCGGCTGGCGCAGGAGAAAGCGCGCGCACTGTGGGAGCAACTGGCGGTCGCGGAGCGACGGCCCGTGCTGGCGGCCGACACCACCGTGGCGCTCGGGGACGAGATTCTCGGCAAACCGCTCGACCAGGCCGATGCCGCACGGATCCTGGGCCGGCTGTCCGGGCGCGCGCACGAGGTGCACACCGCCGTGGCCGTGCTGCATGCCGGCGGCGCAGATGCCCGCGTTTGCACCAGCACGGTCGAGTTCCGCGAACTCACGCAGGATGACATCGACTGGTACTGGCGGACCGGCGAACCCGCCGACAAGGCGGGTGCGTACGGCGTCCAGGGTCACGCCGCCATCTTCATCCGCCATCTCGCCGGCAGCTATTCCGGCGTGATGGGACTGCCCTTGTACGAGACCTGGGAACTGCTGGCTCCGGCACTCGGTCTGAACGGACGGAACACCCAGGCGCCATGACCACTGAAATGATCGTCAACGTGAGCCCGCGCGAGACGCGGGCGGCCCTGCTCGAGAACGGCGTCCTGCAGGAGCTGTTCGTCGAGCGCGCCAGCCGCATGGGCCTGACGGGCAATCTCTACAAGGGGCGCGTGTCGCGGGTGCTGCCCGGCATGCAGGCCGCCTTCATCGACATCGGGCTCGAGCGCACGGCGTTCCTGCATGTGTCGGACATCGTGCAGCCCGCCGACGCCGAGGGTTCCGGCGAGGAAACGCGCACCGAGAACATCCGCGAACTGGTGAGCGAAGGCGGCGACATCCTGGTGCAGGTGCTGAAAGACCCGCTCGGCACCAAGGGTGCGCGACTCACCACGTTCATCACGATCCCGTCGCGCTACCTGGTCTACATGCCGTTCGGCCACGGCGTCGGCATCTCGGCCCGCATCGAAACCGAGGAAGAACGCTCGCGACTGCGCGAACTGATGCAGTCGTTCGTCACGCCGGGGGCCGCGGGTGGCTACATCGTGCGCACGGCGGCCGAAGGAGCGGCGGCGGAAGCGTTGCGCGCCGACATGCTGTTCCTGCGCAAGCTCTGGGAAGTGCTGTCGAAGAAAGCGGCGGGCACCCGCGCGGGCACGCTCGTGCATGAAGACCTGCCGCTGCCGTTGCGCCTGATGCGCGACCTCGTCGGCGAGGGCGTCGATCGCGTGCTGGTCGACCACGAGCGCACGTGCGAGCGCATGCAGGAGTTCGCGACCACCTTCATGCCGGCCCACGGCGCGCGCGTCGAGCGCTACACCGGCAGCCGGCCGTTGTTCGACCTGCACGGCGTCGAGGAGGAGGTCCAGCGCTCGCTCGAGCGCAAGGTGCCGCTCAAGTCCGGCGGTTACCTGATCATCGACCAGACCGAGGCGCTCACGACGATCGACGTCAATACCGGTGCCTACGTCGGTCACCGCAACCTCGAGGAAACGATCTACCGCACCAATCTCGAGGCCGCCGTGGCGATCGCGCGGCAACTGCGACTGCGCAACCTCGGCGGCATCATCATCATCGACTTCATCGACATGGAAGAAGAGGAGCACCGCAAGCAGGTGCTGCAGGCGCTCGAAAAGGCGCTGTCGAAAGACCATGCGAAGACGCACGTGTCGGCCGTGTCGCCCCTCGGCCTGGTCGAGATGACGCGCAAGCGCACGCGCGAGAGCCTCGCGCACCAGTTGTGCGCGCCGTGCCCGGCCTGCGAGGGTCGTGGGTTCGTCAAGACGCCCGAGACGGTGTGCTACGAGATCTTCCGCGAGGTGCTGCGGCAGGCCGGCCAGTTCGAGTCGCAGCAGCTCATGGTGCTGGCCCATTCCGACGTCATCGAGCGCCTGCTCGACGAGGAATCCGCCGCGCTCGGCGAGCTCGAAGTGCTGGTCGGCAAGCCGATCCGGCTGCAGACCGAATCGCTCTACCTGCAGGACCAGTACGACGTGGTGCTCATGTGACCTCGACCCGGTGGTGGCGCCTGGTCGCAGGCACCGCGGCCGGCTTGCTCGTGCTCGTGGCGCTGCTGGTCACGGCATTGCGCATCGCCATCGCGTACGTGCCGCACAACGAGCAGAAGCTGCGTACCTGGATCGAGCGCCAGACGCAGATGAAGCTCGAGTATTCGCGACTCGATGCGCGACTGCGCTGGTACGGGCCCGAGGTGGTGCTGCGCGACCTGCGCGTGCTCGACGCGGACGGCTCGCAGGCGCTGTTCGCCACGCGCGAAGGCAGCGTCGGGCTCGACCTGTGGAATTTCTTCCGCACCGGGCAGTTGGTCGCGGGTCGCGTGCACATCCTGCAGCCGCGCGTCACGTTCGTGCGTCTCGCCGATGGCCGGATCCGCCTGCTCGGGCTGCGCGAGCGTCCTGCCGACAGGCCGCCCTTCGATTTCGACCGGCTGCCGGCGGGACGGGTCGTGATCGAAGATGCGGTGGTGGTGTTCCGCGACCTGAAGACCGGACGTCCACCGCTCGAATTGTCCGGACTCGACGTGCAGTTGCGGCGCGATCGCGACTACGTCGTACTCGATGGCAACGCCAGGCTGCCTGAGGAACTCGGCCAGCGGACCGATTTCGAAGTGCGCCTCAAGGGCACGCTCGACGAGCGCGAGCACCTGGACGCACGCATCGAGATCGAGGCAGATGCGCTGCGACTCGCCGGGCTGCGGAGTTTTCTGCCGGCTGGCGTGGCGGTGCCCCTGGGCGGGGGCGGCAACGTGCGGGGCGTGCTCGCGTTGCGCCAGGGCCGGTTGTCGCGTTTGAGCCTGGGCTTCGACTTGCAGGACGTAGATCTGCAGTTGCCCACGCGCAACGTGCCGGACATCGAGACCGTGCGCATCACCGAGCCGCGGCTCGAGCTCGCGACCGACAACAAGATCCGCTATCCCACGGTCACGAAGGAGATGGTGCAGCTCGCTGCGCCGTCGCTGCCGACGCATGTCCGCTACGGTTCGCTGGCGGGCGAGGTCCAGTTGCGGCGGGAAGGCGAGACCTGGACCTTCGGCGTGGACGGCCTGCGCGCGCAGTCGGGAACCCGCCGGACAGCCAATGAAGCGCGCGTCGCGGGGAGCTGGTCCGGCAAGCCCGTCACGCGGTTTGCGCTGGACCTCGAGGTTGACGGCCTCGACCTCGCGGCGACGTGGCCGCTGGCACTCGCTTTCGCGCCGGCTGGTTTCGATCGATTCGCCGGTCTCGCGCCGAGCGGACGTGTCGAGTCGCTGCGCGCCAAGGTGCGACGCGAGCGCGCCGGCCTGGAGCCTGGATTCACGGTGGCCGCCCGGCTCGCCGGCCTCGGCGCCGCGCCGCATGGCCGCTTTCCCGGCCTGTCCGGTGTGTCGGTGCAGCTGGACGGCACCGAGCAAAGTGGCAAGTTGTCGCTCGCAGGCACAGCGGTGCAATTCGACTGGCCGCGCATGTTCCGCGAGCCGCTGGCGCTCGAGCGCATCACGGCCGCGGGCGGTTGGCACCGCAAGGGCGCCGCCTGGACCGTCGGTGCCAAGGCCGTGGAGGTCGTGCATCGCCAGGGCAATGCCAGGGTCGACATCGAGATCGAGTATGAAAAGCCAGGCAGCTCGCCGGTGCTGACACTCGATGCGGTGGTCCCGCAGGTCGATGTAGCGATCGTGCCGAAGGTGGTGCCGGTCGGGCGTCTGCGCGAACGCACCATCGCCTGGCTCGACCGTGCGTTCGTGAAGGGCACCGCGACCAACGGCCGCCTCAAGTATCACGGACCCGTGCGGAAGTTTCCGTTCCGCAACGGCGAAGGCGACTTTACGGCGAGCGCGGACGCGACCGGGGTGACGATCGATTACTACCCGGGCTTTGCGCCGGTCGTCAACGCGAGCGGAGCAGCGAGGTTCCACAACGCGTCGATCGAAGCGGACATCAGTGCGGGTGAGCTCGGCGGGCTGCGTATCGGACAAGCGCGCTTCCGCATGGCCGATTACAAGGCGCCCGTGCTCGAAATCGCGGGCAAGGCGAGCGGTGACTTGCGCAAGGCCCTTGCTTACGTGCAGGGAAGCCCGCTGGGCCCGATCGTCGGCGAGCAGTTCATGAGCCTGTCGGGCAGCGGGCCGGCGCAATACGACGTCACCCTCACGCTGCCGGTCATCGCGGCAGAAGCGCTCGCCGAACTGCCTGCGCCGCCGCCGGCACGCGACTACACCGTGCGTGCCGCGCTCGACGGCGTGACCGTCGCGCTGCCTGCCTTGCGCGCCCCGGCGCAGCGGGTCAAGGGTGTGTTCGAGCTGCACAATTACGAGGTGCGGATCGCCGGCCTGCGCGGCTCGATCCTGGATGGGCCGTTCGAGCTGTCGGCCGTGCCCGGTCGTACTTCGCGCGAGATCGAGGCGGCGATCGACCTGACCGCCAAGGGTCGCGCCGGTGGCGCGAAGCTGCCAGCGTTCATCGGCCTGCCGCCGACGATCACGATGAGCGGTGCGACCGATTGGGAACTCCAGGGCCGCATCGAGAAGCGGCGCAGCGGCGGCGCGTGGCCGCTGCAGTTCGACGTCGCGAGCACGCTCGAAGGACTCGTGGTGCAGGCCCCCGAGCCATTCGCCAAGCCCGCAGCGGAGCAGCGTCCGACGCGCGTACGGCTCGAACTGCCCGGTGCGCGCATGAACGACGTGACGCTCGAATCGGGCAGCGCCCGCGCGAAGCTCCGCTTCGCCGCGCGCGACGGCACCTGGCGCCTCGATCGCGGTTCGGCGCGGTTCGATGGCCAACCCGTGTCGCTGCCCGCGCAACCTGGTTTGCTCGTGTCGGGGGACTGGCCGCAGTTCGACCTGGGCCAATGGCTCGCCCTGGCCAAGACCCCGGTCGACACTGCCGGCAGTGGCACCGGGCAGCGCCTGATGGACTGGCTGGGACCGGTCGACGTGCATCTCGATCGCGCCACGGTCTTCGGGTTCGAGTTCCAGGACGTGGTGGCGCGTTTACGCAGCGAGGGCGATGCGTGGCGCGTTGCGGTCACCGGCCCGCAGGCCCAGGGCGTGGTGATCGTGCCCGAGGATTTCACCCGCGGACGCCCGCTCGTGCTCGAGATGCAACGTTTGCAGCTGGTGGACGTGGCCGCCAGGGATGCTGCCACTGCAGCGACGGCGATCCGGCGTGACGAGATCGACCCGCGCACGCTGCCGGCGATCACGGCCATCGCCGACGATTTCGCCTGGCAGGGCCGGCGCTTCGGCAAGCTGACCGCATCGATCTCGCGCGAGGCGCGCGGCCTGACCTTCGATTCGCTGACGACGACGGCTCCCGCATTCGGCATCGTCGCCAAGGGCAGCTGGTGGATGGAGCAGGGTGCACCGCGTACCAGGCTCGGCGCCACGTTCACCAGCAACGATTTCCGGGCGGCCGCCCAGGCACTGGCTTACCGCGATGCGATCGACGCGCGCAAAGCCAGCATCGTCGCGGACCTGTGGTGGCCGGGCGGGCCGTCGGCGGACGTGTTGCGGACGCTCAATGGCACGCTGCAGATCAACCTCGAGGACGGTCGCCTGCGCGATATCGAACCGGGCGCAGGCCGCATGCTGGGACTGCTCAGCGTGGCGCAACTGCCGCGCCGGCTGGCGCTCGACTTCCGCGACGTGACCGGCGAGGGCCTGGCGTTCAACAGCATCAAGGGTGATTTCGAACTGCGGGCTGGCAATGCCTATACGCAGAACCTGCTGGTCCGCGGCGCGGCGGTCGACATGGGCATCGTCGGCCGCACCGGGCTCGCAACCGAGGACTACGACCAGACGATCGTCGTGAGCGGCAATCCCAGCGGACCGCTCGCGGTCGCGGGTGCGCTCGCTGCCGGACCGGTGATCGGCGCCGGCGTGCTGGTGCTCTCCCAGCTCTTCAAGGACCAGCTGCAGGGACTCACCCGGGCCTATTACCATGTCAGCGGGCCCTGGGCCGCGCCGGTCGTGAGTCGAATCTCCGCGCCGGCCGGCGACGAAAGCAGGGCTGGAGCACAGCAACGACCACCCACAGGGAACCCGCCTTGACCCGCGTAGCCGCCATCCAGATGACCTCGTGCGCCAACGTCGCGCGCAACCTCGCCGTTGCAGGAGACCTGCTGCAGCAGGCCAGCAAGCAGGGCGCTGCAGTCGTGGTGCTGCCCGAGAACTTCGCGTTCATGGGGGTGGGCGAAGCCGCCAAGCTCGCCATTGCCGAAGCGCCGGGTGCGGGACCGATCCAGGACTTCGTCGCCGAGCAGGCGCGCAGGCTGGGTCTGTGGATCGTGGCCGGCACGGTGCCGCTGCAGCTCCCCGGCGAAACGCGCGTCGCCGCCGCCTGCCTCGTCTACGACGACGCGGGCCGCACCGTTGCGCGCTACGACAAGATCCACCTCTTCGACGTCGACGTGCCCGGCAAGACCGAAAGCCACCGTGAGTCGCGCGGCGTGTGCCCCGGCACGCAACCCGTCACCGTCGATACCCCCGCCGGCCGGCTCGGCCTGGCCGTCTGCTACGACGTGCGTTTCCCCGAGCTGTTTCGCGAACTGCTGGCGCAAGGGCGCCGAATGGTTCACGCTGCCCTCGGCCTTCACCGTGCCCACCGGACTGGCGCACTGGGAGCTGCTGCTGCGCGCCCGTGCCGTCGAGAATCTCTGCTACATGGTCGCCCCCGCGCAGACCGGCTTCCACGAGAATGGCCGGGAAACGCACGGCGACTCGCTGATCGTCGAGCCGTGGGGCCGGGTGCTGGCGCGATTGCCGCGCGGAACCGGCGTGATCACGGCAGAATTGGACCTCGCGCGGCTGCGCCGGCTGCGGCAGGATTTCCCCGCCGTCCAGCACCGCCGGCTGGCATTGACCGCGCCCCGCCAGGAAGCATGAAACCGAACATTCCGCCGCCGCTCTTTGCTCCCCAGCCCGCCGCGCTCGTCGCCGGCGCGACTGCCCGCGATCCGCTCGACGTCGCGCGCGCCGCGCTGCTTGGACCGGCTGAACTCGACGAGAACAGGGTCGCCAGCGTCCTGGGCGACGTCATGGGCCACGCGGTCGATTACGGCGACATTTATTTCCAGCTGACGCGCGAAGAGTCGTGGGCGCTGGAAGACGGCATCGTCAAGGACGGCGCGCACAGCATCGAGCAGGGCGTGGGCGTGCGAGCGCTTGCCGGCGAAAAGACCGGGTTCGCCTATTCCGACGAAGTCATGCTGCCCGCGCTGCTCGAAGCCGCGCACGCCGCGCGTGCGATCTCGCGCGCCGGCAGCGGCGGCAGCGTGCAGGCCTGGCATGCCACGGGCGGTCGCAACCTGTACCCGCCCATCGACCCGGTCGAGTCGATGGCGGACGACGACAAGGTCAGGCTGCTCGAGCAGATCGACCGCGAGGCGCGCTCGCTCGACTCGCGCATCACGCAGGTCATGGCGAGCCTGTCCGCATCGCACGACATCGTCCTCGTCATGGCGAGCGACGGCACGCTGGCGGGCGACGTGCGTCCGCTGGTGCGGCTCAACGTCAGTTGCATCATCGAGCAGGACGGCCGCCGCGAGCAGGGCTACGCCGGCGGCGGCGGCCGGTTCGCGTACACCGAATTCCTCGAGTCAGGACGCTGGCGCGCGCTGGTAAAGGAAGCCGTGCGCACGGCACAGGTCAATCTCGAAGCCGTGCCGGCACCGGCGGGCACGATGACCGTCGTGCTCGGCGCCGGCTGGCCCGGCGTGCTGCTGCACGAGGCGGTGGGCCACGGCCTCGAAGGCGACTTCAACCGCAAGGGCACGTCCGCGTTCAGCGGGCGCCTCGGGCAGCAGGTGGCCGCCAGAGGCGTCACGATCGTCGACGACGGTACGCTGGCGGCCCGCCGCGGCTCGCTCAACGTCGACGACGAAGGCACGCCCACGCAGTGCACCACGTTGATCGAAGACGGCGTGCTGCGCGGCTACCTGCAGGACAAGCTCAATGCGCGCCTGATGGGCGTGCGGCCCACGGGCAACGGCCGGCGCGAAAGCTTCGCCGCGCTCACGATGCCGCGCATGACCAACACGTACATGCTGCCCGGCCAGCATGCCCCCGAAGAGATCATCGCGTCGGTCGACAAGGGGCTCTACTGCCGCAATTTCGGCGGTGGCCAGGTCGACATCACCTCGGGCAAGTTCGTGTTCTCGGCGAGCGAGGCCTACCTGATCGAGAACGGCAGGATCACGCGTCCGGTGAAGGGCGCCACGCTGATCGGCAACGGCCCCGAGGTCATGACGCGCGTATCGATGATCGGCAACGACCTCAAGCTCGATGACGGCGTCGGCACCTGCGGCAAGGAAGGCCAGGAAGTCCCGGTGGGCGTCGGCCAGCCCACGCTGCGCGTCGACGCGCTCACGGTCGGCGGCACGGGCTGACCTGTCGTGATGTGGCTGCCCCGACCCGTCTATGAAGCCGTGCCCTACGCGGCGATCGTTGCGGGCGCTGCGTGCTTTGCCGTGGCGTACTGGGTCGAGCACTCGCCACGCACGCTGCTGTTCGTCGGGGGCGGTGCGCTGGTCACCGTCGGGGCGCTGCTCTGGATGAGGCGGCGCGATTACCGCACGACGCAGTCGGACTACGATCCGCGGGCGATCGACGAATAAGACGGCCCGTCGCGCTCGTCGTCGTCGCGGTCGTCGGCTTCGTCGTCCGCTTCCTCGTCGTAATCCGAGGGCTGCAGCACCGTCGTCTGGGTGACGCGCGTGTCGTCGCCACCGGCGCCCGGCAGGTCGACGCGGGTGTAGGTCAGGTCGTGCATCCCCAGCTTGACGACGTCGCCCGGCTGCAGCTTGTGCCGCCGCACCCGTTTGCCATTCAGGAAGACACCGTTGGTGCTGTTCAGGTCCTCGACGTAGCAATCGTCGACCGACGTGACGAACTGCATGTGGTGGCGGCTCACGAACTTGCTGTCGACCTGCATGTCGTTGTCGCTGGTACGGCCCACGATGAAGCGGCCGGGCACCAGCAGGGCATGATCGAGCTGCACGCCCTTCATGCTGAGCACCACCCGGCCCACCGGCGGCCGCGGTTGCGGCGCGGTTTCGTCGATGCGCGTCGCTGGCAGGTTGGTGTGGGTGCGTGCGGCGTACTCCTGCCACTGCAGTTCCTCGAGCGCCTGCCGCACCAGCGTCACATCGACCGTCTCGCTGTCCTGGCCGAACGCGGCCAGCAGGCAGGTGTCGCAGAGGGTGTTGGTGAGGCGCGGGATTCCGCCCGTGTAGCGGAAAATGAGCGGGAACGTCGCCGGATCGAAAATCTGCCGGCCGGCCGCGCCCGCCACGGCGAGACGGTGACCGATGTACGCGCCCATCTCCTCCTCGGTGAGGGCGCTCAGGTGAAAGCGCAGCCGCACGCGCTGGCGCAGCTGGATCAGGTCGTCCGAGTCGAGCTTGGCGTTGAGTTCGGGCTGTCCCGCCAGGATGATGCGCAGCACCTTTTCCTTGGTGGTTTCGACGCCCGACAGCAGGCGCACTTCCTCGAGCACCTTGTTCGACAGGTTCTGCGCCTCGTCGACGATCAGCAGCACCTTGCGGCCGTTGGCGTACTGCTCGATCAGGAAGTTGTTGAGCGTGGCGAGCAGTTCGGCCTTGCGCATGCGGAACGGGCTGAAGCCGAACTGCGCCAGCAGGCCCTGCAGGAATTCGATCGGCGAAACCTGCGTCTGGTTGATCTGCGCGACGACGATGTCCTGGTCGACTTCCTTGAGGAACGACTCGATCAGCGTGGTCTTGCCGGCGCCGATCTCGCCCGTGATGACGACGAAGCCGTCCGTGAACCAGATCGTCGACTCCATGTACGCCTTGGCGCGGGAGTGGATCTGGCTGGGATACAGGAAGGCCGGGTCCGGGCTGAGCCGGAAAGGCAGTTCCGTGAGCTTGAAGTGTTCCAGGTACATCGCTGTGCTCGATTCCCCCTTCGTACTATACGGGACGGAACGGGGGGTAAAACCGCGCGCTCGGTCACATAAGGCCGGTCAGCGACGCTGGAACCTTGCGTCAGGACCTTGCGCACGAGGCGGTCCCGCTCCACCGCGCTGCCCGCCACCACCGTGCAATGGCCGATCTTGCGCCCGGGTCGCGGCTGCTTGCCGTAGTCGTGCCAGTGCACGCCAGTCAGCGCCAGGATCGAGTCGCGGTCGGGCATCGTGCCGATGAAGTTGACCATCGCGCAATGGCCCGTCGCGCCGGTCTCGCCGAGCGGCAGGCCGAGGATCGCGCGGACGTGGTTCTCGAACTGGGAAGTGACGGCGCCTTCGATCGTCCAGTGCCCGGAGTTGTGCACGCGGGGCGCCATCTCGTTCGCCACGAGCTTGCCCTTGCGGACGAAGAATTCGATCGTGAGCACCCCGGCGTAGTCGAAATGCCGCAGGACTCGCTTCAAGTGGATCTCGGCCGCCTTCTGCAGCACGGGATGGCGGTGCGGCGCGAGCGTCACGCGCAGGATGCCGTCCTTGTGCGTGTTGGCAACGATCGGGTAGGCGCGCACCTCGCCCGTGGTGCTGCGCACGCCGACGAGCGAGACTTCGCGCTCGAAATCGACGAAGCCCTCGAGGATCAGCGGCGCGCTCCCAAGCGCATTCCAGGCGGGCTCGATGTCGGCGGGCTTGCGCAGGTAACGCTGGCCCTTGCCGTCGTACCCGAGGCGGCGCGTCTTGAGCACGCACGGCAGGCCGAGTTCCTTCACCGCCGCCCGCAGGTCGGCCAGCGAATCGACGGCACGAAACGGCGGGGTGGGGATCCGCAGCTGCGTGAACAGCTGCTTCTCGAGCAGGCGATCCTGCGAGACGCGCAAGGCCTCGACGGGCGGCCACACGGGGCGAGTCGCGGCGACCCGGTGCAATGCCTCGACCGGGACGTTCTCGAATTCGTAGGTGACCAGGTCGACCTCGGCGGCGAGTCGCTCGAGGCTGTGCGGATCGTCGAAGGCGCCCGTGATGATCGGGGCGACTTGTGCGCCGGGCGCATCCGCGCTGCGTGTCGAGGAAGCGGAACTGCTGCGCCAGCGGATAGCCCGCGAGGGCCAGCATGCGTCCGAGCTGGCCCGCCCCGATGACGCCGATTTTCATGTGGCGATCGTCGGGCTGCGCGGATCGGGCTGGGCGAGGACCTTGTCGGTCTGCGCAGCCCGGAAGGCGTCGACGGCCGCGCGGATCCTGGTGTCTTCGTTGCCGAGGATCGACGCGGCCAGCAGCGCGGCGTTGGTCGCGCCGGCCACGCCGATGGCAAGTGTCGCGACCGGGATGCCGGCGGGCATCTGCACGATGGAAAGCAGCGAATCGAGACCGTTCAGGGTCTTGGATTGCACCGGCACGCCGAGCACCGGCAGCGACGTCTTGGCTGCGCACATGCCGGGCAGGTGGGCTGCGCCACCCGCGCCCGCGATGATGACCTTGAGCCCGCGATCACGCGCAGAGCCTGCGTATTCGAACAGGAGGTCGGGTGTGCGATGCGCGGAGACGACGCGCACTTCATGCGGCACGCCGAGGCGCTCCAGCATCTCGGCTGCGTGCTTGAGGGTGTCCCAGTCGGACGTCGACCCCATGATGATGCCAACGAGCGGTTTCACCGGTTCATTGTACAGACGGCGGCGAAAAACGCTAAATCGAGGCCTTGTCGAGCGCCTCGCGCAGGCGGCGGAACAGCTGCCGTGCCGCGGCAGGCGGGCGCGAGGCCGCTTGTTCAGCCCGCGCTTGCCGTGCCAGTGAGCGCAGGGGCTGCAGGGCGGCGGGCTCGACCAGGCTGGCGAGTTCGGTCCACGCTGCGGGCTCGTCGGCCAGCAGCCGCTCCCGCCATTGCTCGATCAGGCGCTCGCGCCGGACGCGCTGGCGGTCGACTTCGTTGCGGCGGGAGAGCGTGTCGCGGATGGGGTCGACGTCGACACCGCGCAGCACCTTGGCGATGTACATCTCCTGCCGCAGGCGCGCGCCGTGCGCGGTGATCTTGCGGCACGCCATGACTGCGTCGTGCAGCTTTTCCGGCAGCGCCATCGCTTCCAGTTCGGCGAGCGGCAGCTCGACGAGTTCCACGCCGATTGCGCGCAGATCCTGGTCCTGGCGCTTGAGCTCGCTCTTGCTCGGCCCCTCGTCGAAGCCTTCCTGCGCGGCCTCGTCGTCGTGCTGTCCGTCGTGTTCGCCGGGAAATGCCTGCTTGCGCGCCATGAATCCGCCCTTTTCCGAATGCTAGCACGCAGGGCAGGAGGCCGGACCGCTGCTAGAATCACCGGCGTGGCCCACCTGGCCCGATCACGGACGCCGCCGCCCCGATGAGCACGACTGTCGCCCCTGCTGTTGACCATTCCCCGACGCTCACCGCCGACGGCGCCGACCTGCTCGCGCTGGTCGAGCTCGCCCTGGCCGAGGCACGGGTGCTCGGGGCGAGCCAGGCGGAGGCGGCCATCAGCATGGACGTGGGGCTGAGCGTCAGCGCACGGCTCGGTGAGGTGGAGACGATCGAGTACCAGCGCGACCGCGGCATGGGCGTCACGGTCTATTTCGGCACGCGCAAGGGCAGCGCGAGCACGGGTGACCTGAGTGCCAATGCGTTGCGCGAGACGGTGGCCAAGGCCTGCACCATCGCGAAGTACACGGCCGAAGACCCGTGTGCGGGCCTGCCCGACAAAGAAGATCTCGCCACCCTCGTGCCGTCGCTCGACCTGTCGCATCCCTGGGACGTCACGCCGGAGCGCGCCTGTGACATGGCCATCGCCTGCGAGGCGGCTGCGATGGCGGTCGATCCCCAGCGCATCACCAATTCCGAAGGCGGCGCGGTAAGCACGCACCGCGGCGTGCGCGCCTACGGCAACTCGCTGGGCTTTCTCGCGGCGTACCCCGGGACCGTGCACAGCATCAGCTGCTCGGTGCTCAGCAGCGAAGGCGAGCAGATGGAGCGGGATTACTGGTACAGCACGCTGCGCGACTGGCGCGAGCTGGAATCGCCGGAGGCCGTCGGCCGCCGCGCCGGCGAGCGCGCCGTGCGGCGGCTGGGCGCGCGCAAGCTCGCGACCATGAAGGCGCCGGTGCTGTACTCGCCAGACGTTGCGCGTGGCCTGATCGGGCATTTCGTCGGCGCGATCCGTGGCGGCAGCCAGTATCGCCGCGCGTCGTTCCTGCTGGAATCGGCGGGCCAGCGGTTGTTTCCCGAGTGGTTCGCGCTCTCCGAGCGCCCGCACCTGGCGAAGGCGCTCGCCAGCGCCCCATTCGACCATGAGGGCGTGGCGACGCGCGACCGCGAACTCGTCGATGGCGGCGTCCTGCTTGGCTATGTGCTGAGCACGTACTCCGCGCGCAAGCTGGGGTTACGCACGACCGGCAACGCCGGCGGCACCCACAACCTGCTGGTGCACGGGCGCGGCCGCAGCTTCGACGAGATGCTGCGGCAACTCGATCGCGGGCTATACGTCACCGAGTTGATGGGGCAGGGCGTGAACGGCGTGACGGGCGATTACTCGCGTGGCGCGGCCGGCTTCTGGGTGGAAAACGGCCAGTTGCAGTATCCCGTGCACGAAGTGACGATCGCCGGCAACCTGAAGGACATGTACCAGAAGATCGTCGACGTCGGGTCCGACATCGACGTGCGCGGCGGCATTCGCACCGGCTCGATCCTCATCGAAGAGATGACGATCGCCGGGGATTGATTGCACCTCTCCCGCGCAGCGGGAGGGGTGGCCGTCACAGCGGCCCGATAAAGTCCTTCTTGCCGACATCGACGCCGCAATGACGCAGGATCGCGTAGGCCGACGTGCAATGGAAATACACGTTCGGCGTCACGTACTCGAGCGCGTACTGCAGGCCCGGGTAGCTCACGTCGCCCGTCGGGCGCTTCAGCGTGATGACCTTGTCCTCGGTGCCGTCGATCTGCTCCGGCTTGAAGCTCTCGAGGTACGTGATGCACTTCTCGAGCCGTGCGACCAGCTCACCAAACGTCGCTTCCTTGTCCTCGTACGCAGGAATCTCGACGCCGGCGAGGCGCGACACGCAGCCCTTCGCCATGTCGGTCGCGATCTGCACCTGCCGGGTCAACGGGAACATGTCCGGCGCCAGCCGGTAGCTGAGGATCACGGCGGGGTCGATCTTGCGCGCAGTCGCGCTGGCCTCGCCCTTCTGCAGGACGGCGATCAGGTTGCGCAGGGCGCGGGCAAAGACGGGAACCGTGGCGCGGTACATCGAGATCTGCATGGAGTGCTCCGTTGAAAGTGCGCGAGTCTAACCCGGCCCGGCGCCGGCGCGCGGGG
The DNA here is from genome assembly GCA_963746325.1 of uncultured Gammaproteobacteria bacterium. Classification (GTDB taxonomy): domain Bacteria; phylum Pseudomonadota; class Gammaproteobacteria; order Steroidobacterales; family Steroidobacteraceae; genus RPQJ01. Next base: position 32,586 of record CAVVBC010000035.1, on the reverse strand, counting down.
GATCCGGGTCTTGCAACAGGTCGCGCAGCGTCGTCTGGGACATGCTGGCGCGCATGGCCTCGTCGGCGATGCGCGCAGCCTTTTCGGCAGGTGGCGGCGACTTCGGGTCGGGACGGCGCGGGTCCGGCAGCTCGTGGCGGACGGCATCGAGAATTTCGGCCAGGGTAATACTCGCAAGGTCCCGGGCTGGCGCGACCGTGTCGTCTTCGGCGGTGAGTACCAGTCCCCGGTCCTCGAGCAGGCGCAGCGCGCCATCCACGACGGACGCCGGCACGTCCATGTGATCCGCAAGATCGGAAACCTTCCAGCGTTCGCCCCCCTGCAAAAAGCGCTGGCCGAGCAGGTACATGGCCCCGAGCGCGATGCGTTCGCGCAGCACGCTGGTCGTCGGGATCGGCCCGTGCCCGCTGCGCAGGTGCTCGGGGTGCTGCATGTAGAACGACAGCTGCGCCCCGAGCAGCATGATCAGCCAGCTCACGTGCAACCAGACCAGGAACAGCAGCACGATGGCGAAGCCCGCATAGATCACCGCAGTCTGGGTGGAGTACACGGCGATCCGCGTGAACACGGCACCGAGCGCCACCCACGCTGCGCCACCGAAGAGCGCGCCGATGAATGCCGACTGCAAGCGCACGCGAGTGTTCGGCATGTAGTAATACACGAACCAGAACAGCCCGATCACCATCACGTAGGGGGCGAAGTGCGCGCGCAGGCCCGCCTCACCGGTGGCGTTGGCGGCAAAACCCGACAGCCGCGCCATCACGTCGCTGGCCTCGATCCGTGTCATCAGCACCATCGACGCCACGATCACGACTGGTCCGATCAGCATGACGATCAGGTATTCGCTGACGCGCTTCGCCAGGCTGCGCGGGCGCTCGACGTGCCAGGTGAAATTGAGCGCGTCCTCCACCTTCTGGATCATGACCATGACGGTGTAGAGCAGGATCACGACGCCCACGGTGCCTAGCACCGTCGTCTGCGCGTTCTCGACGAACTGCATGATCTTTGCCGTGAGCTCGTAGCCCTTGGGCCCCAGCGGCCGCAGGAACTCGAACAGCACGGGTTCCAGTTCGCGGTGGTAGCCGAACGCCTTCAGCACCGAGAACGACACGGCGACGACCGGCACGATGGCAAAGAGCGACGTATAGACCAGCCCCATCGCACGCAGCCCGAGGTCGCCGCGGACGAAGTCGCGCACGAGCGCATACGCATAGCGCAACGGCCCCACCAGCAGCGAAAGCGTACGGCTGCTGTCGACTTCTTCCGGCAGGTCGAACAGCCAGTACTCGAAGCGGAGCCGGAGCTTGCTAAGCAGGTTGGGGGCGGGCAAAAGCGGATCCAGTCGCGGGATGTGCACGAACAGACTTGCATGGCGCGTCGCGGCAGGCAAGCGCGGATCCCTTCCGCTGCACAGGGCCCGAGCCGCTAGAATCCTGCATGCCCCATGGCAACCGAGGCCAATCGCTCGTGACGAATCTTCCGCCGGCCGCAGCAGCGCGCTATCCCACGCGGATCGTCTGCCTCACCGAGGAAACGACCGAAACGTTGTACCTGCTGGGAGAAGAGGACCGGATCGTTGGCATCTCGGGCTTTACCGTGCGTCCGCCCCGTGCGCGCAAGGAGAAGCCGAAAGTCTCGGCCTTCACCAGCGCCAGAATCGGCAAGATCCTCGCCCTCGAACCCGATCTCGTGCTGGGCTTCTCGGACCTGCAGGCAGACATCGCCTCGGAGTTGATAAGGCACGGCATCGAAGTGCACGTGTTCAACCAGCGCAGTGTCACCGAAATCCTGCGCGTGATCCGCATGCTGGGCGGCCTGATCGGCTGTGAGACCAGGGCTTCGGCGCTGGCGACCGAGCTGGAGCAGGGGCTGGACTCGATCCGCGCGACAGCCGCGACATTTCCGCGCCGGCCACGGGTCTACTTCGAGGAGTGGGACGAGCCCCAGATCTCCTGCATCCGCTGGGTTTCCGAGCTCGTCGGCATCGCCGGCGGCGACGACGTGTTTCCGGAGCTCGCGCGATGCGGCCTGGGCAAGGACCGCATCATCGCCGACCCGCTCGATGCGGTACGCCGTGCACCCGACATCATCTTCGGTTCGTGGTGCGGCAAGAAGTTCTCTGCGCGCAACGTGGCTGCGCGGCCGGGCTGGCAGGACGTGCCCGCCGTGCGCGATCGTGAGCTGCATGAAGTGAAGTCGTCGATCATCCTGCAGCCGGGGCCGGCCGCGCTCACGGACGGCGTGCGCGAGATTCACCGCGTGATCGCGGAGTGGGTTGCGCGCTACGGCTGAGAGCTGCGCGTCGCTCGCCGGTGCGCGACAGGCAGCGGTAGCTTCCTGCAGCGGCCGCTCCGGTCTTTCCCCGCGCTCATGGTCTCGCGCGCTTCGAGCATCGTGCGGAGGAACCGCACGATGCTCGGCGATCCTTGCTCGAGCGGGCGCGCGACGAGCTGGGTGCACACAGGACTGAAAGTTCGAGTTCGCCGCGCACCTGACGCTCGAGCTGCGGCGCTCGACAAATCGCGCGGGAAAAGACCGGAGCGGCCGCTGCCGGAAGCCTCGGCCGATTGCGCAGCTGAAACATCCGCGCATTCACCGCGACGCCCCCAGCCGAATGACGTCAGGCCGTGAGGCGTCGCAGCGCTTCCTCGTATTTCTCGCTGGTGTGCCGGATTACCGCGTCCGGCAGCTGCGGGCCCGGCGCAGTCTTGTTCCAGTCCAGCGTCTCGAGGTAGTCCCGCACGAACTGCTTGTCGAACGACGGCGGGCTGGTGCCCGGCGCGTAGGTGTCCATCGGCCAGAAGCGCGACGAGTCGGGCGTGAGCGCCTCGTCGATCAGCGTCAGGCGACCGCCGTTCTCTTCGTCGATGCCGAACTCGAACTTCGTGTCGGCGATGATGATGCCGCGCGTCAGCGCGTGCGCCGCGGCGAACTTATACAGCGCGATCGCGGTGTCGCGCACCTGCGTGGCACGATCCGCGCCGATCACCTTTGCGATCTCGTCGAAGCCCACGTTTTCGTCGTGCTGGCCCTTCGGCGCCTTGGTCGACGGAGTAAAGATGGGTTGCGGCAAACGATCCGCCATGCGCAGGCCGGCCGGCAGCTTGATGCCGCAGATTTCGCCGGTGCGCTGGTAGTCCTTCCAGCCCGACCCGATCAGGTAGCCGCGCACCACCGCTTCGACCGGCAACGCTTTGAGCTTGCGCACCACGATCGCGCGATCGGCGAGGCGGGCGCGGTCGCCCGCGTCCGGCACGACCTGCGCCAGGTTGCCGCGCGCCGGATCGGCCAGGTGGTTGGGCACGATGTGGCCCGTGCGGGCAAACCAGAAATTGGAGATGCTGGTCAGGACGCGACCCTTGCCCGGAATGGGATCCGGCAGGACGACGTCGAACGCGCTCAGGCGGTCGGTGGTCACGATGAGCATGTGCCGGTCGTCGCCGGGGATGGCGTAGATGTCGCGCACCTTGCCCTGATGAATGCGCTCGAGCCCGTGCAGGTTCGATTCGTGCATGGGCGGCGAGCTGCCTGAAGGGATCGCTGCAGGGGTGGGCGTGGACATAGGGTGGCCGCCGGTGCTGTTAAGATGCCGCGTTCGCCGGCCCAGCGGACGCAAGGCCCGGGCCGGTCACCCATTGTAACGACTCCCGGGAAGGGGCACGGCCCCGGCGCACATGCTTCAAGGCTGGTACGGCAAGATCATCGGCGCGATCCTGGGCTTCGTCATCGGCCGGGGATTGCTTGGCGCCATCGTCGGCCTGGTGCTGGGCCATCAGTTCGACGTCGCCGGCACGCGTGCGCTGGGGCGGCGCAACGGCACCGGCAGGCTCCCGCGCGGTGATACGTCCACTTTGCGGCGCGCCTTTTTCGAGGCCACGTTCCAGGCCATGGGCCACGTGGCCAAGAGCGACGGTCGCGTCACCGAGCTCGAGATCGACGCCGCCCGGGAGGCCATGCGGCGCTTCTCGCTGGCCGAAGCCGATCGGCTCCGCGCCATCGAGCTGTTCACGGCCGGAAAGCAGGCTGATTTCCCGCTCGAGGACACGCTTGCCAACCTGCGCCAGCTCGCCGGCAACCAGCCCGACCTCTACCGATTGTTCGTGCAGATCCAGCTCGAGGCCGCAATCCAGGGCAACGGGCTCGGTGACCGTCCGCGCGTCGTGCTGCAGCGCATTTGCCGGGCACTGGGTGTCTCGCCCCTGGAATTCGCGTCGCTCGAGGCAATGTTGCGCATGCACGCCGGCAGCTACGGTTCCGGTGCGGGTGGAAGGTCGTCCTCGCCGGGCGCAGGCTCCGCTCAGCAGTCCGGCGCGCGCCTGGCCGATGCCTACGAGGTGCTCGGCGTGCCTGCCAGCGCCCCGGACGCGGCCGTCACCAAGGCTTTCCGCAGGCTCATGAGCCAGAATCATCCGGACAAGCTGGTGGCGCAGGGCCTGCCCGAATCGATGATCGCGGCGGCGCACGAGCGCACGCAGCGCATCCTGGAAGCGTACGACCTCGTGAAGAATCATCGCGGCATCAAGTGAGGACCCACATGACGACGACAACAGCTACCAAGCAGCTCGCTCCATGGATTGCACCGTCGATCCTGTCCGCGGATTTCGCGCGGCTCGGCGAGGAAGTGCGCAACGTGCTTGCGGCCGGTGCCGACGTCGTTCATTTCGACGTCATGGACAACCACTACGTGCCCAACCTGACGATCGGGCCGCTGGTGTGCGAAGCGTTGCGCAAGCACGGCATCACGGCGCCGATCGACGTGCACCTGATGGTGAAGCCGGTCGATCGCATCATCCCGGACTTCGCCAAGGCCGGCGCGAGCTACATCACGTTCCATCCCGAAGCCAGCGAGCACATCGACCGCACGCTCGGGCTGATCCGCGAATGTGGCTGCAAGTCGGGCCTGGTGTTCAATCCGGCCACGCCGCTGCACTACCTCGATCACGTGCTCGACAAGGTCGACATGGTGCTGCTGATGTCGGTGAACCCCGGCTTCGGCGGGCAGTCGTTCATTCCGTCGACGCTGCCGAAGATCGCGCAGGCGCGCGCGATCATCGATCGCAGCGGCCGCGACGATCCGGCTCGAGGTGGATGGCGGCATCAAGGTCGACAACATCGGGGCCGTGGCGGCGGCGGGCGCGGACACGTTCGTCGCAGGCTCGGCGATCTTCAACGCGAAGGATTACCAGGCGACGATCGCGGCGATGCGGGAGCGCATTGCCGCGAAGAAGTAGGCGTGTGAACCGTTGTTCCCTCTCCCGCGCAGCGGGAGAGGGTCAGGGTGAGGGTCCTGTTCCGATACCCTCACCCGGCCTTGCGGCCGACCTCTCCCACTGACGTGGGAGAGGTGAAAACCTCAATCCTCGTCGTCCTCGTCCTCATCATCTCTCGTCGTCCGGCGCCGTCGTGGCCTTCTTGCCGCGCAGCGCGAGGCCGGACGCACCGGTACCCGCCGCCGCCAGCGACATCGCAGCGGCCTTGCCCTTCAGGCGCGGGCGCACGCCGTACACGACCATCGTCTTGCCGCGCGCGGTGAGCAGGCCCTGCTCTTCGAGCACCTTGAGCACGCGGCCCGCCATTTCGCGCGAGCAGCCGACGAGTCGCGACAGTTCCTGCCGGCTGACCTTGATCTGCGTGCCTTCCGGGTGCGTCATCGCGTCCGGCTCGTTGCACAGGTCCATGATCGCGTGCGCGACGCGGCCCGTGACGTCGACGAAGGCGAGGTCGCCGAGCTTCTTGTTGGTGCGGTCCAGGCGGCTTGCGAGCTGCGTGGCCAGCTCGAACAGCAGCGTGGGGCTTTCGGCAGCGATCTGCCGGAAGCGCGGATAGGTCATCTCGGCGAGTTCGCACTGCGAGCGCGTGCGCACCCAGGCGCTGCGCGCGGGCTGCTCGTTGAACAGGCCCATTTCGCCGAAGAACTGGCCCTTGTTCAGGTAGGCCAGCACCATTTCGTTGCCTTCCTCGTCCTCGATCAGGACTTCGACCGAGCCCTTGATGACGTAGTAGAGGACGTCGGGCACGTCGCCCGCGTGGATGAGCACCGTCTTGGACGGTACGGCCCGGATACGGCAATAGCTAAGGAAGCGATTGATCGCGGGAATGTCGCTCAGGGGTCTACCGCCGGTTTCCATGCTCCCTTCCTGTGTATATGCGCGTGTTTATGTCAAAACGCTGCAAAGCTTTTAGCCTAAAGCCGCGCCGCGCCGCAAGTTTCTGGCATCAGAGGCGGTAGGCGGTACGGGTCATGATGCCCGCCGTCCGGCGCATCAGGGCCCGTACGGGCCGTGGCAAGCCGAGCGCGCCGTTGTTGCGGGCGTCCTCGGCGTGACGATCCTCGTCGGCCTTCATCTGCGCTACCGTCCGCCGCGATCGCTCGTCGTCGGGCGGCAGCTCGTGCATGTGCGATTCCAGGTGTTCGACCACCTGTTTCTCGGTTTCTTCCACGAAACCCAGGCTGGTGCGGTCGCCCGTGAGTCCGGCCAGAGCGCCGATTGCAAACGAACCCGCGTACCAGACCGGGGCGAGCAGGCTGGTGCGGCTGTCGAGCTCGCGCACCCTGCGCTCGCACCAGGCGAGATGGTCGGTTTCCTCCCGGGCGGCGGCCAGCAACTGGTCGCGGACCGCCGGGTTCCGGGCGGTCAGGGCCTGCCCGTGATAGAGGGCCTGGGCCGCGATTTCCCCGGCGTGGTTGACCCGCATCAGGGCTGCCGCGTGCTTGCGGGCCGCCCGGTCATGCACGGTTTCAGCGGCGTCCTGGCCCGGAAAAGGCCGGCCCGCCACGTTCGCGGCAGCCACCGTGCGCAGGCCACGGTCGATCTCCTGGACCAGCCGGTCGGTCAGGCTCAGGCGCCGGAGGGAGGCGATTTCGCGGGTGGGGGTCTTAGGTACGGGTGCCATGTCAGACCGATATTATAGGGGTGTGCGGCCCCCGTACCGACGGGCAGAACCGATCGGGTTGCGACCCCTGCACCCGATCTTTTGCATTGAGCGAAACGCTCGGATACAATTCGCGGCTCTCTGCATGGCAGACAGGGCCTGGAGCCTTTCCGATGACCACCGTTTTTGCACACCCCGAGAAGGTGCGGCGCGACTGGTTTGTGGTGGATGCGAGCGGTAAAACGCTCGGCCGCCTCGCCACTCAGCTCGCCTTCCGTCTCCGCGGCAAGCACAAGCCGCAGTACACGCCGCACGTCGACACCGGCGATCACATCATCGTGATCAACGCCGAGAAGATCGCCGTGACCGGCAACAAGCTCACCGACAAGGTGTACTACTGGCACACCGGCGCGATCGGCGGCATCAAGAGCCGCACGCTCGACAAGATGCTCGAGCAGCATCCCGAGCGCGTGATCGAACTCGCGGTCAAGGGCATGCTGCCCAAGAATCCGCTGGGCCGCGCCATGTTCAAGAAGCTGCACGTGGTCACGGGCGAGAAGCACTCGCACGCCGCCCAGCAGCCGAAGCCGCTCGACATCTGAGGCTGAGAGCAATGCCTGCAAACACCAATTACGGCACCGGCCGCCGCAAGTCGTCCACGGCGCGGGTTCACCTGCACCAGGGCACCGGCAAGATCACGATCAACGGCCGCACGATCGAAGAATTCTTCGGTCGCACCACGTCGCGCATGATCGTGCGCCAGCCGCTCGAGACCGTGCAGATGGCCGACCGCTTCGACGTGGTCGCCAACGTGGCCGGCGGCGGCATGACCGGCCAGGCCGGCGCCATCCGCCACGGCATCACGCGCGCGCTGATGGAATACGACGAAGCGTTCCGCAAGCCGCTGCGCGTTGCCGGTTTCGTCACGCGCGATGCGCGCGAAGTCGAGCGCAAGAAGGTCGGCTTCCGCAAGGCACGTCGCGGAACCCAGTTCTCCAAGCGCTAACCAGCGCGCGGGTGCAGGCAGCGGTCAGGGCGCTGCTTGCAAGAATCCCCGCAACGGTTCCTTTGGGGGATCGTCTAGCGGTAGGACTACGGACTCTGACTCCGTCAACCTAGGTTCGAATCCTAGTCCCCCAGCCAAAATCAAAAGGGCTCGCTGCGCAAGTAGCGGGCCTTTTTGTTTGGAGCGAGGGGACCAGGATGACTGGCGAGAAGCGAGTCATTTGCTTCGGTCAATTGGAAGGACGCTTGGTCGTCGTCGGTTACGCCCCGCGTGGCGCGGTACGCCACGCTTTCAGCATGCGGACGGCAAATGACCGTGAGCAAATCCGTCTCGCGTCGTACTTTGGGCTCTGACCTTTCGCGGGTCGATGCGCACCGCGTCAGGCCGTCGGAGTACAAGGAACTCCCGGAACTCACCGAGGCAATGTTGTCCCGCACGACGTAAGCAAGGGCGGCCGCCCTCGGTCCGCGAACCCGCGGCAAAGGCAAATCGGCGTGAGGTCAAACTCTATGAAACGCAAGACGGCTAAAGCACGGAAGATCGCCGAGAATCCCGAGTGGACAAAAGCCACGCCTTGCGAAGGCGAGGCCGGCCAGTGAGGTTCTTCCAGAGCTTGTCGGAACGCCGGCGGCGAGACGATTGCTCAAGCCGCGCGGTCGACCGAAATCTGGGGCTGCGCGGACCTCGATCTCGATTCGTCTGTCACGCCGGCCGCAGTCGTGACCGGCGCGCCAACTTCGCGTCGTGGCTGATCGCGAGCGTTACATAGTACAAAAGCAACCCATGCGCTCCACCATCTTTGCCATCCTGCTCGCTACTGTCTCAATCGCAGTACAGGCACAATCGACTCCACAGTCAACCAGGCCATCCGTCATGAATGAAGTTGCAAGAGGCGAGTTTGTCGTCAAATTGTTGCCACTGGCCTTTGAAGGTCAACCGGACGGTTCGAGGATCGGCCGAATGTCCATCGACAAGACGATCACCGGAGATCTCGTCGCGACGACCAAAGGTCAGATGCTGAGTGCAATGACTGAAGTCAAAGGGTCCGCGGGGTATGTCGCGATCGAAAGGGTCGAAGGTGCGCTCAAGGGAAAGAAGGGAACCTTCGTTCTTCAACACTCCGGCACCATGAGCCAAGGCAGTCCGAGTCTTTCCGTCACGGTGGTCCCTGACTCTGGAACCGACGAACTTGTTGGCCTTGCTGGGCAATTCAACATCATCATCGCAGCGGGCAAGCACAGCTACGAATTCACGTACACACTGCCGTAATTCGCAGTGCTGCCTGACTATGCGTTCCGTCGGGCCGCGGAGCGCGAGTTCCGTGTTTTCTGAAGCGACATGGTCCCGCGCCCGCTTAACGCCGCATTAGGAGCTGCAGTTCTCCGCAGCTCTGTAGCCAGGGCATCCTTCAGAAGCTTTTCTTCGCAACCTTGCCGTGCGCGTCGTTTACGAGCATCAATCCTGCCGACCCGTAGTACTTGTGGTATTCGGCCACCATTTCGCCGCTACTGATGACAGGGTCCGTGGACGTAAGTCGTCTTGCCTCCTCGATGTCTGGTACCGCGAGAATGAAAAGGCCACGCCAACCGTCCGCTCCATCCAGTGGCCCAGCAAGAGCTAACTTACCTTCAGCCGCCAGTCGATTGATGTTCGAGAAGTGCCCCTTGAACATCTCGTCTCGCTCTTTGCCGGCGGGCACCGGAGTGGGTCCAGTCTTCAGAATCACGAGCACGTAGCGTCGCATGCCATAGTCGTCCGCACCCACTGTCGCGGCAAGTTCGGCGTCAAATGCAGGCTTCGGCGGCGTCTGTGCGTGTGCGATGCCAATCGCGAGCCAAAGAACCACAGCTGTAAGCAGCTTTTGCATAGTGCCTCCTGTCGATGTACAAACTACGCTTTCCGCGGCGTCGCCAAACCCGTCGTCGCAAGCTTATCTCGAAAGTCAGGTCTCACTGTCGATCACTTATGGCTCGACTCTCTGCATTGAAACAAAGTGTTGGGCTTGCAGGCTGGCTGCTTGCCAGCTTCGCCGCGGGTGCGATCGGTGGCCTGGCTTCCGTCAACGCCGCAGGCTTCTATGGTCAGCTCGTACAGCCCGCCTGGGCACCACCGGCGTGGCTTTTCGGGCCGGTCTGGTCGGTGCTGTTCATCCTGATGGCTGTTTCGGCCTGGCTTGTCTGGCGCGAGCATGGCTTTAGTGGCGCCGGCGCCGCATTAAAGTTCTACGCAGCACAACTGGTTGCCAATGCGCTCTGGTCCTGGCTCTTCTTCGCCTGGCATCTGGGTGCCGTGGCTCTGGCGGAGATCGTCGTGCTCTGGGTTCTCATCGCCGCGACGATCGTCATGTTCTGGCGGCTGCATCGCCTGGCAGCCCTCTTGCTGATGCCGTACCTGGCGTGGGCGAGCTTCGCGGCCGCCCTGAACTTCGCACTTTGGCGGCTCAATCCGGCGGTCCTGGGCTAGGCTTGCCAGTAGTCGTCAGGCGGGAGGAAAGCGCACAGTGACGGCGGGCTACTCAGGTACGTCGCTGGCCAGGAAACTTGGCATCAAGGAAGGCGTGAACGTCTTACTGATCGAAGCGCCAGAAGGCTACAGGTCTCTCCTGGATCCGTTGCCACCCTTGGTGTCGTTTGCCGGGAGGGCAGGGCAGGCCGTCGATCTCGTCCATTTATTCGTTACGCGGAAGGCAGACCTCCAGGCGCATCTCGCATCGCTGCGCAGGACGCTGCGGGCCGACGCTGCGGTCTGGGTGTCATGGCCAAAGAAGGCCTCCAAGGTGCCAACCGACGTCACGGAGGACACGATCCGCGCAGTTGCGCTGCCCCTGGGCTTCGTCGACATCAAGGTCTGTGCGGTCAGCGACGTGTGGTCCGGGCTCAAGGTGGTCGTCAGAAAAGAGTTGCGTTGATCGCGCGGCCAGACGCTGTGAGCGAGCCAATCACGCAGGCAGCATCCAATCCGATGGAGAGTTGACATGCCAACACCAGCAAAAAACTTGATCTGTCTCTGGTATGACGGCGATGCCGTAGCGGCGGCCCGATTCTATGCTGCGACATTCCCAGACTCGTCAGTCGGTGCCGTGTACCGTGCGCCTGGAGACTTTCCTTCGGGGAAGAAGGGAGACGTGCTGACCGTGGAGTTCACGGTGATGGGTATCCCATGCCTCGGTCTCAACGGCGGGCCTGCATTCACGCACAGCGAGGCATTCTCGTTCCAGGTGGCGACCGCAGACCAGGCCGAGACGGATCGCTATTGGAACGCGATCGTGGGCAATGGCGGTCAGGAAAGCGCCTGCGGTTGGTGCAAGGACAAGTGGGGCTTGTCGTGGCAGATAACACCGGTGGTTCTGACGAGAGCCATTGCCGACCCCGACCCGGCCGTCGCCAAGCGCGCGTTTGACGCGATGATGGAAATGACGAGAATCGATGTCGGCGCAATCGAGGCGGCAATTCGAGGTTGACTGGCGGTGGACCAGCAGGCTGGAGCCCACCAGGAGAAATCAACGTGACCTTGAGCATATTCATCAATTTGCCCGTTGATAGTGTGGAACGCGCGCGAGCGTTTTATCTCGGTCTCGGATTCGTTCTCAACGAGCGGTTCAGCAATGATCAAGCGGCTTGCGTCATTGTCGAAGAAAACGTCCTCGTAATGCTTCTGGCCAAGCCGTTCTTTGCGACGTTCACGGACAAGCCCATCGTCGATGCCCACCAGGGCACGGAAGTGCTCAACTGCATCGGTTGCGAGAGCCGTGAGCAGGTGGACCAGCTGGTGAAGCGGGCCCAGCAGCACGGAGGCAAGGCGCACCGCGAGGCTAAAGACCTCGGTGCCATGTACGGGCACGGTTTCGAGGATCCGGACGGTCATATCTGGGAGCTCGTGCACATGTCGGCTCAGCAGGATGAGGCCTGATACTTCGGATGCAAGACTTCATCCTGTTCATGTACGACGACGCACCAGACAAAGTGGCGGCCAGCGATGCTGCAAGCTGGGGAAGTTACTTTTCTACTCTCCACTCATCAGGGCACTTCGATGGAGGCAGCTCGATTGGCCTCGGAACAAGATTCAGGAAGAATTTCCCGGACCAGCAATCGGGCATGGGCTTGAATGGATTCATTCGCGTTCGCGCAGAGGACTTGGCTCATGCCAAGGCGTTCCTCGTCGGAAACCCCATCTACGAGGCGGGCGGCACGGTCGAGATCTGCGAACTGCCCCGAGACGAGTGAAGGTTCCGCATGCCAGACCTGAACGCTGTCTTCACCGAACTCCGATCCATCATGGCGCCGTATGCGGCCAAGCTCGACGCCAAGAAGGACGACGCTACAGAGCTGTACGTGGATACCCGGCACATCCAGCAGAACAAGAAGCCACTGTTCTTCGGCGCGGTCCAGATCAAGAAGTCCTACGTCAGCTTCCACTTGATGCCGGTCTATACCCGACCGGAACTTCTCGAGGGCCTTTCGGCGGGTCTCAAGAGCCGCATGCAGGGTAAGTCCTGCTTCAATTTTTCGGCGGTCGACAAGCTGCTGTTCAAGGAGCTGGCTGCGCTTACCAAGGCCGGCTTTGCCAGCTACAAAGAGCAAGGTTTTTTGTAACAACGAATCAAGCCAGTACGTCCGAACCGTGCGCAGAAGCACGATGACGGCGGCGGCACGGATTTGCGAGGAGTGGAGCCATGATTCTTGCCGGTGGATGTCATTGCGGCTCGATACGCTACGAAGTCGAAGGCGAGCCGTTGACGCACGCGCTGTGCCACTGTTCCGATTGCCGCCGCCATGCCGGGGCGCCGATGGTGGCGTGGACGATGTATCCCGAGGCCTCGCTCAAGGTCACGAAAGGCGCCCCCAAGGTCTACGAGTCGTCAACGCTGGGCCGCAGGCACTTCTGCGGGACCTGCGGAACCGGGCTTTTCTACTTCAACGCCGAAATGCTCCCTGGAATTGTCGACATCCAGAGTGCAACGTACGACGCGCCGGAGGCAGTGCCGGCTCGAGCGCACATCCAGGTGGCAGAACGTATCCATTGGATGGAGCGGGCGCACGAGCTTCCACAGTTCCAGCGCTTCCCGCCGCACGATTAGCTGGCGCAGGCCATGTGTCGCAACATCAAGACGCTGTTCAACTTCGCGCCTCCGGCAACAGAGTCGGAGATCCGGGACGCGTCACTGCAGTTCGTGCGCAAGCTCAGTGGGTTCTCGGTTCCCTCGAAGGCCAATGAGCCTGCCTTTCAAGCGGCGGTCGAAGAGGTCGCAGCGTCGGCTCGACGCCTGCTGGGCGAACTGGTCACGACCGCCGAACCCAGGAATCGAGAAGCAGAGGCTGCAAAAGCCCGTGCGCGTTCAGTCGAGCGATTCGGGGCAAGCAACAAGTAGCCAGCCCCGGGAGCGGGACTCCCTGCTCAATTGACGGCACGCATTCTTCATGGTCTATTTGGACCAAAATCGAGATGGCAACGGACTGTTCCGGACCATCTCGCGGCCAGGGAATGCTCGGGAGCGTGGTTTGTACAAAGCTTTAGTCGTCGTATTGCTCTGTTGCGTCGTCAGTCCGCTACTTGCACAAGCCCCGCCGCCGGTGGTCGCCACGCCAGACTCGACGCCGAGCCGGCAACTCGCGCTGGATGACCTCTTCAGCGAAGTCACCGTCGTTGATGCCGCGTTGTCGCCGTCGGGACGCTATCTGGCCGTGATCGTGCGCCAGCCGAGCGAGGACAGGATCCTGATCCACGACCTGACCACGGGCGACCGGAAGTACATCAAGAGCGTGCCGAAGGTGTCGGCTGGCACGGCCATGAGCCTGAGCATTGGCACGGTGTACTGGAAGACCGACGATCGCCTCCTGTGCCGGTTGCACGTGCGGCCTGCCGAGGGCAAGGACATCAACGCCATGCCGTTGTCGACGCTCGGAAAAATGGGTGACCGCCTGTTCGCGTTGAACCGCGACGGCAGCAACCTCGTCATGCTGCTGGGGGACAACCGCGAAATGGCGCTCGCGGGTTCGTACGATCTTGGCGATATCGCAAGCTTCCTCCACCAGGATCCGAACCACATCCTGATGGAACTGGACGGCTACACCGGCCGCAGCCTGTTCAAGGTCAGTCTCGACACGGGCAAGGGCACACAGGTCGAACCGCCGCTCGCGAGCGTCATTGGCTGGTGGCTGGACCTCGACGGCAACCCGGTCGTTCGCGCAACGGTCTCCATGGGCACCATTCGCCTGCAACGCAAGCAGGACGACAAGTGGGTGCAATTCCTGAAGATGCGCATCCGCGACATGAAAGAGCGGCCCGAGTACGAGCCCGTGGGTCCTTCCGATCAGCCCGGCAAGTACTACGTGCTCGCGCGCCCGCCCGGCCGGGATCGCGTCGGCCTGTACCTGTACGACCTCGAGAAGGAACAGTTCGGCGATCCGATCGTCGAGAATGCCAGGTACGATCTCGCCTCCGCGCGCATCGCGCGTGACGGCAAGCGCGTGCTGTTTCACTGCTACATTGCCGACGTGCGGGTCTGCGAGTTCGACGACAAGCGGCTGGACGGGCATGTGCGCGCACTGCGTCGCTTCTTCGAGGAAACCGCCAACGTCTATGTCTACGATGCCGCGCAGGATTCGCAGACCATGCTGTTGTACGTCGAAGGCCCGCGCGATCCACCGGCCTATTTCTACTACCGCGTCGAAGCCAAGAAAATCGAAGGGGTAAGCGCCGAGCGTACGAAGCTCGCCGACGTCATGCGTCCGGGCGTCAGTATCGTGAATTACACGGCACGTGACGGCACGGCGTTGACGGGGTACCTCACGACGCCCGGCAGCGCCCCGGCGGGAACGAAGCTGCCCGTGGTGGTGTACCCGCACGGCGGCCCCGAAATGCGCGACCACCTCACGTTTGATCCGTGGGTCCAGTACTTCGCTGCACGCGGCTACGCAGTCTTCCAGCCGAATTTCCGCGGCAGCGACGGCTACGGCAAGGCTTTTGCGGAGCGCGGTTACGGCGAGTGGGGCCGCAAGATGCAGGACGACATCACCGACGGCGTGAATCACCTCGCAACCGCAGGCCTCATCGATCCGGCGCGCGCCTGTATCGTCGGCGCGTCCTACGGTGGTTATGCCGCGCTGGTCGGTGCGGCCTTGACCCCCGACCTCTACAAGTGCGCGGTATCCGTGGCGGGGGTGTCCGACCTTGCCGACTTCAGCGCCTGGCGCAAGCGCAATTGGGGTCGTGATTCCGAGGGGTACGCGTACTCGCTCAAGACGATCGGCGATCCCGAGAAAGACGCGCAGAAGCTGCGTGAGGTTTCGCCGGCGAGCCTTGTCGACAAGATCAAGATTCCGGTCCTGCTGATTCACGGAACAGTCGACAACGTCGTACCTGTCGCCCAGTCGCGCGCGATGAAGAAGGCGCTGGAAAAGTCTGGTCGCCCGACTGAACTGATCGAGTTGGAGAATGAAGACCACTCCTACTGGAGCGACGAGAATGAAATGCTCGCGCTCGCGAAGATCGATGCGTTCCTGTGGCAGAATCTGGGCGCCGGGTACGGATCGACCCTGCCTCCGGCCGCCCGGACCGCGAAGAAATAGCAGGCTCTTGCAGCAAGAGGGGTCAGATACATGCTTCAACTCAAACCGCTCGACCTCGAGGTCCCGATCTTCCAGCAGCTGCAGACCGAGCAGTCGCCGGTAATCCTGGTCAATGTCTTCACGGTTGCGAAAGAAGATATCCCTGGCCTGCTCAAGGCCTGGGAAGCGGATGCGAACTGGATGAAGATGCAGCCAGGCTATATCTCAACCCAGTTGCATCGCGGCATCGCCGGCAGCACGGTCTTCCTGAACTACGCGCTGTGGGAGTCCGTGGCCCACTTCCGGGCGGCGTTCAGCCACCCGGACTTCAAGAGTGCGCTCGAGCATTACCCGTCTTCCGCCGTGGCGTCGCCGCATCTCTTCGAGCGTCTTGCGGTGCCGAACCTGTGTGTTGGCCCCTAGGGAAGCTCTGCCCAGGTCCGCAGCGGCCGCCACGGTCACCTTACTATCCGGTAGCCGTCACCGAGCACTCAAGGTCAGCCGCGCCGGTTTCCAATTCGGCACCGCGCGTCGAACACGCGAGGGTGACCCGTCGCTGGCGCGTCCGACCCGGGACCGTTCCCCGAGCTTGGAAAGGCAGACACGCGCTCTGGGAACGGTCCCGAATCGGACGCTTGCGATAGGCCAGCCTGCGACGCTGCCGGAGCGCTCGATCCGGTGCCTGTCACAGAGCGCGTGTCTGCCTTTCCAAGCTCGATGACAGGCACCGGATCGAGCGCACGCAACACGTCACTTGCGGACCTGTGCAGAGCTTCCCTAGCGCATTGAAGGCCACGGCTCGATTACCTCCGAGGTCGTTGCGACGACTGCATTCCCCGCATACAACACCGGCCTCACCCATCGAGGTCATGACATGCGTTTCGTCGTCCCTGCGGTACTTCTAATCGTGGCGCTCATCCACGCCCTGCCGCTCGTGGGCGTCATGGGCGCGGCAAGGCTGACTCAGCTGTACGGCATCGACGTGCAGGACCCCACGCTCGAGCTGTTGCTGCGGCACCGGGCCGTTCTCTTCGGACTGCTTGCGGCGTTTCTTGCTTATGCGGCGTTCCGTCCGGAACTGCACCGGCTTGCCCTGATCGCCGGTTTCATCAGCGTCGCTTCGTTCCTGGTCCTGGCTCGGCTAGCGAGTGCCTATAATCCCGAATTGTCCACGGTCGTGCGCGCAGACTGGCTTGCCCTGGTCCTGCTGGCAGCAGGGGCGGTGGCTCAGCAGTGGCCCCTGGCAAAGAGCCTGGGGTGATGGAAGACAGGCGGCATTTCGAGAGCAGGGAGAACGAAGAGTGAATAGCCGGCAGATTTTTCTTCTGGTTGCTGCGGTCGGGCTGGTTCCCGTCGCCCTCAGTTACGGGCTGCAGCCCGCTACGAGCCTGGACTTCCTGTTTGGCGTGTCGGTTCCAGACGTCAATGGCACCCACATGTTCCGCGCCATCATGGGCCTGTACCTGGCGATGGTCGTGTTCTGGCTGCTCGGCGCCTATCGAGTCCATTTCAGGCAAGCCGCGCTCTACAGTCTGGTCGTGTTCATGCTCGGGCTTGCCGCAGGCCGGGCCCTGAGCCTGGCCGTGGATGGCCTGCCCAGCCCGCTGCTGGTCGTCTACCTGGGTGTGGAAATCGTCCTGGGCCTGGTGGGCGCAAGCCTGCTGAAAAAGGCCGATTGACGCCACCGCCAGCAAGAAAAGCCCGGCACGGCGTGGGCCGTCGCTGAACGACGGCGCAGGCTGCGTGCCGGGCTGAAGCGTCAGTCGCGCTTCACCGGATGGTGGTCGACTGGACCACCATGTCGAACACGAAGTGTTCGGTCGGCGCGCCGCCCGCGGCGTCGGCCTGCTCGAAACGCTTCACGCGTACCACCTGCTGTTCGCCTGCGGCAGGCGTAAAGCCTTCGATGCCTGCAGGCAGGGCGCGCCATTCGCCCGGCGTCCCGCTCTCGAGTCCTTGCTCGTCGAAGTTACGGTCGCGCACCATCAGGCACGGGGGGCTAGCGGACGCCGGCGCCTCGCAGGGCTTTGGCGATACTTCCAGGAATGCGCGCGTGCCGGGTCCGCCGAAGCGGGTCTCGGGCGTGGGCGTGCCGCCGAAGATCAGCGCGCGGCCATCGGTCGCTGCCAATCGCAGCTGCGGCGCGCCACTGTCTCCTTCGATCGCGACCTGCAACGTGCCATTCAGGAACCCGGCGATGGCGGCGTCGGCGTCCCCCAGCGGCGGCGGGCAAGCCATCATGGTCGTCGGTCCCGGGCTGGCCTGCAGCTGGGCGCTGTCGAGCAACTGGTAGCCGGCACTCATGCGATTGCAGCTGCCCGTCACGTTGATCCGGCCCTCGGCGAACAGGAGTCCCAGCGGCTTTTCCGGCGACGGAAAGAATGCGGCGATCGACTGCCCGGCGGCATCGGTTGCCGACTTGAGCTGCCATTGATTGGCCGTGAGAGTGCTGCCCGTGTCGGGAGCGGCGGCGGGGGTGGCTGCAGGTTCGGCAGGCGCGGCAGGCACTGCCTCTGCTGCCGGTGACTCCGGCGGCGTGCTCCTGGCACAGCCGGCTATGCACAGCGCAGTGAGGATCAGGGACAGGTGGTACGGGCGATGAAAGGACATGGTGGTACTCCGGTGCAAGCGTGTGTTCTAGGGATTCATTCCCGGCTTGGACTCGCGGATGTTCCGCGAGAACTCGGGGACGTCCGCGGCAGGATCCACGGCCGGGTCGATCCGCGAGCGCTGACGCAGTTCAGCGAAGGGAAACTGAGTATTCAGCAGCCGGGTGTCATAAAAATAGCGGTCGATCCAGCCGTTGAGATAGTGCCTCAGATCGAAGTCGCCGCTGCGACCGACCAGGTTGGCATAGCGCACGATATTGATCGTGCAGCTGTTGCTGAGCAGGTGGTAGAACTCCGGGCGATCGGCCAGCTCGTTGATGCGCTCCAGGTAGACCTCGAGCAGCTTGCGCGCGACGGTCGCGGGCAGCCGCAGGCGGTAAACATACACATCCTCGTCGCGGAAATTGGTGCGGACACCGACGATGTCGCGCTCTTCGCCCACCACGTAGATCAACTCGTACTTCTTGAAGAGCGACGCGAGCGGGTCGAAGCCTTCATGCACCTCCGGCCGCGTCTCGATCGAGATATTGAGCGGGGGCGCGTTGTCGAAGATGAAGCTCACGAAGGTATGGCCCACCGGCCCCGGCATCCAGTACGAAATGAAAAAATCGAGCCCGGTCAGGTGTGACAACGAAAACTCGCGCTCTTCGTACCGCACCGTGAAATCGTCACGGCTGCGGTAGTCGAAGTTGCGCACCCCGGTGATGCGCACGCGATCGCCATCGATCGTGGCGCGAGGCATTACGGCGACGTCTTGCCGCCACTCACGGTCGTGCGAGGGCCGGATGAAACTCCATCCCACGAGCACGACCAGGTACAGGCCCGCCAGGACCCACCGCATGCGTCGCTGGCGCGAGATCCACAGCGCCCAGATGCCAAACGCCGCGAAGGCGACGGCGAGGCCGATCCGCAGCGCAGTCCAGGGCAGGGGCGAGAAGTAAATCGCCAGGCTGGCCCACGTCAGCACGAGGGCCAGGAACAGGTACTTGATTCCCTTCAGCAGTCGACCAGGCAGTTGGCGCAGCCAACCCTTCCGGACCGTGTCCGGGCGCGAATGCGGAGTCAGTCATAGACCAGGAGGTGGCGAAACTCTGCGGTTGGGGTGAAATCGAGCTGGCGATATCCACCCAGCCGCCGCCCATCGCCTGGTACACCGCGACGACCTGCGCGTAGCGATCCGCCTGCAAGCGCACCGACGCCAGGTCAGCGGCGAACAACTCGTTCTCGGCGACCAGCACGTCGAGGTAGCCCGCCACGCCCTTGTCGAAACGCAGCGTCGACAGCCGGGCGAATTCGCGCAGCGAAGCCACGCGCTGCTGTTGCATCGCGACTTCCTGGACCTTCTTCTGCGAGCCCGTCAGCGCATCGTTGGTCTCGCGGAAGGCATTCAGGACCGTCTGCCGGTACACCAGTTCCGCCTGCCGACTTCCTGCCTCGGCCGCATCGACCTGTCCCTTGATGCCGCCGAACGTGAAGATCGGGCCGGTCACGCCCGCCCCGAGCAGCATCGTGGTCGCGGGGTCGGTGAGCAGGTCGCCCAGTGCCGTGCTCACGCTGCCCAGCGCGCCCGTGATCGAGATGTTCGGGTAGTACAGCGCCTTCGTAGCACCCACGTTCGCATTGGCGGCGACCAGGTTCTGCTCGGCCTGCAGGATGTCCGGCCGGCGCTGCAACAGCACCGACGGCAGGTCGGCCGGAATGAGTGGCGCGACGAGCTGGTCGATGGTCTTGCCGCGCGGGATCGGCCCCGGGTTGCGCCCGAGCAGGATGCGAGATCAGGTTCTCCTGCGCAGCGATGGCCTGCTCGAAAGCGGGGATCGCGGCCAGCGCCTGCTGCGCCTGCGAGTTGATCTGCATCACCTCGGTCTTGGCGACGACGCCGGCCTTGAAGCGCAGATCGAAGATGCGCGAGGTCTCGTTGAAGTTGCTGGCCGTCTTCTGCGCGATCTCGAGCTGACGGTCGAGCGCGCGCAAGAAGATGTAGCTGGTCGTGACGCTCGACACCAGCGAGAGCACGACGCCCCTGCGTGCCTGCTCGCTGGCATAGACCTGCGCCTGGGACGCCTCGCTGAGGCGCCGGACACGTCCGAACAGGTCGAGTTGCCAGGACGCACCGAGCGATGCCTGGTACAGCGAGAAGTAGCTGTCGGCACCGGGAGGCAGCGGGGGCTGGCCGACCCGGCTCGCCTGCACCCGGCTCGCGTCGACGCCGTAGCCGATCTGCGGATAGAGCTGCGACCTCGTCGCCGCCAGCGCGCCCACGAACTGGTCCACCCGCGCCGCGGCGATGCGCACGTCGAGGTTTTCGCGCAGCGCGGCATCGACGAGTTCGTTGAGTACCGGATCGCCGAACTGCTCCCACCACTTGGTATTGGCCACCTCGGCGGCCTTCGCGTAGTCGATCTGCCAGGCGGCCGGAGTGTTGACCTCGGGTCGCACATAGTCGGGCCCGGGCATGCAGCCGGTGACACCGGCGGCAGCCACCGCAATGATTACCAATGTCCTCATCGCAAAGTATTCCTCGAGTGCATGACACCCCTGCATGGCACGCGGGGGAAGCAAACCTGGCCAAATTTCATACTGCGTAAGCTATCCTGTTTCCGCCTCCGAAAATACCCGCGCTGGAGTGGCATACAAGGCCAATCACGCGCCAAGAGGGACACCATGGAAAACAGAATGCACGCCGGCGAACGTCGGACTGCGAGCCGCTGGCCAGCCGTCCTGACATTTGCCAGTTTGCTGCTGGCGGGAACGGCCCATTCCGCCGCACCCGACCTGGCCAAAGCCGAGGCACTGCTGCAGGCCGGCCAGGCGGCCGAGGCGTTGGTGCTGTTCGAGCAGGCGCTGGAGGCCGATCCCAGTTCGGTCGGCGCCCACCTGGGGCTGGGCCGTGCCTACTACGCGCTCGGCCAGTACGCCCGGGCACGAATCGAGTTCGAAACCGTGCTGCAGTACGACAACCTGCCGCAGGACCTGCACGGCCAGACCGAGGTCTATGACAAGGCCGCTGCCGACTACGCGGCCGGACGGCAATGGCGGCCGTTCTATTACGCCGAGACGGGCATCGGCAATTACCGGCAGAACACGTCCAGCTCGACGGCCATCTTCGGCGGTGCCGGCAATTACGACACCTTCCTGCCCATCCGCGTCGGCGGCGGCTGGAACCGGAGCCTGACCGAGCGCCACGCATTCAACGGCACGCTCGACTACCGCTTCCGCTCGTACGACGACAGCAACCGGCGCAACGATTCGGACCTGCGCTGGAACCTGAATGTGAGTCGTCCGGTCGATGACGACAACCTGCGCTTCGGGATGCGGGGGCGGGCCAGCTATCGTGGCGATGGCCAGTATCGCAACGACTGGGGCGTCTTTGCCGACTACCGCATCGGGCTCGGCGAGAACGACCAGTTCACCATTGGCGGCGAAGTCCGCGAACGCAGGTACCCGAGCGGCCCCCTGCGCAGTCGCACGCGCGACATCGCCGAACTCACGGGCAGCTGGACGCATTCACTGGCCAATGGCCGGACGTCGCTGACGCTGGGGGGCAACTGACCCAGGAATGGGCCACACAGGATCGCCCGGACGGTGACGCCTCGATGTGGGGCGTCAACGGCGGGATCGATCATTCCTTCAGCGACGCCCTCGACGGATTCTTCTGGTGGTCTTACATCAATGAGTCGTACGACGACGAGCGCCCGGATTTCACCACGGACCCGGACCTGCTGCGGGTTCGCAACGACGACCTCTGGAACTTCGGCGGCGGGCTCGTCTGGGGCTTCGCGTCCGGCTGGTCCGTGCGGCCGACCATCGAGTACAACTGGGAGGACAGCAACATCGCCGCGCTGGCCTACAGTTCGACCGAGATGTGGCTCACCGTCCGCAAGTCGTTCTAGACGGCTGGGACGGGCCTCGCCGTCAACGCGCCGGCTCGGTCGACTCGGTCGGCTCAGGCGGCTCAGGCGGCTCGGACGGTTCGCTCGGATCGCGCTCGAGGATCTCGCCGTCCTGCAATTCGCGCTTGGGTTCCTTGACGACGCGCGTATTGAGCGGGCGGATCGTGGCGATGCGACACGTCGTGCGGTTCATCGAGGCACTGGTGCGTTGCGGGCCCGTCGTCTGGATGGTGCCGATCTGGCCCACGCCGCCCTGGGTGCCGCTGCGCGGGACGACGATGCTGTCGAATCCCGCCGAGACACGACCGGTGCGAGTCGTCAGGCCGACGGTAGACGCGAAAGTCAGGTCGGGACAGCGATGCGACAGTTCGAGCAGGTACCCACGATTGCTGTTGGGCCAGACGGTGAGCGCGCTGTCACCGATGGCCCGCCAGCCCCAGAGTCGGTTGGGGCTGTGGAAACTGCGAACGGGTTCACCGGAGTTGGCGCGGTAGAACTCCAGCCGCTCGGCCGGTGTCATTCTTGGCGACGAGGCACAACCGCTTGCGAGCAACAGCACGCTCAGCAACGCCAACATCCTGCGCAGGCCCATGCGACTACCCCCTCGATGTGACACCGCGAAGCAGCATACCATCCGTGAGAAATGATCAATAGCTTGCCTGCCGCCACCACGATCGCCCCTCGTACTTCCTGGTGGCCGATGGCCGCCATCGCGATGGGCCAGGCGCAGATGTCGTGGAACATCAACGCGCTGCCGATCTCCATCGGCGGCATCACCGCGGATTTCGGCACCTCGTCGACCGCGGTCGTCACCGCCATCGTCGCGTACTCGCTCGGCGTAGCCGGCTTCACCATGCTCGGCGCCCGGCTCGGCCAGCGGTTCGGGCCGCTGCGCATGTTCCGGTGGATGACCGCCATCTTCCTTGCCGCGATGGTGATCATGACGACGAGTGCCACCCCGGCAGTCATGATCGCGGCGCAGGCGCTGGCCGGCCTGGCCTCTGCCGCCATCATTCCTGCGCTCGTGATGCTCACGGCACATCACTACAAGGGCAGGCAGCAGGCGACGGCGCTCGGGGTGCTGGGCGCCGTGCAGGCGATCGCGACGGTCGTCGCCTTCTTCATCGCCGGGGTGGTGGGCACGTACTTCGGCTGGCGTTACTCGTTCGGGCTGCTGATTCCTTTCTCGATCGGCGTGCTGTTGCTGAGCCTGCACCTGGAGCCGGTGGCTGCAAGGCCCGGCGTCGCGATCGACAAGCTGGGCGTACTGCTTGCGGCGGCCGCGGCCATCCTGATCAGCATCGGATTCAACTACCTGGACGACTGGGGGCTGCTGCTTGCCTCGAGCAAGTCGCCCTTCAGCGTGCTCGGGCTGTCGCCGGCGCCCGTCATGATCATCTGCGGTGTCGTTGGGGTGCAGCTCTTCATCGCGTGGACGCAATCACGGCAGGCAGCGGGCCGCACGCCGTTGCTCGAACTGGTGGTCATCGAATCGAAGCAGGACCGGGCGGCCGTGGTGTCGATGATGGCCATCACCGTACTCGGCAAGTCCATCACGTTCATGATTCCGCTCTATATCCAGATGGTCCAGGGTCGCTCCAGCCTGGAGACGGCCGTCGCCCTGATTCCGTATCAGCTCGCGGTCCTTGCTGCGGCTTTCCTGGTGGTGCAGCTCTATGACCGGATGACGCCGCGACAGATCGCCCGTATCGCCTTCGCGACGGTCACCGCCGGCACCATGCTGCTGGCAATGACCGTACGCAACGACTGGAGCAACGCCGTCGTCGTCCTCGCGCTGATGCTGGTGGGTCTCGGCCAGGGCGCGCTTTCGACCCTCCTGTTCAACGTGCTGGTCACGTCTTCGCCGCCGCAGTTCGCCGGCGACGTCGGTGCGCTGCGTGGCACCGTGAGCAATCTTGCCACCGCGGTCGGCACGGCGGTCACGGGTGCGCTCGTGGTGGGAATACTGGCCGCCAACATCGAGCGCGCCCTGGTCGATCACCCGACGATCCCGCCGGCGCTGATCTCGACCGTCGATCTCGACAATGTCAGGTTCATCAGCAACGACCGGCTGCTCGAGGTGATGGCGCGGACGCCGGCGACGCCCGACCAGGTGGAGGCCGCACTGCAGATCAATGCGGACGCCCGGTTGCGCGCGCTCAAGCTTACGTTCCTGTTGCTGGCGGTCCTGGGGCTGCTGGCATTCGTCCCGGCAGGCAGGCTGCCGCGTCGCAAACCAGGCGAGGTGCTAAGCTGATTCTCAGATCGTTTACGAGGGGGACTGTCATATGCGTTACGTCTACATGGCGCTGATCGCCGTTGCGGCGGGCCTCGTCATCCTGTTCAAGATCCAGAATCTCGAAACCGTCACCATCTCGCTGTTCTCGGCGAGCATCACGCTCCCGGTCTCGGTGCTGGTGCTGCTCATCTACGTGCTCGGCATGCTCACGGGCGGTTCCCTGTTCGCGCTGATGCGAACCTGGGTACGCGGCGCCACGCGTCGACCCTAGGCTGTCCCCGTGCGTGCCCGCAGCAGGTACATCGTTGGCTTCACGGTACTGAGCGTGCTGGCGGCGTTCCTGCTGCCGCCCATGCCCCAGCCGGTCGACTATCACGACTTCGCCGATCATCGAACGATGCTCGGCATCGAGAATTTCCTCGACGTGGTGTCCAACGCGGCCTTCGTACTGGCCGGCCTGGCCGGATTCGCGGTCGTCCTGCGACCGCGCACGGTCTTCGCGGCGAATGTCGAGCGCTGGCCCTATGCGGTGTTTTTCGCGGGAATGGTGCTGACGGGGCTCGGCTCGGCCTACTACCACCTCGTGCCCGACAACGAGCGGCTGTTCTGGGACCGGCTGCCGATGACCATCGCGTTCATGTCGCTGGTGTCGGCCCAGGTGGTCGATCGCATCGATATCCGGAAGGGACTCATCCTGCTGTTGCCGATGCTGCTGGTCGGCGCGGGCTCCGTCCTGTACTGGCGGGCGACGGAACGTGCGGGCGCCGGCAACGTCATGCCGTACGCCGTGCTGCAGGGCTACTCCGTGGTGATCCTGTTCCTGCTGGCGCGGCAGCACCCGTCACGCTACACGCGCGGCGACGACATCTACTGGGTGTTCGCGGGCTACGTGGTGGCGAAGCTGCTGGAGACGTTCGACAAACAGCTGTACGAGCTGGGCCACCTCGCGAGTGGCCATTCGCTCAAGCATCTCGCTGCAGCCGTCGCGGGCCTGCTGGTCTGCCGCATGCTGTACCGGCGCACGCTGCAGCCGCAAGGCTCGGCGGTGGCCTCAGGGGCGCCGGGCCTCGATGGTGCGTCCATCTCCCGTTCGTAGCAGCAGGGCTCCGTCGGCCGCGATCGCGAAGCCCTGTGTGCTGCTGAGCGCCGCGAGGAAGGCCTGCTCCTGTTGCATCAACGGCGCCTCGCACATCATCCGGGTGCCGGCCGCGCTCGCGATCGAGAGCCCCTCGCCTGAGAGCCTGTATTCGCTCATGAAGCGGTTGCAGGAGGCGTGACCCGACAGCTTTCCGTCCGTCGCGAACGTGAGCGTCGCCTTCGAACCCGCGACGAGCGGCTTGCCGTCGATCGACGCGACGGTCCACTCGGCGCCTTGCAGCAGCGATGCCGGCTCGCCACCGCAACCCGTCAAGGTCTGGCCACCGGCGACGACGGTCACGGACTGCGGATGCGGCATGCCCGACATCGTATCCATGCACACTCGCTCGACGAACGTCGCAGTGATTTCGCCCTGGGCTGAGCGGGCCACGAACGTCCGCGTGGCGCCTGCAACTGCAACCGTTGGCGCGGGTGCGACGACGCGCGTCTGGCCGAAATCCGTCATCAGCGACAGCTCGGTGGCGCTCACATCCAGCCGCCAGCTGGGCTCGTTGCCGGTTGCGCGGTACGCGCTGCCGGCCGCCACCGGCGCAGCGCCCGGTGCAGCCGCCGGCGTCGCCTCATTGGCGCCGCCTGTCGTGGAGCGGGCGGCCAGCGGCAGCGT
This sequence comes from uncultured Gammaproteobacteria bacterium, assembly GCA_963746325.1. GTDB lineage: Bacteria > Pseudomonadota > Gammaproteobacteria > Steroidobacterales > Steroidobacteraceae > RPQJ01. The sequence continues at coordinate 6,657 of CAVVBC010000035.1, read as the reverse complement.
GAGGGCAACGCAAGTCGCCGCTATCGTCAGAGTGCGCAACATGACTCGAGCCCCTGTGCCTGAGCTTTGACTGAAAATGTTCACACGACGATCGTACCGGACGCGAGTGCGACCAGCGCCAGGATCGCCGCGATGGCGAGGATGCCGAAGACGATCATCTCGGCGGGCGTGAACACGCGCTGTCGTTGCTCGCGCCGCGCGAGGTAGTAGAGCGACGTGCCGGGCGCGTACAGCAGCGCCGCCAGCAGTATGAACTTGGCGCCGCCCGCGTAGAGCATGCCGGCCGCATAGACCGTGGCGATTGCGCCGCGCAGCCCGTCGCCCCGTCGCTCGCCTGCGTCGGCGCCGTAGGTCTCACCGGTGAAGGCGATCTTGCAGCCGTAGGCCGCGACCAGCAGGTACGGCACGAGCGTCATCGCGCTCGTCATCTTGAGCGCGATGGTGAACGCGGACTCGGCGAACCAGGTCACCAGCAGGAAGGCCTGGATCACGAGATTGGTCAGCCACAGCGCCGCTGCTGGCACGCCGTTGCGATTCTCCCGCGCGAGCAGCGCGGGCATCGTGTTGGTCTTGCCCGCGGAATGCAGCACTTCTGCGGCGAGCAGCGACCACGACAGGTAATTGCCCAGGATCGAGATCATCAGGCCGATGCTGATGAAGACGCGTCCCCACGGCCCGACGATGGCTTCCATCACGCCGGCCATCGACGGGTTTGCCAGTGCCGCGAGGTCCTCACGCAGCAGGACGCCGTAGGAGAACACCGTGACCAGGACGAGCAGGCACAGCACGCCGAGGAAGCCCAGGACGGTGGCGATGCCCACGTCGTTGCGATCCTTCGCATAGCGCGAATAGACGCTGGCGCCCTCGATGCCCACGAAAACGAATACGGTGACGAGCATCGTATTGCGCACCTGTTGCGCCACGCCCGACAGGCTGTGCTCGGCGCTGCCCCAGAAATTCAGTGCGAAGATGTCAGCCCTGAAACCGGCGATGACGACCACGACGAAAATGGCGATCGGCACCATCTTGGCGACGGTGGCGATGGTGTTGAGCGCCGCCGCCTCGCGCACGCCGCGCAGCACCAGTACGTGGACGCCCCACACCAGGACGGACGCCGACACGATCGCCACGGCGGTCGAGCCGTCGCCGAACACCGGGAAGAACTGCCCGAGCGTGGCCTTGATCAATATCAGGCACGCGACGTCGGCCAGGCAGCAGGCGATCCAGTAGCCGAAGGCCGAGACGAAACCCAGGTAGCTGCCGAAGCCAGCCTTGGCGTACGCGTAGATGCCGGCGTCGAGGTCGGGCCGTCGCCGCGACAGCGTCTGGAACACGAGCGCGAGCATCAGCATGCCGGCGCCGGCGATGCTCCATGCAATCAGCGCACCGAGCACCCCGGTGGTGCGGGCGAACGCCGCTGGCAGGGTGAAGATACCTGCCCCTACCATGGAGCCTACGACCAGCGCGACGAGGGCTCCGCGCGAGAGTTGCTGGTCTTGTGTGGCGCTCATTGCGGACTCCGGATCAACATCAACCAGGCGAACGCTGCTGCAAGCGTCAGTAGTGCAAGGCCCGCGATCGGCCAGCGCCGCAGGAACGCGTCGGTCTGCTCGAAGCCCCTGCCAACGGCCACGACCGCACGGCGCACGGCGCCGTCAGTGTTGCCGGCGCCAAACATCGATCGACGCGACAACCCGAGCGCCAGCAGAGTACCGCCCAGGAACACCAGCAGCGTCGGCCCAAGTTCCTTGGGCAGCAGTGGATTCGAGACGAGGGAGGCGGGCACCGGCCCGAGTGCGGCAAAGGCGAGCAACAGCGAGCACACGGCCAGCGCCAGTGCCGCGTACTCGGAGAGTCGCGAGACCCGCTTCACCCGCTCGACCGGCGCCGCCGGGCGACGCAGCGCATTGCTGAGCACCAGCACGACGTATCCGGCCGTGAACGCCGCGCCGCCCTGCAGCACGACGGTCCACCACCATTGCCCCGAGCTGTCGGCGGCGTCGAGCAGGAGCTTTTTCGCGAGATACGCACCGCTCGGCACGACGCCCATGAGCGCGAGGCCGGCGACGGCAAAGGCAAGCACCGTGACCGGCATCGCGCGCGCCACGCCGCCGAGATCGGCGATCCGGTCATGGCCGAGTGCCGCGTAGATCAGGCCGGCCGCCATGAACATGCCGGCCTTGGCCGTGGCATGAGCGACCGCCTGCAGCAGCCCTCCGGTCAATACCGCGCCATGCACCAGTGTGCTGCCGCTGGCGTCGAACGCGAGCGGGAACAGCAGGAACAGGTAGCCGATCTGCGCGATCGTCGAATACGCGACCAGCAGCTTCAGGCGCTCCTGCCGCAGTGCCACGACGCTGCCGACCACGATGGCGGTCGCGCCCAGCCCCGCGAGCAGCTGCGCAGCCGGCAGTGTCACCACGCCGGGCATGACGTCGAACCACAGGCGCATGACCAGGAACCACGAGCCCTTGACCACCAGCGCCGACAGCACCGCGCTGGCCGCGGCCGGCGCGCCCGCATGAGCGGGTGGCAGCCAGATGTGCAGTGGGAACAGTGCGGTCTTGGCCAGCAGGCCGACCGTCATCAGCGTTGCGGCGGCCCACGCGATGGGTTCCGGTTGGACGCGCTCACCGAGCAACTCGATATCCAGCGTGCCGTAGCCGCCGTACAGCAGCACGGCGCCCAGCAGGTACAGCAACGACCCGGCCAGCGCGAACAGCAGGTAGCGCAACGCCGCGCGCAACGTCTCGCCGCTTGCCATCGAGGCAGACCAGCGGCACGCCGGAGAAGGTCAGCAGCTCGAGCGCGACGTACAGCGTGAACAGGTCGCCGCTGACGAACACCAGATTCAGCGAGCCCCACACGGCCAGCAGCAGCAGCCAGTACACGAAGGAGGCGCGTTGTTCCGGTTCGCCCGCCGCGCTGCCGAAATCGGCGCCGTGCATAGACGCCGATACCGCAGACGACCACGGCAATCGCCAGCAGCATCACGGCCGACAAACCGTCTGCCCGCAGCGCAATGCCGAGCGGCGGGGCCCAGCCCCCCAGCAGGTAGACCACCGTCTCCCCGGATTGCACGAGCGAGCCGGCGATGCCCACTGCAACCGCGAGTCCGACCGGCATCAGCAGCATGGCCACGCGCTGCGCATTGCGCCCGCCGAGTGCCAGACCCGCGAGCACGCCGACGAACGGTGCCAGCACTGCGAGCAGCAGCAGCCAACCGCCGGAGGTGGTCAGCATCGAGCGAGCCGTTGCGTCATTCCCGCCTCAATGTGCACCGGTATCGTCCCCGGACTTGGGCGGTGGGTCGCTCGAGAGCGTGACTGAGCCGGTCTCGTCGAACAGCCGCAGCAGCAGTGCAACGGCCAGTGCCGTGGCCGAGAACGCGACCACGATGCCGGTGATCAGCAGGGCCTGCGGCACCGGATCGCCACCCATGCCGGCGCCGGCGCCCCGATAGGCGATGGCGCCGAAGAGCAGGAACACGCCGCTGCCCACGACATTGAACGCAAGGATCTTGCGCAGCGGGTGCGGGTTGACGATCAGGCCGTACAGTCCCAGGCCGATCAACGCGGCGGCGCACAGGCCAAACAGCGTGCCGGCGTTCACGGCGCCTCTCCGCGTCGCGGCGCGCCGAGCAGCATCAGGCCGAGGATCAGCGTGAGCGTGGGCATCAGCGCGAACTCGATGACGAGGATCAGCGGCTTGGCAAAGCCCTCCGGGTAGGCCAGGAAGGCCCCCGCCGTCAGCGCGCCGACGAAGCCGATGCGCGATGAAGGCCAACGGGCCCGCCACGAGCAGCCAGCGCAGCCACGGACGGCGGATGGGCGGGGCGTCGGCCAGGCCCGCCATCAGGACCAGCAGCCACATGGCGGCCAGGATCGTCGCGCCCTGGAACTTGCCGCCCGGGGCGTCGGCCCCGACCCAGAAGATGTACATCCCCGCGACGATGCCGATCGGCGGCAGCACGCGCGCGGCGAAGGCCAGCATGCCGTCCGGTTCGGCCTGCTGCAGCAGGCCCGGGCGCCCGCCCCAGGCGCGGTCCGGCGCGAGCGACCAGACCCCGATCAGCGCGAACAGCAGCACGATCGCCTCGAGCAGGGTGTCCATGGCGCGAAACGCCAACAACACGGCGGTGATCGGGTTGAGGACCTCGGTGACGGCGATGTTCGCGGCAACCTCCGGGGCGAGCGTAGGCGCTGGCTCCGGCAGCACGAGTACGCAGAGCGCGAGCGCCGCGGTGACCGCGACGGAGACGACTGCCGCCAGCCAGCGCGTCGCGACCCCGGGCCGTTCCGCGCGAGCCGGCGCTTCCGTGCCGCGCAGCCGTGCCGGCGGCGCCGATCAGCAGGGCGCCGGTGAGCCCGCCGCCGATCGCGGCCTCGGTCAGCGCCACGTCGATGCCGTGCAGCTGCACCCAGACCAGCGTCAGCAGCAGGCCGTAGGCGATGAAGCCGACCACGGCGGCGTACGTCTCGCGCGCGACGATGGTCCAGACGGCCAGGCCGAGGATCAGCGCCGCCAGGCCGAGGTTCAGCACGTCGTTCACGAGCGTGACCCATCGCGGCGAAGGCTGCGCGCGATCAGCTGCGACGCCGTGGCGCCGGACAGCAGCACCAGCAGCCAGATGCAGACGAGCTTGAGGCCCGGCCGACACGTTGTCGACCTGCGGCAGCAGGCCGAGCACCACCAGACCCAGGCCGAGGTTGTCGGCCTTGGTCAGCGCGTGCAGGCGCGTGAAGCGTATCGGGGAAGCGCAGCAGGCCGACGGTGCCGGCCAGGAAGAAGAACGCGCCCGCGGCCACGGCGACCACGGTCCACCAGATGCAGGACCAGGCTCATGGGGCGTCTTTGGCCGGTGCTTCGCCCGGGGGTCGGCGTCGACCGGGCCTTCACGAAGGCCACCGAGGCGAACGCCGCCAGCAGCGCCAGCGTCAGGGCGACGTCGACCGTCGCCGGACTCGCCGGTCGCCTCGCCCAGCAGCAGCACGGCCGCGATGCCGCCGGTGCCGAGCAACTGGGCCGCCATCATGCGGTCGGCATCGGCCGGCCCGCGCAGGACGCGGGCGAGCCCGAGGGCGACCATGCCGAGGATGAACGCGGCGGCCCCGAGCAGGAACTCAGCCATGACGTTGCCCGGCGACCAGCGCCTTGGCCAGCAGGCGTTCCTCCTGCCACAGCTGCTCCACGACCGGGGTGGTGTCGTCGAGACAGTGATAGACGAGCGCGCCGTCCACTTCGTCGGCAGGCACCGACCCAGGCAGCAGGCTGGTGATCGTCGCGAACGTATTGCGCGGCAAACCCCGGCGGAAACGACAGCGAACAGGTGACGAAGCCGGGGCTCAACGGCATGCGCGGAGAGAGGCGACCGGCGAGCCACGTCGACGCCGGCCAGCACCGACTCCCACACGAAGTGCGGCAGCAGCGCGAGCAGCTGGCTGAAGCGCACGCAACCGCAGGAGGGCGGCAGCAGGCGCAGACTGACCCAGCAGGCGCGGCGCTGGCCAGCAGGCCGACCATGAGGTCGGACGGCTTGACGCTCCGCATCAGCAGCATCCAGAGCAGGAACAACGCCGCGCCGCGCCACAGTGCGGCGGCCGCGGCGACTGCAGCGTGGGCGATGCAGGCGCGTCGGGACCGACGCTCATGCCTTGGCACGCCCGGCGGCACTGTTCGGCGCCTGGGCGCCGACGGTACGCACGTCCATCGCACCGAGCCGGTCGAACAGCTTGGCCTCGGCGTGGATCGGCCACCAGTCGTACAGGAAAATCTCGAGCGGCCGCCACAACGCGACCCACGCCCCGATCACGAGGCTGTTCTCGATCAGCGCCGCATAGCGCTCTGTCTGCACCATGTGCGCGGCCGACTCGGCGATGACGATGACCGGCCCGAGGAACAGCAAGGCGATGAGCAGGCTGTAGCGACCGATCCGCAGCATGTCGCGCAAGTTGCGGCGGGTCGCGGCGGCCCGCTGCTGGAAGTGATCACGGACCGACTGCTCGACCGTGGCCGGCGTTGTCCCCGGAGCCGAGCGGCGTTCCCAGCTTGACGACGAGCGCCAGCGAGCCGTCGGCGCGGCAGCTCCTCGGCCCAGTCGACGATGTAGTCGGCCGCGTTCGGATCGAGGTCCCGCTCGCGGAACGGGGCCGGGTCCATCGAGTTAAACAGCCGCCGGATGTCCGCGAGGTAGATCTCGAGCACGGTCCGCGCCGCCATGTCCGCTCAACCTGTCGCGGCCGCGGTTGCAGGGGCCGGTTGCGCCGGCTTCTCGTTCCCGAGCACCGATGTACAGCGCCGGCAGGAAGATCAGCGTCAGCAGCGTGGCCACCAACAGCCCGCCCATGATGGCAAACGCCATCGGCCCCCAGAACACCGTCGGTGCGATCGGCAACAGGCCGAGCACGGTGGACACCGCGGTCAGCATCATCGGCCGCAAGCCGGTTGGTGGCGCAGCTCACGACCGCATCGTGCACCGCGAGGCCGGTGGCGCGCTCCTCCTCGATCGAGACGATCAGGATCAAAGTGTTCTTGGCGATCATGCCGATCAGCGCCAGGATGCCGAGGATGGCCACGAAGCCCAGCGGCCGGTTGAACACCAGCAGCGACATCACCACGCCGATCAGCCCCAGCGGAAGGATCGCCACCACCATCAGC
>CAVVBC010000034.1:0-55206 GCA_963746325.1 uncultured Gammaproteobacteria bacterium | reverse complement strand
TCGACCGCTTCAAGGGCGTGGTTGCGTGCGGCGGCTTCTCGTACGGCGACGTGCTCGGCGCGGGCGAGGGCTGGGCCAAGTCGATCCTGTTCAATGCCGCGCTGCGCGAGCAGTTCGCAGCGTTCTTCGCGCGCCCCGACAGCTTTGCGCTGGGCGTGTGCAACGGCTGCCAGATGATGTCGGCATTGAAACCGCTGATCCCCGGCACGGCGCACTGGCCGCGTTTCGTCCGCAATCGCTCGGAGCAGTTCGAGGGACGCGTGGGCCTCGTCGAGATCCTGCCGACGCCGTCGATATTCTTCCGCGGCATGGAAGGTTCGGTGCTGCCGATCGCGGTGGCGCACGGTGAAGGCCGTGCCGAGTTCGCGGACGAGGCGGCGGAGAAAGACTGCGCGAACGGCGGTCTCGTCAGCCTGCGCTGGGTCGACAACCACGGCCAGCCGGCGCTGCGTTACCCGTCGAACCCGAACGGCTCACCGGCCGGCATCACGGGCCTCACGACCGCGGATGGCCGCGTGACGATCGTGATGCCGCACCCCGAGCGCGTGTACCGCACGGTTCAGAACTCGTGGCACCCGGAAAGCTGGGGCGAGGACGGCGGCTGGATGCGGATGTTCCGCAATGCCCGCGTCTGGGTGGGTTAGGAAGGGACTAGGGACTAGGGACTAGGGACTAGGGATTAGGGATTAGGGAATAAGGAATAGCCAAAGTGTGCACCTCTGACTATTCCCTATTCCCTAGTCCCTAGTCCCTAGTCCCTAGTCCCTAATCCCTAATCCCTACCCTATTCACTTCTGGCAACGCGCCCGATCGGCGTGATCTTGTCGAGCGTTTCTTCGGCGAAGAACTTTCGCACCATCATCGCCTGCTGCAGCTTGCCTTTGCGCACGTAGGCGCCGTACAGCATGTCCTTGACCAGTTCGAGCAGCACGCCGGCCTCGCTCGAGGTCATTTCCGGCCACTGCGGCGCCGGATCAGAATCGTTCGAGAACAGCACTTTCTTGACGATGCCGAACGTGTCGTTGTCGATTTCGGCCATCTCGCGGGCCTCGCGCAGCTGCTCGAAGATGCGCAGCCGGCCGTTCTCGCCCAGGTCCTGGAAGATGGCCTGGGTAGTGCGCCGGCACATCGATGCAAACGCATTGAAGTGGCCCGACGAATAACAGCCCAGCGCTTCCCGGAACAGGCGTTCGACGTTCTCGGGCAGGTAGGTGAAGCTGAATTTTTCCTTCGCGCGCTCCAGTTCGACGAAATTGTTCGCGAGTTCGACGCGGTTGGCCGCGTACATCTTCACGGCGAACTTGAGGAAAATCGGTGCGCTGCAGGAATCGCAGCGGTAGACGATGCCCACGTGATTGGGGCGGCTGGCCACCAGTTCCGAATACTGTGGGATCGAGACCGGGCTGATGTGCGAATACACCTGGCAATGTGGGCACGCCAGGGCGAGGCTGCGCTCCTGGTCGTGGTGCAGGCGACTGCTGGAATCGACGTACACGGACATGACGGTCATTCCTTGGTCCGAACGCTTTCGCTTTTAGTGTAGCGCATCGCCTTGGCAGCCGCTTCGTTGGCGGGTCCTACCTCCAGCTGGGCCTCCGGCGCGCCCGGTTTCCGGACCAGGGCCACGTCAAACCGGGCGCCGTCGGCCAGTGCCCGCCAGGGGCCGTAGGCGTGGCGGGCGTCGATGCGTGACTGCCACTGCGATTGCGTCCGGGCCTGCGCCCAGATGTCCTCGCCGGGTTCATCCTCGTCGCTCAGGGCGTAGCTCGCTGGCGGGGTGGAGGTCGAAGTCTGCAGGTGGCGGCCGCTCAGGCGGTCGAGCCGGAAGCTGTCGGGCAGCCCCAGCGCGGCGGCGCGGCCGATCCATACCAGTGTCCGCGCATCCAGGCGCCATTCGTCGCCCGCCATCTCCAGCACCTGCATCTGGCCGGCCGGCAGGCGCGTGAGCGTCACGCGATACGAGCTGGGCCCGGTGCGTTCACTGTGCAACTGCGCGACGACGGCGGGTTTCGCGCGCATCGGCTCGTAGGTCTGCAGGTGCAGCACCGGCGGCCACAGCCAATGCGCGAACGCGAGCAGCCCCAGCCCCACCGCGAGGTTGCCCGCGGCCGCCCAGGGACGGTGCGCCAGCCAGCGGCTCAAGGAAACCAGCAGCGCGAGCAGGGCGAAAGCGACGCAGACCGCGATGACGCCCAGCATGGGTTGCGGCGCCGCTCAGGTGGCCGGAATCAGGGCGGCGAGCTGGCCCGATTCGACCAGTTGTGCCAGGCGGCCGATATCACGGTCGAGGCGATGGTCGTCGGGCTGGTACGCAACGAGCTCGCGCACGGCGGCGTGCAGCCGCTGCAGCTCTGCGGTGGTCGTGAGCGGCTGCAGCGAATCGAGCGCATGCGCGGCCGCGAGCAGCTCGATGCCCAGCACGCGCGCCGTGTTGTCGCAGATCTTTGCGAGCTTGCGCCCCGCCCACGGCGCCATGCTCACGTGGTCTTCCTGGCCCGCCGAGGTGGGCAGGCTGTCGACGGAGGCGGGATGAGCGTAAGTCTTGTTCTCGGAGACCAGGGCCGCTGCGGTCACGTGCGCGATCATGAAGCCCGACTCGAGGCCGGGCTCGGTCGTCAGGAACATGTTCAGGTTCGGGTTGACGCGGCGGTCGAGCAGGTCGATGCGCCGCTCTGACGTGCTGGCAAGCTCGGCCACGGCGATCGCGAGAAAGTCGCTGATGAAGCCGATCGGCTCGGCGTGGAAATTGCCGCCCGACAGCACGTCGTCGCCGAAGATCAGCGGATTGTCGGAGACACCGTTGAGCGCGGCGCCGAGCACGTCGCGTGCGTGCCGCAGCGTGTGCTCGACCGCGCCGAACACCTGCGGCATGCACCGCACGGCGTACGGGTCCTGCACGCGCTCGCAATTCTCGTGGCTACGGCGGATCTCGCTGTCCGATGCCAGCAGCGCGCGGATGCGGCGCGCCGTGTCGATCTGCCCCGGCAAGCGACTGGCCTGCTGGATGCGGTCGTCGAACGGCGAATGACTGCCCGCGAGGCCTTCGACGGTCATGGCGCAACAGACGATCGACGCGTCTAGCAGCGTCTCGGCGCGGAATAGCCCCTCAAGCGCCAGCGCCAGGCTCAGCTGCGTGCCGTTGAGCAACGCCAGCCCTTCCTTGGCCTGCAGCTCGAGCGGCACGACGCCGGCGGCCTGCAGCACGTCGGCGTTGGTCACGGCACGTCGGGTGCCCGCGGGGTCCGGCGTGGTGGCCTCGCCTTCGCCGATCAGCGCCAGGGCCAGGTGCGCGAGCGGCGCGAGGTCGCCCGATGCCCCGACCGAGCCTTGTGCCGGGATCACGGGGACGACGTCGGCATTCAGCAGGGCGAGCAGCGTATCCACGACCAGTGGCCGCACGCCCGAAAAGCCGGCCGCCAGGTTGTTGGCCTTGAGCAGCAGCATGCGCCGCACCAGGGCAGGGGCCAGGGGCTCGCCGACGCCGCACGCATGGCTGCGAACCAGGTTGAGCTGCAGCTTCCTGGTCTTCTGCGCCGGGATGACGCGATTGGCGAACGCGCCGAACCCGGTGTTGATGCCATAGGCAGTGCGCCCGGATTCGACCGTGGCGGTGACCGTAGCTTCCGACTGCTGCATCCTCGCCCGCGCCGCTGCGGTCAGTTCGACCACGGGCCGGTCACGCTCGAACAGCCGGAGCCTCTCGAGCGTGAGCGAAGCGCCGTCGATGGCGAGCCGGGACTTACGCATGCAGGCTGCGATAGCGCATGCGGTGCGGTTCGTCGGCTTCGTCGCCGCGGCGCTTCTTCAGGTCTTCGACGTATTCCGAGTAGTTGCCCTCGAACCAGACCACTTCGCTGTTGCCCTCGAACGCGAGGATGTGCGTCGCGATGCGGTCGAGGAACCAGCGATCGTGCGAGATCACCACTGCGCAACCCGGGAAGCTGAGCAGCGCCTCTTCGAGCGCGCGCAGCGTCTCGATGTCGAGGTCGTTGGTGGGTTCGTCCAGCAGCACGACGTTGCCGCCTTCCTTCAGCACCTTGGCCAGGTGCACGCGGTTGCGTTCGCCGCCCGACAGTTCGCCGATCGTCTGCTGCTGTTGCGCACCGCGGAAATTGAAGCGGCCCACGTAGGCGCGCGACGGCGTTTCGTAATTGCCGACCTTGATCATGTCGAGACCGTTCGAGATTTCGGCGAACACGGTCTTCTTGTCGTCGAGCGATTGCCGCGACTGGTCCACGTACGCCAGCTGCACCGACGGGCCGACCCGCAGCTCGCCGCCGTCCGCGGTTTCCTGCCCGGTGATGATGCGGAACAGCGTGGTCTTGCCGGCGCCGTTCGGGCCGATGATGCCGACGATGCCGCCCTGCGGCAGGTTGAAGTTCAGGTTGTCGAACAGCAGCTTCTCGCCGTATGCCTTCGACAGCCCCTTGGCCTCGACCACCAGTTCGCCGAGGCGCGGGCCCGGCGGGATGTAGATCTCGTTGGTCTCGTTGCGCTCCTGGAAGTCGCGCGACTGCAGTTCCTCGAAGCGCTGCATGCGCGCCTTGCTCTTGGCCTGGCGAGCCTTCGGGTTCTGGCGCACCCATTCGAGTTCGCGCGCGAGCATCTTCTTGAGCGCGCCCTGCTGCTGTTCTTCGACCTTGAGGCGCGCTTCCTTCTGCTCGAGCCAGGACGAGTAGTTGCCCTGCCAGGGGATGCCGTGGCCGCGATCGAGCTCGAGGATCCAGCCGGCGACGTTGTCGAGGAAGTAGCGGTCGTGGGTGACGGCGATGACGGTGCCCGGGTACTGCTCGAGGTAGTGCTCGAGCCAGCGCACCGATTCGGCGTCCAGGTGGTTGGTGGGTTCGTCGAGCAGCAGCATGTCGGGCTTCGACAACAGCAACTGGCAAAGCGCGACGCGGCGGCGTTCACCGCCGGAGATCTTGCTGACGTCGGCGTCCCACGGCGGCAGGCGCAGTGCGTCGGCGGCCACTTCGAGCTGACGTTCGAGGTTGTGACCGTCGGTCGCCTGGATGATGGCTTCGAGCCGGGCCTGCTCGGCCGCGATCTTGTCGAAGTCGGCGTCCGGCTCGGCGTAAGCGGCGTACACCGCATCGAGCCCGGTCAGCGCGTCCTTGATGTGCTGCACGGCCACTTCGATGTTGCCGCGCACGTCCTTGGTGGGGTCGAGCTGCGGTTCCTGCGGCAGGAAACCGATGTTGATGCCGGGTTGCGGACGCGCCTCGCCTTCGAATTCCTGGTCGAGGCCGGCCATGATCCGCAGCAGCGTGGACTTGCCGGAACCGTTCAGGCCGAGCACGCCGATCTTGGCGCCGGGGAAGAAGCTCAAGGAGATGTCGCGAAGGATGACCCGCTTCGGGGGTACGACCTTCCCGACTCGATTCATCGTGTAAATGAACTGTGCCATGGGCGGAGGTTGCGCTCGGGTTTGGGCGTACGAAAAAGGTCGGGAATTATCGGTCATCGGGGCCACCGGACGCTACCGCCGCCGGTTGCGGGCTGCTAGGCTGACCCACACTCTCGCAAGGGCCCGCGCCAGTTGTCGCAGTCCGACCTGCAATCGACCCCCGTGCTGTTGGTCTCCGGTGACGCGCTGAGCCGTTACGGCTTCGGCGAGGGCCACCCGTTCGGACTCGACCGGCACGAAGCATTCCTGCGCGAAATGCGCCGCAGCCGCGCCTACGGGTCGCTGCGGCTGCTGGATCCGCGCATCGCGGAGCGTGACGAGCTCGAAAGCTTCCATCATCCCGACTACGTGGATTTCGTGATCCGCAAGTCGGCCGAGGGCAAGGGCTACCTCGACGCGGGCGACACGCCTGCCACCAAGGGAATCTACGAGTCTTCAAGCATGGTGGTGGGCGCCACGGCGCTCGCGGTCGAGGAAATCATGGGCGGCCGGGCGCGGCGCGCCTTCGTCCCGATCGCCGGGCTGCACCATGCCGCGCGCGCCCACGCCGCGGGCTTCTGCGTCTTCAACGATTGCGGCATTGCGATCGAGTTGCTGCGCAAACGGCACGGCTTGCAGCGGATCGCCTATGTCGACATCGATGCGCACCACGGCGATGGCGTGTTCTATGCGTTCGAGTCGGACCCCGACGCGCTGTTCGCGGACATCCACGAGGATGGCCGGCACCTGTATCCGGGCACGGGCAGGGTGGAGGAGACGGGCAAGGGCGATGCGGTGGGCACCAAGCTCAACCTGCCGGTGCCGCCGGGCGCCACCGATGTCGACTTTCACCGCGAATGGCAGGTGATCGAAGGCTACCTGCGCCAGTCGCGGCCTGAATTCATCCTGCTGCAATGCGGTGCCGACAGCCTCGAAGGCGATCCGATCACCCACCTGGCGTTCTCCGAGGAGGCGCACGCCCACGCGGCGGCCGCGGTCTGCCGCATCGCTGACGAGATCGGGCACGGCCGGGTGCTGGCGATGGGGGGTGGGGGCTACAACCGCCAGAACCTGGCGCGTGCCTGGACGCGGGTGGTCGAGGCGCTGGTCGCGAGCCAGGCGTAGGCTGCGTGCACGTCTGCGATTGACTCGGAGCTCGGTGATGGGCTGCGGCCCGACCGCGCCGGGAACCCGAGTCGCGACCGGGGACGCGTGAACCCATCCCTGGGGCTCCGCCGCGGCATCCATGCCGCGGACGGCCCCGGTCCGCGACTCGAATTCCCAACACGGCCGGGCCTAGCCTGACATTGTCGTCGCAAGTTCCAGGTGACAAGTGACAAGCTCCATAGAAGCCTCGCCGCGAACGCAGCCAACGCCCGGGAGCCTGTGCGCGCGACCCATATCGGATGCCATGGGCTGGTTCGCTATCCCAGACTGTAGGTGGGGGCGTTCGCTAGGGCGGGTTCGCCTGTGGGACACCGATTGACTGATTCCGGGGCGGCTTTGTCGCGCTTTCCGCCACAACTGCACGTTCGGGCGACCGGGCGGCTCCTGTCCAGGTCACGGGCCCGGGGCCGTCCGCGGCATGGACGCCGCGGCGGAGCCCCAGGGATGGGTTCACGCGTCCCCGGGCCGTGACCTGGACAGGAGCTATCCGGTCGCTTGCAGACAACCAGGTGCCGCATACCGCGAGAAGGCGCAATCCCCGCATCGGCTACAATCGCGGGTCACCGACCGTGGAGAGCACATGTTTCCCGCCAGCATGACTATCGCCGGGTTCGATCCCGAACTCGCAGCGTCGATCGATCACGAGCGTGTCCGCCAGGAAGACCACATCGAGCTGATCGCTTCGGAGAACTACGCGAGTCCGCGCGTGCTCGAAGCCCAGGGCTCCGTGCTCACCAACAAGTATGCCGAGGGCTACCCGGGCAAGCGGTACTACGGCGGGTGCGAATATGTCGACATCGCCGAGCAGCTGGCGATCGACCGCGCCAAGAAGCTCTTCGGCGCCGACTTCGCCAACGTCCAGCCGCACTCCGGTTCGCAGGCCAACGCCGCCGCGTTCCTTGCGCTGATGAAGCCGGGCGACACGCTGCTCGGCATGAGCCTCGACCACGGCGGTCATCTCACGCACGGCGCCAAGGTCAATTTCTCCGGCAAGATCTTCAACGCCGTGCAGTACGGGCTCGATCCGGCCACCGGCGCGATCGACTATGCACAGGTCGAGCGGCTGGCGCACGAGCACCAGCCGAAGATGATCATCGCCGGCTTCTCCGCCTATTCGCGCATCCTCGATTTCCCGCGTTTCCGGCAGATCGCGGATGCGGTCGGCGCGTATTTCCTCGTCGACATGGCGCACGTCGCGGGCCTGGTGGCCGCGGGCGTCTACCCGAACCCGGTGCCCTACGCCGACGTCGTGACCACCACGACCCACAAGACGCTGCGCGGCCCGCGCGGCGGCCTGATCCTTGCGCGCGCCAACGACGAGATCACCAAGAAGCTCAATTCGATGATCTTCCCGGGCACGCAGGGCGGCCCGCTGATGCACGTCATCGCGGCCAAGGCCGTGGCCTTCCTCGAGGCGCTGCAGCCCGAGTTCAAGGCCTACCAGCAGCAGGTCGTCGCCAATGCGCGCGCGATGTGCAAGGTGTTCGAGGAGCGCGGCATCCGCATCGTCTCCGGCGGCACCGACAACCACCTGTTCCTCGTCGACCTGTCCGACAAGGCAGTCAACGGCAAGGAAGCGGACGCCGCCCTGGGCCGCGCGCACATCACCGTGAACAAGAACTCGGTGCCCAACGATCCGCGTCCACCGATGGTCACCAGCGGTATCCGCATCGGCACGCCGGCCGTCACCACGCGCGGCTTCAAGGAAGCCGAGGTCGCGCAGCTCGCGCACTGGATCGCCGACGTGCTCAACAACGCGAACGACGAAGCCGTGATCGCGAAGACGCGCGCGTCGGTCGAGGAAGTCTGCCGCCGCTTCCCGGTGTACGGCCGCTAGAGCGGGCCTCACCGGACAGCAGGGCAGGAGACTGGCCGGTGTACTGCCCGTTCTGCGCGTTCGAGGAAACGAAGGTGATCGACTCGCGCCTGTCCGGCGAGGGCCAGCAGGTGCGCCGTCGCCGCGAATGCCTGCGCTGCGGCGAGCGCTTCACCACCTTCGAATCCGCCGAACTCGTGATGCCCCGTGTCGTGAAGAGCGACGCCACGCGAGAACCCTTCGACGAGGCCAAGCTGCGCTCAGGCATGGTCAAGGCGCTCGAGAAGCGGCCCGTCGCGATCGAGGCGGTCGATGCCGCCGTCAATCATGTGTGCCACAAGCTGCGCACCCTGGGCGAGCGCGAAGTGCCGGCGCGCCTCATCGGCGAACTCGTGATGGACGAACTGCACCAGCTGGACGAAGTGGCCTACGTGCGGTTCGCGTCCGTCTATCGCAGCTTCCAGGACGTCGATGCATTCCGTGAGGAGATCGAGAAGCTGCAGCACCGCCGGCCCCGCTCGGCCGAAGAGCTGCAGTTGGGGCTTTGGACCGGCCTCGACGAAAAAGGGAAGTTGCCTGCTGCCGACAAAATGACGTTGCCCGCTGCCGTGCCCACGCTGCCGCACGGCAAGAAGTGAGCGTGCGCCCCATGACCGACGTCACCCCCGCCGATCACGCGCACATGGCGCACGCACTGCAACTGGCGGCGCGCGGCCAGTACTCCACGTCGCCGAATCCGGCCGTCGGTTGCGTATTGCTCGATGCGAGCGGAGCGCTGGTGGGCGAGGGCTGGCACCGTCGGGCGGGCGAACCGCACGCCGAAGTGCATGCGCTCGAGATGGCCGCGGGCCGCGCGCGGGGTGGCTCCGCGTACGTCACGCTCGAGCCCTGCTCGCACCACGGCCGCACGCCGCCCTGCGTCGATGCATTGATCGCGGCGGGTGTGCAACGCGTGGTCGCTGCCATGCAGGACCCGAACCCGCGGGTGGCGGGTCAAGGCCTCGAACAGTTGCGCCAGGCCGGAATCGACACCGCGGTCGGCGTGCTCGCGCGTGAGGCGGCCGAGCTCAATCGTGGGTTCGTCTCGCGCATGACGCGCGGTCGTCCCTGGGTGACCGTGAAGCTCGGGCTCAGTGTCGATGGCCGCACTGCGCTTGCGGATGGCTCGAGCCAGTGGATCACGTCTGCACAAGCGCGGGCCGATGTGCAACGGCTGCGGGCGCGCGCATCGGCAATCCTGACCGGTATCGGCACCGCCCTGGCCGACGATCCGGCGCTCACGGTGCGCGATGACAGCCTGGCACTGCATGGGCGTGAACCGCTGCGCGTCGTGTTCGACGCCAGGGGGCAACTGCCTGCGGCATCGAAGCTCGCGAGCGACGGCAAGGCGACGCTGGCCTTTTGCGCGAATGAGCCGAGGGCAGGCGCGACGCCGCCCGCACTGCGCGTCGAGCGTGCAGCGCTGGACGCAGCCGGGCGCATCGACATCGGGGCCGCCCTGCAGCGTCTCGCCGGGCTCGACTGCAACGAAGTCCTGGTCGAAGCGGGCCCGCGGCTCGCCGGCAGTTTCGTCGCGTCCGGTCTCGTCGACGAAATCGTGCTTTACGTCGCGCCGACGCTGCTCGGAGACACAGCCCAACCCTCGTTCGCCCTGCCGCAGCCTTTGCATGCCCTGGCTGAGCGAGCCCGGTTTTCCTTCCGCGACGTGCGCATGGTCGGCCCCGACCTGCGGCTCACGTTGCGCCCCGTGGAGAGATGACGAACATGTTCACTGGCATCGTGCAGGGGATGGGAACGGTGCGCGCCATCGAGCCGCGCGGGGGCGACGCCACGATCGTGTTCGACACGGGCAGCGTGTCCCTCGCCGGGGTCGAGCTCGGCGGCAGCATCGCCGTGAACGGCGTCTGCCTCACTGCGACGCAGTTCGATGCCGCGAGCTTCCGGGCCGACGTTTCGCGCGAAACCCTGACGCTCACGACGCTGGGCGACTGCACCGTTGGTACGCCGGTCAACGTGGAGAAGGCATTGCTGGCCGGGCAGGCGCTGGGCGGCCATTACGTGACCGGTCACGTCGACGGCGTGGGGCAACTCATCGCGCGTCACGACGACGCGCGGTCGGTGCGCATGGAGTTCCAGGTGCCGGCTGAACTGGCGCGCTACGTGGCCCGCAAGGGCTCGATCTGCATCGACGGCGTCAGCCTGACCGTAAACGGCGCCAAGGGCGATCGCTTCGACGTGAACCTGGTGCCCCACACGCTCGGAGTCACGACGCTCGGACGGCTGCAGCCGGGCAGTCGCGTGAACCTCGAGGTGGACATCATCGCGCGTTACGTCGAGCGCATGATGCATCCCGAACAACACTGACTGCGCGCCCTGCGGCTCCGCAGGCCCCGCTGCACGCGCTCGCGGCGACTGTCAGCGCGGCGCCAGCAACTCCAGTACCGCCGTCACCATCGCCTCGGCGCCGGTGCGCACGGCAGGCTCCGGATCGATGCGGAACAGCGGCGAGTGGTGCGGCGGCAGCGGCGGGCCGCCCGCGGCAGCGGCGTCGATCACGGCCTGCGGCGTGCCGCCGACGACGAAGTAATACCCGGGCACGCCGAGCGAAGGCTCGACGAAGTGCGTGAAGTCCTCTGCACCCATCGACGTCTGCTTGAATGGCTGCACCACCTCCGGTCCCAGTGCCGCAGCGAGCGCCGTGTTCAGCCTGCGCGCGAGTGCCGGATCGTTCAGCGTCGGCGGCGTGCTCTCGACGATCTTGACCTGCGGCAGGCGGTCCTCGGCGACGCCGTGCGCGAGCGCCGTGTTGCGCGCCACCCGCTCGATCCCCGCGACCAGCGCGTCGCGCGTCGCACGGCTGTTGGCGCGCACTGTGAGTTGCAGGTCGGCGCGTTCGGAGATGATGTTGTGCTTGGAGCCGGCGTGGAATGCGCCGACCGTGATCACGCCGGGCTCCAGCGGGCCCTTCTCGCGGCTGATCAACGACTGCAGGGCGACCACGATCTGCGACGCGATGTAGACCGGATCGCGTCCTGCCTGCGGCGCGGCGCCGTGCGTGCCGACGCCGAAAACCGTGATGTCGATGTTGTCCGCGGAGGAGTACTGCACGGACTCCGATGCCGCGATCGTGCCCGTGGCCAGGCCGGTCACGACGTGCATGGCCAGCGCGTAGTCTGGCTTCGGGAAGCGGGAGTAGAGGCCGTCGGCGAGCATCGCGGCAGCGCCGCCAAAACGCTCCTCGGCCGGCTGCACCACGAACACCACGGTGCCGCGCCAGCGATCCTTCAGTGCGGCCAGTTGCCGCGCCGTTGCCACTTGCGCAGTGATGTGCACGTCGTGACCGCAGGCGTGCATCACCGGCGCCTCCACTCCGTCGATGCCGACCTGCCGCACCTTCGAGGGGTTCGCCACCCCCGAGCGCTCCTCGAGCGGCAGGCCGTCCATGTCGGCGCGCACCAGCACCGTGGGCCCTTCGCCGTTCTGCAACACCGCCACGACGCCCGTACCGCCGACGCCCTCCGTGACCTTCATGCCGGGGATCGCGCGCAGCTCCTGCGCCATCCGCGCTGCCGTCTTCGTCTCGCGGTACGAGAGTTCCGGGTTGCGGTGGAAGTGGTCCCAGAGCGCACCGAGCGAACGCTGGTAATCGCTGGCGATGGACTCGGCGTAGTCGGGCTTGGCCGCGGCAGGCACGGCGGCGCAGAGTGCAAGGGTGAACACGGCAATGCGCTGCATGGCGGCTCCATCGTGCCCGGGCTTGAGTGTTGGGCCCGTCGTGGGCAGGGTCACGAGCCGGCACGACTCTACCCGGCGAGGCCAGCCGGGTCGACTTCGTTCCTCTGGCAAGTCGTTGTTGCATCAGGTGATTCCGTGCAGCCAGCCCGACTTCCCCGCGCGCCCCTGCTAAACTGCGCGCCGCAAGGGCGGGTCGGCCACCATGACGGCTGAATCAACCCTTCAATAATCAATGATTTAGGTGTGATTCGTAATGGGCCCTCTTAATTCCATCGACGAGATCCTCGACGACATCCGGCAGGGCCGGATGGTCGTCATCATGGACGACGAGGACCGCGAGAACGAAGGCGACCTGATCATGGCCGCCACCAGGGTGCGTCCCGAGGACGTGAACTTCATGGCGCGTTACGGGCGCGGCCTGATCTGCCTGACGCTGACGCGCGACCGCTGCCGCCAGCTGCGGCTGCCGCTGATGGTCAGCGACACCGACGTCGACCAGCGCACCAACTTCACGCTGTCGATCGAGGCTGCCGAGGGCGTCACGACCGGCATCTCGGCCTACGACCGCGCGCACACCATCCAGACGGCGGTGCGCACCGCGGCCCGCGCCGAAGACCTGCGCCAGCCCGGACACATCTTTCCGCTCATGGCGCAACCCGGCGGCGTGCTCACGCGCGCCGGCCACACCGAGGCGGGCTGCGACCTCGCTCGCCTCGCGGGCCTGGAGCCTGCCGCGGTGATCGTCGAGATCCTGAACGACGACGGCACCATGGCGCGCCGTCCCGATCTCGAGAAGTTCGCGCGCGAGCACGACATCAAGATCGGCACGATCGCCGACCTGATCCGCTACCGGCTCGAGAAAGAGCGCTCGGTCGAGCGCATCGCCGAGCGGCAGATCGAGACCGAGTTCGGCCCGTTCCGGCTGTTCTGCTACGAGGACCACGTCAACAGCACCGTCCACCTGGCGCTGGTGCGCGGCAACCCGGCGTCCGAGCGGGCGCCGCTGGTGCGCGTGCACCTCAAGGACACGGTGCGTGACCTCGTCGGCTCGATCGAGGAAGGGCACAGCTGGTCGCTGCGGGGCGCCATCGAGCGCATCGCGCGCGAAGGCTCGGGCATCGTCGTGCTGCTGCGTCCGCACGAGAGCCCGCTCGAGATCGCCGAGGCCGTGCGCTCGACCAATCCGTCCGCTGCAGCCGCGAGTCCGGCGCGGGGAGCCCAGGTGTTGCGCACCTACGGCATCGGCGCGCAGATCCTGCGCGACCTGGGCGTGCGCAACATGCGCGTGCTGAGCGCGCCGAAGCAGATGCACGGACTTTCGGCGTTCGGCCTCGAAGTCGCCGAATACGTGGATTGAGGAGCAGACCCCGATGGACAACATTCGCACCGTGCACGGCGACGTGATCGCCCGCGACCTGCGCATCGCGATCCTGGCGGCGCGCTTCAACGACGCGATCGTCGAGAACCTGATCCGCGGCGCGGTCGACGCGCTGCTGCGCCACGGCGCGAGCGAAAAGCAGATCGAGATCATCCGCGTGCCGGGTGCCTACGACCTGCCGTTCGTCGCGCGCCGGGTGGCGGCCTCGAAGCGCTGCGACGCGATCGTCGCCCTGGGCGCGGTCATCCGTGGCGCGACGCCGCACTTCGACTACGTCTGCAGCCAGTGCGCCGCGGGCCTGGCGCGCGCCGCGGACGACACCGGCGTGCCGATCGCGTTCGGCGTGCTCACGACCGACACGATCGAGCAGGCCGTCGAGCGTGCCGGCACCAAGGCCGGCAACAAGGGCGCCGACGCCGCGCTCGTCGCGCTCGAACTCGCCAACCTGCTGCGGCGGCTGGACGTCTGAAGTGGCGCACCCCGCGGCGATCGCTCCGCACGCGCGCGCAGCCTGTCGCGTCGACTGGCGCTGCAGGCGCTGTACCAGTGGCAGCTGACGGGCCATTCCTTCGCAGAGCTGCGCAACCAGTACACGGCCGACGAAGGCTACGCCGAAGTCGACGCCGAGTACTTCAAGGCCTTGCTGCAGGGCATCGTCGAAGGCGCGGCGGCGCTCGACGCGCTGCTCGCGCAATGGCTCGATCGTCCGGTCGGCCAGCTCGACCCCGTCGAGCACGCCGTGCTCCTGATCGGCGTCGAGGAACTGCGTGCGCACGTCGAGGTGCCGTATCGCGTCGTGCTCAACGAAGGCGTCGAGCTGGCCAAGAAGTTCGGCGCGACCGACGGCCACAAGTTCATCAATGCCGTGCTCGATCGCGCGGCCCGCGAGTTGCGCGCCGCCGAACAGCAGGCGGTCGCGCGACGGACGCCCGCGAAGTAACACCGCTGCCACCGCACGCCGGAGGCCGCGTGCCCCTCGGTGAGTTCGACATCATCGCCCGGTACTTCACGCGCCACGCGGCGCGCGGCGACGTGCTGCTCGGCGTGGGCGACGACGCCGCGTTGCTCATGCCTCCTGCCGGGCAGGCGCTGGTGGCGGCCACCGACACGCTGGTCGAAGGCCGGCATTTCCTGGCGGGTACGCCGGCCGCGGCGCTCGGTCACCAGGCGCTCGCCGTCAACCTGAGCGACCTCGCCGCGATGGGCGCCGAACCGGCCTGGGCGTTGCTGTCGCTGTCGCTGCCCGCGGCGGACGAGTCGTGGCTGTCTGCTTTCGCAGAGGGACTGCATGCGCTGGCCGACCGCCACGACGTTGCGCTGGTCGGCGGCGACACCGTCGCCGGTCCGCTGGTCATCACGGTCGAGATCCTGGGCTTCGTGCCGCCGGCGGTAGCGCTGCGTCGCTCGGGCGCGCGGCAAGGGCGACCTGGTGTTCGTCTCCGGTGCGCCGGGCGTGGCGGCAGCGGGCCTGGCGGAGCTGCATCAGGACGCCTGGCATTCGACTCGAACGACGCCCGCGTGCGCCGCTTCCTGCGCGCGGAGCCGCGGCTCGCGCTGGGTCGCGCGCTGCGCGGCGTCGCCACCGCCGCGATGGACGTCTCCGACGGGCTGCTCGGCGACCTGCGCAAGCTGGCGCCGGCGAGCGGCTTGCGCGCCTGCATCGACCTCGAGCGCTGCCGCTTGCACCCGAACTCGCGGCCTATCCGTTGGCGGAGCGCGAGCGGCTGGTGCTGCACGGCGGTGACGACTACGAACTGCTGTTCACGCTGCCGTCGATCATTCGGGCTCATTCCGCGCCGGGCGGAAGCGGCGGGTTGCTGCCTGCGCTGCATCGGCACGATGGTCGCGGGCGCGGGTGTCGAGTGCCGGCGCGATGGCGCGGCGGTGAATGTCCGGGGAGCGGCTATGACCACTTCGCCGCCTGAAACCGGGGTGCCGCACAAGCACGACCGCGTCCCGGTCCCCGCGCAGCGCTGCGCGAGCCGGTGCACCTGCTCGCGCTCGGTTTCGGCTCCGGGCTGGCGCCGGTCGCGCCCGGCACCTTCGGCTCGATCGTCGGCCTGCTCCTCGGCCTGGGCCTCGCGCCCGTCGGCTGCTGGACGGCGGCGGCGTCACCGTGTTCGCGACGATCGCGGGCGTCTGGATCTGCGGTGAGAGCGCACGGCGGCTCGGTGTGCACGACCATCCGGCCATCGTCTGGGACGAAGTGGCCGGGATGATGCTGGTCTGCCTGGCCGCGCCGGCTACCTGGTGGGGGATCGCGCTGGCTTTCGGCCTGTTCCGGCTCTTCGACATCTGGAAGCCCTGGCCGATCCGCGAGGTCGATCACGGAATGCGCGGTGGCGCTCGGAATTATGCTCGACGACGTGATGGCAGCCCTACTGGCTGTCGCCCTGTTGTTACTGATCAAGAACTACACGTGACCGAAGCCAGCCCAGTGCCCGCCTGGACACGCACATCCAGACGCAGACGATGGAACCGCCGTCGCTGACCCCCGAGCGCATCGGCAAGTACTACGTCGTGCACGAAGTCGGCCGCGGCAGCACGGGCACGGTGTACCTGTCGCACGATCCGTTCTATGGCCGCGACGTCGCGATCAAGCTCTATCACGCGACCAGCGGCGACGACGCCGAAGGCCGCAATGCCCGCCGCATGTTCATGGGCGAGGCGAAGATGGTCGGCAAGCTGCAGCACCCGAACATCGTCCCGATCTTCGACGCCGGCGAGGAAGACGGTCGCCGCTACGTCGTCACCGAGCACGTGCACGGCGCGCGCACGCTGAGCGCGTACTGCCGCCCCGGCAGCCTGCTGCCGATCGACCAGGTCGTCGCCATCATGTACAAGTGCGCGAAGGCGCTGCACTACGCGCACTCGCGCGGCGTCGTCCATCGCGACATCAAGCCGTCGAACATCCTGCTGACGCAGGACGGCGACGTGCGCATCGTCGACTTCGGCATCGCGCTGGTCGCGGACTCGGACGTCTCGCGGCTCGAAGGCGTGGCCGGCAGTCCGGCCTACATGTCCCCGGAGCAGGTGCAGGGCCTCGAACTCGACGCGCGCTCGGACCTCTATTCGCTCGGCGCCGTGATGTACGAGATGCTCTGCGGCCAGCGGCCGTTCCGCGCCGGCGCGCTCGGCAAGCTGCTGCGGCAGGTCGTGCAGTCGGAAGCAGAATCGCTCCGCAGCATCCGCGCTGAGATACCCGAGGAACTCGAGGAAGTCGTCAAGCGCGCGCTGCAGAAAGAGCCCGGCAACCGGTATCGCACCGGTACGGAGTTCGCCGCGGAACTGACGCGCGTGCACCAGAAGCTGCGCGCGACGCAGGCCGAGATCGACGACGAGGAACGCTTCGCGGTGATGCGCAAGCTGCGCTTCTTCCACGACTTCTCGCACGGCGAGATCCGCGAGGTGATGCGCGCCGGCGTGTGGACGGACTGCCAGCCAGGCGAGCCCGTGCTGCGTCCCGGCGACATCGACGACCGCTTCTACATCGTGGTGTCGGGCACCGTACGGCTGAGCCGTGGCGGCGACATCATCGGTCGCGTGCCGACCGGCGGGTGCTTCGGCGAAGCGGCCTACGCCGAAGGCTCGCGCCGCGACACGCATCGTCGAGGCCGAGAGCGCGGTGACGATGCTGAAGGTCACTGCGACGCTGCTCGAGCAGGCGTCGATCTCGTGCCAGCTGCGGTTCAACAAGGTGTTCCTGCGCGAGCTGATCGGCCGCCTGCAGCGCGGGAAGAAGTAGGGAGGGGAGGGGAAGGGCAGGAAGGACAGGAAGGGCTAGGAGGCTAGGAAGGACTGGAGGCAGGAGGACGGTAGCGGCCACCTCACCGGCAATGCCAGCCTGCAAGGATTCGAGCCCCGGATCGTCCGGAAACAGCATCAAACAAAAAGGGCGCCATTGGCGCCCTTTTTGTTGCTCGACTCAGAATTTCGCAGGTGCGCTCGAGCAGGTGATGCGATTGCGAACCGATGCTGGCCTTCGCTGTCCTTCCGACTGCCCCTGCCCCTAGCCCTTCCCGCCCTTCCTTATCCTTCTCGATCAGCGCATACGCGCTGTGGTTGTGGATCGACTCGAAGTTCTCCGCTTCGACCACGTACGCCAGCACGCGCTCCTCGGCGTTCAGCCGCACCGCCACGTCGCGGACGATGTCCTCGACGAACTTCGGGTTGTCGTAGGCGCGCTCGGTCACGTACTTCTCGTCGGGCCGCTTGAGGATGCCGAAGACCTCGCACGACGCTTCCTGCTCGGCGATGTCGATCAGTTCCTCGATCCACACGTGCTCGCGCACGCGCGCCTTGATCGTGATGTGCGAGCGCTGGTTGTGCGCGCCGTAATCCGAGATGCGCTTGGAGCACGGGCACAGGCTGGTCGCCGCGACCACGACGCGGATCCACATCTCCTCGACGCCGTCGTAGATCTCGCCGATCAGGCTGGCGTCGTACTTGACCACGCTCTCGACCCTGGTGACCGGCGCCTGCTTCATCACGAAGTAGGGGAACGTCATCTCGATGTGGCCCGAGGTCGCGTCCAGCCGCTTGGTCATCTCCGTCAGCATCGCGCGGAACGACTCGACCGAGATCTCGCGCTCGTGCAGGTGCAGGATCTCGACGAACCGCGACATGTGCGTGCCCTTGAAGTTGTGGGGCAGGGCGACGTACATGTTGAAGTTGGCGACGGTGTGCTGGTCGCCGCCGGAGCGGTCGCGCACCCGCACCGGGTGGTAGACGTCCTTGATCCCGACCTTGTTGATCGGGATCTGGCGCGAGTCGGCCCGGCCCTGGACGTCTTCGATGGGCGTCACGCTGGCGCTGCCGAGCGTCGGGGCGGAGCGTCTGGGATGGCGCTCATGCGTGGGGTCCGGTCGGGGGGTGTCGTCGTCCATTCGGGGCGCGGCGGGGCACGGATTCCGGCCGGGGCAGGGCAGTATACGAGACTCGGGCCGGCCTTGCCGGCAGGGGCATCCGGATCGGCTCGCGATGGGTGCCCGCGACGGCTCAGGACACCCGCGTGGCGACGGCCGGGCGGCTGGCGGGCGGTGGTCCCCCCAGATGCGCTGCACCTGCTTTTCGATGCCGGCGGCGTCGATGCCCGCCAGGACGAGGCAGTCCTCGCGCGAGCCGTGCTCGATGAAACGGTCCGGGATGCCGACGTGGTGGACGGTCGCGGCGATCGCCGTGCGCGGACAGGCACTCGGCGACGGCGCTGCCCGCGCCGCCGGCGACCACGTTCTCCTCCAGCGTCACGATGCAGGAGTGGCTCGACCGCCAGCCGGCACACGATCTCGCTGTCGAGCGGCTTGACGAAGCGCATGTTGACCAGCGTGGCGTCGAGCCTTTCGGCCAGCGCGACGCACGGCGCGACCATGGTGCCGAACGCCAGCAGCAGCAGGCCGGAGCGGCCCTCGCGGCGGACTTCGGCGCGGCCGACCGGCAGCGCCGTCATCTGCGCGACGATCGGCGTCGCCCGGGCCCTGCCCACGCGGGTAGCGCACGGCGGCCGGTCCGTCGAGCGTGACCGCCGTGTAGAGCATCTGCCGGCACTCGTTCTCGTCGGCGGGCGTCATCACCACCATGTTCGGGATGCAGCGCAGGAACGACAGGTCGAACGCGCCCTGGTGCGTCGCGCCGTCGCCGCCAACCAGCCCGCCGCGGTCGATCGCGAACGTCACCGGCAGTTCCTGCAGGGCCACGTCGTGGATCAGCTGGTCGTAGGCGCGCTGCAGGAACGTCGAATAGATCGCCACGACCGGGCGCAGGCCCTCGCAGGCAAAGCCCGCCGCGAGCGTGACCGCGTGCTGCTCGGCGATGGCGACGTCGAAGTAGCGGTCCGGGAAGCGCCTCGAATACTCGACCAGTCCCGAGCCTTCGCGCATCGCGGGCGTGATGCCGACGACGCGCGGATCGAGTCCCGGCCATGTCGCACAGCCACTGGCCGAAGACCTGCGAGTACACGGGCCGGTGGTCTTTTCCTTGAAGATCGTGCCGGCCTCCGCATCGAACGGGCCCGGACCGTGCCACTTGATCGGGTCGGCCTCGGCCGGTGCGTAGCCCTTGCCCTTGCGCGTCACGACGTGCAGGAACTGCGGGCCCTCGAGGTCGCGCAGGTTGGTCAGCGTCTTCACCAGCGCGTCGAGGTCGTGGCCGTCGATCGGGCCGAAGTAGTTGAAGCCCATCTCCTCGAACAGCGTGCCGGGCAGCACCATGCCCTTGAAGTGTTCCTCGGAACGGCGCGCGAGCTCCCACACCGTCGGCATGCGGCGCAGGATCTTCTTGCCGCCTTCGCGCAGCGCGGCGTAGGTCTTGCCCGAGAGCACGCGCGCGAAATAATTGGACAGCGCGCCGACGTTCTCCGAGATCGACATGTCGTTGTCGTTCAGGATGACCAGCACGTTGGCGTCGAGCGCGCCCGCGTGGTTCAGCGCCTCGAAGGCCTGGCCCGCCGTGATCGCGCCGTCGCCGATCACCGCGACCACGCGGCGCTTCTCGCCCTTGCTCTGGCCGCGAGCGCCATGCCGATCGCGGCGCTGATCGAGGTGCTCGAATGCCCCACGCCGAAGGTGTCGTACTCGCTCTCGAAGCGGCTCGGGAACGGCGCGAGGCCGCCCTTGTGCTTGATCGTCTGCAGGCGCTTGCGACGGCCGGTCAGGACCTTGTGCGGGTACGCCTGGTGCCCGACGTCCCAGACCAGCCGGTCGTGCGGCGTGTCGAACACGTAGTGGAGCGCGACCGTCAGTTCGACGGTGCCGAGGCCGGCCGCGAAATGCCCGCCCATCTGGCTCACGGTCTGGATCAGGAACTCGCGCAGTTCGCCGGCCAGCGTCGCCAGCTTGGCTTCCGGCAGCTTGCGCAGGTCGGCCGGCGCGTCGATGCGCGTGAGCAGCGGATAGAGATCGGGACGCGACATTTCAGTAATTTTACACGCTGGCGACGGTCCCGGCCTACCGGTTCCGGGTCAGCAGCCAGTGGGAAAGCTGCGGCCAGGGGGCTGTCCTGCCAGCCGTGCGCCGCCAGCTGGCGACGGGCGTCGTCGTGCAGCGCGCCGACCCGCTGGCCGGGCGGCCGCCAGCCCCACCAGCGCCGGATAGGTGGGCATGCCGCGGGCCTCGTCGCTGCCGGGCGGCTTGCCGATGACCTGCACGTCGCCCTCGATGTCGAGGATGTCGTCCTGGACCTGGAAGGCCAGGCCGACCCGCTCGCCGAAGACGTCGCCAGCGACGCCACCGCCTCGGGTTCCAGGCCGGGACGGCAATGCGCCGCCATCAGCACGCTGGCCCGGATCAGCGCCCCGGTCTTGAGGGCGTGCAGGCGTTCGAGGTCGGCCAGCGTCAGGGTGCCGCCTTCCGCGGCCAGGTCGAGGGCCTGGCCGCCGGCCATGCCCGCCGTGCCGCTCGCGCCGCGCCAGCGTCTCGATGATCCGCACGCGGATCGGCGGGATCGGCCGGCGAATCCCGGATGGGCCGCCAGCACCTGGAAGGCCAGCACCTGCAGCGAATCGCCGGCGAGGATGGCCGTCGCCTCGTCGAACTGCCGGTGGCAGGTCGGGCCGGCCGCGGCGCAGGTCGTCGTCGTCCATGGCCGGCAGGTCGTCGTGGACCAGCGAGTAGCAGTGGATCAGCTCGACCGCGCAGGCGGCGGCATCGACCTGGTCCAGGGCAGGCCGAGCGTCTCGGCCGTGGCGTAGACGAGCGCAGGGCGGATGCGCTTGCCGGGCCCGAGCACGCTGTAGCGCTGGGCGGCATGCAGGCGCCCGGGCACTGCCGATTCGGCCGGCAGCCAGGCGTCGAGCTCGCGCTCGACCCGCAGCCGCCAGCGCTCGAGCGCGGCGGCAGCGGTTCGCCGCGCGCTGCGCTGCGCCTCCGCGCGTCGCGGCCGACGCGGAACCTTCATTCGTCGTCGGGTTCGAACGGTTCGGGGGCCGCCGGTCGCCGACTTCTGCAGCAGGATCTCGACCTTCTGCTCGGCCTGCTTGAGGGCGGACTGGCAGTCGCGGGTCGAGCGCGACGCCGCGTTCGAACTGCCTGAGCGCGTCCTCGAGCGACAGGTCGCCGTGCTCGAGCTTGTCGACGGTCGCCTCGAGTTCGCCGAGGGCGCGTTCGAAGTCCGGTGTCGGCGCGGGGTGGCGGGATCGGGCGATGGCTGGCTTGTCGGTCACGGCAGCGGGCCTCCAGAGGGCGGGAAGCCTCCCACAAGGGTCCGCACCGGGTCAACGCGCCGCCCGCACGCGGCGGCGGCTCGCAGCGGTCGGTTCCCCGAGCTGGGCGGGCAGATGCGCGCTTCTGGGCAGGCGGTCGGTCCGAGGGCCTTTCCCCTGGCTTGGAAAGGCAGACACGCGCTCGGGGAAAGGCCCTCGGACCGACCGCCTGCGCCACGGCGCCAGCCGCGGCTCGGGTGTCCGCCGCGAAGGGGAGCGAGCCGGCGCCGTTGCAGATTGAGCGATGCGGACGATTCCAAGCCGACGCGTCGGCCGCAGCGCCTGGTCCGGTGGTTTTCCGGGCGAGCGTGTCTGCCTTTCCGCTCGCCCGGGGAACCACCGGATCAGGCGCAAGGCAGTCATTGCGCTCGCTTGGACGCCGCACCTTCGAGCCAACGGAGCGCCGTGCTCTGCTACCATTCGCGCGCTTTTTCACCACCCACGCGAGCCCGCGGACCGATCCAAGAATGAGCCAGTCCTACACCGCTCAAGACATCGAAGTCCTGAGCGGACTCGAGCCCGTCCGGCGTCGTCCGGGCATGTACACCGACACCAGTCGGCCCAACCACCTCGCCCACGAAGTCGTCGACAACAGCGTCGACGAGGCGCTGGCGGGCCATTGCAGCAAGATCGACGTGACCGTCTACAAGGACGGGTCGCTCGAAGTCGTCGACGACGGCCGCGGCATGCCGGTGGACATCCACCCGAAGGAGAAGGTGAGCGGCGTCGAGCTGATCCTCACGCGGCTGCACGCGGGCGGCAAGTTCTCGGCCGACTCCGGCTACAAGTTCTCCGGCGGCCTGCACGGCGTCGGCGTGTCGGTCGTCAACGCGCTGTCGAAGCACCTCGAGTGCTGGGTGCGCCGCGGCGGCAAGGAATACAACATCTCGTTCAAGAACGGGAAGGTGCATTCCAAGCTCGAGGTCGTCGGCGACGTCGGCAAGAGCAACACCGGCACCACGGTGCGCTTCTGGCCCGATACGTCCTATTTCGACTCGCCCGACTTCGCGCTGCCGAAGCTCAAGCACGTGCTCAAGGCCAAGGCCGTGCTGTGCCCGGGCCTGCGCGTGCGCTTCAACGTCGAGAAGACCGGCGAGAAGGAAGAGTGGCTCTACACCGAGGGCTGTCGCAGTACCTGCGCGAATCGCTCGAGTCGACCGAATGGCTGCCGGACGAGCCGTTCATCGGCAAGGTCGAGCGGCGAGCAGGAAGGCGTCGACTGGGCCGTGGTCTGGCGCACCGACGGCGGCACGCGCTTCGAGGAAAGCTACGTCAACCTGATCCCGACCGCGCAGGGCGGCACGCACGTCAACGGCTTCCGCCTCGGCCTGACCGAGGCGGTGCGCGAGTTCTGCGAGTTCCGCAACCTGCTGCCGCGCGGGCTCAAGCTGTCGCCCGAAGACGTCTGGGACGACACCAGCTACGTGCTGTCGATGAAGATGCGCGATCCGCAGTTCGCGGGCCAGACCAAGGAACGCCTGTCATCGCGCGAACCGGCCGCGTTCGTCTCGGGCATCGTCAAGGACCAGTTCGGGCTGTGGCTCAGCCAGCACCCGGAGGCGGGCGAGAAGATCGCCCAGCTCGCGATCCTGAACGCGCAGACGCGGCTCAAGGCGAGCCAGAAGGTCGCGCGCAAGCGCGTGGTGGCGGGCCCGGCGCTGCCGGGCAAGCTCGCCGACTGCACCAGCCAGGATCCGACAGCGCGCCGAACTGTTCCTGGTCGAAGGCGACTCGGCCGGCGGCTCGGCCAAGCAGGCGCGCGACCGCGAGTTCCAGGCCGTGATGCCGCTGCGCGGCAAGATCCTCAACACCTGGGAAGTCGACGCCGGCGACGTGCTGTCGTCGCAGGAAGTGCACGACATCACCGTGGCGATCGGCGTCGAGCCGGGCTCGGACGCGGTCACAAGACCTGCGCTACGACAAGATCTGCATCCTGGCCGACGCCGACTCCGACGGCCTGCACATCGCAACCTTGCTGTGCGCGCTGTTCCTGCGGCATTTCCGTCCGCTGGTGCTGGCCGGCCACATCTACGTCGCGATGCCGCCGCTGTATCGCATCGACTACGGCAAGAACGTCGAGTACGCGCTCGACGACGCCGAGCGCAACGGCATCCTCGAGCGCATTCGCGCCGAGAACCCGCGCACGAAGACGTCCGTGACGCGCTTCAAGGGCCTCGGTGAGATGAACCCGCTGCAGTTGCGCGAGACGACCATGGCGCGCGAGACGCGGCGCCTGGTCCAGCTCACGGTCGACGCGGCGGACAACGCCGACCAGCTGATGGACATGCTGCTCGCGAAGAAGCGGGCCTCGGACCGTCGCGACTGGCTCGAGACGAAAGGCAACCTGGCAAGCGTCATCGCGATCGCCGATCCCGCCGACGCGATTGCAGCCGAAGCAGCCGACGAAGCGGCGGCGGAATAACGATGGCCAAGAGCAAAGACACCGATACCACCGCGACCCTCGACTTCGAGGGCGTCGAGCGCCAGCCGCTCAGGACCTTCACCGAACGCGCGTACCTCGAGTACTCGATGTACGTGATCCTCGACCGCGCGCTGCCGCACGTGGGCGACGGGCTCAAGCCCGTGCAGCGTCGCATCATCTACGCGATGAGCGAGCTCGGCCTGGCCGCGACGGCCAAGCCCAAGAAGTCGGCCCGCACCGTCGGCGACGTGATCGGCAAGTTCCATCCGCACGGCGACTCGGCGTGCTACGAAGCCATGGTGCTGATGGCGCAGCCGTTCTCGTACCGGTATCCGATCGTGGAAGGCCAGGGCAACTTCGGCTCGCCCGACGATCCGAAGTCGTTCGCGGCGATGCGCTACACCGAATCGAAGCTGTCGCGCTATGCCGAGGTGCTGCTGTCCGAGCTGGGGCAGGGCACGGTCGACTGGCAGCCGAACTTCGACGGCTCGCTCGACGAGCCCTGCCTGCTGCCGGCGCGGCTGCCGAACCTGCTGCTGAACGGCGCGATGGGCATCGCGGTCGGCATGTCGACCGACATCCCGCCGCACAACCTGCGCGAAGTGGCGGCCGCCTGCATCCGGTTGCTCGACGAGCCCAAGGCAACCACCGCGCAGCTGTGCGAACACGTGCTCGGGCCCGATTTTCCGACCGGCGCGGAGATCATCACGCCGCGCGAGGAATTGCAGAAGATCTACGAGACCGGCAACGGCACGTTCCGTGCGCGCGCCCGTTTCGAGATGGAGGACGGCGAGATCATCGTCACGGAACTGCCGTACCAGGTCTCCGGCTCGAAGGTGCTCGAGCAGGTCGCGGCGCAGATGCGCGCGAAGAAGCTGCCGATGATCGAGGACCTGCGCGACGAGTCCGATCACGAACACCCGACCCGCCTCGTGATCACGCCGCGCTCCAACCGTGTCGACACCGAGCAGGTCATGGCGCACCTCTTTGCGACCACCGACCTCGAGCGCACGTATCGCGTGAACCTGAACGTGATCGCGCGCGACGGCCGCCCGCGGGTGATGGGCCTGCGTTCGCTGCTCGAGGAATGGCTGTCGTTCCGCATCGACACCGTGACGCGCCGCCTGCAGTACCGCCTCGAGAAGGTCAATGCGCGGCTGCACATCCTCGACGGCCTGCTCGTCGCCTACCTCAACCTCGACGAGGTGATCCGCATCGTCCGCACCGAAGACGAGCCGAAGGCCGCGTTGATCGCGCGCTTCCAGCTGTCCGAACTGCAGGCCGAGGCGATCCTCGAGACCAAGCTGCGCCACCTCGCACGGCTCGAGGAAATGAAGATCCGCGGCGAGCAGGGTGAGCTGGCCAAGGAGCGCGACGCGATCGAGAAGCTGCTCGGCAGCAAGGCCAAGCTAAAGAAGCTGGTGCGCGACGAGATCCAGGCGGACGCGCAGAAGTACGGCGACGACCGTCGCAGCAAGCTGGTGGCGCGGGCCGCCGCGCAGGCCATCGACGAGACCGAACTGGTTGCCAGCGAGCCGACGACGATCATCCTGTCGAAGAGCGGCTGGGTACGCGCGGCCAAGGGCCACGAGATCGACCCACGTTCCGTGTCGTACAAGACCGGCGACGAGTATCGCGCCTGTGCACGTGGCCGCAGCACGCAACTGGCCGTGTTCCTCGACAGCACGGGCCGCGCCTACAGCCTGCTGGCGCACACGCTGCCTTCGGCGCGCGGGCAGGGCGAACCGCTGTCGGGGCGCCTCGATCCGCCGGATGGCGCGACGTTCCCGGGCGTGCTGATCGGCGACCCCGGCGATCGCTGGGTGCTCGCCAGCAGCGCGGGTTACGGGTTCGTCGTCAAGCTCGAGGACCTGCACAGCCGCAATCGCGCGGGCAAGGCGGCGCTCAACGTGCCGGACGGCTATGCGGCGATTGCGCCCACGGTCGTCCCCGCGGGCGAGATGCCGCTGCTGGCGGCGGTGAACTCGGAAGGACGCCTGCTGACTTTCCCGGTCGCCGACCTGCCGGAGCTGCCGCGTGGCAAGGGCAACAAGATCTTCGGCATCTCCACCAAGAAGTCGCTGGTCGAGCCCGAGACGCTGCTGGCGATCGCGGCCGTCGCGCCCGGCCAGACACTCAAGGTGCTCTGCGGCGATCGCACGATGAGCCTGTCGTACAAGGACCTGGGCGAGTACCGCGGCGAACGCGGCCAGCGCGGCGCCGTGTTGCCGCGCGGTTGGCGGAAGGCGGAAGGGCTGGAAGTGGAGTGAGGGAAGGGGCTAGGGGTTAGGGGTTAGGGGTTAGGGGCTAGTCGGAAATCGACAGCTCCGCATCCGAATTTTTGGTGCCACAACTGAACTTTCAAAGAGTGGCTGCACCTCTGGCTAGCCCCTAGCCCCTAGCCCCTGCCCCTAGCCCCTAGCCCCTAACCCCTTCCTCACATCACCACCTGCTCCGGGCTGTTGACGAAGTAGCCCTGGATGAATTCGATGCCCAGTTGCCACAGCACGGCCATCGTATTGGCGTCCTCGACCCGCTCGGCGATCGTCGTCACGCCGTGTTCGCGCGCGACGTCGACCAGGGCCTTGACTCGCTCCTGCAGCGGGCGGTCGTTGGCCAGGCCCTGCATCAGCGCGCCGTCGATCTTCACGTAATTCACTGGCAGGCGATTGAGCAGCGCGGCCGCGTCGCCCGACGCGCCGAAGTGCTCGATCGCGAACTCGATTCCCAGCGCCGACAGCAGGCCCTGCAGCGAACGCGCCTCGCGCGGCTCGGCGTGGGCCATTTCCTCGGTGATCTCGAACACGATCCGGTTCGGCTCGACGTGCGACGCCTTCAGTTGCTGCTGCAGCCAGGTGCCGAGCGTCTGGTCGTGCAGCGATTCGCGCGAGAGGCGCACGAACACACGATGCGGCTTCTTGGCCGCACAGAACGACATCGCCGCGCCGACGATCCAGCGGTCGATGTTCTTCATCAGGTCGGTCCGTGCCGCCGCCGCCAGGAATTCGGATGGCAGCACTTCTTCGCCCGCCTCGTCGAGCATGCGCACCAGCAGGTCGAACATCGGCCGGTCTTCGCCCACCAGGCTTGCGATCGGCTGCTGCACGAGCCGGAACCGGTTCGCCATCAACGCGGCCTTGATCTGCGTGGCCCAGCCGCGATCGGCCTCGTCGACCTCCGGCTTGGCGCCGGCGGGCTCGCGATTCAGGCAGCGGTCGCCGCCGGCTGCAGCTGCGGCGCGCTGGGCCGCGATGGCAGTCTCGAGCGTGACCTGCAGCGGGCCACCCTGTGACTGCAGCGGCGCCGAGCCGATGCTGCAGGTCAGTTCGATGGCAGCGTCCTCGGCCAGCAGCGGCTCCGCCGCGATGCGTTCGCGCAGCCGCGTGAGCCAGGCTTCCTGGTCGCGGGCGTTGCCGCGTTCGAGCAGCAACGCGATGCCTTGCGGCGCAACGCGGCTCGCCAGGTCGCCGGGCTGCAGTTGCTCATGGATCCTGCGCGCGAGCGCATCCAGTGTTTCCTCGGCGACGATCGGGCCGTACTCGCGCTCGATGTTGTCGAAGCTGTCCGGAGAGACGTAGGCCATCGCGCGCAAGCCGGCCTTCAGTGGCTGCGCTGCGCGCGCCTTCGCCGACTCGATGAATGCCGCGCGACGCAGCAGGCCGGTGCGCGAATCGAGGCGCATGGCCTCATCGAGCTGGTGCGCCAGCGTCTCCATGTCGTGCTTCTGCGTTGCCACGCGCAGCCGAACCGCGGGCTCGCCTTCGAACTCGAAGCGCTCGAACGTGAGCTCGAGCGGCAGCGTGCGGGCATCGCCCTGCAGGGCGAGCACGGTCAGCGCGTGACCGGCCCATTTGCCTTGCGCGGCGGCTACCAGTGCGCCCTTGAGGGCTGCGTGGCTGCGGGCGTCGAAAAGATCCATCAGCGGGAGCCCGAGCAGTTCGCTCGCCTCGCCGCGGCCGAGCAGTTCGTTCCAGGCCGGATTCACGTCGACGACGATGCCTTCCTGCACGTGCGCGATCGCATCCGTCGAGCCGGTCATGAACGCACGCATCTGGTCACGGTACTGGCGTGCCGAAGCGAGCGTTCCGCTCAGGGCCGTGTCCAGTCGCGCTGCGTTGAGTTCGCGCGTGGCGATGGCCTGCAGCCGGCCGCGCGCGGCCAGCGTCACCACGTCCGCGGCCCCCAGTTCCAGGCCGCGCACCAGGTCGCTCTCGGTGAGCGTATCGCGCACGATCAGGGCGGGGACGCGGGCGGCGATGCGCTGCCGCTGTTCCATCGCGCTGGCGAGTTCGTCGGGGTCGGTGAGACAGAAAAACAGCAGCTGTGGCGCATTGGGGGCGGCAAGGGCCTCGGCCAGGTCCGCAAGCTCGCGCACCCACGAGCAGTGCACTGCCTGCCCGGCATTGCGCAACGTGCTGTTGATGATCTCCACGGGATCCTGCTGTCGCGACAGGACGATGACTGGGATGGCGCTGGTTTCGCCCAAATTTCCTACCCCGTTAGGCGCAATTCCGAGCAGCGGGCCCCATGCGCGTGGACTGTCTGAGTGGCCGGGATGATAGCACCGGCCTCCGCGCCACTAACGTGACGCAGGTGGCAGCCCTGCCTCGAAATCCGTGACCTGCGCCCGTCCGGGCTGCCTCGGCCCATGGGCCGACAGGGCTGGCCCAGGGCGGCCCAAGGTGACGGAGCAGGGGCTGGCAGGTATCATGCGCGGCTAGCCACAGGCAAGCGCAGAACACCCATGTCGACCTACAGCACGAACGAGTTCAAGTCGGGTCTCAAGATCATGCTCGACGGCGATCCTTACGTGATCGTCGAGAACGAGTTCGTGAAGCCGGGCAAGGGACAGGCGTTCAACCGCGTGCGCATCCGCAACCTCAAGTCGGGCCGAACGCTCGAACGCAACATGAAGTCGGGCGACACGGTCGAGGGCGCGGACATCCAGGAATCGGAGATGCAGTATCTCTACACGGATGGCGACTTCTGGCACTTCATGGTCCCGGAGAATTTCGAGCAGCACACCGCCGGCAAGGAAGCGATGGGCGATGCCGCCATCTGGCTCAAGGACGGCACCATGTGCACCGTGATGCTGTGGAACGGCCAGCCGCTGTCCGTCACTGCGCCGGCGCACGTGGAACTGAAGATCGTCGAGACTGATCCGGGCGTCCGCGGCGACACGGCGACGGGCGGCCAGAAGCCGGCGAAGCTCGAGACAGGCGCCGTCGTGCGCGTGCCGCTGTTCCTGAACGAAGGCGAAATCATCCGCGTCGACACGCGGACGTCGGAATACCTGAGCCGCGCGAAGGGTTGATCGCGGGCCTCGCAGAGGCTTCCAGTCTCAGGCGTCAGCCGCCTGTAACGACACGCGCTTGATTCCGGCCTCGACCCAGCGCGTGCCCATTTCACGAAAACCGAACTTGTCATGGAATCGCTGCGACGCGTGGTTCAGCGGTTCGATGTAGATCCATGGCGCTGGTGTGCCGAACCTCGGCATCGTTCAACGACAGGATCGCGCCGAAGTCGTCTTCGCACGCGTCCCGCAATATGATCTCCATCAGGCGGTCGCCGCAGTAGCCTCGACGAACACCCGCACCAATCGCTCCAGTCCGCGCGCGTCCTCGTCGTCGAATCGCTGCAGCCTGGGACTGTCGAGGTCGAGCACGCCGAGCAGGCGGCCGTCGGCGAGCACGATCGGCACGACCACTTCCGAGTTGGACGCCGAATCGCACGCGATGTGGCCCGGAAACGCGTGCACGTCGGGCACGACCAGCGTGCGGCGTTCGCGTCGCCGCCGCGCCGCAGACGCCCTTGCTCAACGGAATGCGCACGCAGGCCGGCTTGCCGTGGAAGGGCCCCACCAGCAGGTCGCCCGAGGCGGCGTCGACCAGATAGAAGCCCACCCAGTTCAAGTCCGGCAGGCTCCAGTACAGCAGCGAGGACATGTTGGCCGCGCAGGCAACCAGGTTCGGTTCACCGGCGAGCAACCCGCGCAGGCTCGATTCCAATTCGTCGTAAAGGGCCGGCTTAGGCAGCGACTTCATGTCGTCGTTCATGGCATGCATCGTGGCAAGGCTCCGTGCGCGATCGCGGGTCAGGCCCGCTCGAAGGGGAACGTGATGACTTCGTCGATCCGGGCTGCGCCGGATGCAACCATCACGAGCCGGTCGAATCCGAGCGCAACGCCCGCGCACGGCGGCAAGCCAGCCGCGAGAGCGTCGAGGAACAACTGATCCACGGGCCGCACACTCTGGCCCTTGGCGCGTCGCTGTTCGAGGTCGGCGGCAAAGCGCGCGCCCTGCTCGCTGGCCGAGCCCAGCTCGTGGAAGCCGTTGGCCAGTTCGAGCGGGCCCCAGAATGCCTCGAAGCGTGAAGCCACTTCGCCGCGGATCTGCGCCAGCGCGGCCTGGCTCGCCGGAAAGTCGTAAAGAAACGTCAGGCGGTCCTTGGCGAACGATTCGGCCACCAGCGTACCCATCGCCAGGTCGAGCACGTCATCGCGTGACGTCCCGGCGCGCATCGAATCCGGCACGTGCAGTCCGGCTGCTTCGACGGCCGCCATGATGGCCGCAACCGGCGCGTGCAGTGGATCAAGGCCGAGACGACGCTCGAACGCTTCGCTATACGACACGGATTCGCTTGGGCCGAACGTGCGCACCGGTTCGAGCACGTGGCGGATCAGCGCTTCGACATCGCCCATCAGCGCGTGGTGATCCTGGCCGTTGCGGTACCACTCGACCATCGTGAACTCCGGGTTGTGCCGCCGGCCGCGCTCGCCGGCACGGAATACCTTGCACACCTGGTAGATGTCGGGTGCGCCCGCGCACAGCAGCCGCTTCATCGCGTACTCGGGCGAGGTCTGCAGGTAACCCTCCGTTGCGCCACCGCCGCCAGCTGAGTCGTCGGCAACGCGCAACGACTCGAGATGCACGTCGGTGACGGCGGCCCGCACGAGCGCTGGGGTTTCCACTTCCAGGGCACCCGTGGACTCGAAATACGCGCGCACGCGCCCGAGCAACTGGGCACGCAGGCGCAGCCGCTCGAGCGTCGCGGTGGGGCGCCAGGATTCCAGGCTCATCGGGCGTCGATGCGCGCGAGCAGTTGTCCGAGCCGTACAGGTTCGGCGGGTTCGGTTCGTGGCGCAAAGGTGGCTGGATTGCCCGTCAACAGGATCACCGTCGAGCCCATGTTGAAGCGGCCCAGTTCCTCGCCGCGCTTGAACGTGCGACCAACCCCCGCGTCGATCGCGCGTACCCGGCCTTTGCGGTCGGGCGGCGGATTGATTTCGCCGGCGTACACAGTCTCGATGCTGCCGACGAACAGCGCGCCGACGAGCACCATGCACAAGGGACCGTCCTCCGTATCGAAGTCGCACACCACGCGCTCGTTGCGGGCGAAAAGGTCGGGCACGGTGCGGGCCGTTGCGGCATTGACCGAGAACAGCTCACCGGGCACGTACCGCGTCGCGCGCAGGACGCCGTCGCAGGGCATGTGAATGCGGTGATAGTTGTAGGGCGCCAGGTACAGGCAGGCGAAGCTGCCGCCCAGGTATCGTCCCGCCGACGGGGCGTCCGCCATCAGGCCCGCGCAGGTGTATTGCATGCCCTTGGCTTGCAGCAGCTGCCCAGCGTTGGTGACGCCGAGCTGGCTCACCGTGCCGTCGACGGGTGACGCCAGCGTGTGTGCATCGGTCACGAACGGCCGGGCGCCGGGACGCAACTCGCGCGTGAAGAAGGCATTGAACGAGTCGTAGGCGAACGGGTCGGGTTGCAGCGCCTCGCGCATGTCGATCTGCGGGTACGACCGCAGCACCGTGCGCAGAATGGCGTTGCGCACGACGGGCTGGCGGCTGCGGGCCAGGGCGTGCATGCCGCGCGACAGCAGGTGTTGCGGCAACGCTTTCTGCAGCAACGCGAACAACTCGTCGCCACCCGAACGCTCAGTCTCGACGGTCATCGCTGCGTCTCCTCGAAGTACCGCACCACCTTGCGGAAATCGCGGGCCAGCACGTCCGCCACGTGCGGCGCGGAGGAATAGGCGGCGAGTCCGCCGCCGGGTGCGACGATGAAAAGCCCGGCGCCGTGGTCCATCGTGTAGCCACCACCCGGCAACGGCATCTTCTGGTAAGGCACGCCAAAGGCGGCGGCGGCCTGCTGCACGCCTGCGAGCGTGCCGGTGGCGCCCTGGAAGGCGGGGTCGAAGAAAGTCACGTAAGGTTGCAGCACGGCGGGCGTGTCGCGTTCTGGATCGACACTGATCAACAGCACCCGCGGTTGCTGCGCGGGCGGCAGGTCTTCGAGCTGCTTTTTCGTCTGGGCCAGCACGGAGAGCGTCGTGGGGCAGACGTCAGGGCACTGCGTAAAGCCGAAGAACACGAGGGTCCAGCCCTCACGCAATTGCTCCACCGTGAAGGCACGGCCGTCCTGGTCGACCAGGTCGAACGCGGCCAGCGCACGTGGTTGCGGCAGTATCGTCGCCTTCTCGGCGACTGGCACGGGGCTCCCGCGCGGTGCCAAGCAACTTACTCGCAAGGAACAGGCCAAGCACAAACGCTACAATGGCGAACAGTGCGTAACGCAACATGGGGTGGGCGGTCATCGCCCGATTATCCCATAGGATCGCAGGCCCGATGTCGACAGCCAGTCCGTTCACTCGCAAGCCGCCGGCCGCTCCGACCGTCGCGCAGCTGATCCGTTTTGGCGCGCGTGAATTCGATGCGGCTGGCCTCGCGTACGGTCACGGCACGGGCGATGCGCTCGATGACGCGGCTGCGCTCGCGTTCCATGCGCTGGGGCTGGATCACGCGGAGGCCCGTGCGGCCTATGCCCTCAAGCCGGACCCGGCGCAGGTCGCCCAGGTGCTCGCCCTGTTTGGCGCGCGCGTGCTGCGCCGCATGCCCGCGGCCTACCTCATGGGGCGCATGTGGTTCGCGGGCCTCGAATTCGAGGTGGATTCGCGCGTCATCGTGCCGCGTTCGCCGTTCGCGGAATTGATCGCGGCCGGCTTCGAGCCGTGGCTCGATCCAGGGCGCGTGCGGCGCATCGTCGACCTGGGGACGGGCTCGGGCTGTATCGCTATCGCTTGCGCTGTGCGGTTTCCAGAAGCCCGGGTCGATGCGGTCGACCTCTCGCCCGATGCGCTCAGCGTAGCGGCGCGCAACGTGGAGCGTCACGCCGTGGGTGAGCGCCTGCAGCTGCACCGCGGCGACATGTTCGAACCCCTTGGTGACTCGACGTACGACCTGATCGTGTCCAATCCACCCTACGTCAGCGATGCGGAGATGGAGGCGCTGCCACAGGAGTACCTGCACGAGCCCGACATGGCGCTGCGCGCAGGCAGCGACGGCCTCGACATCGTGCGCCGGATCCTCCGCGATGCCGAATCGCATCTCGCCCCGGGTGGCGTGCTCGTCGTCGAGGTGGGCGACAGCGACGAGCGCCTGCAGCAAGCGTATCCCGGCGTTCCGTTCCTCTGGCTCGAGTTCGAGCATGGCGGCGGCGGCGTCTTCCTGTTGACGAAGGACGACCTGCACAGGCACCGTCGTGAGCTTTCCGGGGCGAGCTAGGCATGTCGGGCAATACATTCGGGACGCTGTTCACGGTGACGACCTTCGGCGAAAGCCACGGGCCGGCGCTCGGCTGCATCGTCGACGGCTGCCCGCCCGGGCTCGAACTGAGCGAGGAAGACATCCAGGTCGACGTCGAGCGTCGTCGCTCGGGTACGTCGAAGTACACCAGCCAGCGCCGCGAGCCCGATCGCGTGCGCATCCTGTCGGGCGTGTTCGAAGGCAGGACGACGGGCACGCCCATCGGCCTGCTGGTCGAGAACACCGACCAGCGCTCGTATGACTACGAGAAGATCAAGGACCGCTTCCGGCCCGGGCACGCCGATTACACCTACCAGCAGAAATACGGTTTCCGCGACTATCGTGGCGGCGGGCGTTCTTCGGCCCGCGAAACCGTCATGCGCGTGGCGGCCGGCGCCATCGCACGCAAGTTCCTGGCAGGGAAGGGCATCGACATCTTCGGTTACCTCGCGCAGATGGGCGCGCTGCGACTGC
Organism: uncultured Gammaproteobacteria bacterium; assembly: GCA_963746325.1. GTDB lineage: Bacteria > Pseudomonadota > Gammaproteobacteria > Steroidobacterales > Steroidobacteraceae > RPQJ01. The sequence goes on along the minus strand of CAVVBC010000034.1, from coordinate 21,048 downwards.
AGTGTCTCGAGCGCGCGGCGATCGACGCCAACCCTTTCTTCTGCGCCGAACCCGACCGCGTGCCCGAACTCGAAGCGATGATCGATGCGTTGCGGCGCGACGGCGACTCGATCGGCGCCCGCGTCAACGTGGTGGCCACCGGGGTGCCTCCCGGTCTCGGCGAGCCGGTGTTCGATCGCCTCGACGCCGACATCGCGCACGCCATGATGAGCATCAACGCGGTGAAGGGCGTCGAGATCGGCGCGGGCTTCGCGAGCGTCGAGCAGCGCGGGTCCGTGCATCGCGACGAGATGACTCCGCAGGGCTTTCTCTCCAACCACGCGGGCGGCACGCTGGGCGGCATCTCGTCCGGCCAGGACCTGCTGGTCAGCATGGCAGTGAAGCCCACCTCCAGCATCGTCACGCCGGGCCGCTCGATCGATGTCAATGGCCAGCCGGTCGAGATCGTCACGACCGGGCGGCACGACCCCTGCGTCGGCATCCGGGCCGTGCCCATCGCCGAGGCCATGCTGGCACTGGTCCTGGCGGATCATTACCTGCGCCACCGGGCCCAGAACGCCGAAGTCCGCTCCGCCACGCCGGTGATCACCTGACTTTCCCGGCAGCGGCGGGGATACGGCCCGAAATTGTGGAACACGTCCGGCATTCAGGCGCCCAAAGGGCTACAAAGGCGCCTGCAGCCGCGGTCAAGTTGGGTACGGGTGCGGCCGTGGGCTATAGTTATGTTTAATTCGTTGTCGATCCGCGAACCCGACGGAGCCGTGGCGCCCTGCCGCGACCGGAACATGATTCGCGATCGGTGGGAGACCCGATGAAGATTGCTGTACGCCGCGTCCTGCTCATGAGCGCGCTGCTCGCCCCTGGTGCCCTGTACGCGCTCGGTCTGGGTGAAATCAAGCTGAACTCGGCGCTCAACCAGCCGTTTGACGCCGAGATCGAACTCGTCTCGGCCACCCAGGAAGACCTCGGCGCCCTGCGTGCCGCGCTGGCTTCCAACGATACCTTCGTTCGCTACGGGCTCGATCGCCCCGCCTTCCTGATGGACTTCAGTTTCCAGGTGGCCAAGGGCTCCGGCGGCCGCGACGTACTGCGCGTCACGTCGCCCCGGCCGGTGACCGAGCCCTTCGTCACCCTGCTGGTCGAAGCCAACTGGCCGCGCGGCCGCCTGCTGCGCGAATACACGGTCCTGCTCGATCCCCCGGTGTATGCCCCGGGTCCCGCTGCCGCTGAACCCGTCGCTGCTGCACCCCGCGTCAGTTCGGGTGGTGCGACCACCGCCAGGGCCGCGGCACCCGTGGCCAATACCGCGAACGAACCCGTTCGCACCGAGCGCGTGGTCAGCGAGCCCGCGGCCAGCATCGAGCCCGGCAGCACCTATCGCGTGCAGCGCAACGACACGCTCTGGGAAATCGCCAGTGCCGCGAACCCGGGCACGCGCTCGGACGTCAACCGCGCGATGGTTTCGATCTATCAGAACAATCCGCAGGCATTCGACGGCAACATCAATCTGCTGCGTTCGGGCAGCTCCCTGCGCATCCCTGATGCCAGCCAGATCCGCTCGATTTCGGCCGCTGAAGCGTCGGCCGAAGTCGCGCGCCAGTACGACGCCTGGCGCAGCGGCACCAGCACTGCGGCGGCTGCACCGGCCGATGCAGGACGGTTGCGTCTGGTGACACCGGAGCAGGGCACCACTGCGCCGTCGACTGCCACCACCACGCCCGCCCAGGCCGCGCCGGCAGCTGCCGCAACGGCTGCGGCCGGCGGCACCGACCTCCAGACGCGTGTACAGCAGCTCGAGAGCGAACTCGCCGAGGCGCGCCGCCTGCTCGAAGTGCGCAATGCCGAACTCGCCACCTTGCAGGGCGGCGCCCCGGCGCAGGTTCCGGCCGACACCGGCTGCGACCGACGCGGCGGCTGCTGCGCCTGCAGCCACCGATGCGGCGACTGCCGCCGCCCCGGAGGCAGCAGCCCCGGCCACGGTCGAGGAGCCGAAGAAGCCCAAGAAGAAAAAGGTCGTCGAGCCACCGGCGCCGAGCCTGTTCGAGCGCATCACGGACTACTGGTGGGTGCTGCTTGGCCTCGTCGGCCTGGCGCTGGGTGGCCTGCTGTTCCAGCGCCTGCGTCGCGAACGCGGCAGTGCCGAGGACTCGCTCGAGGAAGCGCTCGGTTCGCGCGAAACCCGCACCAACATGAAATTCACGCCACGCTCGCGCGATGGCGACATCCTCGTCGAGGAAAAGCGCGACGTGGGCCGGCCCGCGGCGGCGGCGGCTGCAGCAGCGGTTGCAGCAGCTTCGCCGGCGAGACCGTCTGAGCCGGGCCGCAAGGGCGCGACGGTCGAAGACACGTTGTCCGGCGACGGTCCGGCGAGCCTGGAATCGGGCGACCCGCTGGCCGAGGCCGATTTCCACATGGCTTACGGCCTGTACGACCAGGCGGCCGACCTGGTCCAGCTGGCCATCCGGCGCGAGCCGCAGCGCCGCGACCTCAAGCTCAAGCTGCTCGAGATTTTCTTCGTCTGGGGCAACAAGGACAAATTCCTCGAGCTCGCGCGCGACCTGCACGTGACCCGCGCCGATGCGCCTGCCGGCGAGTGGGACAAGGTCCTGATCATGGGCAAGCAGATCGCCCCGGGCGATGCGCTGTTCTCCGGCAACCTCACCTCCGCGTCGACCGATTCGCTCGACATGGAGCTGCACGGCGCGCCGGGCACGCTCGACCTCGTCATCCCCGACGGCAACGCGGGCGCGCCGGACATGGATCTGACCGAGTCCGCCACGGAGATCGCAAAGATCGAGCGTTCAGGACTCGATTTCGTCTTCGACGAAACCGTGGCCGGCGCCGACGAGTCGGCCATCCTGCCCACGATCGAGATGCCGCGTATCCAGTCCGACGAGACCATCGGCGACACGCAGGAACTCACGGTCGATCGCCTTGGGCTCGACATCGATTCCCTGCGTGGCCTCGAGGCGCTCGATGCCAATGACGCCATCGACGAGCGCAAGCGGACCACGAGCGACACGATCGAAACCACCGCGATGATGAGTGGCGGCCAGAGTCTCCTCGACGACGAAGCCGACGACCTGCTCACGTCCACCGCGCTGATGCGCATGACCGACGACACGTCGGAGGTGCCGCGCGACGAGACGCTGGAGGCGCTCGTCGACCTGTCGGACGCGACCGGCGAACTCCCGTCGCTCGATTCGACCGATTTCAACAAGGCGTTGTCGGGCAACGTCGACTATGAACTCGGCGGCGAACCCGCCACGATGAGCGAAGTCGGCACCAAGCTCGACCTGGCGCGCGCCTACATGGACATGGGCGATCCCGAAGGCGCGCGCAGCATCCTCGACGAGGTGCTGCAGGAGGGCAATCCCACGCAGCGCCAGGAAGCCGAGCGGCTGATCGCCAGCCTGCCCTGAGGCGAATGCCGCGACTCGCGCTCGGGATCGAGTACGACGGTTCGGCGTTCGCCGGCTGGCAGCACCAGTCCCATGCGCGCACCGTGCAGGGTGACCTGCAGGGCGCGCTGTCGCGGGTTGCCGATCATCCCGTCGAACTGACCGCCGCCGGCCGCACCGACGCGGGCGTGCATGCGCTGGAGATGGTCGCTCATTTCGACACCACCGCCGAGCGTCCGCTGCACGCGTGGGTGCTGGGCACCAACGCGAATGCGCCGGCCGAGATCACCGTGCTCTGGGCCCAGCCCGTGGCGGACGATTTTCATGCGCGCCACCACGCGCTCGCGCGCCGGTACCTCTACCGCATTCTCGATCGCCGAGTGCGCTCCGCGCTTGAACGTGAGCGCGTGTCGTGGACGCGGCACGAACTCGACGCTGCGCGCATGCACGAGGCCGCGCAGGTCCTCGTCGGCCACCACGATTTTTCCGCCTTCCGCGCCGCCGAGTGCCAGTCGCCCACGCCCGTGCGCAAGCTCATGCACGTCGCCGTGGAGCGCTGCGGTCCTTACGTGGACATCCAGCTGCGGGCGAACGCGTTCCTGCATCACATGGTCCGCAACATCGCGGGCAGCCTGATGCTGGTGGGGCGGGGCGAGCGGCCAGCGGGGTGGCTGGCAGAGGTCCTGCGTGGCTGCGATCGCCGCGAGGCCGGTCCGACCGCGCCGCCGCAGGGCCTGTACTTCGTGGGCGCCGACTACGCCGACGGCCATGGCCTGCCATCGGGTAAACTCCGGCGTCCGCCCCCGGGAGCCGCGCCGTGACCTGGTTCGAAAAGATCATCCCCTCGCGCATCAAGACCGAGCGTCGTTCGCGCTCCGTGCCCGAAGGGTTGTGGATCAAGTGCCCGGCCTGCGATGCCGTGCTCTATCGCGCCGAACTCGAGCGCAACCTGCAGGTCTGCCCCAAGTGCAGCCACCACATGCGCATCGAGGCGCGTGACCGGCTGGCCGGCTTCTTCGACGAAGGCAGCGGGCGCGAACTGGCCAACGACGTCGAGCCCGAGGACCCGCTCAAGTTCCGCGACAGCAAGAAGTACCGCGACCGCCTGGTCGGTCGCGCAGAAGACCGTGGGCGAGAAGGACGCACTGATCGTGATGACCGGCGCCGTGCACGGCCTCGACCTGGTGGCGTGCGCGTTCGAGTTCCGCTTCCTGGGCGGGTCGATGGGGTCCGTGGTCGGCGAGCGTTTCACGCGCGGCGCCGAGTATTGCCTCGAGCACAAGTTGCCCCTGGTCTGCTTCTCGGCGAGCGGTGGCGCCCGCATGCAGGAAGGCCTGCTCTCGCTGCTGCAGATGAGCAAGACCAGCGCGGTGCTCGCGCGCATGGCCGAGGCCCGGCTGCCGTACATCTCGGTGCTCACCGACCCGACGACCGGCGGCGTGTCCGCGAGCCTGGCGATGCTCGGCGACCTGAACATCGCCGAGCCGCGCGCGCTGATCGGCTTCGCCGGTCCGCGCGTGATCGAGCAGACCGTGCGCGAGACGCTGCCCGAAGGTTTCCAGCGCAGCGAGTTCCTGCTCGATCACGGCGCGATCGACCTGATCGTGGACCGGCGCGACCTGCGCGAGAAGATCGCCACGCTGCTCGCGATGATGCTCGGCCGGCCGCCGCTGGCGCGCCCCGACGAAACCAGCCCCGCGCCCTGACGCCCGCGCCGTGATGCAGGCCGCCCCGCGGTTCGAGACGCTCGACGAGTGGCTCGACTGGCAGCAGCGACTGCACCCGGCCACCATCGAACTGGGCCTGCAGCGCATATCGCGCGTGCTCGCCCGCACGGGTTGGCAACGGCCGGCCGTTCCAGTCATCACCGTGGGCGGCACCAATGGCAAAGGCTCGTGCGTGGCACTGCTCGACGCGCTGCTGCGCGCGGGTGGCTACCGCACGGCGACGTTCACTTCGCCGCACCTCGTCGACTACCGCGAGCGCATCCGAATCGGCGGCGCAATGGTCTCGGCGGCCTCGCTGATCGCCGCGTTCGAGCGCATCGCCGCTGCACTGGGCCCGGATTCGCTGACGTTCTTCGAGTTCAACACCGCCGCGGCATTGCTCATCTTCGAGACCGCGTGCCCCGACGTGATCGTGCTGGAAGTGGGCCTCGGCGGCCGGCTCGATTCGGTCAACGTCGTCGATGCGGACGTGGCCGTCGTGGTCTCGATCGGCCTCGATCACATGGACTGGCTGGGACCCGACGAGGAATCGATCGGTCGCGAGAAGGCTGGAATTTTCCGGGCCGGACGACCGGCCGTGTTCGGCTCCCCGCAACCGCCGCAGTCGGTGCGCGACCATGCCCGTGCGCTGGATGTGCAGCTCGTCGTGCGTGGCGCCGATTTCGACGGCCGACCGACACAGCCCGACGCCTGGGACTTCGCGGTGGGTGGCCAGGTGGTCATGGCAAATCTGCCCATGCCCGCATTGCCGGGGCCGATCCAGATCGCGAATGCCGCGACCGCGCTCATGGCGCTGCGACTGCTGCAGACGCGCCTGCCGCTGGGCCGGGCTGCGATCGAACGCGGGTTGCGGGCCGTGGGCCTGCCGGGGCGCTTTCAGCGCGTGCCGGATCCCCGTGGCTTCGAATGGGTCTTCGACGTCGCCCACAATCCTGCCGCTGCCGTGACCCTGGCCGCGAACCTGCGCGCGTTACCGGTGACCGGCCGCACGTTGGCGGTGTGCGGCATGCTGGGGGACAAGGACGTGCCGGGCGTCGTCGGTGCGCTGCGTGACTCGTTCGATCACTGGCTGGCGGCGACCTCCGAAGGCCCGCGTGCGATCGATGCCGACGAACTCCGGCGGCGGGCAGCCACGGCTGGCGTCGACCTCGAGCCGGCCGGAGACGTCGCCGCTGCGATGCACCGCGCGGCCGGGCTGGCCGGGCCCGGTGACCGCGTGGTCGTCTTCGGGTCGTTCCACACCGTCGGGCCGGCACTCGCTCGCCTCGGCGTTCCCCTATAATTCGCGCCCGATGGAAGACGCACTCAAGGCCAGGTTGATCGGCGCGAGCATTCTGGTGCTGCTCGCCGTCGTCTTGCTGCCCGAACTGCTGTCGGGCCCGAAACCGCTGCCGGGCGCTGCCGGGGGCTCCGCGGGGAAGGGCACTCGCACGGTCACGATCGACCTCGGCGGCGCCGTTGCTGTCCGGCTCCCAGGTCACGCCACGACCCGATACGGTGCCGGCCCCCGCGACCGCGGCGCCCACGCTGCCGACCGTCGCGTCCCCTGCCGCGACAACGGCCGCGCTCGATGAGACCTCGGAACCCCTCGGCGAGCCCACCTGCCGAACTGCCCGCACCCGCGAGCGAACCGGCAGTGAAGGTTCCGGCGGCGACGACAGCGCAAAAGCCGGTGCCGGTGCCCGCAGCAGCCGCGACGAAGCCAGCGCTCGTGCCCGCGCCCAAGGCCAGTGCCGCTGCGGGAGGTTTCGCAGTGCAGGTCGGTGCCTTCAGCTCTGCAACGGGTGCGCGCAAGCTGGTCGCCGACCTGCAGGCCGACGGGTTACCGGCCTACCTGTTGCAGCCGGCCCCGGGCAAGAAACTGCACCGCGTGCGGGTCGGCCCCGTGCCGGACCGTGCCGCGGCGGACAAGCTGGCGGCGAAGCTCAAGTCGCGCGGCTTGCCGGTCAACGTCGTCACCGACGGCTGACGGCCCCCTCTGCTAGAATTGCGCCCCCGAATATCGCTCGCAGGACGCCCCCGGCCGCATGACGACCGTTGATTACATCCTGATCGCCATCGTCCTGATTTCCATGCTTTTCGGAGCGATTCGCGGCTTCCTGCGCGAGTCGGTCGCTCTGCTCGGTTGGCTGGTCGGCCTCTGGCTCGCCTGGCGCTACGCGCCGTTGCTCCAGCCGTACCTGGGCGGCACCCTGACCGGCACCGAACTGCAAGTGTGGGTGGCTCGCATCATCCTGCTGCTGGGGGCCGTGCTCGCGGCGTGGGTCGTCGGCAGCCTGCTCGGTTACCTGGTGCAGCGATCCGGCCTCACGCTGGGCGTCGACCGCATTCTCGGCGCGGTCTTCGGCCTGGTGCGCGGGGCCGTCATGGTCGGCTTCGGTGTCATGCTCGCGCAGGCCGCGCAGATGGAAGACGAACCCTGGTGGAAAGGGTCCAAGCTGATCCCAGTCGGCGTCGAGATGGCCTCGGTCCTGCGAGGCTACGTCGAAACCGGGCGGCAGGTCGTCGAGGACATCGTCGAGGACGCCGCCGAGTCGAGCACCTGAGGACGCAGCCATGTGTGGAATCGTCGGCATCGTGGGTTTCAACCCGGTCAACCAGCAGATCTACGATGCCCTGACCGTCCTCCAGCATCGCGGCCAGGATGCCGCGGGCATCATGACCGAGCACGACGGCGCGCTGTACCTGCGCAAGGACGTGGGCCTGGTGCGTGACGTCTTCCAGCAGCGGCACATGCTGCAGCTGAAGGGCAACATCGGCATCGGCCACGTGCGCTACCCGACGGCCGGCTGCGACAGCTCGGACGAAGCCCAGCCGTTCTACGTGAACGCGCCCTATGGCCTGTGCCTGGCGCACAACGGCAACCTGACCAACGCGGGCGTGCTCGCCGACGTGCTGATGCGCGAAGACCGCCGGCACCTCAACACGTCCTCCGATTCGGAAGTGCTGCTCAACGTGCTCGCGAGCGAGCTGCAGCGCTTCGGCACCACGCGTGCCTCGGCCGCCGACATCTTCGCGGCCATCAGCGCCACGTTCCGCCGCATCAAGGGCGGCTACGCGGTCATCGCGATGATCCTCGGCCACGGCGTGATCGGTTTCCGCGATCCGCACGGCATCCGTCCGCTGGTGATCGGCAAGCGCGACACGCCGCGCGGCCGCGAGCACATGATCGCGTCCGAAAGCGTCGCGCTCGACCAGAGCGGCTTCGAGCTGATGCGCGACGTGGGCCCGGGCGAGGCCGTCTACATCGACGAGACGGGCCGCCTGCACACCAAGCAGTGCTCCGAGCCCGTGCGCCACACGCCGTGCATTTTCGAGTACGTGTACTTCGCGCGGCCCGATTCGATCATCGACAACATCTCGGTCTACAAGGCGCGCCTGCGCATGGGCGAGCTGCTGGCCGAGAAGATCCGGCGCACGCGCCCCAACCACGACATCGACGTCGTGATCCCGATTCCGGACACCAGCCGCACCAGTGCGATGCAGGTCGCGCAGATCCTGGGCGTGAAGTACCGCGAGGGGTTCATCAAGAACCGCTACATCGGCCGCACCTTCATCATGCCCGAGCAGGGCCAGCGCAAGAAATCGGTGCGCAACAAGTTGAACGCGATCGACCTCGAGTTCCGCGGCAAGAACGTGCTGCTGGTCGACGACTCGATCGTGCGCGGCACGACGTCGGCGCAGATCATCGAGATCGCGCGCGAGGCGGGCGCCAACAAGGTGTATTTCGCCTCGGCAGCGCCGCCGGTGCGCTACCCGAACGTCTACGGCATCGACATGCCGGCCGCGTCCGAACTGGTCGCGGCAGGCCGCACCGAGGACGAAGTGGCGACGTTGATCGGCGCCGACTGGCTCATCTACCAGGACCTCGACGACCTGGTGAAAGCCGTGCGGCACCACGACTCGGGCGTGAGCCAGTTCGACACCTCGTGCTTCTCCGGCGAATACGTCACCGGCGACATCACCACCGAATACCTCGACCGCCTGCAGCGCGAGCGGTCCGACCTCGCCAAGCAGACTCGCAATACCGGCTCGGCGGCGTCCGGCGTCCTCAAGGCCGTCGTCTGAGTGGTCACCCTCTCCCGTGAAACGGGAGAGGGCCGGGGTGAGGGTCTTCTGCTACCTCTCCCGCCTCGCGGGAGAGGGCCGCGGTGAGGGCTTTGGACACTGCATGAATCCCCGCGACCTGCTCCTCGACTGCTTTCGCGCCGCGCTCGATGCCGTCGACGCGCGCAAAGCGGTGCGCGCCGAGTTGACCCTGCGACCGCTGCCTGGGCCCTGGCACGTGCTCGCCATCGGCAAGGCAGCGGCCGCCATGGCACAGGGTGCGACCGAGGCGCTGGGGCCTGGCGTGACGAACGGCTTGATCGTCATTCCACCGGGCCACTTGCCGCAGGGTTTCGATCCGGCGCGCCATGCGCTCGAGATCTGCCTGGCATCGCACCCGCTGCCGGACCAGGCGAGTCTCGACGCGGGCGAGCGCGTCCATGAGTTCGTGAGCGAGCTGCGCCACGACGCGCAGTTGCTCTGTCTCGTGTCCGGCGGTGCTTCGAGCCTTGTCGATAGACTCGTTCCAGGCGTCGGTCTCGACGAACTGCAGGCATTGAATCGCTGGGCGCTGCACTCCGGCGCCTCGATTGCGGAGATCAACACTGCCCGCCGCGCCGTGTCGCAGCTCAAGGGCGGGGGGCTCGCGCGCCTCGCAGGGGCGCGGCGCGTGCGCGCCCTGATGATTTCCGACGTGCCGGGCGACGATCCGCGCGTCATCGGCTCGGGCTTGCTGCATGCAACGGATGCATCGACTGCCGTGACGACCCCCGCAGTGCCCGTGCGTGTCGTCGCATCGATCGGCCTGGCGACCCGCGCGGCGGCAGCTGCTGCACGCGCAGCGGGGTTGCAGGCACGTGTCGTCCGCACGCGGCTCCACGGCGAGGCGACCGGTCTCGGCAAGCGCATCGCGGCATCGCTTGCTCGACAGACCGCTGCAGTGCTGCAGGTGCGCGGGGGCGAGTCCACCGTCAGGTTGCCCGCGGCGCCTGGCCGGGGCGGCCGCAATCAGCACCTGGCGCTGGCCGCCGCGCTCGAACTGGAGCGACGCGGCCTGCGCCGGGCCTGCGTGCTGGCGGCCGGAACCGACGGGATCGATGGCACGACGGATGACGCCGGCGCCATCGTCGATGCGACGACGTGCCAGCGTGCCCGCGACGCGGGCTTCGATCCGCGCGAGTCGCTCGAGCGGGCCGATTCCGGTACCTTGCTCGAGGCAGCCGGTGATCTGCTGCATACTGGTCCGACGCTGACGAATGTCGGCGACCTCGTTCTGGCGCTGGGGTACTGATGGCATCGACGACGTTGCGGGCACTGATTGTGAGCGATCGCGCGGACTACCGGCAGTTGCTCGCGCACCATGTCACGCTCGAGTGGCGGGATGCCCTGCCGGCCGAATACGAACCGGCAACGCGCGGTCGCCTGCCGAGCGGATTTACCGGCATCGCGTACGACGTCGTCCTGCTCGATCACGAAGTGCAGGGTAGTCGCGGGCTCGAATGGCTCGAGGACCTTGCGGATCGCGCGGCGTTCCCGCCCATCGTCTACCTGGCCCCGGGTGGGAGCTCCAGCATCGCCGAGCAGGCGGAGCAGGCGGGCGCCATCGCCGTGCTGCCGCGTACCGAATTCGAGCATGCGGAACTTTGCGGTGCGCTGCGTGAGGCGATCGCGAAGCGCCAGAACGTGCTCTCGCACACCTCACGCGCGGCGCTCGAGAGCATCCCACCCGACCGCTTTGGTTCGGTGCGTATCCGCGGACATCGCTGCGTGCGCCGCCTTGCCGTGGGCGGTTCGTCCAGCGTCTTCCTCGCCGAGGACGTCCGCACGGGCGAACATCGGGTGCTCAAGATTTTCCGGCAGGTGCCCGACGTCGTCGAAGGCAGCACCACGTTCGACCGCTTCCTGCGCGAGTACGAACTCGTCGCGCACCTGAGCCATCCCAACATTGCGCGCATCCATGACATCGGCGTTGCCGACGATCACCTGTTTCTTGCGATGGAGTATTTCCCGGGCGGCGACCTGCGCTCGCGCATGCGCGAACGGCTGGGCCCGCAGGCGGCACTGGGTTACGTGCGCCAGATGGCGGCCGCGCTCGGCGCGCTGCACGAAGTGGGCGTGCTGCATCGCGACGTGAAGCCGGGCAACCTGCTGCTGCGCGAGGACGGGACCGTGGCGTTCATCGACTTCGGGCTGGCGCGGCAATTGCGGCTCGAGAGCGACATCACCGGCGTGGGCACCATCTTTGGCACGCCGCACTACATGAGTCCCGAGCAGGGGCACGGCGTTCCGCTCGACGAGCGCAGCGACCTCTACAGCCTCGGCGTCGTGCTCTATGAAATGCTCACCGGCGAGAAACCGTACAGCGCCGAGACGCCGCTCGCCGTGATCTACAAGCACGCCAACGCGCCCATCCCGGCGCTGCCCGCATCGTTGTCGCATCTGCAGCCGCTGCTGCAGGGCTTGCTGGCCAAGAAGCCCGAGGACCGTTACCCGTCGGCGGTCGCCATCGTTGCCGCGATCGACGACCTGCTGGCCAGCGCCGCCGCCTGACCTGAATAGGGGACATTCACCTATTTTGACTTTTCCACCCGAGCCGTGAATGACCAGTCCCGTCGCTTTGCTGTCCGTCACTGATCCACGCTGGTTCGCGCTGGCGACAGAGCGCTGGCAGGACCTGCTGCTCGATCACGCGAATTGCGAAAAGAAGGCGGCGTCGACGGCGCTGGCCCTGATGTTCTCGTACCCGGAAGACTTCGAGCTCGCCGACCGCATGTCGCGCCTTGCCCGCGAGGAGTTGCGGCATTTCGAACTGGTGCAACAGCAGCTCAAGGCGCTCGCGGTGCCGTTCCGGCGGCTGAGTCCATCGCGCTACGCCGAGGGCCTGCGCAAGTCGCTGCGGCGAACGGAACGCGAGCGCTGCATCGACCTGCTGCTCACCGGTGCCCTGATCGAGTCGCGCTCGCATGAGCGGTTCATGGGGCTGATTCCCTTGCTGGGCGAGCCGCTGGGCCCGTTCTATGCGTCGCTGGCGGCCGCGGAATCGCGTCATGCCAGCCTGTACCTGCGGCTGGCCGAAAAGCGCGGCGAGGGCGTGCGCGCGCGCCTGCAGGACCTTGCTGCGACCGAAGCGGAGCTGGCCGATCGCGCCGGACGTGGAGTTCCGCTTCCACTCGGGCACGCCGGTCTAGGAAGGGGAGGAAGGGCAGGAAGGGCAGGAAGGACAGGAAGGACAGGAAGGACAGGAAGGGACTACCGTTCCAGAGTGCGGAGGTCCACGCCGTCGTCGCGCCACTCCAGCACGCTGCCCTGCGTGTACCAGTCGCCGAGCACGATGCGTCGAGCCGGCTGGCCGTCCACCTGCAGTGAGTGAATGGCGGGACGATGCGTGTGACCGTGCACCATCGTCTTGACGCCTGCGCGGCGCAGGGCGTTCACCACCTCGTCCGGCGTCACGTCCATGATCGACGGGGCGGTCGAGCCCACGTGCATCTGGCTGCCGGCGCGCAGCTTGCGGCCCAGCTTGCGCCGCGCATCGAGCCCCAGGTGGCGCAGCACGAACAACGTCAGGGGATTGCGCAGGATGCGGCGCAGGCGCTGGTAGCTCGTGTCCGCGGTGCACAGCACGTCACCGTGCAGCAGCAGCACCCGCTCGCCGTGCAGGTCGACGATGGTGCCGTCGTCGAGCAGCGTGCAGCCCGTTTCCTGCGCGAAGCGGTGGCCCACCAGAAAGTCGCGATTGCCGTGCAGGAAAAACGTGGGCACGCCCGCATCGTGCAGCGCCACGCAGCTCGCGCACGATCTCGCGCACTGCGGGATCGGGATCGTCGTCGCCCAGCCAGGCCTCGAACAGGTCGCCCAGGATGTAGAGCGCACGGGCCTCGCGCGCTTCGCCGCGCAGGAACCCGACGAACTGCCGCGCAATGCCGGCGCGGACGGATCGAGGTGCAGGTCCGAGATCAGCAGCGTCTTGCGACCGGCGGCACTCACTTGGGTGCGTCGGCCTCGCCCACGACACGGGCGCTCACGATCAGGACCGGTTCGAGCGGGGTGTCTTCGGCAAAACCAGCCCGCGCGCCGGTCGCTACGCTCGCGATGCGGTCGACGACGTCGATACCTTCGATCACGCGGCCGAACACCGCGTAGCCCCAGCGGGCGGGCGAGGGGTCGAGCGCGATGTTGTCCGCCACGTTGACGAAGAACTGTGCGTTGCCACTGTGCGGGTCGCCCGTGCGCGCCATCGCGACCGTGCCGCGCCGGTTGCTGAGCCCGTTGCCGCTTTCGTTGGGGATGCCGGCGCGTGGCGGCTTCTCGGCGCCGTCGGGCAAGTGGCCGCCGCCCTGGATCATGAAGTTGCCGATCACGCGATGGAACATCGTGCCGTCGTAATGGCGGTCGCGCACGTATTGCAGGAAATTCGCGCTGGAAAGCGGGGCGCGGCCGACGTCGAGTTCGACCGTGAACGCGCCGAGCGTGGTCTCGATCCGGACCTGCTGGGGGCCGACGGCTGCGGCTGGAGCCTGCGACCAGGCGGGAAGAGCCCAGGCGGCTGCGATGAACGCGAGCAGGACGGTGCGGCGGGTAGCGTGGGTTGTGAGCGGCATGGCCTCGGGCAACGGTGAATGCGACGGCCGATGGTAAGCGTCCCGGGGCCCGCGGGCCAGCGCACGAGGAGCCGGAGGGCCGTATCCGGTAAGATGCGCGGCCATGCCAGAATTCGCCCTCACCACCCGGTTTGCGCCGAGCCCCACCGGCTCGCTGCACCTGGGCAACGCCCGCACGGCGCTGTTCAGCTGGCTGGCCGCGCGCGCCTCGGGTGGACGCTTCGTGCTCCGCATCGAGGACACCGATGCCGGTCGCAGCCAGGACGCGCTGCTCGAGCGTCAGCTCGACGAACTGCGCTGGTTCGGCATTGCGTGGGACGAAGGCCCCGGCGTCGGCGGGCCGCACGAGCCCTATCGCCAGAGCGAGCGTGGCGAGTTCTACGCCCAGTCGCTGGCACGGCTCGAAGCCAACGGCCAGACCTATCCGTGCTTCTGTTCGCCCGAGGAGCTGCAGCTTTCACGCAAGGCGCAGTTGAGCGCGGGCCGGCCGCCGCGCTATGCGCGCACCTGCGCCGGGCTCACGGCGGAAGAAGTGCAGCGCCGCATCGCCGCCGGGCAACGCCCCGCGATCCGCTTTCGCGTCCCCGATCACCGCGTCGTCGAATTCCACGACCGCATCCACGGGCCGCAGCGGTTCCAGTCCGACGACATCGGTGATTTCGTCATCCGGCGCAACGACGGCAGCGTCTCGTTTTTCCTCGGCAACGCGCTCGACGACTCGGCCATGGGCATCACGCTGGTGCTGCGCGGCGACGATCACCTCGCCAACACGCCACGGCAGCTGCTGCTGCTCGAGGCGCTGGGCATGCCGCAGCCCGAGTACGGTCATCTGCCGCTCGTCCTGGCGCCGAGCGGCACGCCGTTGTCGAAGCGCGAAGGCGCCGCCAGTCTCACGGACCTGCGCGCCCAGGGGTACCTGCCAGCCGCCATCGGCAATTACCTGCTGCGGCTGGGTCATGCCTGCGGACACGACGGCTGGCTGGCCATGGATCAGCTTGCCTCGCACTTCGACCTGGCCCGCACCAGCCACTCGGCAGCGCGCTTCGACGAAGCGCAGTTGCGGCACTGGCAGCGCGAGGCGGTCATGCACGCGACGGACGCGGAGATCGGACAGTGGCTCGGCAGCCACCTCGATGCCTTGCCGGCCCACGTGGAGCGCAGCGCATTCGTCGCTGTCGTGCGGGGCAACGTGCTGCTGCCGGCGGACGTCGATGAGCTGGTCGCCGTGATCGGGCGCGATTCGGTACCCGTCGCGGACGACGCGGCGGCGCAGATCGCTGAGGCGGGCACCGAGTTCTTCGCGAGTGCCGCCAGCGTATTCGCGCCGAATGCCGCCGACTTCAAGGCCTGGACACGGGCCATCGCGGAAGCCACCGGCCGCAAGGGCGCGAAGCTGTTCATGCCGTTGCGGTCTGCGCTGACCGGCGCGACGCACGGACCGGAACTCGCGCCGCTCGTCGGCCTGATGGGCGCCGATCGCGTCCTGCAGCGGCTCGACACTGCGCGACAACGGGCGGCCACGGCCGCGCGCGGCTGATGCAACGTTCACCTGCCTCGAGAAAACCGTAGAACCATGCTGCAGATCCAGAATTCGCTGACCGGACGCAAGGAAGTCTTCAAGCCGCTCGAGCCCGGCAAGGTCCGCATGTACGTCTGCGGCATCACGGTGTACGACTACTGCCACCTCGGCCACGCGCGCATGCTGATCGTGTTCGACGTCGTGCGGCGTCACCTCGAGGCGTCCGGCTACGACGTCACGTTCGTCCGCAACATCACGGACATCGACGACAAGATCATCCAGCGCGCGCAAGCCAATGGCGAGCCGATGCAGGCGCTGACCGAGCGCTTCATCGAGGCCTACCGGGAAGATTGCGCGGCGCTGGGCGTGCGTCTCGGCGACCACGAGCCGCGGGCGACGGAGTTCGTCGCGCAGATCATCGCGATGGTGCAGCGCCTGGTCGACAAGGGCTATGCGTACGCAGCCGCCAATGGCGACGTGTACTACGCGGTGGCGAAGTTCGAGCCGTACGGGCAGCTGTCGGGCAAGCGCCTCGCCGACCTGCGGGCCGGCGCGCGCATCGAGGTGGACGAGGCCAAGCGCGATCCGCTCGATTTCGTGCTGTGGAAGGCGGCGAAGCCCGGCGAGCCCGCGTGGGAATCGCCGTGGGGCGCCGGGCGGCCGGGCTGGCACATCGAGTGCTCGGCGATGTCGGTCGAGATCCTCGGTCCGCACTTCGACATCCACGGCGGCGGCATGGACCTCAAGTTCCCGCACCACGAGAACGAGATCGCGCAGACGTGCGCGGCGTGCGACTCGCCGTTCGTGAACGTGTGGATGCACAACGGCTTCGTGCGCGTCGACGACGAGAAGATGTCGAAGTCGCTCGGCAACTTCTTCACCGTGCGCGAAGTGCTCGAGTGGGTGCGCGACCCGGAGGTCGTGCGCTATTTCATCGTCAACAGCCAGTACCGCGGGCCGATCAACTACACGCCGGACAGCCTGGCGCAGGCGGATGCCGCGCTGGAGCGTCTGTACACGTCGCTGCGTGGCGTGCCGGTTCACCTCTCCCGCTCCGCGGGAGAGGTCGCGCGCAGCGCGGGTGAGGGCTCCGGGGTGAGGCAGCGCGACCGCGCGCTTCATCGCCGCCATGGACGACGACTTCAACACCCCCATCGCGGTGTCGGAGTTGCAGGCGCTGGCGCGCGAGACCAACACCGCGAAGGCGGCCGGGAACATGGACGAAGGCAGCAGCGCTCGCGGCGGAAATGCGCGCGCTCGGCGCACGGCTGGGACTGCTGGGTCTCGAGCCCGAGGTTTTCCTGCGCAAGCGGGCTGCGAAGCAGGTCGGCGTGACGGGTGAGGCAGAGCAGGCCGGCGGGGCTGACGCGAATGCCGCCAACTGCGTTGTCGGACGCCGACATCGAGCGCCTGATCGACGAGCGCGCCGCGGCGCGCAAGGCGAAGAACTTCAAGGAGTCGGACCGGATCCGTGACCTGCTGGCGGCGAGCGGCGTGCTGCTCGAGGACCAGCCGGGCGGTCGTTCGCTCTGGCGGCGCGGGTGAGAGCCCTGGCGTTCGGTCCGGCATGTCCTGGCGCGCGCGTGTCTGCCTTTCCAAGCGCGACAGGACATGCCGGATTGAACGCAGCCTCCAACATAGGCGAACTGTGATCGACCTGACCCTGCTCAAGCGGGCGACGGTTCGTCAGTGCTTGATGCGCCCGAGCGCCGACTCGAGCGTGTTCTTCATCAGCATCGCGACGGTCATCGGGCCCACGCCACCGGGCACCGGCGTGATGAACGACGCATTGCGCCGCGCCACTCGAACTCCACGTCGCCGACCAGCTTGCCGCTCGGCAGCCGATTGATGCCGACGTCGATCACGACGGCGCCGGGCTTGACCCATTCGCCGCGCACGATGCCGGGCTTGCCGACGGCCACGACCAGGATGTCCGCCATGTTCACGAACTGCTCGAGGTCCTGCGTGAAGCGGTGACACACCGTCACGGTCGCGCCCGACAACAGCAACTCGAGCGCCATCGGCCGGCCGACGATGTTCGATGCGCCGACCACGACGCAGTGCTTGCCCTTCGCCGAGATGCCGGACTTCTCGAGCAACCGCACCACGCCGTACGGCGTGCAGGGCCGGATCAACGGATGGCGCAGCATCAGTCGGCCGATGTTGAACGGATGGAAGCCGTCGACGTCCTTGGCCGGGATCGATGGCCTCGATGATGCGGCGTTCGTCGATGTGGTCGGGCAGCGGCACCTGCACCAGGATGCCGTCGATCGTGTCGTCGGCATTCAGCTGCTCGATCAGCGACAGCAGCTCGGTCTCGGTCGTGGACTGGGCCAGGTCGTGGCTCGACCGAGACGATGCCGCACTCCTCGCAGGCGAGCCGCTTGTTGCGCACGTACACCTGCGAGGCCGGGTTGTCGCCGACCAGGATCACGGCCAGGCCGGGGCGGCGCAGGCCGCGGGCGGCCAGGCGGTCCGTGGCCACGCGCACTTCGCGCTTGATCTCGGCGGCGATGGCCTTGCCGTCGATGACCTTCGCGCCGGCGGAATCATTGCTGGGCATCGCTGTTTGCCTCGGAAAATAGCCACTTGACGGCCAAGCCCGGCATTTTCGCAGACCGCAGCCACCGCTGTCGCCCGGCTGCGACAATCCTAAATTGACGCTGTGGGGGTCGATCCGTATGATTCGCGCTCCCGTGCGGGTCCGCGGTCGACGGCAACGTCGGAAGCGGCCTGGCGACGATCAGTCGAGCATGGCGGGGCATGGCGCAGTCTGGTAGCGCATCTGCTTTGGGAGCAGAGGGTCGGGGGTTCGAATCCCTCTGCCCCGACCACTCGGATGATGCGATCTGCTGCTTGCATGCGCCCGTAGCTCAGCCGGATAGAGCATCGGCCTTCTAAGCCGAGGGTCGCAGGTTCGAGTCCTGCCGGGCGCGCCATCAGCCAGGGTGGCGCAGTGTTGTCGAGTTCGTGTTTTCTGGTCGACGATGGTGGACGTAGCTCAGCTGGTAGAGCTCCGGGTTGTGGTCCCGGCGGTCGTGGGTTCGAGCCCCATCGTCCACCCCAATCACCATCAATCAAGATGGGCCGTTAGCTCAGTTGGTAGAGCTGCTGACTCTTAATCAGTAGGTCGTAGGTTCGAATCCTACACGGCCCACCACTTTCAAGGGGTGCATTCCAGTCACATGGTTTACATCTCATTCCGGACACATGGTTAACACTGTGTCCGGGGCGAAGGGGTTCGGACCGGGTTCCACCCGGTCCTGATCACGATCGAAGTACCCCAGATCGTACTCCAGGAAGCTGACCTGCCAGACCTGGTCGTCGACCTCGCGGATACCCACCAGCTGCTCAGCCAGCGACGTACTCAAGTTGATTTTCCGACTGCCCAGGCAGATGCGCCCGCAGCGCGTGACGCGGACGGTGCGATCGTGGAACGGATACTCGGGATCGTGCGGTGGCTCGTAGGGTCGGGCTGAAGGTGTATAGACCTCGGCCGGATAGGCTCCGCCGAGCGCCTGGTGCGGCCGCTCCTGGTTGTAAACCCGGATGAAGTCCTCGAAGCGCTCCTGCTGCTGCAGGGCGTTGAACGCAGCGGGCTTGGTCGTCTCGTTCTTGAGCGTGAGATGCATCCGCTCATGCCGTCCGTTCTGCTGCGGGTTGCCGGGCTTGATGCGCTGCAGGCGGATGCCTAAGCGCAGCCACCAGACGGAGAGACGGGACAAGCCGAACAACGCCCAAGCGGCGGCGAACGGCGTGCCGTTGTCGGTGCGGATCGCGCCGGGCAGGCCGAAGTCGCGGAAGGTGCGCTCGAACACGGCGAAGGCGAACTTCGACTTCGTCGACTCGAGGCCTTCGCAGGCGAGCAGATACCGCGAGCGGTAATCGGTGATGGTGAGCGGGTAACAGTACTGCTTGTTGCCGAGCAGGAACTCGCCCTTGTAGTCGGCACACCAGAGTCCGTTGGGTGCGTGCGCGGCCACCAGGGGCGTGCCGCAGGCCTTGTAGCGCCGGCGCTTACGGCGCTTGACGAGGCCGTTGCGATCGAGCGCGGCGTGGATCGTGCTGACCGCGGGCGGCGGGATCATCGGGTACTCGCGGATCAGCTTGTCGCGGATCTTCGGCGCGCCCCAGGACGGAAACTCCTTCTTGATCCCGAGGATCGCCCGCTCGACCTGGAACGGCAGCTTGTTGGCCTGCCGGTACGGGGCCCGGCTGCGATCGTGCAGAGCATCGAGACCGCACGCCTTGTAGCGCTCGAAGATCTTGTAGCCAGTGACCCTGGAGATGCCGAACTCGCGGCACACGGGCGACATCTTCTCGCCTTCCAGCAGGCGGGCTATGAAACGGAGGCGTTCGTCCATCGGCTTACACTCGTTCCAGGGCATCTGGAGGTACTCCCCCAAATGCGGAAATGTGTAAACCATGTGCTCGGAATAAACTGCAAGCTATCTGTCGATAAGCTCAAGGACTTACGCGTGTTTTCCCAGGTTCCACTGGTACACGCCGTGTCATTGCCCATCTATAGCGACCCGCAGAGCCTGCATCCGCGGATGGGCGAGGTGGGAAACCGATCCAATCGAACGCTGGCCCGCGGAATTGAAGCAACGTGGCGTCGTGTCCGCCCTGACTCGGGCGTTGCGACCAACGCCATCATCGGATTCGGCCCCGCAATCAGGTGGGCAGTTTCAGGCGTCCTCCAGCTCGGTGTCGGCGAGGCTGGTCGATGCGACGCAGCCAGACCTCCCACGGGTCCCAGCCGTCGCTGGTCGCTTCAGCGAACGGTGGGGCGAACGAGTCCGATTCGGCACCGCGCCTCACCTCGCCAGTGCCTTCGGCGCGAGCGCGCTTGAACCAGGAATCCGTCATTTCATCATCGATCATCATGGCCTCGACGACACAACCGCTGAACATCGCCAGCACCTGCGCTCGCACCGGCGACCGACGCGACGTGACTGAAGTCTAAGAAAGAAAGTCATCTGCAACTTGATCGAAAGCGACAAAAAATTTGCATCGCGCGACGGGTCGAACGATAGGTGATACGAGAACTTATCGCTCCATCGAGAAACTTTCGGTTCACTGCGGCTCACGGGGTGCTTAGCCTTCGTTCCGCGCACTGCCCCGGGGTCGCGTCGCGCGTTGCCAAGTAATTGTCGCTCGTTATCAAGCGACGGCCATTAGCTGAATCCTAAAATCGGCGCGCCGTACCTTGCAGTACGGTTTGTCCCGGTCATCCGGGGTCATGCATCGACGACCTGTTCGGGTGGAGCAGCGTCAAGCGAATTTCGCTAAATACATGTGCCGGTCAGGCAGCTGGCACGGCGCAAATGCACGATGAAGGGGGGGCTGTGATCGGCACACGTGTTGGAACTGCGCTGAAAGCGCTCAGCACGATCGCGTTCGCGCTACTGGTGATCACCGAGGCTGCATCGGCTGCGGCTTCAGTCGGTGGCCGACCCAATATTCTCGTGATCTTCGGCGATGATGTCGGCTACGCCAACGTCAGTCTCTACAACCCAGGCGTAATGGGTTACACGACGCCCAACATCGACCGCATCGGTCGCGAAGGCGTCATGTTCAGCGATCACTATGCGCAGCCTTCGTGCACCGCGGGGCGCGCCGCGTTCATCACCGGCCAGTACCCGATTCGCAGCGGGATGACGACCGTCGGCACGCCAGGCGGCAAGCTCGGCCTGCAGGCTGCGACGCCCACGCTGGCCGAGGTGCTGAAAGGCCAGGTTATGCAACCGGAC
>CAVVBC010000033.1:0-10118 GCA_963746325.1 uncultured Gammaproteobacteria bacterium | reverse complement strand
TGCCTCGTTGTCCGGCCAGATCGAACAACGGCGCGCCGCATGGCGCGAATTCGTCCGCGCCCATGGCTTCGAGGCGTGCCTGGTCGATCTGGCGGCAGCTGCAGTCGACGCCAACGTCGCACCAGCCGACGTCGAGTGCGTGCAGCGCGCCTGCCGGACCCGCTACTCGTGACGACGATCAGCCTCGCGCTGTTGTCGCACACGAACGTCGGCAAGACCACGCTTGCTCGTACGCTGCTGCGCCGTGACATCGGGGCCGTGATGGACCGTGCTCACGTCACCGAAGTGGCCGAGTCCCATGTGCTGTTGCGCAGCGCCACGGGTGACGAGCTCGTGCTCTGGGACACGCCGGGGTTCGGCGACAGCGTGCGCCTGCAGCGCCGGCTTGCTGCAAGCGGCCAGCCCATCGGCTGGTTCCTGTCGCAGGTGTGGGACCGGCTCGCCGATCGCGCGTTCTGGTGCAGCCAGCAGGCGATGCGCGCGGCGCGCGAATCGGCCGACGTGATCCTGTACGTCGTGAACGCGAGCGAAGACCCTGCGGCCGGGTATGTCGAGCCCGAGCTGCAGATCCTCGACTGGCTCGACAAGCCAGCGCTCGTGCTGCTCAACCAGATTGGCACGCGGACCGACGCCGCGCAGGAACGCAGTCTCGTCGAACGCTGGGAATCGGCGCTGCGCCAGCACGATCCACGCCGTCCGCGACGCGTGCTGCCCTTCGACGCATTTGCCCGCTGCTGGCTGCACGAGCACGCGCTGCTCGACGCCATCGCGGAATGCGTTCCAGAGGCGGCACGCACCGCATTCAGCGGCATCACGCTCGCGTGGCGGGAGCGCGATCTCGACACGCTGGGTCGCAGCGCGGACGTCCTGGTCGCGCAGCTGGCGGCGATGGCGCGGGACGAGGCGCACATTCCATCCGCCTCGCTCAAGGAGAAAGTGGGCCGCGTCATGCAGGGCGGCGGGAACGGCGTGCTGAGCGAGGCCGAGGCAAGCGCGCGCGCCGCGATGCTCGAGCGGCTGGACGGTGCGGTGCGCGAGAGTACGGCGGCACTGGTGGCGCTGCATGGGCTCACCGGTTCTGCAAGCGACGAGATCCTGCGCCAGGTGGGTGCCGCCTTCGCGACGAATCGTGCGCCCGATGCGGACAAGGCCGGCTTGTGGGGCGGCCTCGTCTCCGGCGCGCTCGGCGGCCTGGCGGCCGACGTCGCGGCCGGCGGGCTCACGTTCGGAGCGGGCGCGCTCATCGGCGGCATCGCCGGCGCGCTGGGTGCACGCAAACTGACGCAGCGCTACAACGCAGAACGGGGCCAGCCCGGCGATACGGTCCGCTGGTCCGATGAGTTCCTCGAGGCCCGGTTGGCTGCAGCGCTGGTGCGTTACCTCGCGGTCGCGCATTTCGGTCGTGGCCGGGGCGAGTTCCAGCTGAGTGAGCCCGCGCCACGCTGGGAAGCGGCGGTTACCGCTGCGATGGCCCGCAGGGACCGGAGCGAATTGTGGACCGCAGTGCGCACGGCTGGCGCAGCAGATGCGACGCTGCGTGACGAAATCCGCGACCTGCTGGTCACGACGCTCAGGCGGCTTTATCCGGAACAGTCGGCGGCGGTGTTGCCGGCGTCCCGCTGACCTCGGCACGACAGTGCTCTGCGATCATGACGGCCAGGCCGCGCATGAGTCGCGGTGGAAAGTCATGGCCCATGCCGGGCACGATCTTGAGACGTGCGCCCCGGATGTGGCGGGCCGTGTCGCGGCCTGCGGCAACGCGAACCAACGGATCGTCCGCGCCGTGGATCACCAGCGTCGGCGCTGCGATCCGCTGCAGCAACTCGCGCCGGTCACCCGACGCGAGGATGGCCGCCAGCTGTCGCGCAGTCCCCGCTGGATAAAGCCCGCGCCGCGCCGCGCGCTCGAACAGCATCCGCCGTTCGGCGTCGTCCTGGCGGAAGCCCGGGCTACCAATCACCCCGAACAGGAATTGCAGGTGGGCAACCGCCTGCTCGAGCGTGGGATCCCTGGGCGGCCGCCGCAGCAAGGCGCGCAAGGCCCGCGGCTTCCCGAGCGCGACGCTGGGCTGCGGGTTGCCGGTGGACGACATGATCGAAGTCAGCGTGAGCACGCGCTGCGGGTGCCGCGCCGCGATCACCTGCGCGATCATGCCACCCATCGACACTCCTGCGACGTGCGCGCGGGCGACGCCGGCGGCGTCAAGCACAGCGACGGCATCCTCCGCCATGTCGTCCAGCGTGTAGGGAGCGGTTACCGGTCGCCGCAGCAAAGCTCGTGCCATCGAACGCGGGATATTAGGCACGCCCGCCGTCTCCAGCCGGGTCGAGCCCCCGCAGTCGCGGTTGTCGAACGTGAGCACGCGCAGACCTTCACGCACCAGCGTCTCGATGAACGCATCGGGCCACATCGCGGCCGGCATGCCCAGGCCCTGCACCAGCAACAACGGTGGCGCGCCCGCGTCACCGAACGTGTCGTACTCGAAGCGCAGCTCGCTGCGTGCCGCGATCGCCATGGCGGGCGCGTCTTCCGTTACTTGGTGCCCGACTCGGTCGTGATCGGCGCCGTCGCGCCGAGCAACTCGACGTCGAAGAGCAGGACCTGGTTGGCCAGCGGACCGTTGGCGCCGTAGGCGAGCTCCGGCGGGATCGCGAGTTCGACCTTCGCGCCGACCTTGAGCAGCTGCAGTGCTTCGGTCCATCCGGGAATCACGCCATTCACCGGGAACGAGGCCGGTTCGCCGCGCTTGTAGGAACTGTCAAATTCCGTGCCGTCCACCAGCGTGCCCTTGTAGTGCACGGTGACCGTATCGGTCGCGGCCGGGGTCTTGCCCGTGCCCGGCGTGATGACGCGGTACTGCAGGCCACTGGCGGTCGTGACCACGCCCGGCTTCCTGGCATTGGCGGCGAGGTACGACTTGCCAGCGGCGATGGCTTTCTCGCCGGCTGCTGCCTGCTCCTGCGCGCGCTGGGCGCCCACTTTCTGCTGCAGTGCCGTCAGGGCAGCGGCCAGCTCAGATTCGGTGAGCTTCGGTTTGGCGCCCGTGCGCCCGTCGGTCAGGCCCTGCAGCATGTCCTGCGGACGTGCCTCGATTCCGGCGAGATCCCGGCCCAGCTGATACCCCAACGCGTATTGCATGCGTGCGGCTTCGTCCATCGCGGCCGGCTCGGCAGCGAATACGGCGGGAGCGAACGACGACGCAAGGGTCAGCGCCGCAAGGGCCGCGCAAGTGGGAATCAGTCGCATGTATGGCCTCGACGCTGTTTTGGGTGAGCGCGCGATCTTACTTGGCGTCGCCTGCGGTTGTCCCCGATTTCGGCGGCTCCCAAGGGGCTGACACTGGCCTCATGGAGGCACGGGCCACGCCACGTTCCAAGGCCTGGAGTCAGGTTCCCAATGCGTTGAGCGCAACGCGGATCGCCTGCGCACCCTTGCTGTTGCTGCTGGCGGTGGCCGGAGCACAGACCGCGTACACATGGGTGCTCGTGCCGGCCTTGCTGACCGATGCAGCCGATGGCTGGATCGCGCGTGTGCTCGGGGTCCAGTCCAGGCTGGGTGCCCGGCTCGATTCGCTCGGCGACTCCTTGATCTGGACGGCCGTCCTGGCCGGTCTGCTGGCTTTCCATCGTGATGTCCTGCTGGCGCACCGTTGGGTGATAGGCCTCGCGGCAGCGTGCTGGATGCTGGAGAGCGGGCTCGCATGGATCCGCTACGGTCGTCTGTCGAGTTTTCACACGCACCTGTCCAAGGTGGCCGGCGTACTGCTCGCCGTGTATGTCGTCGTATTGTTCGTGCTGGGACAGCACGGCTGGCTGTTGTATGTCGCGGCCCTGGCCAGCGTGACGGCGAGCCTCGAGGAATTGTGGCTGCTGGCACTTCTACCCACCTGGCGGGCAGATGTCCCCGGCGTCTGTTGGCTGCGGCGCACGCGCTGACCTCGGCCGCTGCGCGGCGGCCACTTAAGTCTGGATTCTTGCGTTGCAGCAAAACCGCTCAAACGTTAATGTTGGACTCATTCCGGCGACGAATGAGTCCGCTGAGTCCTGCTCGACAGGGCTCGCGCGACGTTCGCATCGTCTGGAATCAGGTGGCGACGTTCGTTGAGCAGGCATTCGGGCCAGGAGTGGCCCCGGAGAGATCACCATGACCGTGCAGGACTTCGGCCACGCTGCTCCGAGGTGCGCCCTGGCGCTGATCGCTGCGGTCGCGCTTGTGGGCTGCGGTCAGGAAGCCCAGCAAGGCGGCGAGATGCCACCGCCGGAAGTGGCCGTCGCGGAAGTCACGACGGGAAATGTGCCGACGTTGCTCGAATACACGGGTCGGGCCGCCGGTTCACGCGAGGTGGAGATCCGCGCGCGTGTGAGCGGCATCCTGCTCGAGCGCCGTTACGAGGAAGGCAGTGCCGTCGCCAAGGGCCAGCTGCTGTTCCGCATCGACCCCGAACCCTATCGAGCCGCTGCGGCCCAGGCCCGCGCCGAGCTCGGCGTCGCGCAGGCGCGCCTCGACGAAGCGCAGCGTCAGCGCGATCGGATCCTGCCGCTGTTCGAGCTGAACGCCGCCAGCCAGCGGCAGCGCGACGAAGTGGTGTCCCAGTTCGAGGTGGCGCAGGCCAACGTCGCCGCGGCGCGGGCCCGCCTGCGCACCGCCGAACTGGACGTCGGCTACACCGAAGTACGCGCGCCAATCGACGGGCTCACCAGCCGTGAAGTGCGCTCCGAGGGCAGTCTCGTGACGGCAGGGACCGAATCGAGCCTGCTGACGCAGGTGGTGCAGACGGATCCCATTTACGTCGAGTTCGCGGTGCCCGACACCGAAGCGGCGCGCGTGCGCGAGGCGACCACGCGTGGCAAAGGCGCGCTCGACGTGCAGTTGATCCCCGGCGACGGCGGCGCCCCGGTACAGGGCGGCAAGCTCGCTTTCGTCGACACGTCCGTCGAGCAAGGCTCCGGCACCGTACGTGCCCGCGCAGTGTTCCCGAATCCCGACCGTCTGCTCGTGCCGGGACAGTTCCTGCGCGTGCGGGTTGAGGGCGTCGCTGCGGAGAACGCGACCTCCGTGCCGCGTCGCGCCGTGATGACCAGCGCGCAGGGCAGCTTCGTCTGGGTGGTGGGCGAGGGCGACACGGTCGAGCTCCGACCCGTGCAGCTCGCCGGTGATTCGGGTGATCGTGCGCTGATCGCGGGCGGCGTCAGGGCCGGCGAGCGCGTCATCGTCGAAGGCGTGCTGAAGGCGCGCCCCGGCGCGAAAGTGAAAGTGGCGACGGCGGCACCGGCACTGCCCGGGCAGGCCGCAGCGCCGGCAGCCGCAGCGACTCCGGCAGGATCTTCGCAGTGATCTCGGGCTATTTCATCGACCGGCCGATCTTCGCGTCGGTCATTTCTGCTTTCATCGTGATCGCGGGCCTGGCGGCGCTGCGTGTGCTGCCCGTCGCGCAGTACCCGGACATCCTGCCGCCGCAGGTGGACGTGCAGGCGTTCTATCCCGGCGCCAATGCCGAGACTGTGGCGCAGACGGTCGCTGCGCCGCTGGACCAGGCCATCAACGGCGTCGACAACATGCTGTACCTGCGTTCCGCGAGCGCGAGCAACGGCGCGCTGGTCCTCAGCGTGACGTTCGCGATCGGCACGGATCCCGACCTGGCTGCCATCAATGTGAACAACCGCGTCCAGAGCGCGCTCGCATCGCTGCCCGAGGAGGTCCGCCGGCAAGGCGTCCAGGTGCGGAAGACCTCGATGTCGATGCTCAAGATCTTCGCGCTCGACTCGGACGACCCGCGTTTCGACTCGGTGTTCATCTCGAACTATGCACTGCTGAACGTCGTCGATGAGTTGCGCCGCGTACCTGGCGTCGGCGACGTGCAGATCTTCGGGTCCAAGGACTACTCGATCCGCATCTGGCTGCGCCCCGACGTGCTGGCCAAGCTCGGTCTCACTCCTGGCGACGTGGCCGATGCGATCCGCGAGCAGAATGCGCAGTTCGCCGCTGGACGCATTGGCGAGGAACCCATGGACTCCGCCGTCGACTTCACCTTGTCCGTGACGACGCAGGGGCGGCTCACCTCGCCCGAAGAGTTCGGGAAGATCGTGATTCGCACCACGCCTGACGGTGGGATCACCCGGCTCGAGGACGTTGCCCGGGTCGAGCTCGGGTCGCGCGCCTACGACTTCTCGTCCATGCGCAACGGCAAGCCGACCGTTCCGATCGGCATCTTCCTGCAGCCGGGTGCGAACGCGCTGGAGGTGGGTACCGCGACCGAGGCGCGCATGCGGGAGCTGTCGCAGCGCTTTCCTGCCGGGCTCGAGTACAGCTCGCCCTATGACACCACCACCTACATCAAGGTGTCGATCCGTGAGGTGCTGACGACGCTCGCCGAGGCCATGCTGCTGGTGTTCGCCGTGGTGTTCCTGTTCCTGCAGAACTGGCGCGCCACGCTGATACCGATGCTCGCGGTGCCCGTCTCGCTGATCGGCACCCTCGCTGCGATGCTGCTGTTCGGCTTCTCGATCAACACGCTGACGCTGTTCGGCATGGTGCTCGCGATCGGCATCGTCGTCGACGATGCGATCGTCGTGCTGGAAAACGTCGAGCGGATCATGTCGACGGAGGGCCTGGGCCCACGCGAGGCGACGCACAAGGCGATGCACCAGGTCACGCGACCCGTCATCGCGATCGTGTTCGTGCTGACCGCCGTCTTCCTGCCGGTCGCGTTCCTCGGCGGACTGATCGGCGAGATGTACCGGCAGTTCGCCGTCACCATCGCGGTGTCGGTGGCGATATCCGGTTTCGTTGCGCTGACCCTCACGCCCGCGCTCTGTGCGACGGTCCTGCGGCCCGAGCACGTCGCTGGCCACGGCTTCCTCGAGGGGTTCAACAACTGGTTCACGCGCATGACCGACAAGTACGCGCGGGGCGTCGCGTACCTGCTGCGCCGTCCCACCCTGGCGCTCGTGCTGGTGGCCGGAATGCTGGTGGCGACGTTCGCACTGTTCAGGGCGGTGCCGGCGGCACTGGCGCCGAAGGAGGACCAGGGTTACCTGATGGTGATCCCGATCCTGCAGGATGCGGCGTCACTGCGGCGCACCGAAGAGGTGAGCCGCCAGATCAGCGACGCGCTGCTCGCCCACCCGGCCGTGGAACAGGTGATGAGCTTTTCCGGACTGGACGCCCTGACCTTCACCAATCGCACCAACACCGGCATCGTCTGGGTCAACCTCAAGGACTGGTCCGAACGCAAGTCCGCTGAGCTTTCAGCCAGCGCCCTCGCGGGCTATGTGTGGGGCGCAGGAGCGCAGATAAAGGATGCGTTCGTACTGGCCTTCGAGCCGCCCCCGATCGAGGGCCTGAGCATGACCGGCGGGTTCGATGGCTACGTCCAGGCGCGCAGTGGCGGTTCCCCCAAGGAGCTGGAAATTGCCGTCCAGCGGTTGGTCGAAGCGGCGTCCAAGCGCAAGGAACTCGCCAACGTGAACACGACCTTCTCGGCCAGCGTGCCGCAGGTCCGCATGGACGTCGACCGCGAGAAGGTGAAGCTGCTGGGAATCCGGATCTCGGATGTCTTCGACACGATGCAGAGCACGTTCGGCGCCTTGTACGTCAATGATTTCAATCGTGACGGGCGCGTTTTCCGCGTGCACCTGCAGTCCGAAGCAGCGTATCGGGCGCGCGCAGACGACATCCGCAACGTCTACGTGCGTGCCGGCGACGGGACGATGGTGCCGCTCAACGCGCTGGTCACCGTCAGCCAGGCGACGGGACCGGAAGTCATCGAGCGTTACAACGTCTTCATGTCGGCCAAGGTGCTGGGTGATGCAGCGCCAGGCTACAGCTCCGGAGAAGCGCTGCAGGCCATGGAAGAAGTCGCGCGCGATGCGCTGCCCGAAGGTTACTCGCTGGCGTGGACGGGCACGTCGTTCCAGGAAAAGGCGGCCGGCGGTGGCTCGACAGCCGTGTTCCTGGTCGGCGTGCTGATGGTGTTCCTGGTGCTGGCCGCGCAGTACGAGAAATGGACGTTGCCGTTTGCCGTGATCCTCGCGGTGCCGTTCGCGTTGTTCGGCGCGCTGCTTGCCGTGTTCCTGCGCGGCCAGCAGAACGACCTCTATTTCCAGATCGGCCTGGTCACGCTGGTCGGACTCGCCTCGAAGAACGCGATCCTCATCGTCGAGTTCGCGCAGCTCAAGGTGCAGGAAGGCATGTCCCTGGTCGACGCCGCGGTCGAGGGCGCCAGGTTGCGGTTCCGTCCGATCGTGATGACGTCGCTCGCGTTCATCCTGGGCGTGCTGCCGCTCGCGATCAGCGGTGGCGCAGGCGCCGCGAGCCGCCACTCGATCGCGACCGGTGTCATCGGCGGCATGCTCGCCGCCACGTTCATCGCCACGTTCTTCGTCCCGTTGTTCTTCCGTCTGATCGCGGCGCGCGGCGTGGACAAGTTCCATGCGCCCAGGGAGGAGGGCAGCGATGCGGCCTGAGCGCCATGCAGGGCGCGGCGGGGTGCTCGCGCTGGCCGCGGCGTTGCTGCTGGCCGGATGCGCGGTGACGCGCGAGCCCGAGCGCAAGCCTGAGCTGCCGCTGCCGGCGGCGCTGCCTGCCGTCAACGGCACTACCGTCGACCTGCCCGATCCGTGGTGGACGCTCTTCGGCGACCCCACGCTCGATGCGCTGGTGCGCGAGGCACTGGCCAACAATGCGGACGCCGCGGTCGCGGCGGCGCGCGTCGCCGAGGCGCGTGCGCTGGCGCGCATCGCCGGTGCCGACCTGTGGCCGCAGGTCGGCGTCGAGGCCGGCGCCAGCCGCGGCCAGGGCAGTCGCCTGGTCGATCCCACACAGCCCCTGGACGGGGCGACGCGCAACGAGTTCTACGCCCGCGGCGTCGTCTCCTACGAGATCGACCTGTGGGGACGTTACGCGCATGCCACAGGCGCAGCGCGCGACCGGCTGCTTGCCGCCGAGTTGGGTCGCGATGCGTTCCGCTTGAGCCTGAGCGGCGAGACGGCCCGCGCGTACTTTGCGCTGGCCGCGGCCATCGCCCAGCATGGCCAGGCGCGCGACACGCTGACCAACCGCGAAGAATCGCTGCGCATCGAGCGACTGCGCTTCGACGGCGGCGAAAGCGACGAGATCACCTTCCGCCGGGTCGAGGCCGAGGTCGCCACCGCCCGTGCCGCGCTGCATACCTTCGAACTTGAGATCGAGCGTCGCCAGAACGTACTGGGCCTGCTGCTCGGCCGCGCTCCGCGCGACCTGGTCGAGCAGAAGGTGCTGCCGCAGGCGCTCGCCGAAGCATCGACGGTCTCGCTGCTGCCGGCGGACGTGCCCGCCGAGGTCCTCACCCGGCGTCCCGACATCCGTGCGGCGGAGGCGCAACTGGCTGCAGCCGCGGGGGATGTCAGCTCTGCCCGTGCCGCCCTGTTGCCGTCCATCCGCCTGACCGGCGTGCTCGGCTCCGCCAGTCCGGAACTGGACGACCTGTTCAGCAACCCCGCCGACCTGTGGTCGGTGGCGGGAGGACTGCTGCAGCCCGTGTTCCAGGGCGGGCGCCTGCGGGCCGACGTCGAGCGTCAGCGCGCCCTGCTGGAGCAGCGCCGGGCCGAATATGCAGGCACCGTGCAGCAGGCTTTCCGCGAGGTGCTCGACGGACTGCAGGGCCAGTCGAGCCTGCGCGAGGTCGAGGCGGCGAACGTCGCGCGGGTGACGGCACTGCAGCGCGCCACGGACCTCGCGGAACTGCAATACCAGGCCGGCGAGATCGCCTTCATCGAGCTGCTGGACGTGCGCCGGTCCCTGTTTGCGGCCGAGATCGAGCTGGTCAGCGCGCGACGCGAAGCGCTCGTGGGCACGGTCGACCTGGCGTTGGCGCTCGGCGGCGGCCCGACGCCGAGGTGAGGCTGAGAACGCCTGTGCAGCGAACGTGACGACGGCGTCTGGATCTCTCGGATCAGTTCCGGGGAACACGCCGTGAATACGTCCCTGTAGGCTCGCACGCGCCGTCCATGGCGCGTGACGGTTCCCCGAACCGATCCGAGAGACCCAGACGCCGTCGTCAGCACTCGCCTGCCCGCCCGGGAGTTCGGCGCCTGCGCAACGCTACTTGCCCGACAGGTACCGGTCGCACACCGCGGCCG
>CAVVBC010000032.1:0-5344 GCA_963746325.1 uncultured Gammaproteobacteria bacterium | reverse complement strand
CGAAGCCAGTCGGCAGTCGTTGCGGATCGACCAGGGCGCCGACCAGCAGGTTCAAGGCGTTGATGTCTTGCGCGACTTGTCCGGCGTAGCGAGCCGCATCCGCACGCGCGCCTTCCACCAACGTCCGCGATTGAGCCACGTCGAGGCCCGATACGGCGCCGAGGTCATGACGCTTCTCGGTGATGGCATAGGACTGCTCGCGCGTCTGCAGAGTGGCGCGGGCGAGTCGCAGCTGCTCCTGGTCCGCCGCCAGCGTCAGGTAGACATTCGCCACTTCCGCGATAAGGCTGAGCTGCGCACTGCGTCGCGTCTCTATCCTGCGCGAAGTAACGCTGCAGCGCGGACTCGCTCAGGTTGCGCACCCGCCCGAACAGGTCGAGCTCGAAGTCGGTGACGCCAACGCTCGCACTGAACGACTCGGTCGTGCGTCCGTCGCTGCCGGCGCGGTACATCGCGCCCGTGGCCTCGATCGATGGCGCCCGATCGGCACGCTGTATGCGGTACTGCGCACGCGCCTTCTCCACGTTCAGCACCGCGACCCGCAGGTCCCGGTTGTTGGCCAGTGCCTGCGCAATCAGTTCCTCGAGGTTGGGGTCCGTGAAGAACTCACGCCAACCGATGTCAGCCGCGGCTGGTGCTGACTGCACCGCGGCCCCTGGCGTCGCGCCGGGTGTCGTCGGTGGCAACGGCCACTCGGCCGGAATCGCGGGCGCCGCGTCCGGCAGGCGGGGTTCCAGCATGCCGCAGGCGCTGACGCCGACCGTCGCCGCAAGCAGCCATCCAATCCGGGTGGAGTTACGCATGCGAGTCGCTCCCGCCGAGGGCCTGCGGATCCGGTGTGGAGCGGCCCGGCCGCGGTGACGCATGGCGCTTCAGCACCAGGCTCTCGACCACGACGAAGAACAGCGGAACGAAGAACAGGCCGAGCAGCGTGCCGACAACCATGCCGCCGAGCACGCCGGTGCCGATTGCACGCTGCGCTCCGGATCCTGCGCCGCTGGCGATCGCCAGCGGCAGTACGCCGAGACCGAAGGCGAGCGAGGTCATCAGGATTGGCCGCAGGCGATCGCGCACGGCCTGCATGGTCGCCGGAATCAGCTCCATGCCCTGCTTCAGGTTGTCGGTGGCAAACGCGATGATCAGGATCGCATTCTTGCTGGTGAGGCCGACGGTCGTGAGCATCGCTACCTGGAAGTACACGTCGCGCTCCATCCCGCGCAGCGTGTTGGCAAGCGTCGCGCCGAGGATGCCCAGCGGCGCGACCAGCAGCACTGCGGTCGGAATCGTCCAGCTCTCGTACAACGCCGCGAGGCACAGGAACACGACCAGCAGCGACAGCGCGTACAGGATTGGCGTCTGTGCGCCAGCCTGCCGCTCCTGATAGGACAGTGCGGTCCATTCGACGCCGAAGCCGGCCGGTAGCTGTTGCACCAGCCGCTCGACCTCGGCCATGGCTTCGCCGGTGCTGACGCCCGGCGCTGCTTCGCCCTGTATTTCCACGGCCGCCACGCCGTTGTAGCGCTCGAGTCGCGGTGAGCCGTAGTCCCAGTGCGAAGCGGCGAAGCTCGTAAACGGCACCATCTGGCCGTCGTCGTTGCGCACCGACCAGAGCTTGAAATCGTCGGGCGACATGCGGAATGGCGTATCGGCCTGCAGGTACACGCGCTTCACGCGGCCGCGGTCGACGAAGTCGTCGATGTACTGGCCGCCCCATGCGGCCGACAACGTGTCATTGACGCTCGAGATCGAGAGGCCGAGCGCCGAGGCCCGCGCGGTGTCGACGTCGATGTGGAACTGCGGCGTGTCTTCCTGGCCGTTCGGGCGGACTTTCGCGAGCTGCTTGCTCTGCGCCGCCATCCCGAGCAGCTGGTTGCGCGCACCCACCAGGGCCTCGTGGCCAAGGCCCGCGTTGTCCTTGAGGAAGAAGTTGAAGCCGCCCGCGATGCCAAGCTCGGGAATGGGCGGTGGCGCGAATGCGAACGCCATCGCGTCCTTGATCTGCATCAGCGCGCCCATGGCGCGGCCGGCGACCGCATTCGCGTGCAGGTCGGCAGCCTTGCGCTCGCTCCAGTCCTTGAGCTTGACGAAGGCCATCGCGGAATTCTGGCCAGCACCGGCGAAGCTGAAGCCCACGACGCTCAATACCGATGCGACGGCGCCTGTCTCGTTCTGCAGGAAATGCTGCTCCACCTTTTCGACCGACTGCAGCGTGCGTGCTTGCGTCGCACCCGCCGGGGTCGAGATCATGGACAGCAGCACGCCCTGGTCCTCGGCCGGCAGGAACGCGCTCGGCAGTCGCAGGAACAGCAGCACGAGGACGACCAGCAGCGCAGCGAAGAGACCAAGGAACCGGCCGCGGCGGTCGAGGATGCCGAGCACACCCTTGCGGTACGAGGCACTGCCGCGATCGAAGCGCTCGTTGAACCAGCGAAAGAATCCCTTCTCGCCGTGGTGGTGGCCCTTCTCGAGCGGGGTGAGGAGTGTCGCGCACAGCGCCGGGGTGAGCACGATCGCAACCAGCACCGACAACGCCATCGCCGAGACGATGGTCACCGAGAACTGCCGGTAGATGATGCCGGTCGAGCCGCCAAGAAAAGCCATCGGCACGAACACGGCCCCGAGTACCAGGCCGATGCCTACCAGGGCGCCGGTGATCTGGTCCATCGACTTGCGCGTCGCCTCGAGCGGCGTGAGTCCTTCCTCGCTCATCAGGCGTTCGACGTTCTCGACGACGACGATCGCGTCATCGACGAGCAGGCCGATCGCCAGCACCATCGCGAACATCGTCAGCATGTTGATCGAATAGCCGAGAACGGCGAGCACCCCAAAGGTGCCGAGCAGCACGACGGGGACGGCGATCGTCGGGATCAGAGTCGCGCGCAGGTTCTGCATGAAAAGCAACATAACGAGGAATACGAGGACGATCGCCTCCGCCAGCGTCTTGACCACTTCGATGATCGAGGCCCGCACGAACGGCGTCGTGTCGAACGGTACGACCGATTTCATCCCTGCCGGAAAATAGGGCTCGAGCTTTGCCAGCGCTGCTGCGACGCCTTTGGCCGTCGCCAGCGCATTGGCGCCGGTGGCGAGCGAGATGGCCATGGCGGAGGCGGGTTGGCCGTTGTAGCGGGTCAGGAACTCGTAGGTTTCGGCGCCGAGTTCGACGCGGGCGACGTCGCCGAGCTTGAGCGCCGATCCGTCTGGATTGCTGCGCACGACGATGGAGCGGAACTGCTCCGGCGTCTGCATGCGTTCCTGGGCGCTGACCGTGGCGTTGATCTGTTGCCCCTCGACGGAGGGCGTGCCGCCGAGCTGGCCGACGGTGACCTGCGCGTTCTGCGCCTGGACGGCCGCGACGATATCGTTGGTGGTCAGCTGGTAGGTGTGCAGCTTGTTGGGGTCGACCCAGATGCGCATGGCATAGGGCGCACCGAACACCTGGATGTTGCCGACGCCCTGCACGCGGCTGAGCGGGTCGACGATGTGGCTGATGATGTAGTCGGCGATGTCATTGCGGTTCATGCTGCCGTCGGTCGACACGAACGCGACCACCTGCAGAAAGCCGCTGCGCGACTTCGTGACCGTGATGCCCTGGCGCTGCACGGCCTGCGGCAGCAGCGGCATGGCGAGCTGCAGTTTGTTCTGGACCTGCACCTGCGCGATGTCGGGATCGATGGAGTTGTCGAATGTCAGCGAGACGCCTGCCCGGCCACTCGCCTGGCTCGTGGCCGACATGTAGATCAGTCCGTCGAGCCCCTTCATGTTCTGCTCGATGATCTGCGTCACCGAGTCCTCGATCACCTTGGCCGAGGCGCCCGGGTAGGTCGCGCTGATGATGATCGTCGGCGGGGCGATGTTCGGGTACATCGAGATCGGCAATTGCGTGATGGCCAGGCCGCCGGCCAGCATGATGATGATCGCGATGACCCACGCGAAGATGGGCCGGTCGATGAAGAAGCGTGCCATGCGCGTCCCGGCCTACGGCTTCGGCTGCGGCGTGGCAGCCGCGGCGGGCGGGGGAACCGCACCGGCCTCCGTTGCCCGCACGGGCGCGCCCGGCCGGATTTTCTGCAGGCCTTCGACGATCACCCTGTCACCCGCAACGAGGCCGTCTTCGACCAGCCATTTGTCGCCGATGACGCGACTGACTTTGACCGGGCGCAGTGCAACCTTGCCGTCGCTGTCGACCACCATTGCCGTGCTCTGGCCTTTCGGGTCGTGCGTTATGCCCTGCTGCGGCACCAGCAGCGCGTTCTCGCGCTCACCGTCACCAATCACGGCACGGACGTACATGCCCGGCAGCAATACATGGTCCGGATTCGGCGCGACCACGCGCAGCGAAAAGCTGCCGGTCGAGGGATCGACGGTGACGTCCGAGAACGCCAGCTTGCCGTCGTGATCGAAGCGCGTGCCGTCTTCGAGCAGGACGGTCACCGGCAGGTCGCGGGTGCCCTTGAGCGTGCCCGCAGCCAGCGCACGGCGCAGTTCGAGCAGTTCGGCGGAAGATTGCGTCACGTCGACGTAGACCGGATCGAGCTGCTGAATCGTTGCCAGCGCAGCGGCCTGGTTGGCGGTGACGAGTGCGCCCTGGGTGACAGTCGACTTGCCGATGCGGCCGCTGATCGGTGCAGTGATGCGCGCGTAACCGAGCACCACGCCCGCACGATCGACGGCAGCCCGGGCCGCCTTGACGTCGGCCTCGGCCTGGCGCAGCGCAGCGGCCGCGTCCTCGTCGTCCTGCTTGCTGACTGCATCGACCTTGACCAGCTCGGCGCTGCGGCGCGCATTCAGTTGCGTCGTCACCAGGGTCGCTTCGGCACGCGCAAGGCTCGCCCTCGCGCTCTCGTTGTCCGCGCGATAGGTCGCATCTTCGATCTGGTAGAGCGGCTGCCCGGCCTGCACCAGTCCGCCTTCGGTGTAGAGGCGGCGGGCAATTATGCCGTTGACCTGTGGGCGCACCTCGGCGACCAGGAAGGGCGAGACGCGTCCGGGCAATTCGCGCTTCAGCGTGACCGTCTCGGGTTTCAGTGTAGCAACCGTCACTGGGACGGCGCCCTGGCCCGAGAGTGGCGTCTCCTGTTCGCTGCAGCCGGTGACGCCGGCCAGAGCCACCGGCAGAACTGAAAAAGCCAATAAAATCAGATGGTTAATGGTCTTCATGGCCAGCTTTGTGCCGTGCGGGTGTCCGCAGGGAGCATACGGTGAAAAAAGATCAGGAAGAATGAACGCTCATTCTCACGGTGTCAAACCAAACCAACAGCTGACCAGAGGAACGCGGGACACGGATCGAGGGTGACCCGCGCGGCGTTCCGGCTAACACATCACGAGGGTGGTACTCCCTATC
>CAVVBC010000031.1:0-254277 GCA_963746325.1 uncultured Gammaproteobacteria bacterium | reverse complement strand
CTTCGGCTTGTGCTCGTGCGCGAGCCGCTCGACCTGCGCGTAGTCGATCGCGCCGGTGGCCGGATCGAGCCCGTACTGCACGGCGTTGAAGATCTTGCCCGAGAAATTGACCTTGGCGCCGTGCGTCAGGTGACCGCCGTGGTCGAGGCTCATGCCGAGCAGCGTGTCGCCCGGCTTCATCAGCGCGAGGAACGCGGCGGCGTTGGCCTGCGAACCGGAGTGCGGCTGGACGTTGGCGAAGTCGGCGCCGAAGAGCTTCTTCGCACGATCGATCGCGAGCTGCTCGGCGACATCGACATATTCGCACCCGCCGTAGTACCGCTTGCCCGGATAGCCTTCAGCGTACTTGTTGGTGAGCACGGAGCCCTGCGCCTCGAGCACGCGAGGAGTCGCGTAGTTCTCCGAAGCGATCAGCTCGATGTGATCTTCCTGGCGGACGCGTTCGTGCTCGATCGAAGCCGCGAGTTCAGGATCGAATCCGGCGATGGTCATGCTGGCGGGAAACATGTGCTCTCCACGGTCGGTGACCCGGATTGAGCGATCGTGGAAACTACCGAGCGCGTCGTGCCATGCGCGGCGCTAGCGTAAGCGAGTGCCCCGGCGGCGCGACAAACTCCAAGTGCTACACCCATGAACTGGCCACCCAGCCCCGCGCTTCTGCGCTTACTCGCGGGCGCGTTGCCCCTGCTGACCGCTCTTGCCCTACCGACGCTGGCGGCGGCGGAATCCCACCCCAGACCTCGAGGCCGGCCGTCGAACCTTTGACAGCGTCTGCGCAGCCTGCCACGGCCCGACTGGAAGGGCCGACCCCGAGAACCCACCGTCAAAGCACTGGGAGTCGCTGCCCGCCGACCTGTCCGACCCACTGTTCAACAGCCGCGAACCGGCCGAAGACTGGGACATCGTCGTCACGCACGGAGGCCAGGCGCTGGGCCTGTCGGCCATCATGCCCGCGCAGGGGGCCGCGCTCGACGAACAGCAGATTCGCGACGTGGTGGCCTACGCCAAAACACTGGCGCCGGGGAGCGAGGCCTACCCACCCGGTGAACTCAACTTCTTCCTGCCGATGCGCACCAAGAAAGCGTTCCCCGAGGACGAGATCGTCTGGAAGTCGCGGCTGACCGAGCGTGACGGGCCGGACGTGTGGCGCAACGTGCTGGAGATCGAGAAGCGCTTCGGCAAGCGCTCGATGGGCGTCGTGGAAATCATCCACGAGGACGATGGCACGGACAGCGAGATCACCAAGGTCGAGGTCGGCGCGAAGACGGTGCTGCACTGGGACCTCGCACGGCGCTCGATCCTGTCGGGTGCCGTGGTGCTCGCCTTCCCGACCGACGGCGACGAATCCGACGAAATCATCCCGTACCTCGCCTACGGACGACTTTTCGACGAGCGCTGGATGTTCCAGTCGAGCGCCCGGCTGATCCTGCCGGTGGACGACGTCGACACGGGCGAAGCCGAGTTTGCCGGGGTCGTGCATTACCGCTGGACGCGGTGGCCGCGGCGTGTTTTTCCTGCGCTCGAGGCGACCGCCACCGTGCCATTCGAAGACACGGGCGACGATTCAGTGCAGTGGACGGTGATCCCGCAGTTGCGGTTCGGGCTCACACGCGGCGCGCACGTGGCGTTGAGCGTGGGCGCGGAGATCCCGCTCAGCGACCAGGATTACGACACGCGCTGGCACATGAGCGTGCTCTGGGACTTTGCCGACGGCAGCTTCTTCAAGGGCTGGCGTTAACTCGCGACCAGGGCCTCAACCACCCGCGTCCAGGCACGGGCGAGGTTCTGGCGGTTGTAGCCCCCACCCCCCATCGCCAGTACCCGGCCGTGGCCGATCTCGTCGGCGATGCGGCAGACGGCTGCCGCCGCGTGGGCGTGCGCCTCCTCCGAGAACGCCAGGTGGGTGATCGGGTCGCCTTCGAGGCTGTCGGCGCCGCATTGCAGCAGGATGAACTCAGGTCTCGACTGGCGCAGGTAATCCTCGATCACCTGCCATTCACGGTGAAAGTCGACATCGGTGGCGCCCGGCGGCACCGGCAGATTGAGCTTGGTGCCGACCGCATCGCCCTTGCCCGTCTCCTCTACCTTGCCGGTGCCCGGATACAGGTGGCGGCCGTCCTCGTGGATATCGGCGAACAGCGCGTCGGCGTCGGACTCGAACGCGTAGAACACGCCGTCCCCGTGGTGCGCGTCGATGTCGATGTAGGCGATCCGCTGCAGGCCGTGCCGTTTGCGCAGCAACTCGATCGCAATGCCGCAGTCGTTGAAGACGCAGAAACCCGCGGCGTGGGCGCGCGCGGCATGGTGCAGGCCCGCGATCGGGATGAATGCGCGCCGCGCCCGGCCGCCCATGATTTCTTCGACTGCGAGCACCGTGGCGCCCACCACCATGCTCGAAGACTCGTAAATGCCCTTGGTTGCGGGCGTGTCGCCCGCGTCGAGGTAGCCTTTGCCTTCAGCGGACTTACGGATCACGAAGTCGACATAGTCGGGATGATGGAAGCTTTCCAGCTCGTCACGCTCGGCGATGCGGCGGATCCAGCAGCCGCAGCGACCCGTAGGCGCGGCTGCGGCGCATTTCGCGCAGGAATGCTTCGTGCCGGTCGAGACCGAACGGGTGGCCCTCGCCGAAGCCGTAGCGGCTCAGCGCGTCGCCTGAGACCATCAGCACCGGGGTCGATTGCGGGTCGGACTGCGACAACTGGCGCGGGCCCTTGCGAGAGTGTGGGGCAGCCTAGCAGCCCGCTCCCGGCGGCGGTAGCGTCCAGTGGCCCCGATGACCGATAATTCCCGATCTTTTTCGCACGCCCAAACCTCGAGCGCAATTTCCGCCCATGGCACAGTTCATTTACACGATGAATCGAGTCGGGAAGGTCGTACCCCCGAAGCGGGTCATCCTTCGCGACATCTCCCTGAGCTTCTTCCCCGGCGCCAAGATCGGCGTGCTCGGCCTGAACGGTTCCGGCAAATCGACGCTGCTGCGGATCATGGCCGGCCTCGACAAGGAATTCGAAGGCGAGGCGCGTGCCGCAGCCCGGCATCAACATCGGTTTCCTGCCGCAGGAGCCGCAGCTCGACCCCACCAAGGACGTGCGCGGCAACATCGAAGTGGCCGTGCAGCACATCAAGGACGCGCTGACCGGGCTTCGATGCGGTGTACGCCGCGTACGCCGAGCCGGACGCCGACTTCGACAAGATCGCGGCCGAGCAGGCCCGGCTCGAGGCCATCATCCAGGCGACCGACGGTCACAACCTCGAACGGCAGCTCGAAGTGGCCGCCGACGCGCTGCGCCTGCCGCCGTGGGACGCCGACGTCACCAAGATCTCCGGCGGTGAACGCCGCCGCGTCGCGCTGTGCCAGTTGCTGCTGTCGAAGCCCGACATGCTGCTGCTCGACGAACCGACCAACCACCTCGACGCCGAATCGGTGCGCTGGCTCGAACAGCTACCTGCGAGCAGTACCCGGGCACCGTCATCGCGGTCACCCACGACCGCTACTTCCTCGACAACGTCGCCGGCTGGATCCTCGAACTCGACCGCGGCCACGGCATCCCGTGGAAGGGCAACTACTCGTCCTGGCTCGAGCAGAAGAGAAGCGCGCCTCGAGGTCGAAGAACAGCAGCAGGAGCGCGCTGCAAGAAGACGCTCGCGCGCGAACTCGAATGGGTGCGCCAGAATCCCGAAGGCGCGCCAGGCCAAGAGCAAGGCCCGCATGCAGCGCTTCGAGGAACTGCAGTCGCAGCGAATTCCGAGGAGCGCAACGAGACCAACGAGATCTACATCCCGCCCGGCCCGCGCCTCGGCGAACTGGTGGTCGAGGCCAAGGGGCTGTCGAAGGCGTACGGCGACAAGCTGCTGTTCGACAACCTCAACTTCAACCTGCCGCAGGGCGGCATCGTCGGCATCATCGGCCCGAACGGCGCCGGCAAGACCACGCTGTTCCGCATGATCACCGGGCAGGAAAGCCCGGACGGCGGCGAGCTGCGCGTCGGCCCGACGGTGCAAGCTCGGCCTACGTCGACCAGTCGCGCGACAGTCGCTCGACGACAAGAAGACCGTGTTCGACGAAATCTCCGACGGCCTCGACATGATCAAGCTCGGCAACTACGAAACGCCGTCGCGCGCCTACGTGGGCCGGTTCAATTTCCGCGGCGCCGACCAGCAGCAAACGATCGGCGAACTGTCGGGCGGCGAACGCAACCGCGTGCACCTGGCCAAGATGCTGAAGAGCAGGCGGCAACGTCCTGCTGCTCGACGAACCCACCAACGACCTCGACGTCGAAACGCTGCGCGCGCTCGAAGAAGCGCTGCTCGAACTTCCCCGGCTGCGCGGTCGTGATCTCGCACGATCGCTGGTTCCTCGACCGCATCGCGACGCACATCCTCGCGTTCGAAGGCGACAGCGAAGTGGTCTGGTTCGAGGGCAACTACTCCGAGTACGTCGAAGACCTGAAGAAACGCCGCGGCGACGAAGCCGACGAACCGCACCGCATGCGCTATCGCAGCCTGCATGCGTAAATCCCGACTCGCCATCGACGGCGCCTCGCTCACGCTCGAGCGGCTCCGGCTGTTCGAGCGCGACCGGCCCACGGTCGAGCTGACCGCAGCGGCGCGCGCGAGGATGCAACAGTCGGAAGCGACGGTCACCGCGACGGTCGAATCCGGGCGCACTGCCTATGGCATCAACACCGGGTTCGGCGCGTTCGCCAATCGCGTCATTCCGGCACAGAAGACCAAGAAGCTGCAGCTCAACCTGGTGCGCAGCCATGCGTGCGGCGTGGGCGAACCGCTGGCCCCGGCGCTGGTGCGGCGCATGCTGCTGCTCAAGGCCAATAACCTGGCGGCAGGATTCTCCGGCGTGCGGCCGCTCGTCGTGGAGACGCTCCTCGCCCTGCTCAATGCCGACGTCCTGCCCGTGATCCCGGCACAGGGATCGGTCGGGTGCGTCGGGCGACCTGGCGCCGCTCGCACACCTGGCCCTCGCGCTGATCGGCGAAGGCGAGGCAACGGCCGCCGGACTCTGCGGGCACCAGGCGTCCGGTAGCCAACGCCGACGTGCTGCAGGTCGCCGGCGTCGAACCGCTCGAGCTGCAGGCCAAGGAAGGGCTGGCGTTGCTCAACGGCACGCAGCTGAGCCTGGCGCTTGCGCTCGACGGGCTCCTCCGCGCCGAGACCCTGCTCGATGCGTCGATCGTCTGTTGCGCCATGACCGTCGAAGGCCTTGCGGGCAGCCATTCGCCGTTCGACGACCGCATCCAGCAGGCCAGTCGCTTGCCGGGGCAGATCGACGCGGCGCGGCGCATCCGCTCGCTGCTCGCCTCGGACAGCGAGATCCGTCGCAGCCACGAGAACTGCGAACGCGTGCAGGACCCGTACGCCGTGCGGTGCATGCCACAGGTGTTCGGCGCGGTCGAGCACACGTTGCGGCACGCGCGCGACGTGCTCGGCGCCGCGCTCAACGGCGTCTCCGACAACCCGCTGATTTTCGGTGAGGACGTGCTGTCGGGCGGCAATTTCCACGCCGAGCCGATCGGCTTCATCAGCGACTTTCTCGCGATCGCCGTGGCCGAACTCGCGAGCACGTCCGAGCGTCGCATCGACCTGCTCGACCGCCGCGTCAACCCCAACCTGAACATGTTCCTGACGACCGAGCCCGGCCTCGAGTCGGGCTTCATGATCGCGCACGTGACCGCAGCGGCCCTGGTCTCCGAAAACAAGACTTACGCGCATCCCGCCTCCGTCGACAGCCTGCCCACCTCGGCGGGCCAGGAAGACCACGTGAGCATGGCGCCGTGGGCCGGGCGCAAGCTCGCAAAGATCTGCGACAACACGGCACGCGTGCTGGGCGTCGAGCTGCTCGCGGCCGCGCATGCGCTCGATTCGCTGCAGCCGCTCACCACCACGGCAGAGCTGCAGCGGCTGCACGCCGCCGTGCGTGAGCTGCGTTGCGTACCAGCCCGACGACCATCGCCTCGACCGTGATATCGGCCGCCTGGCACAACTGGTCGAATCGGGCCAGCTCGCCGCCCTGATTCCGGCCACCTGAGCGGCGCCGCAACCCATGCTGGGCGTCATCGCGGTCTGCGTCGCTTTCGCCCTGCTCGCGCTGCTGGTTTCCTTGAGCCGCTGGCTGGCGCACCGTCCCTGGGCGGCCGCGGGCAACCTCGCGGTGGGGCTGGGGCTGCTCGCGTTCGCGCATTGGCTGTGGCCGCCGGTGCTGCACCTGCAGACCTACGAGCCGATGCGCGCGAAGCCCGCCGTCG
The DNA here is from genome assembly GCA_963746325.1 of uncultured Gammaproteobacteria bacterium. Taxonomy (GTDB): domain Bacteria; phylum Pseudomonadota; class Gammaproteobacteria; order Steroidobacterales; family Steroidobacteraceae; genus RPQJ01. The sequence continues at coordinate 248,014 of CAVVBC010000031.1, read as the reverse complement.
TCGCGCAGTTGCACAGTGAACGCACCGGGCCCAGCTCGTATCGCGTGACGCTCACGCGCCTGCCGGCCGGCCAGATGCAGGTGCTGGAGATGGCGGGCGACGAATGGCGCCTGGATGCGCGGACACTGGTATGGATCGGCCGCGCCGCTGCGCTGGGGCTGCCCGACAGCTTCCGGCTCGACCGCCTGAGCGGCCGCCACCTGCAGACCTCGACCTCCACCCCGCCAGCGAGCTACGCCCTGAGCGACGAGGACGAACCCGGCGAGGACATCTGGGCGCAGGCCCGGACGCAATCGCAGTGGCAGTCACGCATCGACGCCCGCCACGCCTACGGCCCCTGGCGGGCACTGGCCGACGGCGCCCGGTTTGACGTGGCCCTGGTCCGGAAACCGGGCGCGCCGGAGGCCCAGCTGGAGGTAGGACCCGCCAACGAAGCGGCTGCCAAGGCGATGCGCTACACTGAAAAGCGAAAGCGTTCGGACCAAGGAATGACCGTCATGTCCGTGTACGTCGATTCCAGCAGTCGCCTGCACCACGACCAGGAGCGCAGCCTCGCCCTGGCGTGCCCACATTGCCAGGTGTATTCGCACATCAGCCCGGTCTCGATCCCACAGTATTCGGAACTGGTGGCCAGCCGCCCCAATCACGTGGGCATCGTCTACCGCTGCGATTCCTGCAGCGCACCGATTTTCCTCAAGTTCGCCGTGAAGATGTACGCGGCCAACCGCGTCGAACTCGCGAACAATTTCGTCGAACTGGAGCGCGCGAAGGAAAAATTCAGCTTCACCTACCTGCCCGAGAACGTCGAACGCCTGTTCCGGGAAGCGCTGGGCTGTTATTCGTCGGGCCACTTCAATGCGTTTGCATCGATGTGCCGGCGCACTACCCAGGCCATCTTCCAGGACCTGGGCGAGAACGGCCGGCTGCGCATCTTCGAGCAGCTGCGCGAGGCCCGCGAGATGGCCGAAATCGACAACGACACGTTCGGCATCGTCAAGAAAGTGCTGTTCTCGAACGATTCTGATCCGGCGCCGCAGTGGCCGGAAATGACCTCGAGCGAGGCCGGCGTGCTGCTCGAACTGGTCAAGGACATGCTGTACGGCGCCTACGTGCGCAAAGGCAAGCTGCAGCAGGCGATGATGGTGCGAAAGTTCTTCGCCGAAGAAACGCTCGACAAGATCACGCCGATCGGGCGCGTTGCCAGAAGTGAATAGGGATTAGGGATTGGGGAATGTCAGAGGTGCACACCTTGGCTATTCCTTATTCCCTAATCCCTAATCTAGTCCCTAGTCCCTAGTCCCTTCCTAACCCACCCAGACGCGGGCATTGCGGAACATCCGCATCCAGCCGCCGTCCTCGCCCCAGCTTTCCGGGTGCCACGAGTTCTGAACCGTGCGGTACACGCGCTCGGGGTGCGGCATCACGATCGTCACGCGGCCATCCGCGGTCGTGAGGCCCGTGATGCCGGCCGGTGAGCCGTTCGGGTTCGACGGGTAACGCAGCGCCGGCTGGCCGTGGTTGTCGACCCAGCGCAGGCTGACGAGACCGCCGTTCGCGCAGTCTTTCTCCGCCGCCTCGTCCGCGAACTCGGCACGGCCTTCACCGTGCGCCACCGCGATCGGCAGCACCGAACCTTCCATGCCGCGGAAGAATATCGACGGCGTCGGCAGGATCTCGACGAGGCCCACGCGTCCCTCGAACTGCTCCGAGCGATTGCGGACGAAACGCGGCCAGTGCGCCGTGCCGGGGATCAGCGGTTTCAATGCCGACATCATCTGGCAGCCGTTGCACACGCCCAGCGCAAAGCTGTCGGGGCGCGCGAAGAACGCTGCGAACTGCTCGCGCAGCGCGGCATTGAACAGGATCGACTTGGCCCAGCCCTCGCCCGCGCCGAGCACGTCGCCGTACGAGAAGCCGCCGCACGCAACCACGCCCTTGAAGCGGTCGAGCGTGGTGCGCCCGGCAATCAGGTCGGTCATGTGCACGTCGCTCGGACGGAAACCCGCGCGATCGAAGGCGGCCGCCATCTCGAGCTGGCTGTTGACGCCCTGCTCGCGCAGGATCGCGACTTCAGGTCTGGCGCCGCGCGCGATGTAAGGCGCCGCGATGTCTGCCGCTGGATCGTATGTCAGCGTCGCGAACAATCCGGGATCCCGTGGATCGATCGCCCGCTCGTGTTCTTCACGCGCGCACGCCGGGTTGTCGCGCAGGGACTGCAGGCGGTAGCTGGTCTCGGACCAGGCCTCACGCAATCCAGTGCGCGTCGCATCCAGCATGGAGGTGCCGGCGCCGTCGTCGATGACGATGCGATCGAAAGCCTCGACGGTACCGAGGTCGCGCACCATCGTGGTGAGCCCTGACCTGGCAAGGACGGCCTGAACTTCCGGCAGGTGCGCGGCCTCCACCTGCAGCACCGCGCCGAGTTCTTCGGCGAACAACTCGGCGACGAACTCCGCGTGGCTCGTGGCTTGCAGCTTGATGTGGAGACCACAGTGACCCGCGAACGCCATCTCGGCCAGTGTCGCGAACAGCCCGCCATCCGAACGGTCGTGATACGCGAGGATACGGCCAGCGCGGCGCAACTCGATCACCGCTGCGACGAACGCGCGCAGGCGCTGGGGATCGTCGCAGTCGGGTGCGACGTCGCCGATTTTGCCGTACACCTGCGCGAGGCACGAGGCACCCAACCGGTTGCGGCCCGCGCCGAGATCGACGAGCAGGAGGCGCGTCGCGCCACGGTCGAGCCGCAGCTGCGGCGTAAGGGTGCGACGCACGTCCTCGACCGGTGCGAACGCCGACACGATCAACGACACGGGCGAGACGACCTTGCGTTCGCCGTCCGCGGCCTTCCACGCCGTCTTCATCGACAGCGAATCCTTGCCCACCGGAATCGCGATGCCGAGCGCCGGGCACAGCTCTTCGCCTACGGCGCGCACGGTGTCGTAGAGGTCTGCGTCTTCGCCCGGCTCGCCGCAGGCCGCCATCCAGTTGGCCGAGAGGCGAATGTCTTCGATGCGGCGGATGTCCGCCGCGATGATGTTGGTGACGGACTCGGCGACCGCCATGCGGCCCGACGCCGCGGCGTCGAGCAGCGCGACCGGCGTGCGTTCGCCCATCGCCATGGCTTCGCCATGATTCGAAAAGTAGTCAGAGACCGTGACGGCGACGTCACTGACCGGCACCTGCCAGGGGCCGACCAGCGGATCGCGGCTGATCATGCCGCCCACGGAGCGATCGCCGATCGTGATCAGGAAGGTCTTGTCGGCCACGGTGGGCAGGCTCAGCACGCGCAGCGCAGCCTCGCGCAGGTCTTTGACGTCGGCCGCAGTGAAGCCGTCGCCTGCGTGCGGCATGCGACGCACGTCGCGCGTCATCTTCGGCGGCTTGCCGAGCAGCGTTTCGAGCGGCATGGCGACCGGTGCGTTGCCGAACTGCGGATCCTCGACGCGCAGGACACCGTCGTCGGTGACCTCGCCCACGACCGCGAACGGGCAGCGTTCGCGATCACAGAGCGCACCGAACGCGAACAGCTGCTCGGCCGCGATGACCAGCACGTAGCGTTCCTGCGACTCGTTGCACCAGAGCTCGAGCGGCGACATGCCGGGCTCGTCACTCAGGACCTTGCGCAGGTCGATGCGGCCGCCATTGGTGCCGAAATGCACGGATTCCGGAATCGCGTTCGACAGCCCGCCCGCGCCGACGTCGTGGATCAGCAGGATGGGGTTGTCGTCGCCCATCGCCCAGCAGGCGTCGATCACTTCCTGCGCGCGACGCTGCATCTCGGGGTTGCCGCGCTGCACGGACGCGAAGTCGAGATCGGCCGAACTGGCACCCGCACCCATCGAGGATGCGGCGCCGCCGCCCAGGCCGATGAGCATCGACGGGCCGCCGAGCACGACGACCTTGGCGCCTGGCACGACCGGCGCCTTCTCGACGTGCGCGCGACGGATGTTGCCGAGGCCGCCCGCGATCATGATCGGCTTGTGGTAACCGCGCAGCGGCGAGCGCCCCGGCGTCTCGACACGCTGCTCGAACGTGCGGAAATAGCCGTAGATGTTCGGGCGGCCGAATTCGTTGTTGAACGCAGCGGCGCCGATCGGCCCGTCGAGCATGATCTGCAGTGCGGGCACGATGCGCTCGGGCTTGCCGAAATCCACTTCCCACGGCTGTTCGAAGCCCGGGATGCGCAAGTTCGACACCGAGAACCCGACCAGGCCGGCTTTGGGCTTCGAGCCGCGGCCGGTGGCGCCTTCGTCGCGGATCTCGCCACCCGAGCCCGTCGCAGCGCCCGGAAACGGCGAGATGGCCGTCGGGTGGTTGTGCGTCTCCACCTTCATCAGGATGTCGATGGGTTCGTCGAAACCTTCGTAGTTGCCGTCGCCGGCCTGCGCGAACCAGCGGCGGCCGGGGGAGCCTTCGATCACCGCAGCGTTGTCGCGGTAGGCCGAGAGCACGCCTTGCGGGCTCACACGGTGCGTGTTGCGGATCATGCCGAACAGCGATTTCTCGCTGCGCTGGCCGTCGACGATCCAGTCGGCATTGAAGATCTTGTGCCGGCAGTGTTCGGAGTTGGCCTGCGCGAACATCATCAGTTCGACGTCGGTCGGGTCGCGCTGCAACTGGTCCCGGAACGCGGCGACGAGGTAGTCGATCTCGTCCTCCGAGAGCGCGAGACCGAGCTCGGCATTGGCACGCTCGAGCGCCGCCCTGCCCTGCGCCAGCACCGGCACCGTCGCGAGCGGCCTGGCCGCGTGATGGGCAAAGAGCGCCGCGGCGGCCTCGACCGACTCGACGACGCTTTCGGTCATGCGGTCGTGGATGACGGCCGCAATCGCTGCACGCTCCGCCGCGGTCAGGGCGTTGCCGGCTGCGACGTAGTACGCCACGCCGCGCTCGATGCGCGCGATGCAGGCAAGCCCGCACACATGGGCGATGTCCGTCGCCTTGGACGACCACGGTGACACCGTGCCGAAGCGTGGCAGGACCAGCAGCAGTTCGCCCGCGGGCGCGGTCGCATGGGTGGTGGGACCGTAGCGCAGCAGGGCCTCGACGACGGTGCGGTCGGCGTCGGTGAGCGACGCCGTGGCGTCGACGAAATGGAGGTAGCGCGTATCGACGGCGGCGACGCGCGGGACACGCTCGCGGACGGCGGCGAGGACCTTGTCGAGCCGAAAATCCGAGAGCGCGGGAGCGCCGCTGAAGGTGAGCATGAGCGAGGGCGGCCGCCGGTCAAAAGGGAGCCGCGAATGATACCGGACCGGGTCGTGGCGGGCCAGCGAGCGGCCACGTAAAGCCGCGCCGCTGCTCTATTTTTCGCGACTGCCGGGCCCGCCGGGAGGCGTGTACACGGGAAACGGAAACTGCGCGACATTGGTGCCCGAGTCGGCTGCCGAGACCTTGGCCGTGCCGGACTTGCGCACCTCGTCGATGCGGATGATCGAATGCAGCGGCAGGTAGGTGCGCTTCACGCCCGCGAACTCGACCTGGATCTTTTCCTCGGACGGGTCGACCACCACCGTCGACTTCTCGCCGAAGATCAGTTCCTCGACTTCAATGAAGCCAAACAGGCTGCCGTGGGCCACCTTGCGGGCATAGATCTCGAAGACCTTGCCCTGGTTGTGGAAAATGACCTTGAAAATGTGACTGGTGGCCATGGGGCCGGCACGCCTTGCGTGTTAGGGTCGGGGCATATTACAAGGGTCGCGGACGAGCGTCTGCCGCTTCTGGCCGGTCAGCGCGGTAAACTGCACCACCGGTAGTCTCGCCACAGCACACATGGCCATCAAACTTCGCGTCATCAGCAACCACTATCGCGAACTCGGCGAGAATCGCTCGCGCGTGTTCGGCGTCAATGGCGGCACCGTGGGGCGCGCGTCCGACAACGACTGGATCCTGCCCGATCTGCGGCGCGTGGTCTCCGCCCACCATTTCCAGCTCCAGTTTCACGGCGGCCGCTACTGGTTGATCGACACCAGCACCAACGGCGTCTTCGTCAACGATGCCGAGGAGCCTGCCTCGGTCACCGGCCGCATCGAAATGCGCGACGGCGACCGGCTGCGCCTGGGTGACTACGAAATCCTGGTCAGCGTCGACAGCCGCATCGATTTCCTGCCGGTCTCGGGCGATGAGCACTCTGCCGCCCAGCACCTCGATACCGACATCGGCCACAGCCTCGACCTCGACAGCCTGTTCACCCCGCGCGACGTCAGCGAGAGCGGCTCGCTGCCGGTGAGCAATGCTTTCGGCATGCGACTGAATTCCGAAGCCCGCGCCAACCTGCTCGAGACACTGCAGCGCTCTGTGGAGACGCTCGGCGAATCGTCGGTCGACCACAGCCGCACCGGTCGCTTCGATTCCGTCGTGCCCCACAGCATCGCGCCCGATGCGGTCGAAGAAGACCCCGGCGCTCCCATGCCACCGCCGAAGCAATTCCCACCGCCGCCTCCGGGCAGCCAGGACTGGGCGCTGAAAACCAGGCAGATTCCGCGCGAGGAACTCGAAGACGCGCTCGCCCGTCGCAAGACGCGCGTGGATGCGCGCGACCGTTCAGTCCCGTTCCATCAACAGGCGAGCACCTGGACCGACCTGCGTTCTTCCCTGCAGGCCTTCTGCCGTGGTGCGGGCATCGAGCAATCGTCGCTGTCGGCCGAAGCACAGGCGATGTTGCCGCTGGTGGCAGGCCAGTTGCTGCGCGAGACGATCGTGGGCCTCAGCGACATAGCGCGCGCACGCAACTCCGGTCCGCTCGGCACGGTGGTGAGCGCACTGCCACCGAGCCCCGGGCACATGAGCAACCCGCTGCGCTCGTCCACCAGCGTCGAACAATCGCTGCAACGCCTGTTCGAGTCGCAGGGCCGAATGTTCGGCGGGCCGGTCGATTCGCTGCGGGACGTGCTGCAGGAGTCGCGCGACCACGAAGCCGCGCTGACCGCAGGCATGCGCGCAGGGGTCGTGGCCGTGCTGGGGCAGTTGTCACCTGCCAGCGTGGCAGACCAGTTCGAGCAGGGTCGCGCGCGGCAGCTGACGCCGGGCCAGGACCCGCGACCGAAGTACTGGGAACACTATTCCGAATTCTTCCGGCTGCTCACCCAGCAGACCGGCGGCGACGAAATGCCCCGTTCATTCACCCAGGCTTTCGAGCAGGAATACGGCCGCGTGCGCGCCGACCTGCGGCAGAAGCGCCCGGGCTGACCAGCGCCTGCATCAGCTGTGCCACCAGCCGTCGGCGGCGGGGCCCGCTGAAGCGAGCGCTTTCGAACGTCACCGCCAGCCATAGCCCGTCGACCCCCGCGGCCAGCAGGTCGACCGTGTCGGCCGCGCGAGCAGGTGGTGCAATCTCGCCCCGCCCGGCCGCCTCGTCGAGGCAACGCGCCAGGATGCGGCGCCAGCGTGCGTAGTACCGCCGGTGCACGGCAGCCAGCCTGGGGTTGTGCATGGCGCCGCTCCAGAGACTGAGCCAGACCGCCGGAAAGCTGCGCTCCTGCGCCAGCGGCACCATGAACTCGAGCGCGGCCTGGAGTCGGTCGCGGCCGGGCTGCGCGCGTCCGAGAACCTGGTCCAGCTGGGCGAAGGACCGTTCTGCGAGCCAGTCGAACGCGAATGCGATCAACTCGTCCTTGCCGGAGAAATAGTGGGTGATGACACCCACGCTGAAACCGCCGGCCTCGGACACGCGGCGCACGGTTGCACTGGCTGCGCCTTCGCGCTGGATGACGTCGACCACCAGGGCCGCGATGCCGGCCCGGCGCTTGGCAGCGTCCACTCGTCTGGGCATGCTTCCACTCTAAACATAACAAGTGTTATATAACAACCTGCCACCGCGGCCATGCCGCGCTGAACCGGGTTGCGCGCTTGAGCGATTCGTCCATCATCAACCGTGCCGGCCGGCCCGGCAGCCGCGAGTCGCGCCGGCTCGCGCGCGCGCAACGCTCCGCGACCAAGTTCGGCTACATCCGCCGCAGCATTCCCGCAGTGGAGCTGCTGCACGACGAAGCCGCCGAGATCATCGAGGCGAACGCCGAGACCATCCTGCAGGAGATCGGCATCGAGTTCCGGCGCGACCCGGAATCGCTGCGTTTGTGGCGCGATGCCGGCGCGGACGTGCAGGGCGAGCGCGTCCGCATTCCCAGGGGCCTGGCACGGCAACTGCTGCGCACTGCGCCGCGCGAATTCATGCTGCACGCCCGCAATCCAGCGCGCAACGTGCAGATCGGCGGCAACGCCACCGTCTTCGCGCCGGTCGGCGGCCCGCCGTTCGTCACCGATCTCGACGGTGGCCGGCGGTACGGCACGCTCCACGACCTGCACAACTTCATCAAGCTCGCGCAGATGGCGCCCGCAATTCATTTCTCGGGCGGCTGCATGGTCGAGCCGATGGACATCCCCGAGGGCAAGCGCCACCTGGACGTGCAGTACGCGTTCTTCCGCTACAGCGACCAGGGCTGCGAAGGCACGCCGGAAACACCGGGCCACGCCGCGGACGCCGTGCGCATGGCGGCCCTCGTTTTCGGCGCGGAGTTCGTCGACCGCCATTGCGTGCTGCTCGGCAACATCAACTCGAATTCACCGCTGACGTTCGACGGCCGCATGCTCGGCGCGTTGCGCGCCTTCGCTTCGCGCAACCAGGGCACGCTCATCGTCCCCGCCGTGCTGGCAGGCGCAATGGGTCCCGTCACGCCGGCCGGCTGCATGGCCGAACTGCTCGCGGAAACGCTGGCGGGCATGGCGCTCACGCAACTGGTGCGACCGGGCGCACCGGTGATCATGGGCTCTTTCGTCGGCGCCATCTCGATGCGCACGGGCGCACCGACATTCGGCACGGCGGAGGCCACGCAGATGATCTTCGCCACCGCCCAGCTCGCGCGGCGCCTGGGCGTGCCGGTGCGCAGCGGCGGTTCCCTGTGTTCGTCGAAGGTGCCGGATGCGCAGGCCGCCTACGAAAGCGCGCACACGCTGCTGCCCACGCTGCTCGCCGGCGTCAACCTGGTGACGCACGCCGCGGGCTGGCTCGAAGGCGGCCTGGTCGCGGGGTACGAGAAGTTCGTGATGGACATCGACCAGCTGGCCATGATGCAGGCGCTGGCAGGCGGGATGGATCTCTCGGCGCGCGGCCAGGCGCTCGACGCGATCCGCGAAGTCGGTCCCGGCGGCCATTTCCTCGGCTGCGCGCACACGCAGGAGAACTTCGAGACCGCGTTCCACCAGTCGAACATCGCCGACTACTCGTCGTACGAGCAATGGTCGAGCGAAGGCCGCCTGACCGCTGAACAACGTGCGAACGCCGTCTGGAAGCGCATGCTGGCCGACTACGAAGATCCAGGGCTCGACCCTGCCGTGGACGCGGCCCTGCTGGCATTCATGCGTGAACGCAGGGCCGAGTTGACGGACACACTGGACGAGGATTGAGCGACCCATGCAGAGCCAGTACCGCGTCGTCGTGATCGGCGGCGGCATCGTCGGCGCGAGCGTGCTGTACCACCTGGCGCGCAAGGGCTGGACGGACATCGCGCTCATCGAACGCGCGGAGCTCACGGCGGGCTCCACATGGCACGCAGCCGCCGGCTTCCATGCCATCAACGACGATCCGCACATCGCTGCATTGCAGGCGTACACGATCGATCTCTACCGTGAGATCGAGGCCGAAAGCGGCCAGAGCGTCGGGCTGCACATGCCCGGCGGCTACAGCCTGGCCACCACGCCCGAGCGCTGGGAATGGCTGCAGTCCGAATACGCCATCTACCAGACGCTCGGCATCCACGCGCGCCTTGCCACGGCGGACGAAATCGTCGCTGCCTGCCCCATCGTCGCGCCACACGGACTGCTGGGCGGCCTCTTCGATCCGCATGAAGGCGCGGTCGATCCGCACGGCACCACGCATGCCTTCGCGATCGCTGCACGCAGGCGCGGCGCCGACGTGATCCTGCGCAACCGGGTCACGGGACTCAAGCCCCATGCGGATGGCTGGACCGTGGAAACCGAGCACGGCACGGTGATCGCGCAGCACGTGATCAATGCGGGCGGGCTGTGGGCACGCCGGATCGGCCGCATGGTGGGCGTCGACCTGCCGCTCACGCCGATGCAGCACCATTACCTGATCACCGAAGACCTGCCCGAGCTGCTCGCGCGTGCCGACGAAATGCCGTGCGTAACCGACCTGGAAGGCTTCACCTACCTGCAGCAGGAGCGCAAGGGCGTGATCCTCGGCGTGTACGAGCGCAATCCGCGCCACTGGCAGACGGAAGGCGCCGAGTGGGATTACGGCATGGAGTTGCTGCCGGAGGACATCGACCGCATCAGTCCCGAGTTGCTCATCGGTTTCGAGCGATTTCCGACGCTGGCACAGGCTGGTATCCGCAAGTGGGTCAACGGCGCGTTCACGTTCACGCCCGATGGCAATCCGCTGGTGGGCCCGGTGCCGGGACTGCGCAATTTCTGGGCTGCATGCGGCTGCATGGGTGGTTTCTCGCAGGGCGGCGCCATCGGCAAGGTCCTCGCGGACTGGATCGTCGAAGGCGATCCGGGCACGGACATCTTCGGCATGGACGTGGCGCGCTACGGCAGGTTCGCGGCGGACGACGCTTACCTGCGCGATACGACCGCGCAGTTTTATGCACGGCGCTTCGTCATCGCCTACCCGAACGAAGAACTGCCGGCGGGCCGGCCGCTCAAGACGACCCCGAGTTACGCCGCGCAGCTGGCCCTCGGCGCACGCTTCGGCGTGGTGTGGGGCATGGAATCGCCGCAGTATTTCGCCGCCGGCGCACCGGATTTTGTCGATCCGCCGACTGCGCGCCGCCCGGCGTCGGATCGTTTCGTCGCGGAAGAGGTCGCCGCGACGCGACAGGCGGCGGGCCTGCTCGATACGGGCGTGTACGCGCGCTACGAGATCACCGGTCCCGGTGCGGGCCGCTGGCTCGACTACCTGGTCGCCTCGCGCATGCCGGACGTCGGTCGCATCCGGCTCGCGCCCATGCTGAATCCAGGCGGTCGCCTCATGGGCGACCTTACGGTCACGCGTCTCGCAGCCGATCACTATTGGCTCGTCGGCTCGTACTACCTGCAGGAATGGCACCTGCGCTGGTTCCGCGAGCACCTGCCCGCAAGCGGCGTGCACCTCGAGAACCTTTCAGAGAGCTGGCTCGGGTTCTCGCTCTCGGGCCCACGGTCGCGGGACATTCTTGCCGCACTGACGACGAGTGACGTATCGGATCGGGGCCTGCCATTCATGGGTTGTGCGCAGGTGGATGTCGCCGGCATCCCGGCCGTCGTCGCGCGCCTCTCGCTCACGGGCGAACTGGGTTACGAGATCAACGTGCCGGCCGCGCGCCAGCATGAGTTGTGGCAGGGCCTTATGGCCGCAGGCGCGCCACTCGGCATGCGACCGATCGGCATGCGTGCACAGGACAGCCTGCGGCTCGAGAAGGGCTACGGCGTGTGGTCGCTCGAGTTCTCGACGTCCTGCACGCCCGACATGGCCGGACTCGGGCGCTTCGTCGCCCCGGACAAGGGCGAGTTCATCGGTCGCGCGGCTTACCTGGCCGCACAGGCGACCGGGCCTGACATGAGACTGGCGCTGCTGCAGGTCGAGTCGCCCGACGCCGACGCCACGGGGTACGAGCCGATCCATCACGCCGGGCGCCGCGTGGGCTATGTCACGTCGGGCGCGTACGGCCATCACGTGCGACAGAGCCTGGCCCTCGCCTATGTCGAGACGGCGCTGTGCACGACCGACGATCCGCTCAGCGTGACGATCCTTGGCCGGCCGCGCGCAGCGCAAATCCTGCCACTGCCGCCGTATGATCCGACGGGTTCCAGACTGCGTGGCTGAAACAAGCTGCATCGGTACAGGTGAGGCGTGAAGGTCCGCTGGACGATTTTCCTGTTCCTCTGCGGCTTCGCGATGCTGTCGTACGTGCAGCGCACGAGCCTTGGCGTCGCGGCGCAGAACATCATGCCCGACCTGCATCTCTCGCAGATGCAGATCGGCTGGCTGAACATGGCCTTCGCCACGTGCTATGCGCTCGCGCAATTGCCGGGCGGCGTGCTGGGACAACGCTTCGGCGCACGCCTCACCTATACCGTGGTCGGCCTCGTGGGCCTGGTCGCGACGATCGCGACTCCCCTCGCTCCGGTGTTGCTCGCGGGCACTGCGCTGTTCGTGGCATTGCTTGCTGCGCAGGGCCTGCTGGGCCTGGCGCAGGGTCCCGTGTTTCCGATGGTCGCGGCCGTGTCGCAACACTGGTTCCCGCAACGACAATGGGCCATCACCAATGGCACGGTCTCGCTCGGCATGAACATCGGCGGCGCGATGACGGCGCCGCTGATCGTGATCCTCTCGTCGCATTTCGGCTGGCAGGGCGCGCTGCTCTGGATTGCGTTGCCAGCCGTGCTGCTCACCGCAAGCTGGGCCTGGTACGCGCGCGATACGCCCGCCGAGCATCCCAAGGTGACGAGCGCCGAACTGGCGGAACTCGACGCCAGCGACATGGCCAAGCCCGCGCCGATGACGCTGGTCCGCATGCAGCGCATCGTCCTGCAGCGTGACGTGATGTTGCTGACGTTCTCGTACTTCTGCCTCAACTACGTTTTCTACCTGCTCGGCACGTGGTCGTTCCTGTACCTGGTGCAGGCGCGCCAGTTCGCGGGCCTCGAGAGCGGATTCGCCGGCATGCTGCCGTGGATCGGCGCCGGGATTGGCGCTGGCATCGGCGGGTACCTGGCGGATGGCCTGGCGACGCGCATTGGCTATCGCTGGGGCTACCGGCTGTTGCCGATGATCTCGATGCCGCTCGCCGGCCTGCTGTTGCTGGTGGCCATCGGGGTGTCGACGCCTTACGCCGCAGTATTCGCCTTGATGGCTACGTTCTTCATGGTCGAACTGAACGAAGGCGCGTACTGGGCGGCGACCATGCGTGTGGCACGGGCCGACACCGGCGCCGCCACCGGCGTGCTGAACACCGGCGGCAACGTCGCCGGCATGGTGTCGGCGCCGATCATCGGGGCGCTCTCCGGCGCCGGCAACTGGAACCTGACGTTCATGATCGGCGCCGTCTTCGCGGTGGTCGCGGGGCTGTGCTGGTTCGCAATCGATCCCGACCGACGCGTGGCTCATGCCACCCTCCAGCCCGCAGCCTCAGGCTCCGCTGCCTGAGTGCGGCCGGGACGCGTCAACGGAGACGACAGCCAAACTCCGTATCGACGATCTCGTCGGTCTCTGCGTCGTCGACACGACACGCGGAGTGAGCGCGGGCTTCCGCCTCTTCGTACGAAAATCCACAGTGCCAGCACCATTCGGCGTCGAGGCGCGATTCCATCCTGCAGTTCGGGCAGCTTTTCATCCTGGCCTCCCGTGCATTGGGCTCAGTGTCGAGCCTACCGCAGCGGGCGGCGATGAGAACCCGCTGCGCTGTCGGTTTCCGACGACGTGGGACAGAGTCTTACAAGTAAATCGAACGGGCGCTGCAAGTCAGTGCGATGCAAACCCGGCGACTGGAGTTGTCGTTTCTCATGGGATTGATTCGGGTCGACTCAGTCGCCCCTCACCCCGCTGTGGCGCTGCGATGGCTGCCCAATCGCGGCGTCTTCCCAACTCTCGGGCCAGATACACGAACGCCCGCTTGCGCGGGCGTTGGTGCGTATCTGGCGGAGAGGGTGGGATTCGAACCCACGTGGGGCTATTAAACCCCCATCCGATTTCGAGTCGGCGCCGTTATGACCGCTTCGGTACCTCTCCGCGAGGGCCGCGAATTCTATAGCAGCCGGCGGCGCAGCACCACCCGCGCGCCACAGCGCCTGGGTAGGCACAATGCCGCGGACGGCTCCGGCCCTCCCCCAATGAAAGTATTACTCGCCCTGCTGTCGATCCTGCTGCTGGCCACCTGCGCCCAGCCGCCCCCGTTGCTGGAAAGGATCCTGGCCGAGGGCGAACTGCGGGTGGTCACCCGCAACAGCCCGGACGCCTATTACCTGGGCAGCCACGGCCCGGAGGGCCCGGCCTACGATCTCGCCAGCCAGTTTGCCGAGCACCTGGGCGTCCCCCTGCGGCTGTACACGGTCAAGACCCGGGATGCGGCCATCGAGGAGGTGGCCGCCGGGCGCGCCCACATCGCCGCCGCGGGCCTCTCGACGGGAATCGCCCTGCCCCGCGGAGTCCAGTTCGGGCCCGGCTACCAGCGTGTCCGTGAGCACCTGGTCTACCGCCGCCGCTCGGCCCGCCCGGTCACGATCGCGGACGCCGGCCGTGGCCAGATCGAAGTTGCCGCTGCCAGCGCGCACCTGCGCACCCTCGAGGACCTGCGACTGCGCTATCCCGACCTGCCCTGGATCGAGCGCGAAGACACCGATACCGAGGAAATCCTGGCGGACGTTTCCCAGGGCAAGGTGCAGTTCACGCTTGCCTCCTCGACCGAGTTCGCCCTGAACAGGTCGGTGCATCCCGAGCTCGCCATCGCGCTGGACCTCTCGCCTGAACGCGCGTTGTCGTGGGTCGTCAGCACGGCCGGGCAGGACTCGAGCCTGCTCGACCGGGTGAATTCGTTTTTCGTGCTGGCGCGGCACGAGGGCGTCATCACCGCCCTGCTCGACCGCTACTACGGCGAAGACGACCGGTTCGATTACCTGTTCTCGCGCAATTTCATGGAACACCTGGGCTCCCGCCTGCCGACCTACCAGGCGTGGTTCGAGGAAGCAGCGGAAGAGCACGCGGTCGACTGGCGCCTGCTCGCAGCGATGGGCTACCAGGAATCGAAATGGGATCCGCACGCCGTTTCGTTCACCGGGGTGCGCGGACTGATGCAACTGACCGAGGACACGGCGTCGCGCATGCGCGCGGGCGACCGTCGTGACCCGCGTTCCAGCATCTTCGGTGCTGCCAAGTACCTGGCGCTGCTGCAGCGGGAAATGCCCAAGCGCATCCCGGAGCCCGATCGCACGTGGTTCGCAGTGGCAGCCTACAACGTGGGGCTCGGGCACCTGGAGGACGCAAGAGTCCTCACGCAACAGGCAGGCCGCAACCCCGACCGCTGGGAGGACGTGCGTGAATTCCTGCCGCTGCTGAGCCAGGAGCGCTGGTACACGAAGACCAAGCGCGGCTACGCGCGTGGCTGGGAACCCGTGCGTTACGTCGACAACGTGCAGGCGTACCTGAACATCCTGCAGGTGGCCGGCACCAGCTCCAGCACGGCAGGCGCGCCGCCCGACCCCGAACTGAACCCGCAGAAGGACGGCAGCGCCGCGCGCGGCCGCTAGGAAAGCGCTGCGCGATCCCGACGCGGCGCATTGCGCAGCGCGCGACCCGCTGGCGACCGGCGGAACTCACCGTGGCAGGGCCCGCGACGGATGCCATCCACTGCAAGGCGATGGTCACCGGCTCGCTCGACGCAGCGAAAGCCGTGTTGTGATCCAGCGCCGGAAACACCCGGTACTCGAGCTTCGCGCCGCTGGGCGCGATCGATTCGAGACGCTCGATCGAGAGCTGAACCGGCAACTGGACGTCCTGTCCGCCGAAGATCCAGAGACCCAGGTATCGACAGGCCGGCGAGCGAGTCGCGCGGATCGGTGTCGTCGAACTGGTAGCGGTCAGGATCCGTGCGGAGGCGCTCGCGCACCTCGCCTTCCGTGTGCGTGGCCCAGAAGTCCGGCGTCCCCTCGGTCAGGAACTGGAACCGCAATTGCTCCCGGGCAGTGACCACCGGACCGCTGAAGAGCACCATGAACCGCACGGATGGCGACGCGCCCGCCGCGATGGGAATGATCCAGCCGGCCTGGCTGAAACCGAGCAGGCCGACCGGCGTTCTGTCATGTGCGAGTCGTTCCGACAATGCCGCCGCGGCCGCGGCGGCATCGCCCGCAAGCAGCCGCAAGTTGGCCGCATCGACGTTGTTGGTGCCGACTTCGGGCCCGGCATAGACACCTCCGGACTCGCCGACGCCGCGCTTGTCGTAAGTCAGCGTCGTAACGCCCTGCCCGGCCAGCAGCGCCGCGAACTCGGACATGCGCTTTTCCTGGCCGGAGCCATGCACGATCACGACCGCCGCGAACGGTCGGTGCGCCCGATACAGCGTTCCGCTCAAGGTGACGCCGGCATTGACGAACGTGAGGTTCTCGGCGGTAACCGCCGGGGCAGCGCACGCGCGCTGGGCCGGCACCGCGCCGATCACGACCGCGATCGCTGCAATCGCGATCGCTCTACCTGCGACCCGACGCAGCCACGAATCCGCCGCACCCATGAAACCTGGCATCGCCGTCTCTTGCCCGCGTCAAAGCGACGCCTGCGATTGGATGCGGCCGGGAACCGCAGGGTTGCACCGGCCGAACGCGCGGGCGTCAGTCCTTGCCGCCGGGCGCGCCCCTGCGGGCCACGAAGAACCCGCGCAGCATCGAGCCGCATTCCTCGCCGAGCACGCCGCCATCCACGTCGAGGCGATGATTCAGCTCTGGAGTGCGCACGACGTTGAAGATGCTGCCTGCCGCCCCTGCGCGTGGATCGGGCGCGCCGTACACCAGCCGCTCGCACCCGCGCATGCACCATGGCCCCCGCGCACATCGCGCAAGGCTCCAGCGTCACGTACAGCGTGGACCCGGTCAGGCGGTAGCTGTCACTGCCGGCCGCAGCCGCGCGCAGGGCGATCATCTCGGCGTGCGCCGTGGGGTCGCGCAGCGAAATGGGCTGGTTGAAGCCCTCGGCCAGCACCTTGCCGCCGCGCACGAGCACCGCTCCGACCGGTACTTCGCCGGCCGCTTCTGCCTGCCGTGCGAGTTCGATCGCACGGCGCATGTACATCTCGTCTGGGGTTGTCATCCCTTGCCCACGTTTCGACTCAATGGCATTTTCGCATGTCCCGCCGGGCAATGGTCGCGCCACGATGGCAAAGCAGCATGCACCGGCGCCCGCGTGGGACATAATGCGCAGCACGCCGGTTCGGCGGATTCACCGGTTCTACAGGCCATGGATCGACTTCGCGCCTTCGTGTACCTCGCCGTGCTGCTGGTCATCTGCGGCTGGCTGCTCAACATCGGCAAGGGCATCCTCGTGCCGGCCGTGCTGGGCGCGGTCATCGTCTACATCATCGTCGGCATAGCCCAGACGCTGGGTCGCTTGCCTGTGATCGGCCGCGCCCTGCCGGTGCAGTTGCGTTACCTGTTTTCGATCATGGTGATCGGTATCGCACTCGCGTTGCTGGCTTACCTCGTCATGGCGAACAAGGAGCGCGCGCTGGCACTGGCGCCGGAGTACCAGCAATCGCTGCTGGCGTCGATCCAGCGCATGGCGGTGTATTTCGGCATCGAGACCGAACCCACCTGGGGCACGCTGCGCGAGGAACTGGTCGGGCGGATCAACCTGCAGCGCCTGTTCGGCTCCTTCCTGTCATCGACCGGCTCGATCCTGGTGAGCTTCGTGGTCGCCCTCATGTATGCCGTATTCCTGCTGGCGGAGCGGCGCGTGTTCGAAGGCAAGTTGTCGAACCTTTCGGACGATCCGCGGCAGGTTGCCCGGATCCGCGCGGTCATCGGCACGATCAACCAGCGTATCGGCTCGTACCTGGCGCTGAAGACGCTGCTGAGCGTGCTGCTCGCCGTGATCAGCTATGTGGTGATGCGGATGTACGACCTGGAATTCGCCGGGCTGTGGGCCGTGCTGATCGCGTTGCTGAACTTCGTGCCTTACGTTGGCTCGGTACTGGGCGTGGTGTTGCCAGTGCTGATGGCACTGGTGCAGTTCGCCGACCCGGGCACGGTGCTGCAGCTGCTGCTGGTGCTGAGCGCCGTGCAGTTCGGCATCGGCAACTTCCTCGACCCGTACGTGATGGCCAGTTCGCTGAACCTGAGCCCCTTTGCCATCCTCGTCAGCCTGGCAATCTGGTCGGAGCTGTGGGGCATCCCCGGCGCTTTCCTGGCCGTGCCGATCACCGCCATCATCACCATCGTGCTGTCGGAGTTCTCGGGCACGCGACCCCTGGCAGTCCTGCTGTCACGGCGCGGCGAAGTCTGAACGCGCTGCAGGCCGCGAACAGCGTCAGAACTGGAACGGCTGGCCGACCATCATCTGCACCCCGAAACCCTCGTCCGAGTAGGCGACATCGACGCGCGCGACCAGCCCCCGGGCCCATGCGCGCACGCCGCAGCCCACGTCCCACTTCATGTTGCTGTGCAGTTCATCGACGTTCCACGAGGGCGCCACCCGGCCGACCTCGACGAACGGCACCACCTGGAACCACTGGATGCCGACGCGCTCCTGCAGGGCAGGAAAGTTCACCATCGGGTTCCACTCCGGGATCAGCCGCAGCTCGGCCGAATAGTAGATGCCCGCCTTGTCGTTGAAACGCTGGGCTGGAAAGGCACGCATGCGCCACAGGCCGCCGAGCGTTGCACCGCTGAACGCAGGCGGCCGGTTGTCGACGAAGCCGTCCGACCTGACCCGCCAGGTGGGCGAATAGGACGTCCACGCATTCAGCGCGAGCACCCGCTGCCGGAAGCGCGTGGTTTCGCCCAGCGAAACGTAGTAATCCGCCTCGGCCCCGAGGCTGGTCCAGGAGTCGGTGCTGTCGAATTCACCCCAGTCGCGTGCGACTCGCAGGCGCACGGATTCGCCCCGGGATGGATTCGAGCCGATGTCGCGGTTGTCGTAGAACAGGCCGAGTTCGAGCCCGTTGGTGGCCTGCTCGATGTCGACGAGGTCGTTCTCGACGTTCTGCGAGCGGAAGAACGGCATCAGTTCGACATAGGTCAGGCCGTTTCGCCACGGATTGAAGTCGTCGCCACCGTTCGCGCCATCGGCCAGGATTCCCCTGTCGAACTGGAAGGCGGGCAGGATCCGCTCCCGCCCGGTGCCGATGGGCAGCAAGTACTTGAATCTCGCCCGGGCAAACGTGTCCCTGCCGCGACCGGTGATGAAGTTGTCGGGGTCCGAGTCGTTGCTGCCGGCTCGCTCGTCGGGAAAATCCGGGTTGCCGTCGATGAAGATGTCGGCATTGTCGAAGTAGCCGAGCGAGAGGATGGGATCGACGAACAACCGCTCCAGTGACCTGACGGGGCGGATGTTCTGCCCCATGAGGAACCCCATCACGGAGCCCTCGGTACCTGCCATGACGCTCGCGACCAGGCCGGCCTGGGGCTGCGGCGAGCCGTTCACTGCATAGACGTAACCCGCGGCAAAACCGAAGGTCTCGTTCCAGAAAGCGTACGGCAGGTTGATCGTGCTGTCGGCCCGGGGCAGCGACGTCTCGAGAATTTCTTCGGCGTGGCCGGGCACCGTCGCCATGCACAATGACGTGAGCGCGATGAGGCGACAGGCGACTGCGCGGGAGCGAGGGAAGTGGATGGCGGCTCCTTCGTGGGATCAATGCAATTGGCGGCAGGCAAAGGGACGTAGACTTTGTCTAAACCAATTGAGCTATCCTAGCGCCAGTCCTGAAACATGGGTGACTCCGCTCGATTGTATCGGCGATTCGTCACCCGGACTGATTGCGACCGGCCGCTCATCTAGACATTCTTTTTCGACCTCATCCGACTTGCGCCAACAGGAGGCGAGCCGATGCTTTATCTCGACATTCCCACGACCGACGACCATGCGCACCTCGCTGCCTGGCGTGGGGACATTGGCGTTTCGATTTTCCTGCCAACCACGCCCGTAACCCAGGACACCGATGCGGATCGCATCTGCTGAAGAACCTGGCCAAGGAAGCCGTAGCCCAGCTCGAGGCTGCAGGCGCGGACAAGCGCCGCGTCGGTCCGTTGATCGAAGAACTGGACGACTTGATCGAGGACGATGATTTCTGGACTCACCTTGCGCACGGACTCGTCGTGTATGCGACTCCGGACAACCTGCGGACCTTCCGGTTGCCGAATACGCTCGTGCCGATGGTGATGGTCGCGGATCGCTTTCACCTCAAGCCGCTCCTGCGCTCGACGAATTTCTGCAACGAGGGCTTGTCCTGGCGCTGGCGGACGGGAGCGTGCGTCTGGTCGAGGTTTCCCGCGACCTTCCAGCGACGGCCCTGTCGGTGCCAGGCATGCCTGCGAATGCCGCGTCATCCGTCGGCAAGAGCAGCATTGCCACGCGCTCCCACAGTGGGCGCATCGGCGGGAGCGAAGGCAAGAAAGTCCGCCTGAGCCAGTACGCACGCAAGGTCGATGCCGCCCTGCGAGGGGTGCTGGCCGGGAGCGCCGCCCCTGGTGCTCGCCGCCGTGGAGTCGCTTGGGGCCATTTACCGCTCGGTCAACAGTTACCCCCACCTCGCCGTCCAGGGCATCGAGGGGAATCCAGAGCGCCTCAGCGACGCCGAACTGGCAAGCGCCGCGCGTGACATTCTCGATGGCCTCTACGCGGCAAGATTGCCGATTGGCACGCGCACACCGCCCGCACGAACGAAGACCGCGCGACGACGGATCTCGCGCGCGCCGCCCGCGCGGCGACTTTCGGGGCGGTCGCAAGCCTGCTCGTCGACATGGACCAGACCGTTCACGGCACCGTCGACGAGACTGATGGCCATGTCGTTCTCGCCGAGTCGGCAGGAGCACACAGCTACGGTGTCGCCGACGAGGTCGCGCGGCGCGTGCTTGCGTCCGGCGGGCAAGTGCTGGCTGTGCGTGCCGCGGACATGCCGGAACCCGGCAAGCCGATCGCAGCCATCCTGCGCTGGCCGTTGTAAGTCACACTCGGCCACAGGCAATTGAATTTCTTCTCGATCGGTAAACCCACGGCAGAGCAATTGTGCAACCACGTTCGGAGGCGGCTATGACGATGATGCGGGCGTTTTTCTGTTGACCGTTACGCTTGTGGCCGGCTGCCTCGGCAGCGACGGTGTTTACCGGCGACACGATCCAGGGATCACCGGTCATCAGCCAGCTGGACGTGTCCGACCTGGCGCCCGGCAAGGTGCACCGCTTCATGTTCCGCGGCGCCGAAACCAGCATCGGCCAGTATTGGTACGTGCCGGTGATGGTCGCCAAGGGCGCCAAGCCGGGCAAACGGGTGCTGCTGGTCGCGGGCGTGCATGGCGACGAACTCAACCCGATCGCCGCCGTGCAGCAGACGATGACGTCGCTCGATCCGGCCAGGATGAGCGGCACGGTCATCGGCATCATGGGCGCCAGCACGCCGGCCCTGCAGGGCATCACGCGCACGTGGATGATCAACGACCTGGGCGGCGCGCAGATCAACCCGAACCGGACCTGGCCGGGCAAGGAGAATGGCAACACCGTCGAGCGCCATTCGTGGCTGATCACGAATAAGCTGGTCAAGGGCAATGTCGATGCCGCGGTCGATCACCACACCGGCGGCACCGGCACCGACTTTGCCAAGTTCATCTTTGTCTATGCCAACAGTCCGGAGTCGGTGGCGCTCGCCAAGCTGTTCCCGACCGACCAGATCATGCTCGACCCGGGGTATCCGGGCACGATGGAATATTCGCTCGTCAAGGCGGGGATTCCGGCGATGACGACCGAACTGGGCGGCGCGCGCGGCTTCGCGCCCGAAATGGTCAAGATGGGCGCCGATGGCAATGCCAACGTGCTGGTGCACTACGGCATCATCGATGCTCCCATGGCGCGGACGGCGACCGACACCGGCGCGTTCATCGGCGACGACCTGGAATCGACGAACGCCGTCACCGGCGGCTACGTGACCGTCCTGGTCAAGCTGAACGAAGCGGTGACCAAGGGGCAGAAGATCGCCGTGCAGCGCAACAGCTTCGGCGATGTGGTGCATGAGTACCTGGCGACCGCAGATGGCCGGGTTGCCATCATCGGCACCGATTCCGCGACCGAGCGCGGCGGCACGATCGTGAGCTTGCTGGTCAAGCGCGACAGTTGCGCCAACGATGCCTGCGACTATGGCGGCATCGAGCCGTAAGCCGCAGCACCGCTGACCAAGGCGCTCACTGAGCCGGTGGCGGGCGTCCGCGAGGACGACCCGCTACCGCACGACTTCCTGCGCCACCTTGGCGTCCCAGCCATCGAGCTGACGCCCGACCGGTAGTTCGCGTACACGCACTCCGGTCGCTGCGAAAATCGCATTCGCGATCGCCGCACCGGCCGGTGGCACGCCTGGCTCGCCGATGCCGCCGGGTGATCCCTCGCTTTCGATGACGTGCACGTCCACGACGTGCGGCGACGCCCGCATGCGAGTCACCCGGTAGTCGTTGTAGTTCGACTGCTCCACCCTGCCCTCGGCGAAAGGTGATGCCGCTGTGCAGCGTGTTGCTCATCGCCATGATGAGCGCGCCTTCCATCTGTGCCCGCGCGCGATCGGGATTCGCGACGAAACCCGCATCGACTGCAACGGTCGCTTTCGGCACGTGCACGGTGCCGTCGGGACGCACCTCGACCTCGACGACCATTGCCACGTACGCCAGGAAGCTGCGATGCACGGCAATGCCGCGACCGCGACCGCGGGCCAGCGGCGTGCCCCAGCCGCTGCGCTGCCGCACCGATTCGACCACGCGGCGCGCACGGGCGGTGTCCAGCGGGTGGTCGGCCCACGGCACGCCGTAATAGGTGTCGCCCGCGCCGACGAGGCCGGCCTTGGACAGGTCCACCTTGCGGTCCGGACCGATGAGTTCGAGCAGGAAAGCCGCCGGATCCTTGCCGGCCGCATGCGCCAGTTCGTCGACGAACGATCCGATCGCGAAGCCGTGATGAATCGCGTTGACGCTGCGGTACCAGCCTATCCGCGTGTGCGCGACGGCGGGACAGGCTTCGACGCTCATGTTCGGCACGTCCCAGGGGATGTCGCTGGCGCCGTTCGTCAGTTCGTCCGGCGTCGGACCGGTGACGTTCGGCGCAAAGGTCGCGCTGATCGACGGATACGCCGAGCGATGCAGCCAGGCCGTCACCTTGCCCGCATCATCGAGTGCGGCCTCCAGTCGGTGCGCGGCGACGGCGTGATAGTACGAGTGACGCAGGTCGTCTTCGCGGCTCCATTGCACGCGCACCGGGACACCGGTCTCGCGAGCCAGGAACGCCGCCTCGCAGATGAAGTCCGGCTTGGACTTGCGGCCGAAACCGCCGCCCAGCAGCGTGACGTTCACCGTGACGTTGGCCGCGTCGACATTGAGGTACTTGGCGATCGTGTTGCGGGCATCATTCGGGGATTGCGTCGGAGCCCAGGTTTCGATCTTGCCATCCTTGACGCGCGCCAGGGCCGCCAGCGGCTCCATTTGCGCGTGCGAGAGATACGGGATGTGGTACTCGGCGCTGACTTTTCTTTTTGCCGCAGCCAGGGTCGCCGTCACGTCGCCATTCGTACGCCCAGGTGCGCCAGGCGCGCGAACGCTCGCCTCCAGCGTCGCCCGGTACGACTTGGAATCGTGCCCGGCGTTCGGGCCCGCATCCCAGGTGATCTTGAGTGCGTCACGCCCGCGCAGCGCGGCCCACGTGTTCTTCGCGATCACTGCGACTCCGCCGAGCGGGAAGAAGGCGCCAGGGATCGGCGTCTCCGGTATGCGCACGATGCGTTCGACGCCGGGCACTTTCCGTGCATCGCTTTCGTCGACAGTCACCGCCTTGCTGCCCCAGACCGGCGGCCGTGCGATGACCGCCACCCTCATGCCGGGCAGCGTGAGATCGGCGCCGTAGACCGCCGTGCCGGTGGTCATCGGCACCAGGTCGATCGACGTGCATCTTCTTGCCCTGCCAGCGCCGCTCTGCGGGGCGCTTGATGCGCACGCTCTCAGGCGCGGGCAGCTTGACCGTGCGGGCAGTCGCAACGAGCTCACCGTAGGACTTGGTACGGCCGGAGGGGCGGTGCACGATTTCATGCTGACGGGCGAAGACTTCGGCCACGTCCACGTTCCATTGGCTGGCCGCCGCAGCCTCCAGCAGCGCGCGTGTCGTCGCGCCGGCCTCCCGGTACTTGGGCAGAAAGTCGCGGATGCTCGTGGAGCCGTCGGTGTTCTGTGAGCCGTACTTCGGGTCGCCCAACGCCTGCTCGACGCGACACTTCGCCCAATCGGCTTCCATCTCGTCGGCGATGATCATCGGCATGGTGGTGCGGATGCCCTGCCCCATCTCCGAACGGTGACAGACGATCGTGACGATGCCGTCGTCCGCGACGCGTACGTACACGTGCGGCGACCACGGATCCGTGGCCAGCGGCTCGGCCGCATCGAGGCGGCGCACGCCACCCGGTCCGAACGCGATGACCAGACCGCCCATCCCGAGCAGTTGCAGGAAGGTGCGGCGTTGCAGTTCAAGCGGCCCATCGGCGCTTGCCACGGCTGCATCTGCTGCAGCAGCCGGCTCAGTCAAGGCCTGGGGAGCGACCGCGCGACGCACCCACGGCAGGAACTCGTTGGCGCTCATGAGCTCTTCTCCGCCGCGGCCTTGATCGCCGCGCGTATGCGTGGATACGTGCCGCAGCGGCACAGGTGGCCATTCATCGCCGAGTCGATCTGCTGGTCATTCGGCTTCGGCGTGCGCTGGAGCAGTCCGGCGGCCTGCATGATCTGGCCGGGTTGGCAGAAGCCACACTGCGGCACATCGATCTCGCGCCAGGCGACTTGCAGCGGGTGCTCGCCGGTCGGGTGCAGCCCTTCGATCGTGATGACGGTGGCACCCTGCAGTTCCGACATCAGTACCTGGCAGGCGCGGGCGGGTTGCCCCCCGACGTGCACGGTACAGGACCCGCACTGCGCGACGCCGCAGCCGTACTTCGCGCCGGTCAGCGCGAGATCGTCGCGCAGATACCAGAGGAGCGGCATGGTGGGGTCGCCCTCGAACGAGCGACGGGTGCCGTTGACGGTCAGGGTAATCATGCGGGGCTCCGGCGCAGGGCGGTAGTGCCAGGAAGCCCGAGCATGGCACTGAACGGACCTCAGTTTCAAACAGCCTGCCCGGATGGGCAGGGCTTAGCCCGGATTGGGCAGCGCTCAGCCGCCGCGGCCGCGCCAGAGCGTAAACCGCTCGGTGACCCCGTCGCGCGTTCGCAGGATGTGCGCGTCCGGTGTGTCCCGCAGAAACTGCAGCTGATCCCGGGTGACCGGAGCCGACAGCGGCACGGCGTTGCGCGAGGGGACCGGAATCGGCGGCTCGTCGACACCGAGCGAACGGAATCCGTCCGGCATCGGCTGCAGCGGCAGCGTGCGGTCGTCGGCGATCAGCTCGAAGTGGCTGGCGTTTTCCTGGACCGCCCGCTTGTCCAGCGTCGACCAGGCGTAGCCCACGAGGTGCGTGGCGTGCCTGCCCGAGGTGTTGACGTCGACGGCCGTCAACGTGACGTAGTCGCGAGCGTTCACGCCGAGTTCGGGTCGCTCGCAGGCGAAGACCATCGACTCGCCCGCAACCGTGATCGTCGCCGCGGTGCGTTCGTCGAGATACTCGCGCGGACCCGCGGGCTGCGTGCTTGCGCAGCCTGCCGCCAGCACTGCAGCAAGCCATGCAACGGTGAACAGGGTGGCCGGGAAGGCCCTGCCGACCCGTGGCCGGGCGTCGCCGGATCGCGTGCTAGAAGTCATAGCGATAGCCGAGACTGAAGTAGTAGCGCGAGGCGTCCTCGGAGCTCGTGCCGAAGTCGCGCGAGCCGAGCTCGGCGCCGCCCTCCAACTCGAAGGTGAGGTGCTTGCCGCGCATTTCGGCCCGCAGTGCCGGCGAATACACCAGCGAGGTCGACCGTCGCTCTCGAACTTGCGTTGATCCACGCGCAGCCGCGGACCGACACGCCAGCGTTCGCCGATCGGCAGCTGGGTGCCGATGCCCAGCGACAGCATCTCCGCGCTCTCCCCCGTCTGGTACTGCAGGCCCAGCGACGTGACGTCGCCGCGGCCGAACAGTCCGTAGCCCATGGCCTGCGTCGAGACCGCAGTGTCCGTCCCCGACGACGGCGTCGCAGCGACGCCGCCCGAATCGGGCGTCGAGTCGAGGGTCGCGGTGGACGCATCGAGCGACCACTGCCAGCGCTCGCCGACGGGACGCGACACGCCGACCGTGTACACCCGCGACTCCGCCGTGCGGTCGAGCGCGAGCTGCTTCGAGTCTCCTCCGGCGAGTACAGGCCGAACAATTCGTCGAACCGACGCACGGGCTGGCCGAGCATCGCGTTGCGCGTCGACAGGCCCGGGCTCTTGCGCTGGTCGACGTTCAGGTTCAGCGTCCAGCGTGCCGGCAGCGCGAAGGTGCCGAGCAGCAGCACGGTGTTGAGCGTGCTGTAGTGGATGTCGAAATCCGCGAGGCCGACCACGGTGATCCCGGGCCTGAAGAACCGCACCTCGGTGCCGACGGCCTGGCGGTCGGTCATGCCGTGCAGCTGCTGGTCGACGGCATAGACCGACAGGTCCCAGGCCTCGGCGAACGTGCCGACGTCGGCGGAGATGCCGACGAACTGCCGGTCGCTGTCCGGGCCTTCGCGGGTCGAATCGACCGGGTAGCCGAAGAATCCGTTCACGCGCAGGCGCGGCCACAGCTGGTACCCGGCCTGCACGCCGTCGAACGTCCCGAGCAGTCCGCCTGAGCCGCCGGACTGGCGCCCGAGCCGGCCGTACCAGCCGACGACGCGGTCGGCGACTTCGGCGAACAGCAGCGACACGCGCGACTGGCTGCCCGGCCCGTCGGAGAGCATGTCGTAGGTGTAGCCCGCGCTGGCGCGGGTCGTGAAATCGAAGCGCTCGCCGTTGCGGCGTGCCACCAGACTGACGTCGGTGAGCATGGCGTCCTGCGTGGTCATGTCGCTGACGGCGAGACCGCTCTCGATGCGGCTCTGGTCCCGGCGGTAGATCTGCGAAACGCCACCGTACACCCGCCACGGCGATTCGTCCTGGTCCGGCCTGCCGCACCACTGCGGCCGGGGCGGCTGGCCCAGGCCAGGGCCTGCAGCCGCTTGCGCACGCGCGTCGTGCCGTCGCCCTCGGGTAGCGTCGCAGGTAGTCTTCGTACTCGGCCTTGGCGTGCGCGACCTGGCCGCTGCGTTCGCGCGCCAGCGCCAGCATCTCCTGCGCCTCCGCCCGTTGCGGAAACTCCGGTTGCTGCGTCACCTGCGTCAGCAGCGGGATCGCCGTCGCGTAGTCCTTGTGGCGGAACGCGTCCTTCGCCTGCGCCAGGGTCCGCTTGATCTCGTCCGGCGTCATCGACGCATTGATCTGCGGCGCGGTCGAGCCGCACGGTCGCGACGCCCGTCGGCATGCCCGACCCGTTCAGCGTATCGTCATCCGAGATCGCCACCCAGGCCTTGGGGAACTCGCCGCGCGAATTGGCGAGCGCCTGCCGGGCGGCGGTCTCGTTGACGAACGGCCCGGCCCGCAGCCGATACCAGCGTTGCTCGTCGACGACCGTCTCGGAAACGTAGGTACGCGTGCCCACGACCTTCGCGGCCGCAGCGAGCGCGTCGGGCGTGAACGGCGTGTTCGACGAGGCCAGGTTCACGGCGTACGTGGAGACGCCCTGCGGCAACTCCTTCACCGTCACCTGCGGCGTCTCGGTGCGCAGCAGCCGGACGCGCAGCATGCGTCCGTCGATCGACGGCGTCAGCACGAACGTCTCGGCCTTCGACCAGCCGATCCGTGACCTGCACCTCCGAGCCGAACGGGCGCACCACGTCGACCGAGCGCACGAATCCCGCCGCGCCGGCCAGCAGGGGCGACGGTTCCGAGCCAGCTGTCCGGCCGCAGTCCGGGCCCGCCGAGAAGCGAACCTGCAGCGTTTCGCCGTCGGTGGCCGGCGTGTGCGACATGTAGCGCATCGTGCAACTGAACAGCAGCGTGACGGACACGTAGCCCCGTTGCTCGCTCGCCACGACGTCCTCGACGATGCGGCCCTGCGCCCACAGCGGTGTCGCCGCCAGGTTGCACAGGACGGCGCCCGCGAGCAGCAGGATGCGGAACCTGCGCGCGCATCAGTCGAAACCCGAGTCCGTCATGCGATGTTCCGGGCCGGCCCGGCTCTTCAGAGATCTTCGTGAGCGTCGAATCCGTGTACGTATGGCAGGCACCCGAGCAGTTGCGCAGCTCACTGACGGTGTACTTCACGTTGCCGTACTTGGTGTGCGGATCGGTCTTGTACTTGTTGGAATGGCAACCGGCGCAGTTGGGCTTGTAGGCCGGCGTGCGCCAGGTGGCGGCGTCGGTATTGGTCGTATGGCAGCTCCTGCAGGTCAGCGTGACCCGATGATCGCCCGGGTAACCGCCGCCGACACGGTGCTTGAACGTGTTCGGTGACCAGGCCGTCGTGGAGTGACACTGGTTGCAGTCGAAGCTGTTGACCGGGAAGGTCATGTGACCAGGCGACGGACCGGTCGCGCTGTTGCCGTTGTGGCAGCCCTTGCAGTTCGTGATGTTGGTGTGGTCGACCTTCGCCGGCGTCCAGGCAAGGGTCGAGTGACAGCTGCCGCACTCGGGCCGTCGTCGGCAGGTGCGTCGTGGGCTTGCCGGCCGCCTTCACGCCGTCATGGCAGCTCGAACACGTGCCGGTCACGTGCGCGTGATCGACCCGGATCGTCGGCTTCCACGCCGTCGACTTGTGGCAGCTGTCGCAGGCGTTGTCGCTCGCGATGTGGCCGGCGTCCTTGCCGAGGGCCAGCGTGCCGTTGTGGCACGAGAAGCACGTGCCGATCACCTGCGTGTGATCGACCTTCGCTGCCGGCTTCCAGCCGGTCGGGGTGTGGCAGGACTCGCAGGTGTTGCTCGTCGACAGGTGCGCGGGATTCTTGCCCGTCGCCTTCACGCCGTTGTGGCAACTGGAACAGTTGCCGGTGACGCCGTCGTGACTGAAGCCGGTGGCTGGCTTCCAGGCCGTCGTGCTGTGGCACATGCTGCACTCGGACGTCGTCGCGACATGCGTCGCCGGCTTGCCCGTCGCCTTGACGTTGTTGTGGCAACTCGAGCACGAACCCTGCACCTGCGCATGATCGACCCGGGTCGCCGGCTTCCAGGTCGTCACGGCGTGGCAGGCTTCGCAGGTCGCCGAAGTGAAGAGGTGCGTCGCATTCTTGCCGGGCGCCTTGACGCCGTCGTGGCAGGTGGCACAACCGCTCGTAATACCGGCGTGCGTGAACGTGGCCGGTGACCACGCGATGGTGGAGTGGCACGTGCTGCATTCGCCGCTGGTCGGAATGTGGTTGCCGCCCTTGCCCGTCGCCTTGGTGCCATCGTGGCAACCGGCGCAGGTACCCGTCACCTGGGTGTGGTCCACGCGGTTCGCGGGCTTCCAGGCGGCTACGGCATGGCAGGACTCGCACGTGTTGCTGCTGGCGATGTGCGCCGGCGTCTTGCCGTCGCCCGGACCCCGTCGTGGCAACTGGAGCAGTTGTTGATGATGCCGGTGTGGTCGAAGCGCGCCGGCTTCCACGCCAGCGGCGAATGGCAGCTGTCGCAGGCGTTGTCGCTCACGATGTGAGTGGGTGTCTTGCCGGTGGCCTGGGTGCCGTCGTGGCACGAGAAGCAGGCGCCGGTGACCTGCGCGTGATCGACACGGGTGACAGGCTTCCACGCGAGCGTGGCGTGGCAGGCAGCGCAGGCCGTGCTGGAGGCAATGTGACCCGGATTCTTGCCGGTGGCCGTCGTGCCGTTGTGGCACGACGCGCAGCTGCCGCTCACCTGCGCGTGGTCGACCCGGGTGACCGGACGCCACGAGAACGTGGCGTGGCAGTCGCCGCAGGACGCGCTCGAGAGGATGTGCGTCGCGCTCTTGCCCGTGGCCCGCGTGCCGTCATGGCAGGCTGCGCAGCTTTCAGTCAGTCCGGTGTGCGAAAAGTTGGCGGGTTGCCACTGGACGGTCGAATGGCAAGTGTCGCAGGCATTGTCGGAGACGATGTGAGTGGCGCCCTTGCCGGTTGCGCGACGCTGCCGTCGTGGCAGGAAAAGCAGGTGCCGAGCACCTGCGCGTGGTCGACGCGCGCAGCCGGTTGCCACGCTGCGATCACGTGGCAGGATTCGCACGTCGTCGAGGTCCTGATGTGGGTCGGCGTTCTTGCCGGTCGCGCGGGTACCGTCGTGACACGACACGCAGTTCGTCGCGATGCCGGTGTGGTCGAACTTGGCTGGCGTCCAGGCACTGGTCGCGTGGCAGCTGTCGCATTCCGCCGAGGTCGGAATGTGATTGGTCGGCTGGCCCTTGGCCGCGAGTCCGTCGTGGCAGGCCGAGCAACTGCCCAGCACGTTGGCGTGGTCCACCTTTGTGGTCGGCTGCCATGCGCTGGTCGAATGACACGCGGCGCACGTAGTCGTCGCCCTGATATGACGCGGGCCGATGCCGGTGGCACGCGCTCCGTCGTGGCAGCTGACGCAGCCATCGACGATGCCGTCGTGGCTGAAACTCGCCGGCTTCCACGCCGCGGTCACGTGGCAGGTGTCGCAGGCGGCCGTCGTCGCAATGTGCAGTGCGTGCTTGCCGGTGGCTGCACTGCCGTCGTGACAGGATGCGCAGGTGCCGCTGACCTGTGAGTGATCCATGCGGATGATCGGCGACCAGTCCCCGGGCGAATGGCACGATTCGCAGGTGTTGGTCGTCTGGAAATGCGTGACCGATTTGCCCGTGGCCTTGACGCCGTCATGGCACGAGACGCAGTTGCTGATGATGCCGGCGTGGTTGTACTTCGCCGGACTCCAGGCGGTACTGCTGTGGCAACTCGAACATTCCCGGGTCGTCGCGACATGGCTGGTGGACTTGCCCTGGGCCTTCACGCCGTTGTGGCAGCTCGCGCAGTCGCCGCGGCCTTCCATGTGATCGAAGCGGCTGGCGGGCATCCAGGCGGACGTGGTGTGGCACGCGCCGCATGCGTCGGTCGAGGCCACGTGATCGGAAGTCTTGGGTGTCGCGCCGATCCGCGACCCCTGCGCGTGACACGCGGCGCAGACCCGCGGGGTGCCCGCGAACACGGCGTCCACGTGGCAGCTTTCGCAGGCCTGCAAGCGGTGCGCGCCCGTAAGCTCGAAGCCGGTCGTCAGGTGGTCGAAGTTGCGCCCGGTCACCTGGGCCGACGCGGTGCCCGCAGCCAGGAGCAGCAACAGAGGCAGCAACGCACGGTGGATCCAATGCAGGTTCATAGTCGCCTCTCTTTCCTACTGCAGCCGCGCGGCCTTGAAAGTGGTGGTCACGTGGCAGCGCTGGCATTGACGGCCGTACTGGCCGAGATGCACATCGTCCTCGGCATGACAGGTCGCGCAGTCCTGGGACGGCTTCGCCACGTGCGGGGGTTGCTTGTGGCAGCCTTCGCAGGTGGCCTTGGCATGCGCCCCGGTCAGCGGGAATTTCGTGGACTTGCCGTGATCGAATTGCCACAGGTTCCAGCCGTTCGCTGAATGGCAGGCTTCGCAGTCCCGGCCGAGCGAGCCCTTGTGGCGATCGTCCGCCTGGTGGCAGTCGACGCACGCCTGCCGCGCTTCCTTGAACGTCGCGGAACGATGGCAAGCGAAGCACGGAACGGCGACGTGCAGCCCGACCAGCGGGAACGTGGAGAAGTCGTGATCGAACTGCAGGTGGCCACGCCAGGTCTCGACGCCGTGGCACTGCGCGCAGTCGGTGCCCAGCTTGCCGGCATGCACATCGTCTCCCCGGTGGCACCCGGCACATTCAGCGCCTAGCTTCTGGTTGGCGACGACGGCCGTGTGGCAGACGTGGCAGTCCAGCTTCTGGTGTGCGCCGAGCAATTCGAACTTGCCGTCCCGCGTGTGCTCGAAACTCGACGGCTTCCACGCACTTGCCCCATGGCACTTTTCGCAGGCGGCGCCAAAGCGGGTAGCGTGTGGTTCGTCGCTGCGGTGACAGCCGGCGCAATCCCTGGGCAACGGGTCCTTGTAGTTCGCGGTCTTGTGGCACGTCCTGCAGTCGAGCGCAGAGTGGGCTCCGGCCAGGGCGAATCCGGTGGCTTTCAGGTGGTCGTACTTGGTGCCCGACCATCCGGTCGTCTGGTGACACTCGCCACATGCAGGACCGCGGGCTCCGGCATGGGCGTCGTCCGGTACGTGGCAAGACGCGCACTGCACCGGCGTATCCTTGTAACGGTTGCCCAGGTGGCAGGCCGCGCACGTCGCCTGCTGGTGCTTGCCGGTCAGCGCGAACTTGGTCTTCGCGTGATCGAATCGCACGCGTGTCCAGCTGCCGGACTCGTGGCAGCTGGCGCAATCGCGCCCGAGTTTGCCTTCGTGCGGCTCTTCCTTCTTATGGCAATCGACGCACGCCGAAGGCGCCTCCCGATGCTTCTTGCCCGTCTGGTGACAGCTCGCGCACGCCACCGTCGCATGCGCTCCCTGCAGCGGGAAGTCGGTCTGCGCATGCGGGAAGGAAGCCTGCTCGAGCTTGACGACGTCGGCCTGGCGACCCTTGTGCTCGGCGTGGCACGCGCTGCATTGCGCAGTTTCCGCCCCCGGCAACCGGCCATGGAATCCCTTGTGCTGGGCAATGTCGGCAGCAATGGGCTCATGACAGGTGCGGCAAAGGGCTGCCTGCCGCGAGCGATCCGCGCGATCGTGACAGCGCGAGCATTCCTGCTCGTATTTCGCGTGACCTGCGATGACCGGCCCCGGCATCAACAGTGTCTCGAGATTCGTCGCGACGGCAGCCAGGGGCAGCATCGTGAGCCCGAGGATCGCGATCAGGAGACGACAGGCACTGCGCCAGCGGAGCATGCAGGCGAGTACGTCAGTAGAGGTGTACCGCGACCACATGCACGATCCCGGTAATGATGAGCATGAAGAAGAGCGGCATGTGCAGGGCGTGCCACAGCGAGAACAGCGCCTGGAAGGCGCGGAATTCCAGCACCCGCCGCGCTGCGCTGATCCGATCGTCGATGTAGCGATAGGCGATTGTCTGCAGTGAGTCACGGGTGGGGTCGCGACGACGATCGGCTCCCTTGGCCACCGCATCGCGGACGGCGCGCCGCAGGCGACGGCGCGCACCGACGGCCCACATCGCGCCTAGGACTGGCCGCAACAGCAGCGGGGTCGCGGCAAAGCGGCGCTCGATCACTGCCTGTTCCTCGTCGATTCGCCGTGCCAGCGCGGGCAGGAAAGACACGGTCGAGGTCAGCTGCAGCCGGCTCGAGAACTCCCGCAACTCGTCGAGGGTGGTCTCCCGCCCGTTCAGCTCGACATGGATATGTCGGTAAAAGTAGCGGCCGAACAAGCCGCTGCCCGAGACGATCAGCATGCAGACCAGCGCCACGTTGCTATTGGTCGCGCCCAGGCTGAAATTGGAATGAAACAGGATGAGCGCGGGCCCGAGGATCCCGAGCGTCATGTGCAACCTGAACCATGCCCGCGTGGACCCGACGTAGCGTGCGCGCGGCATGCGCTTGCGCACCGGATACAGCAGCAGCAGCAACATCAAGCTGCCCCCCACGATGCCGAGTGCGTAGCCCAGGCCGGACTGCGGCGAGAGGTAGTCAGACGAAGGCAGATTGATGCCAAAGGCCATCGCCGCGAGGACCGCCACGAAGTAGATCCCGGCGGGCGTGAGGAACCGGCGACGGTTCGTCGCGTTCGAGGCGACTGTCGCACGCAACGGTTCGACGCGCGGGCCGGCGGTGCCAACGTGGGTGGTCGCCGGCATGACGCGTGGCGCATCGGCGACGCTGACTGCGTCAGGTCGCTCGCGACGAATACTTTGCGCTGGCATCTTCAGCCCTGGCTGGCAGCAAGCCGCGTCGCTTCGACGATGTTGGCTTCGATGATGCGGGCGTCGGACGAATCCTTCGGCACGACGGCCAGCAGGTTGCGCCAGGTATTGACGGCGTCGCGGTAGCGATGCTCTTCGTGCTCGAGACTGGCCTTGAGCCAAAGTGCTTTCGGATGCCTCGGCTCGAGCGCAAGTGCCTTTGCCAGCGCATCCGCCGGCGCTCCACGCAGGCCCGATCCGGTCGATGCCAGTGCATCGGCGTAGTCAGCCCACGAGTCCGCATCCATGCCGCCTGCTGCCACGGCGCGACGATAGACTTCGACGGCTTCCTTGAATTTTCGCTCGCGCCGCAATTGGTCCGCCTGCGCGACCAGGCCCGTCGGCTCGGCGCGTGCTCCGGCGACGGGCAGGCCCGTCGCTGCATTCCCTGTGGTCGCGACGCTCATCTGCAGTGTCGACATCACGGCATCGCCCAGACCACGGTCTGCGAGCTGCGAGTGTCCGGGCGGCATCGCCGCCGCCATTGCGTCGGCGGTCTCGATCATGCCTTTGGTGCCGGCGGTTCCGAATACGGGCAGTCCCTTGCCAACGAAAATTCCCAGACCAAAAACCGTCAGCGCGATCAGCACCGTATTTCTCTTTTGCATCTTCTCTCCATCCAGTCGCGGTCGACCGCAGAGGCGACCATAGCGAGGCAGGATGGTGAGTGACACCGAACCGGACGGTTTGTTGGTGTAAACGTGAACCAGTCGACACCGTGCCGCCGTGCGGGATGCGAGGCTCGCCCCACCCGCTATCGTCACCACTTGCGTAGACCCGCTTGCCCCGACGTTTACAGGCTCAACATCGATGTCTTTGCTCGCCGTCTACCTGTTGCCGCTCGCGCTGATCTGGGGCTGGTACCTCATCCGGCGCAGGCGCAAGGAGGATGCGAGCCGCAACGTGCAGGAGCAGTCCGTTGCCGCGGGCCTGCTCGATCCCTCGTCCCTGCACCCCGTCATCGACCCCGTCCGCTGCATCGGCTGCGGATCCTGCGTAAAAGCCTGCCCGGAACACCCGGAACACCACGTCCTCGGCCTGATTGGTGGCAAGGCGCAGCTGGTGGGTCCGACAGACTGCATCGGGCACGGTGCCTGCCGCGCCGCGTGTCCGGCCGATGCAATCACGCTGGTTTTCGGCACCGAACGCCGCGGCGTGGAGATTCCTTTGCTCAGCGCGGAGTTCGAGTCGACGGTGCCAGGACTCTTCGTTGCAGGCGAACTCGGAGGAATGGGACTCATTCGCAATGCGCTCGCGCAGGGTCGACAGGCAGTCGACGCGATCCATGGCAGACGCCGCACCACCGCTCCCGGGCAACTCGACCTCCTGATCGTCGGTGCGGGCCCGGCCGGATTTGCGGCCAGCCTGGCCGCCAAGTCGCATGCGATGCAGTTCGTGACGATCGAGCAGGAGAGCCTCGGCGGCTGCGTGTTCCAGTATCCGCGCGCCAAGCTCGTGATGACGCAACCGGCCGAGATTCCCTTGGTGGGCAAGGTCAGCTTCCGCCAGACGTCCAAGGAAGAACTTCTTGCGTTCTGGCAGGGAATCGAAAGCAAGACCGGCGTGGCCGGCAACATGCGGTACCGGGAACGCGTAGACAGCGTCGACCGCGATGGCGATCGAGGCTTCATCGTGCGCACGTCGCTCGCGGAGTACCGGGCGGCGAATGTACTGCTCGCGATCGGCCGGCGGGGTACGCCGCGCAAGCTCGATGTGCCAGGCGAGGACCTGCCCAAAGTCGTCTACCGGCTGATCGATGCCGAGCAATATCGTGGACAGCGCGTCATCGTCGTGGGCGGCGGCGACAGCGCCCTCGAGGCAGCTGCCAGCGTGTCGGAAGCTGGCGGGCACGTGACACTTTCCTATCGCGGAGATGCATTCGCTCGCGCCAAGCCGCGCAACCGCGAACGGATCGCCGCAGCCGAACGTGCCGGACAACTGCAGGTGCTGCTCAATTCTCACGTCGAGCGCATCGAGAAAGAACGCGTCCTGCTGCGCACGCACGACGGGCACCTGATCTTGCCGAACGAGGCAGTGATCGTCAGCGCCGGGGGGATCCTGCCGTCAGACTTCCTGCGGCGAGTGGGGATTCACGTGGAGACGAAGTATGGGACGGCATGACAGTGCCGTAGCTCGTGTCGCTGCGACGGCTATCGCGCTTATCGGCGTGATCGGGCCGCCTGGTGCAGTGACGGCTGCGGCAGCCGCTGCTACAGGGTTCGCCGCGCCTGACGTGCTCGAGCCCGCAAAAAGCGCACTGCGTCTCAAGCAGTTTGCAGATGCGGCCGGGCGCCTTGCCGCTAACCCGATCGCCGCAGATCCACGCGCGCAGTACCTGCTCGGCACAATGTACCTGGCCGGCCTCGGTGTCGCCGAGGACGCCGAACACGCGCGGACGCTCTTCACGACCGCGGCTACCAAAGGCGAGCCACGCGCAGCGTACGCGCTGGCTGCGCTGGCGGCGCACGCCACACCCGCCGACGACGCAGCGGCACGCACCTGGCTGGCAAAGGCCGCAGCCTCCGGGCACGCCGATGCGGCTCGCTTGCTGCAGGCAGGCCAGTTGCCACTGCAGGTGGATCCACGTGCCCTGGCAACGGATCCCGCGCTGGCCTTGTCGATGACCATCACTGCGGCACGTCGCAGTGACGTCGACACGCTGGCCGCCCTCTGGCCGCTCCTGCCGCAGGACGCCAGCGACGCATTCGATCGTTCGGTGCTGCATCACGCAGCCGAGTCGGGCGCCGCCGATTCCGTGCGCTGGCTGGTCACACACGATGCCCGGGTCGATGCCGTCGACGCGCAGGGCATCACGCCCTTGATGCTGGCTGCGACGGCTGAACGCGCGGACGCCCTGGACGTGCTGCTGCAATCCCAGAGCAAGGTGACCACTGTCGACGCGTTGGGTAACTCCGCCCTTTTCTATGCGGCCCGCCGCGGTCGCATGGCGCAGACCGAGCGGCTGGTGGCTGCCGGGCTCGATCCGAAGTTGCGCAATGTCGGTGGCTGGAGCGCCGTGGACTACTCGGTGCAATCGAAGCAGGACGCTGTCACCAGCTACCTGGTCCAGCAAGGCGCGCAGCCCGCGCGTCGGCGCAACACCGGCAATGCTTCCGGCGCGCGGCCATCAGGTCCGATAATGCGATCGCCGGCAGGCGATGCCTACGCCGGCTGGCCCGACGTGACGCTGGCCGCAAGTCGCAGCGATCCGGCCCTGCTGAAGTCCGTACTGGCGCGAGGCGGCGATCCAGAAGCAACGACCTCGACCGGCCAGCCAGCGCTGCACGTCGCCATCGCCACGTCATCGCCCGCTACGGTCGGGGCCCTGCTCGATGCGGGAGCTTCGCCGACGCGACCGGACCGCGCGGGGCACACGCCGCTTGGCGTCGCCGTCAGCCAGGGGCGCAAGGAAATCGTGCAGGTGCTGCTCGCGCGCGGAGCCGGCCCGAACGAGCATGGCGCCAACGACAGCCCGCCCTTCACGGCGGCAGCTCGCCGGGGCGATGCCGACATCATGCAGATGCTGCTGGCGCACGGAGCGAAGGTCGAGACCGGCAAAGGTGACGACGCGCCGTTGATCCTCGCGACATTGCGTGGCGATGCGGCCACGGTGTCGTTGTTGCTGCGATCGGGTGCCGGGCCCGAAACGCCAGACAGCGCTGGACACACCGCGCTGTGGCATGCCGCCTGCCGCGACGACACCGCAGTCCTTGCGCTGCTGCTGGATGCGGGAGCCAAGGTCGACGCGGCCTCCGCCGACGGCATAACCCCGGTCGCCTGCGCGGCGGCACGTGGCAACGATGCGGCATTCGAGAGATTGCTGCGCGCGGACGCGGACGTGCGGGCACGCAGTGGCTCCGGCGACACGCTCCTGATGCTCGCAGCTCGCGGCAACCATGCCGCGATCGTGCGCAAGCTGGTCGCGCTGAAGGTGGGACTGGATGCGCAGAACACCTTCGGTGATACCGCGCTGATTCTCGCGGGCCAGGCGGGCGCGAGCGACGTGGTCGACCTGCTGCTGCGGGCTGGCGCGAAGAAGACGCTGCGCAACCGTGACGGCGTTGCCGCGGCCGATGCTGCCGCCGCGCGCGGCTTCGACGCCGTTGCGGCGCGCATTCGATCGAGCTAGTTCCAGTGCCAGGCGTGCGCTGGCCTGCGCAAGTCACCAGGACAAACTGTTCGAACGACGCTGTACGAACAACACTGACGGTTCGGTCCAGCCATTGGGTGTCGATGCCCAGCCCGATTCGTCCATACTGGCAGCCCATGAACAAACATCTCACCCGAAGCGCGCAGTCGTTGTTGGGCTTGGGCTTGTCCGTGTGGCTGGCCGCTTGCGGCGGCGGCGGTAGTGATGGTGGCGGCTCGAACCCGCCGGCAGACACGACCGCGCCGACGGTGCCAGCGGGCTTGAGTGCCACCGCAGCGAGTCAGACCCGGGTCGATCTGCAGTGGAACGCATCGACCGACGCGGGTGGCAGTGGCCTGGCGGGCTATCGCGTGTACCGCGGCGGTGCGCAGATCGCGACGGTGAATGCACCGACGACGACCCACGCCGACACCACCGTCGTGGCTGGCACGCAATACACCTACGCCGTGCGTGCGTTCGACGCGGCGGCCCCGGCCAATGTCTCCGGCGATTCGAATACAGCGACCGTCACGACGCCGGCGAATCCGCCGGCTTCCGGTCTGGATTCGCGTCCGCTGAACACGACCTGCATCGCACCCGCACGCCCGACCGCGGGCTCCGGGCTGCAGTTGGTCCGGGCGTTCGCCAACCTGTCCTTCTCGTCCCCGGTCGGCCTGTACCAGGCGCCGCGCGACACCAGCCGCTGGTTCGTGGTGCAGCAGGGCGGCGTGATCCGCACGTTTCCGAACGATCCGGGCGCCCAGGCGGCGCAGGTGCAGACCTACCTCGACCTGACCGCGCGCGTGACCAGCGGCGGCGAACGCGGGCTGCTCGGGTTCGCGTTCCATCCGAACTGGCCGACGGTGCCGCATGCGTTCGTCTTTTACACCTCGACGGCAAGCGGCAACCAGCTGATCGTCGCGCGCTTCCGCTCGACGAATGGCGGCTCAACGCTCGATGCAGGCACCGAAGAACGCCTGCTGACACTGACCAAGAACCAGCCCGACTCGAATCACAACGGCGGCCAGCTCGCGTTCGGGCCCGACGGCTACCTCTATATCGGCACCGGCGACGGCGGCGGCGGCGGGGATCCGCAGAATAATGCGCAGAACCTCAACGTGCTGTTCGGCAAGATGCTGCGGATCGACGTCGGGACGACGACAGGCTACGTGATCCCGGGCAGCAACCGGTGGGCGACTAACGCGCGCTGCGGCAGCACCGGCACCGGCACGCAACCGTGCGCCGAGATCTACGCGTACGGCCTGCGCAATCCATGGCGG
The DNA here is from genome assembly GCA_963746325.1 of uncultured Gammaproteobacteria bacterium. Taxonomy (GTDB): domain Bacteria; phylum Pseudomonadota; class Gammaproteobacteria; order Steroidobacterales; family Steroidobacteraceae; genus RPQJ01. Next base: position 209,029 of record CAVVBC010000031.1, on the reverse strand, counting down.
TGGAGCTTCGACCGCCAGACCGACGAGTTGTGGGTGGGCGACGTCGGACAGTCGAGGCGCGAAGAGGTCAACGTCGTCACCAACGGTGCCAACCTCGGCTGGAGAGTGCGTGAAGGCTCGCTGTGCCACGAGCCGGGCACCAACTGCCCGAATGTCGGCGCCAACGGCGACCCGCTGGTCGCGCCGGTCGTCGAGTACGGGCGCGACGCCGGCCAGTCGATCACCGGCGGCTTCGTTTACCGCGGCACCCGGCTCGGGTCGCTCGCCGGGCAGTACCTGTTCGCGGACTTCGCCTCCGGGCGCGTGTTCGCACACACCCCCGGCACTGCGGCGCGCGTGCTCGGGGCGGCCGACGCGATCGCGACCGCGCAGCAGCCGTCTGCATTTGCCGAGGCACCGGACGGCGAACTGTTCGTACTCGGCTACGGCAACGGCCAGCTCTACTCGCTGCAGCCGGCGAGCGGCGGCATCGATACGATTCCGGCCAACCTCGTCGACACCGGCTGCGTCGACCGGGCGCAACCGACGCGTCCGTCGGCGGGCCTGATCCCGTACGCGCCGAATGCGCCGTTCTGGTCAGACGGCGCGGTGAAGGAGCGCTGGATCGGACTGCCGCCGGCCACGCCGAACACCGTCGCCGCGGGCGCGGACGGCGACTGGTCGTTCCCGATCGGCACCGTGCTCATGAAGAGCTTCCGCCTCGACAACCAGCTGATCGAGACGCGGCTGTTCATGCGCCATCCGGACGGCGAGTGGGCCGGCTACACATACGAATGGAACGTTGCGCAGACGGCCGCGACGCGCGTCGCCAACGGCAAGACGCGTGTATTCGGGACGCAGACCTGGGTCTATCCGAGCGAGGCGCAGTGCCTGCAGTGTCACACGACGGCGGCGGGTCGCAGCCTTGGCCTCGAGACCGCGCAGCAGAACGGGAATTTCACCTACCCGCAGACCGGCCGGACCGCAAATCAGGTGACGACACTGAACTCGGTCGGCGTGCTGAGCCCGCCGGTCACCGGCATGCTGCCCGCCTTGCCCGATCCCCACGGCACGACGGGCACGGTCGTCGAGCGCGCGCGCGCCTACCTGCACACCAACTGCTCGAACTGCCACCGACCGAATGGCGGCACGCCATCGACGCTGGACCTGCGCTGGCAAACGCCGCTGGCCCAGACGAATGCCTGCAACGTCGCGCCGTCCGGCGCAACGCTCGGAATCGCGAACGCGCGGCTGATCGCCCCCGGCGAGCCGGATCGGTCGGTGCTGCCGGCGCGGGTGAACCGCCGCGACCAGGACGCTATGCCGCCGATCGGCAGCACGGTGGTCGATGCGCAGGGGGTTGCGCTGCTGCGGCAGTGGATCCAGGGGCTGTCGAGTTGCCAGTAGACCGATCGCCTGCGGCAGATCGCGGCATTGCTGCGCTCCCTCAGGCCTCCAGCCGTTCGCGCACGTCAGCGAACACTGCCAGCGTGCTCTGGCGAAACCTTGCCTTGCTGACCGGATCGAACAGCTGCCAGGCGTCACTGTCCACCAGCATCATGATTTCCAGCAGTGGCAGCAGCACTGGACGGATGCAAAGCGGCACTTCCGCGTCGGTCAGGCTGCATGGACTGGGCCATTCCGGCACGACGTTCAGCGACTGGTGCAGCATCACGGCCTGCACGATGAGTGAGGCGGGCGATCCGGCGCCGAAGAGCTGATCAAGGTCCCGCAGGATTCCAGGCAGCCTGCGATTGTCCGGGATCAATCCCTTGCCGTCGGGTGTGGCCACGGACGCACCGAGTACCAACTCGGTCCAGGGCCCGATACCCTGCGGGTAGGTTTCGCTGGTGGCAAAGCCCGCGTCCGGCAGCGCGCGCGCCGCCATGGTGGCCGAACGAAACGCGTGCAGCGCATCGCGATGCCCATCGATCACCTGCTTGCCCAGGTCGTGGAACAGCACGATCCATTGCATCATTGCCTGGTGTGGCGGGGATGCCTGTCGATACTCCGGCAGTCGCTCCAGCGCGATCAGCACCTGGGTGACGTGATGCAGCGTGGCGCGATCCGCGTAAGCAGCCATCGCGTGCCAGCCCGGGACCACGGCCTCGATGGCCTGCATCCGCTCGGCGGTGTAGAAATCACGCAGGCGCAGGAGCAGCGTGGCCCCGTCCCGCACTTCGCCGGCGTCAATCTGCCGAGCCAGGGTACGGGCGAATTCGAACAGCTCGGGCAGGCGGTCTTGCAGGGACGGGATGGGTTTTGGCATCGGATCAGGCCGGGTCGAGATCAACGTAGCTCTGCGCTGGCGCACGATGCAACGCCGGGCGCCTCACTCCCACTCGATCGTCGCGGGCGGCTTGCTCGAGATGTCGTAGGTGACGCGCGAGATGCCCTTGACCTCGTTGATGATGCGGCGCGAGCACAGTTCGAGGAACTCATAGGGCAGGCGCGCCCAGCGGGCCGTCATGAAATCCACGGTCTCGACTGCGCGCAACGCGATCACGTAGTCGTAGCGGCGCCCGTCGCCCATCACGGCGACCGATCGCACCGGCAGGAACACGGCGAACGCCTGGCTGGTCTGGTCGTACAGGCCGTGCGCGTGCAACTCGTCGATGAAGATCTTGTCAGCCTTGCGCAGCAGGTCGGCGTATTGCTTCGAAACCTCGCCAAGGATGCGCACGCCGAGACCCGGCCCCGGGAACGGATGGCGGAAGACCATGGAGCGTGGCAGGCCGAGCTCGAGGCCCAGCCGACGCACTTCGTCCTTGAACAATTCGCGCAAAGGTTCAACCAGCTTGAGCTTCATGTGCTCCGGCAGGCCGCCCACGTTGTGATGCGACTTGATCACGTGCGCCTTGCCCGTCTTGGCGCCCGCGGACTCGATCACGTCCGGGTAGATCGTGCCCTGCGCGAGCCAGCGCACGCCTTCGAGCTTGTTCGACTCCTCGTCGAACACCTCGATGAACATGCGACCGATGATCTTGCGCTTGCGCTCCGGATCGGACTCGCCGCGCAGCGCTTCGAGAAACCGCTCTTCGGCGTTCACGCGGATGATCTTCACCCCCATGTTCTCGCCGAGCATCTTCATGACCTGGTCGCCTTCATCCGCGCGCAGCAGGCCGTGGTCGACGAACACGCAGACCAGCTGGTCGCCGATTGCGCGATGGAGCAGCGCCGCAACAACCGAGGAATCGACGCCGCCCGAGAGACCGAGCAGCACCGTATCGCTGCCGACCTGCTCACGCACCCGCGCGATCGCGTCGCTGATGATGTTGCCCGGCTCCCAGCGAGCCTCGCACGCGCAGATCTCGCGCACGAAGCGCTCGAGCATCCGCCCGCCCTGCAGCGTGTGCGTCACTTCCGGGTGGAACTGCACCGCGTAGTACTGGCGCGCTTCGTCCGCCATGGCCGCGAGCGGTGCATTGGGCGATGAGCCAACGGGCACGAAACCGGCCGGCAGTTCCTCGACGCGATCGCCGTGGCTCATCCAGACGTCGAGCACGGCGCGACCCTGCGCGTCGCGATGATCGAACAGCTCGTTGAACAGGCGGCAAGGCGAGGTGACGGTGACCTGCGCGTATCCGAATTCACGGTGATCCGAGCCACTGACCCGGCCGCCCAGCTGCTGCGCCATCGTCTGCATGCCGTAGCAGATGCCGAGGATCGGCACGCCCGCTTCGAACACGGCCTGCGGCGCCTGCGGCGGCTGCGCATCCGTCACCGACTCCGGGCCGCCGGACAGGATGATGCCGCGCGCGCCGAAAGCACGGACGTCGGCGTCGCTCATGTCCCACGGATGGATTTCGCAATACACGCCGCTTTCGCGCACGCGCCGTGCGATCAACTGGGTGTATTGCGCCCCGAAATCGAGGATCAGGACACGGTGCGCATGGATATCGGGCGGACGCACCACGACCGGCGGCGACGCTTGCTCAGCTGACACGGTAATTCGGCGCTTCCTTGGTGATGGTCACGTCGTGGACGTGGCTCTCGCGCACGCCAGCGCTGGTGATGCGCACGAACTTCGGCTGCGTGCGCATCTCGTCGATGTTGGCGCTGCCCGTGTATCCCATCGCGGCACGCAAGCCGCCCGCCAGCTGGTGCAGGATCGCGACGATACTGCCCTTGTACGGCACGCGGCCTTCGACGCCCTCCGGCACGAGCTTCTCGATCTCGGCCGACGCATCCTGGAAATAGCGGTCGCGCGAGCCGTTCGACTGCGCCATGGCGCCGAGCGAACCCATGCCGCGATACGACTTGTACGAGGCACCCTGGTAGAGCTCGACTTCACCGGGCGATTCCTCGGTGCCCGCGAAGAGGCCGCCCATCATCACGCAGTGCGCTCCCGCGACGATGGCCTTGGCGACGTCGCCGGAGAAACGAATGCCGCCATCGGCGATCAGCGGGATGCCGTGCGGCGCCAGCGCGGCGGCGACGTTGGCCACGGCAGAAATCTGCGGCACGCCGACACCCGCGACGATGCGCGTGGTGCAGATCGAGCCGGGACCGATGCCGACCTTGACGGCGTCCGCGCCCGCGTCCACGAGGGCCATCGCCGCTTCGGCGGTCACGATGTTGCCGGCGATCACCTGCTGGTTCGGCCACTTGGCCTTGATGCGCTTGACCGTCTCGATCACGCCGCGGCTGTGGCCGTGCGCGGTGTCGACGACGATGACGTCGACACCGCTCTCGCGCAGTGCCGCCGCGCGATCGAGCGTGTCGGCGCCGGTGCCGACGGCCGCGCCCACGCGCAACGCGCCGCGCTCGTCCTTGCAGGCGCGCGGGAACTCGGTCGCCTTCTGGAAATCCTTGACGGTGATCATGCCCTTGAGCTGGAAGTCGTCGCCCACGACCAGCACCTTTTCGATGCGGTGCTTGTGCAGCAGCATCAGCACTTCTTCCTTGGGCGCGCCTTCGCGCACCGTGACAAGCCGCTCGCGCGGCGTCATCACCGCCGAGACCGGCGCGTCGTAGCGGGTCTCGAAGCGCAGGTCGCGGTGCGTGACGATGCCGACGGCCTTGCCGTCGCGCACGACCGGCACGCCGGAAATGTTCTTGGAGCGCGTCAGCGCGAGCACGTCGCGGATCGTCTGCTCGGGACCGACCGTGATCGGGTCGATGATGATGCCGCTCTCGAAGCGCTTCACGCGCGCGACTTCACGCGCCTGCGACTCGATGGTCATGTTCTTGTGCAGGATGCCGATGCCGCCTTCCTGGGCGATGGAAATCGCCAGGCGGTGCTCGGTGACCGTGTCCATGGCCGCGGAGACGACGGGCAGGTTCAGCTTGATGCCGCGCGTCAGTTGCGTGGCGAGGCTGACCTCTGCCGGCAGGACCTGGGAATAGGCCGGCACGAGCAGGACGTCGTCGAAGGTGAGGGCTTCCTCGAGAATTCGCAGCATTGGGAGACCCGGAGCGAAAGGAAGCGCGGCATTGTACCCGCTCGGGGCGCTTGGCGTAAAACCGATGCACGGGACGGCTGTTTCGCCAGGCCGCAGCGGTACTCAACGGCGGCGAGGCCGGCGGGCTTCCGGATCGCGGGCCGGGGCCGTCCGCCGCATGGACGCGGCGGCCGGAGCCCCCAGGGACGGGTTTACGGCGTCCCCGGCCGCGATCCGGAAGCCCGAGGGCCCGCTGCTGACACGGTCATGTCTCTGCCGGCGAAACAGCCCGTCATAGCAACGTTTTGCCTACACGCCCCGGCCGGTAAGATGCCGCGATGGCCGATTCCTGGTTCGACGACGAAGTGGCGCCCACTGCCCCCACCCGCGAGGTCTTCTCGATCTCGCAGCTCAACGCGCAGGCCCGCATGCTGCTCGAGCGCGGGCTGGGCACCGTCTGGCTGGAAGGCGAGATCTCGAACCTGGCCCGCCCGGCCTCGGGTCACTGGTACTTTTCGCTCAAGGACGAGGCCGCCCAGGTCCGCTGTGCGATGTTCCGCAGTCGCAGCATGCTCGTGCGCTTCCCCGTCAAGGACGGCGCCAAGGTCCTCGCCCGTGGCCGCGTCAGCCTCTACGAGGCTCGCGGTGAGTTCCAGGTGGTCGTCGACCACCTCGAGGAAGCCGGGGAAGGCGCGCTGCGCCGGCGTTTCGAAGAACTGAAGAAGAAGCTGCTCGCCGAGGGTCTGTTCGAGGCCGACGCCAAACAGCCGCTACCTGCCCTGCCCCGGCGCATCGGCGTGATCACCTCGCCCACCGGCGCGGCGCTGCGCGACATCCTGCACATCCTGCAGCGGCGCTTCCCCGCCATTCCCGTCCTGGTCTACCCCGTGGCCGTGCAGGGCGAGGCCGCGCCACGCGAAATCGTGCAGGCCCTGCAGCTCGCCGACCAGCGTCGCGAATGCGACGTGCTGATCCTGGCGCGCGGCGGCGGCTCGCTCGAGGACCTCATGGCGTTCAACGAGGAAGCCGTGGCGCGCGCGATCTTCGCCTGCCGCATTCCAGTCATCAGCGGCGTCGGCCACGAGACGGACGTCACCATCGCTGACTTCGTCGCCGATGAACGGGCCCCCACCCCGTCGGGCGCCGCCGAGCGCTGCGTACCCGACAGCGCAGAGTACCTGCGTGCACTCGGCGCACTCGAGCGCAACCTGGCGCTGTCGATGCGTCGCAAGCTCACCGCGCTGGGACTCGCCGTGCGGCAATGGGAACGGTCGCTGAACCAGCTCTCGCCGCGCGCGCGGCTGCAACAGCATGCGCAGCGACTGGACGAGCTGGAGCAGCGACTGCAGCGCGCCGTCCGGGTGCGCCTCGAGCGGGCCCGCAGCCGGCTGGGCAATGCCGAGGCGTTGCTCGGCCGCAGCAGCCCGGCTCGCCGGCTCGAGCCGTTGCAGCAACGCCTTGCCGTCGCACGGAGCAGGCTGCCCGTGGCCATGCAGCGCCGGCTGCAGACTGCGCGTGATCGCGTGGAACGGTCGATGCGCACGCTGCACGCGGTGAGTCCGCTGGCCACGCTCGAGCGCGGTTACGCCATCGTCACCGACACTGCGGCACGCGTCGTCACCGATGCGTCCAGGCTGGCTCCCGGCGCGCAGATCGAAGCCCGGGTCGCACGCGGCTCGGTGCTCGCGACGGTGACCGGTGTGGTCGCGACAACGACCGCTTCCGCCAGCGACGCGAAAAAGCCCGCGCGCCCGAGGAAGAAATGAAGACGAACACGCGATCCCGCAGTAGCGGAACGCTGGGTGCGATCCTCGGCCTGAGCCTGGCCGGCTTCGTTGCTGCGACGTCGGCCGCGAGCGATACGAATCTGCCGCGCGACACGCGTGTACCGGGCGGTCTCGCTGTCCTCGATCTCGGCCAGGGCGAAGCGAGTCCGGGCGCCGTGTATTTCGGGCAGTACCGCGCACCGGTGGTCCGCACGGCCGACGGGTGGAAGGCCATCGTGGGCATTCCTCTTGCCACCGAGCCGGGTCGACAAAGCGTGAAGCTCGTGACACCCGCCATCGACGACGCAGACCGCGAACTCGCATTCGAGGTTGCGCCCAAGGCCTATGCGACGCAGAAGCTCACCGTCGAGCCGCGCAAGGCCGACCCGTTGCCCGAGGACCTCAAGCGCATCGACGCCGAGAGCGAACGCACGGAGCGCGCGCTGGCAACGTACAGCGAGAGCCTGACGCCGACCTGGTCGTGGGCCGCGCCCGTCCCAGGCGCGCGCTCGGACTCGTATGGCAAGCGCCGCGTGTTCAACGGCCTGCCGCGCAAGCCCCACAGCGGCATGGACATCGCGGCGCCGACCGGCACGCCGATCCGCAGCCCCGCGGCCGGACGCGTGGTCGAGACGGGCGATTTTTTCTTCAACGGCGACACGGTGTTCGTCGACCACGGACTGGGCGTGGTGACGCTCTACTGCCACTTGAGCCGCATCGACGTGAAGCCTGGGGACGAAGTGCAGGCCGGCGACGTGCTGGGGCTCGTGGGGGCGACCGGTCGCGTGACGGGGCCGCACCTGCATTGGGGCGTGAGCATCAACCGCGCGATGGTCGATCCGGCGCTGCTGCTGGACGGTAAGGACTAGGGCTTAGAGACCAAGGACTCGCCAACCCGCGCCATAAAGGCGGCGATGACCGGTTCGAAGCGCGCGCCATCGACCAGGAACGCGTCGTGGCCCTGCGGCGACGGGAACGCGTGGAACTCGACATCGACTCCGGTCTTGCGCAGGTACTCGGCGATGAGCTGCTGCTGGTCGATCGTGTAGAGCATGTCGGTCTGGGCGCCGAGAACCAGCCCGCGCTGCAAGCCGCGCACCTTCGCGAAGGCCGCGTCGAGTGAGCCGGCGCCGTGCTCGGCGAGGTCGAACTGGTCCATCGCACGCGACAGGTACAGGTAGCAGTTGGCGTCGTAGACTTCGGCGAAACGCTGGCCCTGGTGCTCGAGGTACGACTCGACCTCGAACTGCGCGCGGAAATCGCCCGGCTGGCCCGAAGGCTCCGCTACGCGGCGGCGGCCAAAGCGCTGGTCCCATTCCTCGTGCGAGCGGTAAGTGATCGTGCCGAGCTTGCGCGCCATGCGCATGCCTTGTCGCGGGCCGCGGCCCGGCTCGTAGTTGCCGCCGCGCCAGGCCGGATCGTTGCGGACGATCTCGCGCTGCAACGAGCGCAGCGCAATGGCGAACGGGTTGGCGCCCGTCGCACCGGAGATCGAGAGAATGCTGCGGGCGACGCCGGGAAACAATGCGACAAACGCCAGTACCGTCATGCCCCCCATCGACGGCCCGGCGACGCAAGCCACGGTGTCGATGCCGAGCTGGCGCAGCACCTCGTAGCCTCCGCGCGCGACGTCTTCGAGTGCGATTTCGGGGAACGTGATGCCGAAAGGCCGCCCGGTCGCGGGATCGATCGAAGCCGGGCTCGACGAACCGTAAGGGCTGCCGAGCGAATTGATGCACACGACGTAGTAGCGCGAGGTGTCGATGGGCTTGCCCGCGCCGATCATCGACTCCCACCAGCCCGGCTTCGGATCGGCTGGCGACGAGGCCGCATGCGCGGATGGCGAGAGCCCGGTGAACAGCAGCAGCGTGTTGTCCCGCGCCGCGTTCAGCGTGCCCAGGGTTTCGTACGCAATGACGGGGTGCTCGATGACACCGCCCCGGTACAGGCGCAACGGCTCGTCCAGCAGGGCCAGCCGGGTGGCCGGCAGGTCGTGGGCGGCGAGCGGAGAGGTGCGGGCGACGGCCATGAGCATGAGTCCAGTCTAGACCCGGCCCAGCGGGCCACTAGCTTGAGAGGATAGCCGGTCAGAACCCACAGTTATTAGCCCCGGGGCCGGGGCGCCGGCTGTCAGCGCTTGCCGACCTTCTTCCCGCCCTTGGAGCGCTGGATCAGGCGCTTCTTGCTGCGGACCTGCCGGGGCGTCAATTCGTTCCGGCGGTCCTTGAACGGGTTGTCGTCGGTCCGGAACTCGACCCGCATCGGCGTGCCCTTGAGCCTGAACGTCTCGCGGAAATGGTTCTCGAGGAACCGTCGGTAGGCATCCGGCACGTGCTGGGTCTGGTTGCCGTGGATCACCACGACCGGCGGATTGCGCCCGCCCTGGTGGGCGTAGCGCAGCTTGATGCGCCGGCCGCGCACCAGCGGGGGCTGATGGATCGTGAGCGCCTGCTCCAGCGCCCGCGTAAGGTCCTTGGTCGGCAGTTCCTTCATCGCCGCGCGATACGCCTTGAGCACCGACTCCATCATCTCGCCGACCCCGGTGCCGTGCCGCGCCGAGATGAAATGCACGTAGGCAAAGCGCAGGAAATCGAAACGCAGGTCGAGGCCGTCGCGAATGGCCTGGCGCTGGTCGGGCGGAATGCCATCCCACTTGTTGATCGCGAGCACCAGCGCCCTGCCCTGCTCGGCGACCAGGCCCATGAGGCTCGCGTCCTGCTCGGCGATGGTGTCGTGCGCGTCGAGCACTCCGATCACCACGTTGGCGCGGTCGATCGCCTGCAGCGTCTTGACGATGGAAAACTTCTCGACCGTTTCGCTGACCTTGGCGCGGCGGCGCACGCCGGCGGTGTCGATCAGCACGTACGGCTGCCCGTCGCGCTCGAACGGCACTTCGACGGTGTCGCGCGTGGTGCCGGGCTGGTCGAACGCGATCAGGCGCTCTTCGCCGAGCAGGCGGTTGATCAGCGTGGACTTGCCCACGTTGGGCCGTCCGACCACTGCGACGCGAATGGTGCCGGCCGTGTAACCGAGCACGTCGGGCGCATCCAGCGCGCCCTCGAGGCCCTCGAGCGCGCGCTCGATCAGCGCGTCGAGACCCTGCTTGTGGGCGGACGAAATGGCGATCGGTTCATCGAAGCCGAAGCGATGGAACTCGGCCTGCGCCATGTCGTCGTCGAGGCCCTCGGCCTTGTTCGCGACGACGATGACGGACTTGCCGCTGCGCCGCAGGAGGTCGGCGACGTGCAGGTCCTGGGGCGTGCAGCCTTCGCGCGAATCGACGACGAACAGCACGCGGTCGGCTTCCTCGACCGCCTTCAGCGTCTGCTCGGCCATCAACCGTTCGATGCCGCCGACGATCGATTCGACGAGACCGCCCGTGTCGATGACGACGCAGGAACGGCCTTCGTGCCGGACGTAACCGTACTTGCGGTCGCGGGTCAGGCCCGGGACGTCGGCGACCAGCGCGTCGCGCGTGCGCGTCAGCGCATTGAACAGCGTCGACTTGCCGACGTTCGGGCGACCGACCAGTGCGACGACCGGCAGCACATCAACGACCTGCGGGCGCGCCGCTGCGATAGGCGAAGACCTTGCCACCTTCGTCGATGGCGTACACGCGGCCATCGGCGGCGATCGGCGCCATGCTGATGCGCGCGCCGCCCGGATGCTCGCGCGCGACGAACTTGCCGGAGTCGCGGTCGAGCCAGTGCAGGTAGCCGTCGAAATCGCCGACGACCACGGCATTGCCGACCACCGCCGGCGCACTCAGTCCGCGGCGCTTGAGACCGTCCTGCTGCCAGACCACGGTACCGTCACGACGGCGCAGCGCGACCACGCTGCCGTCCGAGGTGGCGACGTACAACTGCGTATCGTCGATGGCGGGCGCCCGGTAACTGGACAAGTCGCGGCTCCACCACACCTGGCCGGAGTCGAGTGCCAGCATGACGACGCGGCCCTGGTATCCAACCGCGAAGCCATCGTTGCCATCCACCTGCACTGCACTGTCCATGTCGGAGAGGCGATCGAGCTCCGAACGTCCGTCCGGTGTCGACACCTGTGCCTGCCAGGCGACGTCGCCGGAGCCCAGGGTGAAGGCGATCACCTTGCCGGAATCGAAGCCGGCGACGACATTGTCCTTGGCGAGCACGGGCGAAGCCGTACCGCGGAGCGAGAGCTTCGGCACGGGCTCTTCACCCACCCACTGCGACTTGCCCGTCTGCGCGTCGAGTGCGTGCACCCGGCCATCCACGGTACGCACGATCACGCGCTCGCCCGTGACCAGTGGCGCGGCAAGCACTTCGCTCGATACGTCGACCGCCCACAGTTTCTTGCCGGAGGCGGCGTCGAGCGCGATGACCTTGCCATCGCTCGAACCGACTGCCACCACGCTGCCGCCGACACCGGGTCCGGCCGCGAGTTCTTCCTTGGTGTCCTGCGTCCAGCGTGTGCGGCCCGTCGTGGCGTCGATTGCCACCACGTCGCCATCACGCGATGCCGCGAAGAGCGTGCCGCCGTCGAGCCTCAGGCCGAGCGCGAGACGCAGTTTCTCGCCACCGCCGCCCACGCCCGTGTCCCACAGTTTCTTGACGTCGAGAGTCGGGTTGAGGTCGACCAGTTCGGCTGGCGGTTCAACGCCTTTCTTGTCCTTGTCGCACCCGGCAACGAGCGCCAGCAGGCTCGCTGCGCAGACGGCTGCGATCCGTGCCGGGGCGCGAGGACTCATGGCGTGGCACCCGTGGCCGGCGTGGTTGCGGCCGCAGCCGGCGCCGGCTTGACCGCAGCGGCCGCGGGCAACGCATCGCGCTTGAGCTCGATGAACTCGCGATCGATCGCCTGGCTCTCCGCCGCCGTGGTCGTGGCGGCCAGCGCCGCGTCGTAAGCCTTGCGTGCGCCCGCGAAGTCGCCCTTCGCTGCGAGCACGTCGCCACGCGCGTCGTGGAAGAGCGCAGTGAAGGCGCCCGCCTGGGCGTCGTCGAGCAGCTTGAGCGCGTCGTCGTGCTTGCCCTGTTCGGACAGCACCCGCGCCAGCCGGACGCGCGCAATCTGGCGCAATTCGGGATCGCGCGAGGTGTCGGCCACGGTGCGCAGGCGCTTGCCAGCCAGGTCCAGATCGCCGGTATCGACGGCGAAGCGCGCGAGCGCAAGGTCGGACTGGTCGGCGTACGGGGACTTCGGGTGCAGCGCGCGCAGCTCGTCCGCCTTTTTCGTGGCTTCGTCCTTGCTGTTCTTGCCCAGCAGTTCGAGCGTGGCAACGTAGCTCGCCTCGTCCTGCTCGGCCGCGGCCAGCTTCGACTTCTGCCAGTACTGCCAGCCCGCAAGCGCGCCGAGGCCGAGGGCGATGCCGCCCACGATCCACAGCCAGTTGTCGGCCCAGAAGCGGCGCAGTTGTTCTTCGCGTTCGTTGTCTGAGAGGTCTTCCACTTCACCCACTCCATCCGCCGTCCCGCCGGGACGGCTTGCTGTGATTCTTTTAAACCGGCCCGGCCTGCAGTTCCTTGCCGAGTTCCGCCGCCAGGTCGGCGAAAGGCACTTCGCGCTGGGCTGCGGCGAGGCCCCGCAACGGCTTCACCGCCGCAATCTGCCGCGCCGCCTCGTCGTCGCCGACGATGACGGCCACGCGTGCGCCGCTCTTGTCTGCGCGCTTCAGCTGCGACTTGAAGCTGCCGCCGCCGCAATTCGTCTCGACACGCAGCCCGGGCGCGCCGTCGCGGATGCGCTCGGCGAGGCCGAGGCCCACCGCTTCGGCTGCCGGGCCTGCCAGGACGACGTACACGTCCGGATTGCCCTCGTCCGCCACCAGGCCCTGCAGGCGCATCAGCTCGACGATCCGCTCCTCACCCAGTGCCCAGCCGATCGCCGGCACGGCGTCGCCGCCGAGCTGGCCCACGAGACCGTCGTAGCGGCCGCCGGAACAGACGGCGTCCTGCGAGCCGAGGTCGGTCGTGACCCACTCGAAGACGGTGCGCGAATAGTAATCGAGGCCGCGCACCAGGCGCGGGTTGAGCACGAAATCGATCCCGGCGGCGCGCAACTGCGCGCACAGCGTCGCGAAGTGCGCGGCGGACTCGGGATCGAGGTGATCCGTGATCGAGGGCGCGCCGGCGATGAGCGCGGCCAGCGCGGGATTCTTGCTGTCGAGGATGCGCAGCGGATTGCCGTCGAGGCGGCGCGTGCTGTCGGCGTCGAGGTCGGCGGCATGGGCCCGGAAGTAGTCGACGAGCCGGGCCCGGTACACCGCGCGTGATTCCGGCGTGCCGAGCGAATTCAGGTTGAGCGTGAGGCCGCGCAGACCGAGGCGTCGCCACAGGCGCGCGGTCATCAGGATCAGTTCCGCGTCCACGTCGGGACCCGGGAAGCCCAGGGCCTCGACGTCGATCTGGTGAAACTGCCGGTAACGTCCCTTCTGCGGCCGCTCGTAGCGGAACATGGGACCCATCAGCCAGAGCTTCTGCCGCTGGTTGTGCAGCAGGCCGTTCGAGATGCACGCACGCACGATGCCGGCGGTCGCTTCCGGCCGCAGCGTGAGCGAGTCGTCGCCGCGGTCGCGGAACGTGTACATCTCTTTCTCGACGATGTCGGTGAACTCGCCGATCGAGCGCTTGAAGAGCTCCGTGCGCTCGAGCAACGGCAGGCGCAGCTCGCTGTAGCCGTACTGCGCGAAGATTTCGCGCGCGGCGCGCTCCAGCTGCTGCCAGGCCGGGGTCTGGTCGGGCAGCACGTCATTCATGCCACGGACGGCTTGCAGCGTATCGGTCATCGTCTGGCTACCGCGGTCAACGCAGGCTGCCATCCGCACCGATGCTGAAACGCGCGAGCGTCTCACCGGCGGCGCGAGTCGGGGGCGGCAAGGCGCGACCATTGACGCTCACAGCAACTCCCCGGGCATCGCCGAGCGTAACGCTGACGGGCGCTGTCGCAGTGAGGGTGCGCTCGGAGCCGGCCTTGCCGAGGTCGTAGAGCACCGCCTTGCCCGAGCCATCGAACACCTCGACCCACGAGTCGGCGGTGAACCGCAGTTGCAGGCTCACTTGCCCGGGCGCGAGCGCAGGGAGTGTGACGTTGCCCGGTGCGGCGGCGGCGTCCCCGGCCGTCGCTGGCGCGGGTGCGGTGCTCGCCCCTGCCGCGGCTGGCTGGCCTGCAGCGACGCCTGCCGCGGGCTGCTCCGCGCCGTCCACACGGTTGCCCGACGCGACGTTCGCCTCGCGCGTGACTGCGGCGGTTTCCTCGCCCTGCTCCGCAACCCAGGGCAGGCCGTTCTCGGAGAGATAGGCGATCAGCGCCGACGCAATCAGGAAGGACACCGCTCCGCCGACGACCCAGGGCCAGCGCGGCTTGCCGCGCACCGGGGCCATTTCGAGCCGGGACTTGGGCACCAGCGAAGGCTCGCCGAGCTGCTGCTTCGAACGCTCGTAGATCGCGAGGACTTCGTCCTCGCCCAGGCCCAGCAGCGCCGCATACCGCCGGAGGTGACCCTTGACGAAGACCGGCGCGCCCAGCGCCCCGAAATCGTTCGCTTCCAGCTGCCCGAGGATCACGGGATCGAGGTTCAGCGCTTCAGCCGCCTGCTGCGGGCTCATGCCGCGGCCTTCGCGCTCGCGTCGCAGGCGGGCTCCCGCGCTCGAGGGGAGCTCGGTGATCTCGGCTTCAGGCGGACTCATGGTTGCGCCCGTTCGGCGTCGTACAGCAGGGATGCTTCCTGGGACGTGGGAAACTCGTCCTTGAGCCGCTGCGCATAACGCGCGGCCTGTTCGGTGTCACCGAGACCGAGCTCGATGCTGCGGCCAAGCCAGAGCATCGCCGACGTCACCGGCGCCACGGCCGTGTAACGCTCCAGGAATGCGCGCGCCTGCAGGCCGTTACCGCTGTCCTGCGCCAGACCCGCCATCTGGAACAAGGCATCGGGCTGCTGCGGGTTGATTGCCAGGGCATTGCGGAAACTCTGTTCGGCGTCCTGCGGGCGCTTGTCTTCGCGGGCGCAGCGGCCGGCGTTCGTATACGCCACGTCGGGCCGCTGGTTCAGCGGGCTCGCCGCGGCCTGCAACAGGTAGGTCTCGCCGCGCTTCGGCTCGCCGTTCATGCAGAAGAAGACGGCGGCGTTCGCCACTACGTCGGGGTTCGCGTTGCCGCTCAGCTTGATCGCCTGCTCGAAGTGGTAGCCAGCCTTCTTCTGTTCGCCCAGCTTGTCGTAGATGAAGCCTGCCGCCATCTGCGTGTTGGCGGTGCGCGAATTCTGCTGCAGCGCCTTGTCGATCTTTTCGCGCGCGGCCTTGAGGTTGTTTTCGCGCATGTAGGCGAGCGCGAGCTCGGTATTGACGGCTGCGGCCTCTTCGATTGCCCGGCGGCTGCCGGGTTCGGCGGCTACGGCTGCCCGCGGCACGGCGACCAGCGCGACGGCAAGCGCGATGCCCGCGGCCAGCAGCGCGATGTGAGTGCGCAGGCGCATCAGCCCTGCACCACGGCGATGGGGAACGCCTTCTGGCCGAGGCGGTTGGTCACGCGATCGTTGACGCGACCCACGAGCTGGCCGCACGCGGCGTCGATGTCGTCGCCGCGAGTCCGGCGGATCGTGGCCATCACCCCGCCCTTGATCAGCAGGTCACGGAAACGTTCGATGGCGGCCTCGCTCGAGCGCCGGAACTTGGTGCCGGGAAACGGGTTGAACGGGATCAGGTTGACCTTGGCCGGATGGCCGCGCAACAGCTGCGCGAGCTCGCGCGCATGCTGCGGCTTGTCGTTGACGCCGTCGAGCATCACGTATTCGAAGGTGACGTTGCGCGCGTTCTGCTTTTCGACGTAGTGCCAGCACGCGTCGAGCAGTTCCTTGATCGGGTGCTTGCGGTTGATCGGCACGATCTCGCTGCGCAATTCATCGTTGGGCGCGTGCAGCGACACGGCGAGCGCCACGTTGGTCTCGTCCGCGATGCGCAGCATCTGCGGCACCAGGCCCGACGTGCTCACCGTGACCCGGCGGCGCGACAGGTCGAGGCCCAGGTCGTCCATCATGATCTCCGCGGCCGGCACGACATTGCGGTAATTGGCGAGCGGTTCGCCCATGCCCATGAAGACGACGTTGGTGATGACCCGGTCGCCATCCGGCGAGTAGCCGAGTTCGCGGTTGGCCAGCCAGACCTGACCGACGATTTCCGCCGTATCGAGATTGCGGTTGAAGCCCTGCTGCGCAGTCGAACAGAAACCGCAGTCCATCTGGCAGCCGACCTGGCTCGAGATGCAGAGCGTGCCGCGCCCAGGCTCGGGGATGAACACCATCTCGATGGCCTGGCCGCTTTCGAGCTTGAGCAGCCACTTGCGCGTGCCGTCCGCGGACACCTGCGACACGTGGATGTCGGGCGTGCGGATCTCGGCGATCTCGGCGAGGCGACGACGGAAGTCCTTGCCGAGATCCGTCATCGCATCGATGTCGCCGACGGCACGCTTGTAGATCCACTTGAACAGCTGCCGCGCACGAAACGGCTTTTCGCCCATCGCGACGACGAACGCCTCCAGCCCGGCCCGCGTGAGGCCGAGCAGGTTGGTGCGTACGATTGGCGTTGCTTCACCCATCTATCAGTGGACCGCGTGCCGCGGCGGACGTTTGCCCGCGCCTCAGCGCGAGCAGAGCTCCGTCTCGGCAAAGAAAAAGGCGATTTCGCGGGCGGCGTTCTCGAGGCTGTCGGAGCCGTGCACGACGTTCTCCTCGATGCTGTCGGCAAGATCGGCACGGATCGTGCCGGGGGCGGCCTTCTTCGGGTCTGTCGCGCCCATGACGTCGCGGTGCTTCAGCACGGCGCCTTCGCCCTCGAGCACCTGCACGATGACCGGACCCGAGCTCATGTAGGCCACGAGGTCCTTGAAGAAGCCGCGCTCACGGTGCACGCCGTAGAACGCCTCGGCCTGGGCCTGCGTGAGCCGCATCATGCGGGCAGCGACGATGCGCAGGCCGGCCTTCTCAAAGCGGTGGTAGACGTCGCCGATGACGTTCTTGCGGACACCGTCTGGCTTGACGATGGAAAGCGTGCGTTCGAGAGACATAACGGATCCTTAAAGGGCTGACGTGGCAGACGAACTGCCGGCGTGTGGCGAACCGGCCCCAAAAACCTGAAACCCGCGCAAGCGCGGGTCTGGACGGGGCCAACCTCAAAACGTAACGAGACAGTATACCCGGCGGCCCCCGACCGGCCAAGAAATCAGAGCACCGACGGGGGCTTAGACGTTGAAGCTCTCGCCGCAGCCGCATTCCCCCTTGACGTTGGGATTGCGGAACTTGAAGGCCTCGTTGAGGCCCTGGCGTACGAAGTCGATCTGGGTGCCGTCCACGTAGCGGAGGCTGTCGGCGTCGACAATGACCTTGACCCCTGCGTCGTCGAACACGGTATCGCTGGCGCCCACCTCGTCTGCGTAGCTCACGACGTAGGCGAAGCCGGAGCAGCCGGTCTGCTTCACGCCGAGCCGCAGACCGACTCCCTTGCCCCGGTTGGCCATGAACGTACGGACGCGTTCGGCGGCGGCAGGAGTCAGGGAAATCGTCATCGGCTGGAACCTCGGCAACGGGTGGCGCGAAAAATTCTACACCGTAGACCGGGTGGCGCCCGGCCAGTTCCTGACGGCGGCGCGGATTGCATCCTGCAGCGTGATCAAGCGCCCGAATTTGGCCGCAGGCACCTGCAGCTCGCGGGCGACCTCCTCCCATGCCCAAGTGCCCGCTGCGTTGACCCCGGACCCCGTGATGCATTCCATGGCCCGGGAGGCCGCCGCGAGCAGGTGCGGGCAGCCGAACGCCCGGAAACGGGCCTCGGCAATGCGGTCCTGCTCCACACGCAACATCACTTCGACCTCGGCGCCGTGCTCCCGGTTGCCGGCTTGACCGGTCACCGTGTCGACCCCCGCGGGCAGGCTGCCCCACCCCGCCAGGCGATCGACTCGTCGCCGGACCTCCGTGTTGTAGCGGGGGTCGTCAGGGAAGCTCAGCGCGGCGCCGGGACCAGGCTCACCCGCCCTGAGCCTGAGCACCTCGCGCCGGATACGCGTCGCGGCAAGGTCGACGTCGGCCGCCGTAGTAAAGCGGCCCAGGCTCAGCCGCAATGAGCTTTGGGCCAGCCGGTCGCTGCGGCCCAGCGCGCGCAGGACGTAGGACGGCTGCGAGCTGAGACTTGCGCAAGCCGAACCTGACGAGAGTGCGAGGTCCGCCAGCGCGAACAGCAGCGTTTCACCCTCGATGCCATCGATGGTGACGTTCAGGATGCCGGCGACGCGGCGCGCGGGGTCACCGTTCAGCATGACGCCGGGCAGTTCCGACAACGCCTGCCACAGCCGCGCCCGCAGCCCGGCGATCCGCGCCATGTCTGCTGTCATCTGTTCGCGTGCGAGGCGACAGGCGACGCCCATGCCCACGATCTGGTGGGTTGGCAGGGTGCCCGACCGCAGCCCGCGCTCCTGGCCGCCGCCGAACTGCAGCGGCACCAGCCCGAGCCGGGGCTCGCGCCGCATGCACAGCGCGCCGACGCCCTTCGGCCCGTGCAGCTTGTGCGCAGTGAGCGACAACAAGTCGATCGCGTCCGCCTGCACGTCCAGGGGTGCCTTGCCGGCGCCCTGCGCGGCATCAACGTGCAGCAGCACACCGCGGCTGCGGCACAGGCGGCCGATGGCCCCGACATCGTTGATCACGCCGATCTCGTTGTTCACGTGCATCACCGACACCAGCAATGTGTCGGGACGCAACGCAGCGGCCACCTGCGCGGGATCGACCCGGCCGCCGGCATCCGGCTGCAGGTACGTGACGGTAAAACCTTCGCGTTCGAGTTGCCGGCATGCGTCGAGCACGGCCGGGTGTTCGGTGCGTGAGGTCACGATGTGGCGGGCGCGGTTGGCGTTGAAACGCGCGACGCCGAGCAGCGCCAGGTTGTTCGCCTCGGTCGCGCCGGACGTGAAGACGATTTGCTCCGGCACGGCGTTGACCAGCGCTGCGACCTCGGCTCGCGCGCGCTCGACCCGTGCGCCTGCGCTGCGACCGGGCGCATGGTTCGCGGACGACGGGTTTGCGTAGGCGCCGTCCTCGCCGAGGCAATCATTCATCGCCGCAATGACCCGCGGATCGACTGCCGTGGTGGCAGCGTTGTCGAGATAGATCACGCGCGTGGTCATCACGCGCCCTCGCTCTTCGGCGCATGGGGCTCGCCCGCACGACGGCGCTTGCCCTGCACGGCGGTGAGGATGCCGCGCAGGATGTTCATCTCGTTCTGGTCCAGGATCGTGCGCTGGAAGAGCCGGCGCAGACGGGCCATCAGGTGCCCGGATCCGGTGCGATCCTTGAAGTCGATTTCGTCGAGCACCTGTTCGAGGTGGCCGTAGAATTTTTCCATGTCGCCGGCGCTTGCAAGCGGCACCGGGCCTTCGTTGCGAGCGCTCACCGTGCCCCGTGCACGCATTGCCAGGCAGACTTCATAGGCGACGACCTGCACGGCCATCGCCAGGTTGAGCGACGTATAGGCCGAGCCGGTCGGGATCGTGAGCAGCGTGTGGCACAACTGCAAGTCGTCGTTGTGCAGGCCGGTGCGCTCCGCGCCAAACAGGATCGCGACTTCGCTGCCCTGCGCGGCCGCAGCCACCTCCAATGCCGCTTCGCGCGGCTCGACGATGCGCCACGACAGGTGCCGTCCGCGCGTCGTGGTGCCGACCACCAGGCCGCAGTCGGCGATCGCCGAGCTCACGTCCGGCACAACGCGCGCGTTGGCGAGCACGTCGTCGGCGCCTGCCGCCAATGAGGTGGCCTCGGCGGCGGGGAAGCGCTCGGGCGCGACGAGGTAGAGCGACTCCAGGCCCATCGTCTTCATCGCACGCGCGGCGGACCCGATGTTGCCGGGGTGGGACGTGCCGACGAGGACGATGCGGATGGACATGCTCTGGTATTCTAGCCGCCTTCAGGCGGGATCATTCCCGCCGCTCTTGCCCACCACCCAACGTCGAGAAGCCGCATGAACATGCCGCCGATGCTCAACATTGCCGTCCGTGCCGCCCGCCGCGCGGGTGACCTCATCGTGCGCAACCTCGACCGGGTGCCGACCATCAGCGTGCAGGCCAAGGGCCGCAACGATTTCGTCTCCGAAATCGACCACATGGCCGAGCGGGACATCATCGAGACGGTGCGGCGCGTCCATCCCGACCACGGTTTCCTGTGCGAGGAATCGGGCCGCAGCGGTGGCGACGAGTTCATCTGGATCATCGACCCGCTCGATGGCACCACCAATTTCCTGCACGGCTTTCCGGTCTTCGCCGTATCGATCGCAGTGGAGCACCGCGGCCAGCTGGTGCACGCGGTGATCTACGATCCCATGCGCCAGGAACTCTTCACGGCGTCGCGTGGCGGCGGTGCCCAGCTCGACGGGCGCCGCATCCGGGTCAGCAAGCAGACCACGCTGGATGGTGCGCTGGTCGGCACCGGCTTTCCGTACCGCGCCAACACGCAATGGCTCGACGAATACATGGCCATGCTCAAGGCCGTGATGCTGCGGACGGCGGGCATCCGCCGGCCCGGGGCCGCCTCGCTCGACCTGGCCTACGTGGCCGCAGGCCGCATCGACGGCTTCTGGGAGTTCGGGCTTGCGCCGTGGGATACAGCCGCGGGCACCCTGCTGCTGCTCGAGGCGGGCGGCCGCATCGGCACGCTGACGGGCCAACCCTACACCCAGGGTGGCCACGTCGTGGCGGCCACGCCCAAGGTGTTCGACGAACTGGTGGCCTGCATCGGGCCGCACGTGCCGGCCAACCTGCGCGACGTCTGAAGCGGAAGGCACAGGAAGGCGAGGAAGGACAGGACAGGGAGCGGAAATAAGTGACGCTTCCTGTCCTTCCTGTCCTTCCTCGCCTTCCTGTAGAGTCCGGCGGCATTGCCCCACCGGGTTCCACCTTCGAGCGCTCACTCCATGCCGCATCGCCTGTTTTCGACGAAGCCCATTGGCGAACTGCACGAAGCCGACGAAACCCACAACGAATTGAGCCGCACGCTCGACGCGCGTGCCCTCGTGCTGCTCGGCATCGGCGCCATCATCGGCACCGGCATTTTCGTGCTGACCGGCACGGCGGCTGCGAATCACGCCGGCCCGGCGCTCGTCATCTCGTTCCTGATCGCAGGCCTCGGCTGCGCGCTCGCCGGCCTCTGCTACGCGGAGTTTTCGGCGATGATCCCGGTTTCGGGCAGCGCGTATTCCTACTCGTACGCAACCCTGGGCGAGGGTGTCGCCTGGTTCATCGGCTGGAACCTGATCCTCGAATACCTCTTTGCCGCGGGCACCGTCGCGGTCGGCTGGTCAGGCTACGTGGTGAGCCTCGTCGAGCAACTGGGCTTCCACCTGCCTGACGCGCTCACCAACGCGCCCTTCACCAAGGGCGCCGGCCACTTCGAGATCGTGCGCACCGGCGCGATCATCAACCTGCCTGCCGTACTGATCATCGCGGCGATGACTGCGCTCTGCTATGTCGGCATCCACCAGTCGGCCCGGTTCAACGCCGTGGTCGTCGCGATCAAGGTCACAGTGATCGTGCTCTTCATCGGCTTCGGCATGTGGGTCGTGGACGGCGCGAACTGGCAGCCCTTCATCCCGGCAAACACCGGCGAGTTCGGCAAGTTCGGTTGGAGCGGCGTGTTCCAGGCCGCCGGCATCATCTTCTTCGCCTACATCGGTTTCGACGCGGTCTCCACTGCTGCGCAGGAAGCGAAGAACCCGCAGCGCGACATGCCGATCGGCATCATGGGCAGCCTGGTGGTGTGCACGATCCTGTACGTCGCGGTCTCGGCCGTGCTCACCGGCATGGTGCACTACAGCCAGCTCGGCACCGCTGCGCCGGTCGCCCTTGCGCTGGACCGGCATCCCGAGCTGTCGTGGCTTTCGGGCTGGATCAAGCTCGGCGCGATCGCGGGCATGACTTCGGTGATGCTGGTGATGATGCTCGGCCAGCCCCGCATCTTCTACGCCATGTCCCACGACGGCCTGCTGCCGAAGTTCTTCCGCAAGGTGCATCCCAAGCACAAGACGCCGTACATCGGCACGCTGATCACGGGCGCGCTCGCTGCAACCATCGGTGGACTGTTCCCGGTCACGATCCTGGGTGAACTGGTCTCGATCGGCACCTTGCTCGCATTCACCACCGTGTGCATCGGCGTGCTGGTGCTGCGCTATACGCGGCCCGAACCTGCCCCGCCCGTTCCGCGTGCGCGCGCCGTGGCTCGTCTGCATCGGCGGCGCGCTGGTGTGTTCGGCCATGATGATCTCGCTGCCGCACGACACGTGGCTGCGGCTGGCGGCCTGGACGGCGATCGGGTTCCTGATCTACGTCTTCTACGGCTTCCGCCACAGCGCGCTGCGCAAGACCGGGCGCTGAGCCGACCGGCCGCGGGCGAGCCGCGGCCCGAAGACGGACCCAAGCGAAGCGCCGCAGTCAGGGCGCGGACGGCGAGTCGCTGGATGCCAGCGACTCGAGCAACTGGCGCACTGCGTCGACGGTCAAGCGACCGGTCTGCTCGAGCCGGTCGAAGTCTGCCGCGACGGCCTCCATGACCGTGCCGGCGCGCAGCGCCATCTCGATCCCGCTCGCCGCGCGCTGCAAGCGTTTCGCGCCGTACATCCCCGCAGCGCCCTTCAACCCATGCAGCGCGGTCAACACCGACAGCGATTGCTGCGCGCGGGCGAGGCGGATCGCGTCGAGGTGCATGACGATGCTTTCCTGCAGCGCCGTGTACAGCTTGCGCAGCGTCGCTGGACGCGCGGCAAACCGCTTGACGATGGAATCGGCGCTGCCGGTGTCGAGCAGCGGGTCCTCGGCAGCAGGTGTGGCCACGGGCCTGGCCTGCGCAGCCGTGTGGCGGGAGGCACCTTCCGCATCGTCACGATTCGCCGCTGCCGCGGCCAGGGTTCGGTGCAGGAGGTCCGCGAGCCCGACCGCATCGAACGGCTTCACGAGCAGGTCGTTCATGCCCGCCGCTTCACAGCGAGCACGTTCGCCGATGTTGGCATTGGCTGTCATCGCGACGACCGGCAAGGCCGGCCCGAACTGCTGGCGTATCTCGCTCGTCGCCTGGTACCCGTCCTTGCCAGGCATCTGCACGTCCATCAGCACGAGATCGAACTGTTGTCGCGCGAGTTCCGCAATGCCGAGATCCGCTCCTTCGGCCAGCACGGTCTCCACGCCCAGCTCATGGAGGTAGGCCTCGACCACGTAGCGGTTGGCAGGATTGTCGTCGACGACCAGCACCCGCGTCGCCTGGCCAGTTGCGAGCGCCAGCCGCTGGATCGTCACCGACGTGGCCTCGCGCTCGGGGGCCGCGTGCGAAGGCGGCAGCGGCAGCGCCAGCAGGAACGTCGAGCCGGGCGGCCCCGTGGCCGTGAGCGACAGTTCGCCGCCCATCGCCCGCGCCAGCAGTCGACTGATCGCGAGGCCGAGCCCTGCGCCGCCGAATCGACGAGTGCGTTCGTCTTCGGCCTGTGCGAACCGTTCGAAGATGTGCTCGCGCTTGTCGAGGGGCACGCCGATGCCTGTGTCGCTGACCGTGAACTCGACCACATCCCCCTGGCCCCGGCGCACGGTGAGTGCGACGCGGCCCTGCGGCGTGAACTTGAGCGCGTTGTTGACCAGGTTGGTGATGACCTGGCGCAGCCGCAGCGGATCGCCTTCGACCCAGCCAGGCACGTCCCCGGCGATAGAGTGCTCGAGCTGCAGCCGTTTCTCGCCGGGCGCCGGGCTCGAACGACGTGCACACGGCCGCCATCAGGTCGCGCAAGTCGAACGCGACGCGCTCGATGCGCACGCGGCCGGCCTCGATGCCGCTCAGGTCGAGGACGTCGTTGGCGATCTGCAACAGTGATCGCGCAGAATTGCGCGCGATGCTGAGGCGGAACGCCGCGGACTCGCCGAGGTCGTCGCGCGACATGAGGTCGAGCGTGCCGATGAGACCGTGCAGCGGCGTGCGGATCTCGTGGCTCATCGTCGCCAGGAACGAGTCCTTCGAACGGTTCGCAGCCTCGGCCAGGTCGCGCGCGCGGATCACCTCCGCTTCGTGCTGCTTGCGCGCCGTGATGTCGCGCAGGTAACCGGCAAAGAAGTGCCGGCCTTCCAGCGTGTATTCGCCGAAGGCGATCTCGACCGGGGTTTCCCTGCCGTCCTTCGACTGCACCAGCGCCTCGGTCGAACGCCAGTTCAGCCGGGGCACGCCCGTATCGAGGTAACGTCGCAAGCCGTGGGCGTGGCCACGGCGCAGGCGCTCGGGCACGATGGACTCGAGCGGCTGGCCGACCAGCTCTTCCGCCTTGAACTGCGTGAGCTGCATCCATGGCGGTGTTGGCGAACTGGACGGTGTTCGAATCGTCGATCACGACCACGGCGTCGGGTGCGATCTCGGCCATGGTGCGCCAGCGCGTCTCGCTGGCGCGCAACTGCTGTTCGCGTTCGGCCAGCACGGCCGTGCGCCACTCGACCTTCTCATCCAGCGCGACGTTCAGTTCCTGCAACTCGCGGTTGAGTCGATCCTTGTCGGCGACCAGTTGCTGCTGGCGCGCCAGGCTGCGACGCTGCCGGCGCTGTGCCCGCACCAGCACCAGGGCGAAGCGCCGGATCTCGCTCGGCGCAGCCCGGACGGCCTGCAGCAGGCTGCTGGGACCAGACGACGCCATCGACTGTCAGCGCCTGCGGCGAACTGCCCGAGCGGCCGTGCCAGCAGGCCGGCGAACAGGATCGACACGGCAAATACGATGAGCAGCGCGACGGCCATGTCGCGCACCACTGACTGGAACTGGCGCTCGAACAGGGGCAACAAGCGTGGACACCGACTGCGCAACGTGAACCGTCCAGCCATACGGTTCCAGTCGCGCCCACGCAGCCAATTGAGCCGCGGGGCTGCAACTGGCGCACCTGCAGCTGCGGCAGGTCGCGTGCTGGTAGTAGGTCGGACTTGCCGGGCTTGTATACCGCGCCGGCCGCGAACGGCCGCGCGCCGCGTGCTGCCACCACGCGATTGCGGCGGTCGACCAGGACGATGTCGAGGCCGCGGCGCGAGCTTGCCGAGTCGAGCACCTGCGCGACCTGCAGCAGGTTCAGCGAGCCCTCGATGACGCCGGCGAGGACGCGGTCCTGGTAGATCGGCGCGCTGACGGCGACGATGATGTCGGAACCGAACCCGCGCCCGCGGAACGTGTCGGTCACGTACGGCGCGCCCTGCCGCAACCGCGCCGCGTGAAGTAATCCCGGTCGCTCACGTTGTCGCCGAGCACCGCGCGCACGTCGAGCGTCGGGCGCGTCGGCCGCAGCGGCGATCACGACGCCATCGGCGCGCGCCAGCAGCACCGTAAGCAGCTCGGACTGACCGGTCGGTGTAGGCCTCGATACGACGCGTCAGGTCATCGTTCTCGGCGGTCAGGTCGGACTGCGCGAGCGAGCGACCGAACGCGGCCAGGCTGCGGCTCTGCGCCCGCAGCTGCACCTGGGTCGACTCCGCGATTTCCTGCGCCAGCAGGTGCACGTTGGACAGGGTCGTCGCGACCTGCCGTTCCTGCAGCGCGATGCGTGGAAAGCAACCCCAGGCCCGCGGTGAGCAACGTGGCTACGGTCGCGAGGATGACGAACAGCCGGTGCGTCAGCGGACGGCCCGCCCAGCCGCCGTGTCGATACGGTCGGCGCGACGAGATCAGCAACGCGACGCCGAAGGCAAGAATCACGTTGATCGAGCTCTGCAGCACGCCGACGGTCGCCAGTTGCAGGCGGTCGACGGCCGGATCGCCGCAGCAACGCGGCCACGGCCGCCGTCACGATGGGCGCGATGAAACAGCCATAGGCGGGGTGGGCGAGCCGTGCATGCGCGAGTCCGAGCACCGGCGCCGACAGCAGCAGCAGTCCCAGCAGCATCGTGCCCGATCCCATGATCGTGGCGGCAACGGCCGTGGCGACCGCGGCGAGCAGCGCCTGCCAGTGGACCCGCAAGCAGGGCCACGACCAGGACCGGCAAAGCGGCGACCGAAAGGTCCTGGACCGGGAAGACCTGCAGCGGAAAGCGCAACAGCAGCACGGCCGCCGCGACCGCTATCGCCAGCCGGAACCACGCGCCAGCCTCGCAGGCTGCGCATCGGGTCGTGCCTCAAGGCCCGCATGCCCCTGGCCCTCGCCATCTGCCGCCTCGAATTGTGCGTCGTGTCAGTCCTGCTTGCCACTCACGAGTCCATCGGCACGTGCGATGAAGTCCGCCATCGCGCGCGACGTCGGCTCGGTGAGCGTGACGAACGAACGCCGGGCGTCGACCGGATCCTGCTCGCGCAGCAGCAGGCCGCTCTCCTCCATCGAACGGATGCGGCGCCACGCCGTGGTCTGCGACGCCTCGTCCAGCGCGCAGAGCTTGGAGACGGAAAGCCGTCGGCCGGTAATGTCGGCGCGATAGACCTCGAGCAGGATCGTCCATGAGGGCTCGTCGAGCTCGGACAGCAGCCCGCTCTCGCGACGCATGCGGCGCAACGCGGCGAGATAGTCGAGTGCCGAACGTGCAATCGCCTCGGGACTCGGCGCAACCGCCGGCACGTGGCGGCGTCGGTGGCAACCGTCGGCCGTGCCGCGGTCGCCACAGCCGGCGCGCAGGCGTGCTGCGCATGATCGCGCGGCTGGCCGCCAGCGCGCGGCTCACCGACGCCACGAGTTCGTCCGGAGCGACCGGCTTGATCAGGTAGTCGACCGCGCCGAGGCGCAGCGCGCTCACCGCCAGTTCGAGTTCGGCATGGGCGGTGATGAACAGCACCTGCAGCCAGGTGCGGTCGGGAAAGCGTTCGCGAATGAAACGCCCGAGTCGCACGCCGTCGAGGCCGGGCATCACCAGATCAGAAACCACCACGGCGATCTCGTGATCCACGTCGATCCGGGCGAGCGCGTCGCGACCGGATTCGACGGCCACGCAGACGAAGCCGACGTCGGAAAGCACTTCTTCGACGTAGGCGCGTGCAGCCGGATCGTCGTCGACGACCAGGATTTTCTTCGGCACTTTCATTGGATTCTCTTGGTGTTCGCCTGCCCGGCCGGGCCGGAACCGCCAGCGACCCGCGCGGTGCGCAACCGTTTTGTCAGCGAACGCTAGGAAATGTTTTCCCGGGCGCAAAGACAAGCCAATTGTGCAGGGACTCATCCGCCGTGGATGCAGTATGAATTCCGGGCGGCATCACGGCGCGTGGCGATGATCGACGCCAGATTCCCGCCGCAAGGGTGCCGAGGATGATGCCGAGCGAGACCAGGTTCGGCACGTGGAAATGCGCCACCAGCAGCATCTTCATGCCGACGAAAGCAAGGATCAGCACCAGGCTGTAGCGCAGGTAGCGGAACATGGCCATCAGGCCGGCCACCGCGAAATACAGCGACCGCAGGCCGAGGATCGCGAAGGCGTTCGAGGAGAACACCAGGAACGGATCGCGCGTCACGGCGAGGATCGCCGGAATCGAATCCACCGCGAAAACCACGTCCGTGAGTTCGACCATCACCAGGGCCACGAACAGCGGCGTCGCGAACAGGCGGCCCTCGCGGCGCACGAAGAAACGGGCCCGCTCGAGTTCGGGTGTCACCGGCACGAACCGTCGCACCAGCCGGGCCGGGAAGCTGTTGCCGACGTCGTGGACGTCTTCGCCGTTGCGCAGCATGCGCAGCGCGGAGAGCAGCAGGATCGCGCCGAAGACGTAGAACATCCAGTCGAAGCGATGCAGCAGCGTGGTCCCGGCCGCGATCATCAAGCCACGCAGCACGATGGCGCCCACGATGCCCCAGAACAGGACGCGGTACTGGTACTGGGTCGGGATCTTCAGGTACGAGAAGATCAGCGCGATCACGAAGATGTTGTCGACGGAGAGCGACCACTCGAGCAGGTAGCCCGTCACGTACTGCACGACGGCGTCGGTGCCATCGGTCACGCCCTGCCCCGGCTCGAAACCCAGCCAGCGGTACTCGTACAGGCCGTAGATGACGCGCGGCGAACGACATCGCGACAGTCACCCAGACGCCGGTCCAGAACAGCGCCTGCCTGACCGACAGCGTCGGCCGACTCGCGGTGCAGTACGCTCAGGTCGAGGAACAGCAGCCCGAGGAACAGCGCGATGAAGCAGACCCAGACCAGTTCGATCACAGCTGGCTGCCGCTATGCGACGCAAAGGAACCGGCGACGACGCCATGCCCATCAGGGCATGTCGTCGACGGCGTCGGTTTCCTTCTGCACCGGCAACAGGTCCCGCGCAGAAAGCTTGAGGTCGAGCGCGAGCGCGCTGGCGATGTAGATGGACGAGTACGTGCCGATCACGATGCCGATCGTCAGCGCGGTCGAGAAGCCGCGCAGGATCTCGCCGCCGAAGAACAGCAGGGCCAGCACCGTCAGCATGGTCGTGAGACTGGTCATGATCGTGCGCGAAAGAGTCTCGTTGATCGAGGCGTCCAGCACCTGCTCGGACGTCGCCTTGCGCAGCGAGAGGAACCGCTCGCGGATCCGGTCGAACACGACGACGGTGTCGTTCAGCGAATAGCCGATGACCGCGAGGATCGCCGCCAGCGCCGGCAGGTCGAACGTCATCTGCGTCGAGGCGAAGAACCCCAGGATGATGATCGGATCGTGCAGCGCCGCGACGATGGCGCCCACGCCCAGCTTCCACTGGAAGCGCATCCACACGTACAGCAGGATGAAGAAGAACGTGAACAGCACGGCAAGCGCGCCCTTCTCGGCGAGCTCCGAACCCACCTGGCCGCCGACGACTTCGGTGCGGCGCAGTTCGACGCCCGGGTTGTCCGCCTGGATCGCTGCCAGCACCTTGCGACCGAGCACGTTGTTGTCGACGCCCTTTCTCGGGGAGCATGCGGACCAGCACGTCGCGCGGCGTGCCGAAGCTCTGCACGACCGCGTCGCCGAAGCCTTCGCGCTCGAGCGAGCCGCGCACCTGCTCCAGGTTGGCGGCCTGCGGGAAAGACATCTCGAGCACGACGCCGCCGGTGAAGTCGATGCCGAAGTTGATCGCCGCGCAGCCCCAGGGCCAGCAGCGAGCCCAGGATCAGCACCGCCGACACCGCGTACCACGCCTTGCGGGTGGCCATGAAGGGATAGCTGGTCTTCTTGCGGAAAAATTCCATGATCAGTACCCCATGCCGATCGAGAGCCGCTCGAGCTTGCGCTTGCGGTCCCACAGCAGGTAGACGAGGACGCGGCTCACGACCAGCGCCGTGAACATCGACGTGACGATGCCGAGCGACAGCACGACGGCGAAGCCGCGCACCGGCCCGGTGCCGAAGGTGAACAGCACGATGCCCGCGATGAGCGTCGTGATGTTCGAGTCGGCGATGGCCGAGAACGCCTTGTCGTAGCCGGCAGCGATGGCCGCATGCGGGCTCATGCCGTTGCGCAGTTCCTCGCGGATGCGCTCGAAGATCAGGATGTTGGCGTCCACCGCCATGCCGACCGTGAGCACGATGCCGGCAATGCCCGGCAGCGACAGCGACGCCTGCAGCATCGACAGCAAGGCCGTGAGCAGCACCACGTTGGTAAGCAGCACCGCATTGGCGACCATGCCGAAGCCGAGGTAGTAGACACGCCATGAACGCGAACGTGACCAGCATGCCGATCATCAGCGCCCGCACGCCGCGCGCGATGTTGTCTGCGCCCAGGCTGGGGCCGACGGTGCGCTGCTCGACGATGTAGAGCGGGGCCGCCAGCGAGCCTGCGCGCAACAGCAGCGCCAGCTCGCGGGCTTCGTTGGCCATCACGCCGGTGATCTGGAAGTTGCTGCTGAACACGCCACGGATGGTGGCGATGTTGATGACTTCTTCCTGCGGTGCACTCGATGCCGGAGCGGACGCCCTTGCAGGGCTGGTCTTCGGCGACGCGCTTCTTCTCGATGAAAACCACCGCCATCGGCCGGCCGAGGTTGGCCCGCGTGGTCTCGAGCATCCTCGAGGCGCCGCGCGCGTCGAGCGTGACTGAAACCGAAGGTTCGCCTTCCGAGAAGCCGGAGCTCGCGTCGGTCAACTGCTCGCCCGACACGATCATCTCGCGCTTCAACAGCACGGGTTGGCCGTCGCGCGTGTAATACAGCCTGGAACCGAGCGGCGCGCGCTTCGTGCGATCCGCCAGCGCCACGTCGCCTTCGTTGTCGACCAGGCGGAACTCGAGCGTGGCCGTGGCGCCGAGCACGCGCAGGGCCTCGTTCGGATCCTGCACGCCGGGCAACTGCACGACGATGCGGTCGAGCCCCTGCCGCGCGACGATCGGCTCGGTCACGCCGAGCTCGTCGACGCGATTGCGCAGCGTGGTGATGTTCTGCTGGATCGCGAAATCCTGCCGCTGCTTGATCTGCGTCGGGCTCAGCCGGACGTTGACCGAGCCGCCTTCGCCCAGCGTGTCGGTGTCGAGCGTGAGGTTCGGATCCTGGTTGCGCAGCAGGGTGGTCACCTTCTGCGCATCGTCGCCATTGCGGAGCACGATCCGGACGCTGTCGACGCCGTCGCTGCTCACGCTGGTGAACGGGATGCGTTCCTTGCGCAGCAGCGTCCGGTAATCGCCTCCATGCTGGTCAGCAACTGCGTGACCGCGCCCTTGGTGTCGACTTCGTACATGAAGTAAACGCCGCCGCGCAGGTCGAGGCCGAGGCTCATGGGCTTGAGTCCCAGCGCAGCGCATCCAGCCCGGCGTGCGGGGCACGTTCGACAGTGCGACCAGGTAGTCGTCGTCCGCGGCTTGCACGACCTCGCGGGCCTTGAGGCGCGCATTCACGTCATCGAAGCGCAGGACCAGGCGGTCGCCCTCGAGGTACGAGCTGTCGACCGTCACGCCCTTCGACTGCAGCGTCGCGACGACCTGCTGCACTGCGACTTCGGTGACCGCCGTGCGATCGTTGCGGGACAGCTGCAGTGCGGGCGCCTCGCCGAAGACGTTGGGCAGGGCCAGCAGCGTTCCTGCAAGCAGGACGATGACGACCAGCCAGATCTTCCAGGCCGGATAACTATGCATGCGCGGACTCCGGAGGTGCTGCTCAGGCGCTCTTCAGGGTGCCCTTGGGCAGCACGCTGGTGACGGTGTGGCGCTGGATCTTGACCTGCACGCCCTGCGCGATCTCGAGGGTGAGGAACTGGTCGGCGGTCTCGGTGACCTTGCCGAGGATGCCGCCGGCCGTGACGACTTCGTCGCCCACGCCGAGCGCGGCTACCATGGCCTTGTGCTCCTTCGCCCGCTTGGCCTGCGGCCGGATCAGCAGGAAGTAGAAGACGACGAAAATCAGCAGCAGCGGCAGCATCTGCAGCAGCGCGTTCGGCTGGCCACCCGTGGCCGCCTGCGCGTGGGCGCTCGCAATCAACCAGTCCATCGATAACTCCTGTCGCCCCTCGATCGAGGGGTCACGTCGTGAAAATTGACCGCCGATTATACCCGAGGGTGGGCCGGGTTGGCGGCCATCGCGGGTTACCCGTCCCCAGTGGCCGCCCGCCTGGCCTCCGCCCCCGCCTCGGGGCTCGCGAGGAAGCCGGCCAGGAAGCGGTCAAAAGTGCCGGCGTCCAGCGCAGCCCGGATCCGCGCCATCAAGCCCAGGTAGTAGTGCAGGTTGTGGATGGAATTGAGCCTGGCGCCCAGGATCTCGTTGCAGCGGTCGAGGTGGCGCAGGTAGGCACGGCTGTAATTGCGGCAGGTGTAGCAGGCACAGGCCGGGTCGAGCGGCGAGGTGTCGGCCTGGTGCCCCGCGTTGCGGATCTTGACCACCCCCTGCGACGTGAACAGGTGGCCGTTGCGGGCATTGCGGGTGGGCATCACGCAATCGAACATGTCGACCCCGCGAGCCACGGCCTGGACGATGTCGGCAGGCGTGCCCACGCCCATCAGGTACCGCGGCCGGTCGCGCGGCAGGACCGGCGCAAGCGCCTCGAGCACCGCATTGCGCTCGGCCGCCGGCTCACCCACTGCGAGCCCGCCCACGGCATAGCCATCGAACCCGATCTCCGTGAGCTGGCCGAGCGACTCCTGCCGCAGGTGCAGGTACGTGCCGCCCTGCACGATGCCGAACAGCGCGTTGGGGTTTTGCAGCCGGGCGAATTCCTCACGGCTGCGCCGTGCCCAGCGCATCGACAACTCCATCGACGTGCGCGCCTGCTCCTCGGTCGCCGGGTAAGGCGGGCATTCGTCGAACGCCATGACGATGTCGGAGTTCAGGGCGGCCTGCATCTGCATCGAGATCTCGGGACTCAGGAACACGGCGTCGCCGTTCACGGGCGAGCGGAAGTGCACGCCCGCCTCGGTGAGCTTGCGCAGCTCGGCCAGGCTGAAGACCTGGAACCCGCCGGAATCGGTGAGGATCGGCCCCGTCCAGTGCATGAAGCCGTGCAGGCCGCCGTGGGCACGGATGACCTCCGCGCCGGGCCGCAGCATCAGGTGAAAGGTGTTGCCGAGGACGATCTGCGCGCCCAGGCCGGTGAGCTCTTCGGGGGTCATCGCCTTGACCGTGCCGTAGGTGCCCACCGGCATGAACACCGGCGTCTCGACGACCCCGTGGTTGAGGTGCAGACGACCGCGGCGTGCGGCCCCCGCCGTGCCCAGCAATTCGAATTTCACTTCTGGCTCCCCCGCGCGAGCGCGTCCGGGGCCGGCTCGACGAACATGGCATCGCCGTAGCTGAAGAACCGGTAGCTGTGCGCCACTGCGTGACGATAAGCCGCAAGCACCTGCTCGCGCCCGGCAAAGGCGCTCACCAGCATGAGCAGCGTGGATTCCGGCAGGTGAAAGTTGGTGACCATCGCGTCGATCACGTTGAAACGCTTGCCGGGCGTGATGAACAGCCGGGTCTCGTCCGCAAACGGCACGGGCGAACCGGTGGCGACAGCCGCACTCTCCAGCGCCCGCACGGCGGTAGTGCCCACGGCAATGACACGGCCGCCACGCGCTTGCGTCGCGGCAACGGCCGCGCACGTGGCTTCCGGCACCACGCACAGTTCGGCATGCATCCGGTGCTGGGCGATGTCGTCGACCCGCACGGGCTGGAACGTCCCCGCTCCGACGTGCAGCGTGACGCAGGCAGAACTCCACCCCCGCCGCACGGCAGGCCTGCAGCAGCTCGTGCGTCGAAATGCAGGCCTGCCGTGGGCGCCGCGACGGCACCGGGCTCGCGGGCGTACACCGTCTGGTAGCGTTCGCGGTCGGCAGCCTCAGCGGCACGCTCGACGTAGGGCGGCAACGGCACCTCGCCGAGCCGCTCGAAGATCTCGTGCGCATCGCTGCTGAACTCCACGCGCCAGAAATCATCCTCGCGCGCCACGACGGTGGCTGTGTCAGCCAGCCCCAGGGCAATCACGGCGCCGGGTCGCGACGGCTTGCTCGCGCGCAGCTGCACGAGCGCCGTGCGCGGACCCGTGAGCCGCTCGAGCATGACCTCGACCTTGCCGCCGCTGTCGCGCTTGATGCCATGCAGGCGCGCCGGGATCACTCGCGTGTCGTTGAAGACCAGCAGGTCGCCGGCGCGCAAAAGCGCAGGCAGGTCGACGAACTGGCGATCGGCCAGCGCACCTGTGGCACCCTCCAGGTGCAACAGCCGGCTGCCGCTGCGCGCGGGGGCCGGATGGCGGGCGATCAGTTCGTCGGGCAGGTCGAAATGGAAGTCGGTGCGCCGCATCAGGGCGCGCATGCTAGCAGAGGGGATGGACCTTGCCGCCCGGGGGCGACGGCGGTGCAGCCGCTGCGGTCAGCCAGTTTGCGCTGGCTGTGCTGCGGTCGCGAGGGCGGTGCGGCTCGCCTGCGGCTTGTCGCACTGGAAGTACGGTGACTCAGCCAGCCATTTGCTGTCGGGGTAATAGGCGAACAGCAACGCCCCGCCCTTCAGCGTGTCGATGACCGTGCGCGCCACTTCGGGCCGGACGGCGGGACAACCCCAACTGCGGCCCAGACGGCCGAGACGCTCCGCGATTGCCGTGCTCACGTACGGCGCGCCGTGCATCACGATGGCACGGGCAAGCGCGTTGTCGTTGAAGCCCGGATCGAGCCCGCTCAGCCGCAACGAATAGCCGTTGCTGCCGTAATACGGCTGCAGCGTCTTGTAGAGCCCGATGCTCGACATGTGGCTGCCCTCGATGTTCGAGAAGCGTTCGGAGCGGGCCTCGCCGGTGTTACGACCGTGCGCGACCAGCTCCTGGAACATCAGCTTGCCGCGCTCCAGGTCGAACACCCACAGGCGGGGCTTGGTGGAAGGCAGGGAATAGTCGATGACCGCGAGGTGGCGCATGCCGTCCAGCACACCCTGCTTGCGCGCGCATTCAGCGGCACGGACGGCGAGAGTGAGCACTTTGGGGTCGGCTGCGGGCGCCGCCGCCACGAGGGTTTCGGCGAGGCGCGGTGCGGGGCTGGCCGCTGCGGCCGTGGCAGGTGCGCCGACGGTTGCAAACATGGCCAGCGCCAGCAAGGGAAACAGGGCGTAGCGCATGCCGCGGCGGTCTCCAGGCAAAAAGAAAGGCGGGCCGCTGCAAGGCGACACGGGCATTCTGACCTCGCCTAGCTTACCGAGTTCCGTCAGGGCCCACCCGGAACTGCTCCCAACGCGGTCGGGCTTGACGTAACAAACTGATAATTCGATCTTTTCCACCCCAGCGCCCCGCGATCGGGTAAGCTGCGCACCCCCCGCGCCGGGATGGCGGAACTGGTAGACGCACCGGACTCAAAATCCGGCGAGCTAATCACTCGTGAGGGTTCGATTCCCTCTCCCGGCACCATTGGTACCCCTGATGCAGTTCTGTTCCGCCTGCGGCAATCCCGTTTCGCTGCGAACGCCCGAAGGCGACCATTTCGCGCGCTACGTCTGCGACGCCTGCAGCATCGTGCATTACCAGAACCCGAAGCTGATCGTGGGTTGCGTGCCGGAACACGGCGACGGCCGCATCCTGCTTTGTCGCCGCGCAATCGAGCCGCGGCTTGGCTTCTGGACCATTCCCGCGGGCTTCATGGAAAACGGCGAAACCACGCAGGATGGCGCGCGCCGCGAATCGCTGGAGGAGGCCCAGGCCCACGTCGAGATCGGCTCGCTGCTGGCGGTGGTGCACGTGCTGCACGCCGACCAGGTGCACGTCATGTTCCGCGCCAGGTTGCCCGAGGCGAGCTTCGGACCCAGCCCCGAGAGCCTGGAGGTCGGCCTTTTTGCCGAAGCCGACATCCCCTGGGACGAAATCGCCTTCCGCAGCGTCGATTTCGCCCTGCGCCGCTATTTCGACGACCGCCGCAGCGGCACCGAGAACCACTACTTCACGACGCTCGACTACCGCGCGCGGGCGCCGCGTTAGGCAGGAAACGTTTGCGCTACAGCGGCGCTTTGGCAGAATACGCCGCCCACGGGCCCGTGCCGCTCGCTAGCCTCGTCGTTTTTTCATCGCAGCCAACGTCCGGAGAGAACCGATGACCTTTGTCGTCACGGAAAATTGCATCAAGTGCAAGTACATGGACTGCGTGGAAGTCTGCCCGGTGGACTGCTTCCACGAAGGTCCGAACATGCTGGTGATCGACCCGGACGAGTGCATCGACTGCACGCTGTGCGAGCCCGAATGCCCGGCTGAGGCGATTTTCTCGGAAGAAGAACTGCCCGCTGCACAGCAGGAGTTCCGCAAGCTGAACGCGGAGCTTTCCCGGCAGTGGCCCGTGATCACGGAAAAGAAAGACGCGCCCGCCGACGCCAAGGAATGGGACGGCGTCCCAGGCAAGCTGGGCCAGCTCGAGCGCTGATCGCTCAGCGCGAAGCGACCGGCGTCTTCGCGGATTCCTGGATCGCCTGGACCAGTTCCACAGGTGACAGGAATCCGCCGATGTAATCGCCGTTCTGCGTGAACACGGCCGGCGTGCCCTCGACGCCGAGGTCGGAACCGAGTTCGTATTGCGTCTCGATCGCGGCATCGCCGCAGGCCTTGCCCTTGATGGGCTCGCCCTTCTTCGCGCGCGTCAATGCATCGCGCCGGTCCGTGGCACACCACACCTGCTCGGCCTTGGTCCACGATTCGGTGTCGGGACCGGTGCGCGGATACAGCAGGTAACGTACCCGCACACCGGCCTTGTTGATCTCGGCGATCTGGCCGTGGAACTTGCGGCAATAGCCGCAATCGATGTCGGTGAAAACGGTGACGGTCATCTTCGCGTTGGCGGGGCCGAACACGATCATGTTGCTCTCCGACATCGCGGCCAGCGCCTTGGCGCGCGCCGAGTTGCGGCGCGACGCGGTGAGGTTGACCTGGGTGTCGAGGTCGTAGACGTTGCCGCTCAACAGGTACTTGCCGTCGGCACTGACATAGGCGATCAGTCCGCCCATCGTCACCTCGTAGACACCCGGAATGGGCGAGACTGCAACGTCGGATGGCTCGGCGCCCGGCAGCTTGGCGACTACGCGCGCGCGGACGTCGGCAGGGATGGCGGTGGCTGTCTTGCTTGCCGCCGTCGTCGTCGACGGCGCCACGGTGGCGGGCTTCGCCGTGCTGCCCGGCGCCGCCTTCTTCTCCGCTGCCGCAGTGGGATTCGCGCTGGCCGCGGGGGCCAGGAATGCGATCGCGGAAACCGCGATGAGCAAGGCATGAATGCCAGCGACGGAAATGAAGCGGGCGGACGGGGTGCTGCGACGCATGCGAATGGTCTATCCGTGAGGTGTGAAGGCTAGGACAGTCGCCACGGGCGCAGGTTCAGTCGAGCCCGACCGCGCCGCGACCGTAGGTCGAGGCGGCGAAGTCTAGCAGAGCCCGGGCGGCTGTCAGCCGCGCGGATGATGCTGCGAATGCAGGTCCTTGAGGCGCTCGCGGGCGACGTGCGTATAGATCTGCGTCGTCGACAGGTCGCTGTGGCCGAGCAGCATCTGCACCACGCGCAGGTCCGCACCGTGGTTCAGCAGGTGGGTGGCGAAGGCATGGCGCAGCGTGTGCGGCGAGAGTTCCTTCTGCACGCCGGCCTTGCGGGCGTAGCGCTTGATGATGTGCCAGAACGCCTGCCGGGTCATGCGGTCACCGCGGCGCGTCGGGAACAGGTAGTCGGTCTGGCGCTCGAGCAGGATCTCGACGCGCGGGCCCTGCAGGAACTGCTGCACCCACTGCACGGCTTCCTCGCCGAGCGGAATGAGGCGTTCGCGGTCACCCTTGCCGACGATGCGCAGCACGCCCTGGTTCAGGTTCACCTGCGCGAGCTTGCAGTTGACCAGCTCGGACACGCGCAACCCCGTGGCATAGAGCACCTCGAGCATGGTCCGATCGCGATGCCCGAGCGGATCGCCGACGGCAGGAGCGGCCAACAGGGCCTCGACTTCCTCCTCCATCAGCGACTTCGGCAGCGAGCGGCCGACCTTGGGCATCGCGATCTGCGCGGTGGGGTCTTCGCGCAACACGTTCTCACGCACCAGATAACGGTAGAACCGGCGGAAACTTGAGAGCTGGCGTGCCGTCGAGCGCGGTCGCGCGCCCCCCTGGACGCGCGAAGCCATGAAGGCAAGGATGTCGCCGCGCTGCGCGTGCTCGAGATCGCCGGAACGCTCGAACAGCCAGCGCTCGAGCGCGGTCAGGTCGGCCCGATAGGCCGCCAGCGTGTTGGGCGAGAGGCCGCGTTCCATCCACACCGCGTCGAGGAACTGGTCGATCGGACCAGGACGCGGGGAGGCTTCTCCGCCAGCGCCGGGGCGCGGACTGGTCTGGAAGCTGGACTTGACTGCAGTGCTCATGGAACCTCGCGGTTTACGTGGCGAGCAGTATGCGAGCCGCGTTCCGGCGGCCGTCGTGACACCTCTCACAGTTCCGGGGCCGCATTAACATAACCGGAACTGATTCACAGAATGCCGCAGGCGCGGCAGACTGGCGCCCGCCGGACTGCACGCCGCCCATTGTTCATGAGCCCAGCCCTGATCGCCGCGAGATTGCGCACGAAATGACTGTGTCGACACCCTCCCCGCCTGCAAGCAGCGCGCTGCTTGCCATCGGGCGTAGCGCTTTCCGGCTGGTGTATGTGCCTTACGCGCTCACGCTCCTCGCGGCGCTGATGCTGGCTGCGGCCATCGTTGCGCTGCTGCTGCCCTCGC
This sequence comes from uncultured Gammaproteobacteria bacterium, assembly GCA_963746325.1. GTDB lineage: Bacteria > Pseudomonadota > Gammaproteobacteria > Steroidobacterales > Steroidobacteraceae > RPQJ01. The sequence continues at coordinate 170,863 of CAVVBC010000031.1, read as the reverse complement.
TGCAGGCGCGGCGGGTCTCCACCCACTGGCTCGCTCGCCTGTGGCTGGCGCTCGCTTGCTTGCGCCTGCGTGTTACCGGCATCGACCAGTTGCCCTCCGGTTCGTGCGTGCTGGTCGCGAACCATTCGAGCTACCTGGACGGCGTCGTGATGAAGGCGGTGCTGCCGCCTCGCTTCAGCTTCGTGATCAAGCGCGAAGCATCGGCCATGCCGGTCGTCGGCCTGCTGCTGCGACGGATCGGCTCGGAGTTCGTCGACCGGCACAGCGCCGGCGGGCGCCAGCGCGACGCGCGGCGGGTGCTGTCGCGCGCCGAGCAGGGGCATTCGCTGGTGTTTTTTCCCGAAGGCACGTTCGACTCGGTCGTCGGCGTGAAGCGCTTTCACGTCGGCGCATTCGTCGCGGCCGCGCGGGGCGGCATCCCGCTGGTGCCGGCCGTGATCCACGGTGCGCGACGTTCGATGCCGAACGGCGCGTACGCGCCGCATCCGGGGCCGATCCACGTCGAGATCCTGCCGGCGATCGACGGCGACGAACCAGACCAGCTGCGCGATGCGGCGCGCGACGCCATCATCGAACGAGTCGGCGAGCCGGACCTCGCGGAACTCGCGCACGCGCCGCTCCGGGCGCGCTGATCCGTTACTGACGCGACTGCACGTGGCGTGTCCGCGCACCGCCGCAGGCGGCGGACGCCTAAGCACCTCGCAACCCTGCTGCGACGGCTCCTGGCCTCGGGGTCCGTGATTCATTGCGCGGGACGCCGTAAACCCTTCCCTGGGGGCTCCGGGCGCCGCGTCCATGCGGCGCACGGCCCGCGCAACGAATCACGGACCCCGAGGCTACGGGCCGCGCGCCATGCGCGCGGCGAACGCGCAGTACCACTGCTGCCGCGGTCACATGCTCCGGCGGTACTGGCCCCCGACCTGGTACAGCGCGTGCGAGATCGAACCGAGGGAAGCGACCTTCACCGCCTCCATGAGTTCGGCGAAGACGTTGCCGCCGAGCGCCGCCTGCTGCTGCAAACGCGACAGCACCGCCGGACGCCGGTCGGCATTGCGCTCGAGGAACGCGCGCACGGCCGCCACCTGGTCCTGCTTCTCCTCTTCGGTCGAGCGGATCAGTTCCGCGTTGCGGATCTCGTCGTCCGAACCCGCCTTGGCCAGGTACGTGTTGACGCCGATGATCGGCAACGTGCCGTCGTGCTTCAGCTGCTCGTAGTGCAGCGACTCTTCCTGGATCTTGCCGCGCTGGTACATGGTCTCCATGGCGCCGAGCACGCCGCCGCGCTCCGAGATGCGGTCGAACTCGCGGTACACGGCTTCCTCCACCAGGTCCGTCAGCTGGTCGATCGCGAACGAGCCCTGCCACGGGTTCTGCGTCTTGTTGAGGCCGAGTTCCTTGCCGATGATCAGCTGGATCGCGACCGCGCGCCGCACCGATTCCTCGGTCGGCGTCGTGATGGCCTCGTCGTAGGCGTTGGTGTGCAGGCTGTTGCAGTTGTCGAACAGCGCGTACAGCGCCTGCAGCGTGGTGCGGATGTCGTTGAACTGGATTTCCTGCGCGTGCAGGCTGCGACCGGATGTCTGGATGTGGTACTTCAGCATCTGCGACCGCGGGCTGGCGCGGTACAGGTCACGCATCGCGCGCGCCCAGATGCGGCGTGCGACGCGGCCGATCACCGCGTACTCCGGGTCCATGCCGTTCGAGAAGAAGAACGACAGGTTCGGAGCGAAGTCGTCGACCTTCATGCCACGGGCCAGGTAGTACTCGGCGATCGTGAAGCCGTTCGCCAGCGTGAAGGCCAGCTGCGACACCGGATTCGCGCCGGCCTCCGCGATGTGGTAGCCGGATATCGATACCGAATAGAAGTTGCGGACGTCGTTGTCGGTGAAGAACTGCTGCACGTCGCCCATCATGCGCAGCGCGAATTCGGTCGAGAAGATGCAGGTGTTCTGGGCCTGGTCCTCCTTGAGGATGTCGGCCTGCACGGTGCCCCGCACGAGCGACAGCGTCTCCTTGCGGATCCGCTGGTACGTCTCTGCGTCGAGCAGCTGGTCGCCGGTCACCCCGAGCAGCCCCAGGCCCGAGCCATCGTGGTTCGGCGGCAGGTCGCCCTTGTACGCCGGACGCGGACGATCCTTGAACATCGCTGCAATCTTCTTCTGCGCCGCGTCCCATTGCCCGGTGGCGCGCAGGTGCCTTTCGACTCGCTGGTCGACGGCCGTATTCATGAACATGGCGAGGATCATCGGCGCAGGACCGTTGATCGTCATCGAGACCGAGGTGGTCGGCGCGCACAGGTCGAAGCCCGAGTAGAGCTTCTTCATGTCGTCGAGCGTCGCGATCGAAACGCCGGAATTGCCGATGCGCCCGTAGATGTCCGGACGCTCGTCCGGGTCTTCGCCGTACAGTGTCGTCGAGTCGAACGCCGTCGACAGGCGCGCAGCGCCGTGACCGCCCGCGACGTAGTGGAAACGGCGATTGGTGCGCTCGGGCCCGCCCTCGCCCGCGAACATGCGGGTGGGATCTTCTTCCTCGCGGCGGTACGGGTACACGCCCGCCGTGAACGGGAAGTAGCCCGGCAGGTTTTCCTTCTGCAGGAACGTGAGCTGCTCACCCCAGTCGCGGTAGCGCGGGACCGCCAGCTTCGGCACGCGGTTGTGGCTGAGGGTCGGCACGTAGTTGTCGCCGCGGATTTCCTTGCCGCGGACGGTGTACGTGAACTGGTCGTCCGTCGCGGACTTGGCGAGCGCCGGCCATTGCCGCAGTTGCGCGAGTCCTTCGTTGCCCACGGCCTCGAGTGCGTCGTTGTAGGCGGCGCGCAGGCGCAGGACGGCCGCGTCGGCGCTGGCATCCGCGAGTGCCGCAGCGCCGTAACGCTCGAGCGGCTCGGGCAACGACGTGCACCCGAGCGTGCGTAGCGCCTCGTACAGGCTTTGCGCACGGCTCGCCGCCTGCGCACGGTGCTCGACCCCCTCGTGCGCCCGGCGACCGTTGCCGGCGATCTCGGCCAGGTAACGCGAACGCGTCGCCGGCACCAGCGCATGTCGCTCGACCAGTTCCGTCGGACCCGGATCGGTCACGCTCCAGCGCTTGTCGCCGCCGGCCTTTTCATCGAGCCGCGCACAGAGCGCGGCGAACAACCGGTTCACGCCCGGATCGTTGAAGCGGCTCGCGATCGTCGGGAAACACGGGAACCTCGTCGTCGGGTCGAGTGAACTCGACGCGGTTGCGCCGCCACTGCTTGCGCACGTCGCGCAGCGCATCCTCGGCGCCGCGCTTCTCGAACTTGTTGAGCGCCACCAGGTCGGCGAAGTCGAGCATGTCGATCTTCTCGAGCTGGCTGGCTGCGCCGTACTCGCTCGTCATCACGTACATCGGCACGTCGACCAGGTCGACGATCTCGGAGTCGCTCTGGCCGATGCCCGCCGTCTCGACGACGACCAGGTCGAAGTTCGCGTACTTGAGCAGGTTGAGGACGTCGGCCAGCACGGCGCTGGTCGCGAGGTTCTGCCGCCGCGTGGCGAGCGAACGCATGAACAACTGCTCGGCAGCCAGCGAGTTCATGCGGATGCGGTCGCCGAGCAAGGCGCCGCCACTGCGGCGACGCGTGGGGTCCATCGCGACTACGGCGATGTTGCGATCGGGGAACTGGCGCACGAAACGCATCAGCAGTTCGTCAGTCAGCGACGACTTGCCGGCGCCGCCGGTGCCGGTGATGCCGACGACGGGAGTGCGCTTCACCGCGCGGCCCACGGCGCGGCGCAGCGTGTCGGAGAACGTGGCGTCGGTTTCGCCGCGCTCGAGGGCCGAGATGGTGCGCGCGATCTGCTGCTGGTCGCGCGGACCGACCGGCCCGAACTCGAACGCCGGTCGCGTTGCCTTGCGCACGCGCGCGAACACGTCCTCGATCATGCCGTTGAGGCCGAGCTTGCGACCGTCCTCCGGGGTGTAGATCCGCTCGACGCCGTAGGCTTCGAGTTCCTCGATCTCGTGCGGGGCGATCGTGCCGCCCCCACCCACGATGATGCGGATGTGGGGAGCGCCGCAGTCCCGCAGCATGTCGACCATGTACTTGAAGTACTCGACGTGGCCGCCCTGGTAGGAACTGCAGGCGATGCCGTCCGCATCCTCCTGCAGCGCGGCGCGGACGATGTCCGCAACGCTGCGGTTGTGCCCGAGATGCACGACTTCGGCGCCATGCGCCTGCAGCAGCCGGCGAATGATGTTGATGGCGGCGTCGTGCCCGTCGAACAACGAGGCCGCGCTCACGAAACGCAACGGTGCGGGTTCGCCTGCGGCGCCGGTCGCCTGTTGCGATTCGCCTTCACGGCGGACGGTCGAGGTTCCGGACATCTGCGTTCTCCAGTCGTCGGGCCGGCGCCCGCTAAGTTACTGTTGAGTAGAATCTTACTGGGAAGTATGATTAGGGTCCCACCCGCAGTCAACCATCGCCCGCCATGGCCGACACCCTCCCAGCGAAGCCCGCAGTGGCCGATCCCGCCGCCGCCTGGCGTGGCCGCCGCCGCCGGCAGGACCACGGCACCAAGCGCGAGGCGGTCATTCGTTCGGCAGCGCGGGCCTTCGACGAGCGCGGCTATCACAACACGTCGCTCGACGACATTGCGGCCGCGCTCGGCGTGACGAAGCCGACCATTTACTACTACGTCGCCAACAAGGAACAGCTGCTGTTCGAGTGTTTCCTGGCGGGACTCGAACCCATCCGCAGCGCGCTGCGCCGCGCCGAGCACACGCCGGGCACGGGACGCGACCGGTTGCGCGAGGTCGTGCGCGACTACGCCGTCGCCATCGCGTCGGAATACGGCTGGTGCATGGTGCGCGCCGAACACCAGGATCTCGGCCCCGAGCTCAGCGCGCAGGTGCGCGCCCTCAAGTCCGAGATCGACCGCGGCATCCGCCGTCTGCTGCAGGCGGGCATCAACGACGGCTCGGTCGCCGTGGGCGACACGAAACTCGCAGCCTTCGCGATCGCGGGGGCCCTCAACTGGATCGCACACTGGTATCGCGCGGGCCGCACGCTGACGTCCCTCGAAGTGGCGGACGCATTCGTGCAGTTCCTCGAGCAGGGTCTTGCGCCGCGCGCCGCGGAAGGCAGCAACCGCGGGGCCGCGGCATCGTCGCGCAGGCGGCAGCCCCGGGCCTCGACGAAAGCCTGAACCCCGTCACCTCGGGTCTTTATCTTGCGCTGCAAAAAGAACGGGGCGTACACTCCGGCGACTTTTGACGCGCCACCCTCCCCGGCCAGTATCCAGGACCGCAACCATGACTGAATCAATCGTCATCGCCGCCGCCCGCCGTACGCCGATCGGTGCGTTCCAGGGCGTCTTCTCTTCCGCGTCGGCAACCTTGCTCGGCAGCGTCGCGGCGGCCGCAGCCCTGGCGGACTCGGGCCTGTCACCCGACGCCATCGACGAGGTCATCTTCGGCTGCGTGCTGCCGGCCGGCCTCGGCCAGGCTCCCGCCAGGCAGGCTGCCGTAGGCGCTGGCATCGCCATGAGCGTGCCGGCGACGACGATCAACAAGATGTGCGGCTCCGGCATGAAGGCCGTGATGATGGCAGCCGACCAGATCCGCGCAGGTTCCGCCCGCGTCGTGCTTGCGGGCGGCCTCGAATCGATGACCAACGCGCCCTACCTGATGCTGAAAGCACGCGCGGGTTACCGCATGGGTCACGCGGAAATCTACGACCACATGTTCTACGACGGCCTGCAAAGCCCGTGGGACGGCAAGGCGATGGGTTGTTTCGCGGACGCGACTTCAGCCAAGTACGGTTTCACGCGAGCGGCGCAGGATGCGTTCGCGGCCGAGTCCGTGCGACGCGCGCAGCGCGCCTCGAAGGAAGGCGACTTCGTGGGCGAGATCGCCCCCGTCACGCTCAAGACTCGCAAGGGCGAGCAGGTCATTGCGACCGACGAGACCCCGTTCCAGCTCGACATCGACAAGATCCCCACGCTGAAGCCCGCCTTCGGCAAGGACGGCACGGTCACCGCCGCATCCTCCTCGTCGATTTCCGATGGCGCGGCCGCCTTGATCGTCGCCAGTGAGTCGGCGGCCAAGGCGATGGGCCTCAAGCCTCTTGCCCGGCTCGTCTCCTATGCGAGCCACGCGCAGGCGCCGGAGTGGTTCACCACGGCGCCCGCACCGGCGATGCAGAAGGCCCTGGAGCGCGCGGGCTGGACCGCGGCGGACGTCGACCTGTTCGAGATCAACGAGGCGTTCGCGTGCGTCGCAATGGCGGCGATGCAGGACCTGGGCCTGACGCACGACAAGGTCAATGTGAACGGCGGCGCGTGCGCAATGGGCCACCCCGTCGGCGCCACGGGCGCACGCCTCATCACGACGCTGCTATACGCGTTGCGCAAGCGCGGCCTGCGCCGCGGCGTCGCCTCGCAGTGCATCGGCGGCGGCGAAGCCTGCGCCGTCGCGATCGAACTGCTCTGACAGCGCTGATCTGATCTCCTCCATCTCCTGAGGCATCCATGCAACTGAACGGCAAGGTCGCGGTCGTCACGGGCGGCGCGCGCGGTATCGGCAAAGCCATCGCCAACGCATTCGCCGAACGCGGCGCAACGCTGGCGCTGCTCGACCTGAACCAGGCCGACCTCGACGCCACGTGCGCCGAGTTCAAGGGCCGCGGCGTGACGGTGAGCGGGCATGCCCTGAACGTCGCGCGGGAAGAAGACGTGATCCGCGCGCTCGACGAAGTCGTCGCGACGCACGGCGCCCTGGACGTGCTGGTGAACAATGCCGGCATCATCAAGGACGCGATGCTGCTCAAGGTCAAGGATGGCGCGGTCGTGAGCAAGATGTCGCTCGCGCAGTGGCAGGCCGTCATCGACGTCAACCTGACCGGCGTGTTCCTGTGCGGCCGCGAAGCCGCCGAGCGCATGGTCAAGCTGGGCAAGGGCGGCGTGATCATCAACATCTCCAGCATCTCGCGCGCCGGCAATGCCGGCCAGAGCAACTACTCAGCAGCGAAAGCCGGCGTGGCGGCGATGGCGACGACGTGGGCCAAGGAACTGGCGCGCTTCGGGATCCGCGCGGGCGCAATTGCCCCGGGCTTCATCGAAGACCGACATTCTCTCGGGCATGCCGCCCGAGATGCTCGACAAGATGACGGCGCCGGTGCCGCTGAAGCGCCTCGGCCTCGCCGAAGAGATCGCGCAGACGGCGGTCTTCATCGTCGAGAACGACTTCTTCACCGGTCGCTGCATCGACGTCGACGGCGGTTTGCGTCTTTGAGCTGACTGACTGACGCACCGAGGGGGCTGCTGCCATGTTGATCCAGGACACACGCGCCATCGTCACCGGTGGCGCCTCGGGCCTCGGGCTTGCCGTCGCCGAGATGATCGTAACGGCGGGCGGCAAGGTCGCCCTGCTCGACGTGAACGACACTGCCGGTGTCGAAGCCGTGCGCGCACTCGGGCCCGCGGCCAGTTTCCACAAGGCTGACGTCACGTCGGAAGCGGCCGTGACTGCCAGCGTGGCAGCTGCCACCGCTGCGCTCGGCGGCTTGAACCTCGCCGTGAGCTGCGCCGGCGTCGGCTGGCCGAAGCGCATGGTGGGCAAGGAAGGCACGATGCCGGGCGATTTCTTCCGCAAGGTCGTCGAGATCAACCTGCTCGGTACGCTGTTCCTGTGCAAGGAGGCCGCCGCCGTGATGCAGAAGAACACCCCGAACGCCGAAGGCGAGCGTGGCGCCCTGGTAATGACCGCGTCGGTCGCCGCGTTCGATGGGCAGATCGGACAAGTGGCCTATGCAGCATCGAAGGGCGGCGTCGTCGGCATGACGCTGCCCATGGCGCGCGAACTCGCCTCCTCCGGCATCCGCGTGATGACCATCGCTCCGGGACTCTTCATGACCCCGATGATGGCGGGCTTGCCCGAGGAGGCGCGGGACTCGCTCGGCAAGCAGGTGCCGTTCCCGGCGCGGCTCGGCCGGCCGTCCGAGTACGCGCAGATGGTGCGGCAGGTCGTCGAGAATCCGATGCTGAACGGCGAGACGATACGACTGGATGGCGCGATCCGGATGGCGCCAAGATAGGAGCAGTGAGCAGTGACTGGTGACCAGTCAGCAGAGGCCGGCCTGGCCGGCCTCTTTCGTTTGCTCGTGGGCCACCAGAACTTGCTGCTCGCCGAGGGCAATGTGCCTTACGACATCGTGTTCGAGACGGACGCACTCGACGGGGACTTCACTGACACCGACGTCGCGATGACCCGCGCGCTGAATCAGGCGTCCTCGGCAATGAACGCTGCCCAGCGCCGGTCCGAGTGCAATGACCGCAGGATGGGGGACAACCTCGCTTCATGCCACAGGTACCAGAGGAACGAGGTACTGATGTCGGACCGGCTTGCCAGAGCTTTCTTCTTGCCTACGAGCGTCGCAAATGCCTCGTCGTCCTGGCCCCGGAAGGCGTAGATCTCCGCGAGCCGAATCCCCTCGAAGATGTCGTCCCGCAGCGCAATGCCCTTCGGCGTCATCGCGAGCCGGGCGAGCGCCGCGTCTGCCTCGGTGCGCTTCGCGGGCAGTGCGTAAAGCAACGCGGTGCCGTAGTCCCTTGCTCGCCCCTCCGGCATTGCGGCCAGGACCCGCTCCGCTTCTGCAAAGCGTCCGAGCAGTACGAGGATGCGCACGATATCGGAATCCAGGCCAGGCTCCGCGCCGTCGAAGTTTTCGCGCGTATTGCGGTACTCCTCGAGAGCCGCCTCCAACTGCCCGTCCGCGACCAGCACCGAGGCAAGATTCACGCGGTATATGAGCGCCATGGGGTCAGCGGCGATGATCCGCCGATGAATCTCGACAGCCGACTGGAAATCGCCTCGTTCGACGGCAAGTTCGGCTTGCGAGCTCAGAGCCAGTGGATCGTCCGGGTCGAGTCGGGTCGCCTCGGCCCAGTGCTTGCGGGCCGCCTCGCGATCCGACGACTCGAACAGGAACTGCGCCAGGCGGTGGTGGGCAACACCGAGCCCTGGCGCAAGCGCGACCGCGCGGCGTGCGGCTTCGCCCTGTTTCTCGATCAGGGAGCGGTCCGGCGGATCGCTGCTCCAGGCAAGCAGCGAATAGGCGCCCGCGAGAGCAGCCCAGGCCCGCGCATAGTCCGGATCGAACGTCACGGCATCGAGGTACGCCGCGACGGCGCGTTCGAGGTCGCCGGGCGCCCGGCGATAGTAGAAGTGTTCGCCCTGCGCAAACCGCACCCGGGCATCGACCTTTTCCGTTTCATGCCCCGCGGGCAACGAGAGCCGGGTCTCGAGCGCGGCAGCAACGGCCATCGATATCTCGTCCTGGATCGCGAACAGGTCGCCGAGGTCGCGGTCGTAGGTTTCCGACCAGAGGTGCGCGCTGTCGGCAGCGTCAATGAGCTGGGCGGTAACGCGGATACGATCCCCCGATCGTCGGACGCTGCCCTCCAGCACATGGGTCACCTCGAGACGGCGCGCAATCTCGGCGATATCGAGCGACTGGTCGCGCAGGGCGAAGGTGGACGTCCTCGCAATCACGTCCAGGCCCTCGGATTGCGTGAGGCGGTTCAGGATGTCCTCGGTGAGCCCGTCGGCCAGGAACTGCTGGTCCCGCTTTTCGCTCATGTCGTCGAATGGCAGGACGGCAATTCGGGGCACCGGACCCGGAGTCGCGGATACCGGGGCGGGATCCACGCCCTCCCTGTCCAGTGACAGCAAGACCCCTGCGACGAGGGTGATGACGGCCGCCACGGCCGCGGTCCACAGCCGGATCCCTCTGCGAGAAGTGTGGCTCGCTACCACAGCGGGTTCCATGGATTCCGTAACGCCGTTCAGGCGGTAGCCGCGCTTCGGCAGCGTTTCGACGAGGGCGCGATACTCTTCACTGCCGCCGGCGGCGGCCAGCTCGCGACGCAAGTCGTACAGGCAGCGGGACAGCGCGTCGTCGGTCACCACCACGTCGGGCCAGAGCCGGGAAATCAGGTCCTCGCGCGGAACGACCTGGCCGGCACGCTCCGCCAGCATCGCGAGGACGCCCATCACTTTGGGGTCGAGCTGGACCCGGCGGCCGGGACCTTCGACGTCGCCGGTCTGCGGATCGACCCGCAAGTCGCCAAGACGAAATCCACGGACGAATTTCGCGCCGGTTGTGGTGTCGGCCGCCGTCATTCTGCAACCCCGGGGATTGACCCGGTTCATCCCCGGGCGAGAACGATATCAGACCGATGTCAGGCATTTATTGCAGTTTCGTCAGGACTTTGGCGTTGCCCGGACTGCAGTCTCCCTCGCGACGGAAATCCCGTCCGGGATGCCGATAAACGCAAGGAGTGGTCCATGAACTGCAAGTTAAGTTTTCTTTCAGTGACGGCGGCGAGCTTGCCGCTCGTTTTCGCTTCGATGGGCGCTGATGCGACCAGCCCGAAGCACAATGTCTGGAGCACCGCGGTGCCGGTCGTCGAGGTCAACAGCACCGTGGCTGACGGGTGCCCGATCGAGTCGCGTGACGGACTCAGCCTCTACATCGCCTCCGTGCGTCCTGGCACGCTGGGTGGCAACGACATCTGGGCGGCGGACCGTGCCAGCAAGAGCGATCCGTTCGGTGAGCCGCAGAACCTCGGCGCCCCGGTCAACACGAACGCCGCCGACTTCTGCCCGACGCCGATCTACGGCAGCCACCTGATGTTCGTGTCCGAGCGGCCCGGACCGGAGACCTGCGGAGCCGGTCCTGGCCTCGGCGACATGTATATCATCCGGCGCAACGCGGCCTTCGGCTGGGGCGAGCCGCAGCACCTCGGCTGCATCGAGAACGGAACCGGCCCGAACAGCGCCGCGGCCGAGTTCAGTCCTTCGCTGGTGAATACCAAGGAAGGCACTTTTCTCTATTTCTCCAGCACGGTGAGTGGCAACCACGACATCTACGTCAGCAAGAAGCTCAGGAACGGCGAGTTCGGCCCGCCGTCGCCGGTGACGGAGCTCAACACCGAGTTCGATGACCGCATGCCGAACATCAGCAGCGACGGCCTCGAGGTCGTGTTCAGTTCTACGCGGACAACGGACGCGAAGGGCGCGGCGTCATTCGGCAGCTTCGACGTGTTCTACGCCCGCCGCCACAACACCAAGCAGCAGTTCTCGGCGCCGGTCAATCTCGGCCCGGGCATAAACACGGCCGGCAGCGAGACGCGTTCGTCGATTTCCTGGGACCTGAAGCGGCTGTATTTCGGCCGTGACGGTGAGATCTATTCCGCCACACGCATCATAAGGAAGTGACGTCGCTCGCCGGTCAATGCTGGCGGACGTGATCTCCGGGCGCGTCCCCGAGCGGCTTGTAGCCCTCGGCGGACGCGCCCATGCCGGCTCGCGACCGGCATGACCGCGAAGCAAAGCAAAAAGAGCCGCAATGCGGCCCTTCTTACTAGTTACTGGTCACTGGTCACTACATGCTCGCGTAGTTCGGTCCGCCGCCGCCCTCCGGCGTCACCCAGTGGATGTTCTGCCGCGGGTCCTTGATGTCGCACGTCTTGCAGTGGACGCAGTTCTGCGCGTTGATCTGCAGGCGCTGGCCACCGCCCTCTGCCGGCACGAACTCATACACGCCCGCCGGGCAATACCGGCTTTCGGGACCGTCATAGCGCGCCAGGTTCACCGCAACCGGCACCGACGCATCGCGCAGCCGCAGGTGCACCGGCTGGTCTTCCTCGTGCGCGGTGCCCGACAGGAATACCGATGACAGCCGATCGAACGTCAGCACGTTGTCGGGCTTCGGATACTCGATCCGCGGCATTTCCGCCGCAGGCTTCAGGCCCTCGTGATCCGCCTTGCCATGGCGCAGCGTCCAGCCCACGAGCGCGCCGAGCCCCAGGTCGTTGAGCCACATGTGGAAGCCGCCGTGCGCCGTGCCTGCCCAGAGACCCCACTTCAGGCCGGGCTTTACGTTGCGGACCTTGTGCAGGTCGGTGTGCGCCCACGAATTGCGGAACGCCTCCGGGTACGCCGTGAGTTCGTCGCTGGCGCGCCCCGCGGTGATCGCGGCAAACGCGGCCTCGGCCGCCAGCATCCCGGTCTTCATCGCATTGTGCGAGCCCTTGATGCGCGGCAGGTTCACGAAACCCGCCGTGCAACCGATGAGCGCGCCGCCCGGGAACGTGAGCTTGGGGATCGACTGCAGGCCGCCCTCGTTGATCGCACGTGCGCCATAGGCGATGCGCTTGCCGCCTTCGAAGTAGCCGCGAATGGCAGGATGCGTCTTGAACCGCTGCATCTCCTCGAACGGCGACAGGTGCGGATTGGCGTAACTCAGGTGGGTGACGAAGCCCACCGAGATCAGGCCGTCGCCGAAGTGATAGAGGAACGAGCCGCCGCCCACGTCGTTCGGCAGCGGCCAGCCCTGGCTGTGCACGACGAGCCCGGGCTGGTGCTTTTCCTTCGGCACCTGCCACAGCTCTTTCACGCCGAGGCCATACACCTGCGGGTCGACGCCGTCGCGCAGGTTGTACTTGGCCATGAGCTGCTGCGACAGCGAACCGCGGCAGCCTTCGGCAAACAGCGTGTACTTGGCATGCAGTTCCATGCCCTGCGCGTACGAATCCTTCTGCTCGCCGTCCTTGCCAATACCCATGTCGCCCGTCGCGACGCCCTTCACCGAGCCGTCGTCGTTGAACAGGACCTCGGCCGCCGCGAAACCGGGGAACACCTCGACGCCGAGTTCCTCGGCGCGCTGACCGAGCCAGCGGCACACCTTGCCGAGGCTCGCGATGTACATGCCGTGGTTGTTCATCAGGGGCGGCAGCAACCAGTTCGGTATGCGGCGGGCCTTGTCCTTGCTGAGCACCAGGAAGCGGTCTTCCTGCACGGGAGTCTCGAGCGGGGCGCCGCGTTCCTTCCAGTCCGGAAACAATTCGGTGAGGGCGATGGGGTCGATGACCGCGCCCGACAGGATGTGGGCCCCCACTTCGGAGCCTTTTTCCAGCACACAGACGTTGATTTCGCCGCCCGCCGCCGCGGCCTGCTGCTTCAGTCGAATGGCCGCCGCCAGGCCGGCCGGCCCTGCCCCGACGATGACTACGTCGAACTCCATCGCTTCGCGCTGCATGAACCGTGCCCTCGCGGCGCCCGCGGCGCCTGGTCTTTTCGTGTGTGGAAACCCGAATTGTACATCGTGAATACGCTCGTGATAGTGCAGCGCAGTATTCGCCCATCGGCCGGCGCCGATGCTGGAGGCCCGCTTGAGTCCACTTGGCATCACCGTGTTGTTGCTCGCCGCGTTTGCGCTGTTCGTCTACTTTTCGGCGCGCAAGCTCGCGATCGTGGGGGCCCTCCAGCCCGAGGTGCGGTGGGACCAGCCCTGGACCCGCATGCGCACGGTCGTGACCAACGGCTTGCTGCAGCAGCGGATGATCCGGCGCGAATGGAAGCCCGGGGTGATGCACACGGTCATCTTCCTCGGCTTCGTCTCGCTGCTCGTCCGCAAGGTGCAGCTCATCGTCATCGGCTTCGACGAACAGTTCGCGCTGGCCGGGCCGCTGGGGGACGCCTTCACGGTCTGGAAGGACCTGGTCGAGCTCGCGGTGCTCCTGGCCGTGGGCTATGCCTTCTATCGTCGCCTGCTGCTGAAGCCGGCGCGGCTCGAGCCCAATCGCGAAGGACTGCTCGTGCTGGCGCTGATCACGATCATCATGCTCACGGACTTCGCGTTCGACGCGTTCCGCTTCGCACAGTGGTCGGATTCGGTACCCGCGATTGCCCACGAGCGCGCGCACGCCCCGATCGGCGGGTGGCTGGCGGGGCTGGTCGCGCACTGGGCGCCGGAGACCTTGGCGCTGGCCGCAGCGCTCGCGTACTGGACCCAGATGATCACGGTCTGTGCATTCCTGGTCCTGCTGCCGCTCGGCGAGCACTTCCACATCGTGACCGCGCTGCCCGCCCTCTTCTTCCGCCGCGGTCGTCCGGCCAATGCGGTACCGACGGTCGACCTGAGCCCGCTCATGGACGACTCCGCCGACGCCAGCGAGCTGAAGGTAGGTGCACGCACGGCGGCGGACCTCGTGTGGAAGGATGCACTCGACGCCTTCACCTGCACCGAGTGCGGGCGCTGCAAGGATGCCTGCCCCGCTTTCCAGACCGGCAAGCCCCTGTCGATGAAAGGGGTGAACGACAGTCTCAAGCACCACCTGCTGCAGCAACGCGCTGCCATCGTCGGTGGCGGCGAGGCACGCGCGAACCTGCCGGCGCTGGTCGGCGAGGTCATCAGCGAGGACACGCTGTGGGCCTGCACCACCTGCGGCTATTGCGAAGCGGCGTGCCCGATCGAGCTCGAACTGCTGCCCAAGCTCTACCGGCTGCGGCAGCACCGGGTGATGATGGACGGCGAGTTCCCGGGCGAACTCAAGAACGTGTTCGACGCCTACGAGGTGCAGGCGAACCCGTGGGGCCTGCCAGCGGACACGCGCGGCGACTGGGCCAAAGGCCTCGACGTGCCGCTGATCCGCACTGCCGACGATCTTGCCCGGGTCGACTGGCTGTTCTACGTGGGCTCGGCGGAATCGTTCGACCAGAACGGCCAGAAGATCGCACGCGCGTTCGTCGAAATCCTGCGCGAAGCCGGCGTCACCTTCGGCATCCTCGGCGCGCAGGAACCGACGACCGGCGAATGCGTGCGTCGCGCCGGCAACGAAATGCTGTTCCAGCAACTGGCGGCGACGCTGGTCGAACGCTTCACCGCCCTGGGCGTGAAGCGCATCGTGACCTGCGATCCGCATGCCTTCAATTCGTTGCGCAACGAGTACCCGGAATTCGGCGGGCACTGGGAGGTCCTGCATCACACGCAACTGATCGACCAGTTGCTGGCGGACCGGCGGCTCACCGTGCAACCAACCCACGAACGGGTGCTGCTGCACGATCCGTGCTACCTGGGCCGGCACAATGGCGAGTACGAGGCGCCGCGATCCGTGCTCGGACGCGTGGCGAAGGACGCGCTGCTCGAGTTCCCGCTGCACCGTGAAAAATCGATGTGCTGCGGCGCCGGCGGCGCACGCATGTGGATGGAAGAACACATCGGCACCCGCATCAACGTGACGCGCGTCGAGCAAGGCCTGGCACAGCAGCCCGCCGTGATCGCGACCGCCTGTCCCTACTGCTCGGTGATGCTCGGCGACGGGCTCAAGACCAAGAACCTGAACGAGACGATCCTCACGCGCGACGTGGCGGAACTGGTCGCCGCAGCGATGGTGCGCAAACCAATCAGCGGTTAGCATCGTCGGATGAACGACGACGCACCGCACTGGGCGCCTTCCGCTGCGCGCATCGCCGCAGCGCAGATCACGCGGTTCCATGCATTTGCGCACGATCACGGCGCGCCGCAGGGCGACTACGCCGCGCTGTGGCAGTGGTCGGTGGACGAACCCGCCGCGTTCTGGAGTGCAGTCTTCGACTTCACCGGCGTCATTGCCGATCGCGCGGACGGCCCCGTGCTGCGCGATGGCGACCGGATGCCCGGCGCAACCTGGTTCGACGGCACCCGGCTCAACTTTGCCGAGAACCTGTTGCGCGGCTCGGACCAGGGTCCCGCCATCATCGCCACGGACGAGCGCGGCCGGCGCCGCGAGATCACCTGGGATCGACTGCGCAGCGAAGTCGCGCGCGTCGCCGCGGGCCTGCGCGACGCAGGTGTTGGGATCGGTGATCGCGTCGCGGGCTTCCTGCCCAACCTGCCCGAGGCGATCGTGGCGATGCTGGCCACGTCCAGCGTCGGCGCCACGTGGTCGTCCTGCTCGCCCGATTTCGGCATCCGCGGAGTGCTCGACCGCTTCGGGCAGATCGCGCCCAAGGTCCTGTTCACGGCCGATGGCTATTTTTATGGCGGCAAGACGCTCGATTCGCTCGAGCGCATCCGCGGCATCCTCGCGAGCCTGCCCTCGGTGCAGTGCGTCGTGGTCATCGCCAACGTCGCCGCTGCGCCGGACCTCGGTGGGCTGCCCTCCGCGCGGCACTATTCCGCGTTCGGTCGCGCGGACGCGGGCCTGCGAGTTCGAGCGGCAACCTTTCGACCATCCGCTCTACATCCTGTACTCGTCGGGCACGACGGGCGTGCCGAAGTGCATCGTGCACGGCGCGGGCGGCACGCTGCTGCAGCACCTGAAAGAACACCAGCTGCACGCGGACGTGCATCCTGGCGACCGCCTGTTCTTCTTCACGACCTGCGGCTGGATGATGTGGAACTGGCTCGCCAGCGCGCTGGCGTCGCAGGCAACCGTCGTCCTCTACGACGGTTCGCCCTTTCATCCGGACGAGGGCGTGCTCTGGCGGCTGGCGAGCGCGGAGCGCGTCGCCCATCTTCGGCACCAGCCCGAAGTACCTCGCTGCGCTGGAGAAAAGCGGCTACCGGCCGCAGTCGACACGTGGCCTTGCCGGAACTGCGCTCGATCCTTTCGACCGGCTCGCCGCTGGCACACGAACAGTATGATTTCGTAGCGGATGCGATCGGCAAGGACATCCAGCTCGCCTCGATCTCGGGCGGCACCGACATCGTCTCATGCTTCGCGCTGGGCAATCCCACCCTGCCGGTCCATCGCGGCGAACTGCAATGCCGCGGCCTCGGCATGCGCGTCGAGGTCTACGACGACGACGGGCGACCGGTGGTCGGGACACAGGGCGAACTCGTGTGCACGGCCCCGTTTCCGTCGATGCCGGTCGGGTTCTGGAACGATCCCGACGGCAGTCGCTATCGCGCCGCCTATTTCGAGCGCTTCCCGCACGCCTGGTGCCACGGTGACTTTGCAGTCCTGACCGCGCGCGGCGGCCTGGTCATCCTCGGTCGGTCCGATGCCGTGCTGAATCCGGGCGGCGTGCGCATCGGCACGGCCGAGATCTATCGCCAGGTCGAGAAGCTCGAAGAGGTGCTCGAGAGCGTCGCGATCGGGCAGGACTGGGACAACGACGTGCGCGTGGTGCTGTTCGTGCGGCTGCGGCCGGGCGTCGCGCTCGACGACACGCTCGAGCGACGCATCCGCGAGGTGATCCGCACCAACACGACTCCCCGGCACGTGCCGGCGCGCATCCTGGCCGTCGCCGACATTCCGCGCACGATCAGCGGCAAGATCGTCGAACTCGCGGTGCGCGAAGTCGTGCACGGCCGGCCGGTGAAGAACACCGACGCGCTCGCCAACCCGGCGGCGCTCGAGTGCTTCCGCGACCGGGCCGAACTGCGCTCCTGAGACGCACTGCATGGCACCGCATCCTGATCTGCGCGAGGCCTACGCCGCCGCGCTCGCGCGCGAGGGGCATCGCAGCGACGCTGCACAGCTTGCTGCCATCGCCCGCCTCGACGCGCTGGCGCGACGCCTGCGGAATGCCGCTGGACGCGGCAACGGCGGACTCATCGGCCGCTGGCTCGACCGCGTGCGGGGCGAAACCGCGGCGCCGGACGCCGGGCGCGGCGTCTACCTCTGGGGTGGCGTCGGTCGCGGCAAGACGTTCCTGATGGACCTGTTCCACGCCCATGTGGGCGTGCCGGCGCGGCGTGAACATTTTCACCGGCTCATGAAAGAAGTCCACGCGCGGCTGGGCGAACTGCGTGACGTGCCGGATCCGCTCGATCGAGTCGCTGCCGACATCGCGCGTGATGCCCGCGTCCTGTGCCTCGACGAACTGTTCGTCAGTGACATCGCCGACGCAATGCTGCTCGCGGGCCTCTTCACGGGCCTGCGCGAGCGCAACGTCACCCTCGTCTTCACCTCGAACCTGCCCCCCGCCGGGCTCTATCGCGACGGACTGCAGCGGCAGCGCTTCCTCCCCGCCATCGCTTTGCTCGAACAGCACTGCGAGGTGATCAATGTCGATGCGGGCCAGGACTACCGCCTGCGCCAGCTCGAAAAGGCGCCGCTGTACCTGGACGCGCGCCTGCCCGGGGCCCGCAGCCAGCTGGAACGCCGGTTCCGGGATCTTGCCGGGTCGTCCGGCCAGGCGGCGGGCGAAATCCAGGTCGAGGGACGCGCCATTCCCTGCGTCGCGCAAGCCGACGAAGTGATCTGGTTCGATTTCGCGAGCCTGTGCGACGGGCCGCGCTCGCAGTCCGATTATGTCGAGCTCGCGCGCGACTTTCACACCGTGCTGGTCAGCGACGTGCCGCAATTGGATGCACTGCAAGACGATGCAGCACGCCGCTTCGTCGCGCTGGTCGACGAGTTCTATGACCGCGGCGTCAAGCTCATGCTCGCAGCCCACGCCCCCGTCGACGAACTGTATGTCGGCGAACGCCTGCAGTTCGAGTTCGAACGCACGCGCAGCCGCCTCGCGGAGATGCAGACCCACGATTACCTGGCCCGTCCACACCGGCCCTGAACTGGCGCGAGGGACGCCGGAATCGTTACAATCGAAAACTTCTGGCCCGCGACGGTTGCGCCACTTGACCTCGCCTCTGATCAAGCTCGAATCGTTCCTGCCCTACCGGCTGTCGGTACTCGCCAACGTGACGAGCAGCGCGATCGCGGCAGCGTATGAGAAGCGATTCGGGCTCACGATTCCCGAATGGAGGGTCATCGCGGTGCTGATGCGCCATCCCGGGCTTTCGGCGCGCGAAGTCGCGCAGAAAAGCCGCATGGATGCCGTGGCCGTCAGCCGCGCCGTGAATCGATTGCTGCGTGCCGGGCGGCTGCGACGTGCCGTCGCCGACGACGATCGGCGCCGGTCGATCCTGCAAGTGTCACCGGCCGGGGCAGCCGTCTATCGCGGAGTGGCCCCGCTCGCCCTCCAGTTCGAGCGCTCATTGCTCGATACGCTGTCGGCCACCGATCGCGCCACGCTCGATCGCCTGCTGGACGAACTCACGAGCCGGGCGGAAACGCTCGCTCTCGACGCGCCGCAGGCGCGCAAAGCCAAGAGTCTTTCCATGACACGGCGCCCGCAGGTTCCCGCCCGTGCGCGGGACCGGTCGCGCCGTGCACCCGCCCGATGAAAACAAGATAACGCCAGGACCCAAGGACGCCCCGCCATGCCAGGAACGATCCCCGCTGCCCGCCAGCACCTGATCGACGACATCGCGCGGCTGACGCGCTCGCCGCGCGGCGCGCCGGTGTCCCTGCGCAACTTCGTGCAGGTGTACTACCGGGGCGTAGGTGAGGACGATCTCCGCCTGCGCCCCCCGGCGCAATTCGCCGTGGCTGCCGCGGGGCACCTCGCGTTTGGCAGCGTGCGCCGCGCGGGTGAGCCGAGGGTGCGCGTGTTCAACCCGGACCTCGAGCGCGACGGCTGGGAATCACCGCACACGATCGTCGAGGTCGTGACCGACGACATGCCCTTCCTGGTGGATTCGCTGGCGGTGGTGCTCGGCAATTCGCGCCTGCCCATCCAGCTCATGATCCACCCGGTGCTGCGCATGGTGCGCGACCGCCGCGGCAAGTTGACACGCATGGAAGATTCCGCGGACGGCGACGGCGTCATGGAATCGTGGCAGCACGTTGCCGTGCCACGCATTGCCGATGGCGCGCGCCTCGAAATCCTGCGCGAGAGCATCCTGCGTACGCTCGAGGACGTGCGGCTCGCCGTCACCGACTGGCCCGCCATCCGCAAGCGTGCGCTCGACCTGGCGCGCGAAATCGATGCCGGCGTACCCGCGATCCCGCGCCGCGAAGAGAAGGAGGCCGTCGAGTTCATCGAGTGGCTTGCCGACAACCATTTCACGTTCCTGGGCTATCGCGAATACACGCTTGAACGCGGCCGCACGATGGACCGGCTGGTGCCGGTCGCGCGCTCGGGTCTCGGCCTGTTGCGCACGGGGTCCGGCCGACCGTCGCCGCAACCCACGGTGCTGACGGGCGAGCTGCGGCGCAAGGCGCGCGAAGCGGCGCTGCTGATCGTGACCAAGGCCAATTCCGTGTCCACCGTGCACCGGGCGACCTACCTCGACTACGTGGCCGTGAAGGTGTTCGACAAGGGCGGGCGGGTCGTCGGCGAGAGACGCTTCATCGGCCTGTTCACGTCGAACACGTACAGCACGAGCCCGCGCGACATTCCGCTGCTGCGGCACAAGGTGCAGCGCGTGGTCGATCACATCGGGGTGTCGCCGACGAGCCACGACGGCAAGGCGCTGATGCACGTGCTGGAGACGTACCCGCGCGACGAACTGTTCCAGTCCACCGTGGCGGAGCTCGTGCGCACCACGCGCGGGATCGTCAACCTGTATGAACGCCAACGCGTGCGGCTGTTCGCGCGGCGCGACCCGTACCAGCGCTTCTTCTCCTGCCTGCTGTACGTGCCGCGCGACCGCTACAACACGCAGGTGCGCGAACGCATCGAGCGCGTCCTGCTGGAGGAACTGGCGGGGATCGACCTCGAATCGCAGGTGCAGATCTCGGTATCCGCGCTGGCGCGACTGCACATCCTCGTCCGCACCGATCCCGCCCGCCACGTCGTGGCGGAGACGGATCGCATCGAGCAGCGCATCACCGACGCGATGCGCACCTGGACCGACCACCTGCGCGACGAACTGCACGCCCGCCTGCCGAGGGCAACGGCGGACCAGCTCGCCGAGCGCTTCAACGATGCGTTCCCGGTCGCGTACGAGGAAGAGGTGCCGCCGGCCGAGGCCATTCGCGACGTGCAGGAACTGGCGGCCCTCGCCCCGAATCCGGCTGCCTTCGGCATGGAATTGCGCCCCGGGGATCCGGCCACGGGCGCGTTGCACCTGCGACTGTACCGGCGCGGCGAACCCGTGGCGATGTCGGACATCCTGCCCCTGCTCGAGAACTTCGACCTCCGCATCCTGAACGAGCGGCCCTATCGCGTGGCGCCCACGGACGGTTCCACGTTCTGGATCCAGGACCTCGAAGTCAAGCACGCCGGTGGCCGCACGCTCGACCCACAGCAGGAAGGCGGGCGCTTCGAGCAAGCGTTCTTCGCGGTGCATCACGGCCAGGCGGAAAGCGACGGTTTCAACCGGCTGGTGCTGGCGGCGGGCCTCGACTGGCGCCAGGCAGTGATCCTGCGCGCAGTCTGCCGCTACCTGCTGCAGACCGGCATCCCTTTCAGCCAGCGTTACATGGAAGAAGTGCTGGCCCGCAACCCATCGATCGCGGCCAGGCTGGCGTGGACGTTCGAATCCCGGTTCGACCCCGCGCTCAAGCCTGCCACGCGCGTGGCGCAAGTGCGCGCTTTCGCCGAGGACATCGACGACGCGCTCGAGCAGGTCACCAGTCCCGACGACGACCGCATCCTGCGCAGTTTCCGCGCCGTGATCATGGCAACGCTGCGCACCAACCGGTACCAGCTGGGGGCCGACGGGCAACCCAAACCCTACCTGGCGCTCAAGCTCGATCCGCAACTGCTGCCCGAACTGCCGAAGCCGCGCCCGATGTTCGAGATCTGGGTGTATTCGCCGCGCGTCGAAGGCGTGCACCTGCGCATGGGCAAGGTGGCGCGAGGTGGCCTGCGCTGGTCGGACCGGCGCGAGGATTTCCGCACGGAGATCCTCGGCCTCATGAAGGCGCAGAACGTCAAGAACACGCTGATCGTGCCGGTCGGCTCCAAGGGCGGCTTCGTGCCCAAGCAGATACTGCCGGGCGCGAGCCGCGAGGAAGTGCAGCGCGAGGGCACGGAATGCTACCGCATTTTCATCCGCGGCCTGCTCGACCTCACGGACAACGTGCGTGGCGACAAGGTGATCCCGCCTGAGCGCACCGTGCGCCTGGATCCCGACGATCCCTACCTGGTGGTGGCCGCCGACAAGGGCACGGCGACCTTCTCCGACACGGCCAACGCACTCTCGGCCGAGTACGGCTTCTGGCTCGGCGACGCCTTCGCCTCCGGCGGATCGGCGGGTTACGACCACAAGAAGATGGGCATCACGGCCAAGGGCGCCTGGGAGTGCGTGAAGCGCCACTTCCGCGAACTGGGCATCGATACGCAGTCGCAGGACTTCACCGTGGCCGGTGTCGGCGACATGGCCGGCGACGTCTTCGGCAACGGCATGCTGCTGTCGAGGCACATTCGGCTCGTCGCCGCGTTCAATCACCAGCACATCTTCCTCGATCCGGAGCCGGACGCCGCGCGCACCTTCAAGGAGCGTGAACGCCTGTTCAACCTGCCCCGCTCGTCGTGGACCGATTACGACGCGAAGCTGATCTCGCGCGGCGGCGGCGTATTCCCGCGCAACGCCAAGGAAATCGCGCTTTCGCCACAGGCCCGCGCGCTGCTGGGCATCGACGCGCCGAAAGCCACGCCGCAGGAGATCATCCGCGCCATCCTGAAACTGCCGGTCGACCTGCTCTGGAACGGCGGCATCGGCACCTACGTCAAGGCCTCGTGGGAAGCGAACTCCGCGGTCGGCGACCGCACCAACGATGCCGTCCGCGTCGACGGCCGCGCGTTGCGCTGCAAGGTGGTGGGCGAAGGCGGCAACCTCGGCTTCTCGCAGCTGGGGCGCATCGAGTATTCGTTGCGAGGCGGCCGCATGAACACCGACTTCGTCGACAATTCGGGCGGCGTCGACTGCTCCGACCACGAGGTCAACATCAAGATCCTGCTCACGGCAGTGCAGGAGCGAACGCGACTCAGCACGCCCCAGCGCAACCGCCTGCTCGAATCGATGACCGAGGAAGTCGGGCAGCTGGTGCTGCGCGACAATTACCTGCAGAGCCAGGCCATCAGCCTGCTGCAGGTGGGCGCGGCCGAACGTCTCGGCGAGCATGCCCACTTCATCCGTTCGCTCGAACTCGACGGCGTGCTCGACCGTGCGCTCGAGTACCTGCCGAGTGCCGAGGAGATCGAAGACCGCCGCCGCGCGGGCCAGGGACTGGTGCGGCCGGAGCTCGCCATGCTGCTGAGCTACGCCAAGATCGCCGTGAGCTCCCAACTGATCCAGTCAGACGTTCCCGAGGATCCGTACCTCAGCCTCGAGCTCGACCGCTATTTTCCGCCGCGCCTTGCGCGACGCTACGGCACGCTGCTCGGCGAGCATCGGCTGAAGCGCGAGATCATCGTCACCGCGACGACCAACAGCATCGTCAACCGCATGGGACCGACGTTCGTCGCGCGCGCCCAGCAAGACACCGGTGCAGACGCAGCGACGGTCGCGCGCGCCTACTCGATCGCGCGCGAGGTGTTCGAAGTGCGCGAACTGTGGACCGCAATCGAGCGGCTCGACAACAAGGCCGCGGCGGCGCTGCAGTACGGCATGGTGCACGACACGATCGGCCTGATCCGCCAGGCCACGTACTGGCTGATCCAGCGTCACCGCTCGGCGCTCGGGATCGAGCAGCAAGTCGCGCGCATGCGCCCCGGCATCCGCGAACTCACGCACGCGCCGCTGCAGTGGCTGCAGGGCGAGGAGCGCACGGCTTTTGAAACCCGCAGCGCGGAACTCGCGCACGCAGGGGTGCCGGCGGAGCTGTCGCGTCGCATCGCTGCGTGCAATGCCCTGCACAGCGGTCCCGACATCGTCGAACTGGCCGAAGCTCGCAAGCTGACGGTCGAGGCCGCGGCCAAGGCCTACTTCGCCATCGGCGGCTACTTCGGGCTCGACTGGCTGCGTCGGCACATCGAGGAACTCGACATCGAGGGCCATTGGCATGCGGTGGCGCGCGGCAGCCTGCGCGAGGCGCTGTTCGAGGTGCACCGCGCGCTGGCGCAAGGCGTCCTCGAATCGTCCCGCGAGACGGACCCGCTCAAGGCGCTCGAGAAATGGCTCGCACGCAACAAGGCTGCGGCGGAGCATGCCCGCGCTGTCATCAATGACATCCGTGCCCAGACGACGGCGATCGACTTCGCCTCGCTCTCGGTCGCCCTGCAGGCCATCCGTCGCGTGGCGGTGGCTGAGGCATGATGCGCGAGACGTTTCTTCGACCCTCGCATATCCCGTTCAACATCACAGCGACGGACTGAACTCACATGAGCACCGGCAAGCTACTGCTTCTGCGCCACGGCCAGAGCATCTGGAACCTCGAGAACCTCTTTACCGGCTGGGTCGATGTCGACCTTTCCGCGCAGGGCCTGCTGGAAGCCCAGGAGGCGGGCCGACTGCTCAAGGCCGAGGGCATCGAGTTCGACATCGCCTTCACTTCGGTGCTGAAGCGCGCGATCCGCACGCTGTGGATCGCGCTCGACGAGATGGACATGATGTGGCTGCCTGTCGAGCGCACGTGGCGGCTCAACGAGCGGCATTACGGCTCGCTGCAGGGCCTGAACAAGACCCAGACCGTCGAGAGGCATGGTGCCGAGCAGGTGAAAGTCTGGCGCCGCAGCTACGACATCCCGCCTCCGCCGCTGCCCGCGACGGACCCGGGCCACCCCTGCTTCGATCGTCGCTACGCCGGCGTTCCGGCCGGCGAATTGCCCTCGGCGGAATCGCTGAAGGACACGCTCGCCCGCGTGCTGCCGTACTGGAACACACGCATCGCGCCTGAACTGCAGGCGGGCCGCAACGTACTGGTGGCCGCGCACGGCAACAGCCTGCGTGCGCTGGTGAAGATGCTCGACGGCATGTCCGATGCCGACATCGTCGAATTGAACATCCCGACGGGCGTGCCGCTGCTCTACACGCTGGACGCCAGCCTCAAGCCGATCTCCAGTCGCTACCTGGGCGATGCCGAGGCCGTCAAGGCGCGTGCAGAAGCGGTCGCGAAGCAGACGGAGAAGAAGTAGCGGAGGAAGGGGAGGAAGGGGCTAGGGGCTAGGGGATAGGGGCTAGGGGATAGGAAGGATAGGGGCTAGGGGCTAGGGGCTAGGGGCTAGTCAGGGTCGGCGGGACTTTGCTAGTTCAGTTGTGTACATCAATAGTTCAGATGCGAAGCTGCCATTCTGACTAGCCCCTAGCCCCTACCCCTCCCCTACCCCCTTCCTCACGTCAGGAACCCACCGTCCACGACCAGGTACTCGCCCGTGACGTACGAAGACGCGTCTGAGGCCAGAAAGAGCGCAGCCCCGGCGAGGTCGTTCGGCTCGCCCACGCGGGCCAGGGGATTCGTTGCCAGGTAATGCTCGGTCTGGCTCTTGTCTGCCAGCAGCGTGCCCGCGAACTTCGTCCGGATCAGCCCGGGCAGGATCGCGTTGCAGCGCACGCCATGCGGGCCGCACTCCTTCGCGAACGTCTTCGTCATGTTGAGCACGGCGCCCTTGGTGATCGAGTAGATGCCCTGTTTCGGCCCCGGGCGCACCGCATTCACCGATGCGACGTTGATGATCGAACCCTTGCCCTGCTCGCGCATGATCCGGCCGCCGAGCACCGACGCGAAAAAGTAGCCGCGGATGTTCACGTCGACGGTCTTCTGGAAGGCGCCCAGGTCCGTGTCGAGCACGTGGCCGTAGTAAGGATTCGTGGCGGCATTGTTGACGAGCACGTCGAGGCGTCCGCACTCGGACTGGATTCGCGCGAACAGCGCGTGCAGCGCATCCATGTCGCCGATGTGGCATGCCATGGCCGTGGCTTTGCCGCCTGCAGCGACGACTTCTGCGGCGACTTCGTCGCACGCCTCCTGCTTGCGGCTCGAGACGACGACATGCGCACCGTACTGCGCGAAACCCTTGGCGATCGCCTCGCCGATGCCGCGGCTGGCACCGGTGACCAGCGCGACGCGGCCCGACAGATCGAATGAAACGGACATGGTGACCTCTCTCCGGTTGGCTCAGGCGCTGGCGAGGCGCAGCCGGGCTGCTGCGTATTCTTCGACCATGCGCGCAACCACTGCGCGCGTCGGGCGCACCTCGTGGATGTTGCCCACGCCCTGGCCGCCGCTCCAGATGTCGCGCCAGGCCTTCTTCTCCATGTTGCCGCCGGAACCGAAGTTCATCTTCGATTTGTCGGCCTCGGGCAGAGCGTCCGGATCGAGCCCGGCCGCCGCGACGCTGCCGCGCAGGTAATTGCCTTTGACGCCCGTGAACAGCGACGTGTAGACGATGTCATCGGAGCTCGACTCGACCAGCATCTGCTTGTATTCAGGCAAGGCGTTGGCTTCGGTGGTCGCCAGAAAGCGCGTGCCGATGTAAGCCATGTCGGCGCCGATCGCCTGTGCCGCCAGCACGTCCGCGCCGCTCGACATGGCGCCGGCCAGCACCAGAGTGCCGTCGAAGAACTGGCGGATCTCCCGCACCAGTGCGAACGGACTGCCCATGCCCGCATGACCGCCAGCGCCCGCGCACACGACGATGATGCCGTCCACGCCCTGCTCCATGGCCTTGCGCGCATGACGCACGCTGATCACGTCGTGGAACACCAGTCCGCCATAACCGTGCGCGGCCTCCACGATCTCGCGCGGCGGACGCAGGCTGGTGATGATCAGCGGCACCCGATGCCGCACGCACACTTCCATGTCGTGCTGCAGGCGGTCATTGCTGGCATGCGCTATCTGGTTGACCGCGTAGGGCGCCACCCGTGCGCCAGGATTGGCCGCGGCGTAAGTCTCGAGTTCGGTGCGGATGCGCGTGAGCCACTCGTCGAGCACCGGCGCAGGACGCGCGTTCAGCGCCGGGAAGGAGCCGATGATGCCGGCCTTGCACTGCTCGATGACCAGGTCCGGCGTCGACGCGATGAAGAGCGGGGAACCGATGACGGGAAGGCTGAGACGATCGCGAAACGCTGCCGGA
This sequence comes from uncultured Gammaproteobacteria bacterium, assembly GCA_963746325.1. Taxonomy (GTDB): domain Bacteria; phylum Pseudomonadota; class Gammaproteobacteria; order Steroidobacterales; family Steroidobacteraceae; genus RPQJ01. Next base: position 144,316 of record CAVVBC010000031.1, on the reverse strand, counting down.
AGCGACATCCGGGACTCCTCTGTGATTACTTGCCGTAGTACCGCTGCCAGGTCGGCAGATTCTCCGGCCAGTCGGCCGGCACGGGTTGATCATACGCCCGCATGCGCTGGCCGAGGCCCGGGCCCAGCGCGTCCAGGTATTCGGCGGTCGGCACGTAATACATGAACGAAAGGCCGCGCTCGCGGAAGCGCCAGCGTCCATCGCAGCGCTGGTAGACGTCGTGATAGCGCATGGCTGCCAGCATGGGCTGCCCCTTGCGCTGCATCTCCGCATGGGACAGCACGATGCCGGTGGCCTTGTCGTGATCGAGCGGGTCGAACTCGATGATGCGGTCGTGAGTGAAGTGATTGCTCGGGCCGAGCACGGTGAAGCGGCCCTTGAACATTTCGATGGCGGCGTCACGACCATGCGCATCCATCACCCCGTCGGCGGACCAGAAGTGCACGTCCGCCGTGAACAGCGTTTCCATGCCGGCGACGTCGCGGTTGTCCATCACGAGGCAGTAACGCGCGATCAATTCGTTGATCGCAGTGCGGTCCTCGAGTCGGCGAACGCGCTCCTCGAGTGTCGGGCCGAGTTGCATGAAGGATTCTCCGGGCCTAAGGACACTGATTGTGCCCCAACTCTAGGTCCGCCCGGCTCAAAAAGAAACAGGACAGCTTGTTTGTTTTGACGGCAGTGGATGCTACGCTGCGGCCACCAGGAGACCCCGTATGCCCAAAGCCCCCGCGCGCTCCCGCCCATCCGCCGCCACCCCGCAAGAAAAAATCGCCCGCCGCGAAGCCGAAGCGCGCAGCCAAGGCGCGCGTCCGCAGCAGTGGCATCGCGCTGCTGCCGCCGGAAGACCTCGCGCGCGCACGGATCAACGTGACGACCATCGGCGACCTGTTGCTGACGGCTGCGGATCGCCATCCGGACGCCCTCGCGCTGGTGTTCCCGGACCGGGCCATCACCTACCGCCAACTGGCAGAGAACGCCCTGCGGCGCGCACGCGCGCTGCGCACGCTGGGCGTACGGCCCCGCGACCACGTCGGCGTGCTCATGCACACCTGCGCCGAGTTCGTCGAGACGTTCTTCGCCATTGCGTTCTGCGGCGCCGTCATCGTGCCCATCAACGCGCGCTACAAGTCGAGCGAACTGGCCTACGTCATCGAGAACGGCGACCTCGTCACCGTCGTGACGACCGATGCGGTGGCGGATTCGGTCAACTTCGTCGAGCGACTCGGCGGCGCGCTCAAGGACCTGCACCGCAACAAGAAGCCGGCGACGCTGAAGCTGGCGGGTGCGCCGAAGCTGCGCAACATCGTGCTGCTCGGCAAGACGAAGGCGCCGGGCTTCGTGAGCGAGGCGGAGTTCAACGCCGCTGCGAAGGCGACTGACGCAATGGACGTCCATCGCGCGCGTCTGCGCGTGCGGGTGCGCGACATCGGCCTGATGCTGTACACGTCCGGCACGACCGCCAACCCGAAAGGCTGCCTCATCACGCACGAGGCGATGGTTCGCAACAGCATTGCGCTGGGCCGCCATCGCTACCGCCTGACGCAGGAAGACCGCATGTGGTCGCCGCTGCCGATGTTCCACATCGCCGCCGTGCTGCCGATGCTTGCCATCTTCGACGTCGGTGGCACGTACCTCACCATGGGTTACTTCGACGCGGGCGTCGCGCTGAAGATGCTCGAGCAGTACAAGGTGACCGCGCTGTATCCGAGCTTCGTCACCATCATGCAGGGGCTGGTGTACCACCCGTCTTTCCAGGACGCCGACCTCACGCGCGTGAAGCTGATGAACAGCAACTTCGCCGTGCAGCCGCCCGGCGTCGCCGAACCGATCATGGCCGCCATGCCGCTGGCCCTGCAGGTCGGCAGCTTCGGCATGACCGAAGCGGCCGGCACCGTCTGCACCGGCGGCTGGGACGAAGCCGAGGCGCGCCGGATCACGCGACTCGGCAGACCCCTGCCCGGCCTCGAGGTGCGCATCGTCAACCCCGAGAACGGCGTCGACCTCAAGAACGGTTTGCGCGGCGAGGTGCTCGTGCGCGGGTACTCCCTGTTCGAGGGGTACTACAAGGACGCGGAGAAATCCGCGCAGGCGCTGGACCGCGACGGCTGGTTCCACACCGGCGACATCGGCTCGCTCGACGACGACGGCACGATCATGTTCCACGGTCGCTTCAAGGACATGCTGAAGGTCGGCGGCGAGAACGTGGCGGCCGCTGAAATCGAAGGACTGCTTGGTCGCCACCCGGCCGTGAAGCTGGCCCAGGTGGTCGGCATCCCGGACGCGAAGTACGTCGAAGTGCCCGCCGCATTCGTCGAACTGAAGCCCGGCGTCAAGGTCACCGACAAGGAACTCATCGATTTCTGCCGCAAGGAGATCTCGAGCTTCAAGGTGCCGCGACAAGTGCGCTTCGTGGACGAGTGGCCGATGTCGAGCAGCAAGATCCAGAAGTTCCGCCTGCGCGATGCGCTGGTGAAGGAACTCGGCCTCGCCTGAGCGCAGTCAACCCGGAGTTCACGACATGACGCCACGTTTCGGTCCGGTGATGCAGCTGGGATTCGTCGTGCCGGATCTCGACCGCGCGATGGAACACTGGACGGGCACCGTCGGCGTCGGCCCGTTTTTCGTGATGTCGCACATCAAGTTCGCGGAAGCGACCTACCGCGGCGCGCCGACCGCTGCCGACATCTCGGTCGCCGTCGCGCAGTGGGGCGAAGTGCAGGTCGAGCTGATCCAGCAGTTCAACGACGCGCCCTCCATCTACTCGGACTTTCCAGGCCGTGCGGTCGGCGGCCTGCAGCACGTCGGCGTGATGACGCACTCCGTGCATGACGACCTGGCGCGGTTGCGGCCCGCAGGCATCGAGGCGGTGCAGCAGGGCTCGACCGCCAACGGCATCCGCTTCGCCTACATCAACACCGACCAGCACCCGGGCGGCATGATCGAACTGATCGAGCACGGTCCTGCCATCGACGGCTTCTTTGCGATGGTGCGTGCGGCTGCGCAGGACTGGGACGGCACCAAGCCGGTGCGACGACTGTGAAGCCGGCCCTGCGGCCCGTACAGGTCGCCTACCACGTGCCGGATCCCGGTGGCGGCAGCAGAACGTTGCGCGCGCGATTTCGGCTGGGGCCCGTTCTTCCTGATGGAGCACATCCCGCTGGCCAGCAGCCTGTACCGGGGCGTACCCGCGGAATTCGACCACACGTCGGCGTATGGGCAGGCCGGCGAACTGATGGTCGAGTTGATCACGCAACACAACGACGGGCCCTCTGCACTGCGTGACCTGTTCGCCCCGCACGAGACCGGCGTCCATCACGTGGCGTGCTTCGTCGACGACCTCGCCGCCACCGTACAGTCGTATCGCGACGACGGCATCGAGGCGGCGCTCGACGCGCAGACGAAAACGGGCGTGCGCTTCGTCATGCTCGACCTGAGCGCGACGCTCGGCCACATGCTCGAACTCTACGAACCCAACGACGACATGCGGCGCTTCTACGCGCATGTCCGCAAGTGCGCGCGACGGCTGGGACGGCGACCGTCCCGTGCGCCGGCTGCGCACCTAGACCACGGAGCAGCACGACATGGCAAGACTCGAAGGCAAGAGCGCAGTCATCCTTGGCGCAGCCGGGCGCGACAACATGGGACAGGTGATGGCACGCACGTTCGCGCGCGAGGGTGCGCGCGTGCTGGTCGCGGGCCGGAATGAGGCGCCGCTGCGCGAGATCGCGAGCGAGATTGGCGGCGATTACGCCACCTGCGACATCACCCGCAAGGCCGACGTCGAGGCACTGGCCACGGCAGCCGTGGCGCGCTTCGGCAAGGTCGACATCGCGGTGAACTGCACGGGCTGGGGCCTGATGGCGAAACTGCTCGACACGACCGAGGAACAGCTGGACCAGTTGTCCGCGCTGCAGTTCAAGGGCCCTTACTTCTTCCTGCAGGCGTTCGTCGGTCGCATGGCCAAGTCCGGCGGCGGCTCCGTCATCCAGGTGTCGTCGGCATCGGTGCACGCCATCCTCAACAATCACGCGGCCTACATCGCGACGAAGGCAGCGGGTGAAGCGCTCGTGCGCTGCTTCGCGAACGAGTTCGGGTCAGGCGGCGTGCGCGTGAACTCGCTGGCGCCCGGGCTCACGTCCACGCCGATGACCGAGCGCGAAGTGCAGCTGCCGGGCCTCGAGGAAGCCTTCGTCAAGGAATACCCGCTCGGCCGCATCGGCACCACGCAGGACGTCGCCGACGCCGCGCTGTGGCTCGCCGGCGACGAGTGCTTCATGACCGGCCAGGTGCTGCAGGTGAACGGCGGCCTGACGCTGCGCCGCAACCCGAGCCAGCGCGAGATCAGCGCGAGCATGAAGGCCCACGCAGCACCCAAATAGGCAGGCTGACGCCCGCCGCGCGTCAGGCCTTGGCGATCGCCGGTTTGCTCGACAGTTCGCGCAGCCGATCTTCGAGGTAGCCGACCATGCGGCGCTCGTGCTCGCCGATCTCATGCGTGAGCAGGCTCACCGCGAGCCCGTCCATGACGTAGTGGACGAGATCGAGGGCGATGTCGAAATTGGCGCCGGAGCCCTCCCATTCGGGGAACAGGTCGACGGCCGTCTTGTACCACTCGCGCTCGAACGCTTCCTGCGCCGGCTTGAGGATGGACTGCAGTTCCGGGTCGGTGCGCGACGCGATCCAGAGTTCGAGGAAAGCGACGTACATCGGGTGCTTGACGTGCTCGAAGTACGCCTCGAGCGCCCGGCGCACGCGCGTCTCGTCGCGCGGCAGCTTGTCGATCGCCTTGCGAAAGGCCTTCAACCGCTTCGCATGCAGGTGCTCGACCGCTGCGCGCACGATGTCGATCTTGGACGGAAAGTGATGCAGCATCGCGCCGCGCGAAAGGCCCGCTTTCTCGGCGATGACGGTCGTCGTGGTGCAGGAATAGCCCAGGTCGACCACGCAACTCAGCGCCGATTCGACGATCTGCAGCCGGGTCGAGGCGCTTTTCTGTGCTTGCCAGCCGGCGGACGCCGGGGTGGCCGCTTCGGCCGAGTCGCGCATTCGAGGCTTCATGTCGTCAGGCATCCCCAGACTTTAGCCGCAGGATGTGGCGGCTGTCTGGAAAAGTCAAAGATGATTGAAACCGACAAGGCTGACTGATAAGTTCGGCCGCGCCTGCCGCTTCGGCACGGCGATCCATCATTGCGGCGGGGAGCAAACCATGGGACGACTGGACGGAAAAGTGGCCATCGTGACGGGCGGTTCGGCCGGACTCGGCCGCGCGGATGCCATCGGCCTGGCGCGCGAGGGAGCCAAGGTCGTACTGACCGACGTGAACGAGGCCGCAGGCCGCAACGTGGCAGCGGAAATCAATGCCAGGCATCCCGGGGCTGCCCTCTTCCTGGTGCAGGACGTGCGCGACGAGAGCCGCTGGCAGGAAGTCATCGCCGCAACCGTGCAGGCCTTCGGCGGACTGCACGTGCTGGTCAACAATGCCGGCGTCGTCAAGATCGCGACACCCGAGGACTGCTCGCTCGAGGACTTCCGCTTCCAGAACGCCGTGATGTCCGAAGGCGTGTTCCTCGGCTGCAAGCACGCGATGCCGGCCATGAAGGCCAGCGGCGGCGGCTCGATCATCAACATGTCGTCGGTCGCTTCGCACCTCGGCTACCCGGTCTATTTCGCCTACAGCGCGGCCAAGGGCGCCGTGCGCTCGATGTCCAAGGCGATCGCCGTGCATTGCCAGATGAACAAGTACAACATCCGCTGCAATTCCATCCATGCGGGCGCGATCGACACGCAGATGGTGCGTGACGCGACCAGGACGCTCGGCATGGAGATGTCTTACTGGGAGCAGACGCCGACCGGCCTGGGCAAGCCCGAGGACGTCGCCAACCTGGTCGTGTACCTCGCGTCGGACGAGTCCCGCTACGTCAACGGGACGGAAATCCTGCTCGACAACGCCCTGACGGTGCAGTGAACGCGGGCCGGTCGCGACCCGCGGCCGACCGGACAATAAAAACAGTCACGACTGTTTATTTTTAGGGTCGAAGTCTATACTGCCGTGGCGTCGGTGCCAGGGCATCGATTGCGAACGAACGGGAGAGCGCGCATGGACCTGAACCTCAGAGGCAAGAAAGCGATCGTGACCGGGGCAACCCGTGGCATCGGCCGCGCCATCGTCGAGCAACTCGCGGCCGAGGGCGTGGACATCGGCTTCTGTGCGCGCAACGAGGACGAGGTGGCAGAGACCACGGCTGCGCTCAAGACGCGCGGCGTCAACGTGTTCGGCTGCGTCGGTCAACGTCCGCGACGGCGACGCCTACAAGGCCTGGCTCGAGCAGACGGCGACGGATCTCGGTGGTTGCGATGCATTCGTCGCCAACGTCAGTGCCGGCGGCGGCATGGACAGTGAAAAGAACTGGTGGAAGAACTTCGAGATCGACGTGCTGCACACGGTGCGCGGTTGCGAAGCGCTGATGGAACACCTGAAGAAGTCAGGCGAGGGCTCGGTGGTCATCATCAGTTCGACCAATGCCATCGAAACCTTCGCCGCGCCCATGGCCTACAACGCCATGAAGGCCGCGCTCATCACCTACTCGAAGCAGTTGTCGCAGTTCGTCGGCAAGTTCAACGTGCGCGTGAACACCGTGTGCCCGGGCCCGATCTATTTCGAAGGCGGCGCCTGGGAAATGATCAAGGGCACCAACCAGAAATTCTATGATTCGACCGTGCGGCAGATTCCCAGCGGCCGCATGGGCACGCCCGACGAAGTCGCACGCGTGGTCACGTTCCTGGCGAGCCCGGCGTCGAGCCTGATCACGGGCGCCAACATCGTTGCCGACAACGGCTACACCAAGGGCGTGCGCTTCTAAACCGTCATGCCCAAGGCAGCGATCGACGCGTATTTCGTCTGTGGCGGCAAGTACCACGACATCGACTACGCGCGGTTGCAGTTGCTGGGCCTGCTCGGCGAGCACGAGCGTATCCGCACTCGCGTGGCCGAGGACTATGCGGATATCGCCGCGGTCGAGGCGAGCGATTTCCTGGTCACGTACACGGTCGACATCGTGCCGGACGAAGCCACGGCGCTGCGCCTGCGGGATTACGTAGCCAGCGGCAAGCGCTGGCTCGCCCTGCACGGCACCAACTCCATCCTGCGCTACGTGAAGGGGCGCGGCTGGGAGGCGCCACGGGACGCCCGGACGTTCATGCAGACTCTCGGCAGCCAGTTCGTCGCCCACCCGCCCATTGCGCCCTACCGGGTCGAGATCACCGATCCGCTGCACCCTCTGGTGGCGGGCATCGAACCGTTCGATGCGCAGGACGAGCTGTATCTCAGCGAATTGCACCCGCCGTTCGAGACACTGCTGCACACCCGCTGGACCGGCGAGGCCAAGGGTTTTGCCGAGCGCGACTGGAGCGCCGACGAGCCGCGCCCCGTCATGTACCTGAAGAAGGTCGGCGCCGGAGAAGTGCTGTATTTCACGCTCGGCCATGCGCGCGGTCATTACGACATGCGGCCGCTCATGGACGAGTACCCGACGGTCGAGCGCGGCAGCTGGCCGGTGCCGGCCTTCAACGAACTGCTGCGGCGCAGCCTGCGCTGGGCCGCTGGCCTGCAATGAGCGGGGTCTCGTCATGAGCTCAAGCCCGAAGGACGAGGAACTGCGCGCCGCGTCGAAGACGCCGGCCTATCGCAAGGTCAGGCGCGTCGCGCCCGAACAGAGCCCGGTCACGCCCTGCGCGAAGGAGCCCGACCCGGAGCTCGGCCACGGCCTGATCCGCAAAGAGCGCTACACCACGCCTGAGTTCATGCAGCTCGAATGGGAGCGCATCTGGAAGAAGGTGTGGCTGCTCGGCGCGGTGGAGTCGGACCTGCGCGAGCCGGGCGATTTCGTCGCGACCGAGATCGGCCGCGAGTCGGTGCTGATCGTGCGCCAGGCGGATGGCAGCGTGCGCGCGCTTCTACAACGTGTGCCTGCACCGCGGCAACCGGCTGCGGCCCACGGGCGTCGGCAGCGCCGACTCGTTCAAGTGCCAGTACCATCATTGGGATTACGCGCTCGACGGCTCGTTCAAGCGCATTCCCGACCTCGACACGTTCCCGCAGGGTGCCCCGCCCTGCCGTGGCCTCAAGGAACTGCCCTGCGCGGCGTGGGGCGGCTTCGTCTGGTTCAGCCTCGACCCGGACGTGGGTCCGCTGCACGAGTTCCTCGCCCCGGTGCACCAGCACCTCGAGCCGTACCACTTCGGCAAGATGGCGCTCACCCGCGACATCACCGTCGAGTGGAACTGCAACTGGAAGGCGTCGGTGGACGCGTTCAACGAGAGCTATCACGTGCAGGGCATCCACCCGCAGCTCATGTGGTACCTGCACGACCTGGACATCCAGATCGACTGCTTCGAGCGCCACAACCGCTACCTGATCCCGTTCGCGACGCTGGAGCCCGCGCGTGCGCCGGCCGCCGGCGATTCCCGACCCGATCAAGGTGATCATGAAGGCGGCGGGCATGGACCCGGCCGACTACGACGAGCCTTACGAGAACATCCGTCGCGACGTGCAGCAGTGGAAGCGCAAGCACGGGCCGGCGCAGGGCAAGGATTACTCGCAGCTCAACGACGACCAGCTGACGGACGACTACCACTACCTGATCTTCCCGAACGTCACGCTCAACGTGCATGCGGACGACCTGATGCTCTTCCGGCAGCGGCCGCATCCGACCGACCCGGACCGGATGTTCTACGACATCTGGACGTTCGAACTCGTACCGGAAGGCCACGAATGGCCGGAGCGGCCGAAGCACCAGCACTTCAAGCACGGCGAGAAATCGATCGGGCTCGTGCTGGACCAGGATGCCGCGAACCTGCCCGGCGTGCAGGCCGGCATGCATTCGGCTGCGTTCGAAGGCCTGTGGATCGGCGCGCAGGAACTGCGCATCCGCCACTTCCACAAGGTCATCGACGATTACGTCTATGGGCCGGGCGGGAAGCCGCCTGGCGCTGTTTGAACCTCACGCCCCAACCGGCCAATCGAGGCGACATGTCAGCACCCCTTTCCGCGGAGCGCCTCGCGCGCGCCTACCGCCAGATGAAGACCATCCGTGAATTCGAGGAGCGCCTGCACGTGGAGATCGCCACGGGCGAGATTCCCGGCTTCACCCACCTCTACGCGGGCCAGGAAGCGGTCGCCGTCGGCGTCTGCGAGCACCTCGACGACGCGGACTACATCGTCAGCACGCATCGCGGCCACGGCCACTGCATCGCGAAGGGCTGCGACGTCACGGGCATGATGCTCGAGATCTACGGTCGTGCCGACGGCCTCTGCAAGGGCAAGGGCGGCTCGATGCACATCGCCGACGTCACCAAGGGCATGCTCGGCGCCAACGCGATCGTCGGCGGCGGGCCGCCGCTCGCCGTCGGCGCGGCCATCGCCTGCCGCAATCGCGGCAACGGGCGCGTCAGTATCGCTTTCGGCGGCGACGGCAGCTGCAACCAGGGCACGGTGTTCGAGGCCATGAACATGGCCGTCGTGCTCAAGGTGCCGGCGATCTTCGTGATCGAAAACAACGGCTACAGCGAGCACACCGGCAAGGACTATGCGGTGGGTTCGAAGGACATCGCCGGCCGGGCGCGCGGCTTCGGCATGCCGGCCGAGCGCTGCGACGGCGCGGACTTCTTCGCGGTGTACGAAGCCGCCGGCCGCCTGATCGAGAATGCGCGCCGCGGGGCAGGTCCCTCGACGCTCGAAGCGACGATCACGCGGTTCTACGGCCACTTCGAGGGCGACCCGCAGCTGTACCGTGCGAAGGACGAGGTCAAGCGCCAGCGCGAGACCATGGACTGCCTGAAGAATTTCCGCACGCGCGTGACGGCCGAAGGCTGGCTGACGGCTGCGACGCTCGACGCGATCGACGAGCAGGTCCTGGCGCTGATCGACGCAGCGGTCGCGACAGCCAAGGCCTCTGCGCCGCCGCCCGACAGCGAAGTCGAAACCGACGTCTACATTTCCTACTGAGCCCCCAGCGATGCCACAGAAATCTTTCCGCGACGCGCTCAACGAAGCGATGCACCTCGAAATGGAGCGCGACAGCAACGTGATCGTGCTCGGCGAAGACGTCTCTGGCGGCGCCGGCGGCACGTCGGGTCAGCGCGAGGCCTCGGGCGGCATCTTCGGCGTCACCAAGGGCCTGCTGCCGAAGTTCGGCGCGGACCGCGTCATCGACACGCCGATCTCCGAATCCGCCATCATCGGCGCGGCGGGCGGCGCCGCGCTCGCCGGCCTGCGTCCGGTGGCCGAACTGATGTTCGCCGACTTCGTCGGCGTGAGCATGGACCAGATCTTCAACCAGATGGCGAAGTTCCGCTACATGTTCGGCGGCAAGACGCGCTGCCCCGCCGTCGTGCGCCTCGCGATGGGCGCCGGCATGAACATGGGCGCGCAGCACTCGCAGTCGATCTATTCGCTGCTGACCGCCGTGCCGGGCCTGAAGGTGGTCGTGCCGTCCAACGCCTACGACGCCAAGGGCCTGCTGATCCAGGCCATCCGCGACGACGACCCCGTGATGTTCTTCGAGCACAAGGCTTTGTATCCGCGCAAGGGCGAAGTGCCCGACGGCGCCTACACGATCCCGTTCGGCGAGGCCAACCTGCTGCGCGAAGGCGAGCACGTCACCGTCGTCGCCATCGGCCGCATGGTCGTGTTCGCCGAGAAGGCGATCGACGCGCTGGCGAAGGAAGGCATCACGTGCGACCTGATCGACCCGCGCACGACCTCCCCGCTCGACGAGGAAACCATCCTCGAGAGCGTGAGCAACACGGGCCGCCTGGTCGTGGTGGACGAGTCGAACCCGCGCTGCAGCGTCGCGTCCGATATCTGCGGCATCGTGGCGCAGAAAGGATTCCGCTCGCTGAAGGCGGCGCCGCGCATGGTCACGGCCCCGCATACGCCGGTGCCTTTCGCGCGTGAACTCGAGCGCGCCTACGTGCCCAGCCCGACACGCATCGAAGCCGCAATCCGCGAGGTCATGCAGGGATGAACGCCGCAATCCACACGAGCCCGTGGCGTTCAGTGTCCCTGCTCGCCCTCCTCGCGTCGACCGTGCTCGGTTGCGGAGTAGCGCTCGCCGCGGCAACGGCGGCACCTGCCGAGACGGGCAAGAAAGGCGCGGGCGATGCGGCGCCGCGCTTCGACCAGAAGACGACGGACGACAAACACCCCGGGGAGCCCCTGTTCACCCAGTACTGTGCGTCCTGCCACCTCGGCCAGGTCGCCAAGGCGCCGCACAAGATGTTCCTGCAGATGATGGCGCCGGACGCAATCTATGCGGCCCTCGACACCGGCATCATGCGCAGCCACGCCGAGAAGCTGTCGCCGCGCCGAGAAGCAGCAGGTGGCGACCTACCTCGGTGGCGACCACCCGCGTCTCGACGGCGCGCGCGCCGCAGTGCACCGGTCCGGCCGCGAAGTTCGATGCGCAGCGCCGACCGGCAGCGTCCGGCTGGGGCATCACGCCGGAGAGCACCCGGCACATCGCCGCCGCCGACGCGCAACTGGCGATCAAGGACCTGCCGCGGCTCGAACTGAAGTGGGCTTTCGCCTTCCCGAACGCGCAGCGCGCGCGTTCGCAACCAGCGGTCGCCTATGGTGCCGTCTACGTCGGCAGCCAGGACGGCACCGTCTACGCGCTCGACGAAGAAACCGGCTGCATCCGCTGGACGTTCCGCGCTTCGGCGGAAGTGCGCACGGCCGTCGTCGTCGAGTCGCCCACTGCGGCTGGCAAGCACGCGGGCACGCCCCTCGTGTACTTCGGCGACCTGCTGGCGCGCGTCTATGCCGTCGACGCGTTCACCGGCGCGCTGAGCTGGTCGCACAAGGCGGACGATCACCCGAACGCGACGATCACCGGGGCACCGTCGCTGCACGAGGGCACCCTGTACGTTCCCGTGTCCTCGCTCGAGGTCACCTCGGCGGCCGATCCTGCGTACGAGTGCTGCTCGTTCCGCGGCGCGGTGGTCGCGCTCGATGCCCGGACCGGAACCAGCCGCTGGAAGGCGTACACGATCCCGACTGCGCCACGGGAAGTGGCGCGCACCCGCGTCGGCACGCGCGTGCTCGCGCCGTCGGGCGCACCGGTGTGGAATTCACCCTCTATCGACGCCCCTCGCGGCGTGCTCTACGTGGGCACCGGTGAAAACTACTCGTCGCCGGCCAACGACACGAGCGACGCCCTGATCGCGTTCCGGCTGCGGGACGGCGCGATGGTCTGGCATGCGCAGAAGACCGCGAACGATGCCTGGAACGTGGCCTGCATGTTGCCGGACAACCCGAACTGCCCGGTGGAGAACGGTCCGGACGTCGATTTCGGCGCCGGCACGATGGTGCTGCGCGATGCGCGCAAGGGCGACCTGCTGCTCGCCGGGCAGAAGTCGGGCTTCGTCTACGGCGTGGACCCGGATGCGAAAGGCAAGATCGTCTGGAGCAGCAAGGTGGGACGCGGCGGCATCCAGGGCGGCGTTCATTTCGGCATGGCCACCGACGGCGAGCGGCTCTACGTGCCGATCTCCGACATGAAGGACGAGCACGACGGGCGCAAGCACGCAGACCCCGTCGCGCGCCGGCATCTATGCGCTCGACCCGCGCACCGGCAAGGAACTCTGGGGCACGCCCGCGGACGACGTCTGCCGCGGCCGCGCGTTCTGCGACTCGGGCATTTCCGCGGCGATCACCTCGATCCCCGGCGCGGTGTTCGCGGGCCACATGGACGGGCGCCTGCGGGCTTACGACTCAGCCACGGGCAAGGTGCTGTGGGAAGTCGACACGACGCAGGACTGGAAGACGGTCTCGGGTGAAGTGGCGCGCGGCGGCTCGTTCGGCGGCGGCGCGGGCCCGATGGTCGTGCACGGCAAGGTGTTCGCGGCGTCGGGCTACGGGCTCTACTTCCACATGCCCGGCAACGTGCTGCTCGTCTTCGCGCCCCGCGCCCCTTGAACGGGGGCGCGGGAGACGCGCTCAGGCGATGTAGTCGAAGAACTGCAGGTCCATGTCGGCGCCGAGCGTGACCATGATCGGCGGCACCAGCCGGTCGTGGAACGGCGTGGCCTGGTGCAACTGGAATGCGGCCTCGTCCTTGAAACGGGCATACACGACGTACGTATCCGCTGCGGTGCGCGAACGCAGGATGTCGTACACGAACGTATCCGGCTCGTGGGCATGCGTCAGCTGCGACAGTTCTGTCTGCAGCTTCTCGAAGTCCGCCTCGTGGCCCGGCTTGATCTTGAGCGTCGCGATGAAACAGGTCATGTGATGATCTCTTGCTGATCTGATGCTGGTAGCTGGCGTGCGTCGAACGGGTCAGGCTTCGAACGGGTCGAGGTACTCGCGCACCCAGGTGCCGTCGACGCAATCGATGATGGCAGGCGCGTGCGTGGCGAGCCACGGCGTGGCCATGTGCGCGTGCTCGTCGGCTTCGCTCGCGAACGACTCGAGCACGGCATAGCGGCGGGGCTCCCGCAGCTTGAAGAACTCGTAGTAGATCGGCTTCTCGTTGGCGAGCACCTCGGCCGTCAGCGCCTTGCAGACGCGCACGAATTCTTCCTCGCGCCCTTCCTTGACCGTCATGCGCGATATGAACGTGAGTCGAGCCATCGTTGCAGCCCCCTGCGTGGCGACGGAGTGTCGCCGGTGGATGGTAAAGCCCGCCGCGCCCAAAGAAAACAGTCAGGCCTGTTTCTTTTTTGACGGTTCCGGTAAATTCCGCGGATGTCTGCCGCACCCTATCTCCGCGCCCTGCCCGTGGCCGAGCTCGCGCCCGGCACGATGCGCTGCGTCGAGCTCGATGGCGTGTCGGTCCTGCTGGTGCATGGCAAGGACGGCGGCCTGGCAGCGGTCCACAATATCTGCACGCACGCTTATGCGCGGATGGACGAAGGCCGTCTGCGCGGCAACCGCGTGATCTGTCCGCTGCACGGCGCGAGTTTCGACATCCGCACCGGCGCCGTGCTCGGTGCCCCCGCCACCGTGCCTCTCGCCAGTTACCCGGTCCGCGTGGCGGACGAATACATCGAGGTCCAGGTCCGCCCATGAATTTCCAGCTGACTGACGAGCAGCGTTCGCTGCAGGAAACCGCGCGGCGGTTTGCGCAGGAACGACTGCCCGCGATCGCCCGCGAATGCGAGGCGACCAATCACGCGCCTGACAAGGCGCTGGTCAAGGAGTTTGCCGACCTGGGCTTCCTCGGCATCAACGTGCCGGAGTCGCTCGGTGGCCTTGGACTCGGCAACGTCGAAGCGCTGCTGGTGCTCGAGGAGTTCGGCAAGATCTCCTCGGCCGTCGCCTTCCCCGTCTTCGAGTCCTGCGTCGGGCCGGTGCGCGCCATCGAACGGTTCTCATCCGATTCGCTGAAGCAGCGCATCGTGCCCGCGGTGTGCCGCGGCGAGATCCAGGTGGCCGTTTCGATGTCGGAACCCCAGGCCGGCTCTGCGCTGACGGACCTCACGACCCGCGCCGAGATCAAGGGCGACAAGGTGGTGCTGAACGGCACCAAGCGCTGGTGCTCGGGCGGCGGGCATGCCGACGGCTACGTCGTGTATTGCCGTCTCTCGGAGGCCGAGGGCGCACGTGGCATAGGTGCCGTCTACGTGGAGAAGGACGCGCCGGGCGTGACGTTCGGCCAGCCCGAGACGCTGATGGGCTTTCGCGGCATCCCCTCGTCCGACATCTATTTCGACAACGCGACCGTCCCGGCCGACAACGTCGTCGTGCCCGCCGGCGGCTTCAAGAAACTGATGGAAGCCTTCGACCTCGAGCGCTGCGGCAACGCCACCATGGCGCTGGCGCAGGCCTCCGGGGCACTCGACGACGTGACGGCGTACGTGCAGGAGCGCGAGCAGTTCGGCAAGGCCCTGATCGAGTTCCAGGGCGTGCAGATCCGCCTGGCCGAGATGAAGATGCGTGTCGACGCGGCGCGACTGCTGATCCATCGCGCGGCCAGCAACGCCCAGGACGGCCTGCCCAGCATTCTCGATTCGTCGCTCGCAAAATGCTTCGCCAACGAGATCGCGCGCGAAGTGTGCGGCCATGCCGTGCAGCTCATGGGCGGCTACGGCTACTCGCAGCAGTACCCGATGGAGCGCGGCTGCGCGACGCCTGGGGCTGGGGCATCGCGGGCGGCGCGATCGACATCCAGAAGGTCAACATCGCGGGCGCGATGGTCGGCCGACGCTTCGACCAGAGACGCTGATGTCCGGCGCGGGCGTGCTGGCGGGCGTGCGCGTGCTCGATTTCGGCCGCTACGTGGCCGGGCCCTACTGCGCCACCCTGCTCGGCTACCTCGGTGCGGAAGTGATCCGCGTCGAGAAACGTGACGGCGGCGAGGACCGCTACATCGCGCCGATCGCGGCCGGCGGTGAAGGCGGCGTCTTCTTCCAGACGGCGTGCAACAAGCAATCGTTGACGCTCGATCCAGCGACGCCGGAAGGCCGCGAGATCGTGCGGCGACTGGTGCGCGATGCGGACATCGTCGTCGCCAACCTGCCGCCCGGCGTCGCTCACGGCGCTCGGACTCGACTACGCGAGTCTCAAGGCCATCCGCGCCGGACATCATCCTGGTCACGCAGACGTCGTTCGGCGACCGCGGGCCGCTCGCTGCGCGTGGCGGATTCGACGGCGTCGGCCAGGCCATGTCCGGCGCGATGTACATGTCGGGGCGACCGGGCGAGCCTGCCAAGGCCGCTGCGCCCTACGTCGACTACTCGACGGCCACGCTCTCGGCGTTCGGCGCGCTCGCGGCGTTGCTGCATCGGCGACAGACGGGCGCAGGCCAGGAAGTGCAGACGAGCCTGCTCGGCACTGCGCTCGCCGTGTTCGGCTCGCACCTGGTCGAACAAGGCGCGCTGTCGATCAACCGCACGCCGACCGGCAATCGCGTGCAGACCTCGGCGCCGTCGGACGTGTTCGCGACGCGTGACGGCCACGTGCTGACCCATTGCGTGGGCAACGGCCTGTTCAAGCGCTGGGCGCGGCTGATGGGCGACCCGGAGCGCTGGCTCAATGACGCGCGCTTCCAGGCCGATCAGTCGCGCGCGGATCACTCGGCCGAAATCCTCGCGCGCATGCGCGAGTGGTGCGCGCAGCGCACGACAGCCGAGGCGCTGGCTGAGCTCGACGCGGCGGGACTGCCCGCGGGCCCGGTCTACACGCCGCAGCAGGCCCTCGACGAGCCGCAGGTCGCGGCGATGAATTTGTTCCGCACCGTGGCGGACTTCCCGGGCACCTTGAAGCCGGTAGCGGTGCCTGACCTGCCCGTGACCCTGAGCGCGACGCCCGGTGGCATCCGCGAGCGGCCACCGCTGCTCGGCGAGCACACCGACGAGATTCTCGGCCGTCTCGGTTACAGCGCGGCGGAAATCGCTGCGTTGCGCGCGGCCCAGGTCGTCTGAACCGCTACGCCGGCACGACGCGGTAGCCCAGCCGCGGGAAATGCACGACGACCTCGCCGCACCGAGGATCGGTGCGGAGGACCGAGATTCCACGAGCAGTGACGCCATGGACCGTTCCCCGCACGCCGCCGCGGCGCGTGTCGTCGGGCATGACTTCGACTTCACTGCCGATGGCGAGCGCCTGCGCATCATCGGCCTCGCAACCCACGGAGGGCTCGGGCGTCGCGGCATGAGCGACCGCGATGGCCTCCGCGGCACTGCAGTCGACACGCTTGCCCTCACCCAGCGCAGCCACACGCTGCTCCCAGGCTGCCATGCGTGCAAAACCCGCGTAAGCCGCCGGACCGCCTGGCACCGCGCGCGTGAACCAGGGCACCGTCCACGCATGTATGTCCCACAGCCCGGGCGCGTCACCTGCCAGGAACGCGCGACCATCCGCCAGCTGGTCTTCCAGCAGCGCCGCATGCGCGCGCAGCTGCGAGCGCGCGTGGTCCGCATCGCACGCGGCGAAGTCGATGTCCGGGAACAGCGCCTGTCGATCGCGCCGGAACTCCGGCGGCCACGCACTGCCGGTGACAGCGATCGCCAGGTGCAGGCCCGCACGGAAGAACGCATCCGCCCATTTGACGCCGGCGAGCGTGAGCCCCGTGCTGCCGCCTGGAAACAATGTGGGTGCCGGGAAGCGTGCTTCGAGCTCGGTCGCGATGCGCTGCGAGTCGATGTAGATGTCGGCGCCGACCTGCAGCACGGGCGTGCCGCGGTAGCCACCGGTGAGCGCGAGGAGGTCGTCTTTTGGCGGCATCATGGGCGTCGTGACGCTGCGCCACTGCAGGCCCTTGATGGCGAGCATCTTGAGCGCGCGCTGCGTGAACGGCGAGGCATCGTACGAATGCAGGATCAGGTCGGTCATGGCTGTTGCTCGCGGCTGCGGTCGTTGACGCTCTGCGAAGTCTGGCCGTACAGGAACTGGTAGGCCTCCGCGTCGGCCATGCGTTCGTGACCTTTTTCGTAGGCACGCTGGGTCGCGGGGCGCGACCGCACGGCTTCGAACCAACGTCTGACGTCGGGGAAGTCGTCGAGCGACTGGCCTTGCCGTTCGTGCGGCACGATCCAGGGCCAGCAGGCAATGTCGGCGATCGAGTAGTCGCCTGCAATGTACTCGCGGCCGGCCAGTTGCCGCTGCAGCACGCCGTACAGTCGATTCACCTCGTCGGTATAGCGCTTGATCGCGTAGGGAACCTGCTCCGGCGCAAACGCGCGGAAGTGATGCGCCTGTCCGGCCATCGGTCCGAGGCCCGCCACCTGCCAGTACACCCACTGCAGCACCGCGTAGCGGCCGCGCACGTCGGCAGGCAACAGGCAGCCGGACTTCTCGGCGAGGTATTGCAGGATCGCGCCCGACTCGAAGATCGACAGCGGGCCGCCCGGCGCCTCGTGGTCGACGATGACGGGAATGCGGTTGTTGGGACCGATGCGCAGGAAGTCGGGCTCGAACTGCGCGCCGCGCAGGATGTTGACCTCGACGATGCGGTACGGCAGCCCGCATTCCTCGAGCATCATCGGCACCTTGAGGCCGTTGGGCGACGGATAGAAATACACGTCGATCATGACGCTGCCACCACGTAGCCGAGGCGCGGAAAATGGACGACGACTTGCCCCTGCCCGCTCGTCGAGCCGGCGCACCGAGATGCGCTGGTGATCGAGCGTCAGCAACTCGCCCATGACGGGATCCTTGCCGTAATCGTCCGGCGTGACGGTCACGGACTGGCCCATGCGCAGACCCGAAGGATCGCCCGCGGGCACGCCGCGACCCGGCTCGGGCACGCTCGATCGGGCGATAGCCAGCGCCTCGGCCGATTCCATCTCGCTGCGCTCGCCGTGGCCGACCTCGCGCATGCGCGCCTCCCAGGCGGCCGTCCAGGTGAAGGGCTGCAACAGGTCGTTCGCGCTGGCGATGAACCCGCGGCACATCCACAGGACGTAGTACGCACTCGCATCAGCGAGGCCCGGTCGATCGCCCATGAGGAACGCGCGACCATCCCCAAGCTGCTCCTCGACCAGCGCGGCATGGGCCAGCACCTGGCCGAACATGTGCGGCGTGCGCTCGGCGAATGCCGCAAAGTCCATGTGGCTGAAGAACTCGCGCCGGTCGCGCACGAGGTCGGCAGGCAGCTGGTCATTGAGCCCCATCGATAGCCCGGCGCCGGACGTGAAGAAGCGCTCGGCCCACGCCGCCAGTGCGTACTCCAGCCCGCTGCCACTGGCTGGGAAGAACGAGGGAGCGGGAAAGCGCGCTCTCGAGTTCGCGGGCGATGCAGCTGGTGTCGCAGTAGATGTCCGCACCGATCTGCAGCACCGGTGTCTTGCGGTAACCGCCGGTCAGCGCTGTCAGGTCGGGCTTGGGCATGACCATGGGAATCTGGACGCTGCGCCAGGCCAGGCGCTTGATGCCCAAAAGCACGCGGACTTTCTCGGCGTAGGGCGACCAGTCGAAATGATGCAGGATCAGCTCGCTCACACCGCATCCCCCTGGCACGTTCTTGACGGGTTCGACTATATGGCCACGGGGCCGAAAAAAACAGTCACGCCTGTTTATTTTAGGCTTGTGCGGCACCTATACTCCCGCGACAGACCAGAGGGGTCCGACCATGGACGCTGCCGCAACCGACCGATTCGTACGCCGCTTCCTCGAGGGGATGCAGTACGAGGCGAGCCGCGAGGGCCCGCCCGCCGGATTTCCCCGGTTTCCGCCCATTCCCGGCGGTCGCTACAACGACCCTGAGTTCTACGCGGCCGAGATGCGGGGCTTGTGGCGGCGCACCTGGCTTTACGCCTGCCACACCGATGAGCTGCCGGACGCCGGCAGTTTCATGCTCTGGACCAAGACCGGCTCGCCGATCCTGCTGGTCCGCGGCAAGGACCTGCAGATCCGCGCGTTCTACAACACGTGCCGGCACCGTGGCGCACCGCTGGTCAAGACTGCGTCGGGCCGTTGCGATGGCCTCGTCTGCTCGTATCACGGATGGACGTACGCGCTCGACGGCAAGCTGGTGAACCTGCGCGACAAGCGCGACTTCGTCGACCTCGACACCGGCGCGCACTCGCTGGTGTCGGTGCGCTGCGAGCAGTTCGCCAACTGGGTGTTCGTCAACGAAGACCCGGACGCGCAGCCACTGCTCGAGAACATCGCGCCGTTCCCGCAGCACTTCGAGCAGTTCCAGCCGGAGCAACTGCGCTTCGTCGAGAAGCACGGGTACGACCTCAAGTGCAACGTGAAGGTGCTGCTCGACGCCTTCCTCGAGGTCTATCACCTCAAGTCCATTCACCAGAACACGGTGGACCGCTTCCTCGACCACCGCGGCATGTCGACCGCGCTCTACCGCAACGGCCACTCGCTGATGGTCACGCCGAACCGCCGGCCCGACTGGGTGGACCCCGGCACGAAAGGCATGCGCCGTGTCGAGACCGCAACCGTGATCTCGGAGAAGAACAACCCGTCGTGGAATTTCTACCCGAACCTGGTCGTGCCCATCGATCCGTCCGGTTGTCCGTTCCTCGCGTTCTGGCCGACCGGCCCGGACTCGATGCACATCGATTGCCACTGGTTTGCGCCCGACTGGGGCGGCGGTGAACCCGATCCGCTGTGGGCCACGCGCATTGCCAATTTCGATCGCATCCTCGACGAGGACCTGCAGTTCGCCGAGCAGATCCAGAAGTCCGTGGAATCGCCGGGCTTCCGCGGCATGACGCTCAATTACCAGGAGCGGCGGATCTATCACTGGCACGAGGAACTCGACCGGCGCATTGCAGCGGCCGGCATCGAACTGCCCGCCCACCTGCGCGTGACGCCGTTGCTCGAGCCGTACCAGGAGAGCTGAACCCAAGTGCACGACGTCGGCATCCTGCAGTTCGGCGCCTACCTGCCGCGCCTGCGTCTCGAGCGCTCGGCCATTGCCGAAGCCACCGGCTGGGCGAGCGGCCTGCGCGGCGGCAAGGCGCAGGGTTCCCGCAGCTATTGCGCCTGGGACGAAGACAGCCTGACCATGGCGGTCGAGGCGGCGCGCGATTGCCTCGCCGGCCGCGCACGCGGCGACATCGCGGCGCTGGCCTTCGCTTCGACCACGCATCCCTTCGCCGACCGCAGCAATGCGGGCGTCGTCGCCGAGGCGCTCGACCTCGCGCCGACGCTGCGTACCAGCGACGGCTCCGGTCATCAGCGCGCCGGCGTCGCCGCGTTGCTCGACGCAGTCCGCGCGGTGCGCACGGGTGACGGGCCGGCGCTCGTCGTCGCGGCCGACCGCCGTGGCGCCAAGCCGGGCAGCGAGCAGGAATCGCGCTTCGGCCACGGCGCCGCCGCCGTCCTGCTCGGCCGCGGTCCCGATCTCGCCGCCGAATGGGTCAGCGACGCATCGCAGCGTGCGGACTTCGTCGACCATTTCCGGTTGGCCGATGCTGAGCACGACTACGCCTACGAAGAACGCTGGATCCGCGACGAGGGCTATCTCGCGCTGATGCCGCGCGCGATCAGCGCGGCCCTTGGGTCGATCGCACCTGCAGCCGTGCACCACCTGGTCGTGCAGGGGCCGCAGCGATTTGCCGCGGCCGTGGCCAAGGCCTGCGGCATCGCTGCCACGGCAGTCACCGGTGACCTGCACGGTGACTGCGGCGACACCGGCGTGGCCCACCCGCTGCTGCTGCTGGGCGGCGTGCTCGAGCGCGCCAAGGCCGGCGAACTCATCGTCGTCGCGAGCTTCGGCCAGGGCTGCGACGTCGTCGTGCTGCGCGCGACCGGCCAGGCTGCAAGCAAGGGTCGCGGCTGCGCCGGCGCACTCGCCAGCGGCGTCCTGAATCGTGAGTACGTGCGCTTCCTGTCGAACGGCGGCGAAGTCGACATCGACTGGGGCATGCGCGCCGAGCGCGACAACCGCACGGCGCAACCTGCCGCCTGGCGTCGGCACCGAGACGTGACTGCGTTCGTCGGCGGCCGTTGCGGCAAGTGCGACACCGTGCAGTTCCCGCTCGCGCGGGCCTGCGTCAATCCCGCGTGCCGGGAATTCGACACGCAGACGCCCGAACCGCTGGCGGAGAAATCCGGGCGCATCAAGACCTTCACCGAAGACTGGCTCGCGGTCACGCGCAGTCCGCCGCATGTCTACGGCAACGTCGAGATTGAAGGCGGCGGCAACGTGTTCATCGAGTTCACGGACACGCGGCCCGGCGAGAGCAGCGTCGGATTGCCCGTGCGCTTCGTCTTTCGCATCAAGGATTTCGACAGGGTCCGTGGCTTTCACCGCTATTTCTGGAAAGCCGTCCCGGTGAGGAACTGAGCATGGCTGCCGGTATCAAGGACAAGGTCGCGATCCTGGGGATGGGTTGCTCGCGTTTCGGTGAGCGCTGGGACTGCAGCGCGGACGACCTGATGGTCGAGGCGTTCACCGAAGCGCTGGCCGACGCCGGTATCGAGCGCGATCGCATCGAGGCGGGCTGGCTCGGCGTGTTTTACCAGGAGCAGAACGTGGCGCGCTCCGGGCTGCCGCTGTCGATGGCGCTGCGCTTGCCGAACGTGCCGGTAACGCGCGTGGAAAACCTCTGCGCGACGGGCAGCGAGGCCCTGCGCGGCGCGGTGTATGCGGTTGCAGCGGGCGCCGTCGACATCGCGCTGGCCTTTGGCGTCGAGAAGCTCAAGGACACAGGGTTCGCGGGCTTGCCTGAGCGCACCAAGGGCACCTTCGATGATCTCTGGCAGCCCGGCTTCACGCCCCCGGGCGCGTTCGCGCAACTGGGCGCCGCGTATGCGGCGAGGCACGGCTTGCCGATGGCCGACGTCAAGCGCGCCATGGCGCACGTCTCGTGGAAGAGCCACGAGAATGCGGTGCTCAGCCCCAAGGCGCACCTGCGCAACCGCATCACGATCGAACAGGCGCTGGCCGCACCGATGGTTGCCTATCCGCTCGGTCTCTATGACTGCTGCGGCGTGAGCGACGGAGCCGCGTGCGCCATCGTCACCACGCCCGCCATTGCGGCCGCACTCGGCAAGCGCGACATGGTGACGGTGAAGGCACTCGCACTGGCGCCGTCGAATGGCGTCGAGATGGGTCACGCAAGCTGGGATGGCGGCCACACGCTCACCAGCCGCATCGCCGCGCAGCGCGCGTACGCGGAAGCCGGCATTGCCGACCCGGCGCGCGAGATCGATCTCATGGAAGTGCATGATTGCTTTTCCATCACCGAGCTCGTGCTGATGGAAGACCTCGGTTTCTCCGCGCACGGCCGGGCGGTGCACGACGTGCTGGACGGTCGCTACGACCGCACCGGCGCCGTGCCCTGCCAGACGGACGGCGGGCTCAAGTGCTTCGGCCATCCCGTGGGCGCCTCGGGCCTGCGCATGGCCTACGAAATCTATACGCAGCTGCTGGGACGAGCCGGTGAGCGCCAGCTCTCTTCGCCGTCACTGGGGCTGACACACAACCTGGGCGGAATCCCGAATCGCAACGTCGCGAGCGTGTCCGTCCTGGGATTGCACCGAGGTTAAACGATGACAGCCAAGGTCGATCGCCTGCCGCCGACGACGAAGCCCAGGGAGTGGGGCTTCACCGACGAAGAGCTCGCCTCGCTCGAGACGGTCTATCGACCCGGCCTGCTCGAGGGCAAGGTGTTCGTCGTCTCCGGCGGTGGCTCCGGCATCGGCCGTGGCATCACTTACCTGCTGTCGCGCCTCGGCGCGGACGTCATGATCTGCGGGCGCCGTCAGGAAATGCTCGACGAAACCGCGGCGGGCGTCCAGCAGCACATCGGCCGGCAGGTCGGCACGCACGCCATGACCATACGCGACCCGGAACAGGTGCAGCAGTTGATGGAGGCGACGTTTGCGCGCTTCGGCCGACTCGATACGGTCGTCAACAACGGCGGCGGCCAGTTCCCGCAGAGCGCGATCGATTACTCGGTCAAGGGCTGGAACGCCGTGATCGACACCAACCTGAACGGCGCCTGGTACATGATGCAGTCGGCGGCTCGCATGTGGCGCGACCGCGGCGAGCCCGGCAACGTCGTCAACATCGTCGCCACGATCTGGCGCGGCATGCCGCAGGTGGCCCACACGACGGCGGCGCGGGCGGGCGTGATCTACCTGAGCAAGACCCTGGCCACCGAATGGTCGCCGCTCGGCATTCGCGTCAATTGCGTCGCTCCGGGCGCCATCGAAACCCGCGGCCTCAATGTCTACCCGGAAGGTGCGGTCGACCACTTCGCGTACACCAACCCCATGAAGCGCCTGGGTGACGTGCAGGACATCGCCGAGGCAGTTGTCTACATGTCCGCGACCTCGGGCAAATTCATCACGGGCGAGACGCTCGTCGTCGACGGCGGCCACATGTGCTGGGGCGACACCGAGTGGCCCGGCGGCAAGCCCGAGTATTTCCGCGCAGGCCAGTAGGCCTGCATTGCGCCGGCAACCGCTCGCTTTCCGGAGGCTGTCATGACCGAAACCCCGCTCGCACGCACTCCGCGTGCCGAACTCGATCCGCAGTTCCACCTCGCGTGGGACACGCTCAACCGCCTGACCGGCGAGCCTGCCTTCGTCGAGGCATTCGCGGCGAATCCCGCGATGCTCAACTTCGTGATGAACGACTTCTACGCGGGCATCTTCTTCGGCGGCAACGTCCCGCAGCGTTACAAGCAACTGGCCCGCCTCGAGCTGTCGCTGCTGCACGGCTGCCGCACCTGCAACAAGCAGAACGTGCCGGGCGCCCTCGAGGCCGGCATCACGCAGGCGCAGGTGGATGCGATACTCGATTTCGAGCACGGCCCGTTCACCGACGCCGAGAAGGCGGTCATTGCCTACGCTCGTGAAGTTGCGCTGACCAACCCCGACGGCCGCGTGACGCCGGAACTGTTCCGCCGCCTCGCGCTGCATTTTTCCCAGGCCGACATCCTCGAACTCGGCGTCACCATGGCGATCATCTCAGGCATGGCGAAGCTCTCGTTCGTGCTCGACCTCGTCGAAAAGGAACCGTATTGCCCGTTCGCCGCCGGCGACGGCGAGGCACTGGGTTCCACACCCGCAGGCAGTCCATCCGCATGAGCGAACGCATCTTTCCGATCACGATGCCCAAGTGGGGCATCGAGATGACCCAGGGCACCATCACCGAATGGCACGCGCAGCCCGGGCAGACCATCACCAAGGGTGACGCGCTGCTCGACGTCGAGACCGAGAAGATCGTGAACTCGGTCGAGGCGCCGGCCAGCGGCACGCTGCGGCGCATCCTGGCCGATTCAGGCGCGACCGAGAACGTGGGCGCATTGATCGCGGTCTTTGCGGGCGCGGACGTGGCCGACGCCGACGTGGATGCGTTCATCGCCAGCTTCCGCCCGGCCGATACCGGTTTCGAGCCCGACAGCAGCAGCGCTCCGGCCCCGTCTCCCGCCACTGCCTCGGTGCTCACGCCAGCGGTCGCAACTGCACCCGCTGTGAGCGCAGATGAAGGCGGCGGCAAGGTCAGCCCGATCGCACGCCGCCTCGCGGAGCGTCTCGGGATCGACGTATCGTTGATCAAGGGCACAGGCACCCACGGGCGCGTTTCGAAGGAAGACGTCGAGGCGTACGCCGCGTCGCTGCAAGGCGTTTCGTCGGGCAGTTCCGGTGCCGCGGCGACGTCGGCGGCGGTCGCTGGCGCAGGCCCCGTGCGCGAGCGCATGACTTCAATGCGGGCCACAATTGCAAAACGCCTGCTGGAATCCAAACAGACCATCCCGCACTACCGTCTCGCCGTCGACGTCGAACTGACGGCCCTGCTCGCTCGCCGCGCGACGCTGAACGGAGCCGGTGCGACCAAGGTATCGATCAACGACCTGCTCGTGCGAGCAACGGCGCTCGCTCTTGCACGGCACCCGGAGGTCAATGCCCAACTGCAGGGAGACGAGATCGTCAAGCACGCGCAGGCCGACGTGTGCGTGGCTGTCGCGTCTGCGAACGGGCTCGTGACGCCCGTGGTGCGTGCCGCCGAAACGAAAACCGCCGCCCAGATTTCCGCCGAGGTGGCGGACCTGGCTGAGCGTGCGCGCGGCAACCGCCTCACCCGCGAGGAAATCACGGGCGGCACGTTCACGGTGTCCAACCTGGGGATGTTCGGCGTGGATCGCTTCGACGCGATCATCAACCCGCCACAGGTGGCCATCCTGGCCGTCGGCGCCGCGACAGATCGCGTCGTGGCACGGGACGGTCAGCCCGCCGTGCGTCGCATGGTTACCCTGACGCTTTCGTGCGATCACCGCGTGGTCGATGGTGCGATGGGGGCCCGCTTTCTCGCGACGCTGCGCGGACTGGTCGAGGATCCGCAATCGCTTTGATCAACTGGGCCGGGTCTCGCGGCGGCACCGACCGTGGCCCGCGGACGCCCCGACCGGACGTCGGGGATCACACATCCGGCAAGGCGTCGACCGCACTCCGCTCGAGCCGTGCCAGCCCGTAGATAACGTGATTCCTCCAGACGCGAAAATGTGCGGCGTATGAGTTGCACACGCACGGCCCAGTAGGTTACTCACCCGAAAAGGACGCGCGCCGCAGCCGCAGCGCGTTGCCTACGACCGAGACCGACGACAGGCTCATCGCCAGCGCCGCGATCATCGGGCTCAGCAGCAGCCCGAACGCCGGATAGAGCACGCCTGCCGCCACCGGCACGCCGAGCGCGTTGTACAGGCAACGCGAAGCCCAGGTTCTGCTTCATGTTCGCCACGGTGGCCTGCGAGATCTTGCGTGCCCGAGCGATGCCGCGCAGGTCGCCCTTCACCAGCGTCACCTGGGCGCTCGACATCGCCACGTCCGTGCCGGTGCCCATCGCGATGCCGACATCGGCCCCTGCCAGTGCCGGGGCGTCGTTGATGCCGTCGCCCGCCATCGCGACCCGCCGCCCCTTGGCTTGCAGTCGCGCCACCAGTGCGCCTTGTCCTGCGGAGCGCACTTCGCCATGCGCCTCGTCGATGCCCAGCGCCGTCGCAACAGCCTCTGCGGTCGTCCGACCGTCGCCCGTCGCCATCACGATGCGCAGGCCCTCGGCGCGCAGCGCCTGCACCGCAGCTGCCGTGCTGTCCTTGATCGGATCCGCGACCGCGACCATGCCGGCAGCACGGCCGTCAACGGCGAGGAACATCGCAGTGGCACCATCCAGTCGCAACCGGTCGGCGTGTCTGCGAACTCGCCGGCATCGGCCCCGACGTCGGTCATAAGGGCGATGTTGCCGAGCGTGAGCGACCGGCCCTCGACCCGGCCGCGCACGCCAAGGCCGGTCACGGACTCGAAGTCTTCCGCCGTTGTCAGTGCCAGGTCGCGGCGTCGTCCTCGGTGACGATTGCATCGGCCAGCGGATGTTCGCTGCCCTGCTCGAGGCTGGCGGCCAGCCGCAGCACCTCCTCATCGGCAAAGCCTTCGTGGCCGACCGCCTCGCGAAGGCCGGTCG
Organism: uncultured Gammaproteobacteria bacterium; assembly: GCA_963746325.1. Lineage (GTDB taxonomy): Bacteria > Pseudomonadota > Gammaproteobacteria > Steroidobacterales > Steroidobacteraceae > RPQJ01. The sequence goes on along the minus strand of CAVVBC010000031.1, from coordinate 117,440 downwards.
TCCCTGCGTCAGCGTGCCAGTTTTGTCGACGATCAGCGTGTCGATGGTGCGCAGCCGCTCGATGGCTTCGGCATCGCGAAACAGCACGCCGGCCTGCGCCGCGCGGCCGGTCGCTACCATGATCGACATCGGCGTGGCGAGACCCAGGGCACACGGACAGGCGATGATCAGCACGGCGACCGCATTGACCACGGCATAGGTCCACGACGGATCCGGCCCGAAGATCCCCCAGACGACGAACGTCGTGGCCGCGACAGCCAGCACCGCGAGGACGAACCAGAAACTCACCTTGTCCGCCAGGCGCTGCATCGGCGCCCGCGAGCGCTGCGCCTGAGCGACCAGTTGCACGATCTGGGCGAGCACCGTGTTCGAACCCACCTTGTCGGCTCGGATCACCAGCGCGCCCACGCCATTGAGCGTGGCGCCGATCACCTTCGCGCCCTGAGCTTTCTCGATCGGGATCGGCTCGCCGGTGAGCATCGACTCATCGACGCTGGACCGGCCTTCGAGCACCTCGCCGTCAACCGGCACTTTCTCGCCTGGGCGCACGCGGAGGCGATCGCCGACGTGCACGTGGGTGAGCGGAATGTCTTCCTCCGTGCCGTCGGCTCCCAACCGGCGAGCTGTTTTCGGCGCAAGACCGAGCAGCGCCCTGAGCGCCGCCGACGTGCTCGAGCGTGCCTTGAGCTCGAGAATCTGGCCCATCAACGTCAGCGAGACGATGATCGCGGCCGCCTCGAAGTACACCGCCACGCGCCCGTGCTCGTGGAACGAGGCGGGAAACACCCCCGGTGCCAGCGTGGCGACGACGCTGTAGAGGAATGCCGCGCCAACGCCTGTGCCGATCAGGGTCCACATGTTAGGGCTGCGATTGGCGATCGACTGCGCCCAGCGTTGGAAGAACGGCCAGCCGGCCCACAGCACCACGGGGGTCGTCAGCACGAGTTCGAGCCAGGTGCGAACCGTGGGTGACACGGCATTCACGCCGTGCCCGAACATTGCCAGCGCCAGCACCAGGATCGACAACGGCAGCGTCCACCAGAAACGGCGCCTGAAATCGATCAGTTCGGGGTTCTCGCCGTCGCCCAGGGTCGGCATCACCGGCTCGAGCGCCATGCCGCAGATCGGGCAGTGGCCTGGCTCGCTGCGCACGATCTCGGGGTGCATCGGGCAGGTGTAGGTCGTCCCGGCGGGCACCGCCTCGGGTTCGGTGCTGGGCGGGGCCAGGAACCGGGCCGGGTCCGCCACGAATTTCGTGCGGCACCCAGCCGAACAGAACCGATACTCGCGCCCTTCGTGACGGGCGTGATGCGGTGAATCGGTCTTCACCGTCATGCCACAGACCGGATCGACGTGCTCCGTCGCTGCAGGCTCGGGCGCGTTCCCCCCGCCGTGTCCGTGGCTGCACGTGTGCCCCGAGTGATCGTGATGAGCGTTCATGGCGCGTCCTCCTCGTTCAGTGCGTTGAGGATCGGGCAGGCGTCGGCGCGCCCGTGGCCCGGGCACGATGCGACCAACATCCGCAGTCCGCCACGGATCCGCTCCAGCTCGGCAAGTCGTTGCTCGACGTCGGCGAGCTTCGCCTCGGCGGCGCGCTTGACCTTCGCGACGCTGCGCTCATCGCTCAAGGCCAGCAGTTCGCGAATGTCCGCGAGGGTGAAGCCCAGGGTCTTCGCGCGTCGTATGAACCGCAGTCGCTTGAGTTGCGTTTCGCTGTAACGACGGTAGCCGGACTCGAGGCGACCCGCCGGCGCCAGCAATCCGTTGCGCTCGTAGTAGCGGACGGTGTCGATGGCGACACCTGCGCGCTTGGCAAGTTGGCCGATGCTGAACGTGGGCATGCCCGATCTCCTCTGGGACGCCACTCTGCAGTCTGGACCATAGTCCAGAGTCAAGGCCCTGTCGCGGGCGACTTCGATTCGCGTCGGTCCAATGAACTTCGGCTGGCCGCGCTGTCCAAACGAAGTACAGGTACGCAGCCGTCCCGCCACGGATACGCACCATCTCTGATGACGGGGCAGGAGCCCTTCTCCACGATGCGCCGCGTGAACCGCAAGACCGCCGCCTGGTGCTCTGGGCTGCTCGTCATCGTGCAGATGGTGATGGGTCCGCTCGCGCACCCGATGTCGGGGTTTGCCGGGACTGCCGACTGCGAACCAGGCGTCGCGCTCGTCAGACCGCAGATGGACCGCGATTGCGTAGCCTGCCCTCCGGCGCCTGATCAATCGCCTGCCGGCTCCCCGCAGGATCACTCGGGTCCGCACGGTCACTACAAGTGCGCGTGTCCATGCGGACACACGCCCGCCCTGGCAACAGGGGCCTCCGTTCCGCTGAAGCCAGCTCCGCCCGCTGAGGTCGCGAGCGAGCCCAAGGGCGCCACGTTCTCTTCCCCGCTGTTCGACGTTCTCCGTCCGCCGAACTGATCGCGTCTGCCACGACGCCTCTTGGCACGGGTCATAGCGACCCGCCGCCTGTCCACAGAACGGCTATCTGGAGATTGAACATGAACTATCGCAATCACCTGTTCGCGGCCATGACGGTCGCGCTGGCACTGCCGGCCCTCACCGCGTGTGGCGGAGGCGGCGGGGGCTCAAGCTCGACGCCATCGCCGATTCCAACTGGCGCTCCGTCCGAGCCGACGACACCCTCGGTGGCAACCACGCCCGGCGTGTGGAAAGGCACGATCGATTCGACCACGATCAGCCAGTCGTCACCAGTCGTCGCGCTGACCGGATCCGACGGGCACAGCGTCTGGATGACCACCGACGGTCGCGTCTGGAGCGGGCAGATCCCGATGACCGGTGACCACTTCGACGCCACGTTCCGCGGTCACATGCATGAGGGTGAACATTTCCCGGACGGCACCAACCACGGCACCGCGTCGATGATGATCGATCACCACTCGACCAGCATGACAAGTGGTCGCTACGCGGGCAGTGGCGACGCGGGCACGTTCAACATGATGCCGAGTCCAATGTGGAGTCGGCCGGCGGCGCTGGGCACCGTTGCGGGCGTGTACACGCGAAGCACCTCGAACGGCTATACGATGACCATGACGGTCGGCGCCAACGGCCAGATTACGGCCAGCGACTCGCGGGGCTGTCTCATCAATGGCACGGTCACGGTGCCTGATGCGACGCACAACATGTATCAGATGGATGCTGCTGTGACGTCCTGCGGATCGCTCGACGGTCACTACCAAGGCATGGGCACCCTGCTCGACGCTGACGCCATGACGGATTGGATGACAAGAATGCATCCGCTTGAGCACGGCGGCCACTCGCACGGCGGCTCGATGATGAGCGGATCGCCCATGGTGGGACGCAACACGGTGCCAACCGGGCAGCACAACCTGTTCATGTTCTCGATGGTGAATGGCCAGAACGCCATCATGGATGCCTTGGCACGGTAGGCCCGAAGACCGGGCGCCGCCCATGCGCCTCCGCTCGGGAACGGTGAACATCTCCGTCCCCGGTGCGCGACGAGTTTGTCAGGAATCATAGCGTCGGCGACCGACTGCCATAGTCAACGTCACCTGAAGACCGCTTGTGGCCGAGCTCGGAAGCAGCCGAGCGTCTGCTGTTTACCCGATCGCGCAGGATGGGTCACCTGCACCGGTGACGCAGCAAAAAAATAGGCCGGCTTGCGCCGGCCTATTTCGTCTTACGTCAGCGCCGCGGGATTAGCGCGAGCCGAACCCCATGCCGAACTCGATGCCGTAGTTGATCGGCGCGCCGAACTGGGAGTGCGTCCACAGCGTGGCGACTGACTGCGAGGCGATGCGATACCGCTCGTCCGTCAGGTTCTTGCCGTAGCCGCGCACGAACCAGTTGGCGTCCGGATCGGTATACGTCACCGAGGCGTTGAGCAGGTTCTTCTCGTCCAGGTAGGCGTCGTATTCGCGACCTGCCGCCGAGATGTAGAACAGGTTCTCGTCCTCGTGGTAGTACTCCGCACCGAACTCCACGCGGGAGCCGTTCCCAAGGCTCCACGTGTAGAGGGCCTGGATCGAGCCCATGAACTCCGGCGAGCGCGGCACCGGCAGGCCCGAGAAGTCGCCGAAGAACGGCAGGATCACGCCGCCCGACGCCGGGTCGGAGAGGCCGGGCTGGTCGATGATGAACTCGTTATACGACGCATCCAGGTACGAAGCCTGCGCGCGGATCCGGAAGGCTTCCGTCAGCACCGCCTGGAACTCCATCTCGATGCCCTTCGCTTCCACCTCGGCCGCGTTGTAGAACACCGTCTCCTGGAACTGCGCACCGTTCTTCTCAGTGAGGATGTTCACCGCGCGCTGCGCGTCTTTGTACTCCGTGAAGAACACGGTCGGGTTGAAACGGAAGCGGTTGTCCTCGCTCTCCCACTTCATGCCGATTTCGTAGTTCGTCGCGAACTCCGGGTCGACCGGGCGCGTGAGCTCGGAGACCATCAGGCCGCTGGTGCCGGTCTGGTCGTTGTAACCGCCCGCCTTGTAGCCTTCGGAGATCGTGGCGTAGCCGAACAGGTTGTCGGTGAACTTGTAGGAGCCGACCAGGCGCCAGCTCGGCTCGGTCCACGACTCGGACAGGTTGCCGAAGCCCGGCGTGTTCTCGTTGACAATGATGCCGCCCGGGTACCGGTTGAAGTTGCCGGCCTGCAGCGGGTCACTGAAGTCGCGCCACGAGAGGCTGCCGTTGTTCAGGTTGTCGTCGAGGATGTCGAAGCCGACCTGCGTGCGGCCCGCCCAGGAACGCTCGTCGCGCGTCATGCGGTAGCCGCCGGACAGTGAGAACTGTTCCGTGACTTCCCAGGTGCCGTCGACGTAGCCAGCCAGCGAGTCCGAGTCCTGCTCGTTGCACAGGACTTGTGGCGTGCTGTTGTTGAGCTGCTGCGGCGCACCGATCGAACCCAGGTCGAAGGCCAGGTCGATGAAGCCGAGCACCTGCACCACGCAGAAGGCCGCGTCATTCGTCTGCTGGAACACGCCGGCGACGAAATTGACGGAGCCGTCGAAGTCGGACGCGAAGCGCGCCTCGAACTGCGTCGTTTCACGTGTCGTATCGCGCGTCGCGTCGAACAGCGAAATGACCTCGCCCGTTGCCTGGTTGACCGGTGCGGCGCCGGTATAGGTGTTCGGCAGGTGTTCGTCCTGGTCGCGCTTGCCTGCGTTCGCGTACACCGTGCCGAAGCCCAGGTCCCATTCCATGTTCAGGTAGATGCCGTCGACGTCGATGACCTGGCCATCGCCCATCTTGAGCAGCGAGTCCTGGCGCTGGGTGGAGCCCACGTTCTTGATCGGGTCGCCGTTCGGACGCGTGAAACCAAGCGTATTCCAGAGATACGGGCCGTTCCGCGGAGTGTCGTTGTAGGCCGGCACGGCGTCCGAACGATCGCGCATGATTTCGTACTGCGCGAGGAACGTCAGGTCCTCGTTCACGTTCCACTGCGCCTTGATGCGGCCGTTGAGGTTGTCGTCGCCGCCCGAGCTCTTGTTGGGACTGCCCGCGCCCGTGGTGCCCGTGACGCCCGGAATGTTGAACGGTGCGAAGGTGCCCCCGAAGATGTTCAGCGTGTTGATCGGACCATAGTTGGCGCCGAGCTTGTAGTAGCCGTCCGACTTCGAATACGCACCGACGAAACGCAACGCCAGCACGTCGTCGATGACGGGCACGTCGATGGAGCCCTGCGCACGAACGGCATTGAAACTGCCGTAGCCGAGGCGCACGTCACCGCCCATTTCGTCCATGTCCGGGCGCTTGCTGCGGATGTTGACCGCGCCGCCCGTCGTGTTCTTGCCGAACAGCGTGCCCTGCGGGCCGCGCAGGACTTCGATGCTTTCGATGTCGAAGGTGTCGAGCAACTGTGTCTGCACGCTGGGCAGCACGAAGTCGTCCATGGTCACGCCAACGGGCGAGTCCTGGTAGACGATGATGTCCGTGAGACCGACGCCGCGCATCGCGAACGACGCGGCGTTGAATGCGGTGATGCGCGAGGCAGAGAAGCCCGGCACCGAGGACGCGATGCCCGAGATGTCGCGCGCGACCATGCGGTCGATGTCTTCGGCCGTCACGGCCGAGACCGAGACCGGCGTCTGCTGCAGGTTGGTGATGCCTGCGCGCGTCGCGGTGACGAGCACTTCTTCGAGCCCCCCGGTGGCGTCCTGCGCCATGGCGGCGGGCGCGGCGGCGGCGGCAAGCACTGCGGAAACGATGCGAGCAAGCGGCGTCGTGCGTGAACGGAACACGGTCATGTAGCTTTCCCCCGGTCAGTAGTGCCGCGGCTGCGGCTCGGTTCAAGTGAAACGGTCGGTGACAGAATCGACTTGGCTTTCGATGCTTTTTAAAGCAGAGGCACAAAAAAAGCAATCAAGACTGTTTTTCATTTTTGCAACGCAAAACACAGTCTAGATTGCTGCACAACGCTTGGAAAAAAGTACTTTCCTCGCTGAGCAGCACCTTTGACGCATTTTTGCAACACTCCAGGCGGGCCACCGAATGGACAGAAAACAGTCAAGTCTGTTTCTTTTTCGGCCCTTTGCTATATTCGACGTTCTCCACCGCGCGAACCCAAGGAAACCCTCATGGCTGCCAACCTGAAGCCCCAGTGGCCGATGACCCTGAGCGCACCCGCCGGTTCGCTCGAAGCCAAGCAGCCCGAGCCGGATAACGGCCACGCCGCGCCTGACCCGTCGCGCTACTACTCGCGCGAATTCATGCAGAAAGAATGGACGCACCTGTGGCCGCGCGTGTGGCTGCTCGCCGGCGTCACCTCGGACATCCCCGAAGAAGGCGACTACACGGTCTTCAACCACGGCCACGAGAGTTTCGTGATCGTGCGCCAGGAGGATGGCGGCATCCAGGCCTTCTACAACGTCTGTCCGCACCGCGCGAATCCGATTGCGCTCAACGAGCGGGGCAGCGTCGCCAAGTTCACCTGCGCTTTCCATGCCTGGCGTTTCTGCATCGACGGCAAGCTCGACTGCATCACCGACGAGCACAGCTTTGACCCGCAAGTGGTCGGCCACCGCCCCGGCCTCACGTCCGTGCGCTGCGATCAGATCGGGGGCCTGATCTTCATCAACATGGACGGCAAAGCCCCGCCGCTGCGCGAGTGGATCGGACTGCCGCCCGATTACATCGAGAACTACCGGATCGACGAGATGCACGTGGTGCGTCACGTGCGCACCGAGTGGCAGGCGAACTGGAAGACCGGCGTCGACGCCTTCTACGAGACGTACCACCTGCCGCACATCCACCCGCAGACGCAGGGCGTGATGGAGGACTACTCGCAGTACGACACGTACCCGAACGGGTTCCAGCGCATGATCGTGCCGATCTGCACGCCGAGCCACCGCATGCACGATCGCGAGAACGTCAACGAAGGCCTCAAGTACATGATGATCGAAGCCGGCATGGATCCGGCCACGTTCCAGGGCACGGCACTCGAGGTGCGCGAGGCCGTGCAGAAAGCGAAGCGTGCACGCGCGAAGCGCCTGGGGCTCGATCACTACGACAAGTTCACGGACGGCCAGCTGACCGACAGCTGGGCGACCGGCTACTTTCCCAACGTGCAGATCGGCATGCACCCGGAAGGCGTGTTCATCATGCGCTTCCAGCCGCACCCGACCGATCCAGAGCGTTTCTTCTACGACAACATGACGCTCGTGCGTTACGTCGACGACCCGAAGTATTCGGTGCCGGGCTGGATGGGCCTGCCGAAGGACACGGACGTGACCGGCGCGACCCGGCCGAACATCGAGCATCACTTCATCGGTGAGCCGCGGGCCGACCTGGGCGACGTGCTGAACCAGGACGTCGACCTGGTCGAGGCCGTGCAGCGCGGGCAGAAGTCGCGCGGTTTCCGCGGACCGCTGTGGGGCCAGCAGGAAGCACGGCTGCGTCACTACCAGCGCGAAATCGATCGCTACATCAACGGCGAGAAGTGAGCGGACGCCGCTACTACGACGACCTCGTCGTCGGGGAGACGCGCGAATCGCACGCGGCGACCGTCGAACTGGACGCGCTGCTCGCGTTCGCGCGCGCCTACGACCCGCAGTATTTCCATGCGGACCCGGAAGCCGCGCGGGGCTCGGTCTTCGGCGAAGTGATCGCCTCCGGCATCTACACGATGGCGCTGTGGCGCCGGCTCGACCACGAGATCAGCGGTGACATCGCCTGGATCTGCGGCGTGGCGTGGGAAGACGTGAAGTGGCCCGTGGCCGTGCGCGCGGGCGACAGGCTGCGGGCGCAATTCGAATGCCTGGCCAAGCGCCCGTCGCAGTCGGATCCGGGGCGCGGCATCGTCGAGTTCCGCTACACGCTGCGCAACCAGCGCGACCAGGTTGCCTGGACGTGTCGCAGCATCAACCTGGTGGAAACGGGGCCGCGCGCGGCTGCTTAGCCTGCGGTCACTCGTCGGGCGCGATCTTCAGCTCGAGACCGTCCAGGGCATCCGTGAAGTCGACCTGGCAGCTGAGGCGCGATGTGGCGGCGTCGTAGTGCTGCAGCTCGACCAGCAGTTCTTTTTCGTCGCCCTGCGGCGCGGGCAGCCGCGGCATCCATTCAGGCTTGATGAAGATGTGGCACGTTGCGCACGAGCACAGGCCGCCGCAAATCGCCGTCACGCCGTAGTCGAATTCGCGCAGCGTCTCCATCAGCTTGAGACCCGCCCGGGCTTCGACCTCGTGCACGTTGCCGTCGCGGTCGGTCACCACCATCTTCGCCATGCTCGCACCCGTTCGTCGTTGTGTTGTTCGAATCAGTGATTATTGCAGCGCAAGACCGCGGATGCACGCTCCAGCAACCGCAATTCGATCCGTTCGGACCGGCGCGCAGCTTCGCTCGGTTCCGGGCCGTCCACTGCCGCGGCCCGCAGGCCCTGGTACCAGAGCCACTGCACGTAGTCGAAGGCCCAGCACGCGAGCGCCAGCCGGTCCTGCTCCACGGCCCCTCCCGCGCGGACGTACGCGTTGCAGAGCGTGCGGGTGGCCGCCGCCGACAAATCGGCCTGGCAAGTAAACGAGGCCAGGTCGAAGACTGGAGCCCCGAGTCCTGCATATTCCCAATCCACGAGCCAGAGCCTCTGCTCCGCATCGATGACGATGTTCTGCGAGTGCATGTCGTTATGACATAGAGAAAGCCTCGGCTCCGAGTCGAGTTGCGCGAATGCTGCCGTGGCCACCGCCGTAAAATCAGCCCGCAGCACCGACGCTGGCAGCCCTGCCTCGAGCAGGCGCGCCTGGTCGCCGAACCGGACCTGACGCAGGTGCGCCGGGACGCGCAGTGAATGCAATCGCGCCATTGCGTCACCGACCTGTTCCAGTGCGGGCGAAGCGGTGAAGTCCGGTGCATCGAGGCGGGCGTCGATCCAGCGGGTGACCAACAGCCTGGCAGCCGGGTCACACCTGACGACCGCAGGCGCCATGCCCGCCGCAGCCACCAGGTGCAGGATCGCCGCCTCCGCGTCGAGGTTCGCGCCCAGCCTCTCACTGCCCGGTCGCGCCAGGCGCACGAAGTTTTCTGCAGTACCGGTCACCGCATGCCAGGCAAAATTGCTGAGGCTGCCCAGGATCGGAGTGAAGCGTGCACGCGCCAAAGCGGCGGTGTCGGCATGCAACCCGAGTGCTTCGCGGGCTGCGCGTTCCGCCTGCGGCCAGCCGTAAACCGTACTGTTCATGCCAGCCGTACCAGCGTGGCGCGCTCATCCTGTCGCCATTGCCAGTAGCCACGAAACGCGAGCGCAGTGTAGAGCCGAAGAGCACTGCAGTAACGGCCAGCCCTTGTGTTGCGGCCAGCACCGCCATCGCCGCGTCGAGCACGATCCAGTACAGCCAGTTCTCGATGATCTTGCGCGCAACCATCCAGGTGGTAAGCACGCTGCCCCAGGCGATGGCCGCATCGACGAACGGAACCCAGTCGCCGCCGGCCTGCCGTGCGACCAGCGCGCCGTTGATTCCTGCGACGAACGCAACGGCGACCAGCGCCACGAGATGGCGCTGCCACGGCCAGCGCGAGATCGCCACGGGCGCATCGCCCGCAATGCCGCGCCACGTGCGCCAGCCATAGACTGCCATGCCCACGTAGAACACCTGCAGCGCGGCCTGCATGTACAGGCCCGCGCGCGCGAACACCGCCAGGTACAGCAGTGCGCTGGCGATGGCAGAAAGCCCAGCACCACGGACTTTGCCGGATTGCGAGCAGCAGGTAGCCCAGGGCCAGCGCCGCCGCGACCCACTCGATGGCCGGCAACGTCACCAGTGCAGTCGATGGCGTGCTCGACGCGACTCAACCTTCGTCCGAGGTGGGCACGCCGCCCAGCAGCTTCATGACGAACACCGCGCGCCGCTCCGCACCGAAGGTCCGTCGCGTCTCACGCTCGAGTGCCGCGAAAAGCGCACCGTGCTCGCCCGCCACCTGGGTGCTCATCGCATTGGTGACGACGTCGAGTTCGGGGTAGGCATTCAGCCGCTCGATGAAGTCCTTGATCGGCGGCACGTAGTCGGCATCGAGCGGATACAGGCTGATCTCAACGGCGCTGCGCATTTCTCGTCTCCTTGCATGTGTTGCAACGGCGCCGCCCTACCAGCGCCATTGCAGGGTGATTCCCGCCATCCGTCCGTCGCCGCTCTGCGTGTAGAGCTTGTTGGAAAAATCCGGGGGTTCGAGACCGAAGTAGAACCCGCGCACGGCGAAATCGGCATCGTTGATGTTGCGCACCCAGGCCTGTGCCGACCACGGGCCATGCGCGTAGCCCGCCCGCAGGTTGAGCACGACGTAGGGATCGGAACGCTGGTCGTGGCTCGCGTCGAAATAGAACGCGTCGACGCCACTCAGGTCGGCCCGCGCCATCCAGCCCTGGTCCCCGCCCCATTGTGCCGACAGCGAGTACTGGTAGCCCGGCGCGTGCGACTGCTCGCGGCCATCGAGGTCGCGGTCGCCGTACTGGTAACCGAGGTATTCTGAATGCAGCAGGCCGAGCGTCGCGCCGACCTGCAGGCGTTCCGCGGCTTGCCACGCAACCGAGGCTTCGAGCCCGTAGTTGCGGCCCCGCGCTGCGTTGTCGGTGTAGAAGACGTAGGAAAGCGGATCGCCCGGGACGAGCTGGAACGACGTGGCAACCTGCTGTTCCTCGCGCCACATGTGGAACAGCGCGATCTCCGCCTGCAGGCGGGCAGCCGCGGCCACGAAGCGCAGGCCCGCCTCCGCGTTCCACAGGTATTCGGGCGCGAACTGCCGGCGTTCGTCAGGCACGAACTGCCCGATGTTGAAACCGCCCGCCTTGTAGCCGCGTGCCACCGTGGCGTACCACTGGTTGTCCGCCCGGAACGGGCCCTGCAGCGAGAGCTGGCCACCCACCATCGTATCGCGCGGGTCGAAGCGGGCGCCGTCGGAGTCCGCGTAATCGGCGGAGCGACTCTCGACGCGGAGCCCCGCGGTCAACGACGCATGACCGGGCATGTCCCACTCGGCCTCGCCGTAGGCCGCGAGCGACGTGGCTGCAAACTGTGTCGAGAGCAGAGGCCGCAGCAGTTCGCCCGCGAACTCGTCGCGCTGCAGCGAGTCCTCGTCGAGGCGCAACGCGTAGATTCCGGCGACCCAATCGACGGCGTCGGCACGGCCACCGGCCAGGCGCAGGTCCTGGCTGAACGTCGAGCGCTCGCGGGCGTAGTTGGAGAAGTAATCATAGGGCGCGTAGTCGCCCCACCGGGCATCGTTGCCCCAGTCGCCGTCGAAACTGTAGATGCTGTCCGACCACGCATAGGCACTGACGCTGCGCAGGCGGTAGTCGCCAAGATCACCCGTCACGTCGGCCGAGATCCCACGCGTCCGCTGCGCATCGCGACCCGGGTTGTCGCTCTGGGTGCGGCGCGAGTTGTCGAGCGCGAACGCATCGAAGCCGTTGTCGATGTCGACGTAGAGCGCGGCCATGTCCGCACGCCAGCCGGGAGCGATTTCCCAGTGCAGTTTGCCTCTGAGCGTTGCTTCGCTGCGGCCATTGGTGTCGTCGCGGTCGAGGAACGTGTTGCGCTGGAAGCCGTCGCTTTCGAACTGCTGTGCGGCGACGCGCCACGCCGATCCCGCGTTGCCCAGCGCGCCGCCTCCTGCCACGCCCGCGGACCACGTGCCGAACTCCCCGCCCGTCAGCTCGGTGATCAGGTCGGATTCGGGCTCCGCATCCCGCGTCTTGATCTTGATGAGGCCGGCCAGCGCATTGGCCCCGTACCGCGTGCCCTGCGGCCCACGCAGGACTTCGACCTGCTCCGTGTCGAACAGCGTGGCCGGCATGCCGACACCGCTCAGGTCGATGTCGTCGACGAGGAAACCCACGGATGGATTGGGTGCGCCCTGGTATTGCTCCAGCTCGCCGATGCCGCGCAACTGGAAAAAGCGCGGCCGGGACGTGCCGCCCGACCAGTTCAGGTTGGGTACCAGTCCGAGCACGTCGCCGAAATGCTGCAGGCCCGCCGCCTCGAGCGTGGCCCGATCGAGCACGGTGATGCTGACCGGCATCTCGCTGCTGCTCTGGTCGCGCAACGACGCAGTGACGACGATCTCCTCGAGTGCCTGAGCCTGCGCAGGTGCACTGGCGCACCCGACAGCAGCCACGCCAGCACGACCGGCATGGGCTGCATACCGCGCCAGCCAGGCCACTGCGCCCGTTGCTCCAGCCCTGTCGCATAAGCGCGCACGCAGGCGCCGCGGCCGCGCGCCCCGGCAAATGAATACGAATAAATTAGAGACAGTCCGAGTGGCATTACCTGCTCCCTACGCCGGTACTAACCGGATCAGGTTCGACGGGTTCGTCGATGAGCAGCGCCATTTATGCGCGCGCGGTCGACATCTCAGGCCCTGTCAGGCCACCCCAAGGTGGCGCAGATTATAGGGCGAGAGCGGCCTGCAGAGGCGTGAATATATTGACTGGGCGCAGCGGGTCAGGACTAATGCGCATCCCAATCCCTGCTGCCTTCCCGCCCATGACCCAGCGCAAATGCCGCTTGTTCCTCGTCGACGCTTTCACGCGTGAGCGCTTCTGCGGCAATCCAGCCGCCGTGGTGCTGGATGCGGACGTCCTCGACGAACACGAGATGCGACGCATCGCGCGCGAGCTGGCCGGCATCGAGGTCGCCTTCGTGCTCGGCTCCGACTCGCCGGACTATGACGTGGAACTGCGTTTCTTCTCACCGCGACGCGAAGTGGGATTCGTCGGGCACGCCACGGTGGCGGCACACTATGTGCGCGCCATCGCCGACGGCATTCCGCATGGCAAGGTGCGCCAGAAGTCCCCGGCAGGCATCGTCGGCGTCGAGGTGAGCGGCAAGGCGCCGGACCTGCGCGTCACGATCGACCAGACACCCGCGACGTTCGGGCCGATCGTGCCCGAGGAGCGCCTCGGACCGGTCCTCGATGCGCTCGGCATCAGTTCGTCGAGCCTGCACCCTGCATGCCCCGTGCAGGTGATGAGCACGGCCAACTCGCGCCTGCTCATCGGGCTGCAGTCGCCCGACACCCTCGACTCGCTGCAGCCGCAGATGGACCAGCTGATCCACCTCACGTCGCATGTCGGTGCCGACGGCTTCTTCGTCTTCGCCGTGCAGCCGGGCGCGCAACCCACGACCACCGAGTCGCGCATGTTCTGCCCGGTGATCGGCGTGCCGGAAGATCCCGTGAGCGGCAACGCGCACGGCATGCTCGGCGTGTACCTGCTGCACTACGGGCTGCTCGCGCCCAAGGATGGCGAAGCGTCCTTCGTCGGCCTGCAGGGCCGCTTCGTGGATCGGCCGGGCCGCGTCGAAGTGAACGTGGCCTGCAGCGGCAAGCGCGCGTCAGGCGTGCGCGTGTCGGGCGACGCCGTGATCGTCTACGAGGCCGTACTGCCGCTCTGACCCGGGCAGGGCCGCGATGGCCGCTGTCGGCCGTCAGGCCCGTTCGACCTTGGGCGTGTGGCCACGGCGCAGCAGCAGGCCCTTGCGCACATAGGCAGGCACGTCCTCGTCGTGATGCGTTGCGAGCACGAGCGTCGCACCACGCCGCACCGCTGCGTCGAGCCGTCCACGCGTCAGCGCGCGAGCCGCCGTGTCCAGTCCGTCGAACGGCTCGTCGAGCAGGAACAGGCGCCGCGGGCGCACGAAAGCGCGCGCCAGCAAGGCGAGGCGCAGTTGCCCGTACGAGAGTTCGCGCGCCCGCCGGGCCGCGAGTGAATTCAAGTCCCACGCGCGCAGTTCGGCGCGGACTCGTCGCAGTTCGCCGGCCGTGGGAGTGTCGTTCAGCCCGATACTGGCGTGGAGGCCCGACGCGACGATCTCCTCCACGGTACAGCCGGTCGCAGCATAGGCCGCCTGCAGTTCGGGCGACACGAGTCCGACCCGCGCCTTCCAGTCCGCAGCGATGGGCCAGCGCCGCACTCGCTCGCCGCCATGGGCGGGCCACAGGTCGCCGTACAGCACGGCAATCAGCGTCGATTTGCCCGCGCCATTGGCGCCCCGCAGGCGCCAGTGTTCGCCACGATTCAGGATCCAGTCGAACGCGCCGATGATCGCGCGCTCGCCGCGAAACACCGTGGCTCGCTGCAGACGCAACAGTTCGCCTGCGTCACCTGGCCTGCCTGATGCCGGCAGCGCAGGGGCCCGGCTGCGCCTGCGCACCGGCCCACCCTGCGTCTGCTGGCTGCGCGCCGTCGCCGCGAGCAGGCTCGCAACGCTCTGCCCTGCTTTGCGCTCGACGACGACCGTGACGCGTCCTGCCGCGACCCGTGCGACATGCGTAAGGCTTGCCGGCGCGTCCGTGAGGCGATGACTGCTGAGGACATAGGCCGTGTGCGGCGACGACAGCCTGCGCAGCGCACGATGAAAGGCGGCCCGCCCTTTCGTGTCCAGGCCGTTCAATGCCTCGTCGAGCAGCAGCACGTCCGGTTCACGCACGACCGCGCGCGCCAGCAGCACGCGCCTGCGCTGGCCGTAAGACAACGAAAGGAACGGCCGCTCCCGCCAGCCCGCAAGCCCGACCTGCTGCAATACCAGCGCGATGCGACGTCGCTGCGCCGCCGTGGCCGCCAGCAGCGGGAAGTCGCTGTCGTCGAAGCCCGTGTGCACCACTTGCTGCACGTCGAGCGTCGACTCGTAGCGCTCGTAGCGGTCCTGTCGTTCCGGGCCGAGGTAAGCGATGCGGTCGGCGGCGAAAAGGGGCTGGTCGAGCACTTCGCCACTGCGCAGGTGGTAGCGGCGCGACTCGCGGCCCGTCGGCGTGGGCCAGAAATCGCCCCGCAGCAGCTTGAGCAAAACCGTCTTGCCTGCACCATTGGGGCCGAGCAGCAGCCAGCGGGTTCCGGCGCGAACGTCGAGCGACGCATCCTGCACTGCCCAGTGCGCGCCGAGCCGCACGCTGGCGGCGACGAGTTCGATGCGTTGCAGCCGGTCGCGTGCCGGCAGGGCCGCGGTCACGCTGCGAGCCACGTCCAGTGCTCGCCCTCCTGCGTCACGCGTCGTTCCTCGAGCAGTTTCTGCAGGTGGGCGAGCAAAGAATGGCGCGCAAGCGGGTGCAGCCGGACCGGTGTGTCGGCGTAGACGACGGGCACCAGCGCGTCCAGCGTGGCGCTGCCGCCCAGGGTCATCAGCCCCTCGATCACCTTGTTTTCCCGTTGCAGTCGATGCGCGAGCACGCGGTCGATCTCGCCGAGCGGATCCGCCATGACCGCGCCATGACCCGGCAGCAGCGCCGTGAGCGGCAGCGTGCGCAGACGCTGCAACGATTCCAGGTACAGGCGCATCGAGCCATCGGGCGGCAGGATCACGACCGTCGAGCCGCCCATCAGGTGGTCGCCCGTCATCAGCCAGCCTTCAGGCTCGAGCAACAGGCACACGTGGTTCGACGCGTGGCCGGGCGTGTGCAATGCACGGAGGTTCGCGCCTGCAGCACTGATGAGGTCGCCGTCCGTGAGCGTGGCATCGGGCCGGTACGACTCGTCCTGGTAGCCGTCGTCGGGCGCCGGGCGTCCGAGCACGATGGCGCCCGTCGCGCTCCTGAGCGCCGCAGCACCGGGCGAGTGATCCGGATGCGAGTGCGTGCACAGCACGTGACTGATACGCGCGCTCGTGGCGGCCAGAATGCGCTCGACGTGCGCGGTATCGTCCAGACCCGGATCCACGACGACGAAATCGGGCCCGGTGCCGACGATGTAGCAGTTGGTGCCGGCGCCAGTGAGCGCGCTGGGATTCGGCGCCACGAGCCGCGTCACGTTGGGCGCAAGCCGGCGCAACTCGCCGGTCAGCGCCGGCGCATGCAGGTCGGACACGTCCAACGTCGCCGTCACCGCTCAGTTCGCAGGCTGCTTGAAAACGAGACCGCCCTTGATGACCACGGCAACATCCTGCAGCCGGGTCACGTCGGCGAGCGGATCGCCCTTGACCGCGATGACGTCGCCGAACCTTCCGGGCTGCAGGCTGCCGATCCGGTCGTCCCAGCCCATGTGCTTCGCCGCGAGCGACGTGGCGGACTGGATGGCCGCCATCGGCGTCATGCCGCGCTCGACCATGATCGGGAACTGACGGGCGTTGAGCCCGTGCGGGTACACGGCCGCGTCGGTGCCGAAGACGATGTCGACGCCGGCACGGTGCGCCTTGGTGAAGCCCTGGCGCTGCGCTTCCGTGGTCTCGACGTTCTTGCGCAGGAATTCTTCCGGCCATTTCTCCTCGCGGCCGACGGTGTCGATGTAGTCGCCGTTGTAGACGTCCATCGACAGCGCCGTCCCATGCAGCTTGGCCAGCTGGATCGCCTCGTCATCGATCAGCGATGCATGCTCGATGGTATCGGCTCCGGCCAGGATCGCGTCCTTGATCGACTGCGCGCCGTGAGCGTGCGCCGCCACCTTGATGCCGTGCGCATGCGCGACGTCGACGACGGCCTTGATGTCACCGGGCGACATCTCGCGCTCGCCGGGTACGCCGCCAAAGGCGAGCACGGCGCCCGAGGCGATGATCTTCAGCACGTCTGCGCCGCCGGCCACGGCCAGCTCGGCCTTCTGGCGGAACTCGTCCGGGCCGCGGGCCACGCCCATGCGCACTTGCGGCGGGATGCTCGATTCCGCGTGGCCAGGTATGACCAGGTCGCCGCCGCCCGCGGGCACGGTGAGATAAAAGCCGGCGACCTGCATGCGCGGCCCGACGGCGGCGCCCTGGTTGATCGCATCGCGCAGGTCGCGGTCGACCCAGGCGATGTAGGTGCCGACGTCCCGCGCCCCGGTAAAGCCGGCCATGAGCGTGTCTTTTGCGCTCACGCGGGCGATCGCGCCCTGTTCCGCCGGGGTGCGGCGGTAGTAGATGCTCAGGTCCGAAGTCTCATGCGCGCTGTCCGACAGGTGCGTGTGCATGTCGATCAGGCCCGGCAGGCAGGTGTACTGCGACAGGTCGAAGGTTGCGACACCCGGCGGACTGGCTGACCCATCGCTCACGGACTCGATGCGGCCCTGCCGGATGACGACCGTCGACGGGCCGCGGGCAACGCTGCTGACGCCATCGATCAAGCGGCCGCAGTGCAGCGCCACCGTGCCCGAGTCAGGCATGAACGGCACCGCCGATAACGCTGGCTTCGGCGTGGCAGCGACGAGCAAAGTCGGCGCCACGAGCGCGCCGACACAGCACCACGCAGCGCGTTGCAGTGCGCGCCGTTTTGGGGCGGCGGGCACATTTCTGCGACAGGACTGTGCAGGGAAAATACCTCGAGCCATCGTTTCGTCGCATCCCAACAACATGTAGACCCGAATCGCCACGTGGCGTTTGACTTTAAGTGCGCGGCAGTCTTTCATTCGCCCGTTGTGGTGTCAAAACACGGGAATCCTGGATGACGAGCGGGCCCGACCCCGTTGGAACTCTCGACGTGGCCCTGGCCCACGCCGAGAAGCTGCTCGCCGACCAGCCGCGCCTCGCTGCCGAACAAGCCGCTGAGATCCTGGCCGCGGTCCCAGGTCACCCCGCGGCGACACTGCTGCTCGGGAGCTCCCACAGGCGCCTGCAACGGGCCGACACCGCGCTGAGCGTGCTGGAACCCCTGGCCAGGGCGCAACCGCGCTGGGCGGCCGCCCAACTCGAGCTCGGGCTCGCCCTGGGCGATGCAGGCCGCGGCAGCGAGGCCGTCGAGGCGCTGCGGCTTGCGGTCCGCCTGCAACCTACGCTGGCGGACGCATGGCGCGCCCTCGGCGACCATCTCCACGCCATGGGCGACACCGCAAGCGCGGACCAGGCGTATGCCAACCATGTGCGCAACTCGATCCGCGACCCGCGCCTGATGGAACCCGCACTCGCTCTCGCTGAAGGCCGCATCGCCGTCGCCGAGCCATTGCTGCGCAATCACCTCAAGCGGTTCCCGACGGACGTCGCAGCAATCCGCATGCTCGCGGAGGTCGCTTCGCGCATCGGTCGCTATGCCGATGCCGAGAACCTGCTCACCCGCTGCCTGGAACTGGCGCCTGGCTTCAGGGCTGCGCGCCACAACTACGCAGTGGTGCTGCACCGGAACAACAAGCCCGTCGAAGCGCTTGCCCAGCTCGACCTGCTGCTGGCCGCGGAGCCGCGCAGTCCCAGCTTCCGCAACCTGCGGGCCGTGGTGCTGGCACGCGTGGGCAGGTTCGACGAGGCCATCCGGCTGTACGAGCAGCTGCTGCAGGAATATCCGCAGCACGCCAAGGTGTGGCTCAGTCATGGACATGCGCTCAAGACCGCCGGCCGCCAGGACGAAGCGATCGGCGCCTATCGCAGGTCGGTCGAACTCGAGCCGCGGCTGGGAGAAACCTACTGGAGCCTGGCCAACCTGAAGACTTTCCGGTTCACGCCCGCCGACGTCGCGGCGATGCGCGCGCAGCTTGCACGCGCAGACCTGACGGTCGAGGACCGGTTCCATTTCCATTTTGCGCTGGGCAAAGCGGCCGAGGACGCCAAGCAGTACGCCGAATCGTTCGAGCAGTACGCCCAGGGCAACCTGCTGCGCAAGCAAGTCGTGCCCTACGACAGCAGCGCGATCACCGAGAACGTCCGGCGCGCACGCGCGCTGTTCACGCCTGAATTTTTCGCCGCGCGCCAGGGACAGGGCTGCGCCGCGCCCGACCCGATCTTCATCGTCGGCCTGCCGCGTTCAGGGTCGACCCTGGTCGAGCAGATCCTCTCGAGCCATTCGGCCATCGAAGGCACGATGGAACTGCCGGACGTCATTGGCATCGTCAAGGAGCTGAGTGGTCGCACGCGCCGCTCCGAGGTGTCCAAGTACCCTGAAGCGCTGGCTGCGCTGTCCGCGGATGAACTGCGCGGGCTCGGCGAACGGTATCTCGAGCAGACGCGGGTGCAGCGCGGGACGGACGCGCCCTTTTTCATCGACAAGCTGCCGAACAACTGGGCTCATGTCGGGCTCATCCAGCTCATGTTGCCCAATGCCCGCATCATCGACACGCGACGCCATCCGCTCAGCTGCTGCTTCTCGAACTTCAAGCAGCATTTTGCGCGCGGCCAGAACTTTACCTACTCGCTCGACGACATCGGCCGCTACTACGCCGATTACGTGGCGTTGATGGCGCATTTCGACGTCGTGCTGCCTGGCCGCGTCCATCGCGTGATCTACGAGCGCATGGTCGACGACACCGAGCACGAAGTACGGCGGCTGCTCGACTACTGCGGCTTGCCGTTCGAGGACGCCTGCCTGCGCTTCTACGAGAACGACCGTGCCGTGCGCACGGCGAGTTCGGAGCAGGTGCGCCAGCCGATCTTCCGCGACGCGGTCGATCAGTGGCGCAATTACGCGGACTGGCTCGAGCCGCTGCGGGCGGCGCTGGGCCCAGTGCTCGACGCGTACCCAGCGGCGCCGCCGCTGCAATGAATGCATTCACGTGCCCGCCGACGGGCGCATCACTCAGGGAGACCGACACAAAATGACCCGTAGCCGTAAACGCAAACTGCAACGCGAGACAGGCCGGCTGTCCGCCCTGCGCGCACTGGCGGCCGGCGTGCCGACGCTGCTCGCCGGCATGTCCGCCTATGCGCAGACCACCTCGGGCGGTCTCGAAGAGATCGTCGTGACTGCGCAGAAGCGCACGGAAGACCTGCAGTCGGTGCCGCTCAGCATCCAGGCGCTCGGCACTCAGCGCCTGCAGGAACTGAACGTGCAGCGGTTCGACGACTACGTGCGGTTCCTGCCAAGCGTCTCTTTCCAGTCGGTGGGTCCGGGCTTCGCGGCCGTCTACATGCGCGGTGTCGCGAGCGGCGGCGACGGCAACCATTCAGCTTCGCTGCCGAGCGTCGGCATCTACCTGGACGAACAGCCGATCACGACGATCCAGGGCGCCCTTGACGTCCACCTGTACGACATTGCGCGAATCGAGGCGCTGGCGGGTCCGCAGGGTACGTTGTACGGCGCCAGTTCGCAGGCGGGCACGATCCGCATCATCACCAACAAACCGGATCCGACAAAGTTCGACGCGAGCTACGGACTCGAGGTGAACTCGGTGGATAGCGGGGACTTCGGCTATCTCGCCGAAGGCATGGTCAACCTGCCGATCAACGACCGCGCGGCTGTCCGCCTCGTCGGCTGGCACCGTCACGACGCCGGTTACATCGACAACGTCTACCGCGAGCGCACCTTCCCCACGTCGGGCATCACGGCGAACAACGCCAATTTCGTCGAGAAGAACTACAACGAAGCCTTTACCACGGGCGCCCGCGCGGCACTGCGACTCGACCTCACCGACAACTGGACGATCACCCCGCAGGTCATGGCCCAGACACAGGATACCGAAGGCAGCTGGGCGTACGACACCACTGTCGGCGAACGCGAGATCGCCCATGGTTTCCCGGAAACCTCGGACGACAGCTGGGTTCAGGCGGCTCTCACCGTCGAAGGCAAAGTCGCGAACCTCGACCTGGTCTACGCGGGTTCGTACCTGACGCGCGACGTCGACACGGAATCGGACTACTCCGATTACTCGTACTGGTACGACACACTGTACGGCTACGGGGCCTACTGGTACGACGACAACAGCGTGCCGATCGACCCGTCGCAGTACATCCAGGGCAAGGACCGCTACGACCGCTACACGCACGAACTGCGCGTCTCGTCCGACGCTGACCGGCGTTACCGCTTCGTCGGCGGCCTGTTCTACCAGCAGCAGGAGCACGACATCCAGCAACGCTACAAGATCGACGGCCTCGGCTCGCAGATCACGGTGACGGGTTGGGACGACACGCTCTGGCTGACCAAGCAGTTGCGCGTCGACAAGGACTTCGCGATCTTCGGCGAGTTCAGCTTCGACTTCACCGAGAAGCTGACCGGTACCGTCGGCGCGCGCTACTTCGATTCCGACAATTCGCTCGAGGGCTTTTTCGGCTTCAGCGACGGTTACAGTTCGCGTACCGGCGAAGCCGCATGCCCGAACTACCCCGACGACTCGCCCGATTTCAAGGGCGCGCCCTGCAAGGTCTTCGACAAGACGACCACGGAAGACGGCGTCACGCCGCGCGTGAACCTGACCTACAAGGTCACGGCAGACGCGATGGTGTACGCGACGTACTCGGAAGGCTTCCGCCCGGGCGGCATCAACCGCCGCGGCACGCTGCCGCCGTACGAAGCAGACTGGTTGACCAACTACGAACTCGGCTGGAAAACCACCTGGTTCGACAACCGGTTGCGCTTCAACGGCGCGGTGTTCATGCAGGAATGGGACGACTTCCAGTTCTCGCTGCTCGGCGCCAACGGCCTGACGGAGATCAACAACGCCGGTGCGGCGCAGATCGATGGCGTCGAAATGGACGTGAGCTGGGCGGTCACTGACCAGCTCGGGATTTCAGCGGGCTTCGCGTACCTCGACTCGGAGCTGACCGAGAACTATTGCGGCTTCGTCAACGCCAACGGCAATCCGGAAACGCGCAGCGACTGCCCGAGCGTCGATGAGGATGGCAACCCCGTGTTCAGCGATCCGCAGGCGCCGAAAGGTACAGCGCTGCCCGTCACGCCCGAGCTGAAGGGGAACCTGACCGCGCGCTACGAGTTCCCCATGGCCACGTTCGACAGCTACGTGCAGGGTGCGGTGATCTATGTGGATGAGCGCACGACCGACCTGCGCGTTGTCGAGAACGGCATCATCGGCAACATGCCCAGCTACACCACCGCCGACTTCGCGGCGGGCCTCGGCAAGGATGGCTGGCGGGCAGAGCTGTTCCTGACCAATGCCTTCGACGAAGACGGGCAGGTCTCGCGCTTCGCGCAGTGCGCCGAAGCGGTCTGCGGCTCGCAGGTCTACGTCGTGCCGATCCGTCCGCGGACGATCGGGATCAGGTTCTCGCAGGAGTTCTAGACGCACGCACGCCAGGATGGCGCTGAATCAAGGGCGGGTCGGCAACGACCCGCCCTTTTTCTATCTGGGCCGCGGCGAGTCGCGCTACAGGTTGAACGTGAAGCGCGCGCCCCACGTGCGTGGCGGCTCGATGAACGCGTTGGCATACGGGCCGAACTGGCCCGTGGTCGTAGCCGCCAGCACCGCGACGTTCTCGATGTTCTTCACCCACAGGCCGAGACTCCAGCGATCGTCGGCGGCGTAGTACGTGACCGACGCATCGGACTTGAAGTAGTCCTGCTGCTCGGTCCCGCGGAACTGCGCGAAGGTGCCCCAGAACGAATCCTCGTAGCGCGTCTCGATGCGCCCGAGCATGCGGCCGGTGCCGAACCGGAAATTCGTGCTGATAACCCGCCGTGATCGTCCATTCGGGCGCGTACTGCAGCGGAAAGCCGCCGAAATCGCGGTTCGGGATGCCCATGTCAACCTCTGGCGGCACGATGAAGTCGTCGTACTCCGCGTTCAGGTAGCCAACCGACAGGTTGATGCGGTCACGTCCCGTGGGCAGGAACAGCACGTCGAGCTGGTTGCCCCAGATCGTGGTCTGTGCCGCGTTGAACGTCGTGAGCAGTGCCGTGTTCAGGTTGAACGACTGCACCAGCAGGTCTTCGTAGTCGTAGTAGAAAACTTCGTCGTTGACCTGCAGGCGGTCGTCGAGGAAGCGGCTCTTGATGCCCGCCGTGTAGGCGATCATGGTCGCCGAGTCGACGAGGTTGGATTGCGTCGGCGTCGCCGGGTACAGGTTATAGGTGCCGGGCTGGTAGCCCGTCTGGATCGTGGCGTAGGCCATCACGTCGGCGTTCACGTCGTAGGCGACGCCGAGCTTCCAGTCGAAGTGGTCGTAATCCTCGTCTGCCGTGAACGGCTGGCCGAACGCCGTCTGGCCGTCGCCTTCACGCTCGTCCAGGCTGAAGCGCGCGCCTGCGGTCACGCGCAGCGCGTCGGTGAGCGAATAGGTGGTCTCGCCGAAGGCCGCGTAGCCCGCCAGCCGGTTGCGCGAGACCTGCGCCAGCGGAAAACCACCGACGATGAAGTCGCCGTCGTTGGTGACCTGGTAGGCGTAGAGCCCCGTCAGCCACTGCAGCTGGGAATCGGTGTCGCTCGCGAGCCGCAGTTCGTTGGTGACCTGGTTGTAATGCGCGGTGAGCAGCGCCGGGATGTTCTCCAGCCAGTAATCGGCCTCCCAGGAGAGATAGAAATACCCCGGCACGTAGGTGAGGGTCATGTCGCCCAGGTCCCAGTCGACCTGCGCACCGAGCACCATGCTCTCGTACTCCTGCGGCGAGGCCGTCGGCGCACCCGGGTCGATGCGATCGTCCCACGGGTCGCTGGTATTGAACGCATTGGGGTTACCGGCAAAGGTGCCGCCATTGAATCCACGCCGCACCAGGTTGGGCGAGTCGCCTTCCTTCTTCGCCCCGTGCACCCAGGCGTAGACGTCGACCTCGTCGTTCGGTTCGTAGACAGCGGACAGCCGGGCCGCGTAGTCCTGCTTGGAGTCCGCGCCGGTCCGCAGGTAGCCGTCGTGCTCGATGTAATCGAAGGCACCGCGCAACGCCAGCGTGTCGCCCACGGGCAGGTTCTGCACGATCGTGCCATGCAGCAGCGAGTAGTCCCCCACCTCGAGCAGGCCGCTCGTTTCGAGTTCCCGCGTGGGTCGATTGAACTGCACGTTGACCGCGCCGCCCAAAGCCGCGCGCCCGTACAGAGTGCCCTGCGGGCCGGGCAGCAACTCGATCGACTCGATGTCGAACAGTCCGATGCTGGTGCCTTCGCGCGGGATGTAGACCCCGTTGAAGTTGAACGCGTTGGGCGGCTCGATGTTCGGCAGGTCGAGCGTCGAACCCACGCCGCGGATGTAGAGCTCGGTCGAGGCGTTCTCGGCCTGGAAGCGCACGGAAGGCATCAGGTTCTGCACGGCCCGGATGTCGTACACGCCGGCCTGGAGCAACAAGTCGCCCGGCAGGGCCGTGACAGCCGCCGCCGTCTTCTGCAGGTCGGCCGTGACCTTCTGCGCCGTGACGGTGATGGTTTCGAGCCCGGCCCCGGCATCGTCGGCGATGGCCAGTAGGGGAAGGAACTGCAGGGCGATGGCGGCCCGCAAGACCCGTGAGGACGATCTGCTGTTCATGGTGCGCTCTCATTCGCCGCCCGGCGCGGGGCCAGGGCGGTCAAGCTGCTTGGTTGTCGGGTATTCGTGATCTGGCGCGGCCGGAGGGATTCGAACCCCCGACCCTCAGGTTCGAAGCCTGATGCTCTATCCAGCTGAGCTACGGCCGCGCGTAAGGTAAGCGAAGTTTACCGCTACTTCATCGTTGGCATGACGAATTGCGCACTTTCGCGGCGCGCGGTAGGCCAGCGCGAAGTCACCGTCTTGAGGCGCGTGTAGAAGCGCACGCCATCAGGGCCGTGCACGTGCAGGGCCCCGAACAGCGAGCGCTTCCAGCCGCCGAAGGAATGGAATGCCATCGGCACGGGAATCGGTACGTTGATGCCGACCATGCCCGCCTGCACGCCCTGTGTGAACGTGCGCGCGGCCTCGCCGCTGGCGGTGAAGATGGCCGTGCCATTGCCGAACTCGTGCTCGTTGACGAGACTGGGTGGCCGTGGCCAGGTCCGGCACCCGCACCACGCACAGCACGGGCCCGAAAATCTCTTCCTTGTAGATGCGCATCTGCGGCTCGACGCCGTCGAACAGGCAGGGCCCGATGAAAAAGCCGTCTTCGCAGCCGCGCACGCGCAAGCCACGGCCATCGACGACGAGCTGGGCGCCTTCCTGCACGCCAAGGTCGACGTAGCCGCTGACGCGGTCGCGATGTTCGCGCGTCACCAGCGGGCCCATCTCGACGCCGTCGTCCAGCCCCGAACCGATTTTCATCTGCTTGAGCTGGCGTTGCAGCGCGTCGACCAGCGGGTCGGCCGCGTCACCGACTGCGACGGCCACCGAGATTGCCATGCAGCGCTCGCCCGCCGAACCGTAGGCTGCGCCGATCAGTGCGCTCGCCGCGTTCTCGGTGTCGGCGTCGGGCATCACCACCATGTGGTTCTTGGCGCCGCCCAGGGCCTGCACCCGCTTGCCGTGCGTCGATGCCGTGCGGTAGATGTACTCGGCCACGGGTGTCGAGCCCACGAAACTGATGGCGCCCACCCGCGGATCGGTGAGCAGCGTGTCCACCGCTTCGCGATCGCCGTTGACGATGTTGAAGACCCCGTCCGGCAGGCCGGCCTGCTGCAACAACTGCGCGACGCGCAGCGGACAGCTCGGATCCTTCTCGGAGGGCTTCAGTACGAACGTGTTGCCGCAGGCGATGGCGACAGGGAACATCCACATCGGCACCATGGCCGGGAAATTGAACGGCGTGATGCCGGCGCAGACGCCGACCGGCTGGCGCTGCGACCAGCTGTCGACATTGGTGCCGACGTTCTCGCTGAATTCGCCCTTGAGCATCTGCGGGATGCCGCAGGCGAACTCGACGACCTCGGTGCCGCGGATGACTTCGCCGCGCGCATCCGAGAACACCTTGCCGTGCTCGACCGTGATCAGGCGCGCCAGCTCGTCCAGGTGCTCCTCGAGCAAGGCCTTGAACTTGAACATGATTCGCGCCCGCTGCAACGGCGGCGTCGCCGCCCACGCCGGCAATGCAGCTGCGGCGCTGGCGATGGCGGCGCGGGTTTCGTCGGCGCTGGCAAAAGCGACCTCGCCGCGCGGGTGGCCGGTCGCCGGGTCGTGCACCACGCCCTTGCGACCGGATTGACCCGCGACCTCCTTCCCGCCGATGAAGTGGCCCAGGTCGAGGGCGGGGGCGGTCACAGGCGACGCGGATGCTGGCAGGGAGGACATCGTGGGATTTCCAGTCGGGGATGCAGGCAAGAGGCGCATTGGACACGAACGTGCCGCGCCATGCCAACCCCACGGGTGCGGCCGGCCCGCCGGCAGGCAACGGCCCGGTCCGGCTCGAACCGCCCGAAGGCTGCGGTATAGTGCCGGTCCGCGGGCGGCTGGCCGCTGCTGGGACAGGCTCCGCGCCGCAAAGACCTTTGTAAACTGGCACCTTACCCGGCACCCGGCCGGTACCCTCGAGGTTTCAACGACATGAAGATACTGACCGCCCTTGCCTTCGCCCCCGCCCTGCTGGCCCTGAGCGCCGCCGCCCAGGCCGCTACGTGCGTCTATCCCCAGGCACCGCAGGCGCTGCCGAACGGCGCCACCGCGACCAAGGATGAGATGCTTGCAGCGCAGGCCCTGGTGAAGGACTACGCCAAGAACGTGCAGGAGGTCTACCTGCCCTGCCTGACCAAGGATCAGGAAGAGCAACTGGCCGCCATCGACCCCGCCGACCCCGAGCTTGCTGCCAAGAAAGCGTCGGTCGAGACCATCCACGCCAAGAAGCACAACTCGGCGCTGGACGAGTTGCAGGCGCTGGTCGATCGCTGGAACGCCGAGAAGAAGGCGTACGCGGCCCAGGAACCGAAGTGATTTCGCGCGTTCGGCCGACGCGCCTTGCCGCATGACTGCCGGCGCGTCGGCCCTGCCGACACCGGCCGCAGCGGTGGCCCTCGTGCGCGAACGCGTGCAACGCCTGCCGACCGAATCGCGTCCGCTGGAATCCCTGGCGGGCGCGATCCTGGCGCAGGGCGTCCGCTCCGAGCGTGACCAGCCGCCATTCGATCGCGTGACGATGGACGGCATCGCGTTCGCGTCGCAGGCATGGCGAACAGGCGAGCGGCGATTCCGTATCGCGGGCACGCAGGCCGCTGGCCAGCCCGCATTGCAACTGGACGCAGCGACCGATTGCCTCGAGGCAATGACGGGCGCCGTGCTGCCCGCCGGTTGTGACTGCGTCGTGCCCGTCGAGCAATTGCGCGTGGTCGATGGCCACGCCACGGTCGCGGATGACGTTCCGGTCACGCCTTTCCTGAATGTGCACACCCGCGGGCTCGACGCACGCGCGGGCGACCTGCTGCTGGCTCCCGGCACCCGTCTGGACGCGCCGGAACTCGCCGTGCTCGCGTCCGCGGGGTTTGCACGCGCCGAGGTCAGCACCGAGCCCCGCATCGTCATCTGCGCCACCGGCGACGAGCTGGTGGCGCCCGGCCAGCCCATTGCCGACTGGCAGGTGCGGCGCTCGAACAGTTATGCCTTGCGTGGTGCGCTCCAGCTGCGGGGCTTCCAGCTCGTCGCGGAAGACCATCTGCCCGACGATCACGCGGTCCTCGCGGAGCAGCTCGGCTCCCACCTTGCGACGCACGACGTGATCGTGCTGACCGGCGGCGTGTCGATGGGCCGCTTCGACCATGTCCCGAGCGTGCTGCGCCAGCTCGGGGTCGAGGAAGTATTCCACAAGGTGGCGCAGCGGCCGGGCAAGCCCATCTGGTTCGGCGTGGGTCCAGCGGGACAGACCGTGTTCGGCCTGCCGGGCAACCCGGTGTCGGCGCTGGTTTGCCTGCTGCGTTACGTCGTGCCGGCGCTGGACGCCATGCTCGGCGCCCCAGTGCGCGCGGCGGAGCACCTGCCGCTGGCGGCTGCCTTCAACGTCAAGCCAGCGCTGGCATTTTTCCTGCCCGTGCAGGTCGAGCACAGCTCGACCCAGGGCCCGCTGGCCATGCCGCGGCCGACGCGCGGGTCGGGTGATTTCATCTCGCTGCTGGGCACGGACGGCTTCGTCGAACTGCCGCCCGGGCCGCGCGAGTTTCCTGCCGGCTACCTGGCGCCATTCTTTCGCTGGTGATTCGTCATGCATGAATCGCGCGACACCGGGGCCGTCGTCAACCTGGGGCCAATGAACCCGGTGGTGGACCAGCTCGGCCGACCGGTGCACGACCTGCGCATCTCCGTCATGGATCGCTGCAACTTCCGTTGCCCGTACTGCATGCCGAAGTCGACGTTCGACGACAAGTACCGCTTCCTGCGCGCACAGGAACGCCTGTCGTTCGAGGAGATCACCCGCCTGGCGCGCATCGCAGCCAGGCTCGGCGTGCGCAAGCTGCGACTGACGGGCGGCGAGCCGCTGCTGCGCGGCGGGTTGCCCGACCTGGTCGCCGAGCTTTCGGGCATCGAAGGCATCGACGACCTCGCGCTCACCACCAACGGCGTGCTGCTTGCCCAGCACGCGGCCGAACTCAAGGGCAACGGCCTGCATCGCGTCACGGTCAGCCTCGATGCACTGGACGAAGCCGTGTTCGCCGACATGAGCGGCGGCTTCGGTGGACTGGCGCAAGTGCTCGAAGGCATCGACGCCGCGCTGGCCGCGGGCCTGCGCCCGGTCAAGGTCAACACCGTCGTGCAACGCGGGCGCAACGATCATGCCGTGCTCGACCTGCTCGAGCGCTTCCGTGGCACGGGCGTCACCGTGCGGCTGATCGAATACATGGACGTGGGCAACCGCAACGCCTGGGAGCCGGCGCAGGTGGTGCCGTCCGCTGAGTTGCTGCGGCAGGTCCAGGCACGCTGGCCCGTGACGGCTGCGCCGGGACGCTATCGCGGCGAAGTCGCGGCGCGCTACACGTACGACGACGGCGCCGGCGAGATCGGCTTCGTGTCGTCGGTGAGCGAGCCGTTCTGCGGCGACTGCAGCCGCGCGCGCCTGTCGTCCGAAGGCGTGCTCTACACCTGCCTGTTCGCGACGCGCGGTCTCGACCTGCGCGCGCCACTGCGTGCCGGCGCGTCCGACGCGGAACTGTTCGACCTGATGCGTGGCGCCTGGGCGCGGCGCGCGGACCGCTACAGCGAGCAACGAGCCGAACTGCGCGCGCGCGAGGCGCCGCTGCGCAAGGTCGAGATGCACTACATCGGGGGATGATTCGCGGATGAACGGCACATGACATCGCTTACGCACGTCGGCACGGACGGCAGCCCGGCCATGGTCGACGTCTCGGGCAAGGCCGTGAGCCTGCGCACGGCGGTCGCCGAAGCGCGCGTGCGC
Source organism: uncultured Gammaproteobacteria bacterium (assembly GCA_963746325.1). Taxonomy (GTDB): domain Bacteria; phylum Pseudomonadota; class Gammaproteobacteria; order Steroidobacterales; family Steroidobacteraceae; genus RPQJ01. The sequence continues at coordinate 88,176 of CAVVBC010000031.1, read as the reverse complement.
TTTCCGGCGGAGGCAGCCCGCGCTCTGCGGACTGCAGGCTTCGCGACCAGGAAAGGCCCGGTCTTTCACACGGCGATCGTCGCCGGGGTGATGGCGGCCAAGCGCACGCATGAACTGATTCCTTTCTGTCATCCGCTCGGCCTCGAGCAGTGCGACATCAAGATCGAGATGAACGAGCAGGACGAGGCTGTCGTGCGCTGCACGGTGTCGGTGCATCACAAGACAGGCGTCGAGATGGAGGCGCTCACCGGCGCGTCGCTTGCGGCGCTCACGATCTACGACATGTGCAAGGCCCTGTCGCACGAGATCGTGATCGCCGAAACGCGACTGCTCGAAAAGCAGGGCGGCAAGCGCGACGTGCGCGAGGGCACGGCGCGATGACGGGTGCGATCAAGAAATCACTCGCGCCGCTCCACGGCCTGGTCCTGGCGGGTGGCGCGAGCCGCCGCATGGGGCAGGACAAGGCGGCGCTCGCCCTGCACGGGCGCCCGCAACTGGCCTGGGCCCGCGACCTGCTCGCCCGACACTGCGAGCAGGTGTTCACCTCGATCCGGGCCGACCAGCATGACGACCCGGTGCGGCGCGACCAGCCAGTCATCGTGGATCTGCATGAGGGCGCCGGCCCGATCGCCGGCATCGCGGCGGCGCAGGTGGCGCATCCCGGGCACGCGTGGCTGGTCCTCGCCTGCGACCTGCCGTTCGTCGACGACCGCTGCATCGAGGCGCTCCTGCGGCATCGCGACGGCCGGCCTGTCGTCGCGTTCGCGAGCAGTCACGACGGGCTGCCCGAACCGCTGTGCGCGATCTACGAGCCGGAATCCGGCATCGGGCTGCGGGCTGCGATCACGTCGGGTCGCAATTGCCCGCGCAAATACATCCTCGGCACGGGAGTGGCCCTGCTCCCGCAGCCCGACCCGGCTGCGCTCGAGAACGTGAACACCCCCGACGAACTGCAACGGGCACGGGGCCAGCTCGGCCAGCGGACCCACTCACCGTGAAGACCATCACCCTGCAGTACTTCGCAGTGCTGCGCGAGCAGGCCGGTTGCAGCGAGGAACGGCTGACGACCGCCGCCGCCACTCCGGCGGAGCTCTATGAAGAAGTGCGCGCGAGGCACGGCTTCACGCTGCCGCTCACCCTGCTGCGCGTGGCGGTGAACGAGGAATTCCGCGAGTGGTCGACGCCGCTCGTCGCCAACGACCGCGTCGTCTTCATTCCCCCGGTCGCCGGCGGCTGATGCGCGCGTTCTCGTTCAGCTCGACGCCGATCGACACGGCCAGCGGCCGCAATGCGCTCGCCGACCCGGCCTGCGGCGGTTACGTCACGTTCGAAGGCTGGGTGCGAGACCACAATGAAGGTCGTGCCGTGCAGCGGCTCGAGTACGAAGCCTTTGCCGCGCTCGCCGAGGCCGAAGGCGAGCGCATCGTGACCGAGGCCATCGCGCGGTTCGGCGTGCAGCGTGCCGCCTGCGTCCATCGCGTCGGCGATCTCGGCCTCGGTGAAATGGCCGTGTGGGTGGGCGTCAGCTCCCGCCATCGCGCCGAGGCGTTCGCCGCCTGCCGCTACATCATCGACGAAGTGAAGCACCGGGTGCCGATCTGGAAGAAAGAGCACTACACCGATGGCGCGACGGAGTGGGTCAACTGCGAGCGCTGTGCCCAGCCGGGGGGCCATGCCCACCACTGACCACGCAACGGCCGTCACTCCTGGCGTCGCAGCTGTCGACGCCTCTCACGGCGCTGATTTCTCGCGCCAGATCGCCTTGCCCGAAGTCGGCGCAGCCGGGCAGCAGCGTCTGGCCGACGGCGCAGTGCTCGTCATCGGCGCGGGTGGTCTCGGCGTGCCGGTGCTGCAGTACCTGGCCGCGGCCGGCGTCGGCCGCATCGGCATCGTCGACGGCGACGTGGTCGAGGCCAGCAACCTGCACCGGCAGCCGCTGTATGGCGTGAGCGACGTCGGCAAGTCCAAGGCTGCCGCCGCCGCGGCGCGGCTGCGGGAACTCAATCCGGCCACGACCGTCGCCGTGCACGCGGAACGCGCCGATGCCGGCAACATCGGCGACTGGCTGGGGCGCTACGACCTCGTCGTCGAATGCAGCGACAATTTCGCCACCAAGTTCGTCGTCAACGACGCCGCGGTCAGCCTCGGCAAGCCTGCAGTGTTCGCCAGCGTGTACCAGTACGAAGGCCAACTGCAGGTGTACCTGCCGCGCGAGGACTGGCCGTGCCTGCGTTGCCTGTGGCCGGAAGCGCCGCGAGACGGCCTTGTCGGCAACTGTGCCCAGGCCGGCGTGCTCGGCCCGGTGCCGGCGATGCTCGGCGCCATGCAGGCGATGCAGGCGCTGAAGATCCTGTTGGGCCTGCCCGCGGAGGCGGTGCCGGCGCTGCACGTGTTCGACCTGCTGGGCATGCACTGGCGCACGATCAAGTCGGCGCGCAATCCGGGCTGCGACCACTCACCGCGAGAATTGCAGGCGGCCGTCATCGATCCGGAAGTGCTCGAAGTCGTTTTCCCGACGTTGGAGGCGGCGCACGCCTCCGGCCTGACGCTGGTCGACATCCGCGAAGCATGGGAGCGCTCGATGGACGACCCGCAGCGACAGATCGAGTGGCATCTGCCACTGAGCGCGTTCATGCAGGGTGCGCCGGCCCTGCCCCCCGACGGCCGGTACCTGCTCGTCTGCGCGCACGGTGTGCGCAGCCTGGCCCTGGCCGAACACCTGCGTTCGCTCGGCTACCCGCAGGTGTATTCGTTGATCGGCGGACTTGCGGCGTTCGAGTAGCGGCCCAAAGACGTCGCCAGGACGAGAGCCCGATGAACGATACCCGCCCGCATGGCGACACCTACACCTTCTGGGGCGGCGCGCTTTCGCTGTTCAGCGGCAAGGTGCGCTCCTACCTCATAAAGAAGGGAATCACCTACCGCGAGTTCTACGCCTCGCATCCAGACTTCAAAGCGCGCCTGCGCCCGATCGTCCGGCTCGGCGTGACGCCGCTGCTCGAGACGCCGCAGGGGGAAGTCCTGCAGGATTCCACTGCGATCATCGATTTCCTGGAGCAGCGCCTGCCAGCCAGGCCGATGCTGCCGGTAACGCCAGTGCAACGCACGGTCGCCCGGCTGTTCGATGCCTACGGCACCGGGCACCTGATGCAGGCGGCCATGCATTTTCGCTGGAGCGAGCCCTACTTGAGCGAACAGCGGCATTTCCTCAACGCCGAGTTCGGCCGCGTCGCGCACCTGGGACCCGACCGCGAGACGCGCCTGGCAGCGGGCGCGCAGATGATCTCGTACTTCAGCGGCATGGCGGCGACGCTGGGCATCACGCCGGAGACGGCACCGGCCATCGAGGCTGAGTACTTCGACCTGCTGGACCTGCTCGACATCCATTTCCAGCACGTGCCCTACGTGCTGGGAGGGCACCCGAGCATCGCCGACTTCGGCCTGATGGCACCGCTCTACGCCCACCTGGGGCGCGACCCGGCTCCGGCACGCCTGATGGCGTTGCGCGCGCCCAATGTCGCGCGCTGGGTCGAGCGGATGAACCTGGCCGTCATCGAGGATGGTGAATTCCCCGACTGCGCGCCGGCTTTCCCGGACGACGACGCCCTGCCGCCGACGCTCGAACCTCTGCTGCACCTGATGTTCCGCGACTGGACGCCGGAACTGCTGGCCAACGCCCGCTGCTACAACGAGTGGTTAGCAGCACACCCGCAGATGCCGAGCGGGCAGCTCGTCGGCCTCGACGGCAAGCGGCGCGTGCACCCGACACTCGGCCCGATCGACTACCTGTTGCGCGGCGTCACCATTCGACGCGGATGCGCGCCACAGGCGCTGTGGCATTTCGAACTCGCGGCCGCCGAGGCGCGGGGGCTGAGTGGTGGGGCGCGCGAACGCTTCAACGCATTGATGCGACGCGTGGGCGGCGAGTCGGCGCTGGCGATTACGCTTGCGCGGCCGCTGCAGCGCGCAGACTACGTGCTGGTGCTGGGCTGAGAAGACTGCTGGGGGTTACGGCCGCACCTGCCCGCTGCCGCGCACCACGTACTTGTAACTCGTCAACTGCTCGACGCCGACCGGCCCACGGGCGTGGAAGCGGTCCGTCGAGATACCGATCTCGGCGCCCATGCCGAACTCGCCGCCATCGGCAAACTGCGTCGATGCGTTGTGCAGCACGATCGCGCTGTCCACTCGCGCGAGGAAGCGCTCCGCAGTGGGCACGTCGTCCGTCACGATCGACTCGGTGTGGTCCGAGCCGCAGCGTGTGATGTGCTCGATGGCGCCGTCGACGCCGTCGACCAGCTTCACGGCGATGATCGCGTCGAGGTACTCGGTGTGCCAATCGGTCTCGGTCGCCGGGGTCACGCGCGCGTCGACCGCCTGCGTGGCGGCGTCGCCGCGCACCGCGCAGCCGGCATCGAGCAGTTCGCGCACCAGCGGCGCAAGGTGCGTGCGGGCCGCGGCCGCATCGACCAGCAGCGTCTCGGCTGCGCCGCAGACACCGGTTCGCCGCAGCTTGGCGTTGAGCACGATGGCGCGCGCCATCTCGAGGTTCGCGGCGCGGTCGACGTAAACGTGGCAGATACCCTCGAGGTGCCCGATGACCGGCACCCTCGCCTCCTGCTGCACGCGCGCAACGAGGCTCTTGCCGCCGCGCGGCACGACCACGTCGATGCAGCCCGCGAGGCCAGACAGGATCTCGCCCACTGCGGCACGGTCGGTCGTGGGCACGAGCTGGATGCACGTCTCCGGCAAGCCGGCCAGGCGCAACCCTTCGACCAGGCAGGCGTGGATCGCCGCGTTCGACTGCTGGCTCTCGCTGCCGCCGCGGAGGATCGCCGCGTTCGCCGATTTGAGACACAACGCCCCCGCATCGGACGTCACGTTCGGGCGGCTTTCGTAGACGATGGCGATCACGCCGAGCGGCACGCGCACGCGCTGGATGCGCAGTCCGTTGGGACGGACCCAGTCCGCCATCAGCGTGCCGACAGGATCGGGCAACGCAGCGATCTGGTCGAGCCCGCCCGCCATCGCCTCGAACGCGCGCGGTGTCGAGGCGCAGCCGGTCGAGTCCCGCGGCGCCCAGTCCGCCTGCCCGTGCCGCGCTCATGTCGCGTTCGTTCGCGGCCAGGATCTCGAGTGCGTGCGCGCGCACCGCGGCGGCCATCGCCAGCAGCGCGCGGTTGCGCTGTTCGCCGGAGGCAGTGGCCAGCACGCCCCGGGCCGCGACGGCATCGCGGCCAAGTTGCTGCATCAGTGCTTGAAGGGTGCCGGCGGCAGTCACGGGGAAGGCGTGGCTCAGGTCAGGACCAGGTCGTCGCGATGGATCAGTTCGTCCCGGCCACGATACCCCAGAATGGCCTCGAGCTCGTGGCTGCGGCGCCCGCGCGCCCGCCGCGCATCCTCGCTGGAGTACGCGCTCAGTCCGCGCGCGATCTCGACGCCCGCCGCATCGCGGACCAGCACCGCGTCGCCGCGCTCGAACTTGCCATCGACCTGGGTCACGCCGGCGGGCAGCAGGCTCTTGCCGGCACGCAACGCTTCTGCGGCCCCCTCATCGACATGCAGCGTGCCAGCAGGCTGCAGCAAGCCAGCGATCCATTGCTTGCGCACGGTCTTGGGCGAAGCCTGGGCGACGAACCACGTGCAGCGCCCGCCGGCTTCGATCCGCCGCAAGGGATGGGGTTCACGACCGATCGTGACGCACATGTTGCACCCGGCCGCGAGGGCGATCTTGCCCGCCAGCACTTTCGTCGCCATGCCGCCCGAACCGACGTCCGAGGCAGAGCCGCCCGCCATCGCCTCGATCTCTGCCGTGACGCCGGTGACTTCTGCAATGAAACGCGCTTGCGGGTCGCGCGTGGGATCGGCGGTGTACAGGCCGTCGACGTCCGAGAGCAGCACCAGGCAGTCTGCGCTCGCCATCTGTGCTACGCGCGCGGCCAGCCGGTCGTTGTCGCCATAGCGGATCTCGGCCGTCGCCACCGTGTCGTTCTCGTTGATGACGGGGATCGCGCCCAGCTTGAGCAGCGTATTGAGCGTGCTGCGCGCATTGAGGTAGCGGCGACGTTCCTCGGTGTCGCCCAGCGTGAGCAGCACCTGCGCCACCGCACAGTCGTGCTGCTCCAGCACTTCCTTCCAGGCGTGGGCGAGACGGATCTGGCCGACGGCCGCGGCCGCCTGGCTTTCTTCCAGCTTGAGTTTGCCCGGCGCAAGCCCCAGCTGCCGGCGTCCCAGCGCGATGGCGCCGGAGGAGACGATCACGACCTCCTGCCCTCGCGCACGCATCGCCGCGACATCGGTGGCGAGAGTCTCCAGCCAGGCACGGCTCACGCGGCCCGACGACTGCTCCACGAGCAGCGCCGAGCCGATTTTGATCACCACCCGCTTCGCGCGAGCGAGGCGTACGCCGCCCCTGGCCGCGGCGGCCGTGCTCATGCGATCGCGAACTGGTCCGGCGTCAGCGTCATGAGGCCTGCGGCGCCAGCGCGCGCTGCGGCCACGTGCGAGTCGACGCGCGGCAGCAGGCGTGCAAAGTAGTGCCGGGCCGTCACGAGCTTTGCCATGTAGAAATCGTCGTCCGGATTCTCGGCGAGCTTCTTCGCCGCCACCCCCGCAGCCACCAGCCAGCACCAGCCGAGGCAGATGTAGCCCGCGACGTGCAGGTAGTCGGTGGCGGCGGCGCCCACCTCGTCCGGGTTGCCCTGCGCCACCTGGCCGAGTTCGGCGGTGAGCCGGCCCCACTGCTCGAGCCGCTTGCCGAGGTCAGCCGCGAGCGGCGCAACCTCGGGCAACGAGCCGAACTTCTGGATCGCATCGACGATGCGCGCGGAGATCATCTGCTGGCTCTTGCCGCCCGTGCCGAACACCTTGCGACCGAGCAGGTCGAGCGCCTGGACGCCGTTGGTGCCTTCATAGATCGGTGTGATGCGCGCGTCGCGCATCAGTTGCTCGACGCCGGTCTGGCGAATGAAGCCGTGGCCGCCGTGAATCTGCACGGCCAGGCTCGTCACTTCCATCGCCGCCTCGGTGAGGAAGCCCTTCACGATCGGCGTGAGGAACGCGATCAGGTCCGCCGACCGCTGGCGGGCTGCCGGGTCCGGATTCAGGTGCGCGCTGTCGATCTCGCGCCCGGTGAGGAAGCACAGCACGCGCCCGCCTTCGACGAAGGCCTTCTGCGTGAGCAGCATGCGGCGCACGTCAGGGTGCACGATGATCGGGTCGGCCGACTTGCCCGGCTCCTTGATGCCCGACATGGCGCGGCCCTGCAGGCGGTCGTTGGCGTAGGCGATCGACGCCTGCCAGGCGAGTTCGGACAGGCCGTGCCCCTGCAGACCGACGCCGAGGCGCGCGTGATTCATCATCGTGAACATGCAGGCGAGGCCGGCGTTCGGCTGCCCGACCAGCCAGCCGGTCGATTCGTTGAAATGCATGACGCACGTCGGCGACGCGTGGATGCCCATCTTGTGTTCGATGGAGCCGCAGACCACGCCGTTGCGCTCGCCGGCGTTGCCGTCTGCATCGGGCCGGAACTTCGGCACCAGGAACAGGCTGATGCCACGCGTGCCGGACGGCGCATCGGGCAACCGTGCCAGCACCAGGTGGACGATGTTCTCGGTCAGGTCGTGTTCGCCGGCACTGATGAAGATCTTGGTGCCGGTGATGGCATACGAGCCATCCGCGCGCGGCTCGGCCCGCGTCTTCAGGATCCCTAAGTCCGTGCCGCTGTGCGCTTCGGTCAGGCACATCGTTCCCGACCAGCGGCCCGCAATCATCTTGGGCAGGTAGACCTGCTTGAGCGCGTCACTGGCGTGCGCAGCGATGGTGAGCGACGCGCTTTCGGACAAGCCGGAATACATGCGCCACGCCATGTTGCCGGAGACCAGCATCTCGCCGAAGGCGAGCGAGAACCCGCCAGGCAGGCCCTGGCCGCCCCAGTCGGGATCGGCGGTCATGGTGATCCAGCCGTCGGTGCAATAGCGATCGTAGGCTTCCTTGAAGCCCGGGGGCGTCTTCACTGCGCCGTCCTCGAACACCAGGCCATGCACGTCGCCGACGCGATTGGTCGGCGCCAGCACGTCCTCGGCGAAACGCGCGCCTTCCTCGAGAATGCCCTCGAGCAACTCGCGGTTGAGGTCGTCGCGACCATAGGCACGGTAGTTTTCTTCGAAGTCGAGCACGTCATGGACGACGAAGCGGATGTCACGAAGTGGAGCGCGGTACGTATGCACGACTATGTCCTCAGTCAGACCCCGGTTTCTCCCGAGTGTACGTGATTTGCGGCAGTGCAGCATAGGCTCAGATACGGTTGCCTGCCGCGCTTGCGCAACCGTATAGTTGTCCGCACCTGGATGCCGTTCTCTGGCGGCGTCAACGCTGAGGATTTCCCGTGAGCCGTGATTACGAACCGCAGGCAGGCCAATGGTACGAAGACCTCGACAACGAGGAAGCGTTCCAGGTGCTCTCGGTCGACCCCGACGAGGAAATCATCCGCATCCAGTGGCCCGATCGTGAGATTCGCGAGATCGACCTCGATCAATGGAACGAGATGGACCTCGAGCTTGCCGTCGCTCCTGAAGGCTGGGTGGACGACGTCGCGGAAGACGACGAGGAAGAGGACGAGGACGACGACTGGGAAGATGAAGAGGATGACGAGGACGACGACTGGGACGACGACGAGGACGATGACCTCGACGAAGACGACGACGAATACCGCGACCGCGAGTGACGTCCCCGCCCCTCAGTCCATCCGCGCCTGAGGAGGCCCTGCGGGGCCGCTACCCCGACGAACTCGAGCGCACCTGGCAACCCGCAGGGGCGCCGCCCCTGCTGATCCGGCCGCTGCGTGCCGACGACCTAGCCCGCCAGCGGGAGTTCGTCGAGGGCCTGTCGGCGCAGACGCTCTACTTCCGCCTGCAGTATTCCGCGACGAGCGCGAGCGAACGCGACCTGGAACGGCTGCTCGACCTCGACTACTACGACCGCTGCGCCATCGCGGCCATTGCCACCCACGCGGGCACCGACCACATCGTGGGGGTGAGTCGCTATGCGCGCATCGACGGCTCGCGCCGCGCGGAGTGCGCGATCGTCGTGGCCGATGCGTGGCAGGGACGCGGCCTCGGTTCTGAACTGATGCGTACGCTGGCCGATGCCGCCCGCGCGCGCCGCATCGATTGCCTCGTGGGCACCACACTCGCCGAGAATGCGCGGATCTCCGCCTGGGCACGCCGGTTTGGATTCTCCATGCGGACCGAACCCAACTCGGGAGGCCTGGTCGTGGTTCAGCTCGACATCACGGCCCTGTCGCCGAACTGACGCGCTGGAGACCCGCGCGGTCGAGCACCAGCGACAGCAGCACTCCCACGGTCTTGTGTGATTCGAGTGCGTGCCGCAGTGGCACGTCCAGGTTCAGCCGGTACGAGTTCCGGCGCCCCGCCCGCTCGCGAATCAGCACTCCGGCTGCCTCGAGATCGCTTACGATCTTCTGGACGGCGCGCTCGGTAATGCCGACGCTCTGGGCGACGTCGCGCAGCCGGGCGTCCTGGTCGAGCGCCAGGCACACCAGCACGTGCGCGTGGTTGCTCAAAAATGTCCAATGGCGAGAGGGAGTTACAGTCATTGGGCGCCTCTGGAAAGACAGGCTGGGAACGCGCTCTGCCCGGCTTGATCCGAACGCTGGTTCCTGTTTTTTGCTTCTTGTATTATGCGCGCAGGCCGGACGCGATGCCACCCCGCGAATGGGCGGCGGTTGAAACCCGGAAGATCACCCCAAGCGAATGGTTCGTTGCGGGAAGACCCGCTGGAGACATACGAAGATGAAACGGATTCTGCTGTTCCTCGCCACCAACCTTGCCGTCGTGGTCCTGCTCGGGATCGTGCTCCGGCTCGTCGGCTTCGAGGGCATCCTCGATGCGCAGGGCGTGGACCTCAATCTCGGCGCGCTGCTGATCTTTGCGGCTCTCGTGGGCTTCATCGGCTCGTTCGTGTCGCTCGCGATGTCGAAGTGGTCTGCCAAGCGGATGATGGGCGTGCGCGTCATCACCCAGCCGGCCAACAGCACGGAGCAGTGGCTGGTCACCACCGTGCAGCAGCAGGCCCAGGCGGCGGGTATCGGCATGCCGGAGGTCGGCATCTTCGATTCGCCTGAGCCCAACGCGTTCGCCACGGGCGCGCGCCGGGACGCCTCACTGGTTGCCGTCAGCACCGGCCTGCTGAATGGCATGTCGCAGAAGGAAGTCGAGGCCGTGCTCGCGCACGAGGTGAGCCACGTCGCGAACGGTGACATGGTCACGCTCACGCTGATCCAGGGCGTCGTGAACACCTTCGTGATCTTCCTGTCGCGCGTCGTCGGCCACACCGTGGATCGCGTGGTCTTCAAGACCGAGCAGGGTCATGGCCCTGCGTACTGGATCACGACGATCGTGTGCGACATCGTCTTCGGGCTGCTCGCCTCGATGATCGTCATGCACTTCTCGCGGCAGCGCGAGTTCCGCGCGGACAAGGGCGGCGCGACGCTGGCGGGTCGCCAGGCCATGATCGGCGCGCTCGAGCGCTTGCAGCAGCGCCATGCGGGTCCTCTGCCCGAGAAGATGGCGGCTTTCGGCATCTCCGGCGGCCAGAAGCCGGGCGGCCTGAAGCGGCTGTTCATGTCGCACCCGCCGCTCGAAGAGCGCATCGCCGCGCTGCGTAATTCGACCGGCTGATCGCAGCCGGCGGTTCGTCAACCCCGGGCCGCGCTCCTCACGGAGCGCGGCTCTTTTCTTTTGCAGGACAGGCCCGGCATGAGCGACACGACCACCCTCGTCTGGTTCCGCCGCGACCTGCGGCTTGCCGACAACCCAGCGCTCGTGGCCGCAGCGGCCGAGGGACATCGAGTCGTGCCCGTCTACGTCCACGCGCCGGATGAGGCCGTGCCGTGGGCGCCGGGCGCCGCCAGCCGCTGGTGGCTGCATCACAGCCTGAGTACGCTCGATGCGGACCTGCGGCGGCGCGGCACGCCGCTCATCGTGCGTCGCGGGCCCACGCGGGCCGCACTGGTCGAGCTCGCGGCGGAAGTTGGCGCGACGCGCATCGTGTGGAACCGCCTGTACGATCCGGTGCTGGTTGCGCGCGACACGCAACTGAAGGCCGCGCTGCGCGAGCAGGGCTTCGAGTGCGAGAGCTACAACGCCGGCCTGCTGTTCGAACCGTGGGAGATCCGCACCGGCCAGGACGGTCCCTATCGCGTGTTCACGCCGTTCTGGCGCGCCTGCATGCAGAAGCTCGATGCGCAACCCGTGCCACTCGCCGCGCCGAAGCGGCTGGCAGCCCCTGCAAGCAGCATCCAGAGCCTCGCGCTCGAAGAGCTCAGCCTCAAGCCACGCATCGGTTGGGATGCGCAGTTTCCGGCGCACTGGCGGCCGGGCGAAGCGGGCGCGCACCAGCGGCTCGGGGATTTCTGCGCCGAATGGATCGGGCGTTATGGCGAGAGCCGCAACCGGCCGGATCAGCCGGGCAGTTCGCGCCTGTCGCCGCACCTGCACTTTGGCGAGATCAGCCCGCGCCAGTGCCTGGTCGCCGCCCGCAATGCGGTGGCCGACCAGCCCGCGGCGCGCGCCTCGGCCGATTCGTTCGTGCGCGAGATCGGCTGGCGCGAGTTCGCCTATCACCTGCTGCACCATTTCCCGCACACCCCCGAGCGGCCGCTCGACGCCCGCTTCGAACGGTTCCCATGGGCCGAGAGCCCGGCCTTGCTCGAGGCGTGGCAGCGTGGCCGCACGGGCTATCCGATCGTCGACGCCGGGATGCGCGAACTCTGGGCCACCGGCTGGATGCACAACCGGGTCCGCATGATCACCGCGTCGCTGCTGACCAAGAACCTGCAGCAGCCGTGGGTTGCCGGCGCGCGCTGGTTCTGGGACACGCTGGTCGATGCGGATCTCGCCTCGAACACGCTGGGCTGGCAATGGACGGCCGGGTGCGGTGCGGACGCCGCACCGTTCTTCCGCATCTTCAACCCGGTGCTGCAGGCGGAACGCCACGACCCGGACCGGCTCTACATCCGGCGCTGGCTGCCAGAGCTGGCCGCCCTGCCTGATGCATGGATCCACCGGCCCTGGCAGGCGCCGGTCGAAACTCTCGCGGCGGCCGGCGTGTCCCTTGGACAAACGTACCCGCACCCGGTGGTCGACTTTCCAGCGAGCCGTGACGCCGCGCTCGGTGCCTACGCCACAATCAAGGTCACGGCGGCTCCCGCCCTACCCTGATGCGACCTGAATCCGTGCCTTGCCGCAGGCCGAACTAGCGGCCATGGGTTTCCTGCCGCAATCCCTGCGTTCGCTCACCAGCGTGCTGGTCGTCGTCATGGTGACGCTGGCGCTGGCAGGGACCGCACTCGCCTCCACATTGCCGCAACCGGTCCTCGCGGCCGACTACAAGCTGCAGCGCGTCGGCGCGGGGGACCTCACGTGGATGGGTCGTCCGGTGTATGCAGCGAGCCTGTGGACGGCGCAAGGTCGCTTCGGCGGCTATGCACCGGGCGAGCCCGTCGCGCTCAGCCTGTGGTACCAGCGGGAGTTCTCCAGGGATGCGTTGCTGCGCATCACGAGCACGGCCTGGCGCCTGCTCGACGAGGTTCCGCCGGAGCGGCGCGAGCGCTGGTTGGCCGACCTGCGTTCGTTCTGGGACGACGTGCAGCCTGGCGACAACGTCACCACCGTCGTCGTGCCCGGCGGCGCCACGCGCTTCTACGACGCGCGTGGTTTCATGGGACAAATCGAAGATCCCGAATTCGGCCCTGCGTTCTTATCCATCTGGCTCGACTCGCGTAGCGTGGTCGGCGACCTCCGCGTAAAGTTGCTGGGTCTGGATCGCACCACCGCGCGCAGGTGACGACAAGCCCATGACCGAACCTTCACGCCGCGGCTGGCTGCGTCAATTGCGCCTGTGGTTCGACGCGGGCGAGCCCGGCATCGACCACGCGCCGCCGCCCGGCGCCGCCAAGACGGTCGATTGGGGACGCATCGTTCCGTTCGCGCTCATGCACCTCGCCTGCCTCGGTGTCCTGGCCGTGGGCGTCAGCACCACGGCACTCGTCGTCTGCGCCGTCCTGTACCTGGTGCGCATGTTCGCGATCACCGGGTTTTACCACCGCTACTTTTCGCACCGTTCGTTCCGCACGTCGCGTGCAGCGCAGTTCGTCTTCGCCGTGCTTGGCGCTGCTGCCGCGCAGCGCGGCCCGATCTGGTGGGCGGCGCACCACCGGCACCACCACGCGTTCGCCGACAAGCCGCAGGACACGCATTCTCCCGTGCAGGACGGCTTCGTCTGGGCGCACATGGGCTGGTTCCTGTCAAAGCAGCACTTTCACCCCGACCGCCGCCGCGTGCGCGACCTGCTGCAGTTTCCGGAACTGCGCTGGCTCGACCGCTTCGACATCCTGGTTCCCTTCGCGCTTGCGCTGGGCCTGCTGCTCGCGGGCATGGCGCTCGAGCGCTTCGCGCCAGCGCTCGGCGTGACCGGAGGACAATTGCTGGTGTGGGGCTTCTTCGTGTCCACCGTGCTCTGCTACCACGGCACCTACACCATCAACTCGTTGTGCCACGGCTGGGGGTCGCGCCGCTACCCCACCAAGGACGACAGCCGCAACAACGCGCTGCTGGCGCTGGTGACGCTCGGCGAAGGGTGGCACAACAATCATCATCATTACCCCAGCGCTGCGCGCCAGGGCTTCTACTGGTGGGAAATCGACATCACCTATTACCTGCTGCGCGGGCTCGCCGCCGTGGGCGTGATCTGGGACCTGACCCCGGTGCCCGAGCGTATCCGTGCCGTGCGCGCGACAACCGCCGCATGAGAATCGCAGTCGTCGGCGCCGGCATCGCCGGCCTGTATGCCACCTGGCGCCTCTCGCGCTCGCACGACGTCACGCTGTTCGAAGCGGCGGCGTACCCCGGCGGCCACACCAACACCGTCGACGTCGAATTCGGCGGGCGCAACTGGGCCATCGACACCGGCTTCATCGTCTTCAACGACTGGACCTACCCCCACTTCATCGCGATGCTGCGCGAGCTCGGCGTGGCCTGGCAGGCGTCCGACATGAGCTTCAGCCTGCGCTGCGAACGCACCGGGCTCGAATACAACGGCACCTCGCTCAACTCGCTGTTCGCACAGCGGCGCAACATCGTGCGACCGTCGTTCCTGCGCATGATCGCGGATATCCTGCGCTTCAACGTGCGCGCCAGGGCCTGGCTCACGACCGCCACCCGCGACGACGTGACGCTCGGCGAGTTCCTCGCCGCGGGCCGTTACTCGCGCCAGTTCGTCGAGCACTACATCGTGCCCATGGGCCGCGCGATCTGGTCCGCCGAAGCCGGCGCGATGCTGAACTTTCCGGCGCGATTCTTCATCGGCTTCTTCGAGCGGCACGGCTTCCTCAACATCGATGACCGTCCGGTCTGGCAGACCGTCAGCGGCGGGTCGCGCGAGTACGTGCGTGCGCTGCTGGCCGCAACCCGCGCCGACGTGCGACTGTCCACGCCGGTCGAGTCCGTGCGACGCCTGCCGAACCAGGTCATCGTGCGCACGCGGTCGGGGACGGTCGACGCCTTCGACCACGTTTTCCTCGCCTGCCATTCCGACCAGGCGCTTGCCCTGCTCGAGTCGCCCACGCGTGCCGAGCAGGAGGTGCTGGGCGCCATGCCGTACGCCGCAAACGAAGCGATCCTGCATACCGACGCGAGCATCCTGCCGCGCCGCAGGCTTGCGCAGGCCGCCTGGAACTACCACCTGCTGCGCGATCCGCAGGAAGCGCTGGCGCTCACCTATGACATGAACGTGCTGCAGGGCCTGCGCAATGCACCCGCGCGTTTCCTGGTGACGCTCAACCATCGCGCTGCGATCGATGAACGCAGCATCCTGCGCACCTTCCAGTACGCACATCCGGTCTACACGCCTGCCGGCGTGACGGCGCAGGGACGCCAGCGGGAAGTGAACGGCGCGCTGCGCACCTATTACTGCGGCGCATACTGGCGCTCGGGCTTCCATGAGGATGGCGTCGTCAGCGCGCAGACGGCCCTGGCGCATTTTGCCGAGGACGAGGACCGTGCACAGTTGCCTCTACCACGGGTCGGTTAGGCACCGGCGCGCCGCGCCGACGGGACACGCGTTCCGTTACCGGCTGGCGTTGCTGTACCTCGACCTCGCCGAGACCGACTCTGTGTTCGCCGGGCGCTGGTTCTGGTCGGCTGGCGCGCGCCGCGGGCTCGCGCACTGGCATCGTGCCGATCATTTCGGCGATCCACGCCGCGACCTGGGCGACTGCGTCCGCGAACTCGTGCGTGAGCGGGCCGGCATAGAAGCCGACGGGCCGATCCGGTTGCTCACGCATCCGCGGCATTTCGGCTATGGCTTCAATCCCGTCAGCTTTTATTACTGCTTCGATGCGGCCGATCGCGAACTCGTCGCCATCGTCGCCGAGATCAACAACACCCCCTGGGGCGAGCGGCACTGCTACGTGCTGCCGCAGACTGCCAACCGCGGTACGGCCGATCGCCTGCAGTTCGTCTTCGGCAAGGACTTCCACGTCTCGCCGTTCCTGCCGATGGACCAGCAGTACGACTGGCGCTTCAGCCGGCCCGACGAGGCCCTCGCCGTGCACATGGAGAACCTGCGCGACGGCCGCAAGGTGTTCGACGCCACGCTCACGTTGCGCCGGCAGGCGATCACCGGCCGCGCGCTCGCGGCTTCGCTGGCACGCCATCCGCTGGTCACGTTCAAGGTGACAGCGGCAATCTACTGGCAGGCCCTGCGGCTGTGGCTCAAGCGCATTCCGTTCCATACGCATCCGGACCAGACCGGCGCAGGCCATCGGCATCGCGACGGTCGCATCGACCCCATCGAGACGACGCCATGAGCAAGACACCCGAAGCGACCGCCAGCATCGTCCGTGCCGCCGACGCGCTCGCCCTGCCCGACGCGACGCACGCGGTTGGCACACGATTGCAGCAGCTCGGCAAGCGTCTGTTCCTGCAGGCACTGGCACGGTTCGAGCAAGGCGAGCTGACGGTCGTCGTGCCCGCAACGGGCGAGAGGCACGTCTTCGGGCGCCGCACGCCCGCCTGCGACCTGCATGCAACGCTCGAGATCCTGCATCCGCAGACGTTTGCGGATGCGGCTTTCGGCGGCACGGTGGGCGGCGGCGAGGCGTACATCCGCGGGCTCTGGCGCACCGACGACCTCACCGCGCTCGTGCGGATGTTCGTGGCCAATCGCGCGGCGATGGAATCGTTCGAGGGCGCTGCGGCGTACCTCAGCGATCCGGTGCGGCGCGTGCTGCACTGGTTCAACCGCAACAGCGTCGACGGCAGCCGGCGCAACATCGCGGCCCACTACGACCTGGGCAACGACCTGTTCGCGCTGTTCCTCGACGAGACCATGATGTACTCGTGCGCCGTCTTCGCCAGCGACCAGACGACCCTGCACCAGGCGCAGCTGGCCAAGCTCGACCGCATCTGCCGGCGACTGCAGCTGTCGTCGGACGACCACCTGGTCGAGATCGGCACGGGTTGGGGCGGCCTTGCGTTGCATGCGGCGCAGAACTACGGCTGCAGGGTCACGACGACCACCATCTCGCGCGAGCAGCACGACTGGGCGCGGGAAAAGTTCGCTGCCGCCGGCCTGCTGCAGAGCGGACAGGTCACGCTGCTGCTCGAGGACTATCGCGACCTGCGCGGCACGTACGACAAGCTCGTGTCGGTCGAGATGATCGAGGCCGTCGGCGCGCAGTACCTGGACACGTACACGGCCAAGTGTTCGTCGCTGCTGAAGCCCGAGGGCGCGATGCTGCTGCAGGCCATCACGATCCAGGACCAGGTGTACGAGCAGGCGCTCAAGTCCGTCGACTTCATCCAGCGCTTCATCTTCCCGGGCAGCTTCATTCCGTCGGTGGCAGCGATCACGGATTCGGTGCGCCGCGCGACGGACATGAAGTTGTTCCACCTCGAGGACATCGGTCCGCATTACGCGACCACGCTGCGTCACTGGCGCGAGAACTTCTTCGCGCGGCTCGCCGAAGTGCGCAAGCTCGGCTACCCCGACAGTTTCGTGCGCATGTGGGACTTCTATCTGAGCTATTGCGAAGGCGGCTTTCTCGAGCGGCAGATCGGCGACGTGCAGATGCTTCTCACGAAGCCTCGGTGTCGCTTGCCCGCGCCAGTCTGAAGCTGCACCTGCGTGTGACAGGCGCACGGACGTTCCTGTCGAGAGCGGGTGATCACGAGCTTGTCCCGCGCTTGGAAAGGCTGACACGCTTGCGGACGTTCCTCTCGAGAGCAAATGAGTCCGAGCCGGTCCCGAGCTTGGAAAGGCAGACACGCGCTCGGGACCGGCTCGGACTCACCCGCTCTCTTGGAGTCGCGCCAACCTGATCGGTCAGGCACCGCACTGGCGGGCGCCAGGGGCACCGGCCGATCCCAGGCGCGTGTCTGCCTTTCCAAGCCGGGGATCGGCCGGTGCACCCGGCGCTCACCATTGCCGGCACCGCCCCGCACGAGTGATCACGGCATTCCCCTACTGGTCCCGATCGCGCTATCGCCCGACAATCCGGAACCAGTCCAATCGTCGCCCGGAGCCCGTCATGACCCAAGCCGCCATTCTCGAAGGTCTGAGCAAATCGAAGCTCGCGCTCGAGATGACTCCCGACCAGCGCCAGGCGCTGGCGGCAGTGATGACGCTGCGTGACATGAACCAGGCCGAGGTGCTGGTGCGCGAGGGCGACAGCGACGATCACCTGTACGTCGTGGTGAGCGGCGGCATCGCCGTGGTGAAGGCTGCAGGCACGGAAAATGAGGTAACGCTCAGCGTGCTGCGGCCAGGCGACGTCGTGGGCGAGCTGTCTTTCCTCGATGGCGCAACCCGTTACGCATCGCTGATCGCAGAAAATGGTACCCGTGTGCTGGGACTCAGCCGGGGCAACCTCGAAAGCCTGCTCGACTCCAATCCGCACCTCGTGTACCGGGTCATGCGCGCCATCGTGCGGGTCGTGCACGAGCTGCAGCGGCGCCTCTCGATGCAGACCACCGAACTGACCAACTACCTGTACAAGACTCACGGCCGCTACTGACCGGTCGTGACGGCCACTGCCGCACCCCGCGGACGGGGGGCGGCGCGCACCAAATTGGAACAGCGCCTGCGGATGCAGGGCCCCAGTGCACCGCAAGGGCGCAGCGAAGGTGCCCTTCCGGGCTTCCGGGCCTTGGCACGATTCTCGCTTGAGCGAATCGATCCTCTTGCCCACGCTCAATGGAAACTCCAGCAACCACCCCCGCGCCTTACGACGAGATGTACACCGCCGACGGGCAGGTGCGCCCGCCGTATGCGGTCTATTCGGACTGGCTGATCCGCGAACCCCCGGACGCGCTGCGCCAGAAGCGCGCCGAGGCCGACAGCCTGTTCCATCGCGTGGGCATCACCTTCGCCGTCTACGGCGAACAGGACGGCAATGAGCGCCTGATCCCGTTCGACATCGTGCCCCGCATCCTCTCGGCGGACGAATGGCGCAAGCTAGCCGCAGGTTTGCGGCAGCGCGTGCAGGCGCTGAACGCCTTCGTCGCGGACATCTATCACGGCCAGGACATCCTGCGCGCCGGGGTGCTGCCGCCCGAGCAGATCTTCTGCAACAACCAGTACCGGCCCGAGATGCAGGGCCTCGACGTGCCGGGCGGCATCTACGCGCACATCGCCGGCATCGACGTCGTCCGCGCGGGCCACGGCGAGTTCTACGTGCTCGAAGACAACCTGCGCGTGCCGTCGGGCGTTTCGTACATGCTCGAAGACCGCAAGATGATGATGCGGCTGTTCCCCGAGCTCTTTGCCCTGAACCGGGTCGCGCCGGTCGAGCATTACCCGGACCGGCTGCTCGAGAACCTGGCGAGCGCGGCGCCAGCAGGCGTCGCCGACCCCGTGGTCGTGGTGCTGACGCCGGGCGCGCACAACAGCGCGTACTTCGAGCACGCGTTCCTCGCGCAGCAGATGGGCGTGGAGCTGGTCGAGGGCCAGGACCTGTTCGTGCGCGGCGGCTTCGTCTACATGCGCACGACGCAGGGCCCGCAGCGCGTCGACGTGATCTACCGCCGCATCGACGACGACTTCCTCGACCCGCTGGTGTTCCGCTCCGACTCCGCGCTCGGCGTGCCCGGGCTGATGTCCGCCTACCGCGCGGGCCGCGTGACCGTGGCCAACGCGATCGGCACCGGCATTGCCGACGACAAGTCCATTTACCCGTACGTGCCGGACATGGTGCGCTTCTACCTGGGTGAAGAGCCGCTGCTCGCCAACGTGCCGACCCGCGTACTGCGCAGGCCGGACGACCTCGCCTACACCCTCGCGCACCTCGACGAGCTGGTGGTGAAGGAAGTCCATGGGGCCGGCGGCTACGGCATGCTGATCGGGCCCACGGCGTCGGCGGCCGAGCGCGAAGATTTCCGCTTGCGCATCCTGGCTGCGCCAGAAAAGTACATCGCGCAGCCGACACTCGCGCTGTCGACCTGCCCGACATTCGTCGAACAGGGTGTCGCCCCGCGACACATCGACCTGCGTCCCTTCGTGCTCTCCGGCAAGGAAGTCACGGTGGTGCCCGGCGGCCTCACGCGTGTGGCGTTGCGCGCGGGCTCGCTGGTGGTGAATTCGTCCCAGGGTGGCGGCACCAAGGACACCTGGGTGCTGGAGGACTGACGCGTGCTGAGCCGCACCGCCGACCACGTCTACTGGCTCGGGCGCTATGCCGAACGGGCCGAGAACCTCGCGCGCACGCTCGACGTGCAGTACCGGCTCTCGCTGCTGCCGCGCAAGATCACCAGCGAAGGCGTCGGCTGGAGTCGCACCCTCGCCACGCTCAACCTGCTCGACGACTACGCCGCCCGCTTCGGCGATGACTTCGAGGCGCACCGCGTCATCGACTTCCTCGCCTTCGATCGCGACAACCCGTCGAGCATCATGAACTGCCTGCGCGCAGCGCGCGAGAACGCGCGGGCGGTGCGCGGCACCATCTCGAGCGAGATGTGGGAAACCTTCAACTCAACCTGGCTCGAGGCCCGCGCCAACGCGCCGACGCGCTACACCACGCGCAACATCGCCGAGTTCATCGAATGGGTGAAGTACCGCGCCCACCTCGCGCGCGGCGTCGTGCTGGGCTCGATGCTGCGCGACGAGGGCTACCACTTCATGCAGATGGGAACATTCCTCGAGCGCGCCGACGGCGTTGCCCGTCTGCTGCGCATCCGGCTTGCATGCGAAACGACCGACAACGACGGCGAGCCCGTGACACACGACTACCTGCCGTGGACAGTCCTGCTGCGGGCGCTCTCCGCGTATGAAATCTTCCGCCGCGTTTCACGCGGCCGCGTCACTCCGCTGCACGTGGTCGAATTCGCGGCATTCCGCCCGGACGTGCCACGCTCGTTGCTGCGGTCGGCCGAACTCGTCTTCGACAACCTGGACGCCGTGACCAACGCGCAGTCCTGGGAAACACAACGCCGCGCGGGGGTGCTGCACGCGATGCTGCGCTTCGGTACGCTCGACACGCCTGGCGCCGTTGGCGCCGATGCGCTGCTCTCCGACGTGATCGCACGGGTCTGGGATCTCAACGACCGCATCGGTCGGGACTTCCTGGGTCACGTCGTGCCTGCCTGACCGGGATTCGATGGGAGCCGTGATGCAACTGCACATCCGCCACGAAACCAGCTACGTCTACGAGGATATCGTCAGCTACAGCATCCAGTCGCTGAAGCTCACGCCACGGGCCGAGCGCGGCCAGCGGGTGCTGGCCTGGCGCGTCACCGCGCCGGGCGAAAGGCTGGAGCAGGTCGACACGTACGGCAACGTGACCCACGTGGTCACCATGGAGTCGCCACACCGCGAACTGCGCATCGTGGTCGAGGGCATCGCCGACATCGCGCCGGACGAGGCAGGCACGCGTGTGATGCCGCCGATCGAAGGCGAGTTGTCGCGCCTTGCATTCCTGGCCCCGACAGCGCTGACTCGCCCGGACCGGCGACTGCGCGAGATTGCCGATCGCCACCTCGGCCGCCACCCCGCCAGCCGCGCGACGCTCATGGATCTTGTCGCCGGCGTGCGCGACGTCGTGGAGTACCAGCCCGGCATCACCGACGTCAGCCACTCGGCGGCCGAAGCCGTCGAACTCGGATTCGGCGTGTGCCAGGACCAGGCTCATGTCTACGTCGCCTGCTGCCGCGCCGCGGGCATCCCCGCGCGCTACGTGAGTGGCTACGTCTACACCGGCACGACCGGCGAGATTGCCAGCCATGCGTGGGTGGACGCCTGGCTCAGCGACGACGAGGGCTGGTTGAGCCTCGACGTGTCGCACGGCGAGGCCGCGGGATCGGCGCACTGTCGCCTCGCGGTCGGGCGCGACTATCTCGACGCCGCCCCGGTGCGTGGCGTCCGCCGCGGTGGCGGCCGCGAGAAACTCAGTGTCGCAGTCAAGCTGGCCGCAGTTGCCAGCCCGGCGCCTTCCCCGCCCCACGGCCATCAGCAACAGTGAGACGTTGCCGCCGGGATCGCGCTTTGCAGCGGCTGCGCGGCGGGCCTACCATTCCTACCCTCATCGCGCCCCCGGATCTCTCATGACCTATTGCGTGGCTATGCTGCTGGACGCGGGCCTCGTGTTTCTGTCCGACTCCCGCACCAATGCCGGGGTCGACCAGATCAACACGTTCCGCAAGACCACCGTCTTCGAGCGCGCAGGCGACCGGGTGATCGTCCTGATGTCGGCGGGCAACCTGGCCATCACCCAGGGCGTGCTCAACCTGCTGGCCGAGCGCATGAGCGCGCAGGTCGAAGGCAACCTGCTCAACTCCCCGAACCTGTTCGAGGCAGCCCGCGGCGTGGGCAGCGCCATGCGTGAGATGCACACCCGCGACGCCGAGGCACTGCGGCAGCAGGGCATCGAGTTCAATGCCTCGTTCATTCTCGGCGGGCAGATCAAGGACGAGACTCCTCGCCTCTTCCACATCTACGCGGCCGGCAACTTCGTCGAGGCGACGCCGGACACCACCTATTTCCAGATCGGCGAGTCGAAATACGGCAAGCCGATCATCGACCGCGTGATCCGCCGCAGCATGCCGTTGAGCGAGGCCGCCAAATGCGCGCTGATCTCGATGGACTCGACCATCCGCTCGAACCTGTCCGTCGGCCTGCCGCTCGACCTGGTGATCGTCCGTCGCGACGAATGCCGCGTGAGCAGCCACGTCGACATCGACTCGACCAACGAGTACTTCCACCGCATCCGCGAGCGCTGGGGCGAAGCGCTGCGCGAGATCTTCTCCGAGCTGCCCAATCCCGACTGGCTGCTCACGTCGCCGCCCGAAGCGGGCGTGCTGGCGCCACCGCCGTCCCGCCTGCCACACGCGAAGTGACAACGGCCCGCTAGCTAGGAAGCTCTGCAGAGGTCCGCAAGTGACGCCTTGCGTGCGCTCGATCCGGTGCCTGTCACCGAGCCTGGAAAGGCAGACACGCGCTCTGTGACAGGCACCGGATCGAGCGCTCTGGCAGCGTCGCAGGCTGGCATGTCGCAAGCGTCCGGCCCGGGACCGTTCCCAGAGCGCGTGTCTGCCTTTCCAAGCTCGGGGAACGGTCCCGGGTCGGACGCGCCAGCGACGAGTCGCCCTCGCGTGTTCGACGCGCGGTGCCGAACAGGTGGCCGCTGCGGACCTGTGCAGAGCTTCCATAGGGGTATCGGTACAAGACCGGACCGTTCCCCGCGGCCCCGCCGCTAGAATCCGCGTGCGAGAATGCTCCCCATGACTCTGAACCCGCGGTCGAGCGCATGAAGTTCCTACGCCTGTTCCTGCTGACGTTGACGCTGGCGCTGCTCTGCGCCGGTCGGGCCAGTGCCCAGGATGCCAGCCATCCCACCGCCGACCCCGCAACGGACGCCTTCTGGTACGGCGAGGAGCCCGGGGCGGTCACGCTGTTCTACTTCTATTCGCCCACCTGCCCGCACTGCCAGGCCGCCAAACCCTGGCTGGAGCAGTTCGCGCAGGAGAATCCATGGCTGCTGGTAAAGCGGTACTCGGTCAAGGACAACCGCGAGAACGCACGCCTTTACTTCAACACGGCCAAGTCGCTCGGCGTCGAAGCGCTGTCGACCCCGGGGTTCATGTTCTGTCGGCAGGTGGTGATCGGCTACGACGCGCTGGAAACCAGCGGCCAGCAGCTGGCCGAGGCGCTGCGGGCTTGCCACGAGCGTCGCCTGTCGAGCCCGCCCCCCTCTGCGGCTGCAGCGACACCCGACGGCTCCGGCACGGGCGCCGTGGCCACTGCCGCCGAAGAGAAGGCGGGCACCACGGTCAGCGTGCCGTTCCTGGGCACGGTCGACGCCAAGGCGCTGTCGCTGCCCGTGCTCACCGTGGTCCTGGCCGGCATGGACGCGTTCAATCCGTGCGCGTTTTTCGTGCTGCTTTTCCTGTTGAGCCTGCTGGTGCACGCCAAGAGCCGCACGCGCATGGCGATCGTGGGCGGCACGTTCGTGCTGTTCTCCGGGCTCGTGTACTTCGTCTTCATGGCGGCCTGGCTCAATGTCTTCCTGATCGCCGGCGAGTTGCGGGTGATCACGTTCATCGCGGGCCTGGTCGCGCTGCTCGTCGCGATCCTGAACATCAAGGACTACTTCTGGTTCAAGGCGGGGCCGAGCCTGTCGATTCCCGACGCGGCCAAACCCGGGCTGTTCAAGCGCATGCGCGAAGTCGTCACCAGCGGCAACATGGGACCGATGCTGCTCGGCACGGTGCTGCTCGCGATCGTGGCAAATTCTTACGAGCTGCTGTGCACCGCGGGGTTCCCGATGGTCTACACGCTCACGCTGACCAGGGCGCACGACCTCGAGACGTGGCAGTACTACGCGTGGCTTGCGCTCTATAACGTGATCTACGTGATCCCGCTGCTCGTGATCGTCACCGTGTTCACGAAGACCATGGGCGCACGCAAGCTGAGCGAGGCCGAAGGCCGGCTGCTGAAACTGATTTCCGGCTTCATGATGCTCGGCTTCGCCCTGGTCCTGCTCCTGGCGCCCTCGTTGCTGACCAACCCGACGGTCTCGATCGGCGTGCTGGTGCTCGCGGTGGTCGCCTCGGTGGTGATCGCCCGGATTACACGACCAAAGCCGGCCGGAGCCTGAGGCCGGGGGGCCGGTCGTCGGTACGATGGGCATTCCAGCCAACCAGGCGCTCGCGCTGCAGCGTATCCGGGACCTGCTCGGTCCGGCGGGTTGCATCGACGCGCCCGACGCCAAGGAGCGCTTTCTCGTCGACTTCCGCGGACTGTTCCGCGGCGCGACGCCCTTCGTCGCCTGCCCGGCCAGCACGCTGGAAGTCGCTGCGGTGCTGGCGGCGTGCAACGATGCGCGCATAGGCGTCGTGCCTCAGGGCGGCAACACCAGCTACTGCGGTGGCGCCACGCCAGACGCGCGTCGGCCACCAGCTCGTCCTGTCGCTGCATCGTCTCGATCGTATCCGGGCGGTGGACGCCGCCAACTTCTCGCTCATCGCCGAAGCCGGCTGCGTGCTCGCCAACGTGCAGGCGGCGGCACGAGCGGCGGAGCGGCTTTTTCCGCTGGCGCTGGGATCGGAAGGCAGTTGCCAGATCGGCGGCAACCTCTCGACAAACGCTGGCGGACTCGCAGCGGTACGTTATGGCGTAGCACGCGACCTCGTGCTCGGACTCGAAGTGGTGCTGGCCGATGGCCGCGTCATCGACGGACTGTCGAGCCTGCGCAAGGACAACACCGGTTACGACCTGCGCCACCTGTTCATCGGCGCCGAGGGCACGCTGGGAGTGATCACGGCGGCAAGCCTCAAGCTCTTCCCGGTGCCCCGCACGATCGAGACGGCCTTCATCGCGCTGCCGGACATGCGGGCCGCCGTCGAACTCCTCGGGCAATTGCGGACAGCGACCGGCGACTGTGTCACCACCTTCGAATTCCTGCCGCGCATCGCACTCGACTTCACGCTGCGCCATGTCCCGGGCGTGAAGGACCCGTTGCCCGTCGTCTACCCGGCGTACGTCCTGTGCGAGGTCTCGACCTCACGCCAGGATGCGCAACTGCGCGGACTGCTCGAGCATGCGCTGACTGCTGCGATGGAGCACGGCTGCGTGCTGGAAGCGGCCTTCGCCGAGTCGATCACCCAGCGTGAGGCGCTGTGGCGGCTGCGTGAGTCGGTGCCCGAAGCCCAGCGCCATGAGGGCGCGAGCATCAAGCACGACGTTGCCGTGCCCGTCGCCGCGTTGCCGGAATTCCTCGAACGCGCCGCCGCCGCCGTGACCCGTGTGGCGCCGGCGGCGCGGCTCGTCGCCTACGGCCACGTGGGCGACGGCAACCTGCACTTCAACCTGAGCGAACCCGCCGACCACGCGGACCGCGCGGCTTTCCTGGCCCTGCAGGATGCCCTCGGCGAGGCGGTGCACGCGTGCGTACGCGAGTTCGGTGGCTCGATCAGTGCGGAGCACGGCATCGGCCAACTCAAGCGCGGGCTGCTGGCCCGTCACAAGGATCCCGTGGCTCTCGCCACGATGGGTGCCATCAAGCGGGCCCTCGATCCAAATGGCATCCTGAACCCGGGCAAAGTCCTGCCCGGATAGCGCGGTCGCGCCTTTCGTGCCCCTCGCCTGCCGGGCCGACCCCGGTAATCGTCCGGTTCGGCGTCGTTTGCGCTTGTGACCGACCGCCTCGGGTCGCTAGAGTGCTGCCACGGCGGGTGGGGTATCGGCACGGGCAACGGTCCGCGCCGGGACAATCAGATAACTAAAGTCACGCTGGAGTATCCGTATGCCCATGTCGAAGAAACTCGCCGCCGAATTCATCGGTACGTTCTGGCTCGTGCTCGGCGGCTGCGGCAGCGCAGTGCTCGCGGCTGCGTTCCCGGACGTCGGCATCGGCCTCGCGGGCGTGTCGCTCGCGTTCGGCCTGACCGTCCTGACGATGGCCTTCGCCATCGGCCACATTTCCGGCTGCCACCTCAATCCAGCCGTCACCGTCGGCCTCTGGGCCGGTGGTCGGCATCCGGCCGGCGAAGTGCTGCCGTACATCGTCGCGCAAGTCATCGGCGCCTTCGTCGGCGCCTTCGTGCTCTATACGATCGCCTCTGGCAAGGCAGGCTTCGACCTCGCCGGCGGCCTGGCCTCCAACGGCTACGGCGAGCATTCGCCGGGCGGTTACTCGCTCACGTCGGGCTTCATCACCGAAGTCGTGATGACCTTGATGTTCCTGCTGATCATCCTTGGCGCCACCGATCGCCGCGCTCCGGCCGGCTTCGCGCCGATCGCGATCGGACTGGGCCTCACGCTCATCCACCTGATCAGCATCCCGGTCACCAACACTTCCGTCAACCCGGCACGCAGCACGGGTCCCGCGCTGATCGTGCAAGGCTGGGCACTGTCGCAGCTGTGGCTGTTCTGGGTGGCGCCGATGATCGGCGCGCTGGTCGCAGGTTTCTTCTATCGCTGGCTCGGCGACGAACGCTGAACCGTCCCGGGGAGGGCGCCGCGGCGTTGCGCGCCGCGCGCCATCCGCCATTGCGCCGTCGTGAACACATGAGCGAGATGCAGCCGTGGGCAACGTCCTGAAGTCGAAGATTTTCTGGTTGTTCGCGGCGCCGCTCGCGCTGTTCGGCCTGTACGTGCTGGCAGGCTTCAAGCTCGCCCCGGGCATCGTGCGCAGCCAGGCGATCGACTTCGTCCGCGAGAACTACGCGCGCGAACTCACGCTGGGCGAGGTGAAGATCAATCCGCTCAAGCTGCAGGCCGAGATCAAGGACCTGTCGCTGCCCGACACCGATGGCAAGCCGATGGTCGCGTTCCGCCGGCTGTTCGTCGACTTCGAGCTGTCGTCGATCTGGGAGCGGGCCTTCGTGTTCAAGGACGTGCAACTGGACGCACCGCTGGCACGCGCCGTGATCAGGCCCGACGGGTCCGTCAACCTGGCGGATCTCGTGCTGCCGGACGAGGAGGACAAGCAGGACGAGCCGCTGCCGGCCCTCTGGATCCAGCAGTTCGCGCTCGGTGAGGGCACGGTGGAGTTTGCCGACCTCGCGCGCCGTGTGCCCCTCGACCGGCGGTTCACGCCGGTCCATTTCAAGCTCGAGAACTTCCGGACCACCCCGGAAGGCGGCGCCTTCGGACTCACGGCCGCGACCCAGAACGCCGAATTGCTGGAGTGGCGTGGCACGTTCGCACTCGCACCGCGGGTCTCCTCCGCGGGCGATCTCGCGGTCACCAGGCTGAACTTGCCGGGCGCACTCGAAGTGGCTGGTGTCGAACTGCCTTTCCTGATTCCCCAGGGCGAGATGAACCTGCGTGGTTCGTACACGCTTGCGCTCGGCGAGCCCATGCAACTGGACGTGCAGCTGCCGCAGATGCAGATCAACGGCCTCAGCCTGCGCGCGCGCGGACTCGAGCAGGACTATGTGGCGGTGCCCACGGTGGTCATCAGCGACACGAAAATCACGATGCCGGCCAACACCGTGTCGCTAGGCACGATCGCAGCCGCGGGCATGAAGGCGGACGTCTGGACGCTGCCGGACGGCACGCTCAACGTCGACCAGTTGTTCGCCGCCGACCCGGCAGCAGCGGCCGCGCCGGCCGCGAGCGAAAGCGCGGCGGGTAGTCCGGCACCGCCTGTGACCGCAGAGGCGCCGTGGACCGTCAGCGTCGGCAGCGTGGCGCTCACCGAGGCTGCGGTCAGCTATGAAGATCGCGCCCTGCAGCCGGCGGCGCGATTCGAGTTGTCGCCGCTCAACGTGACGGTCAGCGCGGTCAGCCTCGACCTGGCGCAACCCGTGCCCGTGCAGTTCGACGCGAAGATCAACGGCGCGGCAACGCTGCAGGGCCAGGGCAAGGTCGTGCCGGAACCGTTCGCGGCCGAGGTCGACATCAAGCTCGCCGACTTCCCGCTCGACGCGCTGCAGCCCTACGTGCAAGGCACGGCCGACCTCACGATCAAGCGCGGCACGGTCGGTGCGGCTGGCAGCTTCTCGCTGGCACCTGCCGGCTCGGGCCGCCCGGAACTCGCATTCGCGGGCGACGCCACCCTCACGGGCTTCAGGTCGATCGACAACGCGCTCGAGCAGGACTTCCTGAATTTCGAGCGCGTGGACCTGTCGAAGCTCAAGTTCGCGCTGGCGCCCGATTCGCTCAGCATCGATCGCGTGCGGGTGGTGCAGCCTTTCGCGCGCGTCATCATCAGTTCGGACGCCGTGGTCAACGTGGCCGCGGTGCTCGATCCGGCCGGCACGGCCGCTGCAGTCGCAGAGGCGAAGGCTGCGGCCGCTGCAGCAGCGGCGCCGCAGCGCAAGAAGACACGAGCCGAGATCCGCGCCGAGGAACGGGCGGAAAAAGCCGCGACGGAAGCGCGCAAGCTGGCCGCCAGCGCACCACCGCCCGAGCTCAAGGAAACCGGCATGCCGGTGCGCATCCGCGAAGTGCTCGTCGCGGGCGGCACGATGGATTTCGCCGACTTCAGCGTGCAGCCGAACTTCGCTGCCGCGATCGAGGGGCTCAGCGGCAATATCACGGGAGTGTCCACGGATCCCAACGCGCGCGCGAAGGTCAAGCTCGAAGGCAACGTCGGCGAGTTCTCGCCCGTGCTGATCGGCGGCGAGCTGCAGCCGTTCGCCTACGACCGCTACACGGACATCGCCCTGAGTTTCAAGAACATCTCGCTGCCCGTGTTCAACCCCTACTCCGGCAAGTTCGCCGGCTACAACATCGCCAAGGGCAAGCTGTTCACCGACCTGCACTACCAGGTCGACCACCGCAAGCTCACGGCACAGCACAAGATCCGGATCGACCAGCTCGAATGGGGCGAGGCCACGGCAACCAAGGGCGAAGCCACGCTACCGGTGAAGTTCGCGACATCCCTGCTGAAGGACGCCGATGGCGTCATCACGCTCGACATTCCCGTGAGCGGCACGCTCGACGACCCGACGCTGCGCATCGGCCCCATCGTCTGGCAAGTCATCAAGAACATCCTGTCCAAGGCCGTGACCGCGCCGTTCCGCGCGCTGGGCGCGCTGTTCAAGGGCGCCGAAGAGGCCCAGTTCATCGACTTCCAGCCCGGCCTGGCCGAGCTGGATCCTGCCGCCGCGGAGCGGCTGAACGCCCTGGGCAAAGCCCTGGCCCCCAAGCCCGACCTGCGCATCGAAGTGCCGATCGGCGCCGAGGCCGCACTCGACGGCGAGGCGCTCGCCGAAGCGCGATATCAAAGTGCGTTGGCAACCGCGATGGGCGCGACGCTGCACGGCAAGAAGAAGTCGGATGCGCCGTTACCCGCCTTCGATACGCTGCCGGCGGACCGACGCGAAGAAGTGCTGACCGCGCTCTACACGCAGTTGTCCGGGGCGGAACCGGTCCTGCCCGAAGCGCCAGAGCGCGCCGAAGACGTGTCGCGCAAGGAAGCTAAAGCGCAGGCGGAGCAGGAGCGCATCACATGGCTCGAGCAGGAATGCCGCAAGCGCGCGACCGCAGAGAACGCAGATCTTGAAAGACTGGGCCAGCAACGCGGCGCGGCCGTGCAGGCCGCATTGCTCAGGGAGACGGGCCTGCAGCCCGAGCGCGTGTTCCTGGCCACCGAGGGCAAGGTCGCGGCCAACGACAAACTGGTGCGGCTGGAACTCGCCGTGAAGTGACGCGGCTACGGCTGGCCGCGAACGCGCATCAGCCCTTCCTGCGCGGTGCTGGCCACGAGGTGGCCGGCGCGGTCATAGATGCGCCCGAACGCCATGCCGCGGGCGCCGCTGCTGCTGGGACTGATCAACGCGTAGAGCAGCCAGTCGTCGATGCGGAACGGCCGGTGAAACCACATGCCGTGGTCGACGCTGGCCAGCAGGACATCGCCGGTCTGGTGCGACAGGCCGTGCGGAAACGTCGCGGTTTCGAGCAGGTGAAAATCCGAGACGTACGCGAGCAGGCAGCGATGCAGCACGTCGTCGTCGGGGCAGCGGCCGGCGAGCCGGAACCAGACGTGCCGCACGGCGGGCCGCGGCGTGCCGTCGTTCACTGCCTCGACCGAGCGGAACTCGAACGGACGGTTGCGCTCCCAGAATCGCCGCGCATGGTCCGGCATTTCTTCCAGCCGCTTGCGGACCGTGGCGGTCAGGTCCGGCAATTCCTCGGGCGGCGTGACCGCTGGGGCTGCAACCTGATGGTCGGGACCGGGCTCCGCCACCTGGAACGACGCCGACAGGTGGAAGATCTGCTTGCCGTGCTGGATCGCGACGACGCGCCGGTTGGTGAAGCTGGAGCCGTCGAGGCTGCGATCCACTTCATAGACGATCGGCGCATTGAAATCGCCGCGGCGCAGAAAATACGAATGCAGCGAGTGCACCGCGCGCGCGGCATCCACGGTGCGGCTGGCCGCCATCAGCGCCTGCCCGAGCACCTGCCCGCCGAACACCTGCGGGCTGCCGATGTCGCGGCTCTCGCCGCGAAACAGGTTGATCTCGAGCCGCTCGAGATCCAGCAGCTGCAGCAGGTCTGCCAGCACGGTGCTCATGCAGTCGTCACTCGGTGACGCCCAGCCGCTTCTGCATGATGGGACTGGTGGTCGTGTATTGCAGATGCACTTTTTTCGCCGGGTTCAGGTGCTCGGCGATCGCGAACGCCGCCAGCGCGGCCTCGTGGAAGCCGCTCAGGATCAGCTTCTTCTTGCCCGGATAGGTGTTGATGTCGCCGATCGCGAAGATGCCGGGCACGCTGGTCTGGAATTTCGCCGTGTCGACCTTGATCGCTTTTTTCTCGAGCTCGAAGCCCCACTCGGCGATCGGGCCGAGCTTGGGATGCAGGCCGAAGAACGCGAGCAGGTGATCGGCAGGCACGTCCTGCATGACGCCATCCGTGCGCCTGATCGTGACGCCCGTGAGGCGGCCGTCGGTCACGCTGATGCCCGACGCGATGCCCTCGATGTATTCCATCTTGCCGGCTGCCGCGAGCTCGCGCATGCGCGCGACCGTGGCCGGTGCCGCCTTGAACTCGTTGCGACGGTGCACGTGCACGATGTGCTTCGCCTTGCCGTTGAGGTCGATGACCCAGTCGAGCGCCGAGTCGCCGCCGCCGAAGATCACGAGCCGCTGCCCCGCGAACTCGGCCGCGCTGCGCACACGGTAGTGCACCTGCCGGTCCTCGTGTGCCTCGCAGCCGTCCACGCCGAGGCGGCGCGGCTGGAACGAGCCGAGGCCGGCCGCGATCACCACTGTCTTGGCCAGGAACTCGGTGCCGGCCGACGTGCGCAGGAAGAAGCGGCCGTCGTCCTGGCGCTGCAGCTCGGACACCTCCTCGCCGAAATGAAATACGGGCCCCATCGGTGCGATCTGCTGCATCAGGCGATCGACCAGCTCCTGGGCGCCGCAGACGGGCAACGCCGGAATGTCGTAGATGGGCTTGTCGGGATACAGCTCCGCGCATTGGCCGCCCGGGTGCTTGAGCGTGTCGACGACGTGGCACTTGATGCCGAGCAGGCCGAGTTCGAACACCTGGAACAGGCCGGCAGGGCCGGCGCCGATGATCAATGCGTCCGTTTCGAGAACGCTGGCAGGCAGGGTGGGGACGGTCAAGTTGAAACCTCCGGCAAAACTGCCCGGATTCTAGCGGATCGGCGCCCCTGACCTACCCTGTCTCTGGCTGTAAACTCCCGTTCCATCAGGGTTTTCCACGACGGGTGCGGAAACTTCGGCTTGAAACGCGGGCCCGTCTTAGACAAATTCTCACCCCTTGACGCACATCAAGGCGCGGGGACCGATCGGGCCGCAGGCTGATCCCCGCCCCCAGCCGCAGGAAAGCAGATGAATTTGCACCAGATTCGGTTCGATGAAGACCTGGTCCGCCGCTATGACCGCTCGGGTCCGCGCTACACCTCGTACCCCACCGCCGTGCAGTTCTCGGACCGCTTCGGCGTCAACGAGTACCGGGGCGTGGCCGTGGCCAGCAACCAGGACCCGATCCCGCGGCCCCTGTCGCTGTATGTCCACATCCCGTTCTGCTCCAGCCCGTGCTTCTACTGCGGCTGCACCAAGGTCATCACGCGCAACCACGAGAAGGCCGAGGCCTACCTGTACCGGTTGCACCGTGAGATCGAGATGCAGGGCGAACTGTACGACCGCGACCGCGTGGTCGAGCAGCTGCACTTCGGCGGCGGCACGCCCACGTTCCTGACGTCGCTCGAAATCGAGCGGCTGGTCGAGAAGATGGGCCAGCATTTCCAGCTGTCGCAGGACGAAGGTCGCGAATACTCGATCGAGCTCGACCCGCGCACCATCACGACGGACACGCTGCGCGACCTGTATCGCATCGGCTTCAATCGCTGCAGCCTCGGCATCCAGGATTTCGACCCGGCCGTGCAGGAAGCCGTCAATCGCGTGCAGTCCGTGCCCGATACGCTGCGGCTGATCCGCGAGGCGCGCGAGATCGGCTTCAACTCGGTCAGCGTCGACCTGATCTACGGCCTGCCGAAGCAATCGGTGGCGGGGTTCTCGAAGACGCTCGATACGGTGCTCTCGGCCCGGCCCAACCGTTTCGCCGTCTATGCGTACGCGCACCTGCCGCAGATGTTCAAGCCGCAGAAACAGATCAAGGTGGAAGACCTGGCCACGCCCGAGACGCGCCTGCAGTTGCTCGAGCTGACGATCGCAAAGCTCTCCGCGGCTGGCTACATCTACATCGGCATGGATCACTTCGCGCTGCCCGACGACGAGCTGGTGCTGGCGCAGGAAAGCGGGCACATGTACCGCAATTTCCAGGGCTATTCGACACGCGGCTATTGCGACCTGGTCGGCCTCGGCGTGAGCTCGATCGGCAAGGTCGGCGACCACTACATCCAGAACCTCAAGACGCTGCCGGAATACTACGGCGCGATCGACCGCGGCGAGTTGCCGGTGCATCGTGGCTACACGATGACGGGCGACGACGTGATCCGCCGCGACGTGATCCAGCAGATCATGTGCTACGGCGTGCTGGACTACGCGGCCACCGCCGCACGGCACGGCATCGATTTCCGCGAGTACTTCTCGAGCGAGCTCGCGGCGCTCGAGCCGATGGTGGCCGATGGGCTGGCGGAGTTCGCCGAACCGGGCCTGCGCGTGCTGCCGGCCGGGCGCCTGCTGCTGCGCCATCTCGCCATGGCTTTCGACGCGTACCTGCCGTCGGTCCAGGCCTCGGGGCAGCGCTTCTCCAAGGCGATCTGAGCGCGTAGGTCATTGCGCCCCTGCGTCCTAGCTGACTTTCCTGTCGCGCCTGGAACGAAGATACGCGCGCGACTGCCCCGGCGTTCGATCCGGTAGTGCTCCTGTCGCGCTTGGAAAGGCAGACACGCGCGCGCCAGGACATACCGGATCGAACGCATGGCAGCACGGCGCCTGAGCGAACATCGGGCCTCACGCTCGGCGCCACCCAGAGATTGGAGCCAGGCCCGATGCTCGCACGGCGCATCCAACTGGTAGAGCGAAAGCCTCGGCCGAGTGTGCGCGCTGCAGCCGCTGCTTGCGCCGTGCGAATTCCCGGGCCTTGGCGGGAATTCGCTCAGGCGCCGTCGCCGATCGAGTCCCCCGAGCGCGTGTCTGCCTTTCCAACTCGGTACGTCCACCCGCCATCGCCGCGTGTCTGCCTTTCCAAGGCGTGGGGGACGTACCGAATCGGCTGCCTGATACGACGCGCGTGTCTCCGTTCCAAGCACGGCACGACAGTCCGGAGCGGGCGCCTGCGCCACGACACTCTGCGGTAAGTCCTTAGCCATGGACCAGCGCGCTTGATCTCGGTCAAGGCGCGAGACTCACTCCACGCTCACGCTTCCCTCCATGCCGCAAACGCCGCGGACCGCCACTGGAGTGAATGCAATGACCGACACGAGTCGACTATGGAAAGTCCTGGGAGCGATCCTGCTGCTCTCCTTCGGACTGCTGCTCTTCATGGGGCGCGAGATCTATCTCGCCGCTCCTCCCATGCCCGTAGCGGTGCAGACCGCGTCCGGTGAGACCCTTTTCACGCTCGAAGAACTGCACACGGGTCGCGAAGTCTGGCAGAGCATGGGCGGAATGCAGGTCGGCTCGATCTGGGGCCACGGCGCCTACGTGGCCCCGGACTGGTCGGCCGACTGGCTGCACCGCGAAGCCGTCGGCTTGCTGCAACTCTGGGCGCAACGCGATCACGGCAAGACGTACGACGACATGGACCGCAGCCAGCAGGCCGCGCTGCAGTCGCGGCTGCAGGATGAGTTGCGCACCAACACCTACGATCCAGCGACCGGGATCATTACGGTGTCCGAGGATCGCGCTGCCGTCATCAAGCAGGTAGCCGGGCATTACCAGGGACTCTTCGGTTCCGACCCGGAACTCAACACGCTGCGCACGCAGTACGCGATCGCCGAGAACCCGATTCCCGATCCTGCGCGTCGCGACGCGATGATGGGATTCTTCTTCTGGTCGTCGTGGGCGACGGTCACGAATCGCCCCAACGACACGATCACGTACACGAG
The DNA here is from genome assembly GCA_963746325.1 of uncultured Gammaproteobacteria bacterium. Lineage (GTDB taxonomy): Bacteria > Pseudomonadota > Gammaproteobacteria > Steroidobacterales > Steroidobacteraceae > RPQJ01. The sequence continues at coordinate 53,669 of CAVVBC010000031.1, read as the reverse complement.
CAACTGGCCGTCGGAGCCGCTCGTGGGCAACGTACCGACCACACCGACATACCTGTGGACGTTCATCAGTATCCTCGTGATGCTGGGCGGCATCGGCGGACTCGTCTGGATATACGCGATGACGCGCCGCGACGAGGAGCATCCGGTGGTACCCGACACGGATCCACTCAAGGCACTGGTCGCCACGCCGTCGATGCAAGCCACCGCGAAGTATTTCTGGATCGTCACTGCACTGATCGTGGTGCAGGTCATCCTGGGCGGCATCACCGCGCACTACGCGGTCGAAGGCCAGGCGTTCTACGGCTTTCCGCTGGCCGAGTACCTGCCGTATGCAGTGACGCGCAGCTGGCACCTGCAGCTCGCGGTGCTGTGGATCGCCACAGCGTGGCTCGCCACGGGCCTCTACATCGCCCCGGCTATTTCGGGCCATGAACCGAAGTTTCAGCGACTCGGCGTGAACTTCCTGTTCGCCTGCCTGCTGGTGATCGTGGTCGGCGCGCTTGGCGGCCAATGGTTCGCGGTCATGCAGAAGATGGGACTCACCGCGAACTTCTGGTTCGGCCACCAGGGCTACGAGTACACCGACATCGGCCGCTTCTGGCAGATCTTCCTGTTCATCGGGCTGATGCTGTGGCTGGTGCTTGTCGGCCGCGCCCTCTGGCCAGCGCTCAAGGCGCGTGACGACAGCCGGTCGATCACGATGCTGCTGTTCCTCTCGACGATCGCTATCGGCCTGTTCTACGGCGCCGGCCTCATGTGGGGCCGCAACACGCACCTGTCGATGGTCGAGTACTGGCGCTGGTGGGTGGTCCATCTGTGGGTCGAGGGCTTCTTCGAGGTGTTCGCCACGGCCGTCATCGCCTTCCTGTTCACCAAGCTCGGGCTGGTCAGGGTGAAGCTGGCGACGATCGCGGTGCTCTTCGCGACCGTGGTGTTTCTCACCGGCGGCGTGCTGGGCACGTTCCACCACCTCTACTGGGCAGGCACACCGACGGGCGTGCTGGCGCTGGGCGCCTCGTTCTCGGCCCTCGAGGTCGTGCCGCTCGTACTGATCGGGTTCGAAGGCTACGAGAACTACCGGCACAGCAAGGCGAAACCCTGGGTCGCGGCCTACAAGTGGCCGATCCTGTTCTTCGTCTCGGTGGCGTTCTGGAACCTCGTGGGGGCCGGCCTCTTCGGCTTCCTGATCAACCCGCCGCTGGCGCTGTACTACATGCAGGGCCTCAATACGACCCCGCTGCACGGTCACACTGCGCTCTTCGGTGTGTACGGCATGCTCGGCATCGGCTTGATGCTGTTCTGCCTGCGTGGGCTGGGCCGCAAGGCTTACTGGGACGAGAAACTGCTCGGCGGCGCCTTCTGGTCGCTGAACATCGGACTGGCAGCGATGGCACTGCTGTCGCTGGCGCCGATCGGGTTCCTGCAGGTCCAGGCGGCCATCACCAACGGCTTCTGGTACGCGCGCTCGGCCGAGTTCCTGCAGCAACCGCTGCTGCAGACGCTCGTGTGGATGCGCATGCCGGGCGACGTGCTCTTCAGCGTCGGCGTAGGTCTGCTCGCAATCTTCGTGTTGCGACGCTTCGCCGGGAAAAAGGAGCCCGCGGCGGTGGGGACCCCGGCGACCGTCGAACGCACGACCGTTTGACCTGAGCGGGTCCCGGCAGCGGGTGCCCCCGTGGGCACCCGCTGCCTTTTTCCATGCGCTCGGAACGGCAGCGCCCGCCGGGAGTCACATTCAGTCATGAGTTCCAACGACACGGTCGCGAGTCCACGCCTGCCGCTGCTGGCAGCGCCGCATCGCGCTCTGTTCCTGGCCGGCCTGCTGAGCCTGCTGGCCGCGAGCGCCTGGTGGGCCTTGCACCTGGTTGCGCGCTACACCGGCGCACCGTTGGCTGCCTTGCTGGTGCAGCCCGCTCCGCTGTGGGCCCACGCGTGGCTGATGCTGTTCGCCGCGCTCCCCACCCTGTTCTTCGGATTTCTGTTCACCGTGTTCCCGCGCTGGATGAATGGGCCGTCCATCAAGCGGGCCGAATACACGACCACGGCTGCGTTGTTCGTCGCCGGCACCGTGCTCTGGCTTGCAGGCACGTACTTCGGGTCGCCAGTGCTGCTGGCAGGCTGTCTTGCGACCGGCGCTGCATTGTTGCTGGGCACCGCCGCGCTGTTGCGCGTGCTGCTCGCCGCGCCGCAGGTCGTGCCGCACGCGGTCGTCGTGCTGATCGCGCTTTGCGTGCAGCTGGTGTCGCTCGGCGGGTTCACCTACGGTGTCTGGATTCAGGACGACTTTGCCCTGCATTTCGCGGTGAGAACGTCCCTGTGGGGTGGCCTGCTGCCCGTGTTCTTCGCCGTCTGCCATCGCATGATCCCGTTCTTCTCGCAGGGCGCGATCAAGGGCTATGAGCCCTGGCGGCCGACCTGGATCCTGGTCGCGGTGGTCGGCCTCTGTTACGCAAGACTTGCGTGCGGCATCGTGGGGCTGCTCTGGCTCCTGCCGTGGGTCGACGTGCTCCTGTTTGCGCTGACGCTCACCTGCGCCGTGCGATGGTCCTCCCTGCGCGCCCGCGACAACCCGCTGCTGTGGACGCTGTACGCGGGCTTCGCCTGGCTGCCGCTCGCCGTGCTGCTGCAACTGGCCCGGGATGCCGGCTTTCGTGCTGACAGGCGAGTGGCTCCTGGGCCGGGCCCCCGTGCACGCGCTCGGCATGGGCTTTTTCGGCGGCATGCTCGTGGCGATGGTCACGCGCGTGACCATGGGACACTCCGGGCGGCCTCTGCGCATGGACCGAATCACCCTGGGATGCTTCATCGCGTTGCAGGCGGGCGCCGTCGCTCGCGTGGCAAGCGAGATCGTGCAGGCACCCGTCTTCGTCCAGTGGTTCCTGCTGGTCAGCCTGGGGCTTTGGCTCGCAGCCGTATCAGCCTGGGTCGGGCGCGTGGCAGGCATCTACCTGCGGCCTCGCGTCGACGGCGGGCCTGGCTGATGGCCGAGTACTACCTGGCGCTGCGCCATGCCCACATCGGGCTCGCCCTCCTCTCGGTCAGCCTGTTCGTGATGCGTGGCGGCCTGGTGCTGGCGCGGTCGCCGGCGCACGACCCGGCCTGGCTCAAGTATCCATCCTATTTCATCGATACACTGTTGCTGACAGCGGCGCTGCTGCTCACCACGGTGATCCAGCAGTATCCGTTCGCGACGGACTGGCTCACGATGAAGGTCGTGCTGCTGGGGGTGTACGTCGTGCTCGGCAGTATCGCGCTCAAGCGCGGCCGGACCGGTGCCGTGCGCGCCACTGCATTCTTGGCTGCGCTCGTGACGGTCGCTTTCCTGTTCAGCGTCGCTCGTGCCCACCATCCGCTCGGTGTCATGGCCGGAGCACTGAATTGACCTCGCCGCTCGCTTGCGCGCATGGAGGCAAATCCCTACGCAGCCGAGACCGGGCTTGCGGCACACTCAATCCTGCATGCCAGACACCGAGACGATGACTGCCCTGGCCGGCGTCAGGGCCCACCACCTCTTCGCCGGACTGTCGCCGCCGCAACTGCAGCGGGTGATGACCTCCGCGCATGTCATCGACGCGGATTCCGGCGAGTTGCTGTTCGACCGTGGCCAGCCGGCCAGGCATTTCTACGTCGTGCTGGAAGGCCAGGTGAACCTGGTGCTGTACTCGAAGGCCGGCGAGGAAAAGATCGTCGACATCCTCGGTGCCGGGCAGAGCTTTGCCGAAGCCGTCATGTTCATGTCCGGGCCGATGTACCCGGTATCGGCCGTCGCGGCAGGATCCTGCCGCATCGCGCGGTTCTCGAGCGTGGAGTACGTCGCGCTGCTGCGCGAGAGCCCGGAGACCTGCCTGCGCATGCTCGGCCACCTGAGCCAGCGGCTGCACATGCGCATCCGCGAGATCGAGTACCTCACGCTCGACAGCGCTACCCATCGCCTCGTCCGGATGATCGAAAGCCGCGTACCGGCCGGCAGCGACGGGCCGCACGCGATCGTGTTGCAGGAATCGCGGCAGGAACTCGCCTCGCGCCTGTCGATGAAGCCCGAGACGCTGTCGAGGCTCCTGCGAACCCTGGCAGATACCGGCGTCATCGTCGTGCAAGGACGCACGTTGCAGGTTCCCAGTCGCGCACGGCTGGCCGCGGTGCTCGACGCGCCAGGCTGAACGCCTGCTCGCGCGCCGCCGGCGCCTTGATGCGGATCAAGGCGCAACGAGCGGCGTGCTCCTACAGTGGTCTGCAGCGAATCGATGGATGATTCGCATCACAGGCCGCAGAGGAGAACACGATGCGCCGTCCGACCCTTTTCATGGCTCCACGCCACGCCATTGCAATGGCGCTGCCGCTGCTCGCGGCCTTCGGCGGGGTCGCGCTCGCGCGGCAACCCGCGGCGAGTTCCAGTTCTCCCCAGGTGCACCAGGCCGAGGTCGCCGCCGGCTCGGCACCCACCGCGGCCCGCCTGCAGGCGGGCGCCGAGGTTTACAAAGTGGCGTGCATCGCCTGCCACCAGGAATCCGGACAAGGCATGCCAGGCGCCTTCCCGCCGCTGGCCAGGTCCGACTTCCTGCTTGGGAATCCTGATCGCGCCGTCGGCGTGGTGGTGCGGGGCCTGCAGGGTGAGGTGGTCGTCAACGGCCAGAAGTACAACTCGGTCATGCCCGCCATGACGCAACTGAGCGATCAGCAGGTGGCGGACGTGCTGACCTACGTGCTCAACACGTGGGGAAACAAGGGCAGCAGCGTTGCCGTGGAACGCATCGCCGCCGAACGTGCCTCCGCTGCGAAGGAAGGCATCAAGGCCGATTCGCCGACGCAGCACCCGACCACGGTCGGCGAACTGCAGTACCAGGGCGCGGCGTCAACCGTCGCGGGCGCCGATACGCAGATCCGGGTCACGCCCGGCGCGCCGAACATGACCATGGCCGAGTTCGACCACGCGCAGAACATCTACTTCCAGCGTTGTGCGGGCTGCCACGGCGTGTTGCGCAAGGGCGCGACCGGGAAGCCGCTGACGCCGGACATCACCCAGCCCAAGGGCACCGAGTACCTCAAGGTCTTCATCAACCAGGGTTCGCCTGCAGGCATGCCGAGTTGGGGCAAGTCGGGCGAACTCACCGCCGACGAAGTCGACATCATGGCGCGCTTCGTGCAGCACGAGCCGCCGCAGCCGCCGGAATGGGGCCTGCAGGACATGAAGGGGACGTGGAAGGTCCTGATCCCCGTGGACCAGCGGCCGACGCAGCAACAGAACAAGTTCAACCTCGACAACATCTTCGCGGTCACGCTGCGCGACGCCGGCGAGGTGGCGCTGGTCGACGGCGACACGAAACAGATCATCACCGTGATCAAGACGGGCTACGCGGTGCACATCTCGCGGATGTCTCACTCACGTCGCTACGTCTACACGATCGGCCGGGACGGCCGCATCGACCTGATCGATCTCTATATGCCGGTGCCCGGCCGTGTCGCGGAGATCAAGATCGGGCTCGAGGCGCGCTCGGTCGAGACCTCGAAGTACAAGGGCTACGAGGACAAGTTTGCAATCGCGGGCGCGTACTGGCCGCCGCAGTTCACGATCATGGACGGCGCGACGCTCGAGCCGCTCAAGGTGGTCTCGACGCGCGGCATGACGGTGGACACACAGGAGTACCACCCCGAGCCGCGCGTGGCAGCCATCGTGGCCTCGCACGAGCACCCGGAGTTCATCGTCAACGTCAAGGAAACCGGGCAGATCCTGCTGGTCAACTACGAGGACATCGGCAACCTGCGGACCACGACGATCGGCGCCGCGCGCTTCCTGCACGACGGCGGCTGGGACAGCACCAAGCGCTACTTCATGACCGCGGCGAACCAGTCCGACAAGATCGCTGTCGTCGACTCGAAGGAGCAGAAGCTGGCGGCGCTCGTCGACGTCGACAAGATCCCGCACCCGGGCCGCGGCGCGAACTTCATCGACCCGAAGTTCGGCCCCGTCTGGGTGACGAGCGCGCTGGGCAACGAGAAGATCACGTTGATCGGCACCGACCCGGAGAACCACAAGGACAGCGCGTGGAAAGTCGTGCGCGTGCTGCAGGGCCAAGGCGGCGGCTCGCTGTTCGTCAAGACACACCCGAAATCGAAGCACCTCTGGGTGGACACACCGCTGAATCCCGACCCGAAGATTTCGCAGAGCGTAGCCGTGTTCGACACGACCAACCTGGAGGCAGGCTACAAGGTGCTGCCGATCGCTGACTGGGCGAAGCTGGGCGAAGGACCGAAACGCATCGTGCAGCCGGAGTACAACGCGGCCGGCGACGAAGTGTGGTTCTCGGTCTGGAACGGCAAGGACCAGCGCTCGGCGCTGGTGGTGGTCGACGACAAGACCCTGCAACTCAAGAAGGTGATCGACGATCCACGCATCGTCACGCCGACCGGCAAGTTCAACGTGTACAACACCGGCGCGGACGTCTACTGACCGGCCGTTACTGGCTCCCACGCGCAGACATGCGCGCTTGTGGCCCCGCTCTTCTGCAGAGTCGGGGCCTTTTTTCCTGCCATGCTCAGGGCAGCGCGGCGCCCCGTCGCCGCGACCAGCACGCGATACCAGTCGGTGCGCGACCAACGCACCTTGTAGGCGTCCGCTGCCTCGCGGATTCGACTCGCCTGCTGGCTGCCGATGATCGGAATCACGCCGGCCGGATGCGCCATGAGCCACGCATAGGCCGCGGCGCTGCGCGAGACGCCGTAGCGTGTCGCCTGCGCGTCGAGTTCGCCGCATACATGCTTTGCCCGCTCGTCGTCGCCCGTTGTACCCAGACGTCCTCCCGCGAGCGGCGACCACGCCAGCACCGCGATGCCATGCTGCATGGCCAGGTCGAGCGTGCCATCCGTGAGCGGTTCGATCGCCAGCGGTGAGAATTCAGGTTGCACTGTCGCCAGCGGAATGCCCAGGTGCGCAACCAGGGCCGCAGTCTGCGACGGAGTGTAGTTGGACACGCCGACCGCCCGGACCTTGCCACTCGCCACGAGGCTCTCGAGCGCGCGTGCCACCTCCGCGGGATGCGTCAGCACATCGGGCCGGTGCACCTGGAAGAGATCGAGGTGATCGGTGCCGAGCCGACGCAACGACGCGTCACACGCCGAGATCAGGTAGTCCGCGCTGGAGTCGTACGGCACGCCCGGGATGATGCCGCCCTTGCTTGCCAGCACCATCGCGCGACGCAAGCCTGGATCCGCCGCGAACAATCGGCCCAGCAGCATTTCGGCGTCGCCGAAACCCTCGCGACCGTTGTAACCGTAGATGTCGGCCGTGTCGAACAGGTTGATGCCCGAGTCGAGCGCCGCGTCGACCAGAGCGCGAGCGTGAGCGAGGTCATCACCCTTGAAGCGCCACATACCCCACGCGAGTCGCGACACGTGAATATCGGTCGACCCGAGCCGGACCCGCTGCGACTGATCCATCGAATTTCTGCGCTTCCATGCGGTCATTAAATCATGGTGCTGGCCTTGTACGGGCCGTCGCCCTATTCTCCGGGCCGGGGACAGGGGAGCATCGGTGGTCGGATCCGCTCGGTACAGGGCCTTCATCAGCTACAGCCATCGCGATGCGAAGTGGGCCGAGTGGCTGCACCGCAGGCTGGAAACCTACCGTCTGCCCCGGGCCATCGTCGGCCGCGACACTCCTTTCGGGCCCGTGCCCGAGCGCCTGCAACCGATCTTCCGTGACCGTGACGAACTCGGCACGGCGATGGATCTCACGACGGAAATCACATCGGCACTGCAGGAGTCGATGTTCCTCGTCGTGCTGTGTTCGCCGGCCGCGGTGGCATCGCGCTGGGTCAACGAAGAAGTCCGTTCCTTCAAGCGCATGCATGGCGAAGGGCGGGTGCGCGCGATCATTCTCGACGGCGAGCCGTTCTCGGGCGATCCCGCGACGGAGTGTTTTCCCGAAGCGCTCCGTTTTCACGTCGGCCCGGACGGAGTCGTGTCGGACGTACGCGCGGAGCCGATGGCGGCAGACCTGCGCCCGGGTGGGGACGGCAAGAAATTTGCCGTCTCGAAACTGGTCGCGGGACTCACCGGTACCCGGCTCGATGAACTGATCCAGCGCGAGAGCCAGCGCCGCTCGCGCCGCATGCGCGCGATCGCCGCGGGGCTGGCCGCACTCGTCATTCTTTTTGCGGGACTGGCCCTGGAAGCCCTGCGACAACGGAACGTCGCGCGCGTGGCGCAGGCGGAAGCCGAAGCGGCGCGCAACGACGCCGAAGGCCTCGTCGAGTTCATGCTGACGGACCTGCGCACCCGGCTCGACGCGGTCGGACGTCTGGACGTGCTGGACAGCGTCGGCAAGCGCGCCCTCGCCTACTACGACGCGCGTGACCTCGGCCAGGCCGACCCCGACGCGCTCGGCCGCCGGGCGCGGGCGCAGTTGCTGGTCGGCGAAATCGACAACCTGCGTGGCGACCTCGGCGCGGCGCTGACGGCATACGAAGCCGCCGCGGCCACGACCCGGGAGCAACTGGCGCGCGATCCACGCAATCCGCAACGCATCTTCGACCACGCGCAGTCCGAGTTCTGGGTGGGCTACATCGCCTGGCAACGCGGTGACTGGGCACGTGCGCGGCAGCAGTTCACGCAGTACCACGATCACGCGCGGGACCTGCTGGCGCTCGAGCCGGACAATGTCGAGTGGCAGAAGGAACTGGGCTTCGCCTACAGCAACCTCGGCACCTTGTCGTGGGACCAGGGCGACGCAATCGCCGCGGAGGCGTACTTCCGCAAGGCGCTCGCCGTCTCAGGAAAGATCCTGCAGGGCGATGCGCGGACGTCGATCGACTGATCAGTCACGGCCAGTCGTACGCGTGGCTGGCGGATGCGCTGATCCGGCAGGCCAAGGTCGCCGACGCACGCAGCGCGCGGCTGGCGGAGCTCGACCTGTATGCCACGCTCGATACCGCGAGTCCGACAATGCGCTGATTCGCAACAATATGGCGACCGCCACGTACCGATTGGCGCAGATCGAAATGGCGGCCGGCGACCTGCTGGCGGCGGTGGCAAGAGCCGAGGCCGCGGCACGCACCTTCGACGAATTGCTGGCGATGGAACCCGACAACCTGCAACAGGCCGACCGCACTTCGATGGCCCACGCCGTGCTCGGCGAGGCTCAGTTGCACGTCGGCCACGTCGACCAGGCGCGGGCCAGTCTGCATCGCTCGATCGACATCGCCGAACGACTGGTGGCACGAGACGGCGACGTTGCCCAGTGGCGCGACCAGAACCTGGCCCTGCCACAGGTCACACTGGCGCGGGTGCATGCACGGGTTGGGGATGCGCAGGCCGCACGCACGCTGTTTGCCACGGTCGCACGCAACCTGAGCGGGTCGATCGCGCGCGACAAGCCAGACCCTCGCACGCTGCGTCATCTACTGCGCAGCGCTGGCCGGACAGGCGCGACTGACTGACCGGGCTGATGCGCTGTGGCTGGAAATCGCGTCCGTCCTGGCGCGCCACCAGGGCAGCCAGGGGCCGGACGGGCTGGTGCTGCTGGCAGAGGCGCACACGGCGCTCGGTAAGCTGGAGGATGCCCGCAAGGTCGCTTCTGGACTTGCGGCCAATGGGTACCGGCACCCGGACTTCGTATTGCTATTCGAGCGACACCCCGCACTGGGCACGCTCAAGGTCACGGCCGCGCCATGATTCGTTCGCGAGCAGATCGCTCGCTTCATTGCTGACGCTTCACACAGGGAGAACTTTGCATGCTCATTCAATCGAAGACACTGGTGCCTGCCATCGTTGCCGCCATCCTCGTCGCGGGATGCTCGAAGCCGGCGGAACAAGCCGCCGTCGAGACTCCGGTAGCCACGCCTGAGGCGGCGGTCACCGAACCCGCGCCGGCGGCTCCATTGGTCGCGGCCGCAACCGATCCGAACCAGATCGGCACCGCGGGCGTCATGATCGGCTGGCAAAACAATGCACTCGTCTTCGCCAGCGCAAGCGAGGGCTTTTGCGTGACCGGCGGCGGTTGCCAGTCCGGCATGGTTCTGAACTCCGGCAACATCGATCTTTCGACTTTCCCGCCGGGTAATGTGCTGATCACCGTGACGCTCGGCGATGACGCCTACAACGCGGGCTTCCGCCTGCCCACCGACGGCTACCAGGCGGTCGCGCTCGCCATCGACCCGCCGGGCGAACCCACGGCGCCCGCGCCGGTGTTTGGACAGGGCAACTGGCCGGCCGGCTTCCTGATGCCAGTGGTGTCCAGCGACCAGAAGTCCGTGTCCTGGACCGACCTCGAGTCTGACCAGAATGTCTACGAGTATTCGATCGGCCTCGATGGCCCGAACGGTCGCGTCGTGATGGATCCGAAGATCTCGAACGGCGGCGGCAGCGGCAACAAGTGATTTCGGCCCGCGTCAGAACTCGTAGCGCAGGCTGGCTGACGCGCTGAAACCCGCGCGCGTGTAGTACGGAATCAGGGGATCACCGGCTACACGCCCGCGGACGTCCGACCATTCGACGTATTCGGCGTCCGCGAGGTTGAATAACCCGAGGTTCAGCCGCAGCTTCGGGCTCAGGGTGACGTTGACCAGCCAATCAAGCGTGGCGTAGCCATCGGTTCGGAACAGATCCGCCCGGCTGCGATCGACGTCGCGCTGCGCCTCCACCGCGGTCAGCAGCAATTCCGTCCCCCACTTGCTGGAGGGAGCGTCGTAGCGTGCACCGAGCACCAGTCGCGGTGGATCGATCGAGTTCAGCGGCTGGTCGCGCACGAGATCGTCGCCGCGCGTCCAGCTGGCGGCAAGCCGTCCCGTCCAACCCTGCAGGTACGACGACCACGCCGCTGCGTCCGCGCGCAGGTCGATCTCAGCGCCGTAGATGCGCGCGTCGGCCACGTTCTGCGACTGGAACAGCGTGGTCCCGGTCGCAGGATCGACGCCCAGGTTCACTTTCGATTCGATGAAATCCGCGTATTCGGTCTGGAACAGGCTCATCGTGCCGGTGAACGTCGAGCCGGTCATGCGCAGGCCCAGTTCAAAGCCGTCGCTGGTCTCCGGGCGCAGGTCGGGATTGGGGATCGCGCGCACGTTGAACAACGGCACCTCGAGCCCGATGTTCACGTCTTCGGGCGGCGGCGAGCGAAACCCGTGCGCGTACTGAAAGAACGCGACCAGGCGCTCGTCGATGCGATACAGGATCCCGAGCTTCGGGGCCAGCGACAGCTCGTCGACGCCCACCGGCGCGCTCGCCGGGTTGTCGGCCCGGTAGATGGCGTCTACCTCGGGCGACAACTCGTAGTAATCCACCCGCAATCCGGGCACCAGGGTCCAGCGCGAGTCGTCGAAACCGAACTCGTCCTGCACGAAGGCGCCGATCTCGTAGATGGATGACAAAGGCAAGTCGCGCAACGGAAAAGTTTCACCCAGGATCGTGGCCGTGGTCTCGTCCGTGGGCAGCGTGGTCTGCAGTCCGTCCCGCAACTCGTCGATCCGCGTGTGCATCGCCTCGAAGCCGTACACGAGATCATGCGTGGTGGTTCCGGGCCGCAGCGACTTCAGCGCCGTGAACTCGATGCCGAGCGTGTTTTCGTCGAAAGTAAACGAGCGATCGAGCTGGACGGCCGGCGACCGCGGCGGCACGGCCTTGCGCGTCTCGTAGGTCTGCTGGTCGGTTGCGGTACCTTGCCAGTAGGCGCTCCACTCCGCCGCATCGAACGACCGGCGGGCAACGCCCAACGATTGCTGCACACTGGCGCGATAGCGGCTCACCTCATCGTCGCCCAGGAGCGCCGTGGTATTGAGAAAGCGACCCACGCCCAGGAACGCATCGACGGACGTCTGCTGGCGCATGCGACTCGCATCCAGGGTCAGCGTCAGCGCGCCGCCCGGCGCATCGCCAGTGACTTTCAGCATTGCCGAGTCGCTGCTGGAATCACGTTGGGTTGGGGAGCACGTCCGCAGCCGTGTCGGCCTCGTGCCCCTCTCGTCTTGCCAGCCCGAGCAACCAACTCGCCGGGCCCGCCTCGCCCGCCGCCAGTGCGGCGACTCGCCAACCGTCGTTCTCGGTGTCGTAGCCGGCCTCGGTGCGCAGCGACGGCCGATTCTCGCCGCCGGTTGCCAGCAGTCGCCCGGGCGTCAGCGTCGTCATCGCGACGACCCCGCCGATGGCGTCGCTGCCGTAAAGCGACGACGCCGGGCCACGCAGGAATTCGACCCGGTCGACGAACGCGGGATCGACGAAGACCCGACCGGTGTCGGCGTAACTGCCCACGGCAAAGCCACCCGCGGCGGGTATGCCATCGACCTCGACGGCCACACGGTTACCGCCGAGACCGCGCACGGTGATCGTGTCGAGCCCGAAGCGGAACGGGTCGTTGCGTACGCTGAGGCCCGGCTCATAACGCACCAGGTCGCGGATGTCAGTCGCCAGCGTCGTCTCGATGCGGGTCTGGTCGATCACCGTCACCGTCGCCGCCACGCGCGACACGGGTGTCATTCGCCGCGCGTACACCATGATCGTCTCGAGCTCGGGTCCCGCGGCGGGAAGGGGCTGGCTTCCGACCGGCAACGTCACGGCGGTCGACAACAACGCCGCGACCACGGACCGCAGGAGTGGCGGCGTGCCGGAGAGACGAAGCCTTGTTCGCATGTTGCTGCCGTAGAAGCGCGGCCCAGGGCGCGCGGGTACACGATGGACCCCGCACGGCCTTGCTGCCATGACGCAGATCAATTGCCAGTGTGCGGGATCGTCCGCTGCGTTGCCGTCAGACGCCACTGACCCCGCGGACGCCGGGTCAGTCGGCATGAACCCTCGCCGCGAGTGCCGCCACGAAGCCCCTTCCCAGGCGGTACAGGACAGGTACCATCCCGCGATGGCTACCCCACCGCCCGATTTCGCGCGCGTGCGCGAACTGAGCCCGCGTCGCAACACCACCCGCGCCACGGCCGTCCCGCAACTGGTCGACGAGCAGTTGCGCCACTTTTCGATCGACCCGGCCTCCGAGTTTGGCCGCCGCATGGCCGAGTTCGTCACCCACCTCTACGACGGCAACGCCGCGGCCCACCAGTTGTGGGACGTGACGTTGCGCGAACTGGCCGACCTCGACGGCCGCGACCGCGTCGCGCGCTTCAACGCCAAGCGCTTCCTCTGCTTCCAGCTCGCCAAGATCCTCGACACGCTGCAGCACCCGCTGCGCAAGACGTACCAGTCGCTGCTGCACGATTCGTCGCAGTCGGCGATCAAGGGGCCCTACCCCATCTTCGACAACGTCACGGCGCTCTTCAGCGCGACGCCGGTCGTCACGCGCACCGCGACCTACATGTACGCCTGCACCGAGTGGGTCGAGGACGCCTTCAAGGGCCGCGAGCCCCTGCTCGAGATCTATTCGCGCCTGCTGAACCCCACCTCGATCAGCCTCGCCAACCACATCGTCGACCTCGAGGCCGGGCCGCTGGCCGGCGAATACCTCGCGTGGAACTTCAATTCCGGGATGGCCGCGATCGACGCGACGCTCGCCAACCTCGTGGGTTACAACGACGTCGTGCTGTCGAGCCGCAACGTCTACGGCGGCACTTACCAGCTGCTGCACGACTGGTACGGCAAGAAAAGCAACCTCGACGTCGCGGTCGAATGGTTCGATGGCTTCACGGTGGAGGACTTCGGCCGCGCCCTGCAGGCGACGCTCGCCAAGCATCGTGACCGGCTCGAACGCGGCCGCCGCATCTACGTCTTCCTCGAATCCCCGTGCAACCCGCACGGCTACGTGCTCGACGTGCCCGCCATCTGCCGCGCGGCGCACGAGTACGGGCTGACGGTGATCTGCGACGCCACTGTCGGCACGCCGATCCTGCAGCCGGTGCTGCAGCGTACCGACCCGATGGAACGCCCCGACTTCGTGATCCACTCCTACACCAAGGATCTCGCGGGCACGGGCACGACCACCGCCGGCGTATGCATCGGCCGCAACGAACGCATGTTCATCCCGAAGGGCGACAGCGTCACGGCGACCGGACCCGACGGCAAGCCCTGCGTGTACCGCTGGGACGAGACGCTGTTCTGGAACGTCTACTACATCAAGGGCGCCTTCCTCGATGCGGACAAGGCGTTCGAGGTGATCAACGGCATGCATACCGTCGAGGTGCGGGTGCTGCTCAAGTGCATCAACACGCTGGTGCTCGCGCGCGCACTCGCCGCGCACCCGGCGATCAACGTCCGCTGCTCAGCCGTCGAAGGCAACGAGAACTTCGCCTTGCGCGAACGCCAGATGTTCCTGGGCCTGCCGGCGCCGCTGTTCACGATCGACCTCGACACCGAGATGGGCCGCGGCATCTCGCGCCATGCTTTCCAGCGCTTCTTCGACTGCCTTGAACCCGCATTCGGCCTGCAGGTCACGCTGGGACAGGTGAACACGGTCGTCGTGTGCCCGGCGCTGACGAGTCACTCAGAGTTGTCGGAAGCTGCGCTGCACGAAGCGGGCATCTCGCTGACGACGATCCGGATTGCCGTGGGCGACGAGGACCCTCGCAGCCTGCTGGCCCACCTGATGCAGGCCGCCGAACTCGCGCTCGAGCCCGAATGCCCCGGCTTCGCCCAGCATTTTGGCCAGCCACACGAGATCGATGCGCTGTACGAATCGACCTATGTCGACGTCCATCGGCGCTATGCCGCCAGTCGTCCGCGCATGCGCAGCATGCTTGGGCAATGACGGAGGACTGCTCAGGCTGAGACGAAGTGCCCCGTGTCGGGGCGCAGCGTCCACAGCACCCACTTGCCCAGCAACGTGAACGTGGCAACGACCAGGAACGCCAGCAGCGCGCCGCCCACGTTCAGGCCGAGCGAGTAGCCACTGACGCCAGCCGCCAACAGGAGCAGCACGGGAGTCAGCAGGAAATCCTGCACGTCCGCACGACCGCGGCCGAGGCTCAGCAGTGCAAGCAGCAGCGTCACGGCCAGCGCGGCGCGCAGGGAGGGCTGGGCAACGGCTTCCAGTGCGACCAGCGTTGCGAGCGTGCCCGCCAGCGCCAGCGCCAGGCGCGAGACGGCCTTGCCAGGCGTGCTCTTGAGCCACGGCTCGCCGAGCGCAGCCACGGTCAGGGGCAGCCACCAACCCTGTTCGAGGCCCATGGCGCGCGCGGTGAGCCACGCGACCAGGACGAGCACTGCAAGCAGCACGGAATAGCTGAGCGCCGTAGTGGAATCCACGGCCAGCGGCCGCGCAACCAGCGTGCGGGCCACGGTCTGGACGAGCACCAGGCCGTACAGGCAGCCGCCCAGCAGCGCGAGGCCGCGAACAGCCGCCACGGTTGCAGTCGCCGGTTCGAACGAGCCGATGAGCGTCGCCGCCAGCAGAGCCTGCAGACCGCGATGAAAACCCAGCGAACTTGCCGCGCCGGTCGCCGCCGCGCAGGCGACGATCAGGGCTGCCACCCCGTCGGTGAAGTTCGCAGTGATGGCTGCCGCCGTATACACACCTGCAATCAGGAAACTGAATGGCGCCAGGGGCCGCGCCAGTACGCCCAGATGGAACGCCAGCACGGTGCCGAGAACGAAGTCGCGCCCGAACTCCGGGTAGCCTGACAAATACAGGCCAGCGGCCGGAGCCAGCAGCAGCACCACAAGACCTGCAATACGCGCCATTTGCTTTGACTAACCCATGCCGCCTGATCGACGATGCCGGACGACATTGCAAGAGCCTTGCCAGAGCCAAAACTTCCCGTCTTTTCATGAAGTTGCCGCAGCGAGGCGGACCGCCACGCCAACATATGTAAAAAAGGCCGACGGACTTCTCTGCGCCGCGCTCTGGCCGAAGTTCCCCGCGTGCGGGACACTGGTAGTCGTCCAAGTCCACCGGCCGTCCCATGCCCAGCTGTCCTCGCCCGCCATTTCCTTCCCTGCTGCTTGCAATCAGCGCGCTCACGACCTTCCTCGCCGCCTGCGGCGGCGGCGGCGGCTCGGGAGCAAGCAGTGGCGGCGGCGGCACCCCGGGCACCGCCTGCAGCGAGTCCGCCCGCAAGCAATGGGTGCTCGACGTCACTCGCGAGTGGTACCTGTTCCCGGATCTGCTGCCAGTGAGCGTCGACCTGTCGGCGTACGCAACCGCCGAAGACCTGCTCGATGCACTGACGGCGACTGCACGTGCGCAAGGCAAGGATCGCTTTTTCAGCTACCTGACCACGATCGCCGCCGAGACCTCGCTGCTCGGCGAAGGTCAGTTCATCGGCTTCGGGTTCCGCAACCGCACCGACCCGGGCAACCGGCCGTTCATCCTCGACGTGTTCGAGACCAGCCCCGCGTCCGAGGCTGGCCTGCTGCGCGGCGATGAAGTCGTGGCTGTCGACGCCGGCAGCGGCTTCGTGCCGGTATCGTCGTCGCTCGCGAACGGTGCATCGTTCTCCGACCTGCTGGGCCCGGCCGATGCGGGCGTACGCCGCGGCCTGCGGGTCCTGCGCAACGGCGCTACGCTCGAACTCTCGCTGACCAAGCGCACGGTGACCATCGATCCCGTGCCCGATTCGTTCGGCACGCGTGTCCTGCCGCGCGTCGGCACGACCGGCGTCGGTTACCTGCACCTGCGCAGTTACATCAGCACGGCCGACCCGCAACTGCGCGCCGCCTTCGATACGTTTCGCGCGCAGGACGTGCGTGATTTCATCATCGACCTGCGTTACAACGGCGGCGGGCTCGTCGACACCTCCGAACTGATCAACAACCTGCTGGGCGGCGATCGCGCCGCGCTCGAAACGCAGTTCTCCTACGTCTACAGCGCGACGAAGGCGGCGCAGAACTCCACCGAGCGTTTCGTGGGGCAAGCGCAATCCGTGCGCCCCGTGCGCATCGCGTTCCTCACCACGGAGGCGACCGCGTCGGCGAGCGAGATCAACGTGAACTCGATGCGGACGTGGGTAGAGACGGCCATCGTCGGCAGCGACACGTACGGCAAGCCCGTGGGGCAACTGGCGTTCGACCTGTCGAGCAGCTGCGAGGACCGTCTCCGCCTGGTGTCGTTCAAGACCGTGAATGCCGATGGCGAGGGCGACTACTACGACGGGCTCGCGTCCTCCATGCAGTTCGCGTGCGCAGCAAGCGACACGCTCGCTGCGCCAATGGGCGATTCCGCCGACGTAATGACGCAGAGCGCGCTGCAATGGATCAACACCGGCGCCTGCGGGAGCGTGATGACGTCATTCGCCGACGCCCGGGCCAAGACCCGCGCGGACAGCCGCTACCCGTTGTCGCAGCAGCCCTCTGCTGCCGAGCGCTGGGTGCCCGGCATCCAGTGAGCCTGGCTCGCGTCGTGCCGCGCGACGAGCGCAAGGCACTCGACGTGATGCGTGCCCGGGAAAAAGTCGAAGGGCACGATGGCATTGACTGCGTAGCCGGCGTGTTCCAGCGCGGCCAGGTCGCGCCCCAGGGTACCCGCACTGCACGAGAGGTACGCCAGTCGGTCGGGACGCAATTCATTCGCGACGGCGTCGAGCACGTCGGCCTCCAGTCCTGAGCGCGGCGGATTGACGTAACACACGCGGGCGCCCGTGCCTGCGTCACCCCACCATTCGCGCACTTGCGGCAACCGCTGCCCGCAGGTTCCGCGCAGCACCGTCGCCTGCGGCGCATTGCGGCGCGCACTGTCGACTGCGCCGCCCGCCAGTTCGATGCCGAGCGCCGCTGCACCGGCGTCTCCCCACTCGCGGAGAGTCGCACCAATGCCGCAGTACAGGTCGAGCACGGCAACGCCGGGCGCAGGGGCCAGGTGCGCGCGGGCCAGCATCACCGACTCACGGTGCAGCTCAGGCAGGAGCTGCTGGAAGGCCGCCGGTCCGTGCATGAGGCCGGCCTGGTCGCGCGAAACGGGCGCGCCCCAGGCCAGGTGCCAGCCCGACCGCGCGAACAGCTTGCGACCCGCCGCGGGGTGGCAGTGGACCCACAGCCCGTCGATGCCGCTGGCCGGCAACGCCGCGCACAGCGCATCGAGGTCCGCAGTCACGTAGGAATGCGCCTTGACGATCAATGTCGCCTGCCCGCCCGCGACGTGCACGAACGCGAGTGGCAACCGCGCGTGCGGCGGCAGCGTGCGACGCAACAGGTCGACGAGGCCGTTGACCCGCGCCGAGTGCACGGGACAGTCGTGGATGGCGATGAGCTCGTCGCGCCGCATCAGGCCGCAGCGCCAGCCGTCGGCCGCGGTGTGCCGCGCGTGCAGCGTCACCCGGTCGCGATAACCCAGTCGTCGATCTGCGGGAGCCGGACGCACCGGCTGCAGCACCGGCGACCAGCGCACCAGGGTGCGCTCGAGGTAGGCGGTTTTCTGGGCGTGGCTCGCGGCGGCGGTCAGGGTACGATGACGGCAGCCGCGGCAGGCGGGCTCGCAGCCCGCCGGCAAGGGCTGGGGATCGGATTGGGGTACGCTCACGCACCTATGGTGCGACGATTTGCGCGGCACGGACAGGGGTTCGCCAGGACATGACTCGCATTCCAGACTTCGACGACGTGCGCGCAGCCGCGCGCCGCCTCGAAGGCCACGCGCGCCGCACTCCGCTGCTCGCCGATACACCGCTCGACACGCTGACGGGCGGCCGCATCCTGCTGAAGCTCGAGACCCTGCAGCACACGGGCTCGTTCAAGTTCAGGGGCGCATGGAACCGCCTGGTGCAATTGAACACGGCAGAGCGCGCCGCAGGAGTGGTGGCGTTCTCCTCGGGCAACCACGCGCAGGGCGTGGCCGAAGCAGCGCGCCGCCTCGGCATCCGGGCCACGATCGTGATGCCCGCGGACGCCCCACGGACCAAGATGCAGAACACGCGCAACCTGGGCGCGGAGATCGTCGAGTACGACCGCATACACGAGAGCCGCGAACAGATCGCGGCGCGACTGGCGGCCGAACGCGGCGCGACGCTCGTGCCCTCGTTCGACGACCCCGACGTCATCGCCGGCCAGGGCACCGTCGGCCTCGAAATCGCCGAGCAGACCGCAAAGCTTGGCCTCACGCTCGACGACGTCGTGGTCTGCACCAGCGGCGGCGGGTTGACGGCAGGCGTCGCGCTCGCAATCAGCGAACTGGCGCCGACCGCCAATATCTGGACCGCCGAACCCGAGGCCTACGACGACCATCGTCGTTCGCTGGTCGCGGGGCGTCGCCAACGCAACGAGGCCGGTGCTCCCCATTCGTTGTGCGACGCCTTGCTCGCGCCGATGCCGGGCGAACTCACGTTCGCGATCAACCAGCCGCGCCTGCGCGGAGGCCTGGCCGTGTCGGACCATGAGGTCCGGCAGGCCATTGCTTACGCGGCCCACACGCTCAAGCTGATCGTCGAACCGGGCGGCGCCGTGGCGCTGGCCTGCGTGCTGTCGGGCAAGCTCGACGTCAACGACCGTACGGTCGCCGTGACGCTTTCCGGAGGCAACATCGACGACGCCTTGCTCGCCGAGATCATCGGCACCGCGTGAAGCCGCCAGACACCCGTTCCTGAATCCAATGGCGGGTCGACCGCCGAACCCTCCCCGTCATCACCGAGGTTCACGATGCTCCAGACCTGGGTCCATGCCCTGCCCTACCTGCTCGGCGCGGGTTTCATCACGTGGCTCGTCAGCGTGCAGCAACGCAACGTCACCATCGTCGACACGCTGTGGTCGCTGATGTTCGTGATCGCCGCCTTCGCCTATGCCGCGGCCAGCACTCCGCTCGGGCCGCGCGCGCAACTGCTGCTGGTGCTCGTCTCGGTCTGGGGCCTGCGGCTGGCGCTCTACCTTGGTCGCCGCACGCTCGGCCATGAAGAGGACCGCCGGTACCAGAAGATTCGTCGGCGCAACGAGCCGGGCTTCACCTGGAAAAGCCTGTACCTGGTCTTCGGGTTGCAGGCCGTGCTGGCCTGGATCATTTCGCTGCCGTTGCTCGGCGGCATCGTCGGCGACGAATCTCCGCTCGGCGTGCTCGACTACGCCGGCGCCGCGCTGTGGGCGGTGGGCCTCTACTTCGAAGCGGTGGGCGACTGGCAGCTGGCCCGCTTCAAGGCCGATCCCGCCAACTCAGGCCAGGTCATGGATCGCGGGCTGTGGGGCCTCACGCGGCATCCCAACTATTTCGGTGATTTCTGCGTCTGGTGGGGCTTCGGGCTGATTGCGTTGTCGGCCGGTGCCTGGTGGGCCCTGGTCGGACCGGCGCTCATGAGCGTGCTGCTGCTGCGCGTGTCGGGCGTCACCCTGCTCGAGCGGGACATCGGCAAGCGGCGGCCCGGTTACGCCGAATACATCCGGCGCACCAACGCGTTCTTTCCAGGTCCGCGCAAGGACTAGGGTAGCTCTGCACAGGTCCGCAGCGGCCGCCCCAGTCACCTTACTATCCGGTAGTCGTCACCGAGCACTCAAGGTCAGCCGCGCCGGTTTCCAATTCGGCACCGCGCGTCGAACACGCGAGTGCGACCCGTCGCTGGCGCGTCCGACCCGGGACCGTTCCCCGAGCTTGGAAAGGCAGACACGCGCTCTGGGAACGGTCCCGGATCGGACGCTTGCGACATGCCAGCCTGCGACGCTGCCAGAGCGCTCGATCCGGTGCCTGTCACAGAGCGCGTGTCTGCCTTTCCAAGCTCGGTGACAGGCACCGGATCGAGCGCACGCAACGCGTCACTTGCGGACCTGGGCAGAGCTTCCCTAGAGCCTGGCCTGCGCGCGGCCGAAGCGGTACTTCGAGGCGTCGATCCTGCGGGTCTCGAGCCAGTAGCGCCAGGTGGAGAACGGCCAGATCGTGAAGTTGCGCCCGTCGTCCTGCTGGTACCAGCTGCGGCAGCCCGTGCTCCACACCGTGCCGCGCAGTCCGTGCTGGATGCGTTCGTTGAAGCGCGCCTGCTCGTCCGCGTCGACGTCGAGGTAGTCGGCGCCGCGCTGGCGCAGCACGCGCATGCTGTCGAGCACGTACCGCACCTGGGCTTCGATCATGAAGATGATCGAGTTGTGGCCGAGCGCCGTGTTGGGACCCACGAGCTGGTGCAGGTTGGGGTAGCCCGCGACAGAGATGCCATAGAACGCCTCAGCTCCGGCCGCCCAATCGCGGGCGAGTTCGTGGCCGGGCAGGCCGGTGACCGGGAACGCCTGCATGTAGATGCGTGGATCCACCACGAAACCGGTGCCGAGGATGATGCAATCCACGGGGCGCTCGACGCCATCGGTCGTCACGATCGAGCGTTCGCGAATTTCGCGGATGCCTGCGTCCACGAGTTCGACGTTCGACCGCCGGAACATCGGATACCAGTCGTTCGAGATCAGCACGCGCTTGCAGCCGATCGTGTAATCCGGAGTGAGCCTGCGTGCCAGCGCCTCGTCGCCGACCGCGCGACGCAGGTTCCAGCGCGCCAGCCGCTGCAGCGAACGCGCGAGCCATGGATGGAAGATGGGCCAGACCCTTGACTCGTTCGTCCAGTACAGGCGGGCCCGGTGCAGCCGGCGCCAGGCGTCGAAGCGTCCGAAGCGCCGTTTGGCGGACGCGCTGTAGCCACGCGTATCGCGCGGAATCACCCACGCCGGGGTGCGCTGGAAGACATGCAGCTGCGCAGCCGCCGGCGCGATGCGCGGACAATACTGGATGGCGCTGCCGCCGGTGCCGATCGCTGCGATGCGCTTGCCGGCCAGGTCATAGTCATGCTGCCATTGCGCGGAATGAAAGACTTTGCCGGTGAAGCGCTCGATGCCCGGCAGCCGCGGGAGGTGCGGGACGTGCAGCGGACCCGTCGCCAGCACGACGTGGCGTGCGCGCAATTTCGAGCCCCGAGGCCAGCGTCACGCGCCAGTGCGCTGATTCAGCGTCGAAATGCAGGCCGGTCACCTGCTGCCGGAAGCGGATGTAGGGCCGCACGCCAAAGCGCTCGGTCGTGTCGAGGATGTACCGCTGGATCTCCTGCCAACCCGCGTAGCGCTGGCTCCAGTCGGCCTTGCCGGCAAAGGAGAACGAATACAGGTGCGACTGCACGTCGCACTCCGCACCCGGGTAGGAATTGTCACGCCAGGTGCCGCCCACCTCGCCGCCCTTCTCGAGAATCGCGAAGCGTCGTTCGCCCTGGCGCAGCAACTGGATGGCCATGCAGAGCCCGCCGAAGCCGCCACCGACGATCGCGACTTCGAGCACCTCGGCCTCGCCGGAAGGTGTCGGCAAGGGTTCCGCTGACGGCGCCTGCGCGTTTGAATCTGCTGCCATGGCTTGGCGCAGACTGTGCTTCGTTTCGCTGCAACCCGCAATCGTGAGTATCGCAGCTGCGCTGCAGGCGGCACCCCAGGCACTGGGCGCGCGCAATAAAAAGGGGATGCGCGGTCGTGCGACCACGCACCCCCTTGTCAGGCACGCCTCAGTTCACGCTGTCGCGCGATCTCCGGCGCGCACGGGCTCAGCTCTTGCCGCCGCCCGGGTTGCGACCATCGGTGCCGGTAGTGCCGGTGCCGGTGCCGGTGCCGGTGCCGGTGCTCGGTGGCGCCGCCACTGCTGCCTGCGCCACGTTTCTCGCCGCTGCGACCGCCGCCGCGTGACGCTTCACCGCCCTTGCGGCCCGCTTCGGCCGCACGTCCGGGGTCGTTGGCGAAATTGCCACCGGAAACCTCGCCACCCTTGCGGCCGGCTTCCCGCGCACGCTCCGGATCGTTGGCAAAGTTGCCGCCCGAGGCGGAGCCACCCTTGCTGGCGATCTCGCGCTGCTTTTCCTGATCCATCGCGGCAAAGCCGCGATGCGAGCTGCCCCCGCTGCCGCCACGATTGCTTTCATTGGCCATGAATGTCGACCTCCATATCAACGTCGTTGACTTCGGACCGACGACGAACCCTGCGCTCGTCCCCGCCTGTACTGTCCGACCGTAGCGAAGCTTGCGAGTTCACCGAAATCTCCTGGCTATTCATTGATTTTCATGGAAAATTTTTCACAACGGCCCGCTCGCGGCTGACGTCGCCTGGCGCCTGCCCGCAGACGCGCTGACCGTTGACAGTCGGGGCCGAGGTACCGTATCTGCTGTCCGGGTCCGGTCACGCA
This sequence comes from uncultured Gammaproteobacteria bacterium, assembly GCA_963746325.1. GTDB lineage: Bacteria > Pseudomonadota > Gammaproteobacteria > Steroidobacterales > Steroidobacteraceae > RPQJ01. The sequence continues at coordinate 30,699 of CAVVBC010000031.1, read as the reverse complement.
GACAAAACTCAGGAGCTTCGACATCATGAATTCGCGCATTCACGGCCTGCTCGGTCTGGCCGCCTCCTTCGTGCTGGGATCAGCGCCTGCCTTCGCGCAGGACTCGACGACACCCGTCGCAACCGCCGAACAGCCCGCCGCGCTGGCGCCCGCGGACGCCGCGCCGGCCGCCCCGCTCAAGCTCTCCAACAAATGGCGCCTCGAGGTCTCGGAAGGCGCCAATAACGACGGCACGCTGCTGTTCCGCGTGACGCCGGACAAAGGCACGCCGCAGGACGTGCTGGTCACGCTCAAGAAGGGTCGTGGCGAAGACGGCTGCGCGCGCGACATCCGGGACACGTTCAAGGCCAAGCTCGACGGCAAGATCTACAAGGTCGAGGTCGACGACGGCGAGGACGTGCTGGTCAAGAAGCGCAAGGGGCCTGACTTCGAAGTCAAGCTCGTCGAGTCCACCGTCAAGGGCACGCGCGTCCACGTCGAGAAGGAGTGACGGCGGCCTGCACGCGGGCACCGCAGGGTTCCGCGTGCACCCCTTCGCAAGGCGGGTCGCGGCCGGACGATGGCCGCGATCAGCCTGACGTTATGCTGAGCACCGTCACGAAGTGACAGGCCACGCCGGCGAACACGAAAACGTGCCAGATGGCGTGGGTGTACGGGCGGCTCTTCCAGACGTAGAAGGCCACGCCGCCCGTGTAGCAGAGCCCCCCCGCCACCAGCCACGCCAGTTCAAACGGTGACAGGGCCTGCATCAGCGGCTTGATCGCGACCACTGCCAGCCACCCCATGACCACGTACAGCACGACGGACGTGCGATGGAAACGGAAGCCCAGTGACGTCGTCTTGAAGACGATGCCGGCCAGGGCCAGCGTCCAGATCACGATGGCGAGCGACCAGCCCCAGCTGCCCCGCAAGGCTCCGAGCGTGAACGGTGTGTACGTGCCCGCAATCAGGACGTAGATCGCCGCGTGATCGAAGCGCCGCAGGCGCAGCCGCACGACCGGATCGCGCGACGCGTGGTACAGCGCCGAAGTCGTGAACATCAGCAACGCGCTCAGGCCGAATACCAGCCCCCCGCGAGCAACCAGGGGTCGCCAGCCTGCCGGCCGGCGACGATGAGCACGGGCAGCGCGACGCAGCACGCCACGATGCCGACGACGTGCACGGCACTGTTCAGCCACTCTTCCCGCTGCGAATAGGTGCTCGAGCTCACTCCGGGGCGACTCCTTGCCGCGATGCCTGCCTGCGGAATTCTCGCACTCTTGCCGCCACCCGCGCTGTACTAAGATGTTCACAGCAATTTCCGCAAGCCGCAGGGTGGCGACGCGACCATGACCTCAGTGCTGATCCTGTACATGAGCCGCGGCGGGCACACCGCGCGCATCGCCCGTCGTCTGCGCGAAAGCATCGTTGCGGCCGGCGGCGTGGCCGACACCATGGACCTGACCGAGGCGTCCCATGAAGGCGTCGACTGGACGCGTTACGACGTGGTCGCACTCGGGGCACCAGTGCTTTATGGCAAGTACGACCAGAGCGTGCTCGATTTCGTCACGCGTCACCGGGCCGAGCTCGATGCCCGCCCGAACAGTTTTTTCAACGTGTCGGTCGTGGCCCGCGTGCCCGAAAAGTCGACGGTGACCGGCAATCGCTACATGCAGAAGTTCCTGCAGCTCTCGCCTTGGCAGCCACGCGACCTCAAGGTCATCGCGGGCAAGGTCGATTACCCGGCCTGGCCGTGGCTCGACCGCTTCATGATCCGGCTGATCATGCGCATGACCAACGGCCCCACCGACACCAGCGCAGTCATCGACTACACCAACTGGGACGATGTTCGCGCCTATGGCGAACACCTGTTGACCCTGCGATGAGCGACCCGCAGCGCAAGCCGGTGGCGCTGGTCGTCGGCGCGGGGGACGCGACGGGCGGCGCCATCGCGCGGCGCTTCGCGCGCGAGGGATACACGGCGTGCGTCACGCGTCGCACTGCCGACAGGCTGCAGGGCCTGGTCGATGACATCGTCGCGGACGGCGGCGCCGCCCATGGCTTCGGCTGCGATGCCCGCAAGGAAGAGGAAGTCGTCGCGCTGGTCGCGGACATCGAGAGCCGGATCGGCGACATCGACGTCTTCATCTTCAACATCGGCGCCAACGTGCCTTGCAGCGTGCTCGAGGAAACGTCCCGCAAGTATTTCAAGATCTGGGAGATGGCCTGCTACGCCGGTTTCCTCAACGGGCAGGCCGTGGCGCGGCGCATGGCACAGCGCCGCCGTGGCACGATGATCTTCACCGGCGCCACGGCCAGTCTGCGTGGAGCCGCCAATTTTGCTGCCTTCGCCGGGGCCAAGCACGCATTGCGGGCGCTGGCGCAAAGCATGGCGCGGGAACTCGGGCCGCAGAACGTGCACGTGGCGCACGTGATCGTCGACGGCGCGATCGACACCGCATTCATCCGCGACAACTTCCCCGACCTGTATGCGCGCAGGAACGAAGACGGCATCCTGGCGCCGGATCACATTGCCGACGCGTACTGGTTCCTGCACAGCCAGCCGCGCGACGCCTGGACGTTCGAGCTCGACCTGCGGCCCTGGTCGGAGCGCTGGTAGCGGGTCGCTTCAGGCCGGCGTCGATTTACGGCGTCGCGACTGTGCCTTCTTGCGCACTGGCGCCGCCTTCTTCTTCCCCTTCCTGTCCTTCCCAGCCTTCCCAGCCTTCCCCGCCTTCGCCTGTGACACGGGCGCGCAGGAAGACCCGTTCGAGTTCGTCGATCGCATCGCCCGTGTACACCGCGAGACGCTGCAGGTGCGGCACCTTGTCGGCGCAGCCCGTGAAACCGAAGTACAGGCCGCCCGCGTAGCTCAGCACCGTGATGTTCAATGCCTGCCCGTGGGCAAGCGCCGAGATCGGGTAATAGGCCTCCATTTCGGCCCCCAGGAAATAGAGCTTGCCGCGCGGTCCCGGCACGTTCGAGATGATGATGTTGTAGATGGGCGGCACGCGCGAGCCGATGCCGGGCAGGCGCGTCAGGATCTGCGGCGAACTGATCAGCACCGTGTAATCGATCAGCGCGCGCGGGCTCATCTGCTTGAGGAAGTCGCGCCCCGCGGCACTGCTGCGGCGGATCACGTCGAAGCGCTCGCGCACGTCGTCGACATCGGTCGCCAGCCGCACGTTGGCAAAGCTGATCGCATTGCCGCCCGCCTGGCTCAGGTCGCGGGGTAACGCTACGGGAATCGACGTGACCAGTGACTTGCGCGGCAACGCGTCGAGCTCGAGCAGGTAGCGCCTGAGTGCGGCGCTGCAGGCGGCGAGCACCACGTCGTTGAGGCTGCCGCCCGCAGCCTCGCCAATGCGCTTCAATCGATCGAGGCTTACGGCCTGGGTCGCCACTCGCCGCTGCGGCGTGACGTTGACGTTGAAGATCGTGCGCGGCGCCTCCGCCAGCGAGGTGAAATCCGGATTCGGCTTGATGCCGATCGCTGCCTTGGCGGTGCCGGCGAGGCCCTGCGCCAGGCTGGGCCATTCGCGCGCCTGGTTGGCAAGCGCCGCCGGCAGCAGGCTCAGCGCGCCGAAGCGGCCCGCGTTCTTCGGCGTGCGCTCCTTGCGTGGGCGCTCGGCGGCCCAGATCGGCGGGGTGTCGCTCGCGGCCGGGTCGGCCGAGAAATTGAGCAGCCCGACGCCCGACACGCCGTCGGCCAGTGAATGGTGCAGCTTCGCGTACAGGGCAAAACGGCCGCCGTGCAGCCCTTCGATCAGGTGGATTTCCCAGAGCGGGCGATCCATGTCCATGGGGTTCGAATGCAGGCGCGAGATCAGCACGCCCAGCTCACGCTCGCCGCCGGGATAGGGCAGCGCCGAGTGCCGCAGGTGATAGTCGAGGTCGACTTTCTTCGCGACCTCGAACGTCGGCCGCAGCCAGCCGCTGCCCAGGCCGCGCAGCACGAAATTGAACGGCGCCGCCGTCACGGGGTAGCTGCGGAGGTACTCATAAACCTGGCGTGCGTAGTCACGCGGCGCATTGGCTGGCGGCGCGAACGTCTGCAACCCGGCCACGTGCATCGGGGTCTGGCGCGTCTCCATGAGCACGAAACTCAGGTCGAGCAGGTTGAGCGGCTTGGCTTCGGCCATGGGGTCTCCTTCGTTCTTTGGCAATATAGGCGACCGCCCGACCCGGAGCCAGAAAATGAGCGCGCTGCCCACCGCGGACGATCTCGTACGCGACCTTGGCCTGCTGCCGCATCCCGAGGGCGGGTTCTACCGTGAGACCTACCGGGCCGCCGGGACCGCAGGCGCCGGCCGGGGCGCGGCGACCATGATCTATTTCCTGCTGCCCGCGGGGCAGGTCTCGCGACTGCACCGGATCGACGCCGACGAAGCCTGGCATCACTACCTTGGCGGCACGCTCGAAGTGTTCGAGCTCGACGAGAGCGACCCCACCCGACAGCGTGTCACCCGGCTGGGCAAGGACCTGGCTCGTGGTGAAGTGCTGCAGCACGTCGTGCCCGCGGGCCGCTGGTTCGGCGCCGCGCCGGCGACAGGCACGCCCTACGTGCTCGTGGGTTGCACCGTGGCGCCTGCGTTCGAGTTCGACCATTTCGAACTCGGCGATCGCGCCGCGCTGCTGGCACGCTTTCCGACTGCCGCCGAACTCGTGACGCGACTGACCTGAACAGCAGCGAGGGCAGGCCTTTGATCCGGGGCCTTTCCCAGAGCGCGTGTCTGCCTTTCCAAGGTCGGGGGAAGGCCCCGGAGCCGATGCCTGACGACGCCCATCCACGGCGTAGCGTTCCGTTCGGGCGCCACCTTCCGTTATGCTCGCTGCGCACGCTGCCGCAGCGGGCACGCCGTGCCGATAGTCACCGGGAGCATGCGCAATGCTCGCGCAAGGGAACTGCCTCATGAACATTCGATCGCTTTGCTGGGCCTCACTTGTGCTTTGCGCGTGCAGCGCTGCGGCGGCAAACGATCCGTATCCGTCCACGTACCGGCCTGCTGCCAGCACGCCGACCCTTATCCGCAACGCCACGGTGCTCGACGGCGCGGGCCGCAGGTTCGATGGCGCGGACGTGCTCATCCGTGACGGCAAGATCGTCGCCGTGGGCACCGGGCTACCGGGCACTGACGCAACGGAGGTCGACGCCAAGGGCCGCTGGGTCACGCCGGGCCTCATCGACGTGCACTCGCACCTCGGCGTGTATGCGAGCCCCGGTATCGGCGCCACGGACGATGGCAACGAGGCGACCAGCCCCGTCACGGCCGCCGTGTGGGCCGAGCATTCCGTCTGGCCGCAGGACCCGGGTTTTGCCACGGCGCTTGCCGGCGGCGTCACGACGCTGCAGGTGCTGCCGGGCTCGGCCAACCTGATTGGCGGCCGCGGCGTCACGTTGCGCAACGTGCCGGCGACCACGTACCAGGCGATGAAGTTTCCCGGCGCGCCCCACGGATTGAAGATGGCCTGCGGTGAGAACCCGAAGCGGGTCTATGGCGGGCGCGACCAGGCGCCCTCCACTCGCATGGGCAACGTCGCGGGCTATCGTCAGGCGTTTGCGGATGCCCAGGACTACCAGCGCCAGCAGCAGAAGTACGAGGCGGAACTCGCCGCCTATGAGAAAAAGAAGGAGAAGGATCGCGATCCCGCGGAACGTCCGACGCCACCCAAGCGCGACCTGCAACTGGATACGCTGGTAGCCGCCATGGACGGCAAGATCCAGGTGCACGTGCACTGCTACCGCGTCGACGAAATGGCCGTGATGCTGGACATGGCGAAGGAGTTCGGTTTCCGCATCGCTGCCTTCCATCACGGCGTGGAGGCCTACAAGCTCGCGGATCGGCTGGCACAGGAAGGCGTGTGCGGCGCGCTGTGGGCGGACTGGTGGGGCTTCAAGCTGGAAGCCTACGACGGCATCTGGGAGAACCTCGCGTACGTCGACGCGCCCGCGAACGGCTGCGCCATCGTGCACTCCGATTCCGAAGAAGGCATCCAGCGCCTCAACCAGGAGGCAGCCAAGGCCATGACGCGCGGCAATCGTGCGGGCCTCGTCATTCCGCCCGAGCGGGCCATCCGCTGGGTCACGTCGAACGCGGCTCGCTCGCTCGGCATCGCCGACCGGGTCGGCACGCTCGAGCCCGGCAAGGCTGCCGACGTCGTGATCTGGAATCGCGACCCGTTCAGCGTCTACGCGCTTGCCGACCTCGTCTACATCGATGGCGCCGTCGCTTTCGATCGCACCCGGCCACCGGCCACGCCACCCTCCGATTTCCTGCTGGGCCAGCCGGGAGCCGCACGATGAACCACCTGCGCCGCATTCCGCTATTCACGTGTGCCATGGCCGTGCTTGCCTGCACGTCGGCAGGAGCGCAGGACGTGCTGATCCGCAATGCGCAGGTCCACACGCTGACCCCGCAAGGCACGCTCGAGCGCAGCGACGTGCGCGTGCGCGACGGCCGAGTCGTCGAGATTGGCAGCAGCCTGCCGCCCGGCGCCGGCACGGCCGTCATCGACGCCAAGGGCAAGCCGCTCACACCGGGACTGTTCGGCGGCATCACCGGCCTTGGCGTGACAGAGATCGAAGCCGAATCCGTCACGGTCGACAGTTCGGCCTTCAGCGGTGAGGGCAGCGCGGCCTACGTGGCCCGGCCCGAGTTCGACGCGACGCCCGCCTTCAACGCCGATTCCGTGGCCATCGGCGTCAATCGCGCGGAAGGGATCACGTTCGCGATGGTTGCGCCCAGTGCGTCGGGCACATTGTTCGCCGGCCAGGGCGCGGTGGCGCGCTTCGACGGCAGCGCCGACCCGTTCGTGGCGGCGAGTCGCACGCAGTTCCTCGACATGGGGGCTGGCGCAACGGACGGCGTGGGCTACAGCCGCGCGGCGCAGATCATGTTGCTGCAGCAGGCCACGCGCGAAGCGACGCCGGGCAAGCCGCTGCAGGCGGGCGACGTGCGCCTGCTCACGCCCACGGGGCGCGAGGTGCTCGCACGCTATCTCGCCGGGGGTCGCATGGCTTTCGCGGTCGACAGCGCGCCGGATATCCGGCACGTCCTGGCCTATGCCGCCGAGCATGGCGTCAAGCCCGTGATCATCGGCGGCGCGCAGGCGCCACAGGTGGCGCAGATGCTGGCCCAAGGCAAGGTGCCGGTCGTGCTCGAACCGCTGCTGAACCTGCCGGGCCAGTTCGATCACATCGGCGCCACCCTCGAAAATGCCGCGCGCCTGCATCGCGCGGGGGTGCCGATCATGTTCACCCATTTTTCCGCGGGCACCAACACCGCACACAAGGTCCGTCAGGGCGCGGGAGTCGCCGTCGCGCATGGCCTGCCCTGGGATGCCGCGCTCGCGGCGCTCACGTCGACGCCCGCCGACGTGTTTGGCCTCGGCACGGGTGCAGGTCGCATTGCGCCTGGATCACCCGCCGACCTCGTGCTCTGGTCGGGCGACCCGCTCGAGGTCACGAGTTTCGCGGAGCAGGTGTGGATCGGTGGCAAGGCGCAGTCCACGCGCTCGCGGCAGACGGAGTTGCGCGACCGTTACCGGCCCACGGGTGCGACGGTACCCGCAACCCTCCCCTGAGGCATGCACGGCGCGGCGCCGGGAATCCTCAGGGCTTCGAGAACAGGACCTCGCCCTCGTCCGAGAGATCGAAGCGGCTCGACATGGGCGCCTTGGGCAGGCCCGGCATGCGCAGGATTTCGCCGGTGATCGGGACGATGAATCCCGCCCCCGCCGCCAGCTGGATCTCGCGCACGGTGACGAGAAAGTCCTTCGGCCTTCCCAGCAACGCTGGATTATCGGATAGCGACTGCTGGGTTTTCGCGATGCAGATCGGCAGCTTGTCGAAGCCCGCCTTCTTCAGTTGCTCGAGATCGCGCTTCGCCCGTGCGGTGTAATCCACGGCCTGTGCGCCGTACATTTCGCGCGCGACCGTCGCAATCTTGTGCTCGATCGTGTCGTTCCAGTCGTAGAGCGGCGTGAAACCGGGTTCCGTGACTGCAACGAGGTCGCGCACGACTTCCGCCAGCTCGATACAGCCGCTGCCGCCTGCGCTGAATGGCTGCGCCGATAGCGCGCGGACGCCGAGGCTGGCGCAATGCTGCTGCAGCGCGGCCACCTCTTCCGGAGTGTCGGTCGGGAAGCCATTGATGGCAACGACACAGGACTGCCCGAACTTGCGGATGCTCTCGATGTGCTTTTCCATGTTGGAGAAGCCGCGGGTCATCGCCTCGACGTCGGGCTTGCCGACATCCGCAAGCGGCTTGCCGCCGTGCATCTTGAGTGCGCGAATCGTCGTCACCAGCACCGTGCACGCCGGTGCGAAGCCGCCGTACCGGCAATTGATGTCGAAGAATTTCTCCGCGCCGAGCTCGAACGCGAACCCGGCTTCGGTCACGACGATGTCAGCGTACGAGAGCGCTGCGCGCGTCGCAGTGATGCTGTTCGTTCCGTGCGCGATGTTGGCAAAGGGCCCACCGTGGACGAATGCGGGCGCGCCTTCGGTCGTCTGCACCAGGTTCGGCTTGATCGCCTGGCTCAGCAACGCCGCCATGGCACCCACGGCGCCGAGTTCGCCGGCGGTCACGGCGACGCCGTCCGACGTATAGCCGACGACGATGCGCCCGAGCCGCGCCTTGAGGTCGGGTATGTCGCTGGCGAGGCAGAGGATCGCCATCACTTCACTGGCGGCCGTGATGTCGAAACCGCTTTCGCGCGGAATTCCTTCGGAACGACCACCCAACCCGATGATGATGTCGCGCAGCGCGCGATCGTTCATGTCGATCACCCGCTTCCACGTGACGCGGCGTGGGTCGAGCCGGGAGTGATTGCCGTTGTGCAGCGAGTTGTCGACCAGCGCCGCGAGCAGGTTGTGCGCGCTCGAGACGGCGTGGAAGTCGCCATTGAAGTGCAGGTTGATGTCCATCATCGGCAGGACTTCGGAAGCGCCGCCGCCGGCGCCGCCGCCCTTCATGCCGAAGACGGGACCGAGGCTCGGCTCGCGCAAGGCAGCCGCGCTGCGCACGCCGATGCGTGTCAGCCCCTGCACCAGCCCGATGGTCGTCGTGGTCTTGCCCTCGCCTGCCGGCGTCGGCGTGATGGCCGAGACGAGTACGAGCTTGCCACGTGGGGGGCGCCCGCGAATCGCGGAGAGCGGCAACTTCGCCTTGTAGTGGCCGTACGGTTCGAGCACCGCCGGATCGATGCCGATGGCGCGCGCGACGTCGCCGATGGGTTTCATGAATCGCTCCCCCTGGTACGGGCCAGTCGTCGTCCCTGAGTTCCGCCCGCCGTTGCTTATGTGTGGCGCGGAGTCTTGCACAGTGCGCCGGCACAGTGGACGCCGCCTATTGCTGCAGCGCAACGCTGCTCCGTTCAGGACAGTTCACTCACCGGCAAGTCCGCCGGCGTATCGATGTCCTGCGCCGCGGACGGCATGGGCACGCCGATCACCCGCTCCGGGTAGCGCGCAAGCACTGCGCGTGCGCCACGATCTCCCTGCAACTGGGATAACTCGGCAAACAGGTCCGCCGGGAAGATGGCGGGAACGCCGGTCGTGTCGGCGTACTGCGCGGCGACGATATGGTCGGGTTGCTGCTCCCAAAGTGCGACGAGTTGCCGCAGGTCGTCGGCTGTCACGGCCACCTGGTCCGCCAGCGCAATCAGCGCCCCGCGCGCATCGACTGGCGCCTGCGCCAGCCCCACGCGAATGGAACTCGCCAGGCCCGAGGCATGGTCTGGATTCAGGGCCACCTGCACCGGCACGTCGCGCACCAGCGGCTCGAGCAGCTCGGCGTTGGCGCCAAGCACCACGACGACGGGATGGCGCCGCTCGAGCTGCAGCAGCGTATCGAGGGCGCGCGCAAGCATGGGGCGCCCGGCAATGTCGGCAAGCTGCTTGGGCGCGCCGAAACGCGACGAACTGCCGGCCGCAAGCAGCATCACGTGCAGGGTCGACGCCGCCGTGTTGCGATCGAGCGCCTGCCCAGGCGCCCTGCCATGCAGATGCGCCTGGATCTCGGCGGTGATCCCCAGCGCGATGCTCGCCGGATCGCGGCCACCGAGTTCGAGTCCCACCGGTGCATGCAGCCGCGCGCCGAACTTCGCAGCAGTCGCGGTACCGAGATCGGCCAGCAGTCGCTGGCGACGTGCTGCAGGGCCCAGCAATCCCACGTAAGGGATCTGCGTCACCGCCAGTGCCTCGAGCGCGGCGCGATCAGTGGCGATGTGGTGGCTCATGATCACGGCGGCGTCGAAGCCCGCCAGGTCCAGGTGCTGCGTCAATTGCGACGGCGTGGACAGCAGCACGCGGCGAGCGCGCGGAAAGCGCGCCGCATCCGCATAGGCCGGTCGATGATCGACCACCGTGACGCGCCAACCCAACGTGGCACCGAGTTCGACCACGGGCATCGCATCGGGACCGCCGCCGATGAGCAGCAACTCGCGCGGGATGCTCGCGACCCCTGCAAACAGCCGCAACCGTAGCGCGTCGAACTCGACGATGCCGACGCTCGCCGCGGCCAGGTCCGTGCCGGCCTGCGCCGCCAGGAAGGTGGCCAACTGTTGCGGCAGTCCGTGCGGCGGGGCCGGGCCGCCCGCCAGCCAGAGCGTCGAGCCAGCAGGCAAAGCCGGCACACCGGAATCGAGCACGAAGGCGTACCGCGCGCGCACGCGCTGCTCGTAGCACCGTGACAGCGTCGCGAACGGCTCCCAATAGGTGGCCGGATCGAGCCGGACGAGCCAGACGTCCAGGCCGCCTTCGCAGCCGGCGCCCAGGCCCCACAGCAGGTCATCGTCGCCGCCGTTGTCGTAACGCACCAGTTTAGGCGTGCCGGTCTCGAGCACCGCTGCCGCGTGCGCCGCGAGGTCGCCCTCGAGGCAGCCACCGGAGAGGATTCCCTCATAACGGCCATCGCGGCCGATGAGCATCTGGGCGCCGGCCTTACGGTAAGTCGAACCCCGCGTGGCGACGACGGTGGCCAGCACCAGGGGCGACTGCTCGGCGCGCGCCCGCTCGAACAGCGGCAGCAATTGGTGCAATGATCCATCCATAAGATGGCTTTATACTAAATTCCGGTCCCCGTCCCAGCGGCACCCATCCCCGGGCAAGGAGCACTCCATGATTTCGATTTCGCTCAACGGCAAGACCGTGCAGTTGTCGGCAACGCCCGACACCCCGTTGCTGTGGGCCCTGCGCGATGAACTGGGGTACACGGGCACCAAGTTCGGTTGCGGCATCGCGGCGTGCGGCGCGTGCACCGTGCACGTCGACGGCAAGCCGGTACGCGCCTGTGTTACCAGGATCGAGTCAGTGGCCGGCAAGCAGGTCACCACGATCGAAGCCATGGATTCGGACCGGATCGGCCAGGCCCTGCAGGCAGCGTGGATACGCAACGACGTGCCGCAATGCGGCTACTGCCAGAGCGGGCAGATCATGAGCGCGGCCGCGCTGCTGGCGCGCAATCCCAAGCCCAACGATGCTGACATCGACTCGGCCATGCGCCGGAACCTCTGCCGCTGCGGCACCTACAATCGCATTCGCGCCGCCATCAAGGATGCGGCCGCGACGCTCGGCGCCTGAGGCACGGAGACAGCCATGAGCACCAGTACGTCCACCACGCGCCGCAATTTCCTCAAGGGCTCGGCCGCCGCTACCGGCGCGCTCGTCATCGGCTTCACACTGCCCCTGACATCCCGCTTCGGTCAGGCTGCGGCAGCCGCAGCAGGCGCCGCCGCTGGCTTCGCGCCGAATGCCTTCCTGCGCATCGCGCCGGACGGACAGGTCACGGTCATCTGCGGCCTGTCCGAGATGGGCCAGGGCGTGCACATGGGCATTGCCACGCTGGTAGCCGAAGAACTCGACGCCGACTGGAAGAGCGTCAAGCTCGAACAGGCGCCGGCGGACAAGGCCTACAACAACCCATTGTTCGGCATGCAGGCCACGGGCGGCTCGACCGCGATTCGCGGTCATTACGAACCGATGCGCAAGGCAGGCGCGGCTGCGCGCGAAATGCTGGTCGCCGCGGCTGCCGCGCAATGGGGTGTCGATGCCGCCTCGTGTCGAACGCAGGATGGCCGCGTCATGGGTCCCGACGGCAAGTCGGCCGGTTACGGCGAACTGGTGGCAGCGGCAGCAAAACTGCCGGTGCCGCAGAACCCCGCCCTGAAGGACGCGAAAGATTTCCGCATCATCGGCAAGAGCCTCACCCGCATCGACACGCCCGCCAAGGTCAACGGCAGCGCGGACTTCGGCATCGACGTGAAGTTGCCGGGACTCCTCACGGCCGTCATGGTGCACGCGCCAGTGCCGGGGGCAAAGATCGTTGCCGTCGACGACGCGGCTGCCAAAGCGATTCCCGGCGTGAAGCAGGTCGTGCAGATTCCGCAAGGCGTCGCCGTACTGGCCGACGCCTACTGGACCGCCCTGAAAGGCCGCGATGCACTGGTCGTGTCGTGGGACGAAGGCGCGCTCGGTTCGTTGTCGTCGGCCGGAATCTCGAAACTGCTGACCGACGCGACGACGAAACCCGGTGCCGTTGCACGCAGCGAGGGTGACGTCGGCGTCGCCGTGGCGACGACCATCGAGGCCGTCTACGAGGCTCCCTACCTCGCGCATGCATGCATGGAACCCATGAACTGCACGGCCTGGGTGCGCGCCGGAGAGGCCGAGGTCTGGGCGCCGACGCAGGGCCCGGGACCGCACCAGGGGATCGTCGCGCAGTTGACCGGACTGCCGCCGGAGAAGGTCCAGGTACACACGACGTACCTCGGCGGGGGATTCGGCCGCCGCTTCGCGCCGGACTTCGTCATCGCTGCTACGTTGATCTCGAAGGCGGCCGGCGCGCCGGTGAAGCTCGTCTACACGCGCGAGGACGACATGCACGCGTGGTTCTACCGCCCCGCATCGGTCACGCGGTTCACGGCCGGTCTCGACGCGGCCGGCAATCCGGTGTCGCTCACTGCACGTGTCGCGTCGCCTGCGCTGTCCATCGCCGCTGGCTTCGCAAAAGAACTGCCGAAAGGCATCGACGAAGCCGCGGTCGAAGGCATCGGCGACATGCTCTACGCGTTCCCCAACCTGCGCGTGGAATATGCGCGGGCGGAGCCAGGTGTGCAGCCATGGTTCTGGCGCTCGGTCGGCCATTCGCAGAACGTGTATTTCATCGAAGCGTTCATCGACGAAATCGCGGCTGCCGCCGGCAAGGACCCCGTCGAGTTCCGCCGCTCACTGCTCGCCAAGCAACCGCGCATGCGGGGTGTGCTGGATCTGGCAGCGGAGAAAGCCGGCTGGGGCACGCCCCTGCCCAAAGGCATGCATCGCGGCGTGGCGCTCACGAACTGCTTCGGCAGCTTCGTTGGGCAGGTCGCCGAGGTCTCGGTGGACGCAAGCGGCAAGCCGCGGGTGCATCGCATCGTCGCGGCGGTGGACTGCGGTCGCACCGTGAATCCAGAGGTCATTCACCGTCAGGTCGAAGGCGCCGTCGTCTACGGACTCAGCGCCGCGCTGTACGAGAAGATCACCTTCAAGGATGGGCGCGTCGAGCAGTCGAATTTCGATGACTACCCGATGATGCGCATGGACGAAATGCCCAAGGTGGAGGTGCACATCGTGTCGAGCACGGAGGCGCCGGGCGGCATCGGCGAACCCGGGCTGCCGCCGGCAACGCCTGCGGTGATCAACGCAATCTTTGCGGCGACGGGCAAGCGGATCCGGACGCTGCCCATCCAGTAGGGAGATCGGGTCGGCCTGGCGTCGCTCACTCGCCCCGGCGCAGCAGCGAAGCCAGGTCCGCGAACGGCGAGTGCGTAGCGCCATGGGTGCCGGCCTCTTCGCGCAACGAGGCGCTGCCGGAGTTCTCGAGCTGGCGCTGGTGTTCGTTGTCGTGGCAATACAGGCAGAGCAATTCCCAGTTGCTGCCGTCGGCCGGGTTGTCGTCGTGATTGTGATTCTTGTGGTGCACGGTCAGCTCGTGCAGGTTCGAATGCTGGAACTCCCGCGCGCACCGACCGCAGATCCACGGATACAGCTTGAGCGCCTGGGCACGGTAGCCCTGCTCCCGCTGGGCGCGGACCTTGCGGGCGTCGGCGACCACGCGATCGAGTCGATTCAGGTCCGGCGCCACTCGCTTGCGGGTCGTCATGCCCGCAGTCTGACCGCGGCGGCTGCAGATATGAAGGGCTGGCCCGGAACACAGCCAAACCTCCTGTACCGCGCCATCAGGGATTCCCGTGACGGTGCCGGCCCGCGAGCCGCGTAACCACCGACAGCCTGGCGAGGCGGGGTGGATTAGACTGGCTCCATATCGTCCTTTCCCCCATCCGATCGGAGAACCCCCTGTGTCGAAGGCAATCATTGGCAGCCTGCTCGCCCTGACCCTGGCCCTGCCGCTCGCGGGCTGCAACAAGTCACCGTCGACGGAGGCCGCGACGGCCCCGGCGGGAATGGCAGCCGGCACCGAGACGAAGCCCCCGCATCCCATGCCCGCCCCGGACAGCGCCCCGGTCGACGTGAGCGGCGTGGCCAAGGCCGATGGCGGCAAGACCGTTGCCGAAGTGTTCGCCGAGAAGGACGCGCTGGCCGGCAAGCCGGTCACGCTGCGAGGCAAGGTGGTCAAGAGCAACACCGGCATCATGGGCAAGAACTGGATTCATGTTCGCGATGGCTCGGGCAGCGACGGCTCGAACGACCTCACCGTCACCACCGTCACCGCGCAGCCGAACGTGGGCGACACCGTGGTGATCACCGGGCCGGTGAGCCTGAACAAGGACTTTGGCATGGGCTACCAGTACGACGTGATCGTCGAGGATGCCCAGGTCACGATCGAGACGACTGCCGCCCTGTAAGCAGCGGCTCGCTCGCGGTACGCGCGCCGGGTCGGTCATGGAACCGACCCGGTCCGGCGCTGTCCATGAGGCACCTCTGCACCCATGGACGGGTCTACGCGTGCCACACCTCGAATCATTTTCTGCACAACCCTGGAAGCTGCTTCTCGTCGTCGTCTGCTTGCGGCAGCGGCTGCGTCCGGCTGCAGCAACGACAGCTCCGACGATGGCGGCAATGATGGCGGCGGCACGGGTGAAAATCCTGCGCGCGGCCGTCTGCTGCAGAGTCCGCCGGCGCTGGTCTCGAAGATTGCCGCGGGTGAGTTGCTTGCCGACTCGGGCGACCCCCTGCAACAGGCGCTGCTCCTGCAGGCGGGCTCGCCCGTGTGCGACGTGGTCATCCATCGCATCCAATACACCTCAGTGGGAGGTGCAAACGAGGAAACAAGCGCTACCGCAGCGCTGATGGCGCCGTCCGGCACGGCGACGAAGTGTGTCGGCGCCCGGCCCGTCTTGCTGTACGCACGCGGCACCCGCGCCGAGAAGGATGCCGATCTCACCAATCTGCAGAGCAGTGCGGACAACCCGGAAGGCTTCTTTCTCGCTGCCTTCTTCGCTGCGCAGGGATACATCGTCGTCGCGCCGAACTACGCGGGTTATGCCGGGTCTCCCCTGCCGTATCACCCCTACCTGAATGGCGAACAGCAGGCCAATGACATGACCGATGCGTTGCGCGCGGCGCGCAGTGCCCTGCCGACGCCCGATGCGCCCAACACGAGCGAGGCTGAGAGCCTGTACGTGGCCGGCTACTCGCAGGGCGGCTATGTGGCGCTCGCGACGCAGCGTGCACTGGAGGCAGCGGGCAGCAAGGTCAATGCCGTGGTGCCGATGTCGGGCCCGTACGCAATCGCGGCCTTTGCCGATGCGATTTTCGCGGGCCAGGTGAACGGCGGCGCGCCGATCTTCACGACGATGCTGCTGACGTCGTACCAGCGCTCTTACGGCGGAATCTACGGCAACGTCGCGGACGTCTATTCCGCAGACTATGCGGCAGGCATCGAGACCGTGCTGCCGACCACCAAGTCACGCAGCCAGTTGTATGCGGATGGCGACGTGCCTTCGAACGCCCTCTTCAGTGCGGAGCCGCCGGAGCCTGTGTACGCGAACCTCACACCTGCAACCGAGCCGCAGTTCCTCGCCCGGGTGTTCGCACGCGGCTTCGACCCGGAGAAATTCCTGCTGCGAAATTCCTTCCGGCTCGCCTACCTGCAGGACGCACAGGCGAATCCCGACGGCGCGTGGCCGCAGGCGACGACGCGCGAGCCGCCCGCGAGTCCCGCGTTCGCGTTTCGCCAGGCGCTGAAGCGCAACGATCTCCGCAACTTTTTCCCGCAGACGCCGACGCTGTTGTGCGGCGGACGTGAAGACCCGGTCGTGTACTGGCTCAACACCGAGGCCCTGGCGTCGTACTGGACTGCGAAAGCCCCGGCTGCCGCGCCGTGGTCCGTGCTGAACGTTGATGCGTCCACCAGCAACGACGATCCGTATGAAGACGTGAAGCGTGGATTTGCCATCGCGAAGGACCTGGTGCGTGCAACGGCCGTGGCGCAGGGTGCGTCGGACGGCGGCGACGAGGCCGTCCTCGATGTCTACCACGGCGGGTTGGTCGCGCCGTTCTGTATGCAGGCAGCGCGCGACTTCTTCGAGCGGAACTGAGCCACGCGCCCCGGGCGGCTGCTCAATCCGTCCTTGGCGGCGGCGATGGCTCGACGATCACGGTAATGCTGTCGCCGGTCTGGCCGGTCGCACCCGTATGCCAGATGATTTCGAAGCCACCGGCTGGCTCTCTGCGTCGCAGGTAGTTGATGATTCGTGTCGCAGAACGAACCAAGCACAACCGGTCTATGAAACTGGGGTTAGTTGACCTAACCCCTTGGTTTCATGGTGCGCCCGGAGAGATTCGAACTCCCGACCTTCTGGTTCGTAGCCAGACGCTCTATCCAACTGAGCTACGGGCGCATGAAACGAATGTTGGCGGAGAGAGAGGGATTCGAACCCTCGAAGGGCTTTTGACCCTTACGCCCTTAGCAGGGGCGCGCCTTCGACCACTCGGCCATCTCTCCGTGTTTTGGAGAGCCGCGAAGGATAAACGTCCGGGGCCTTCCCGTAAAGCAAAAGGGGTGTTTGGGGCGGGCAACGCCTTATTCGGGGCCGGGCTGCCCCGGGTCCACCGGCCCATGTGAAAAAGGCGGCCCAGGCCGCCTTTTTGTCTCCACCACGCGCCGCCGGGGCGACTCAGGCGTAGGGATCGTGGTCCGCGCCGTTGCCTGCCGCGTAGCCATTGCCGTTGCTGCGCGGGGCAGCTGTTCGGACGGACGCCGTCGACGTCGCCGCCCCACCGCCGTCCTGTTCTTCGCGCTTGATGCGCTCGAAGATCTCTTCGCGGTGCACTGCCACGTCGCGCGGCGCGTTTACGCCCACACGGACCTGGTTGCCTTTCACGCCCAGTATGGTGACCGTCACGTCGTTGCCGATCATGACGGTTTCGCCTACGCGCCGAGTGAGGATCAACATGCAGATCTCCTAGCCATCGTGGCTGCCACCGTGCCGGATCGAGTCCGTTCTATCGCTTGCGTCCGGCCAGGCATGGTCCGAAGGATCATCCCGTAACCACCCGAGTCTGCTTATGCGCATCAATACGCGCGAAAGCTTTGTATGTCAGACAATAGCTCGCACTGCGCAAAATGTCAGTATGCGCTGACGACGAAGGGTTCTAATTGGATTCATTATTCCTAAAATTTTTCTGACCCGAGCCGCGTTAAATTTTACCAGCGGCTGCAGCGGTCAGTTCGTCATGACACCTGCGGAGCCAGCCACGCGGCGAGGCTCTCGAGAGCGGCCGCGAGATTCTGCGGCTGCGTGCCACCGGCCTGCGCGAGATCCGCGCGACCGCCGCCCTTGCCACCCACCTGGCGCGCCACGTGATTGACGATTTCGCCCGCCTTCACGCGCGCAGTGAGGTCGTCCGTGACGCCGGCGATCAACGTGACCTTGTCTTCGCCTGCCGCCGAGCCCAGCACGATGATTGCGCTGCCGAGCTTGTTTTTAAGCTGATCCACGGCCGTGCGCAGCGCGGCGGCGTCGGCGCCTTCGACGTTCGCAGCCACCAGCTTGACGCCGTTGCCGATCGTCAGCGCGTCTGCTGCCAGGTCGCGCCCGCTGCCGCTCGCGAGCTTTTCCTTTAGCTGCGCGATTTCCTTTTCCAGGCGTCGTGCACGCTCGAGCAACTGGCGCACCTTGTCCTCGACGTCGTCGCGCGAGCCGCGTACGAGGCTGGCAACGTCGCGCAACGTGTGGTCCGTCTGGACCACATATTCGTAGGCGCCCTGCCCGGTCACCGCCTCGATGCGTCGTACGCCCGCCGCCACGCCGCCCTCGCTCAGGATCTTGAACAACCCGATGTCACCGGCACGTCGCACGTGGGTGCCGCCGCACAACTCGGTCGAGAACTCGCCGAGGCGCAGCACGCGCACCTTGTCTTCGTACTTCTCGCCGAACAGGGCCATCGCGCCCGCCGCAACCGCGGCGTCGAAATCCATGATGCTGGTTTCCGCGTCGGCGTTCTTGCGAACCTCCGCGTTCACGATCGCTTCGATGCGCTGGAGTTCGTCGGGCGTCACGCCCGAATAATGCGAGAAATCGAAACGCAGGCGGTCGGGCGCGACCAGCGAGCCCTTCTGCGTGACGTGCGACCCGAGCACCTGGCGCAACGCGGCGTGCAGCAGGTGCGTGGCCGAATGGTTTGCGCGCGTAGCCTGGCGTCGCACGCCGTCGACCGACTGCCGTTACCGTCTCGCCCACCTTGAGCGTGCCGGCATCGAGCTTGCCGACATGCAGGTGGGCCTTGCCGAGCTTCTGCGTGTCCGCCACGGTGAAGCGAGCCGCGGCGGTCGTGAGTTCGCCGGCGTCGCCGATCTGGCCGCCGCTTTCGGCATAAAACGGCGTGATGTCGAGCACGACCTGGCCGTCATCGCCGGCACGCAACTCGGTGACCGGTTCCTTGCCGCGAAACAGCGCAACGATGCGGCCCTGGCCGGTCTCGCCGTCGTAACCGACAAAGGACGTCTGGCTGTCGACGCTCATGTCGCCGCGCAGGTCCACGTTGAACTTGCTGGCCGCGCGTGCACGGGCGCGCTGCGCATTCATGGCGGCTTCGAAGCCGGGCTCGTCGATCGCGAAGCCGCGTTCGCGCGCGATGTCGTTCGTGAGATCGACCGGGAAGCCGAACGTGTCGTAGAGGCGGAACACCGTCTCGCCCGGAATCTCCTTGCTCGTGCCGAGCGTGCCGATCGCCGTGTCGAGCAGGTTCATGCCCTGCGCGAGCGTCTCGGCGAAGCGTTCCTCTTCCTGCAGGATCACTTTCTCGATGTGCGTGCGCTGCGCGGTGAGTTCGGGATAGGCGCTGCCCATCTGCTGCTCGAGCGCGTGCACCAGCGTGTGGAAGAACGGCTGCCGCTGCCCGAGCATGAAGCCATGGCGGATCGCCCGGCGCATGATCCGGCGCAGCACGTAACCGCGGCCCTCGTTCGAGGGCTGCACGCCGTCGGCGATCAGGAACGATGCCGCCCGGACGTGGTCTGCGATCACCCGCAGCGAATTGGAGCCCAGGTCACTCGTGCCCGTGGCCTTGGCAGCCGCCGCGATCAGCGCCCGGAACAGGTCGATGTCGTAATTGCTGTGCACGCCCTGCATGACGGCGGAAACGCGCTCGAGGCCCATGCCCGTGTCGACGGACGGCTTCGGCAACGGCGTCATCGTGCCGTCGGCCGCGCGGTCGAACTGCATGAACACGAGGTTCCAGATCTCGACGTAGCGATCGCCGTCCTCGTCGGGCGATCCCGGCGGACCACCGGCCACGTCGGGACCGTGGTCGTAGAAGATCTCGGTGCAGGGACCGCAGGGGCCCGTGTCGCCCATCGCCCAGAAGTTGGACTTGGCGCCCATGCGGGTGAGCCGCGCCGGGTCGACGCCGATCTCCTTGAGCCAGATCTCGGCGGCGCCATCGTCGTCCTCGAACACCGTGACCCACAGCTTCGAGGGCGGGATGCCGAGCGTGCCGGTCACGAAATCCCAGGCAAAGCGAATGGCGTCCTGCTTGAAGTAGTCGCCGAACGAGAAGTTGCCCAGCATCTCGAAGAACGTGTGGTGGCGTGTCGTGTAGCCGACGTTCTCGAGGTCGTTGTGCTTGCCACCGGCGCGCACGCAGCGCTGCGAGGTGGCGGCGCGCAGCGTAGCCGCGCTTGTTCCTTGCCGAGGAACAGGTCCTTGAACTGCACCATGCCCGCGTTGGTGAACAGCAGCGTGGGGTCGTTGCCCGGCACCAGCGAACTGGACGCCACGACTGCGTGGCCGCGCTCCTTGAAGAAGTCGAGGAACGCCGCGCGCAGCTGCGTGCTGGTCATGAATTTCGCGGGAGCCTGGGGCGTCGTGCTGGTCATGTGTCGGGGTGGTCTTATGGGTCGTCTTCGGGGTCGGCGGCGGGCCCCAGGGCGGCCCGGATCTGGTCGGAAGAAAACCCGCGATATTGGAGGAAGCGTGCCTGTTTTGCACGCTCGCGGCGGTCGGCGGGCGGTTCCGCCCCGAACTTGCGGCGACGGGCTTCACGGGCAGCCTGGATCCAGTCCGTCTCGGTGGCGTGGAGCGCCTGGTCGATGGTATCGGGCTCGACGCCCTTCTCGCGCAACCCCATGCGGACGCGCAGCGGCCCATGGCCGCGCCCGGCGCGCTGGGTCACGAACTGCTCGGCGAAGCGTTCCTCGCGCAGGAAGCCTTCTGCCGCGATGCGGGTGACGGCCTCGGCGACGACCGCAGCGCCGTACCCCTTGCGGAGCAGGCGCTCGGTGAGTTCGTGGCGACTGAAGTCACGCCCTGCGAGCAGGGCGTAACCGGCGGTGCGTACGGTGCGTTCGTCCGCGTCCGCCAGCGCCCCGGGCTCAGCCTTCCGACGCCTCACTTGCCGGCGCCTCGCCCTTCTTCGCGACCAGCAGCTTGGCGCGGATGGCGTTCTCGATCTCGCGCGCGGTGTCCGGGTGCTGGGTGAGGTACGTTGCGCACGTTTTCCTTGCCCTGGCCGATGCGCTCGCCCTTGTACGCGTACCACGAACCGGACTTCTCGACGATGTTCTGCGTCACGCCCAGTTCGATGATCTCGCCTTCGCGCGAGATGCCGACGCCGTACATGATCTCGAACTCGGCTTCGCGGAACGGCGGCGCGACCTTGTTCTTGACGATCTTGACGCGCGTCTGGTTGCCCACGACTTCTTCGCCCGACTTGATCGCGCCGATGCGGCGGATGTCGAGTCGCACCGAAGCGTAGAACTTGAGCGCGTTGCCGCCGGTGGTGGTCTCCGGGTTGCCGAACATCACGCCGATCTTCATGCGGATCTGGTTGATGAAGACGACGATGGTGTTCGAACGCTTGATGTTGCCGGTGAGCTTGCGCAGCGCCTGCGACATCAGGCGCGCCTGCGCGCCCATCTGCATGTCGCCCATCTCGCCTTCGATTTCGGCCTTGGGGGTGAGCGCCGCGACCGAGTCGACGACGACGATGTCGACCGCGCCGGAACGCACCAGCATGTCGGTGATCTCGAGCGCCTGCTCGCCGTTGTCCGGCTGGGACACCAGCAGTTCGTTCACGTCGACGCCGAGTTTCTCGGCATACGCCGGGTCGAGCGCGTGTTCGGCGTCGACGAAGGCCGCCGTGCCGCCCGCGCGCTGCACCTGCGCGATGACCGTGAGCGCAAGCGTGGTCTTGCCCGACGATTCCGGCCCGTAGATCTCGATGACGCGACCCTTGGGCAGGCCGCCGACGCCGAGCGCGATATCGAGGCCGAGCGAACCCGTGGAGACGACTTCCACGTCGTAGCTGTTGGAATCGCCCAGGCGCATGACCGAGCCCTTGCCGAACTGCTTCTCGATCTGGCCGAGTGCTGCGACCAGGGCTTTCTTGCGGTTTTCTTCCATTGCGTTGCTCATGGGTTAGGCGTGGGAGCCGGAGTGTGCCCGGCTCGTGGAATGGCTCAACGGGATGGCTGCATTATTCCACAGCCCTGCCCCGCGGCGGCTCGAAAAATTGCCCGGAAACACCGGTTTCTCCGCCGCCTTCAATGCCTGCATTGCAACAGGGCCCAAGCTCATGGCATGAGCCCGTGAAGCCGCCCGAGCGATTCGCTCAGGTCTCGAGCAGACGCTGCAGCGCGCAGCGCACCGTGCGGCGGCGCACCGCTTCACGGTCGCCGGCAAACTGCTCCCGTTGCGACTCGATGCGAAATGAACCGTCCGCTTCACGCCAGGCCCAGGCCAGCCAGACCGTCCCGACCGGCTTGGCGCTCGTGCCACCTGCAGGGCCCGCCACGCCGCTCACAGCCACGGCCACGGTCGCCGACGTGCGTTGCAATGTGCCCACGGCCATGGCGCGCACCACCGGCTCGCTCACGGCCCCCTGCTCGGCGAGAAGATGGCCGCGACGCCGAGCAGGCCGGACTTGAGCGCATTGGAATAGGCGACGACGCCGCCCGCGAACCAGTCGGAACTGCCGGGCACGTCCGTGCAGACCTTGGCGATCCAGCCACCGGTACAGGACTCGGCCGTGACCAGCGTCACGTGTTGCGCTGCCAGGCGCGCGCCGACGGACCCGGCCAGCTGCTGCAGTTCGACATCGGTGGGGGTGCTCATGCGACAATTCTACCCGCCCCTTGCCGGCAGCGGCCCGTCGCCGCTGGCAGGCCGAGGCTTGGCTACCCAACAAACAGGCAGGACCCCATGAAAATAGCTTTGGTTGCAGTTGCGCTGGCCGCGATTGCCGTCCCCGTCGATGAGTCACGCTCAGGCCACGCAGGGCGTCAAGACCGACGAGCAGATCCTCTACAAGCAGGTGATGACCGACAAGCGCGCCGTCTTCGCGCAGAACCTGCAGCTCACGGACTCCGAGAGCCGGGCGTTCTGGCCGATCTATGACGAGTACGAAGGCAAGGTGAAGAAGGTCGACGACCAGTTCCTGGCGCTGGTCGACGACTACGCCGCCAAGTTCGGCACCATCACCGACGCCGACGCCGCCGCGATGCTGAAGAAAAAGATGGAACTGGAAAAGGAACGCGAGGCGCTCAAGCAGACCTACACCAAGAAAGTCGCCAAGGTGCTGCCGCCGATCAAGGCGCTGCGTTACGCGCAGGTCGAGACACGGGTCAACAACGCGATCCGCAACGACGTCTACACGCTGATCCCGATCGCGCAATAACCAAGATTCTCCAGGGAGCCCACGACGATGAAGCATCTCAAGCTGGCCTTTGCCGCCACCGCCCTGCTCGCCACCGCCGCCCCGTTCGCGGCGCAGGCGCAGTCCACCTACGACGACACGCAGCAGCTCATCGCCCAGATCCAGGCGGACAAGCGCGCCGTCGTGCTGAAAGCCATGGCGCTGGACGACGCGCAGCTGGCGGTGTTCGCACCGATCTACGACGCGTACCAGGCCGACCGCAAGAAGCTCATGCAGCGCGGCATCGACCTGATCAACGCCTACTCGTCCAACTACGACTCGATGACCGACGACGCGGCCAAGAAGCTGCTCAAGGACTGGTTCAAGCTGCGGGAAGACGAGGAAGCGCTGGTCAAGAAGTACACCAAGCGCATGGACGCAGGTGCTGCCGACGACCAAGGTGCTGCGCTTCGTGCAGGTCGAGAACAAGCTCGACACGCTGCTGCGCCTGCCGGCCGTCCAGGCCGTTCCGCTCGCGCAGTAAGCGTCTGCTGTCATTGCCGAGGTAATTCGCATGCCCACCCTTAGCCGGAATCACTTGCGGTTCGTCGCAACCCTGGTCGCCGTCGCGGCCCTCGCGGGCTGCGCCAGCGGCCCGGACGTCCGCGGCGATTACGATCGCAGCGCGGACTTCAGCAAGTACAAGACCTACAACTTCCTCGCGGACAAGGGCGCCGACGGCACCGAGTTCAAGTCGATCGCCCAGCAGATGATCCAGGATGCCGCGGCACGTGAAATGGAAGCGCGTGGCTACGTCAAGGCGCAGGACCCGGACCTGTTGCTGAACTTCAAGGGCAAGCTCGAGGAGAAGACCGACATCCAGTCGACTCCCGCCCCTTATTACGGGCCGTCCTTCGGCTACCGCGGCTGGTACGGCGCGCCTTACGGCGCGTACGGCTACGGCGCCACCGAAGTGTCGACCCGTCGCTACAACGTCGGCACGCTGGTGATGGACGTCATCGACCGCGAGAAGCGGCAGGCCGTGTTCCAGGGCGGACTCGAGGACGTGGTGACGTCCAAGATGATGCAGGACAAGCAGGGCACGCTCTCGAATGCGGTCGCGGCGATCTTCTCGCAGTACCCGTTCGTGGCGGGCCAGGCGGCGCCGGTCGCACCGGCCGAGAAGAAGAAGTAGCGCGGCGCGCCCTCTGCAGCTCGAGTGAAAAAGCCGGGCATCGATGCCCGGCTTTTTTTGGACTGATATCCGCGCAATACACCGGCCGTGAGCCAAGGAATTCGGCGGCAGACGCAAAGCCGACGGGTTCAGTTCCCGGTGGGCTGCGAGATGTCCTTGAGCGACCTGCCTGACTGCTGCGGATTTGCTTCGCGACTCAGGTCGCCCAGCGACACGATCCCTACCAGTCGCTGGCTGCCGTCGACCACCGGGAGGCGGCGCACCTGCTGGTCGCCCATGTCGCGCAAGACCGTATCGACGTCGTCGTCGGCGCTGCAGCAGCGCACGTCGGGCGTCATCACGTCGGCGGCCTTGCGATCGAGACCGTCGTGGCCCTCGACGAGGCCGCGGATGACGATGTCCCGGTCCGTGACCATGCCGAGCAGTTGCTCGTTGTCGGTGACGGGCACGGCGCCGATGTCCTCCTCGCGCATGATCCGCGCGATCTCGACCAGCGGTGAATCGGGACGAACGGTGGTGACCAGGGGCGTCATGACTTCGCGTACTTGCATGGTCTCTCCGTGGGCAGGGCGCGCTGAAAGAGTGCCGAGCATAGGAGGGACCGGCACCGGCGACGGTCAGGTGCGCGGAGCGGATCGAGTCGGAGGAGTCCTAACACGGTGGGTGTGACCCGCCTGCCACGCCGACCGGCGCGGTCAACCACACCCGCGCCCGATGCAATGCACACCGGGGCGGGCGGGCGTCGGCCAGGCGCTTACTTGGCGCTGGCCTCGACGACCTTGATGGCGAGGGCTTCGGTGAAGGTGACGTCAACCGTGTCACCGACACGCACGCCTTCGAGTTTCTCGGGATGCAGCACCTTGATCGTCCGGGTATTGCCTGCGGGACCCTGGAACGTAACCGAGGGCACTTGCGGATCGATCGCGATGATCGCGACAGTCGCGGTGGTCTGGCGTGCCAGCGCGCCCGCCGGCCGCTGGCCCAGTTCGGCGGCGCCGCCGGCAACCGCGGTCATCGGTGCCGCCGCCGTGCCACCCTTCCGGACTTCGTAAGCAAGGGCCTCGGCATACACCACGTGCAGCACGTCACCCACCTGCACCTGCGGGAGGTTCTGCACGTCTTCGCTGGCGACGAACGAGACTTCAGTGCCATCTTCCTTCTTCAGCGTGACTGCGCGCGTCTCGTGGTTGATCGCGGTCACGGTCGCGGTCACCTCGATGGTCGCGACTACGGCCTCGCCCCTCGGCGCGGCTGCGGGCGCGGCTGCAGGTGTCGCAGCGACTTCGGGCGTGCTGCATCCCGACGCCAATGCCAGACAGAGGGCCGCGAGCGAATACTTGACGAGTTTCATCGGTGAACTGCTCCTGGGTTTTGCTTGATGCAAAGAGTATAGAGGTTTGCATTCGCAGGACGCGGGCGATAGTGACAATCCGCACTTACCCGGCTCGTCAGCTCGCGAACCAGGCATCCTGCATCTCGCGACACGTCGCATTGCGGGCCGCCACGACCGACAGCCAGCCGTCGATCCTGGGCAACTCGTAGTCCACGAAGTAGCGCGCCGCCTGCCGCTTGCCGCGCAGGAAGGCCGCGCGTTCGCTCGTGTCCGTTGCCGTCGAGGCTGCCACGGCCGTGCGCGCCACGTCGAGCCAGAGCCAGGCAAGCACGACGTGGCCGAACGCCTGCAGGTAGAGCGTGGCGTTGGCAAGCGCTGCCTCGGGCTCGCGCGTGCTCCATGCCTCGCGCGTGGCACGCAGCAGAGTCTCGAGCGCACGCTCCACCGCAGCGACTTCGTGCTGCAATTCCGCATGCCCTGCGGCTGCCTGCAGGGTCTGCCGGATCCGCGCGACCAGCAACTGCAACGCCTTGCCGTCGTCCATGACCACCTTGCGCCCGAGCAGGTCGAGTCCCTGGATGCCGTGCGTGCCCTCGTGAATCATGTTCAGGCGGTTGTCGCGCCAGTACTGCTCTACCGGGAAATCACGCGTGTAGCCGTAGCCACCGAGCACCTGGATCGCGAGGTTGTTGGCCTCCAGGCACCACTCGCTGGGCCAGCTCTTCGCGATCGGCGTCAGGATCTCGAGCAGTGCCTTCAGCGCAGGGATGCTCTCCGGCACGCCGGTGCGCGCTTCGTCGACCAGCCGGCCGCAGTACAGGGACAGAGCGAGCCCACCCTCCACGTAAGCCTTCTGCGCGAGCAGCATGCGCTTCACGTCGGCGTGCTCGATGATGTTGACCGGCGGCGAGGCGGGATCCTTGCCGGCCGGGGTCGCGGGGCGGCCCTGCTTGCGGTTGCGCGCGTAATCGAGGCTCGCCTCGAAGCCCGCGTAGCCGACACCCACGGCACCGAGGCCGACGCCGATGCGCGCCTCGTTCATCATGTGGAACATGCACTTGAGGCCGTCGCCGGGCTTGCCGACGAGGTAGCCCACCGCCCCGGGACGACCGGCCACGGGGAAGCGGCCCTCGCCGAAGTTCAGCAGCGTGTTGGGCAGGCCGCGGTAACCCATCTTGTGATTGAGTCCGGCGAGTGCGACGTCGTTGCGTTCACCGGTGAGCTCGCCCGCTGCATTCACCATCTTCTTCGGCACGATGAACAGCGAGATGCCGCGCACACCGGGCACGAGCTTGCCGTCGGCGTCAGGAACCTTGGCCAGCACGAGGTGCACGATGTTCTCGGATACATCGTGCTCGCCATTGCTGATCCACATCTTGTTGCCGGTCAGGCGATAGCGGGGCCCGAGCGGGTCATTGCCATGGTCCGGGCCGTCGGGGACGGCTCGCGTCACGATGTCGGACAGGCTCGAGCCCGCCTGCGGCTCCGAGAGGCACATCGTGCCGAACCACTTGCCCTGGAACTCGTTGATCGCGAACGCTGCGACCTGGGCCGGCGTGCCGTGCGCCAGCAGCAGGTTGGCATTGCCTGCCGTCAGCATGCCCCCGCCACCGAGGCCGATGCCGGCCTTGGCGAAGAACACGTTCGCCGCCAGGTCCACCACGTAGGGCAACTGCATGCCGCCGAGTTCGTAGTCCTGCGCAGCTGCCAGCATGCCGCTCTCGACGTAGGCGCGGGCTGCGTCGTAGCTGCACTGCGGCAGCACGACGTTGCCATCGACCACCTTCGGCTCCTCGACGTCCACCAGGCGGTTGAACGGCGCGAACTTCTCCTCGGCGATGCGCTGGCACGTGTCGAGCACGGACTCGAACGTGGCGCGGCTGTGGTCCGCGTAACGCGTGCGCGCCGCGAGTGCGGGCACGTCGAGCCAGTCGTTGAGCAGGAAATCGATCGTCTTGCGCATGGGATCCTCGCGGGCCCGGACGGTACCCTGCGGGAATCGTACTCTGCACGGTTCGACGGACGCCATCGTGGCCTGTAAAGTCACGGCCGCGCAGGCCTTCCGCCGCGCCATCACGCAACAAACCGATGGCCGCCACCGAACCCACACCGAACTCGCCGATGATCACGCAGTACCTGCGCATCAAGGCGCAGTACCCCGACGTGCTGCTGTTCTACCGCATGGGGGACTTCTACGAGCTGTTCTTCGACGATGCACGCAAGGCGGCGCGTCTGCTCGACATCACGCTCACGGCACGGGGCACCTCGGGCGGCGAGCCCATCCCCATGGCCGGCGTCCCGGTCCAGACCCTCGACAATTACCTGGCCCGCGCCGTGCGCAAGGGCGAGTCGGTCGCGATCTGCGAACAGATCGGCGATCCCGCCAAGGCGAAAGGCCCGGTCGAGCGGCAGGTCGTGCGCGTGGTCACTCCCGGCACGGTCACCGACGACTCGCTGCTGGACGAACGTCGTGACACGTTGCTGGCAGCCATCGCGCCCGGCGCCGACGGCTTCGGCCTGGCGTGGCTCGAACTTTCGAGTGGCCGCTTCCACGCGCTGCAGGCCGCGGGCGACGAAGCGCTCGCCGCCGAACTCGAAAGGCTGCGTCCCGCCGAGTTGCTGCTGCCGGAAAACGCACTCGCGCACCTGCAGGCGCGCAGCGATCTCGCGGTGCGGCAGCGGCCACCGTGGCATTTCGAGGCCGGCAGCGCCGAGCGCCAGTTGTGCGAGCAGTTCGGCACGCGTGACCTCGCGGGCTTCGGCCTGGCTGGCCAGACGCTGGCGATCGGTGCCGCGGGTTGCCTGCTCAACTACGTGCGCGAGACGCAGAAATCGGCGTTGCCGCACCTGCGTGGCATCCGCACCGAACTGCGCGAGGACGCGCTGTTGCTCGATGCGGCCACGCGCCGCAACCTCGAGCTCGACAGCAGCCTCTCCGGCCGCAGCGACAGCACGCTGCTCGGCGTGCTCGACCGCACGGCCACCGCGATGGGCGGACGCGAATTGCGCCGCTGGGTGCAGCGGCCTTTGCGGGGCGTCGAGCCCCGCGCGCTGCGCCTGCACGCCATCGAAACCCTCATCGATGCCGGCGCACATTCGAGCCTGCACGCCCTGCTGCGCCGGGTCGGCGACGTCGAGCGGATCCTGGCGCGCGTCGCCTTGCGCTCGGCGCGTCCGCGCGATCTCTCGCAGCTGCGCGAAGCCCTGGGATGCCTGCCGGAGCTGCAGTCGCAGCTGACGACGCTGGAGGCGCCGCTGCTCGCGCGGCTCGCGGCCGGCGTGGGCACGCATCCGGCGATTCACGAGCACCTCGCGCGCGCGCTGGTCGCGACGCCGCCCGCCTTGCTGCGCGAAGGCGGTGTCTTCGCGCCCGGGTTCGATCCCAGCCTGGACGAACTGCGTCGCATCAGCGAGCACAGCGACGAGGCCCTGCTCGACCTGGAAACACGCGAGCGTGAACGCACCGGCTTCCAGAACCTGCGCTTCGGCTACAACCGCGTGCAGGGCTATTTCATCGAGGTGAGCCGCAGCCAGGCCGACAAGGTTCCTGCCGACTGGGTGCGCCGGCAGACCGTCAAGAACGCCGAGCGCTACATCACGAGCGAACTCAAGTCGTTCGAAGACAAGGTGCTCGGCGCGCGCGACCGCGCGATGGCCCGCGAGCGCGAACTCTACGAAGGCCTGCTCGACACGCTCATCGACACGCTGCCGGCACTGCAGGCCACGACAGCCGCGCTGGCCGCACTCGACGTGCTTGGCAACCTGGCGGAGCGCGCGATCACGCTGCGGCTGGCGCAGCCCGAACTCTGCCAGGATTCCTGCATCGACATCCGCGGCGGCCGTCACCTCGTGGTCGAGCAGCACATCGACGGGCCATTCGTGCCCAACGATCTCGACCTGCATGACGGGCGTCGCATGCTGATCGTGACCGGCCCCAACATGGGCGGCAAATCGACTTACATGCGCCAGGCCGCACTGATCGTGATCCTGGCCGGCATCGGCAGTTACGTGCCGGCGGCCTCTGCGCGCATCGGGCCCGTCGATCGCGTCTTCACGCGCATCGGCGCAGCCGACGATCTCGCGGGCGGCCGTTCGACCTTCATGGTGGAGATGACCGAAGCCGCCAACATCCTGAACAACGCCACGCGTGACAGCCTGGTGCTCATGGACGAGATCGGCCGCGGCACCAGTACGTTCGACGGCCTCTCGCTCGCCTGGGCCTGCGCGCGCCACCTCGGCCGTGAAACCGGCGCGTTCACGCTGTTCGCCACGCATTATTTCGAGTTGACCGCGCTGGCCGACGAACTGCCGGCCTCCGCCAACGTGCACCTCGATGCCACCGAGCACGGCGA
Source organism: uncultured Gammaproteobacteria bacterium (assembly GCA_963746325.1). Classification (GTDB taxonomy): domain Bacteria; phylum Pseudomonadota; class Gammaproteobacteria; order Steroidobacterales; family Steroidobacteraceae; genus RPQJ01. The sequence continues at coordinate 760 of CAVVBC010000031.1, read as the reverse complement.
CCAGCTCGTCTTCCTGCATTCGGTCAAGGAGGGCCCGGCCAACCAGAGTTACGGGCTGCAGGTGGCGCGGCTGGCTGGCGTCCCCAGGACCGTCATCGGCGAGGCCCGCCGTTACCTGCACGAGCTCGAACGCCGCGAGCACGCCACCCGGCCACCATCGCCGCAGCAGGAATTCGCCCTCGAACCGCCCGCCAACGAGACCGAGTCCGCACTGCGCCGCATGCTCGACGGAGTCGACCCTGAAGCGTTGAGTCCCGCGCGCGGCGCTGGAGGTGTTGTTCAGGCTCAAGGAACTGCTGGACGGCAAGACCTGACGGCTGCAGCCGCCGCCGGATCGCGCCGTGCGCACCTCAGCGGGATCAGGCTTTCGCGTCGAGGATGCCGATGACCTGCCGCGCACACGCCTCGAAGCGGTCGATCATGAACGCGTCGAAACCGGCGAACTGTTCGCTGACGGTACGACTGATCTCGAGTTGCCTGCGCTCACCGACAGTGATCCAGCCCTTGTGCTGCAGCCACTTGACCTTGCGCCGCACCGTCTCGCGCGGAATGCCGGTGGCCGCGCTCACCGACAGCCTTGCCCTTCCCATGCGGGCGGCCCTCGCCGTGGTGGTGCGGTGTCGACGTTTGTCCTGTCGGGTGCAGCCAGAGCAGCGGGCGGCATGCCGCAGGTGCCGGTCGAAGTGAAGGCCATAACCGTGGCGCCGAGCTCGACCATCACCTATGCCGACAAGGTCGGCGAGGTCCCGCGGATCACAAC
>CAVVBC010000030.1:0-96247 GCA_963746325.1 uncultured Gammaproteobacteria bacterium | reverse complement strand
ACGGCGGCAGTGGCGACTGCGACATGATCGGACTCGGCCGTCCCTTGTGCTGGATGGCGGACTTTCCGCGCCGTCTGCTGCAGGGTGAGATGCACGAGATTGGCGATCTCGACGCGCGGCTGCGACTGCGCGAGCGTGGCTGGCTGTCGCCACAGGGACGTACGATCGTGGCCAGGGCGTTGAACGCGTTTGCCGCGCAATCCTGGTACTACTGCCAGCTCTTCCGGCTGGCAGAGGGGCAGCCGGCGCAACTCGAGCGCAGCGTCGCGTCGACCCTGCGCGAATACCTCGGCACGGAGCTCAAGGCTGCGTATCGGACGCGCCGTGCCTACCCCAGGGCCAGCCAGCCGCGACGCGTGGTAGCCTCTCCAGTCCAACCGGAGAGAGGTGTCTGATGCGCGTCCTGCTGCCGTTCGTGTTCGGTTGCCTCGCTGTTTCCACGGGGACGGCCGCGATCGTCGAGAAGCCCGCTGCACTCACCGCCGACGGCGTGCCTGCCGTGCCCGCGGAACTGGCCGCGCGCACGCGCCCCTACATGGAGTTCCGCACCGCGACCTTCCTCGGCTGGCATCCGCGGGATCGCTCCATGCTGGTCGCAACCCGCTTTGGCAACACGAACCAGGTGCATCGGGTCGCGCAACCGGGAGGCGCGCGCGCAACAGCTGACGTTCGAGGAAGACCGCATCATCGCGGCATCGCATGCGCCCGTTACGGGCGACGTGACGGTCGTGCAGAAGGACGTCGGTGGCGACGAATTCTTTCAGCTCTACACGCTGGCGAACGGCCGGCTCACGCTGCTGACCGACGGCAAGAGCCGCAACCAGTTCGGCGCGCTGGAGCAAGGACGGCAAGCGCGATCGGCTATTCGTCGACCCGACGCAACGGCACCGACACCGACCTGTACGTGATGGATCCGCGCGATCCGAGCGACCGATCGACTGGTCGCGCAGGTCAAGGGCGGCGGCTGGAACATCGCCGACTTCGCGCCTGACGGCAAGCAGGCGCTCGTCAGCGAGTACGTGTCGATCACGAAATCGAACCTGTGGCTGCTCGACGTGGCCTCCGGCACGATGCAACCCGTCGGCGATCACGCCCAGGCGATCGCGTACGGCGATGCGCAGTTCGCGCCCGATGGCGCGCTCTGGGTCACTTCGGACGAAGGGTCCGACTTCCAGCGACTCGGCACGCTCGACCTGAAGACCGGCAGGTTCACGCCGCGGGCGCCCGAGACGAAGTGGGACGTCGAGGAATTCGACATCGCCGGCGACGGCGCCTTCGTCGCTTACGCCGTCAACGAAGCAGGGCGCAGCGTGTTGCGCATGCTCGACCTGCCTGCCGGCTACGGCGCGCACGATCGCGACGCCGGCCGGGATGATCGGCGGCATCGAGGTCGCGCCCTGGGGCGAGATCGGACTGACTTTCACTTCGGCCAGGAGCCCGGCGGATGCATTCTCGGTCGAGCCGAAAACGCTCGCGCTGACGCGCTGGACGACGAGCGAGACCGGCGGGCTCGACCCCAATGCCAATGTCGAGCCCGAGCAATTGCAGGTCAAGAGCTTCGATGGCGTGACGGTGTCCGGCTTCCTGTACCGCCCCGACCCGAAGAAATTCCCTGGACCGCGACCGCTGATCGTCAACATCCATGGCGGTCCGGAAGGCCAGAGCCGGCCCGGCTTCCTCGGCCGCAACAATTACCTGGTCAACGAACTGGGCATCGCGATCTTCTATCCCAACGTGCGCGGTTCCGCGGGTTACGGCAAGGCCTTCGTCAGCCTCGACAACGGCCCGTTCAAGCGCGAGGACTCGGTGCGGGACATCGGTGCCTTCCTGGATGCGCTGGCGCAGGATCCGGGGCTCGATGCGGCACGCTTTGCCGTGACCGGCGGCTCGTACGGTGGTTACATGTGTTACGCCACGTCGGTGTTCTACGGGCCGCGGCTCGACGGCGCGCTGTGCGTCGTCGCGATCTCGAACTTCGTGACGTTCCTCGAGAACACGCAGAGCTATCGGCGTGACCTGCGCCGCGCCGAGTACGGCGACGAGCGTGATGCGAAGCAACGCCAGAAGCTGCAGGAGATCTCGCCGCTTACGCGCGTGCGGGAGATCCAGGTGCCGATGATGGTCGTCACGGGCGCGAACGACCCGCGCGTGCCGGCGAGCGAAGCCGACCAGATCGTCGCGGCGATCCGCGGCAATGGACGTACGGCCTGGCACCTGGTCGGCAACGACGAAGGCCACGGCTTCGCCAAGAAGGCGAACCAGGATTACCAGTTCTGGACCAGCCTGATGTTCTGGCAGCAGACGCTGCTCGAGCAGCAGAATGCAGGCACGAAGTGATCAGGCGATCGACGCCCGTATTCAGCGGTGCGCGAACCATTCCAGCGCAAGATCGGCGACGAGCTCCGGTTGCTCGAGCGGCAGCCAGTGCCCGGCACCTTCGATGCGTTCATAGCGCCACGGCGCCCGCAGGCGCTGCGCCGAATTGCGCATCTGGTCCTCGGCGAGGAAGTGATCGCCGGAGCTCCACACGCCGAGCGTCGGCACACTGCAGTGGTCCCATGATCCGAGCAGCACCCGCCGCAGGTTGGCGCGATACCAGTTGAGCCCGGCGGTGAGGCGGCCGGGTCGCGCCATGTCGCGCACGCAATCCTCGACGCGCGGATGCTGCCGGGCCCAGCCGCGCAGCCCCGCGAAGTCACCCTGCGCCAGCCAGCGCTCGGCGACTCCCGGCACCTGCCACAGCAGCGTGTAGAGGCCCTTCAATTTCTGTTCTATCCCCGCGCGCGCGTATTCGCGCGGGTGCCCGACGGCAAGGACCACCAGCGAACGCACCACCTGGGGGTGCTCGAGCGCGAGACACCAGCCGGCGACGGCGCCCCAGTCGTGCCCGACGACATGCACCGGCTCTCCGCCTGTCAGACGGGTGACCAATGCGCGCAGGTCCGCCACGCTATGACCCAGTGCGTATTCGCCGACAGCCGCAGGCGCATCGGATCCCCCGAAGCCGCGCAGGTCGGGCGCGATGACCCGGTGACCCGCGGCGAGCAGGTGGGGCGCCACGTCGTCCCAGAGCGACGAGGAGTCGGGAAACCCGTGCAGCAAGAGCACCGGCGGGCCGTGACCCGCCTGGCGTACGTGCAGGACGACGCCACTGGCGGGGCAGCGGGCAGCGGTCCAGTGGGACATCCTTGCCTCCTGGGGCAGCGGCCAGGTGCGCGCTGCAAGGAATTCCTTATCGCACCTGCCGTGGTGCCTTGCCAAGGCGGTCTTTCTACGCCGGGCCGGGCAAGGCATCATGCCCGCCTCGCCGTGCACTGCCCTGAAGAGGGAATCCTGGATGAACTTGCGCAAGCCATTGCTCGCCGCCGCCCTCATGCTGCTTGCAGCCGCGTGCGCCACCAGCCCGACCGGCCGCAAGCAACTGATGCTGGTGTCCGAGGAAACCGCGATCAAGTCCTCGCGCCAGGCCTACGCGCAGGAAATGGGCAAGTACCAGAAGGAGGGCAAGCTCGTCACTGATCCGCGCGTGCTCGAGCGCGTGCGCGTCATCACCGAGCGCCTCGTGGCCCAGGCCGTGAAGGAGCGGCCCGACAGCGCGCAGTGGCAGTGGAGCGTGCAGGTGATCGACGATCCCAAGGTCGTCAACGCCTGGTGCATGGCGGGCGGACGCATGGCGATCTACACCGGCCTCATCATCAAGGTCGATCCCACCGACGATGAACTTGCCCAGGTGATGGGGCACGAGATTGCGCACGCGCTCGCCAACCACACGGCGGAGCGCATGTCGACGGCGATGGCCGCCAACGCCGGCATCATTGCCGTGGGCGTGCTCTCGGACAAACCCGGCCAGGCAATGGCCATGGCCGCCGCTGCCGCGACCGTCGCGATCAAGCTGCCGAACAGTCGCGCGTCCGAGAATGAAGCCGACCAGATCGGCCTCGAGCTCGCCGCCAAGGCCGGTTACGACCCCCGTGCCGCGAGTACGCTCTGGCAGAAAATGGCGAAGACGGGCGGTGGCGCCCCGCCGGAATTCCTGAGCACGCATCCGAGCGACGCCACCCGCCAGCAGCGCCTCGGGGCGCTTGCGCCGAAGATGATGCCGTATTACCAGCCGCAGGCGGCGCATCCACGTTACCCGGTGCGCATGGGCGCGGCAGGCGTCTGACGCGCCTCGCATGACCGCAGGATCGTCGTCACCGCCGGTTGCCGCGGTTCGTCCGCACGAAGTCGCATCCCCCCACGGCGCGCGCATCGACGACTACTACTGGTTGCGCGACGATACGCGCACGGACCCAGGCGTGCTCGGCCACCTGCACGCCGAGAACGCCTATCGCGAAGCGGTCACAGCGGCCTGGAAGCCGCTCGAAGCAGAGCTGTACCGTGAGATCGTCGGGCGCATCCGCCAGGATGATTCCAGCGTGCCGTACCGCGACAACGGCTACTGGTACTCGCGCCGCTACGACACGGGCGACGAGTACCCCGTGTATGCGCGGCGCGCGGGCGGCACCGACGGACCCGACGGACCCGAGCAAGTGCTGCTGGACCTGCGCGAGCGCGCGCATTCGCTCGACTATTACGATGTCGGCTCGATCGAGGTCAGCCACGACAATCGCGTGGCCGCATTCACGGAAGACACCGTGGGCCGGCGCGAGTACACGCTGCGCTTCAAGGATGTCACCACCGGCGAGCTGTTGCCGGACGTCGTGCCCAACGTCGAGGAAGGAGTCGTCTGGGCGGGCGACAACCGGCGCGTGCTGTACGTGGAAAAAGACCCCGTCACGCTGCTCGGCCTGCGCGTGCGGGTGCACGAGCTCGGCACGGATCCAGCGCTCGACCCCGTCGTGCACGAGGAAGCGGACGAGTCGTTCTACACGTCCGTCGGCCTGACCAAGGACCGGCGTTTCCTCCTCATCGATTCGAGCAGCACGATCACCACCGAAGTGCGCTTTGCCGCGCTGGACGATCCCGCGCTCGGCTTCCGCAGCTTCCTGCCGCGCGAGCGCGGGCATGAATACTCGGTCGACCACGTGGGCGAGCGCTGGGTGGTCCGCAGCAACTGGCAGGCCGTCAACTTCCGCCTGCTCGAGGTGGCGACGCACGCCGCCGGAACGCGCGAGCACTGGCGCGAGATCATCGCCCACCGCGACGACGTGCTGATCGCGGGCTGCGACGTGTTCGACGAGTTCCTCGCCATCGAGGAGCGCGTCGACGGACTGCGCAGGATCCGCATCCGGCGCTGGGACGGCGCGCACGAGTTCCACCTCGATTCGGACGAGCCCGCCTATCGCATGGCGCTCGACGCCAACGAGGAGGTGGACAGCCACATCGTGCGCTACTCCTACACGTCGCTCACCACCCCGCGCACGCTCTACGACTACGACGTCCGCACGGGCGAGCGGCGGCTGCTGAAGCGCGAGCCCGTGCTCGGCGACTTCGATTCGTCGCACTACGAGACACAGTACCTGTGGGTGCCGGCGCGAGATGGTGAACGCGTGCCGGTGGCAATCGTCTACCGGCGCTCCCTGTTCCGGCGCGACGGCAGTGCGCCGCTGCTGCAGTACGGCTACGGGGCCTACGGCATCTCCTCCGATCCGGTGTTCTCGTCGAGCGTGCTGTCACTGCTCGATCGCGGCTTCGTCTACGCGATCGCGCAAGTGCGGGGCGGCCAGGAGCGGGGCCGGCGCTGGTACGAGTCCGGTCGCCTGCTGCAGAAGCAGCGCTCGTTCGAGGATTTCATCGACGTCACGCGCTTCCTGGTGGCGGAGGGGTACGCCGATCCAGCGCGCATATTCGCGCGGGGCGGCAGTGCCGGCGGTCTGCTCGTGGCCGGCGTCGCCAACATGGCGCCGGAGCTGTATCGCGGCATCGTCGCGCACGTGCCGTTCGTCGACATCGTGACCACCATGCTCGACGAAAGCATCCCGCTCACGACCAATGAATACGACGAATGGGGCGATCCCAACGAACGTGACTGCTACGAGTACATGCTCGGCTATTCGCCCTATGACAACGTGAGGCAGCAGGCCTACCCCGCGTTGTACGTGACGACGGGTTTATGGGACAGCCAGGTGCAGTATTACGAGCCCGCGAAATGGGTGGCCCGCTTGCGGCAGTGCAATACCGGCGACCGGCTGCTGGTCATGCGCGTGAACATGGAGGCGGGGCACGGCGGCAAGTCGGGCCGCTTCGAGCATTTGCACGAGGTGGCCGAAGAGTATGCTTTCCTGATCCACGAAGCGGGCACACGTTAGGGAGGAAACGGTCATGGCAACCGGAATCGCCGGAACGGCGGTGGCGTTCGTCTACGCTGCAGATCGCGCGCGTGCGATCGCCTTTTATCGAGATGTCCTCGGACTCGAGCTGCGCAGTTCCGACGACTTTGGCGATTTCCTCCAGTTTGGCGGAGCACTGCTGCGCATGACGGTGATGCCGCAGTGGCAAGCGAATGCGCATCCCGTGCTGGGCTGGAACGTGCCCGACATCGTGGCCACCGCCACCGCGCTGCGTGACCGTGGCGTCAAGTTCGCGATCTACGCAGGCATGGGCCAGGACGAACTCGGCATCTGGACCGCGCCTGACGGCGGGGCGAAGGTGGCGTGGTTCACCGACTCCGAAGGGAACGTGTTGTCCCTGTCCCAGGCCTGACCCTCTCCCGCCGGAGCGGGAGAGGGCGGACGTTTTGCTACTTCGTCGCGGCCGGAGTGGCCGTCTTGGCGGCTGGCACCGGGAAGCCGCGCTTGCGCATCAGTGCATCGATGCCCGGGTCGCGGCCACGGAATTCGCGGTACGCAATCGCCGGATCCACCGTGTTGCCGATCGAGAGCAGCTGCTTCAGGCGCTTGCCCACGTCCTTGTCCCAGGCGCCGCCCGCTTCGGTGAACGCTTCCCACGCATCGGCCGTGATCGTGTCCGACCACAGGTAGCTGTAATAGCCTGCCGAGTAACCGTCACCCGAGAAGACATGGTTGAACTGCGGCGTGCGGTGCCGCATGACGATTTCCGACGGCATCTTGAGCGCAGCCAGCGTGTCGCGTTCGAACTTGTCCGCGTCGATCTTCTGGTCGCCCGCGAGGTGCAGCTTCATGTCCACCAGCGCGCTCGAGAGGTACTCGACCGTCTTGAAGCCTTCGTTGAACTTCTCGGCCGCCTCGATCTTCGCCACGAGCTCGCGCGGGATCGGCTTGCCCGTCTGGTAATGCAGCGCGTACCTGTTGAGGATCTCGGGAGTCGACAGCCAGTGCTCCAGCAGCTGTGAGGGGAACTCGACGTAATCGCGCGGCACCGACGTGCCCGACACCGACGGGTAGTTCACGTTCGAGCTCAGGCCGTGCAAGGCATGACCGAATTCATGGAACAGCGTGGTGGCGTCCTCCCAGCTGATCAGCACGGGCTCGCCGGGCTTGCCCTGCACGAAGTTGGAGTTGTTCGAGACGATGGTCCGCACGTCGCCGTCGAAGCGCTCCTGGTTGCGATAGGCGTTCATCCACGCGCCGGACCGCTTGCCCTTGCGGGCGTAGGGGTCGAAGTACCAGAGTCCGACGAGCTTGCCCTGGGCGTCGTTCACTTCCCAGACGCGCACGTCGGGGTGGTAGACCGGCACCTTGCCGGCCTCGACCGGCTTGAAGCTGAAGCCGAACAGCTCCTTCGCCATGTAGAACATGCCTTCACGCAGGTTCTCGAGCTGCATGTACGGCGTCACCTCGCTTTCGTCGAGGTCGTACTTGTCCTTGCGGACCTTTTCCGCGTAGTAGCGGTAATCCCACGGCTCGATCTTGATGCCGGCCTTCTCGGCATCGGCGATCTTCTGCATGTCGGCGACTTCCTCGTGCACGCGCGCGACGGCCGGCGTCCACACCGCTTCCATCAGTTCCATCGCGCGGTCCGGCGTCTTCGCCATCGAGTTTTCCAGCCGCCAGTGCGCGTGCGTCGGGAAGCCGAGCAGCTTCGCGCGCTCGGCGCGCAGCCGCAGGATGGCCGAGATGGTCGAGTTGTTGTCCGTGGCGCCGCCGTTGTCGCCGCGATTCACGAACATGCGCCACACCTGCTCGCGCAGCGCCCGGTTCTCGGAATAGGTCAGGAAAGGCTCGACGCTGGAGCGCGTGTTGGCGATCGCCCACTTGCCTTTCTGGCCGCGGCCCTCGGCGCCGAGCGCCATGCCGTCGCGCACGCCTTGCGGCAGGCCGGCCAGGTCGGCTTCCTTGCCGATGTAGATGACTTCCTCGTTTTCGTCCTTGAGCACGTTCTGGCCGAAGGTCGTGAACAGGCCGGCCAGTTCCTGGTTGATTTCCGACAGCCGCTGCTTGGCCTTGGCATCCAGCTTCGCGCCGGCGCGCACGAAATTGGTGTAGTAGAGCCACGCAAGGCGCTGCTGCTCGGCGGTGAGCCCGGACGTCTCGCGTGTTTCGTACACCTGCGCGATCCGCTCGAACAGCTTCGCGTTCTGCGTGATCTGGTCGCTGAACGCGGCGAGCTTCGGCGACATCTCGCGCTCGACCACCTGCACGGCATCGTCATTCAGGTTCGAGCTGTAGATGCCGTAGACGGTGCCGACGCGATCCAGGGTGCGTCCTGTCCGTTCCATCGCGGCGATGGTGTTCTCGAACGTCGGCTTGGCCGGGTCGTTGGCAATGCGATCGATCTCGCCCAGCTGCTGGGCCATGGCGGCCTCGAGCGCCGGCTGCAGTTGCGCCACCTTGACCACGTCGAACGGCGGCACGCCGCCGTAGGGGCCGGTCCACGGTGCGAGCAGGGGATTGGCGGCAGCGGTGTTCATGTCGGCGGCTTCGGCGGGTGAGAATGTGAGCAGCGCCAGGGCGCCGGCGGTGGCCAGGAGGGTTTTCATGGGGCGGTCGTCCTTGGGCGAATCGTGCTTGGCACGCAGCCCGTAAGGTTACCCCAGCCGGGGCCTGCGAAAATAGCGGCGCAGGGCGGGGTGCTGGAACGCTGCGGCGGCGAGCGCGGTGTAGAGCGTCACCGCGCCCAGGATCACGGCCAGCCGCAGATACGGCTCGCCGTGGTGCAGGCGCAGTTGGGCCAGTCCCACCGTCGTCCGCACCCACTCGAGGGTGGCAATCGCCAGCACGACCTGGACCGCCCGGGCGGCCCATGGCCGCCGCAGCCCCAGCAAGCCGGTCAGCAGCACGGCGCAGGCAGCAAGCGGCAGCCACCCCGCGTGGGCGAGGTGTGCGGCCAACAGGACGAGTGCGAGCGCAGGGAGGCCGAGCAGGGCCACGGTGCGCAAGGTCAGGCGCGCTCCCACATCAGGTCGGCATGCTGCCGTATCGCCGTCTCGATCATGTCGATGAAGGGAACCGCCCGCAGCCGCAGCTTGACCGGGCGCTCGCGCGGCTCTTGCTGGCCGGATTCGGTGTCGTCTGCTTCGTCAGCCGGTGCTGGCGCCGGCGAATACTCGTCGCCGTGCAGTTCGAGCCCCGCCTGCAACCGGGCGAGGAACGCCGGCAGGTCGGCCTCGAGCACGGCGCTGGGCACGCTGCCGGAATGTCCGGCCAAACGCAGCAGTGCCTGGGCGGGCTCGCCCTGCATGAGCAAGTGGCCGAAACGGGTCGTGAACTTGATTAGCATCGCGCTTCTGCATCCCTGTCGACTTCAAGAAAAAATGCTGTGCGATCCATGCTGCTCGTGCAGGACGGGGGCCGAGCGCTCAGTGGCGCGAACCGGCGATTTCTTCGATGCGGTCGGTGAACGTCGTCACGTCGATCGGCTTCTCGATGAAGGCGCAGCAGCCGACTTCGATGGCGCGGACGCGGTCGGCCGCGAGCGCGTGCGCGCTGACTGCGATGATGGGCGTCGGTGCAGGCTCTCCCGGAGGCACCAGGCCGGTGACGAAGTCGCAGCCGTCGCCGTCGGGCAGGCGCAGGTCGAGCAGGATCAGGTCGTAATGCGACGCGCGCGCGAGCGCGACACCCTCGGCGCCGGTCGGTGCCACGACGACTTCATGACCCCGGCGCTCCAGCAGGAAGCGCGCGAGGTACGCGTTGGACTCGTTGTCTTCGATCATCAGGATGCGCAACGCGACGTCACTCCTAGACGGCCTGGCGTGGGCATGGCCGGACTGCCGGACAGTCCGGTTCGCCTCCCTATTCTAAGCGGGAGTCGACCCCGGGGTCGCGAGTCTGTGCCAAAACGGACACAGCGCGAATAAAGAGTAAAATCAGGTGGCACATGACCAGCAGCAATCCCTCATTGATCCTGGTGGTCGACGATGACTCCCGTTCGCGGGAACTCATGTCCATCATCCTGCGGGCGGACGGTCATCAGGTCATCGTCGCCGGCGGTCCGCAAGAGGCGATTGGGCTGCTGGCGACTGCACGGCCGTCAGTAGCACTCGTGGACTACGTGATGCCCGGCATGAACGGCGTGGAGTTCTGTCGGTGGGTCCGCCTGCAGGCTGAGCATGCTGCGCTGCGCCTCGTGCTCCTGACCGGCATGGACTCGCTCGAGTTGCAGGCTGAAGCGCAGGCCGCGGGAGCCGCTGCGGTCGTCACCAAGCCGTTCGATCGGCGCGGACTCCTTGCCCGGCTCAATTCTTTGCTAGACCTGCCCACCGCAAGGTAGATTTTCAACCCATGGAACCACCCGTACCCGCCAGAGTCCTCGTCGTCGACGACGAGGTCCGCGCCCTGCGACTCATGTCGCGGGTCCTCGGCAGCAGTGCCATCACGTGTCGCACGGCCGAGTCGGCGGCCGAAGCACTGCAGATCTTGCGCCAGGCGCCCGAGATCGATGTCGTGGTGAGTGACATCTACATGCCGACCACGGACGGCATCGAGTTCCTCGGCACGGTGCGTCGCGAGTTCGCCGACCGGCCCTGGCTGCAGCTGCTGCTGGTCACGGGCCAGGCCTCGCTCGAGACGGCCGTCGCGGCGATGCGGCTGGAAGCGAGCGATTACCTCTTCAAGCCCATCGAACCCAAGTCGCTGCGAGAATCAGTCCAGCATGCGCTGACCCGCGCGGAGAGCGTCCGCCAGGTTCGCAGCGTCTCGACGGATACGGCCGGCGCCCGTGAGCTGCAGCAGATCGCCGATACGGCCAAGGCCCTGGCCGAGGACATGCGCCGGACGATCGAGCAGGACAGCTCGAGCCGCCGCGAAAGCACCGGGGCGTCATCGAACGCGGCGCGGCCAGAGGACAGCAGCCTGCGAACCCTCAAGCTGCTGCAGAAGCTGCAGGAGGCCCGTTCAAGCATTTTCGGCGAGGCCGTGATGCCCGAGCCGGCCTGGGAGATGCTGGCGGAATTGATGCGGGCCCGGCTGGCAGGCCAGCACCTGTCGGTGACGAGCCTCGCGCTGTCGTCGAAGAGCCCGATGACCACGGCCCTGCGCCGGATCGAGGACCTGATCCAGGGAGGCCTTGCCGCCCGCATGCCCGACCCGGCCGACCGGCGGCGCACTTACGTCGAACTCACTCCCGAGGGCATGGCACGCATGCAGCTGTTCCTCGAGGGCTTCGCCCGCACTGCATTGGCTACTCATTGAGGAAAGGACCCGCCATGTCCCATGGGATCCCGGACGACAAGGTCCTCGACGTCAGGAAACTGCTCCACGACGTCAACGACGAACTGTCCATTGCCGTGCTGCAGCTCGAGATGATGCTCGAGGCCGGCACGGTCGAGGCGCAATCACGCGATTCGCTCGAGGAGTCACTCGACGCCTGCCAGAAGGCAGCCGCTTGCCTGAAGCAGGTCTGGACCATCCTCGGCCCGCGGCCGCAGGCATGACGGCGAGGGTGCGCGGCGTCCTCTTGCTTCTCACCGCCGGTTGGGCGGCAGGCTCGAGCGTGGGGGCAATGGGAGCGACTGCCGCCCCTGCCTCGCCGCCGCGCACGATGGCTGATGTCATTGCGGCAACGACTGCGGCCGATTGGCGCCCGCTCGATCCCGAGAACACGCTGTACCTGCAGTTGCCGCAGGGCCGGGTCGTGATTGAGCTCGCGCCGGATTTTGCGCCGCAACATGCGGCCAACATCAGGACGCTGGCGCGGGACAAGTATTTCGATGGCCTGGCCATCGTGCGTGCGCAGGACAATTTCGTGGTGCAGTGGGGCGATGCCGAGGGCAAGCGCAGCCTCGGCGCTGCCCGGGCAACGCTGCCGCCAGAATTCACGGTCAAGCTGTCTCAAGCGCTGCCGTTCGAGGCACTGCCGGATCGTGACGGCTACGCGCCCGAGGTCGGTTTCAGCCAGGGTTTTCCTGCAGCCCGGGACGTGGCTCGCGGCGAAGCCTGGTTAGCCCATTGCTACGGCATGGTGGGGGCGGGGCGCGGCAATGCGCCGGACAGCGGCAACGGGGCCGAACTCTACGTCGTGACCGGTCACGCCCCCCGGCAGCTCGATCGCAACATCGCCCTGGTGGGCCGTGTGGTGCAAGGCATCGAGTTGCTCTCGACGCAGCCTCGTGGATCCGGTCCAATGGGGTTTTACGAAACGGCGGAACAGACGGTGCCGATCACGAGTGTCCGTGTCGCGGCCGACCTGCCGGTCGCCGAACGCACGAGCCTCGAGGTCATGCGCACCGACACGGAACGTTTCCGGCAACTGGTCGAGGCGCGGCGCAATCGTCGTGACGATTGGTACCTCGTGCCGGCCGGTTACATCGATCTCTGCAACGTGCCTGTCGTGGTGCGGCCGCGGCCGTAACCAGACGGGCGACAGACGCCTTCGGGGGAAGGACTCATGGAACGAATCTGGCTCGAACATTATCCGGCTGGCGTCCCGCACGACGTCGACATCACGCAGTACTCCTCGCTGGTCGAGCTCATCGAGCACGGCTTGCGCCAGCACGCCCAGCGCAACGCCTATGCGTACATGGATCGATGCTTCACCTTCGGTGAAATCGACCGGTACTCGGCCGCGTTTGGCGCGTGGCTGCAGTCGCGGGGCCTCGCCAGGGGCGCGCGCGTCGCGATCATGATGCCGAACGTGGTGCAGTACCCGATTGCGCTCGCCGGCGTCCTGCGCGCGGGTTACGTCGTGGTGAACGTCAATCCGCTGTACACGCCGCGTGAGCTCGAGCACCAGTTGCGCGATTCGGGCGCCGAAGTCATCGTGATCCTCGAAAACTTCGCCCACACGCTGCAGCAGGTGATCGCGCGCACCGAGGTGAAGCACGTCGTCGTGGCGTCGCTCGGCGAGATGCTCGGTTTCCCGAAGAGCGCGATCGTGAATTTCGCGGTGCGGCGGGTGAAGAAACTGGTGCCGGCTTACACGCTGTCGGGACACCTCGAGTTCACCGCGACGCTCGACCTCGGCGCGCGCCGTCGCCTCGAGCCGGTGACGATGACGCGACAGGACACGGCTTTCCTGCAGTACACGGGCGGCACCACCGGGATCTCCAAGGGCGCCACGCTCACGCACGGGAACCTGGTGGCGAACGTGCTGCAGATGGAGGCCTGGCTCACCCCGGCCCTGACCGATACCGCGCGTGGCCCGGTGCCCGAGCAGTTCGTCTACATCTGTGCGCTGCCCCTGTACCACGTCTTCGCACTGGTGGTGAATTGCCTCTTCGGCCTGCGCATCGGCACGCTCAATGTGCTCATCCCGAACCCGCGCGACATCGGCGGTCTCGTCAAGGAGCTGGCGAAGTACAACTTCAACGTGCTGCCGGGCGTCAACACGCTCTACAACGCGCTGCTCGAGAACGAGGAGTTCCGCAAGCTCGATTTCGCCAGCCTGCGCGTCGCCAACGGCGGCGGCATGGCAGTGCAGAAGGCGACCAGCGAACGCTGGCTCAAGCTGACCGGCGTGCCGATCATCGAAGGGTATGGACTGTCGGAGACGTCGCCGGTCGCGACCTGCAACCCGATCCTGAACCGGGAATACAACGGTACGATCGGCCTGCCGTTCCCAGGTACTGAAATCGCGATCCTCGACGATGCCGGCCAGCCGGTGCCGCTGGGCCAGCCGGGCGAAATCGCCATCCGCGGGCCGCAGGTCATGGCGGGCTACTGGAACCGGCCCGACGAGACAGCGAAGGTCATGACGCCCGACGGATTCTTCAAGTCGGGCGACGTCGGCATCATGGACGAGCGCGGCTACATCCGTATCGTCGACCGCAAGAAGGACATGATCCTGGTCTCGGGTTTCAACGTGTATCCGAACGAGATCGAGCAGGTCATCACCACCCATCCGGGCGTAGTCGAATGCGCCGCGATCGGCGTGCCCGACGATAAATCGGGAGAAGCGGTGAAAGTGTTCGTGGTGCGCAAGGATCCCGCGCTGACCGTCGAGCAGTTGCTGGAGTTCTGCAAGGAGAATTTCACCGGCTACAAGAAGCCCAAGTACATCGAGTTCCGCGACGAGCTGCCGAAGAGCAACGTGGGCAAGATCCTGCGGCGTGAATTGCGCGACGCGGCCGTGGGTGCGCAGGCAAAGAGCGCGTAGTGGGGGAGGGAGGGTAGGAAGGACAGGAAGGACAGGAAGGACAGGAAGGACAGGAAGGACAGGAAGGACAGGAAGGACAGGAAGGACAGGCAGGGTAAGAAGTTACCTGAAGCCTGTTTCCTGATCGCGAAATTCAGACTCCGAGTTTTCAGGTTCCAACTGCACTTCCGACTAGCCCCTAGCCCCTAGCCCCTAGCCCCTGGTCCCTTCCCCCTACTGCCCGCGGAAGTTCGGCGGCCTGCGCTGCAGGAATGCCTGCATCGCCTCGCCGAGATCGTCCGAATGCAGGAACGCGGCGTTCCACACAGCAACGTAGTCGAGGTGGCTGTCCACCTCGCGTCGCGAAGCGAACCCCAGCACGTGCTTCGAGCCCTGCACGGCGAGCGGTGAATTGGCCGCGATCGCAGTGGCCATTTCCTGCGCACGGGACATCAGCGTCGCAGGATCGGGCAGCACGTCGTTCAGCAGTTGTACCTCGCGCGCCTGCTGCGCGGTGTAGTCGCCGCCCGTGAAGATCCACTCGCGCGCGGCGCCGTCGCCGATCACGCGCGGCAGGCGCTGCAGCGAGCCCACATCCGCCACCATGGCGATGCGCGTCTCGCGCACCGAGAACGTGGCCTCGGCCGACGCGAGACGGATGTCGCACGCCGTGATCAGGTCCATGCCGGCGCCGATGCAGGCGCCGTGCACCGCGGCGATCACGGGCTTGTTGGTGTCGGCCAGGCTCGAGCACGTGCGCTGGTAGGCGCGGATGTCGTCGTACAACTGCCGGCGCTTCGCGACCGCCGAGCCATCGCTCCCGCCGGTCAGCGAGCCGCCCGTGAGGCCAGGCGCATGGTCCATGAGATCGATGCCCGCGCAGAAGGCCTTGCCGCGCCCCGCCAGGATGATGACGCGCACTTCCGGGTCCGCATCGAGCGCCGCCACGGCCGCAGGGATGCTGTGCCACAGCGGCCGATGCAGCGCGTTGAGCTTCTCGGGTCGATCGAGGAACAGCGTGGCGATGGTGCCTGTGCGTTCGATTGCGATGTGGGCGAAGTTCTCGGCCATGGACGTGTTTCCGTGCAGTGATTCAGGGGTGGCGTGTCAGCGTGGCTTGCGACTGCCCGTGCGTCGCGCGGCACTCATGACGCCGCGCACGACGAGGTCGGTGGCGCCGGGAGCCAGCGCGCCAAGCTTTTCCAGCAGCGCGCCGCCCGGGGGCACCGCGACTTCGGCGAGTTTGAGCCGCACGGCTGCAAAGACCGCCCAGACGACCCAGGCCGTGGGCATGTTGAGCGCCTTGGGCCAGAAGCCCTGCGTGGTCGGGTCCGCGGCGGCGGCCGCTGCCATCGGGGTGTCGATCACGCCCGGCAGGACGAGCGAAACGCCCACGTTCGTGCCCAGGAGTTCGGTGCGCAGGGCCTCGGTCAGGCCGACCAGCGCGAACTTGCTGGCGCAATAGCCGCCGAGCGGCGAGAAGCCGCGCCGTCCCGCGAGCGACGCGACATTGACGATATGCCCACCCGCCGGCTGCGACTGCATCAGCTTCACCGCGGCCTGCATGACGTGCAATGCGCCGAAGAGGTTGACGTCGAGCATGCGCTGCAGGTCGGCCGGATCGAGGTCCGCGACCGGCGCGGGAACCAGGATGCCCGCATTGTTGACCACGATATCGATACTGCCGAAACGCCGTGCGGCTTTGCGGAAGCAGGCGCGCACCGCCGCCGGGTCCGTGACGTCGGTGCCGAGCGCAAGGGCGCCGACCCCGGCATCTCTTGCGGCACTCGCGACCTTGGCGAGCACCGCCGCACGCCGTGCCACCAGCACGACGTTGGCGCCGGCCGCAGCGAAGGCGAGGGCGGTCTCACGGCCGATGCCGCTCGACGCGCCCGTGACGAGGACGGTCTTGCCGTCGAAGCGCAGGGCTGGGAGTTTCATGTCCCAAGCCTAACTCTTTCGTACGCCGCTCCCAAGAAATTGGGGACATTCACCAATTTCCAGTGATTTCCGACCAGAAATCGGTGCGGGCCTCCTAATTACGACCGCTGCCTATTGCAGCACGGCCGCGACCGGCACGTGCTTGTAGCCGAGCTCGCGCGCAACCGCTGCGTTCGTGATCTGGCCATCGTGCACGTTGAGGCCGTTGGCCAGGTGCGGGTCCGCGCGCAGCGCCTTCTGCCAGCCCAGGTCCGCGAGCTTGCGGGCGAAGGGCAGGGTGGCGTTGTTGAGCGCGAACGTCGACGTGCGCGGCACGGCGCCCGGCATGTTGGCGACGCAGTAATGGATCACGTCGTCGACCACGTACGTGGGATCGGCGTGCGTCGTCGCCTTGCTGGTCTCGAAGCAGCCGCCCTGGTCGATCGAGATGTCGACGAGCACCGAGCCCGGCTTCATGCGACGAACCATGTCGCGCGTGACGAGCTTGGGCGCCGCGGCGCCGGCGATCAGCACCGCGCCGATCACGAGGTCGGCTTCCATCACCAGCGTGTCGATGTGCTCCTGCGTCGAGTACTCGGTGCGCAGCGAGGCGCCGAAGATCGAGGACAGTTCGCGCAGGCGCTTCACCGAGCGGTCGACCACGGTGACGTCGGCGCGCAGGCCCACGGCCATCTCGGCCGCATGCGTGCCGGAGACGCCGCCGCCCAGGATCACGACCTTGGCAGGCGCCACGCCCGGCACGCCGCCGAGCAGGATGCCGCGGCCGCCCGACGCCTTCTGCAGGCAATACGCGCCGACCTGGATCGACATGCGACCCGCGACTTCGCTCATCGGCGTGAGCAGCGGCAGCGAGCCATCAGGCGCCGTCACCGTTTCGTAGGCGATGCAGGTGGCGCCCGATTTCACCAGCGCCTCGGTCTGGCGGGGGTCTGGCGCAAGGTGCAGGTACGTGTACAGCACCTGGCCCTTGCGCAGCATCGCGCATTCCTCCGGCTGCGGTTCCTTGACCTTCACGATCATGTCGCTGGCGGCGAAGATCTCGGCTGCCGTCGCGGCAATCTTCGCGCCGACCCGCAGGTAGTCAGCGTCTGCAAAGCCGATGCCGGCCGCTGCGCCGGTCTGCACGAGCACCTCGTGACCCGACTCGACCAGTTCACGCACTGCGGCTGGAACGAGGCCAACCCGGTATTCGTGGACCTTGATTTCCTTCGGCACGCCGATGCGCATGGCTCTCTCCCCGGTTTGCTGTTGTGACGCACCGCTGCGGTGCATCGCGGAAGAATAATTGGCGCGTGGCGGTGGAATCATGCAAAGTTGGCCTGAAAAGTTGGCTGCTACGCAACTTTCTGCGGCATCTCATTTAAAATAGGACAGATACTGCAACTCATGAAGCTGGATCGGGTAGACAACCACATCCTGGCGGCCCTGCAGCGGGACGGCCGGATCAGCAATCGCGAGCTCGCGGAGCAGGTGCACCTGAGCGAGTCGGCCTGCCTGCGGCGCATGCGCGCACTGGAGCAGGCCGGAGTGATCGATCGCTACGCTGCGTTGGTGAACCAGGCCAGGGTGGGTTTGCCGGGCAACGTTTTCGTGAGCATCACGCTCAATCGCCAGGAGCAGGCCGACCTGGCGGCCTTCGAGGACGCGGTGAAGCGCGTGCCCGAGGTCATGGAGTGCTATCTCATGACCGGGCAGCAGGACTACCTGCTGCGCGTCGTCGTCTCGGACGCGGCCGACTTCGAACGCCTGCACAGCCAGCATCTCACGCGGCTGCCTGGTGTCGCGCGCGTGCACTCGAGCTTCGCGTTGCGTACCGTGCGCAAGGGCAACGAACTGCCCCTGCGGCACGAACCCTGAGCACTGCTCCCGTGGAGACCCATGCATGAGCCTCGTCGCGCAACTGGTGCTGGTCGGCGGTCTGCTGCTGGCGGGGTTCTTCGTCCTGGCCTGGCGACGCATCGAACGCGCTCATGCCGGCGCCGCGGACAGGTCGGCCGCGTCGCGTGAGCGCCTCCCCACGCCCGGCGGCCTGGTCCTTGGCTTCGTCGCCAATTTCTTCGACACGCTCGGCATCGGTTCATTCGCGTCGACCACGGCCTGGATCAAGTTCCGCAACCTGATCCGCGACGAACTGATTCCCGGCACGCTGAACGTCGGTCACGCGCTGCCGACCATCACGCAGGCCATCATCTTCACCACCGCGATCGCCGTCGCACCCGTCACTCTCGTGGCGATGGTGGGTGCCGCGGTGGCGGGCGGCTACCTCGGCGCGGGCGTCGTCGCGAAACTGCCGCGGCGCGGCATCCAGCTCGGGATGGGCATCGCGCTGCTGGTCGCTGCGGCGTTGTTCGTGCTGAAGATCCTGGGCTGGCTCCCGGCGGGCGGCAACGCGCTGGGCCTGAGCGGCGGCGTGCTGGTCTTTGCGGTGGTGGTCAATTTCTGCCTCGGTGCGCTGATGCAACTCGGCATCGGCCTGTACGCGCCGTGCCTGATGCTGGTGAGCCTGCTCGGCATGAACCCGATCGCCGCGTTCCCGATCATGATGGCCTCGTGCGCGTGCCTGATGCCCGTGGGCAGCCTCAAGTTCATCCGCGAACGCAGGTACGACAGGCGTACCGCCATCGGCCTCGCCATCGGCGGAATCCCGGGCGTGTTCCTGGCGGCGTTCGTGGTCAAGTCACTGCCGCTGCAGTGGCTCTACTGGCTCGTCGTCGTCGTCGTGCTGTATGCCGCGACGCTGATGCTGCGTTCGGCGCTGCAGCCCCAACCGGTCCTCGCAGGAGAAAAGACATGATTCGTCCCGTGCTGCTCGATACCGCTGCCGTCAGTGCACTGGTCGCTTCGCTGCCGGGATGGTCGCTGGCGGCCCAGGGCAAGGCGATCAGCCGTCGCTTCAAGTTCGCCGACTTCGACCTGACGATGACGTTCGTCAATGCCATCGCCGACGTCGCGCGGCAGCACGATCATCATCCGGACATGAAAGTGGGTTACGACTATTGCGAGGTGCTGTTCACCACGCACGACGCCGGCGGGCTGACCGAGCTCGATGCGACCTGCGCGCGGGAAGCGCAGGAACTAGCCGCGTAGGCCGCGCACCCATCGCGGGTCAGCGCGCGGCTGTCTCGCTGAGGTACGCGTGCAACACATCGAGGTGTCGCGCGAAATTTCGCGCCCGCCCGGAGGCGTGCCGATACAGCGGTTGGCGGACCTGCCAGACGCTCGCAGTCTTCACGGCGTTCGTTCGCTCGTGGAAAGCCATGCACGCGTCGTCCCAGTCCAGGCCGCAGGACTGGAGCAGCTGCTCGACGACGGGTCGCGGCTCGCGCACCAGGGCGTCGTAGTGAACTTCGACGATGTCGTCGCCGTACAGCGAGTGCCAGTGCGCCATGAGACGCCGGTACTGCCGGTAGTAGTGGCCGATGTCGAGCAGGTCGAGCGCGTAGGGCATCTGGTGATCGAGGTGCAGGAAAAAAATCGACAGGCAAAGGTCGAGCGGGTCGCGGGTCGTGTGCACGATGCGGGCGTCGGGGAACAGCGTCTTGATCAGGCCAAGGTAGAGAAAGTTGTCCGGCCGCTTGTCCACCACCCGCTCGGCGCCCGGATGCAGCCGGGCCAGCAGTGCGAGATAGCGCGCTGCCAGGTTGCCGGCCTGTTGCGGCGTGAACTGCGACATCGAGGCAGGAAACGGCGCCAGTTCGGTGCGTACGACGGCAGGCAGGAAATCGATCTCGCCGCCTGCGGTGATGCGGGGATGGCCCGCCAGGATCTGTTCCACGAGCGTGGAACCGGAGCGGAACATGCCGCAGACGAAGATCGGCTGCACTGTCGTCGCATCGACCGATTGATGCGGCTTGCTACTGGTTGTGGGCAGCTTGCCGACCGGTGCCGGGAAGGCAGCGATCAGGTCGTCGACAAAGCGCTCGTGGCGGTCGCGATCGTAGGGTGCGCCGTCCGGCCCGGCGCTCACCCGGCTTTGCCGGTTCGCTTCGGCGATGGCCGCAAACGACTCGTCATACGCTCCTGCCTTTTCGAGCGCGGCGCCGAGTGCAAAACCGAGGTTCGCCCGCTCGGCTGGCGCGACATCTTTTCGCGCGAGCGACGTACGGACTCGCTGCAGGATATCGGCGTCCGGGCCTGCGGCAGTCCTGAGGGCGGCGAGTCGCGCCAGCGCGGAATGGCAAAGAGGATCAATCGCGAGCGCGCGTTCATACAGCGCTGCCGCGTCGTCCCGGCGCCCGAGGTCTTCGTGCAGGTTGGCGAGGTTGAGCAGGGCGGGCACATACCGCGGATTGAGCGCGAGTGCGGCCTGCAGTTCGGCCACCGCCGGCCCGTCCTGGCGCAGGAAGTCGGAATAGATGACGGCGCGATTGAGGTGCGCCTCCTCGGGCTGCGCCACCCCGCGATCGAGCGCCTGTTGGTAAGAAGCCAGCGCCGCGTCGAATTGCCGCAACTGGCGCTGCAGCACCGCGAGGTTGAACCACGTGTCCGGCAGGTCGGGGAAGCGGGCGAGCAGACGCTGATACGCGGCCACGGCTTCGTCGAAGCGACCATCGTGCTCGAGTTGCACCGCGGCCCGGCCCAGCCGCTGCAGTTCGCCGTCCGTCGTCAATGCGGTGACTCCATGTCCCGCATGGTAGTCCGCGCGCAAATCGCGGACAAAAAAAAGCGGCGGCCCCTTGCGAGGCCGCCGCCAGTTTCAGCTAGATCAGGACGGTATTAGAACCCGACCTGCGCGCGGATGAAGATCCAGCGACCGAGCGCGTCGTAGGTCTGCGGGAACGTGTTGCCGTTGCCCGTGGTACCGACGGCCGACGTGATCGGCGGATCCGAGTCCAGCACGTTGTTGACACCCACCAGGATCGAGGACTTCTCCGTGAGCGCGATGTTCGCGGCCAGGTCGAAGTAGCTTGCCGAGTCCAGTTCGTAGTCGAGCTGTATCGGGTCGCCGTTGAACTCTTCCACGCCGTCGAAGTAGCGCCACGTGAGCGACAGGTCGACCGACCACGGCGTCTGCCAGCCGAGGCGGGCATGGTGACGCCATTCCGGATTCGGCGTGCCGCACGAGCTCGAGTAGAAGCCCTTGCAGTCGTAAGGCGGCGCAGTGCCGCCCGAGTCCGTGATCAGCTCGTCGAGGTACGTGCCGGTCAGGTTGAAGTTCAGCGAGCCGAACGTGCCGATCTCCATGCCGCTGTAGTTGAGGTTCAAGTCAATACCCTTCGTCGACAACGAACCGATATTGATGTTGAGGTCCTCGACGAAGCCGTCACCGCGCCACAGGTTGCCGTTCTGGTCACGGTTGATGCGGGCGCACGAAGCAGCGTCGTTCGAGTCGTAGCAGTCGTTGATCGAGTTGTTCGAGCCGTACGTCGAAATCGTGTCCGTGATCTCGATGTCGAAGTAGTCGACCGACATCGTCAGCTTCGGCAGGAAGCGCGGCGTCAGGATGATGCCGAAAGTGACGGTCTCGGACTCTTCCGGCTGCAGATCGGGGTTGCCGCCCTGCAGGAAATTGTACTGACCGGCCTGGTTGGTGAGCGACGGCGAACGCGTGCCGTTGCCGTCGATGTCCAGCAGCGCGGCGGGCACGCCCGTCGCGATGCACTGGGCGTCAGTAGCAGTCCCATCCTCGCCGCAAGGGTCGGACGGCATGTCGAACAGGTTGAAGCCCTGCGCCGTGAACAGTTCCACCACGTTGGCCGCGCGGACGGCCTTCTGGTAGCTGCCGCGGAGCTTGACGTCCTGCACCGGCGCCCATTCCAGGCCGAACTTGTAGGTGTCGGTGGTCAGGGAGTCGTAGTCCGAGTAACGGTAGGCGGCGTCGAAGCCGAGCGAATCGGCGAACGTCACGTCCTCGAGCAGCGGGACGTTGAGTTCCATGAACAGGTCGGTGACCGCCGTTTCGCCTTCGATGCTGATCGTCGGACCACCGAGGCCCGACAGGTTCGCCGAGGTCAGCAGGTCGTCGGTATTGTTGCGCAGCTTGTCCTTGCGGTATTCGGCACCGAACAGCACCTGCACGCCCTGCGACGCCATCGGGCTCTTGAGGCCGATGTTGGCCAGGTCGCCGGTGATGATGCCCTGGTACACCGTCTGTTCGATCGTACCCTGCTGCAAGCCCGGGGCCTGCAGGTAGTTCAGCGCTTCATTCGTCACGCCGCCGATCTGGAAGATGTTGTAGGGCACGCAGGCCGGATCCGTACCGTCGAGCGCCGACATGCAGGTCGGGGTGCCGGTGACCGGGTCGGCAACCACGTTGATCGAGCGCTGGATGCGGTCGATCTTGAAGTAGTTGAGGGTCAGCTGGTCAGCCTTGACCTTCGAGTACTGCACCGAGGTGTCGTAGTCCCACGTGTCGGTGATCGCGCCACGCACGCCGAGCAGCGAGCGGAACGAGCTGTTCTCGAATGACTGCTGGCGGCCGCCGCCTTCGACGTTGCGACGCGCAACGTACAGTGTGGCGGAGTTGTTTGCCGCCACGTCGGCAGCCGAGCAACCGAGTACGCCGAGTTGCTGCGCTGACAGGAACGGGTTGGCGCAGTTGACGGTGTTGGAGTTGAAGAAGTTGCCACCCGGGGCGATCTGCGCGATCGACGAGTAGTCGCTGAACATCAACTGCGTGTAGACATCGGCGAAGTCCGTCAGCTCGTAGTGACCCATCGCGCCGAGGCTGTAACGACGGTCCGGACGCTGGTAGTGGTTCGTCGGGCCGAAGTTATAAAAGTCAGTACCGGCATCGAACGGACGGAACGTGTTGCCCGTGGTCGAGTCGATCGTGAACGCCGCGCCCGCGGTGTAGAAGTAGCCCGGGTAGCTCGTCGGCGATCCGCCGCAGCGATGCGAAAGATCGCGAACAGCATTCGGATTGGCCGTTGACCCACGGGTCGCGCTGAGGGTGCAGACCGAGTAGTCACGGTCGCGCTGCAGCACTTCGTCGTTGTCGCGCACGCCGGCATAGGCGGTGATGTTGCCGCGGCCGTCTTCGGTGCTCACGCCCATGAGGACGTTGAATTCCGTGCCCGCGCCGTCGGTGACGTAGTTGCCCGGCAGGCGGAACTGCGACGGGTTGGTCGCCGCACGACCCTTGATCACGTCACGCAGCTTGACGACGCCGTCGCCGCCGAAGTTGTTGTTGTGCTGGTAGAAGCCGTACTGGGCGTCGAACTGCACGCCCTCGAAGTCCTTCTTCATGATGAAGTTGACGACGCCGCCGATGGCGTCCGAACCGTAGACGGCCGAGGCGCCGCCGGTGAGGACTTCAACGCGCTCGACCATCGCGGCCGGGATCTGGTTCAAGTCGGCCGCCGAGTTGGTGACGCCGCCGTAAGGCATGCGGCGACCGTCGACGAGGACGAGGGTGCGAGCCGAGCCGAGGCCGCGCAGGTTGACCGTCGCGGTACCCGTCGCGCCGTTGGCTACGTTCGCGTTCTGCGCAGCGAAAGCCTGCGGCAGCTGGTTGATCAAGTCTTCGACGCGCGTGACGCCCTGCGTCGCGATGTCCGCGCTCGTCACCTGCGTGACGGGGCTGGTGCCCTCGAGGTTCGCCATCTTGATGCGCGAACCGGTGACGACGATCTGTTCAATTTCGGCGTCCTGTGCAAACGCCGGCAGCGTGCTGGTGCCAGCCAGTGCGCTGATCAGGAGCGTGTGACGCACCGCGCGTCGAAGTTGAGTGTTTCGCTGCATTACGAGAATCCTCCAGAGGAACTTAAGGTCGCTTGTTTGTCGTTGAACGTGCTGCCGGCCTGTCAGGCAAACGGGCCCCCCCAACAGTGCGGGGAATACTAACAAGTATCTTCCGCAATACAACCCCATGTTGGGATTCAGCCACAAAGAATTTTCGGCTCGGACTGCGTCTAGAGCCTTGATTTCAAGGGGCTCATCTCGGTGGTTGCACGGGTTGTCGCAGTAAATGCCCGGTTGGAACCCGCTTGTAGCTTTATCGCAACGGGGTCGGCGGACGCCTTAGCAACAACTGCGCAGGATTCCTACCGGTGTAGCGTCCGGCGCAGGCGTCAGCGGTTGCGGGTGACCTTGCTGGAGCGACCGTTCGGGGCGACGACCGAGTAAGACCCCAACGCGCCGGAGCGGATCGTGACCTGGTCCCCCGACTTCACGCGGATCCCTGAGTTGGCCTGGATTTCGTACCAGACCTGGCCGTTATCGAGGGTCAAAATGAGCTCGCCGTGGGGTTTTACGGCCACTTTGGTCACCGTCGCGCGCAATTCCTTCAGTTCGGCCAATTCCGGGGCCTGCTTCGCTTTCTCCTCCTTGAGGTCGCCCCGCAGGCCGAATCGCTCCTCTTTCGACAGCGGAACGACGGCTGCGGCGGTGGCACCGGCAGGAGTCGGCGCGGCGCTCTCGACCGCGGGCACCGGCTGGGTGCGGGCCTGGACTACGGCCGCGTCGAAGCAGGCGAGGCGTCGGGCGTCGTCCTGCTCGCCCGCGCAGGCCATGAACGGAGAACTGGCCGGTGTTCCGGCGGCCAGGGCGGGGCTCAGCGAGCCCTGAGCCATGACCAGGCCCAGCGCCAGGCCAAGGCCCGAACTCAGGCGCGAAGCCATCCACACGCTGCGCGCGCTGCCCGTTGCGGTATTCATGCTGCGACTCCGAAAGCAGGGGAATCGCCCCGCTAGTTTTCCCAGTCTGGCTTAGTGCCGGTGTACGCGTCGATGGCCGCGAAGAGTTCGGTCACCAGTTCGCGCTCGATCGCGGTCAACTCAGGCCGCCACACGTCGAACAGCAGGATGACTCGTGTCTGGTCGCTGTCGTTCCACGCTTCGTGATCGATGCTGTCGTCGAACGCCCACGCTTGGCCCTCGACCCACTCGCGCGTTTCGTTGCCTACCCGGAACCGGCACCCCGCGGGCACCACCAGCGGCAGGTGACAGATCAGGCGGGTGTTCACCAGCCCATTGTGGGGCGGGATGTGCGTGCCCGGCTTGAGCAGCGAGAACAGCACCACCGGCGACCGGTTGGAGACACGGGCCAGCGGAGCGTTGCGCAAGGCACGCATCACGCTGGGGCAACGATCCAGGTTCTCCGCCACCGGTTCGCCGCTCTTCCAGAAATAGAAGGCGCTCCAGTCCGGGTTGTTGAGCATGCCTTTTTCTTCTTTGCGCGGCCGGTTCGGGTCGCCGGTCACGTACGGCGAGAACGCGCCGGGACTGCGCATGACTTCGAGCAACTCGGCACGGATCGCATCGGTCTCGGCCTCGACGTCGTCCAGCCAGGGGAAGGCGTCGCGGTCGTAGAACTGGATGTTGGGCAGGCCCGGGAAAAAGAAGTAACGGGGTTCCTGCACGTAGATGCGCTTCTCGCCGAAGACGATGTCGAGCGCCTGCGCGAAGCGTCCCTGCGTGCGCACGTCGAAGCCGCGGTCGACGAGGCGGGAGCGCAGGTAGTCCTTGTATTCACGCGCATGACGCGCGCAGGTCTCCTGGGCGCGGCGCAATTCGGGCAGCAGTTCGGGCGGAATCTTGTCCGCGGGAGGCGCCGAGCGCAGGGCTGCAAGGTAGAAAGCAGAGGCCGAGCGCGAATCGCCCGCGGCGGCAAAGTGATCGGCCTTGGCGATCAGCGCACGGACGTTGCGGGGGTCGGCCGCGAGCACGCGATCGATGGCGGCGAGGCCCGGGACGTCGTTGCTGGTTTTCATCGTGCGGGAGGTATTGTTGCCTAAGCCAGCGCGACCTGCAAAGCTTGCGAGTCATGTTTTTCCCTTTGCAAGCCATGGTGTGAGCGCATGAATACGACGGGCACGGCCGAGCGGCCGGGTGCATTGCAGGACGCCGCCAATCGCAACCAGGCCGCCATGCGTGCCATGGCCACGGGCGACCTGATCGGCGCGGAGGCCGCGTTGCTGCAAGCCGTCGCCGTGGCCCGGAATTACCTGCCGGCGTGGCTCAACCTCGCCGCCGTGCGTCGCCAGCGCAACGATCTCGACGGCGCCTTCGAGGCGATCCGCCAGGCCCTCAGCATCGACGGCCGCAACTTCGGCGCGCTGATGATGAGTGCCACCATGCTCGAGCGCGAGGGCCATGCGGTGCCGGCCGCGCTCGCCTATGGCGCAGCGCTCGCCAACGCACCACCCGACGCGGCGCTC
This sequence comes from uncultured Gammaproteobacteria bacterium, assembly GCA_963746325.1. Classification (GTDB taxonomy): domain Bacteria; phylum Pseudomonadota; class Gammaproteobacteria; order Steroidobacterales; family Steroidobacteraceae; genus RPQJ01. The sequence goes on along the minus strand of CAVVBC010000030.1, from coordinate 69,831 downwards.
GACGCCGCGACGTTGCAGGCCGTCAACCGCGGGCGCGAAGTCCACGGCGCATACACGCGCGAACTCGGCGACCACATCCGGGGCACGATCGCAACCGCGGAGAGCGGCTGCACGGCTGCAGAGCGGCGTCGCCTCGATTCGTTCATCAAGATGACCCTGCGCGTCCAGCCACGCTTCCAGCAGGCTCCCTCCGACTACTACTACCCGGGCCTGCCGCCGATCGAGTTCTACGAGCGCAGTGAATTTCCCTGGCTGGAGGAGTTCGAGGCCCAAACCGATGCGGTCCGGGCCGAACTCGCGCAGGCGTTGCGCGAGAGCCAGTCCGATTTCACGCCCTACATCCACTACGGCGAGCACATGCCGCTCGACCAGTGGCGCGAGCTCAACAACTCGCCGCGCTGGACCTCGTACGAGTTCTACCGGCAGGGCCAGCCGATCGAAGAACGGTTCCAGCGTGCGCCCGCCACGGTGCGGGCAATGCAGGCCCTGCCGCAGGCCGTGGTGCCGCTGCGCTCGCCGTGCGCGATGTACTCGGCGCTGCAGCCGCGCACGCGCATCCCGCCGCATACGGGCGTGGCGAACTTCCGCCTGGTCGTGCACCTGCCGCTGGTGTTGCCGCCCGGTTGCGGCTTCCGCGTCGGCAGCGAAACGCGCGCCTGGCGCATCGGCGAGGCCTGGGTCTTCGACGACACCATCGAGCACGAAGCGTGGAACGACAGCGACGAGCCGCGCTACATCTTCATCTGCGACATCTGGAGCCCGCGTCTGTCGCCGCAGGAGCGCGCTGCGATTTCCGGCGTGATCGCGGCGACCGACACGTTCAACGGCACGGTTCCGACCGCGCAGATCTAGGCCGCGTCGCCAGAGGGGCACACCATGTTCCTGCGCATCAAGAACGTACTGACCGCCGCCGAGGTGGCGCGGCTCGAGCAACTGAGCCGTGAGCTGCGCTTCATCGATGGCCGCATCTCCAATCCGGCCAACCAGACCAAGGACAACCTGCAGGCGGACCCGGCCGACGCGAAGTCGGCCGAGAGCTCGCAACTGGTGCAGGCCGCGCTGCTGCGCTCGCGCGAGTTCGTCGACTTCACGCTGCCGAAGCGCGTCGCGGCGCCGCTGCTGGCCCGCTATGAGCCGGGCATGAAGTACGGCGCGCACGCCGATGCCGCGATGTTGCCGCTGGTCGGCGGTCGCCTGCGCTCCGATATTTCCTGCACCGTCTTCATCGCCGATCCGGCAACGTACGAAGGCGGCGAGCTCGCGATCACGGTCGGCAACCAGACCGTGGCGTTCAAGGGCGGCCCTGGCGATGCAATCGTTTATCCGTCGACCACGCTGCACGAGGTGGTGCCGGTGCGCGCGGGCCAGCGGCTGGTCTCGATCACGTTCATCGAGAGCCTGATCGCGGACCAGCACCAGCGTTCGCAGGTGTACGAGCTCAACGAGATCGCGGCGCTCGAAGGCCTGCGCATGAACTGGGAAAGCCGCGTGCGGCTCGACGTCGTGCGTCAGAACCTCATGCGCATGTGGGCGGTGACCTAGGGAGGCCCTGCAAAGGTCCGCAGGTGACGCGTTGCGTGCGCTCCATCCGGTGCCTGTCACCGAGCACTCAAGGTCAGCCGCGCCGCGTTCCAGTTCGGCACCGCGCGTCGAACAGGCAAGGGCGACCCGTCGCTGGCGCGTCCGACCCGGGACCGTTCCCCGAGCTTGGAAAGGCAGACACGCGCTCAGGGAACGGTCCCGGATCGGACGCTTGCGACCTGCCAGCCTGCGACGCTGCCAGAGCGCTCGATCCGGTGCCTGTTACAGAGCGCGTGTCTGCCTTTCCAAGCTCGGTGACAGGCACCGGATGGAGCGCACGCAACGCGTCACTTGCGGACGTGGACAGAGCTTCCACACCTAGGCCGCACTCGCGTGCAGCACGCGCGCCACGGTGGGTTCCGCGCGCGCGAGCGTTTCGAGCCAGGTCATGCCGCGGTGGATTTCCTGCGCGTGCTCACGCCGTGCCTGCGCCAGCACCTGCGCTCGCAAGGCCGGGCTGTAGTCGTGGTCTGGAGACTTGGAATAGCGGGTCAGCGCCGGGTCCGACGCCAGCTGGTCCAGCCAGTCGGGCGCGGTCTGCAGCGCGAAGTGCGCGGCCACACGGGCCATGCCACCTGGCATGTCCGCCAGCAGTTCATCGAAATCGACGGCGAGCGTCTGGTCCGGCGCCTGCGCGAGCACGGCATGTTGCGTGAGCGACTCGGCCAGCCAGCTCATCGCCGCAAGTTCGCCGTGAGTCAGGGAGTGCAGCGGCCTGGCAGGTGCGCTGAGACGTTGATTTACCCGGCGCATGCGCTCCGGGCCATGGCCGCGGAGATCCACCGCCGAGTTCGGTCCCGCCAGCAGCGTGGCGAGGTAAGGCTCTGCGCGCAGGTTGAGGTAGACGGCGCGCGCACTGGGGTCGCGGCGCAGCAGGGCAGGGGCGATGCGCGCGGCGGCGCTGGTCGCCTTGAGCACCACGCTGTGGGTCGATGCATAGCCGCGGCCCCACAGCCGCGCGAACGTCTCGAGCAGCGCACCGAACTGCGCCGGGCTCAGTAACGACTCGGGTCGCTCCACGCTGTCGCTGGCCTCGGCGAGTGTGCGCAGGGGCAGGGGCTCGCGCAGCGCCAGCACGTTGCCCGTCGTCTCGAGCAGGCGGCTCAGCAGCGTGGAGCCTACGTGCCCGGTGTGCAGGATGTAGTGCAGCGGCCGCGCATTCCCAGCCGACCGTGCTGCGGCGACGACCTGTTCGAGCGGCAACCACGCGCCCACCGTGGCGGGGGCCAGGATGCGGTCGTCGAGGAAGCTCGCGCTGCGGTACGACGCGGCGTCCAGCCCGATGAGCAGCGCGCACGAACGGACGAGGTCGAGCTTCTGGGGGTACGCGTCAGGGGAGTCGGGCAATGCAGCCAGCAGGGCTGTGGCGGTGGAACCAGTCTTGCTCGTTGCCATCTGCGTGCTCGCCTTCCAAGTCTTGACCCCGGGAACTAAACTGCCGGGCTGAATTGCGCACCGCAGCAGCCACCGGAAGCCGCGATTCTATTGGACAATCGCGCACGCGAACATTGCGCCCACCTGACTATCGCTCGCGCGGCCGGGGATTCAAATGAAGCTTGGTGTTCCCTTCCTGCAGTTTCCGTTGCAGTTCGATGCCGAGGCCCTCGCCGCCGAGATCCAGGCGATCGACGAATCGGCCTGGCGCCCCCATCCGGCAGGCTACGCCGGCAACGATGCGCTGCTGCTGGTGACGGTCGACGGCGATCCGGCCAGCGATGCGACTGCGGGTCCGATGAGCGCCACCGAGCACCTGCGGCGCTGCCCTTATCTCATGCAGGTGCTCGATGCGATCGGCGGCACCTGGGGGCGTTCGCGCCTGATGCGCCTGTCGGGCCGGGCCGAGGTCACCTCGCACGTCGACATCAACTATTACTGGCGCGAGCGCGCGCGCGTGCACGTGCCGATCGTGACCCAGCCGACCGTGCGCTTCGTCTGCGGCGAGGCCGAGGTCAACATGCGCGCCGGCGAGTGCTGGATCTTCGACACGTGGGCCGAGCACAACGTGATCAACGACCACTACCTGTCGCGGATCCACCTGGTGGCCGATACCGTCGGTGGTGCCGGTTTCTGGGACCACGTGCGCAATGCCAGGCCGCACGATGCGACGCTCGACAATTGGCGGCCGCGGGCCGTCGCGCCGGTCCCCGGTTACATTCCCGACCTCGATTTCGAGGCGGAGAACTTTCCCACGGTGATGACGCCGTGGGAAATCCGTTCGCATTACGCCTTCCTGATGGGCGAGGCGGCGCCGCACCCGGCCGTGCCGCTGGTGCACCAGTCACTGCTGCAGTTCACGCGGCTGTGGCAGGCGCTCTGGTCGCGCTACGGTGAACGGGCGGAAGGCTGGCCGCGCTATCGCTCCGCCATCGAAGCCGTGCAGCGCGAACTGGTGCTGGGTGGCGCGGAGGGAATCGAATTGCGCAATGGCGTGCGCCTGCTCGAGGCGCTGCAGGCCTGGGTTTTCGAGCCCGCGCTCGCGGCGCACCGCCGCACCGTCGACTCCGACATCCGGCAGCGCGCAGCGCAAGCCACGGCCGTGTTGCCCGCGACACCACCGGCTGCCGCGGTCGCTGCGGTGGCGGCGCCGCGTGCTGGCCGCGACCCGGTCTTCGAACAGCCCGTCTTCATCGTCTGCCCGCCGCGTTCGGGCTCGACGCTGCTGTTCGAGACCCTGGCACAGTCACCGGACCTGTACACCATCGGCGACGAAAGCCATCAGTTGATCGAGGCAGTGCCGACGCTCGCGCCCGCCGCGCGCGGTTTCGAGTCGAACCGGCTCGAGGCCAGCGACGCGACGCCCGCGGTGATCGCGCAGTTGCGTGACGGTTTTTTTGCGGCCCTGCGCGATCGCGCCGAGCGGCGGCCCGCTGCCCCCATGCGTGTGCGCATGCTCGAGAAGACGCCCAAGAACGCGTTGCGCGTGCCATTCCTTGCGCGCGTGTTTCCCGAAGCGCGCTTCATCTACCTGCACCGCGATCCGCGTCCCGTGCTCGCGAGCATGATCGAGGCGTGGCAATCGGGCCGGTTCCGCACCTACCCGAACCTGCCGGGCTGGACGGGCCTGCCCTGGTCGCTGCTGCTGGTGCCGGGATGGCGCGACCTTGCCGGACAGCCTTTGCAGCAGATCGTCGCGGCCCAGTGGAACGTCACGACGCAGCTCCTGCTCGACGACCTCGAGCGCCTGCCGGCCGGTTCCTGGACCGTGGCGAACTACGACGCACTGGTCAGCGACCCCAATGCGGAGATCCGCCGGCTCTGCACCGCGAACGGACTCGGCTGGGACCTCGTCCTGCCGCAGTCCCTGCCCCTGTCGAGCTACACCGTGTCGACGCCTGATCCAGCCAAATGGCAGCGATTCGCGGGCGAGCTCGACACTGTCCTGCCGCTGATAGCGGCCCAGGCCGGCCGTGCCGAGCGGCTCGCCGCGCGTTTACAGCACTCTTAAGATCCAGGCGAACTTCATGCAACCGACCCAAACCCCCGCGTCGTCGAGCACGCGCGACAGCACCATCAGCACGGCCTACGAACTGCTCAAGGCGGGCCGTGTCGACGACGCCGAGCAGCTGTGCCAGGGCCTGCTCGCGCTGACGCCGAACATCAAGACGGCCGTGCTCGCGAGCACGATCGCCGAGGAACGCGACGACCTGCCACGCGCACTGCAGATCGTGGACGCTGCGATCGAGCATCACGGCGTGAGCGCCGAGCTGCTGTTGCGCCAGGCGCAGGTCCTGATGCGACTGCGTCGCCGCACGGAAGGAGTCAGCGCCGCGCGCCGTGCGGCCGAGATCTGCCCGGCGGATGCGCGCCTGCTGCAGTCACTGGCCAAGGTGCATACCGAACGCAACGAGCCCGCCGAGGCCAAGCCGCTCCTGCAGCGTGCGCGCGAACTGCTGCCGCTCGATCCGGCCATCCTCTACGACTCGGCCGTCTGCCATTTCTATCTCAACGAGATGGACGAGGCCGCAACCCTGCTGGAGCGCGTGCTGACGCTCGCGCCGGGCAACGGCTTCGCGTTGTACGTGCGCTCGCAGCTCGGGACCCAGACCGTCGCGAAAAATCACGTGGGACACCTGCGCGAGATGCTGCTGCGGCCGCAGATCCGCCGGCAAGACGCGATCTCGACCTACTTCGCGCTGGCGAAGGAGCTCGAGGACATCGGCGAGAACCAGGAATCGTTCGCTGCGCTCAGCGAAGGCAACCGCATCAAGCGCGGCACGCTCGACTATGACGTGCGCAACGATGTCGCGGCGATGCAGAAGGTGATGGCGCACTACACGAGCGAGGCGCTCGGGCAGGCCTCACCGGGCGATCCGTCGACGGGCCCGATCTTCATCCTGGGGATGCCGCGCACTGGCACGACGCTGGTCGAGCGCATCCTGGGCAGCCACTCCGACGTCGTCTCGCTCGGCGAGCTTGTCGACTTTCCTGCAGAGATGACGAGCCTGGCGCAGGCCACCCATGCCCGGATCGGAGCCGCCGACGCGGACCTGCTGCGCGCGTCGCTGCAGATGGACTTTGCCGAGCTGGGCCGCAATTACCTGAACGCGGTGCGACCGCTCGCCGGCGGCAAGAAATTCTTCGTGGACAAGCTGCCGTTCAACTTCCGCTATTGCGGCCTGATCCACCAGGCGCTGCCGAACGCGAAGATCGTGCACCTGACCCGCGACCCGCTCGACACCTGCTACGCCATCTTCAAGACGCTGTTCATCAACGCCTACCATTACTCGTACCAGCTCGACGAACTGGCGCAGTTCTACATCGAGTACCGGCGCACGATGGACCACTGGCACGCGGTGCTGCCGGGGGTCATCTGCGACGTGAGCTACGAAGAACTCGTCGCCGATCCGCCCCAGCAATGCCGCAGGTTGCTGGAGCGCTGTGGCTTGCCGTGGCAGGACGAGGTGCTCGAGTTCCACCAGTCGCGGGCCGCGTCGACGACGGCCAGTGCGGCGCAGGTGCGCCAACCGATCTACCGGTCATCGGTGAAGAAGTGGCGCAACTTCGAGAGCCAGCTGCAGCCCGTGGTGCGACGGCTCGCCGAGGCAGGACTCGTCGACGCCGCGGGCAATCCGGTGGTGGCGACCGCCCGGGACTGAGGCAACGGACCGCTGCGGTCGGGGCGACTGCGCCGCGCTCAGGCGGACCCATCGACCGTGCGGTCACGGATCCAATGCGACAACACCCGCTTCACGCCCTGGGCAGGCGCGAGGCCGGCGTGCAGCGTGTCGTAGTCGAGGGCGCCCGAGGGCTGCACGCTCCAGAACAGCAGGGCATCGCCCGCCGCCGCGCGCGCAGGTTTTCCAGGGTGACAGAGCTCATGCTTGCATCCGACTTGCCAGCCGCGGCCGATGGGAGTTAGATCGACCCAGTCGCCAAGAGTAGCAGGGCGGCCATGGGCGTCACGTTCGACGCTTGAACCGACCACGGTGCACGAGGTCGAAACACGCATGCAGCCCCCCGCGCCAGCACACACCCACCGGTCGCTCCGCGGCCTGCTCGTGCTCGTGGCGACGGCCGCCCAGGCATTCACGTCTTTGGCGCAGGCCAGCGACGGTGTCGACGCGCCGGGGCAGGCACTCTATGCGGCGCCCACGCGCCCGGACCGGGTAGGCCGCATGCTGGCCGCGGTCGAGGTCAATGGCTCTGGCCCGTACCGGTTCATCATTGATCTCGGTGCGAACCGTTCGGTGCTGTCGTCGCGGCTGGCCGAACAGCTCGGCCTCGACGCGGTAGGCACGGAGACCGTCCAGGTGCATGGCGTGACCGGCTCGGCGATCGTGCCGATGGCGCTGGTCGACGAACTGCGCGTGGGCAACCTCATCCTGCAGGACCAGCGATGCCGGTATTGGGAGGAAGCGTCTTCGCCGACGCCGACGGCATCCTCGGCGTCGATGGCCTGCAGCAATCCCGGATCGAGGTCGACTTCCGCAACGACCGGGTGCGCATCGGCGCGTCCGACCGGCGGCGAGCGCCGCAAGGCTACCTGACGGTGCCGGCGCGCACGATGTACCAGGGCTTGCTGCTGGTGGCCGGCCACGTGGGCGACGTCGAGACGCACGTCGTGATCGATACCGGCGCCGAGCACACGATCGGCAACCTGCAGCTGCAGCAGGCGCTGCTGCGCCGCCTGCACAGCGACCGCCCGGGTTCGGTCGTCTCGGGCGCCACGCCCGGCGATACCCGCGGCATCACCTACGCCACGCCCGAGCATCCGCATCGGCGAAGCGCGTTTGAGCAACGTGCCGGTGACATTCAGCAACCTGCACGTCTTTTCATTGTGGGGCCTGGCCGACGAGCCCACGCTGATCGTCGGCATGGACGTGCTCGGCACGCTGCAGAGATTCGTCGTGGATTACGGCCGCCGTGAATTCCAGATCAAGACGTACGTGCAGCGGGGCGCGTCCATCGATCGCTGCGTGTCAGGCGGCAACTGCGCCACGCGCCTCAGGGGCAGTCCCAACTAGCCAGGGAAGCTCTGCACAGGTCCGCAAGTGACGCGTTGCGTGCGCTCGATCCGGTGCCTGTCACCGAGCTTGGAAAGGCAGACACGCGCTCTGTGACAGGCACCGGATCGAGCGCTCTGGCAGCGTCGCAGGCTGGCAGGTCGCAAGCGTCCTACCCGGGACCGTTCCCAGAGCGCGTGTCTGCCTTTCCAAGCTCGGGGAACGGTCCCGGGTCGGACGCGCCAGCGACTGGTCGTCCTCGCGTGTTCGACGCGCGGTGCCGAATTGGAAACCGGCGCGGCTGACCTTGAGTGCTCGGTGACAGGCACCGGATCGAGCGCACGCAACGCGTCACTTGCGGACCTGGGCAGAGCTTTCCTAGCGGGCGGCACTGCAGGCAGGCGTCGCAGCGGGCCAGCCGGCGTCGAGTCGCAACACCCGGTCGCCCACGGCGATGATCTGGGCCGCAACGGTGCCGGCCTTCAATTCGACGACCAGCGACACGGGCACGCCCGAACTGATCTGCGCGAGCGAGCCCGGCCTGGCATCCTGCTTGATGGTCACGATGCAGCCGCGCGCATCGACGAACAGCATGTCGAGCGGCAGCAGCGTGTTCTTCATCCACATGGTGACGAGTCTCGGGCGGGTCATACGTGAAGATCATCGCCTGGTCGGGACGCACGGCGGCGTCCTCGACGAACATGAAGCCCTGCGCCTGGGTGCGCCGAGTCTCCGCACGCCATGCCTCGAACAGGTGGCGGCGGATGCTGGCCCGCGTCTCGATCGCGATGCGCTCGCGGGGGAACTCGCTGAGCGGCAGCGTGCCCGCGGGCGCTGCCGGGGCCGCGACGGGCAGCAATGCACAGAGCGTGCTCAGTAGAAGCGTGGCCAGGCGAACGTGCATGGTCAGTCCTTCGGGTAATCGACGATGGCTACCGCATCGAAGCGCGTCACCAGCACCGCGCCGTTGCCGCTCAGCGCGCGCGCCGGTTGCGTGCAGTAGCCGCGGGCAGTCAGCCGGTATCGACCTGCCTGGCCAGCCAGGGGTTCCTGCCGCACTTCGTCGAGCGCGCATTTGTCGTCGCCCTGGGTGGAATAGAAATCCCCCGCGCCTTCCCGCACCAGCGTGACGTTGGCGGGCACGTTGCGCGCGCTGGTCGTGTCCTGCGCGAGGCTCGCGACGCCGATCACGATCAACAGCGGTGTGCCGTCGAGTTCGCCCTTGTAGACGAGTCGAACGCCGTCGCCCTGCGGACGCGTGCCGCCGAGGCACGGCGCGACCTGCGGTGGCGACCAGTCGAGTTCCGCGTCGATGGCGCCCTGCAGTCGTGCGCGCAGGGAGCCTTCCGGTGCCGGCGCGCAGAGCAGCCCGGATGTGTTCGCCGGGCCGTGGGCGGCTCGGTGTCTCGGCATGGCCGCAGGCAGCGGCGAGCACCGCCCAGGCGGCCAGCGCCGCGGCCCGGATCGCGAATCGAGTTGAGACCGGGCGCGACGGGCGTCAGGGGACGGCGGGCTCGTCCGCTGCGCGGGGAGCGTGCACGAGCAATTTCTTGGCGAGCTGGCCATGCAGATAACCGATGCCCCGGGCGAGATGCAGCGTAACGGTGAGCAACACTACACCCAGGATCGAAATCAAAGGCAACAACGCCGGGTGCGGCGACTCGAGAGTGCCGTCGATGGTGACGAAGCCGCCGTGATACGAGCAACACGACGATCGGGGCCAGCGTCAGCGTCAGCGAGCAGACGATGCCGACGATCGCGAACATGAAGTAGAAAAGTCCGAGCGGCAGCATCAGCAGCAGGTAGAGCAGCGTGCCCCACGTGCGCGGGTCGCGCAGCATGTCGAGCACGCGATCCATCAAGCCCAGTTGCGGGCCCGGGTGCACGGGCCTGCGCGGCATGCGTGTGCCGAGCAGCGTTTCGACGATGCGACCTTCCGCCAGCGCCAGCACGCGCGTCGTGCCGATGAACAGCAGGAAGAACGGGATGCCGATGATCAGGATGGCAAACCCGGCCGACAGCGACAGGCCGGTGACGGCGAACATGAAATAGAAAATGCCCGTCGCCAGCGCGAGCAGCATGTAGGCGACGCTGAGGTACGCACGCGGATCGGCGATAGACGCCGAAGAATCGCCCGAGCGCCGTGTGCTTCGGTTTCGGGGGCGGCGTCCGCAACGCGGCCTGCACGCGCATTTCATTCGAGCGATAGGCGTCTGCCACTTCGGCCGGGGCGCCGTAGCTCGCCACGATGCGGTCGAGCATGGTTTCTTCCGTGACGTCCGGGTGCTGCGCGAGCTCTGCGCGCAGGTGTTCCTCCGCATCGTAGAGCGCGTCCTGCACCAGGGCGCGGTCGGCGCCCTGCAGTTCGGCGCGGAGCAGGTCGAGGTAATCCCCGACGGTGCGAGGTGTCGCGGCCGTCATGACGGCATCTCCTGTGCAGCGGTGGACGTGGGTGGCACGATGGTGTCGACGAAGGCGCGGGTGCTGAGCCATGTTTCACGCCAGGCCGCGAGCACCTCGTGGCCGAGTGGCGTGATGCGGTAGTAACGGCGGGGTGGCCCGGAGTACGAAGGCACCACGCGGCTGGTGAGCAACCCGGCGCCGCTCATGTTGCGCAGCACCGGGTACAGCGCGCCTTGCTTGAAGGGCGCGGCCGGTGCGTCGTCGCTGCTCAGGCGGCGCGCGATCTCGTAGCCGTAGAGGTCCGTCTCGGCTTCGGCCAGGACGGAAAGCAGCACCAGTGACGTGAGGCCCGCGCTGAGTTCGCGCTGGAACTTGCGCGACAGGGCGTCGGCCGACGTATCGGACTCCGTCTCGCTGGCGATCGTGTCGTTTTCGTCCCGCGTCATGCGGTCCGTCTCCTTGGTGACTGGAGCATAGTAGGCATCAAGTACTAGTATGAAGTCAACACTATCGAGCGATGCCGATTACTGCGTTGCAGCAACGGATTTATTGCAGCCCGGTTCTGTGACATGGTGGCGGAGCCGCTGCGGCGAACGGAGACCTCACGGATGTCGACCGAACAGCAAAAAATTGGTGCTCCGCGCCGTTACCTGAGCCGGCTCACTCGCGGCACCCTCGCGGTCATCATGGCCGGCGGCCGCGGCGAGCGGCTCAGGCAGCTCACCGAAGACCGGTGCAAGCCGGCGGCGCCGTTCGGCGGCAAGTTCCGCATCATCGATTTCGTGCTCTCGAACTGCCTCAACTCGGGGATCCGGCAGATCTCGGTGCTCACGCAGTACAAGGCGCACTCGCTGATCCAGCACATCGGCAAGGGCTGGGGCTTCCTGCGCGGCGAGTTCGGCGAGTTCATCGAGATCATTCCCGCGCAGCAGCGGCTCGGTCCCGAGTGGTACCAGGGCACCGCGGACGCCTTGTGGCAGAACATGGAGCTGATCCGCGCGCATCGTCCGCTGCACGTGCTGGTGCTCGCGGGCGATCACATCTACAAGATGGACTACGGCCCGATGATCGGCTTCCACGTCGAAAAGGAAGCCGACATCACCGTAGGCGTCGTCGAGGTGCCGATCGACCGCGCGCGCGAGTTCGGCGTCGTCGGCGTGGATGAATCGAATCGCGTGCTCAATTTCCTCGAGAAGCCGCGCGATCCGCCGCCGATTCCCGGCCGTCCCGACGTCGCCATGGCCTCGATGGGCATCTACGTGTTCAATCCACGGCTGCTCGAGCGGCTGCTGCGTGCCGACGCGGACGACCCCGACTCCGCCCACGACTTCGGCAAGAACATCATTCCCGCGGCGATCGAGAAGCTGCGCGTGTTTGCCTATCCGTTCGAGGACGTGCGCAGCAAGGCCCAGCATTACTGGCGCGACGTGGGCACCATCGACGCCTACTACGACGCGAACATGGAGCTGGTGCGGGTCTCGCCCGAACTCAACATCTACGACGAGCAGTGGCCGATCTGGACCTACCAGGAACAGTTGCCGCCGGCGAAGTTCGTGTTCGACGACGAGGACCGCCGCGGTTGCGCCATCGATTCGATGGTCTCCGGCGGCTGCATCATCTCCGGTTCGCGCGTGACCAATTCGCTGCTGTTCTCGCAGGTGCGCGTGCACGACTATTCGACGGTCGACCGTTCGGTGATCCTGCCGCGCGTGCGCATCGGCGAGCGCTGCGTCATCCGCAACGCGATCATCGACGAGGGCGCCGTCGTGCCGGACGGCACCACCATCGGCGTCGACCCGGCGCAGGATCGCGAGCGCTTCTATGTCAGCGAGAACGGGGTTACCCTCGTCACCGCTTCGATGCTGCGCGCCACCGCGCGCGGCGGCGCCTGACCCGAACTACTGCAAGGAAAGCCGATGCTGCTGCTGCGAAATGCCCGGTCACGCTGGCTCGCGACCGCCACGGGCCTGTGGTTGGCTCTCACGCTGCTGGCTGGCTGCTCCACGTTCGGCGACAAGCTCGAATCGCCGGACCTGAGCCTGGTCGGCATCCAGATGCTCTCCACCGACATGTTCGCGCAGCGGTTCAAGGTGCGTGTGCTGGTCAAGAACCCGAATGAGCTCGAGATCCCGGTGCGCGGCATCGACTACACGATCATCCTCATGGGCGACAGTTTCGCGGAAGGCGTCAGCAACGACAGCTTCCTGTTGCCGGCAAGAGGCGAGGCCGAATTCGACATGGTCATCACGACCAACTTCGTGAGCAGCTTCGGCCGGTTGCTGAGCCGCGTCGGCGGCGGCAAGCTGCAGGACCTGCAGTACGAGATCACCGGCAAGGTGCTGGTCGACAAGGGCATGATCCGCAAGATTCCCTTCAGCCACCAGGGCACGGTGGACATCACGCGGGCGCTCGCGCAGGCGAAGGGCGCGGGAATCTGACGGAAGGGACTAGGGGCTAGGGGTTAGGGGCTAGTCGGAAGCGCGCTTACGCGCGACGGTAGCCCTCTCCCGCGGCCGCGGCCGACGTCGGCCGCAGGCCGGGTGAGGGCTGTTCTTCGCGCGCAAGCGCGTTCCGACTAGCCCCTAACCCCTAGCCCCTAGCCCCTCGTACAGCGCCTCATAGTCGGCGACGCGCGCATCCCACGAAAAATCCTGCCGCATGCCGTTCTGTACCAGGCGGCGCCACACGCTCGGCCAGCCATACCATTCGAACGCCGTCTGCAGGGCCCAGCGCAGGCCGCCGGCGTCGAAGTCGTTGAAGACCACGCCGGTGCCCGTGCTCGTGGCGGGATCGAAATGCTGCACGCTGTCGGCGAGCCCGCCCGTGCGCCGCACGACGGGCACCGTGCCGTACTTGAGGCTGTACATCTGGTTCAGATCCGCACGGCTCATACAGCGAAGGCATCAGGAAGATGTCCGCGGCGGCCTCGATGAAATGCGCGAGTTCCTCGCTGTAGCCGCTGTAGAACACGACGCGCCCCGGGAAGCTTTGCTGCAGTTCGTGCATGAACTGCTCGTACTGCGGCTCGCCGCTGCCGAGCGCCACGAAGCGGAAGTCATGCTGCTGCAACAGCGCGGGCAGCGTGTCGGCCAGCAGGTCGATGCCCTTCTGCCGCGTGAGGCGCGTCACCATGCCCACGAGCGGAGCGGAGACGGGCGCCGGCATGCGCAGCAGGTCGAGCAGCGAGTCGCGATTGCGCGCCTTGCCTAGCGAGATCATCGGGCCCGTAGTTGAACGGCAGGTAGCGATCGGTCGCGGGGTTCCAGGCGTCGTAATCGACGCCGTTCAGGATGCCGCTGACCGCATTGCTGCGGGCGCGCAGGTCGGCGTCGAGTCCGTAGCCGCCCTCCGGGGTGCAGATCTCCTGCGCGTAAGTCGGGCTCACCGTCGTTACGGCGTCCGCATGGAGAATGCCGTGTCGCATCGGGATTGATGCGGCCCAGTCCGAGGTCGGCCTGGTGCAGCGATTCGACGCCGAGGCCTGGCCCGACGTCGGCGGCCGCGGCGGCGCTGAACACGCCCTGGTAACCGATGTTGTGGATCGTGAACACGCTGCGCGTCGCGCCGAAAATACCCGTGTCCCAGGCATACGCCGTGCGCAGCAGCAACGGCGCGAAGGCCGTGTGCCAGTCGTTGCAATGGACGATGTCCGGCGCGAACCCGAGCCGCTGGCAGCTCTCGAGCGCCGCGCGCGTCAGCACCAGGTAGCGCACGTGCTCGTCCGCCGCATCGGAGTAGATGAACGGACGGTCGAAGACGGCCGGGCAGTCGATGAACTGGACCCACAGGTCCGACCCGGGCAGGCGCGCCTCGTGCACGTCGTAGTGGAACTCGGCGGCGCCGACCATGACCGAAGCGCCCTGCAGCGGGACCACCGGTCGCTGCTCGCAGCCCTGCAGCTCGGACAAGCGCATGCAGCGGCGCGAATACGCGCACGTCTGGCACCACGCCGATGCAGCTGGCGCGTCAGCGCTGCAGCCACGTCACCGAGGCCGCCGGTCTTGGCAAACGGGGAAATCTCCGCCGTCAGGAAACAGATACGGTGGCGTGCCATGGGCTCGCTAGTTTGCCACACACGGGTGCGGACTCAGCACGATCCGGGTGGCCGCGGACGCGGGCGCCGGTATCCTGCAGCCCATGAACGAGCGTGTCGTCGACGACCAAGCTGCAGCGGCCCCTGAATTCCGGCGCATCGCCCGTGCCATCGAGTTCGTGGCGGCCAACGTCCGCAACCAGCCGTCGCTGGCCGAGATCGCCGCGGCCGCCCACTGGAGCGAGTATCACTTCGCCCGCGAGTTCCGACGCTGGACCGGCATCTCGCCCAAGCTCTGGCTGCAAGGCCTGTCGCTCACCGCCGCCCAGCAATCACTGGCCGACCAGCGATCCGTGCTCCAGGCGGCGATCGATGCGGGCCTGTCGGGGCCGGGCCGGTTGCACGACCTGTTCGTCACCCTCGAAGCCGTGACGCCGGGCGAGTTCAAGTCGCGCGGCCGCGGGCTGACGCTGTGGCACGGCATCGCCGCATCGCCGTTCGGTGCCGCGCTGGTCGTGCGCTCGGCGCGCGGCATTGCCTTCCTCGCTTTCGCGGACGACAGCGGCGGGTTCGCGGGCTACGACGCCTTCCGGGCCGCATGGAGCGAGGCGACCTGGGAACGCGACGATGCCGGTGCGAGCCGCGTCGCGAATACGATCTGGAGTGACGGGCCGCCGGCCGACCGCCGGCTCACGCTCTGGGTCCACGGCAGCAACTTCCAGCTGCAGGTGTGGCGCGCGCTGCTGGCAGCGGGACAACACCGTACCCTGAGTTACCAGCAACTGGCGCAGTCGATCGGTCGCGGGTCGGCGTGCCGTGCAGTGGGCACTGCGGTCGGAGCGAACCCGGTGGCATGGTTGATTCCATGCCATCACGTGCTGCGGGCCAACGGCGCGCTGGGGGGTTATCGCTGGGGGCTGGAGCGCAAGCAGGCGATGCTCGCGTGGGAATTCGCGCGCTCGATCAGGAACGCTTCTCGTCGTCGTCCTTCGGCTTCTCCCGCTTCGGCAGGATTGCGCTGAGCATCGATTCCTGCATCTTCGCGAGGGTCTCGATGTTCTGGCGCGTCAGGTCGGCCATGGTCGCGAGCGGCGTGTGCGCGACGATCTTCGAGATCTGCGCCTGCAGCGATTCCTGCTGGTGCAGGAACGTCTCCACGCTCTTCTCGAGGAAGCTTGCGAGGAACCCCTGCATCGAGTTGCCGTAAAAACGGATGATCGACTCGAGCACGGTCGTGCTCAGGATGGGCCGTCCGAACTGCTCCTGCTCGGCGATGACCTGCAGCAGGATGTGGCGGGTGATGTCCGTGCCCGTCTTGTCCTCGACGACGCGGATCTTCTCGCCCTTCACGATCAGCAGGCGGATGTCATCCAGCGTGATGTGACGGCTTTGCGAGGCGTCGTACAGGCGACGGTTCGCGTATTTCTTGATCAGGCGTTCCTGGCTCATGGCCCGAAGTGTACCTGACGTTGTGCGGTGCACGAAATGCAGTGCAACACGCCGCACCGGGCAGTGGCGGGACCCGCCGCTGCCCGTGCGAGAGCCGCCTCAGGCGGCCTTGCCGCTCGCGAAACTGGAGGCGTCTTCCACCCATTTGGCGAGGCTGGCCTGCGACTCCGTGGCCATTTCCGCCAGCGCCTGCTGCCGCAGGGTGGCCTTCTCGGCGAACTTCGTCGCGATCTCCCGTTGCCTGGCGAGCAGGGTGGGCAGGTCCTTGGCCTTGACCGAAGCATGCAGCTGGTCGAGAGCAAGCTGCATCAGGTCGCCGGTCACTTCGTACTGGAAGCGGGCGACGCGCTCGATGTTGCCGACCAGCGTCTCGTTGAAGCGGGTCGCGGGGGCGAAAGCGCGCTTGGCAAAGTCCGTGTAGTCCGTCGTCATCTTCGTGGCGGCCATGGGATTTCCTTTCGGCTGGCGGGTAGGGCGTGGCATGGCGACAGTGTACCAGTGGATCTTTTTGCAGTGCAATATGGCATTGAGGCTGCCATCAACGGTGTAGCCGCCGTTCCTGTTGCGCTGCAATATAGCGCTCAAGACGGGTGTCCGCCTGCTCCCGGCCTGCGTTACCCTGCGTGCCTCGTATCCTGAGGAACGCAACATGGGCGAACAATCGGCCGCGCAGCGCGTCATGGCGCAACTCCAGCCGCAGATCGGCAGCGAAATCCATTGCAGCGGGTGGCTGGACGTCAGCCAGCAGCGGATCGCCGAGTTCGCCCAGGCCACCGGCGACCACCAGTGGATCCACGTCGATCCCGAGCGTGCCGCGCGGGAATCGCCCTGGCGGACGACGATCGCGCACGGCTACCTCACCCTGTCGCTTTACCCGCTGCTGCGGGGCCTGGTCGACGCGGACCAGCCGATGTTCCCGGGGGTGACCCGAGTGATCAACTACGGGCTCGACAAACTCCGGTTCCCGAACGCGGTCAAGTCCGGCAGCCAGGTCCGGGCGCACTGCGTATTGCTGAAAGTCGAGGAAGTGACGGGCGGCCTGCAACTGACGGAGCAGTACACCGTGGAGATCGCCGGCGAAGCGAAGCCTGCCTGCGTGGCCGAGGCGATCATGCGTGTCTACTTCTGAACCAATGCCTGCGTGGCATTAGAACCGCCGCCAACCTTGGCTATAGTCCGGGTCTGAGCGCAACGCCCGCAGGGCGAAGGATCCAGCCATGATTTACGAGAGCATCCTGCACACCATCGGCCGCACGCCGATCGTGCGCGTCAACCACATCGCGCCGAAGCACGTCTCGATCTACGTCAAGTGCGAGTACTTCAACCCGCTCAGTTCGGTGAAGGACCGGCTGGCGATCGCGATCATCGAAGACGCGGAGAAACGCGGCGCACTGCAGCCCGGGCAGACCGTGGTCGAGGCCACCTCGGGCAATACCGGCATTGCGCTCGCGATGGTATGCGCGGCCAAGGGCTATCCGTTCGTCGCGGTCATGGTCGAGACGTTCTCGGTCGAGCGCCGCAAGATCATGCGCATGCTCGGCGCCAAGGTCATCCTGACACCCGCCGCCGAACGCGGCAGCGGCATGGTGCGCAAGGCGGCGGAGCTGGCCGAGAAGAACGGCTGGTTCCTCGCGAGCCAGTTCGAGAACGCGGCCAACCCGGCGTACCACCGCCAGACCACGGGCCCGGAAATACTGAGCGACTTCGCCGGCCGGCGGCTCGACTTTTTCGTCACGGGCTGGGGCACGGGCGGCACGCTGACCGGCGCCGGCGAGATGATCCGGCTGGCACGGCCCGACGTGCGTATCGTCGCGACCGAACCGGCCGGTGCGGCCCTGCTGTCCGGCGGAGAGTTCAAGCCGCACAAGATCCAGGGCTGGACGCCCGACTTCGTGCCGAAGGTGCTGAACCGCTCCGTGCCGCACGAGATCGTCACTGTCACCGACGATGAATCGATCGCGGCCTCGCGCGCGCTGGCCGGCAAGGAAGGCATCTTCTGCGGCATCTCGTCAGGCGGCAATTTTGCGGCTGCGCTCAAGGTGGCGGAGAAGGCGCCGGAAGGCTCCGTGATTCTCACGGTGCTCGCCGATACCGGCGAACGCTACCTGTCGACGGCCTTGTTCGAGGGCATCGCCGAGGGCTCCGACCCGGAACCCTGAGCCACGCGCAACGGGCACATCCGCGAGCGGGTGCGGTGCGAATCAGGGATAATCCAAACCTACCCCTGCTTAGCGCTGTCGCGCCCGCAAACACCCGATGCCTGATTCCCTGCGCAAGGTGCTGCTCGGCACCCTGATTGGTGCCCTCGTCGTCGGCTTTGCCTGGCACCTGGCCGGCGAGCGCGCCAAACGCGCGCCTGCGTCGCAGGGTGGTCCGCCTGCCGCGGCCAAGACCGGCCCCGGCGCGGCCGCGGGTGGCGGCGGACCGGTCATCCCGGTCGTGGCGACACCGTCGCGCCTGGAAAACCTCGCATTGGAAGTGGAGGCACTCGGTACCGCCAAGGCCAGCGAGTCGGTCGACGTGACGGCCAAGGTATCCAATCTCGTCACGGCCATCCGCTTCACCGAAGGCCAGCAGGTGCCCAAGGGCGAGGTCCTGGTCGAACTCGATGGCGAGCAGGCGCGCGCCGACCTCGCAGTTGCCAATGCCGCGCTCACCGAGAGCGCAAGCCAGGTGAAGCGCAGCCGGGAGCTGTACGCCACCAAGGTGCTCTCCGACCAGCAGATCGAGCAGATCGAGGCGACCCACGCGGCGAACCAGGCGCGCGTGGCGGCAGCGCGATCGCGCCTGAGCGATACCGTCATCCGCGCGCCATTCAACGGCCGCGTCGGTTTGCGCCGCGTCAGCGTCGGCAGCCTGGTCGCGCCCGGCACCGTCATCACGACACTCGACGACACCAGCTCGATCAAGCTCGACTTCACGGTGCCTGAGCGAGTCGTCGCGGCCATGCGCGCCGGGCTCGAGATCGAGGCGACCAGCGTCGCTTATCCGGGGCAGACGTTCTCCGGCCGCGTGGCCAGCGTCGACTCGCGCGTCGATCCCGGCACGCGCTCGGTGATCGTGCGGGCAATCGTGCCAAACGAGCAGGGGCTGCTGAAGCCCGGCATGTTCATGAACGTGCGCCTCTCGCGCGGCGCCGCCGACGTCCTGGTGGTGCCCGAGGAAGCGCTGGTGCCGGAACAGGGCGACGTGTTCGTGTTCGTGGTGCAGGACGGCAAGGCCTCGAAGCGGAAGATCGAGGCGGGCCAGCGCACCATCGGCAGCGTGCAGGTCACGGACGGCCTGCAGGCAGGCGAGCTGGTCGTCACCGAAGGTACGCAGAAGCTGCGCGACGGGGCCAGCGTCACGCTGGTCGAATCCGCGGCGGCGCCCAAGCGCGCAGTCGCAGGCGCGCCGGACGGGCAGGCCGCGCAATGAAGATCTCAGAGCTCTCGGTCAAGCGGCCGGTTTTCGCCGCGGTCATCAGCCTGATGCTGGTGATCCTGGGAGTGCTGTCGGCCGCGCGCCTGCCGGTGCGCGAGTTGCCGGACGTCGAGGCGCCCATCGTCTCGATCGACACGAATTACCTGGGCGCTGCGGCCGACGTGGTCGAAACCAAGATCACGCAGGTCATCGAAGAACGGGTCGCCGGCCTCGAGGGCATCACCAAGATCACCTCGCAGAGCACCGACGGGCGCTCGAGCATCAACATCGAGTTCGACCCGTCGCGCGACGTCGATGAAGCCGCCAATGACGTGCGCGACCGCGTGGCGCGCGTCGCCGACGATCTTCCGCTCGAGGCCGACCCGCCCGAAGTCGGCAAGGTCGATTTCGGCGCCGATCCGATCATCTGGCTGTCGCTGTCGAGCGACACCATGAACGTGCTCGAGCTCACCGACTTCGCGGAGCGCGAGCTGATTGACCGCTTCAGCGTGCTGCCGGGCGTGGCGCGCGTGCGCATGGGCGGCGCCCGCCGTTACGCGATGCGCGTCTGGCTCGATCGCGAAGCGCTGGCGGCGCGGCAGCTGACCGTGGCGGACATCGAGGCGTCCCTGCGCCGCGAGAACGTGCAGTTGCCCGCGGGCCGGCTCGAGTCGTCGCAGCGCGAACTCACGTTGCGCACCGAGACCGGCCTCAACACAGAAACCGAATTTCGCGAACTCGTGATCGGCCGCGGCGCCGGTGGCTACCTGGTGCGGCTGGGCGAAGTGGCCGACGTGCGCCTGGCGGCCGAGAACGAACGGTCGATCTCGCGCACCAACGGCGTCCCGGGCATCAGCATCGGCATCGAGCAGATTTCCAAGGCCAACACGCTCGAGGTCGCGCGTGCAGTCCGCGCCGAGCGTGAGCGCGTGATTCCCGACCTGCCGGCCGGCACCAAGCTCGAGATCAACCTCGACCGCTCCATGTACATCGAGGCTTCGATGGTCGAGGTGGTCGAAGCGCTCGTCATCGCGATGGGCCTCGTCATCGTGGTGATCTACCTGTTCCTCGGCAACCTGCGCGCCACCCTCGTGCCGGCCGTGACGATCCCGGTGTCGATCATCGCGGCATTCATCGTCATGGGGGCGCTCGGTTTTTCGATCAACACGCTGACGCTGCTCGGCCTGGTGCTCGCCATCGGCCTCGTCGTCGACGACGCGATCGTGGTGCTCGAGAACATCTATCGGCGCATGGAAGCGGGCGAGCCCGCGCTGATCGCCTCGGTCGACGGTTCGCGCGAGATCGGGTTCGCCGTCGTAGCCACCACGATGGTGCTGGTCGCGGTGTTCCTGCCGATGTCTTTCCTGCAGGGCAACGTCGGCAAGCTGTTCCGCGAGTTCGGCATCACGATCGCCGCGGCGGTGGCGTTTTCCTCGCTCATCGCGCTGACGCTCACGCCGATGATGACGTCGAAGCTATTTGCGGGCGGCACGCATCGCTCGCGCATGGCGGTCGCCGTCGACGATTTCTTCCAGCGGCTGTCGGCCTCGTATGACCGCGGCCTGCGGCACGCGATGCGCCGCCCGTGGCTGGTGGTCGCCGGCACCCTTGCAGCCACCGCCCTGGCGGCACTGCTGCTCAAGGTGCTGCCGAGCGAACTGGCGCCGGTCGAGGACCGCGGCTTCGTCTTCATCGGCCTGAACGGTCCCGAAGGCGCCTCGCTCGAGTACATGGACCGGCACCTGCGCATCGTCGAGGGCATCACCGCGAAGGAAATCGCGAGCGGCGACGTCGTGCGCGCCAGCGTGCGTGTCCCGGGTGGCTTTGGCGGGGCAGGCAGCCAGCTCAATGAAGCGCGTGGCTTCACGCTGCTCGCTCCGTGGGGCGAACGGGACCGCACGGCGGAGCAGATTGCGCAGTCGCTGCGCACGCAGCTCAACCCCATTCCAGGTGTGCGTGGCTTCGTGACCGTGCCGGGCGGGTTCGGCGGTGGCGGTGGCGGCGCGGCCGTGCAGGTCGTGCTGCAGGGCACGGAATACGAGGACCTCGTCCAGTGGCGCGACCTGCTGATGCGCCGCATGGGCGAGAATCCTGCGCTTACCAATATCCAGTCGAACTACGAGGAGCGCAAGCCACAGGTCGAAGTGACGGTCGACCGCAATCGCGCCGCCGACCTCGGCATCTCGCTGCAGACAGTGTCGCGCACGCTCGAAACCGTGCTCGGCTCGCGCAACGTCACCACGTTCATCGACCGCGACCGCGAGTACAACGTCATCCTGCAGGGGCGCGCCGAGGACCGCGCCACGCCCACCGACCTCGACAACCTCTATGTCCGCTCGGATCGCACGGGCGAACTGGTGCCGCTTGCCAACCTGGTCGTGCTGAAGGAGCTGGCAGGGCCCATGCGCCTCAACCGGTTCGACCGCCTGCGGTCGATCACGGTGAGCGCCGCGACGACGCCTGGTTACTCGCTGGGCGATGCGCTGCGGTACGTCGAGAACGTCGTCGCCACCGAGATGCCGCCGTCGATCAAGCTGTCCTTCGACGGCCAGTCGCGCGAATTCAAGCAGTCCGGATCGCAGCTGTACTGGATGTTCCTGCTCACGCTCGTGGTCGTGTTCCTGGTCCTCGCCGCGCTGTTCGAAAGTTTCCTGCATCCTTTCATCATCATCACGACGGTGCCGCTCGCCATCATCGGCGCGCTCGTCGGGCTGTGGATGTACGGGATGTCCATCAACGTGTTCAGCCAGATCGCGGCCATCATGCTCGTGGGCCTGGCCGCGAAGAACGGCATCCTGATCGTCGAGTTCGCCAACCAGCTGCGCGACCGTGGCGTGGAATACACCGAGGCCGTGATCGAGGCCGCCGCCATCCGGCTGCGCCCCGTGCTGATGACGAGTTTCTGCACGGCGTTCGGTGCACTGCCGTTGATGCTGGCCTCCGGCGCAGGCGCCGGGTCGCTGCAGTCGATCGGCGTGGTCGTCTTTTACGGCGTCGTGATCTCGGTGCTCATGACCCTGGTGGTGGTGCCGGCCGTGTACGCCCTCGTGGCGCGCAACACCGGCTCGCCGGAGGAGGTCGCACATCGCCTCCAGAACCTGCGCCAGCAGGCGGCCGGGTCCCGCCCCGCCGACAGCGTCCAACACGCTGATTTATAAAGGATAAATGCCAGGCCGGGCGGCCTGGCCGACGGCCGTGGCCGCGGCTTGATACAATCCGGGACCGATCCCGGGTTCCATTCACGCGCACGACGCGGCCCCTTCGCTTCCGCGGGGGGAGCGGCTTCCCGTCCGCGACCGGCCATGGCACAGAGTCCGTACCAGCAGTTAGAGCAGGAATTCCGCCGTCTCCACGCCTTCCAGGGCGCGGCGAGCCTGCTGCGGTGGGATTCCGCGGTGATGATGCCGCGCGGCAGCGCGGACGTGCGCGGCGAGCAGCTCGCGGCTCTTGATGCGGAATGCCACGCGCTGCTCACCTCGCCCAAGGTCTCGCGCCTGATCGAGCGGGCGCAGGCGAACCAGGCGCAGCTCGAGGACTGGCAACTGGCCAACCTGCGTGAAATGCGCCGCGAGCGCGATCACGCCATCGCCACGCCGCTCACGCTGGTCACCCGGTTGGCGCGCGCGACCTCGCTGGCGGAGGTGCGCTGGCTCGAGGCCCGCCAGAACGACAATTTCGCCCTCTTCGCGCCGCACCTCGAGGAAGTGGTTGCGTTGACGCGCGACAAGGCCCAGGTGCTGTCGAAGGCGCTCGGGCTCGCGCCCTACGACGCCCTCATCGACGGCTTCAGCCCGGGCTTCCTGAGCGCCGACATCGACCAGTTGTTCAAGGTCGTGATCCGGCGCCTGCCCAACCTGATCCGCGAAGCCATCGAATTGCAGGCCGAGCGGCCACCGCTGCCGATCACCGGCAAGGTCAGTGTCTCCAAGCAGCGCAACCTCGCGCTTGAAGTGATGCGCGTCATCGGGTTCCCGTTCGATCGTGGCCGCCTGGACGAAAGCAGCCGCGCGTTCACCGAGGGCGTGTGGGGCGACGTGCGCATCGCGACGCGCTACGACGTCAACGAGCCGTTCACGGCGCTCATGGGCGTGCTGCACGAAGTCGGCCAGGCGATGTATGACCTGGGGCTGCCGGCCGAATGGCGCGACCAGCCCGTGGGCCGTGACCGCGGCATGGCCCTCGAGGAAAGCCAGTCCCTGCTGCTGGAGATGATCATCGGCCGCAGCCGGCCGTTCCTGGCCTGGCTGCGCCCGCTGCTCGACAAGCACTACGGTTGCAACGGACCGGAGTGGGAGGTCGAGAACCTGTACCAGACGCTGACGCGCGTGCGGCGCAGCCCGATCCGTGCCGACGCGGACGAACTGACCTATCCCGTGCACATCATGCTGCGCTACGACCTCGAGAAGCAGATCTTCGAGGGCACGATGCCCGTGAAGGACCTGCCCGAGGCCTGGCGTTCGGGGTTCGACCGCAGGCTGGGCCTGCGCCCGGCCAGCGATACCGACGGCTGCCTGCAGGATCCGCACTGGGCGCTCGGGCAATTCGGCTACTTCCCGTCGTACGCGCTGGGATCTTTCATCGCGGCGCAACTGCACGAGACACTGCGCTCGCAGAGCGAGCATTTCGATGCGGAAATCGCCAGCGGCCGCTTCGGCGGGTTGTTCGAATGGCTGCGCCAGAACGTGCACGGGCGCGGCGCCAGCTGCGGCGCCCAGGAACTCATCAAGGACGCGACGGGTCGCACGCTGTCGGCGGCGCCCTGGCTGCGCTACGCCGAGGCGAAGTACCTCGAGACCGCTACGGAAGCTGCCGAGAGCGTGGCGGCTGGACTGGCCCGCGCCGACGTGCGGCGCTAGGGAAGCTCTGCACAGGTCCGCAAGTGACGCATTGCGTGCGCTCGATCCGGTGCCTGTCACCGAGCTTGGAAAGGCAGACACGCGCTCTGGCTGACAGGCACCGGATCGAGCGCTCTGGCAGCGACGCGGTCGCCCTCGCGTGTTCGACGCGCGGTGCCGAATTGGAAACCGGCGCGGCTGACCTTGAGTGCTCGGTGATGGCTACCGGATAGTAAGGTGACCGTGGCGGCCGCTGCGGACCTGTGCGGAGCTTCCCGAGGACGGTTCTGGACCTCGTCAGGGCAGTTCATCGGCTTCCAGGGCCGGACCCGGGTCGATCTTCGACGCTTCGAGTTCGACCGCGATGGCAGATGCCCGGCGTCGCGCCAGCGCCACGGCGCCGCCCGATTCCATCCAGTCGGCGAAGTCACGCGGCCTGAGCGGAGGCGAGATGTAGTGGCCCTGCAGTTCGTCGCAACCGAGCCAGCACACCATTTCCAGCGACTCGGCGTCCTCGATGCCCTCGGCGACTGACCGGATCCGCAGGGCCTTCGCCATCGCGAGCACCGCCGCGGTCACGCCCTGCGCACCGACGTCGGTGTACAGGTCGGCCATGAGCGACCGGTCCAGCTTCACGCAGTCGAAAGGCAACCGGCGGATCTGGCCGAGCGACGAGTAGCCGGTGCCGAAGTTATCCATCGAGACGCGAACGCCACTGCGCCGCAGTGCCTCGAGCATGCGTCGCACCGTCGGTGGGGCGTGCACGATGCTCGTCTCGGTGATCTCGATCTCGAGTGCTTCCGCGGGCAATCGATGCTTGTCGAGCGCTGCCTTGATGCGATCCGCAAACTGCGGCTGGCGCAACTGGCGCGCGGCGACGTTGACCGAGACGAAGAAATCGTCTTCGAAGCGCGTGCGCCAGGCTGCGAGCTGGCGGCAGGCTTCGTCGAGCACCCACTCGCCGATCGGTTCGATGAGCCCGGTTTCCTCGGCGATCGGCAGGAATTCGTCGGGCCCGACCGATCCCAGTTGCGGTTGCTCCCAGCGCAACAGGCTTTCGACGCCGGTGATGTCGAGCGTGCCGCTGGCGACGCGCGGCTGGTACATCAGGTGCAGTTCGCCGGCATCGACCGCGCGCCGCAACGCCGACTCGAGCGCCAGTCGCCGGCGTGAACGCGCGAGCGGCACCGGCGAGAAAAGTTCGCAGGAGCGCGGTTCCTGCGCCTGCTCGGCGGCGGCTTGCGCGTTGGTCAACAGCTGCTCGGCGTCCGTCGTATTGCCGTCGACCAGGGCCAGGCCGGCGCTCAGGGCCGGCAGGTACTCGGTGCCGAGGCTCGTGGGCTGGCCGCTCACACGCGCCAGCACCGAGCCGATGAGTTCCTGCAAGCCATCCAGCGGCTCGCGACTCTGCAGCACCAGGGTGAGCACGCCTTCGGACGTGCGACACACTGCGGCTGCGTCGGCATGACGGTGCAGCGTGCCCCCGGCATCCGCGGCGGCCACGTGCTCGCCGATCTGGCGCGCCACTTCCGACAGCACCTTGCTGGCGACGTCGGAGCCGTGCGCCTGCACGATGCGTTCGAGGCCATGCACGCGGAAGGCGGCGACGCCCGTGGCGACCGTGGGCTGGCGATGCTTGAGCACGAGCGTCAGTTGCTCGAGCAGATACAGGCGATTCGGCAGGCCCGTGGCGCTGTCGAAACTGGACAGCGTGCGCACCGCATCCTCGGCGCGACGCAACCGGGTCAGGTCCTGCAGCGTGACGAGGACAGTGCGTGCGTGCGCCGAGCCAGCGGCCTGGATGAGTTCGGCCTCCTGGTGGATGTACAGATCCTTCCCCGTCGCGGTCTTGACGCGGTGCTCGAAACTGAACCGCTCGCCCTCGGTGGCACAGGCGAGAAAAGCTTGCCGGGCCGGGACCTGCTCCGCAGGTTCGAGCATCCGCACGAACGACTCGTACCGCTCCAGCGGGTGGGCAGGGCGTTCGAGCATCTCGCCGACGATGGGCGACATGTCGAGCGTCCTGCCGTCGAGCGTCAGCTCCCAGTGACCGAGGCGTGCAATGCGCTGCGCGAGCAGCAGCCGGGAGCGGCTCGACCACAGGTCGTCCTGCGTGGCGCGGTCGCGCAGCAGGAACCGCACGCGCTCGACCAGCAGGCGCGGGTTCATGCCCTTCTGGGCGAAATCGCTCGCGCCGGCGGCGAAGGCCTCGCTGATCGAGACGATGTCATTGCGTCCCGTCAGCATCAGTATCGGCAGCCGCCGGCCGTCGTCGCGCCCACGGATGGCCTGGCAGACCTGGATGCCCGACAGCTTCGGCATGTTGACGTCGAGGATCACGCAGTCGGGCCTTGTCAGCTCGAACTGTTGCACCGCCTCCTCGCCATCGTTCGCGGTGTGCACCACGAAACCGGCGCCACCGAGGGCGGCCTCGGCGAGCAACAGGTGGGCCGGGTCGTCGTCCGCAATCAGGATCGTGGTGATGCGGGTCGGATCCATGCGCGCGCCATTTCCTTCGCGGTTGAGGTCGGTCAGGGTCATGCGGGTGAAGTTCCGGTGCTGCGCTCGGCCTGGCCGCGCAGGGCCTGCTCGAGCTGCGTGTAGGCCTGGTCGAGGCCGGAGGCAGCGCGCAGTGCACCCTGCAGGTCCCCCTGCTCGAGCAGCGTGTGCTCGAGCACGTCGAGCATCTCGGCCAGCTGTCGTCCGCCGAGGTTATTGACCGCGGACTTCAGCGAGTGGGCCGCCGCGCCAGCGGCTGCGGGATCGCCTGCTGCAAGCGCCTCACGGACCTTGCGCAGCGACTCCGGGGCGGACTCGAACAGCATGTCGCACAGGCGCTCGAAGATGTGCGGCCGACCGAGTCCGCGGATCGCCTTGACCTGCTCGAGATCGAGAACCGGTGCCGCGGGCTCCGGGACGGCTTTGAACAAGCCTGTATCGAGCAAGTCGATCGTCGCTGTCGCGGACAGGTCGGTGACCTCTGCGGCGGCTGCCGGTGGGCTGGAGGATGCCATCGGGGGGGCCGCGGGTCGAACGCTAGGCTCGACCTGTGCAGCTGGAGTGGTCGCCAGGAGAGTGCCGCGAGCTGCGGCGATCGGCTGCAGCACCTGCGCGAGCTGGGCCTGCGTGAATGGCTTGGCCAGGAATGCATCCATGCCTGCCGCCAGGCAACGCTCGCGATCCCGGGTCAGCGCGTTGGCCGTCAACGCGACGATCGTGGTCGCGGCTTTGCCACGGGCACCTTCCTCGCGCCGTATTTCGGTGGTGGCGGCGTAGCCGTCCATGACCGGCATCTGGCAATCCATGAGGATGACGTCGAAGTGAGCGGTACGCGCCTGCTCGACCGCCGCGCGCCCGTCCTCCGCGATGGCGACGTTGCACGCCAGCTGTTCGAGCATGGCGCTCGCCACGCTACGGTTGATCGCGTTGTCGTCGGCGACGAGGACGTTGAGTCCGAGACCCGACCATGACTGGCTGGCCGGCGCGGCCTCCGCCGCGGGCGACTCCGTGGCTTCGTCCGTGCCATCGCGTGCGGCGCGCACGGTCCGCAGCAGGTTGCGCAACTGCTGTTGCCGCACGGGCTTTGCGATACAGACGTCAGGCCGCACGGCGCGGCCGCCCACCTGGCGGGGCTCGAAATCGAATGCGCTCAACAGGGCCAGGTACGTATCGGGCGCCGTCGAGTCGAGCCGGATCGCCCGCAGCAGGTCTTCGGCCGACGCATCGGGCAGCGCGTGATCGAGCAGGACCACGTCGAAGGGGTGACCCAGCCGGGCCGCGCTGCTGACCACGTTGTCGATCGCGCGCCCGCTCGTGAGCACCGTGACTTCGACTCCCCAGCTGGTGAGCACCTCCTGCAGCGCCATGTAGCTCGTCGCCAGGTCGTCGACGATGAGCGCGCGCAGGCCCTTGAACTCGGTGCCGTCCGCCACGGGTGCGGATTCGGCGATTTCGAACGGCAGCGCAAACGAAAACGCGCTGCCATGTCCGACCTGGCTGTGCAGGTCGATGCGTTCGCCGCCCAGCAAACGCACCAGCCCGGTCGCAATCGACAGGCCGAGTCCCGTGCCGCCGACGCGGCTCGAGTTCTCGAGCTGGGTGAAGGGCTCGAAGACCGTCGCCTGGTGGCTCGGGGCGATGCCGGGACCCGTGTCCGAGACGCGGAAGTGCAGGCGACACTGGCTCCCGTGCTGGAGGTCGTCGATCCCGACCCGGACCTGGATTTCGCCGCTGTCGGTGTACTTGACCGCGTTGGAAAGCAGGTTGCCCAGCACCTGGCGCAACCGCAGCGCGTCGCCGATCACGACGGCGGGCACGCCCGGCTCCACCTGGCAGCCCAACTCCAGCTTCTTGGTCTCGGCGCGTCCCGCGTACAGCTGCGCGGCCTGCTCGACGAGGTCGCGGACTTCGAACGGCTCGCACACGAGCTCCATCTTGCCCGCCTCGATCTTCGAGTCGTCGAGGATGTCGTTGATGATCTGCATCATCGTGCCGGCCGCCTCGCGCATCGAGTCGACGAAGCCGCCGCTGGCGCTTGTCGAGCGTGGTTCCCGCCAGCAGTTCGGCCATGCCGAGCACGCCGTTCATCGGCGTGCGGATCTCGTGACTCATGTTGGCCAGGAACTGGTCCTTCGAACGCATCATCGACTCGGCTTGCTGCAGCTGCAGCTGCAGCTGGTGCGTGCGCTCGAGTATCTGCTGCCGCGCGGCGAGACGGACGTTGCGCATCTCCCGCTCGTTCTCGGTGAGCTTTTCGGTCAGCGCGTGGAAGTTCTCCGCCAGCCGCGTGAGCTCGTTGTCACGCCGCCCGGGTTGCGCCTGGGCCTGCTGGTACCGGCCTTCGAGACGCGTTGCCGCGACCAGCTCCTCCAGCGGTTCGGCCACCTGGCGCGTGAGCCGGCGGGCCACGAGCAGCGCCAGCGCCCAGCCGATCGCCAGGATGAACGGCGTCTGCAGCAGGTGTCGCTGCGCCACGTACCACGACGAGGGCGTGGCAATGAACAGGCTCAGCTGCGCCGGGACGTCGGCGGCGAGCGGGGCGGAGCGGGTGACGTACGTCAATGCCTGGTGCAGGCTGCGCATCGAGCCGGCTGTGCTCGTACCATGCAGCCCGGTCCTCGTTGAGGGGCGGCGCGCGACCATAGGCCACGACGGCGCCCGTGTCCGGTGCATTGCGGTCGAAGGTCCACAGCACCTCGCCGGCAGGCTGCTCGAGCGTCGCCGCGATCACGCTGGGCTGCGCATGCACGCCGGCAAGGACGTCCCGGTTGCCGCGTGCGTCCTTGTACTGGAGGATTGCGGTCGCCACCTCGGCCGCGCGATACCGCGACCCGATGTAGTTGGCTGCAATGGCGAACGACGCGACGAGCAGTTGGGCGACCAGGATTGCCAGCGTGACTGTCGCCAGGATCGCGAGACGGAGCCGGCCCGCGAGCGACAGGGCATCCCAGGCCTCGCGCCCGCGCTGGAGCCACTCGCGCCAGGCCGCAGGTTTGATCACCGACTCCCGCGGCGGGGTCGCGCGCCGCCTTCGCCCTGCGTTTCATGCGGGCTGGAGCTCGCGGCGCAACCCGGCGGTGGCGTGCGCTACCATGCCGCGTGGACCTGAGGTGAATTGAATGGCTTGCATCGCAGTAGCGCTGGCGCGGGCGCCTTCCATGGTTGGACCGGTCGTGCAGTTGACAGAATACGGGTCCGGCCAGCGGTGAAACCGTGAACCGGCACAAGCATTTGGGTCCAGAAGGGGCCGAATCCGCAGGTTCGGCGGCCGGTCCTGTCGCGTCGGCGTTCGCCCCGCAGGCCTCGAACACCTTCAAGCGCTTGCAGGCCCGGCTGCGCGGCCTCGTCGGCAAGGCGATCGACGACTTCCGCATGATCGGGGAAGGCGACCGCGTGATGGTCTGCCTGTCGGGCGGCAAGGACTCATACACGCTGCTCGACGTGCTGCTCTCGCTGCAGCGGAGCGCGCCCGTGCGGTTCGACCTGATTGCGGTGAACCTGGACCAGAAGCAGCCGGGCTTCCCGGAACACGTGTTGCCGGAGTACCTGACGGCGCTCGGGGTGCCATTCCACGTCATCGAGCAGGACACCTACCGTGTCGTCAAGCGCGTGATTCCGGAGGGCCGCACGATGTGCGGGCTCTGCTCGCGACTGCGGCGCGGCGCCCTGTATCGCTACGCGGCGGAGAACGGCATCACCAAGATCGCGCTCGGTCATCATCGCGACGACATCGTCGAGACGTTGTTCCTCAACCTGTTCTTCGGCGGCAAGCTCAAGACGATGCCGCCCAAGCTGCTCTCCGAGGACGCGCGTCACATCGTGATCCGGCCGCTGGCGTACGTGCCGGCCAGCGAGATCGAGCGTTACGCGCGGGCGCGACGCTTTCCGATCATTCCCTGCACGCTGTGCGGTTCGCAGGACCAGCTGCAGCGTGTCACCGTGCGCAGGATGCTCGCCGACTGGGAGCGTGAGCATCCGGGACGCACGGAATCGATCTTCTCATCGCTCGGCAATGTCGCGACGTCGCACCTCGCCGACCCGCAGGCGTTCGATTTCGCTGGGCTCGAGGCGCGGCGTGCGACCGCGCTGGCGCAGCTGCCGCCCGCTGCGGCCGACGGTGAGGCTGGCGGTGCGGGAGCCCTGGGAGGAATAGGTCGCCCCGTCGCTTGCAAAGGCAGACACGCGGTCAGTGCAGGCGTGCGTTTCGGGGCCTTTTCCCGAGCTTGGGAAGGCAAACACTCCGGTCAGTGCAGGCGTGAGATTGGGGCCCTTTTCCCTAGCTTGGAAAGGCAGACACGCGCTCGGGAAAAGGGCCCCAATCGCACGCTTGATACACCGCGCCTGAGCTCGTTTTCGGCGCGCCGAAAACGACGCACGGCGCACGAGCCAGGCCGAGTTGCCGACCGAGTCTGCGGCTAAAGCCCGCGCGCACCGTCTGCGATGCACGGCGGGATTTCCGCGGCGCCATCCATGGGCGAATCTCGACGCAGCGTGCGCCGTGCCATTTTCCGGCGCGCCGGAAAATGCTCAGGCGCGTGACGTCAGGCGTTCGATCCGGAGTGTCCTGGCGCGCGCGTGTCTGCCTTTCCAAGCGCGACAGGACACTCCGGATCGAACGCCCTGACCGGCCCCATCCCTGACGGCTCTGGCCGACCGGCTGGCGAGCACGGGTCAGGCCTGCTGCTCGCGAATCCGCGAGTGACGGTAGCCGTAGAAGAAGTAGATGGCGAAGCCGATGCCCGTCCAGATTGCCAGCCGGATCCACGTGTCATGCGGCAGGGCCAGCGTCATCGCGAGGCACACGACCACCCCGGCGATCGCGGTGAAGCCGGCGAACGGCACGCGGAACGGGCGCGGTGTATCCGGCTGGGTGCGACGCAGCACGAGCACGCCGGCACACACCGCCGTGAACGCGAGCAGGATGCCGATCGAGATCAGTTCGCCCAGCACGTCGAGCGGGAACACGCCCGCGAAAAACGCCGCGACGACGCCGGTCACGATGGTCGCCACGTGCGGCGTGCGGTACTTCGGGTGCACCTTCTGCATGGCCGGCGGCAGCAGGCCGTCGCGCGACATCGCCATGAAGATGCGCGGCTGGCCCAGCAGCGACATCAGGATCACCGACGTGAGGCCGACGATGGCGCCGATCTTGACCGGCAGGCCGAGCCACTTGAGTTCGGGGTGCGCGTCGAGCGCCACGGCGACGGGGGCCGCGACGTTCAGCTCGGTGTAGGAAACCATGCCGGTCATCACGGCCGACATCAGGACATACAGCGTCGTGGAGATCAGCAGCGCGGCGATGATGCCCCAGGGCACGTCGCGCTGCGGATTGCGCGCTTCCTGCGCGGTCGTCGCGGCCTGGTCGAAACCGATGTAGGCGAAGAAGATGATCGCCGCGCCCTGCAGCACGCCGCTCATGCCGAAGTGGCCGAAAGTGCCTGCGTTCTGCGGCAGGTAGGGCGTCCACAGCTGCGGCGAGATGTACTTGATGCCGACGGCGATGAACAGCACGATGATCAGGATCTTGATGATGACCATCACGTTGTTGACGCGTGTCGACTGCTTCACGCCGACGTAGCAGACCCAGGTCAGCAGCGCGACGATGAGCACCGCCGGCACGTTCACCAGTGCCCCGGTCGCCACCAGGTGATGGTCCGGGCCCTTGCCGAGCGGCGCGTTGGTGAGCGCCGCGGGCAGGTGCACGCCGAACTCACCCAGCAGGTTGACCACGTACCCGGACCACCCGACCGCGACCGCCGCGCCCGACATCACGTATTCCAGGGCGAGGTTCCAGCCGACGAACCAGGCGACGCCCTCACCGAGCGTCGCATAGGTGTAGCTGTAGGCGCTGCCCGAGATGGGGATCATGGAGGCCAGCTCGGCGTAGCAGAGCGCCGCCAGGCCACAGCCGATGGCGGCCACGAGAAAGGCCAGGGTGACGGCCGGGCCGGTGTGCTGCGCGGCGACCGTGCCGGTCAGCACGAAAATGCCACTGCCAATCATCGATCCAAGGCCCACCGACGTGAGGGCCTGCCGGTTCAGTATGCGGTTCAGCTTGGGTCCGTTCTCGATCTCACGATTGATCGCAGCGACCGACTTGCGGGCTGCCAGCTGCTTCAGCACAGAGTCTCTCCCCTGGGATTTTGCCGCAGTCTCTCACAGCCATACCGGCAGTCGCACCCCGTTGCCTTATGATTGCCCCATCATGGCACCCACGCCGTCGTCCGACCCCGCCAACGCACCTGACTGGACCCTGCCACGGCCCATCGATGCATCGTATTGGGTCGTGCCGGGCCGGCTGCTGGTGGGCGAGCACCCGGGCTCGCGTTCGCGCGCGCAGTCCATGGAGCGCGTGCGCCGGTTCCTCGAAGCCGGCGTCACTTGCTTCGTCGACCTGACCGAACCCGGTGAGATGGCGGGCTACGAGATGCTGCTGCCGTTCGAGACGCCCGCCGGGCGTCGCGTCGAATACCTGCGCGAGCCGATCATCGACCACGGCGTGCCCGCCGACCGCGAAACGATGGGACGAATCGTGGCCATGATCGACGGCGCGCTCGCAACGGGCCACTGCGTCTACGTGCATTGCCGGGCGGGAATCGGCCGCAGCGCGCTGGCGGCGGGTTGCTGGCTGGCGGAGCGCGAAGGGGTCGGCGGCGACGCTGCGCTGGTGGAACTCGCGCACCTCTGGCAACAGTGCGTGCAGTCACGCTCGTGGCGGAACGTGCCGGAAACGCCCGAGCAGGCTGCGTTCGTGCGCGCCTGGCAACCGCTGCGAAATGCGGAGCGGATCGCCGGTGGCGGGAGTCGCGCGCAAGCGGCAGGTGCCCGTGCAGCCGGGGAGGGTGCCGGGGCAGCGCTGTTACTGCAGCAGCGCGTGCGTGGCGCCTGGTACGGCCTGGCACTCGGCGATGCGCTCGGTCACGCGGGCCCGGCAGACGCCCAGGCCCCGCTGGCGTGGACGCAGCACACGGCGCTCGCACTGTGCCTGGCGGAGAGCCTGGCCGCCGTCAACCGCTGCGATGCGCGCGACCAGATCGAGCGCTACTGGCGCTGGTTCAAGGACGGCTACTGTGACGCCAGGGGCGAGCCCGGCGAAAGCACAGCCACGCCCGACATTGCGAAAGCGTTGGCAACGTACCGCTGGCGCGGCCAACCCATGGCGGGCTCGCACGATCCCAAGGACGCGTCCGCCAACAGCCTGCCGCGCGTGCTGGCGGCCGTGATGCATGCAGGCAGTGACGTGACGGGCGCCATCGTGCTGGCGGCCGAGTGCACCCGCACCACGCATCAGTCACCCCTGATACTCGACGCCTGCCGTCTGTATGCCGCGACGCTTGCCGCAGCGCTGCAGGGGCAGGCCGTGCCCGCCGTGCTGCAAGGCGTGCCTGAGCCCGTGGCCGGTTGCTTCGGAGCCAAGCCGCTGCGCAAGGATGTCCGCACCTCCTGTACGGTCACCGCGCCGGGCAAGGCGAGTACGCTGCCCGAAGTGCTGCGTGTCCTTGCGCATGCGCGCCGCATCGTCCACTCGGCATCGGACTTTACGGCGGCGATCGTCGAGGCGCGCCGCGCCTGCGGCGAGGACGTCACGCCGCTCGCGGCGCTCACCGGGACGCTCTACGGCGCGTTGCACGGGTTCGATGCACTGCCGGTCGCAGCAGTGGCCCGACTGGCAGGACGTGACCAGCTCGAGCTCGCCTGCTCGTGCGGCCTGGCGCACGAGGTCGGCGCGGGAGTCGTGGCGTGAAGCCGCGTCGGCCGCGGCGCCGCGAACCCGCGTGGACGCGTCTCGACGACGAGGCCCTGCTCGACCTGCGGTTCTGCGACTTGCGGCTGTCGCTCGCAAGCGCCGGGCTCGAGCATGCCGTGCAACGGCTGTATGAAGAACTGCGACGCAAGGGTATCCGCTTCCGGCCGCACGTCTGGCTGTCCGAGGAATGGTTCTCGCCCGATGGCATTCCCGGCATCGCGATCCCTTTTTTCCTCGCTCATCCCCGTCTGCAGCGACTCGAGCGACGCTTCATGCACGAGGTCGAGGGCGGCAACGACAAGTGGCTGATGCGCATTCTGCGGCACGAGACCGGGCACGCGATCGACACCGCCTTCCAGCTGCGCCGGCGCAAGTCGTGGCGCGACGTGTTCGGCAAGGCTTCGCGGCGCTATCCATCCCGCTATTACCCGCGGCCGGCCAGCCAGCGGTTCGTGCTGCATCTCGGTCACTGGTACGCGCAGAGTCATCCCACCGAGGACTTCGCCGAAACCTTCGCCGTGTGGCTGCCGCGCGCCTCGCGCTGGCGCAGCCAGTACGCCGGCTGGCCTGCTCTGCGCAAGCTCGAGTACGTCGACGCGACGATGCGTGACCTCGAGGGGCGCCGGGCGCTGCGCCTGAGTCGCGACGTCATCGAGCCGCTCGCGGAGAACACGCGCACGCTGCGCGAGCACTATCGACGCAAGCAGCGCCGCTACGAGCTCGACGCGGCGCGCACTTACGATCGACGCCTGCTGCGCGTATTCGGCTCGGCCGAGGACCATCCGGACGGACTGCACGCGGGTCGCTTCCTGCGCAAGGTGCAGCCGCAGGTCGAGCGATTGATGATCCGCCGTGCGAGAATGCATCCCTACCTGGTGCAGCATGTCCTCAAGATCGCAATCCAGCGTGCACGGCGCATGAACCTGAGGCTCAGTCACAACCAGCGCGACACCAAGCGCGAGGTGCTGGTCATGCTCGAGCGCATCATGCTCGACATGCTGTTGCGCGACCGCGAGAACTACGCCCTATGACCAGAAAGCCGCTGCGTGTGCTCGTCCTCGTGCACGAGACGCTGGTGCCGCCGGACTCCACCGCGGGCTACTCCGCCCAGCAGATCGACGAGTGGCGCACCGAGTACGACGTGACGTCCTCGCTGCGGTCGATCGGGCACGAGGTGAAGGTGCTCGGCATGGGCGACAACATCGCCGAGCTGCGCTCCACGATCATGGACTGGAAGCCCGACGTCGCGTTCAACCTGCTCGAGGAGTTCCAGGGCATCGTCACGTACGACCAGTACGTGGTCGCGTTCCTCGAACTGATGCGGCTGCCATACACCGGCTGCAACCCGCGCGGCATGATGATCTCGCGCGACAAGGTGCTCTCGAAACAGATCCTGGCATATCACCGCATCGCCACGGCGCGCTACGCGCTGCTGCCGCGCAAGCGCCGGTACATCGAGCCGCGCAAGCTCAAGTTCCCCCTGTTCGTCAAGTCGGCGACCGAGGACGCGTCGCTCGGCATCTCGCAGGCCTCGATCGTCTACGATGCGCACAAGCTGCGCGAGCGCGTGGAGTTCATCCACGAGCAAACCAACTCGGACGCGCTCGTCGAGGAATACATCGAGGGACGCGAGCTCTACATCGGCGTGATGGGCAACGACCGCCTCACCACGTTCCCGGTCTGGGAGCTGAACTTCGGCACGCTGCCGGACGTGATGTCGATCGCCACCCGCAAGGTGAAATGGGACCGCAAGTACCAGCAACGCCACGGCATCGGCACGGGTCCGGCGCGCGATCTCCCGCCCGGCCTCGCGCTGCGGCTGTCCTCGCTCGTGAAGCGCATCTACCGCGCGCTGTCGCTGAGCGGCTACGCGCGCATCGACCTGCGGCTCAAGCCGGACGGCGGCGTCTACGTGCTCGAGGCGAACGCCAATCCGAACCTGGCCCAGATCGAGGACTTCGCCACGTCGGCGCTGTCATCCGGGGTGGGTTACGACGCCGTGCTCGAGCGGATCATGCAGTACGGCCAGAACTACGACGCTGCGTGGCGCGAGGGCTGATCCGTCACAGCGTGTGGCCGGTCTTCTGGAAGTGCGTGCGCTCGAAGATCGTCTGGCAATCGATGCAGCGCAGGGCGTGCGGCGCGATTTCGAGCCGTTTGCCGTCGATGGGCTTGTCGCACACCTCGCAGCTGCCGTAGCTGCCGTCGGCGACGCGCAGCAGCGCTGCCTCGATCGCGCGCAGCTCCTCGAGGTCGCGATCGATCTCGGCCAGGCCGACGTCCACGATGAGGTCGGCGAAGGACTCATCCTCCAGGTCGCGCACCGAATCGGCGATCTGCAGGTAGTGCTCCGAGTCGCTCCTGAGCAGCGCCTGGCGGATCTCTTCGCGCAGCTCGGTTTGCCGCTGGCGCAGCGCGGTGCGCAGCCGTTCTACCTGGTGTCGATCGAGGTCGCGGGTCATGGGGCGTATCCCTTGCGTCACGGCCCAAGCATCGACTGCGATCCTCGTCGTTTGAATACGGGAGATGCGCAATCGGCTGCGCCAAATGCAGCCGTGATTGCGGCCAGCCGTGTCAGTCGGGCGGCAACACGCTGCCGTCGGGGAAGAGCTCTTCTTCGAAGCCGAACAGCCGCATGTCAGTGATGCGCATCGGATACAGGATGCCGTCCAGGTGATCGACCTCATGCTGCACGACGCGTGCGTGGAAGCCCGTCACCGCGCGGTCGATCGCGTTGCCCTCGAGGTCGAAGCCGCGATAACGCAGGTGCGTGTGGCGCGCAACGACGCCCCGCATGCCCGGCACCGACAGGCAGCCTTCCCAGGCCTCGTCGCGCCCGGCACCCAGGGGTTCGAGCACGGGATTGATCAGGACCGTGTAGGGCACCGGCTCGGCCTGCGGGTAGCGCGGGTTGTGGGTAACCTCGAAGATCACGACGCGCAACGCGACGCCGATCTGCGGCGCCGCGATACCGGCGCCATTGCGTGCACGCATCGTGTCGTCCATGTCGGCGACGAGGGAGCGCAACGAGGCCGTGCCGAACTGCTCGACCGGCGCGGCCACCTGCTGCAGCACCGGGTGGCCCATGCGAAGGACGGGGCGAATGGCCATTGCGGTTTCCACGGAAGGGGCCCCAAGCCTAACCGACCCGGGCTGATTGACAAGGTTCCAGCGGGAGCGTAGCTAAGGCGCGGTTGACCGAGGAGTTCGTCATGAGGGTCGCTTCGTTCCTGCGTTCCGTATCCTCGTCCGTGCTGTGCGCGGTGATGTTCACCGCCGGTTCCGCCGCGCAGGCCGATCCCGCGGCGCAGACGCTGGACATCGCCGCCTACGACCAGCTCAAGGCGCTCGCGGGCCGCTGGGAGGGCACCATGGAGGCGCCTGCGACCGGCGCCGCTACGATCGAGTTCGAGGTGACGTCGAACGGCCGCGCCCTCATCGAGCGCCAGTTCGGGGGCACCTCGCACGAAATGATTACCGTGTTCACGCTGGCCTACGACCGGCTGCAGGCGAATCATTTCTGTGCGATGGGCAACCAGCCGGCGTATCGCCTGGCCGACGCCTCGACCCCGCGCGACATCCGCATGGAGTTCGCGGGCGGTACGGGCCTCGACCCGCAAAAGGACCACCACGCGAACGGTGAACGCATCGAGGTGGTGGGTCCGGACGAGTTGCGCGTCGAGTTCCAGTTCCGCACCGGGCAGGAGCCGCCGACCCGCGCCTCGATGCGCCTCAAGCGGGTCCCAGTCGCGCCCCCGCAGTCGTCCGCGCCGTCGCCGTCGCCGTCGGCCACGGCTCGCTCCTGAGCCGCACGCGTGGATCACGGATTACGTTGCTGGAAATGCGGCGTCTCGCTGGCCGACTATTCGCTGCCGCTGCGGCGCCTCGAAGAATGCCG
The DNA here is from genome assembly GCA_963746325.1 of uncultured Gammaproteobacteria bacterium. Taxonomy (GTDB): domain Bacteria; phylum Pseudomonadota; class Gammaproteobacteria; order Steroidobacterales; family Steroidobacteraceae; genus RPQJ01. The sequence continues at coordinate 31,541 of CAVVBC010000030.1, read as the reverse complement.
CGCCTGCCGGGCCGAGCTGCATGCGTGCCGCATGTGCGAGTTCTACGACACCGGCAAGGCGAAGCATTGTCGCGAGACCATCGCGGAAGAGGTCAAGGACAAGCAGGCTGCGAATTTCTGCGACTATTTCCGGCCGACGACGGGGGCCTATCAAGCCGCTGCCGTCAGTGCCGCGGACAAGGCCAAGGCCGAACTCGAGGCGCTGTTCGGGCGCAAATGAAGACCAGGAGACTACTGTGACGATCATTCGACGAGCGGTGCTCAGCAGCATCGCGGCCATGACACTGGCGGTAACGGGTGCAGCCGCTGCAGACGCGGGTTCTGCGCAGCCGACCGCGAAGGCGACCCCTGCGGTCGTCCCGGCTCGACCTGAAATTTACGCTCCCTTCACGTTGCAGTCCGATCTCGCGTGGCTCACGGCGGACGAGCGCCGCATGCTGGGCCTGTTCATCGAGGCCGCGGACATCATGGACGGCCTCTTCTGGAAGCAGGCCTACGGCGACCGCGACGCGCTGCTCAAGAGCCTGGCGGGCAACCCCGACGCGCAGCGCTTTGCCCGGATGAACTACGGTCCGTGGGACCGTCTCGCCGACAACGCGCCGTTCGTGCCTGGCGCCGGCGCAAAGCCCGCTGGCGCCCAGTTCTACCCGCACGACATGACCAAGGAAGAGTTCGAGCGGGCTAACCTGCCCGGTTCGCGCAGCGAGTACACGGTGTTGCGACGCGACGCCAAGGGCGCGCTGCGTACCGTGCCGTATCACGTCGAGTTCCAGCCGGACGTGGAACGGGCTGCCGTCCTGCTCGACCAGGCCGCTGCGCTCGCGAGCGATCCAGGGCTGCGGCGTTACCTCGAGTTGCGCGCCAAGGCCCTGCGCACCGACCAGTACCGCGACAGCGACCGTGCCTGGCTCGACATGAAGGACAATCGCATCGACCTGGTCATCGGCCCGATCGAGACCTACGAGGACCAGCTCTTCGGCTACAAGGCGGCGTACGAGGCGTACGTGCTCGTCAAGGACATGGAATGGAGCAAGCGCCTCGCACGCTATGCGGCGATGCTGCCCGAGCTGCAGCGCGGCCTGCCGGTCCCGCAGGCCTACAAGGCCGAGCAACCCGGCACCGACTCCGATCTCAACGCCTACGACGTGCTGTATTACGCCGGCGACAGCAACTCGGGCTCGAAGACGATCGCCATCAACCTGCCGAACGACGAGCAGGTGCAGCTCGAGAAAGGCACCCGCCGCGTGCAGCTCAAGAACGCGATGCGCGCCAAGTTCGACGCGATCATGGTGCCGATCGCGGACGAACTGATCGTGCCGGAGCAGCGCAAGCACGTGACGTTCGATGCATTCTTCGGCACCACGATGTTCCACGAGGTCGCGCACGGGCTCGGCATCAAGAACACGCTGGACGGCAAGGGCACGGTGCGCGACGCGCTCAAGGAACTGGGCAGCGGGCTCGAGGAAGGCAAGGCCGACATCCTCGGCCTCTACATGATCACCAGGCTGCACGAGAAAGGCGAGGTCAGCGGGTCGCTCGAGGATTACTACGTCACCTTCATGACGGGCATCTTCCGTTCCGTGCGCTTCGGCGCCGCATCGGCGCATGGCCGCGCCAACATGCTGCGTTTCAACTTCTTCGCCGACCGCGGCGCCTTCACGCGCAACGCGGAGGGCCGCTATCGTGTCGACATGGACAAGACGCGCCAGGCAATGGACGAGTTGTCCGCGCTCATCCTCAAGCTGCAGGGTGACGGCGACTACGCCGGCGTGAAGAAACTGGGGGAAGACCTGGGTGTGATCCGGCCCGAACTGGCTGCCGACCTGGCGCGACTGTCCGCCCGGAACATCCCGGTGGACGTGACGTTCAACCAGGGCAAAGCGGTGCTCGGGCTCAAGTGACCGCTGTGCCGCGCAGCGTCGAGCGCGTGCTGGAGCCGCGCACGCGGGACCTTGGCGACTTTTCCGTGCGGCGCGCGCTGCCCGCGGCCGGGCTGCAGACCGTGGGTCCGTTCATTTTCTTCGACCACATGGGTCCGGCCGAATTCGGCGCAGGGCAGGGCGTGAACGTGCGCCCCCACCCGCACATCGGCCTCGCAACCGTCACCTACCTGTTCGAAGGAGCGTTCCTGCACCGCGACAGCCTCGGCAGCGAGCAGGTGATCCGTCCGGGCGACGTGAACTGGATGGTGGCGGGACGTGGGATCGTACACTCCGAGCGCACGCCGCCGGAGGTCCGCGATGCGGACGGCCGCACGCGGGCGCACGGCATCCAGACGTGGGTGGCGTTGCCGCAGGCGGACGAGGAGCGCGAGCCGTCGTTCGTGCATCACCCGGCCGCAAGCCTGCCGCGCATCGAGCGCCCGGACGCGACGGTCACCGTGATTGCAGGCACCGCCTACGGCCTGCGCTCACCGGTCGCCGTGTTCTCGCCGACGCTGTACGTGGATGCGCGACTGCGGGCAGGGGCCGTGCTCGAGGTCGAGCCGGAGCACGAGCAGCGCGGCTGCTACGTGGCCGCAGGCAGCGTGGAACTCGGCGGCGAGCGCTTCGGCGCCGGCCAATTCGTGGTGCTGGCGCAGGCCGCCGGTGCGGTGGTCCTGCGCACACTCGAGGATTCGCGCGTCATGCTCGCCGGCGGCGCGGCACTCGACGGGCCGCGCTATATCGAGTGGAATTTCGTTTCCAGTTCGCGCGAGCGCATCGAAGCAGCCAAGAGCGACTGGCGCGAACGCCGGTTTGCCGCCGTGCCCGGCGACCCCGAACGCATCCCGCTGCCTGGCGAGTAACGCCTCGGCGCGGCAGGTCAGTCCGGGTTCAGCCGACTGCCGCAGCCGCGGAACTGCTGCCCTTCGAATTCGACGATGGCGGCATGATCGAACTCGACCTCGCCGTCGTCGACGCAGCGCTCGCTGCGCACGGTGGCCTTGATCGCATTCGTGCCCTGCTGCGCGACGTAGGATACCGCGCCGTCTGTTGCAGATTGCCGGGCCTGGTCGAAGTCGTAGCGCAACTCGCCGAAATTGGTCGTCCAGCTCAGTCGGGTACCAGGGCCGACCTCGAGCACCCAGCCGGGTTCGTTGCCGAGTGCACGGAACGTCACGCCCCGCGCGCGCGCGTCTTCACGCAACGACTCGGCGCGTCGCTCCTCGCAGGTCACGGCGGGCGCACCCTGGCGCTCGAGCGTCGCGGCGGAGCCCTTGGTCCAGAACACCGCGACGGCATCGGCATAGCGCGCCCCTGAAGCGCTCGCCGTCTGGTCGAGACGGCGCGTGCCATCGTGGAAGTCGATGGCGATGGCTCGCTCGCGGAACAGGTTGCGCATCACGAGCCGCTGCCCGTCCGCGCATTCCCAGACGTAGGCGCGCAGCACGCCTTCGGGCACCTCGTCGCCAGCGACAGTGACTGCGGGTGCCGGCGCAGGGACCGCCGCAGCCGTGGTCGGTGCGGATGGCTCTGCGGCAGCGGGCTCCTTGCGCTGGCAGCCCGCAGTCATCGCCAATGCAAGGCTGGCACACACGGCGAACTGCCAGCGGCAGGCGGTGGTCGGCGAGGTCGTCATGGGTTCGGTCCGTGCGACAGGAACAGCGGATTCTACACAGCCGCCTCGCCCCGCGTTCAGCAGCGGGCTTCGCGCAAACTGGCTCTTGCGCTGCGCCACCTCTCCCACAGGCGTGCCGCCTCGCGTGCCGGATAACCGGCACGCATCTGCGAATCGACTGCGTCCAGCGCGTCTTCCAGCCGCAGGCAGGTGGCGGCGCGATCAGCCGCGGCACGCGCCGTAGCCAGGTCCGCTCTTGCAGCCGCATCGCGGCGTGCCTGCGTGGCTGCAGCCGTGGGTTCAGCGATGCGCGAGGATTCGCCCGCTGCCGCCACCGCTGCCGCCGGATGGGCGAGCTTGAGTTCGCGCTGTTGTGCGGCGGGACCGCAGGGCCGATCCGCGAACGTGACCAGCCCGGGTGTCACGCAACTGTAGACGAGGCGGGTCGTCGGCCGCGCGCGGGCTCGGACCGGTTCAGGAATGACGGACCCCGCGCTTTCCGCGACCGTGTCGACGGCAGGCTGGGGCAGCACCTGCGCGCCGGATGCGGGCGATGCGCACTGCCACGCGGCAGCCACGGCAGCAGCGAGCAGGCAAAAACCAGGTTTGAGGCATGACACGACTGACGCTCCTGGCCAAGGGACCGGGCGTCATGCTCGTTGGTTGCAGCGCGCTCGTCGTGCGCGATTCGTGCCGGGAACGCGCGGTTTCGTGTCGGCGCGATGCGTCAGGCCCGCCCGACGTTCGAGTCCGTCGGCGCGTGGAAGTACTGGCTCTCGGTCGAAAACTGTTCGACGAGGCGGCGCAGCTCGGCCATGCGGCCGTCGGCGGTGCCGATCTCCAGGCAGTCTTCGCACCGCGGATCGCCGCAGGGCTGGCGCGTGTACAGCCAGTACTGCACGGCACCGGCCAGCAGGCCATCGGCGATGTCCCAGAGGTCGGCTTTATCGTCGCCGTCGGCGATCTGGTTGCCGAGGTCGACAGCCCGGCTGAAGGCTTCGTCGAACGGCTGGGTGTCTTCGGTTTGCGTGTTGGCAGTCACGATGGCAAGGGCAGGATGGGCAAACCGCAATGATACCAGAGTCGCGCCTTGCCCGGCCGTCGCACGGGCGAAAACCCCATGAAAATCAGTTGATTCCGACGTTCAGATGCCAGCCTTGCCAAGGGCGTCGACGAACGCGCGCACGGCACCGGCGAGTCCGGGGTGATCGGCCTCGAGGCGGACAGCCGCGCTTTCGAGCGCGTCGGCCGGAGCATTGGGAGCAAGGCTTTCGGCGCTGGCCTGCTGCCTTGCCAGCGTGGCCTGGATATCCGCCACGGCCGCTTCGAGCATGGCGCGCTCCGCCGGGTCGAGCCGCGGGGCGTCCGACAATTCGCGGTGCAGGTCGCGCAGCGTCTGTTGCAGTTCGCTCATGGCAAGTCTCCGTCGGGCTTTCAGCTGGAGTCTAGCAGCGCCCCGTCCGTTGCCGGCTGCGGAAAGACCGGACCCCACGCGTTGCGAGCCACTACAATGCAACGCGGTACAGGTCCCGTCAGAGAGACACATGCAATCCAAGATCCGCATCCTGCTTGGGCTTCTGCCGGCGGCCGCGTTGCTCACCGGCCCCTTGCCTGCGCTGGCCGATTCCCCCCGCTTCGAGCTGACGCCTTACGTCGGCACGCGGGTGGGCGGCGGTTTCGACCTCAACGACGCCACCGCCGGCACGGACGAATCGGTCGACCTCGGGACCGGCGCCAGCTTCGGGCTCGACCTCGGTGTGTATCGCGACAGCCAGTCGTTCTACGAGTTGCTTTACTCGACCCAGACGGCAGAGGTCGAGTCGGACAGCCCGGCCGTCGACGGCGTCGACCTGCGCATCGACTACCTGCAGTTCGGCGGCACTATCTTTTTCCCGCAGGAAAACAACCACTTCGTGCCTTACATGTCGCTGACCGTCGGCGCCACGTTGCTCAAGCCGGATGGCGACTTCGACTCGGAAACCAAGCTGTCCGGCAGCCTTGGCGGCGGCTTCCGCTTCCCGCTCAACGACAACGTGGCGGTGAACCTCGGCGTGCGCGGCTACCTGACCCTGCTCGAATCCGACACCGAGCTGTTCTGCGTCAGCGACTCGACGCAGGCCGGATGCCTGGTGCGTTCCTCGGGCAGCACGTTCTTCCAGGCCGAGGGTCTGCTCGGGCTCAGCGTCCGCTTCTGACGACGATCACGCGGCGGCCGTTCGCCGCGTCATAGCGCCGGGACTGCGCGCGCATCGTGCAGTTCGGGCGGCGAATCGGTGAACAGCACGCGCAGCCGCACGCCCACCTGCTCCTGCGGTGTGAGCGCGTTGCGATCCCGCATCACGCCCACCAGTTGCGCCGGATCGTCGGTGATGATGTTGTCGACGTCGCGCTCGATCATCCGCAACATCACCTCGGGCTTGTTCACCGTCCAGACGTGAACCTCCTTGCCCGCGGCCTTGGCCTGGTCGATGAGCGTGGCCGTCGCGCGCGCCGAGTTGAGGCTCACGAAGTCGGTGTCGGTACGGGTGACGTTGCCGACCGCGGCCGTGACGATGAGGCCCGTGTCCAGGCTCGGCATGATCTTCTCCACCTGGCGCAGCGCGGCGTGGTCGAGCGAAGTGATCACCACCTGGTCGAGGAAATCCATCGAGCGGACCAGTTCGATCACCGCGGGGGCCAACCCCGGGTCCGGCACGTTGTACTTGAGCTCGATGTTGATGCGGAACCTGCCGCGCGCGTAGTCGATTACCTCGGCCAGCGTCGGCACTTTCTCACCCGCGTAGGCGGTGCCCCGCCGGACGCCGATGTCGATTGCCCTGATCTCGGCGAGCGTCAGGTCCTTTACCTTGCGCGGATCGCCGCCCATGCGCAGCAGGTCGCCGTCGTGGAACACGACGATCGCCCCGTCGCGCGTGCGCTGCACGTCGAGCTCGACGTAGTCGGCGCCCGCGGCGTGCGCAGCTGCAAAGGCTGCCATCGAATTCTCTGGCGCCTGCAGCGACGCGCCACGATGAGCGGTCACGGCGACGTCTTCGCGCACGTCCAGACGCTGCAGCAGGTAGGCGCCGACCAGGGCCGCGAGCGCGGCCAGGAGCGCCGTGGCGAACACCAGGGGCCTGCCCGCACGCGCCCGGACCTGTTCGGCGACGGTGTCCGCCGGATCGCCGAGCAGCAGCGGCGCCTCGCGCCGGTCGGCGTACAGGCGTGTGGCCAGGAACTGGTGGCCGGCGAACTGCAGCGTGGCATAGATGAAGCCGAAGCCGATCGTCACCGCCATGAACACGGCGACCAGCGGCAACACGCGCTCGGGATCGACGCCGGCCCAGTCCATCGCGGCGCTCGTGACGACGCGCCCGGCGCGCAGACACAGCGCGGCCAGTCCGGCGAGCAGCAGCCCCCACAGCAGCAGCGGAGTGATCGACCGCACGAGGCGGCCTTCCAGCATGCGCTCACTCGCGCGCAGCACCTGGGCCGGACTCAGGTCATGGAACATCGCGATCGGCATCGCGAAGAGCCAGCGTGCGAACTGGGCGAGCAGGACGAAGCCGTACCCGGCGCCACCCACGATGGCGACCAGCATGGCGCGACGCCATTCCGGCGGGTGCTCGGCCAGGTAGTAGTTCACGTCGCGACCGGCCAGCGTCGCGAACCAGACGAAAGCGAGGATCGCCAGGAAGGGCAGGGCGAGCAGCACCACGCGGACGAAGACGCGTGCGCCGACGCGCACCAGCAGCGGCAATTTCTGCGCCACCGCGCCAATCGTTCCCCGGAGCGTGACCGGCCTGTCACCGATGGCGTGGCCCGAGATCCAGGCGTAGCCGGCCAGCTGCGAGGTGTGGAACGCGATCGTCGCAACGACGGCGAGCACGATGAAGATTGCGCCGGGGAGCGACAGCACGAAGCTGGCGATGTCGTAGTTGCTGACGACGTCGGAGCCCGAACGGGCCACCACGCGATCGGCCAGCGCGCCCGCAAGCGGGGTCACGGCGATGAAGCCGAACAGCTGCACGAGCAGCTGCCAGCCGAAAACTATGCGCCAGCGCCGCGCAAGATCACCGCGCGTGCGGCGGGCCAGGTCCAGCAGGTACATGGCGGGTGCCCCGTCTCGTTCGAATGACTGCAGCGCCCGAGGTCGCCGCGATCAGACGAGGACTCGTTCGATGCCGCCCGCGTTGGCTCGCTGCACGTAGGTCTCGAGCCAGGCGGGTCCGAGCAGGTGCCGTGCCATCTCGACCACGATGTAGTCGGCACCGGTGCCCGCGTCGTCATCGTACCGTGCCAGGCCCTGCAGGCAAGACGGGCACGAGGTCAGCACCTTGACCTCGCCGTCAAAGCCGTCGGCCCGCAGGCCGGCGGCGCCCCGCTCCATCTCGCGCTGCTTGCGGAACCGCACCTGGGTGGCGATGTCCGGCCGGGCCACCGCAAACGTGCCCGATTCCCCGCAGCAACGATCGTTCTTGCGGATGCTGGCGCCGGACTCGCTGGCCAGCAGTGAATTGACCACCTTGAGCGGATCGTGCGTCTTCATCGGCGAGTGGCAGGGGTCGTGGTACATGTAGCGCACGCCGGTCGCCTGTTCGAGGCGAATGCCCTTCTCGAGCAGGAACTCGTGGATGTCCAGGATGCGCGAGCCCGGGAAGATCTGGTCGAACTCGTAGCCCTGCAACTGGTCGTGGCACGTGCCGCAGCTGACCACGACCGTCTTGATGTCCAGGTAGTTGAGCGTGTTCGCGACGCGATGGAACAGCACGCGGTTGTCCGTGATGATCTTCTCGGCCTGGTCGAACTGGCCCGAGCCGCGTTGCGGATAGCCGCAGCACAGGTACCCGGGCGGCAGCACCGTCTGTACGCCTGCGTGCCAGAGCATGGCCTGCGTCGCGAGGCCGACCTGCGAGAACAGCCGCTCGGAGCCGCAGCCCGGGAAGTAGAACACCGCCTCCGAATCGCTGGTCGTCTGGACCGGGTCGCGGATGACGGCTAAGTAATTGCGGTCCTCGACGTCGAGCAGGGCTCGCGCCGTCTTCTTCGGCAGGCCGCCGGGCATCTTCTTGTTGACGAAGTGGATGACCTGCTCGCGCAGCGGCGGCCGGCCGCCGGTCGTGGCGGGCGGGTGCCGCGTCTGGGCTGCGCCGAGCTTGCCTAAGGTCCGGTGGCCGAGCCGCTGCGCCTTGTAGCCCCAGTCGATCATCAGCTTGCGTGTCAGCTTGATCGTGCCCGGGTCGTTGGTGTTCAGGAAGAACATCGCCGCCGACTTCGCCGGATTCGCGGGCTGGTTGCCCAGGCGTCGCAGCACGTCACGCATCGCCATCGAGACGTCGCCAAAATCGATGTCTACCGGGCAGGGCGTCTCGCACTTGTGGCAGACCGTGCAATGGTCCGCGACGTCGCCGAACGCGTCCCAGTGCTGCAGCGAGACGCCGCGCCGCGTCTGTTCCTCGTACAGGAAGGCCTCGATGAGCATCGATGTGGCCAGGATCTTGTTGCGCGGCGAGTAGAGCAGGTTGGCGCCCGGCACGTGCGTGCTGCAGACGGGCTTGCACTTGCCGCAGCGCAGGCAGTCCTTGATCGCATCGCTGATCTGCGCGATGTCCGACTGCTGCATGATCAGCGACTCGTGTCCCAGCAGGTTGAAGCTGGGCGTGTAGGCGTTGCGCAGGTCCGCCCCGGGCAGCAGCTTGCCGGCGTTGAAGCGGCCCTCCGGGTCGATGCGTTGCTTGTAGCCGCGGAAGTCCCGCGTTTCCTCGTCGGTCAGGAACTCGAGCTTGGTGATGCCGATGCCATGCTCGCCGGAGATCACGCCGCCGAGCTCGCGCGCGATGCGCATGATGCGGGCCACCGCGCGATTGGCGGCCTGCAGCATCGCGTAATCGTCCGAGTTCACGGGGATGTTGGTGTGCACGTTGCCGTCGCCGGCATGCATGTGCATCGCGACGAACACGCGCCCGTGCAGCACGCGCTGGTGCAGTGCCTCGAGCTCGGCCAGCAGGGGCACGAAGGGCCCGCCCGCGAACAGGCGCTTGAGCTCCGCGCGCAATTCGTGCTTCCAGGAAACGCGGATCGAGCGGTCCTGCAGCAGGTCGAACACGCTGAGCGACGGCTCGTCCACGAGCCGGCGCTGCGCTGCATCCGCGACCTCGTCGCGGCCGAGCCGGCGCAGGTCGTCGAGCGCGGCGCCCAGCGGGCGATCCATGTTCTCGGCATACCACGACCAGCGCGTGCGGCAGCGCTGCAGCGCCTCGAGCGCCTGGCCGATCCGTGTGCCCAGGACCTCGGCGCGCGGCAGCCGGTCGACGTCGGCGTCGCCGGTCTTGCCGAGCTTCGGCTCGCCCGACAGGTACGCCTCCACCGCGTCGAGCAGTTGCAGCTTGTTGGCGAGCGAGAATTCGATGTTGATGCGTTCGATCGCGTCCGTGTACTCGCCGAGTCGCTCGAGCGGGATCACCACGTCCTCATTTATCTTGAAGGCGTTGGTGTGGCGTGCGATGGCTGCGGTCTTGCCGCGGTCACGCCAGAACGTCTTGCGCGCCTCGGCGCCCGCCGCGGTGAACCCCTCGCCGTGCCGCAGGTTCGCCAGCCGCACGACGTCCGCGGTGCAGCGTGCGACCGCCGCTTCGTCGTCGCCGACGATGTCGCCGATCAGCACCATCTTGGGCAGCGCGCCGCGCTTCGACTTGGTGGTGTAGCCCACGGCCTTCAGGTACCGCTCGTCGAGGTGCTCGAGTCCGGCCAGTTGCACGCCGCTCGTGCGACCCTGCCGCAGCAGTTCGTCACGGATCTCGACGATCGCGGGGATGGCATCGCGCGCCTGGCCGAAGAACTCGAGGCAGACCGTGCGGATGTGCGCCGGCATGCGATGCACGATCCAGCGCGCCGACGTGATGATGCCGTCGCAGCCTTCCTTCTGGATGCCGGGGAGACCGCCGAGGAACTTGTCGGTGACGTCCTTGCCGAGGCCCGTCTTGCGGAAGATCGTGCCCGGAATCTCCAGCCGCTCGGTGCGCAGCACCGTTCGCCGTTTCCGGGTCCTGCCGTCCGTCTTTCCACGTGAGTTCGAACGTTGCGACGGGCGCGTCGTGGATACGGCCGCAGTTGTGCCCGATGCGCGTCACTTCGAGCCAGTCGCCCTGCGGGTCGACCATGCGCCACCAGGCCAGGTTGTCGAGCGCAGTGCCCCACAGCACAGCCTTCTTGCCGCCCGCGTTCATCGCGATGTTGCCGCCGACGACCGATGCGTCGGCCGACGTCGGATCGACGGCGAAGACAAAGCCGGCGGCGTGCGCGGCTTCCTCGACGCGCCGGGTGACGACGCCGGCCTCGGTGAACAGCGTGGGGACCGGCTCGGCGACGCCGGGCAACACGGCCGGCTCGACCCGGTCGATGCGCTCGAGCTTTTCGATATTGATGACCGCGGCGAACGGCGTGAGCGGCACGGCGCTGCCGGTGTATCCCGTGCCACCGCCGCGCGGAATCACGGTGAGCCCCGATTCGAAGCAGGCGCGCACGAGACCGGGTAGCTCGGCCTCCGTGTCCGGCATCAGCACGACGAAGGGCGTTTCGACGCGCCAGTCGGTTGCGTCGGTCGCGTGCGAGACTCGCGCGTAAGCGTCGAAGCAGACGTTGTCACTGCGCGTGTGGGCTGCGAACGCCTTGCGCGCGCGCCGGCGCATCGTCTCGATCCTGCCGAAGGAGGCCGCGAATTCGTCCACCGCCGCGCGCGCGAATTCGAGCAGCTTGCCGACCTTCCGGTCACGCGTGGCGTCGGTCGTGTCGCGGCGCTTTTCGATGTCGGACAGGCGATGGTGCAGCGCTTCCACCAGCAAATCGCGTCGCCCCGGGTTGTCGAGCAGGTCCTGCTCGAGGTACGGATTGCGCCGCACCACCCAGATGTCGCCGAGCACCTCGTACAGCATGCGTGCCGAGCGCCCGGTGCGGCGCTCCGCGCGCAGGTCGTCGAGCAACTCCCACCCGGCGGCGCCGAGCAGCCGGATCACGATCTCGCGGTCCGAGAAGGACGTGTAGTTGTACGGGATCTCGCGCAGGCGCGGTGGCGGATCGAGATCTGCTGCGTGCGGCGCGGTCGTGTTCGAAGTGGGCGGGATGAAGTCGGCGGTGTTTGCGTTCACTTAGCGGAATCGAGCTTGGCCGTGGCCGGCAGGGCGCCGCCATTGTTACCCGATATCGCCGTCACGGGTAGCGTGGAAGTTGCGTGGCTTGCTGCCGCCTCCTCTGCATCGAAGTCGGCGAGCGGGACCGGGATGGCCGCATCGCGCGCCTCGCCGATCCAGTGTCCGGGCAGCTGCAGGCTGCTCACCAGCGAGACGATGACGGTCGCGGCGTAGGGAATCGACTGCACCAGCAGCACCGTCACCCACACGGTCAGGTCGGGGCTGCCGATGAGTCCCGGCAGGTCACCATCCATGTCGGGAATGCTGCTCACCGCGTAAGCCGCAATCCAGAGACCGCACATGAGTATCGCTTCCTCGCGCGCCGCGGCGAGCGACTGCAGCCAGGCATGGCGGGAGGCGCGCTTTGGCGTGCGGAAGAACGGGCGGTCCTTGTTCACGAACCCGCTCAGCATCGCCGAGCCGACGGTATGCGACAGGCCGAGACCGGCGATTGCCGCCGCCACGGTCTGTGTGAAGGTGGCGCCCACGCGCGACCGGTACAGGTGCAGCAGCTTCACCAGCTTGAACAGGAACAGCGACAGCGGCAGCACCGAGAACAGCAGCAGGGGCGGCTCGATGTGGCGCGGGAACAGCACCATGACCAGCGACCAGGTGAGGGCCGCCATGTTCACGAGCAGGTTGAAGCCGTCGGCGAGCCACGGCAGCCAGCCGGCGACGAAGTGGTAGCGCTGCCCGGCGGTCAGCCCGGTGTTGCGCCCGTGGATGAGCGCGTCGAAGTGCCGGCGCAGGATCTGCATCGCGCCGAACGCCCAGCGCGAGCGCTGCTTCTTGAAGTCGAGGAACGTGTCCGGCATCACGCCGCGACCGTAGCTCGTCGGGATGTACGTCGTCTCGTACCCCAGGTCGAGGATGCGCAGCCCGAGCTCCGCGTCTTCCGTGATGCACCACTCCGACCAGCCGATGCGCTCGAGCAGTTCGCGCCGCACCATCGTCATGGTGCCGTGCTGGATGATCGCGTTGCGCTCGTTGCGCGTGACCATGCCGATGTGGAAGAAGCCGCGATACTCCGCGTGGCACATGGCCTTGAACGCGCTCTCGCCGGCGTCGCGGTAGTCCTGCGGCGCCTGCACCACGCCCGTGCGCGGATTGGCGAAGGCGGGCGCAAGGTCGCGCAGCCATTCGGGACGCACGATGTAGTCGGCGTCGATCACGGCCACCACGGCGGCGTCGGGTGCGGTGTGGCGCAGTGCGAAGTTGAGCGCGCCCGCCTTGAAGCCGTCGAGCGGCGACACATGGAAGAAGCGGAACCGCGCACCGAGCTGCGCGCAATGCGCTTCGACGGGACGCCAGACGGCCTCGTCGAGCGTGTTGTTGTCGATGACCAGCACTTCGAAATCGGGGTAATCGAGCCGCGCGAGCGCGTCGAGCGTCTCGATCAGCATGTCCGGCGGCTCGTTGTAGGCCGGGACGTGGATCGATACGCGCGGCAGTTCGCTGTCCGGCACCCGCGACGGTCGTAACAGGCGACTGTGATTGTCCGCCCAGCGGGCCTCGGCCCATTCGTGCGCTTCCGCGAACAGCACGGCGATCACCCCGAGCATGCCCACCATCAGCACCGCGCCGACGAGCACGCTGCCGACGGTCAGGTACTGCTGCGAGAAGTCGTACAGCGTCCAGACCAGCAGCGTGGCCGTGGCGTACACCACCACGGCGAGGAAGCTGCGGCCACGATTACGCAGCGAGTGGCTGTGGAAATAGAACAGCCACAGCATGAACGCCGCGGCCAGCACGGAGGCGGCGGCCAGCACGTGCCAGTGCGGCACGCGCACGATCGGCGCGCGGAACTCGAATTTCTGCTGGCGGTCCGCGTCGTACACGCCCCAGTACGCGCCCACCTTGCCTTCGGCCGCGGCTTTCCACGGCTGGTCGAACGCTTCCATCACGAAGTACTCGAGCCGCTGCTGCTCGGCGTACGCGAGGAAGCGACGCAGGAACAGCGCCTCGTTGGCGGTAGTCGCCACCGCCGATTCGCGCGTGCGGCCTTCGCTCGGCCAGCCCACTTCGCCGATCACGATCGGCTTGCCCGGGAACGCGCGCTGCACTTCGGCGAGCTTCGCGATGACGTAACCGACGGAGGACTCGACCTCGACGCCTTCCCAGTACGGCAGCATGTGCACGGTGATGAAGTCGACGTGCGCGGCCAGCTCAGGATGCTTGATCCAGACGTGCCAGGGCTCGGCGGTGCTCACGGGCTGTCGCGTCGCGGCCCGCACGCGATCGAGGTGTGCCAGCAGGTCGGGGACGGGCAGGTCGCCGCGCAGCACGACTTCGTTGCCGACCAGCACACGGTGGACGTTGCGGTGCTGCTTCGCCAGCCGGATGACGGCTTCGATCTCGCGCTCGTTGCGCTCGCGGTCGGCATCGAGCCAGCTGCCGAGCATGACCTTCAGGTCATGCTTGCGCGCCAGGACCGGAATCTCGCCGAGTGATGCCGAGCGAGCTGTAAGTGCGCACCGCGCGGGTCGTGCCCGCGAGCAGCTTCAGGTCCCCCGCGATCTGTTCGACCGTCGGGTCGTTGCCCGTGATTGCGTTCTGGTCTTTCTGGTACGGCTGGAACGCAAACCCGTTGATCACCCGCGGCAGGGCCGGCTCGGTGCTCGGACGATTGACGTAGCCCCACGCCGCCACCGTGAGCATGGCGAACAGGACGACGATCAGGAAACCCGACAGCTTCTTCATCGACCACCCAAGGGAAGAGACCGGGCGCGATTCTATGTGCGGTGCAGCGCAACCAAAGGGGAGGGTGTGTCGGGTTTTGGCGACAAGATGCAGGCAATCCCTGCCGGCCGCACCAAGGCGGGGCATTTGCTATCTAAATCAGTGCGTTATGCTGCTTGCGCAGCGCCGGAAAGTCAGAATTTCCAGACCAGGCTGAGCTGCAGCGTATCGGTCGAAGGCGAGCCCGTGGCGTACTCGAAATCCATCCAGCGCATGCGATAGGCCGCATCGGCCGCCAGCGCGTTGCTGAAGTCGTAGCGCATGCCGATGCCGACTTCGTAGGCCAGGCCGTCGACCGTGCGCGTGTCCTGCCATGAGGTGCAGACGTATCCCCACCATGGATGCCACCAGCAGCCGACCTCGGGTGGCGCGCTCGCGATGTTGGTGTCCACCCAGGCCCAGCCGACGCCGCCGGCGATGTAGGGCGATATCGGTCCCGTCATGAAGGTGTAGGCCGCGTCGATCATCACCGACATCGTGTCGATGCTGCCGTCGATCGCGTAGACCTCGCCGGCGGTGTCGCCCACCACGTCGGCGTCGTAGTCCTTGCTGTCGTAACGGAAGCTGCCGCCCAGGCGCAAGCGGTCGGTGAAGTTGTAGCCGCCGCCCGCCATGAAGCCGAAGCTGCTCTTGATGTTGGCCGTGGTGCCGCCTTCGAAATCGACGTCGGTGGAGCCCGCGGCCGTGATGCCGGCCGCGGCTTCCCACTTGCCGGCCTGCGGCGGGGCCGCGCCGAAATCCCATCCGCGACCGCCTTGCAGCCAGCCGTCGCGGTGGCACCAGCGGCGCCCGCGCCGGCTGCTGCGGTGTTGGGCAGGTCTGGCACGTTGGCGACGTCGTTCGCCTTGCGGACGTTGTCGGCGACCAAAGCCAGGTCTTCGATGCCGAGCTTGCGGTACGACGCTGCCAGGATCTTGAGCGCGGGATCGACGGCAGGCGCGCCGTCGAAGTTCTCGATGACACCCTTGGCGCGGTTCGCGGCGCCCACATACGCGCCGCGCTTGACGTAGAAGCGCGCCACCGCGACTTCGTAATCGGCCAGGCGGTTGCGCAGGTAAATCATGCGCTGCCGGGCGTCGACCGCATACGGGCTCTTGGGGTATTGCTGGACCAGCGTCTGGAAGGCCTGGAACGACTTGCGGGCCTCGTGCGGCGGGCGCTGGGCGATGTCGACCTTGAACTGGCGCTCGAGCCAGTTGGCGCCGGACTCGAAATACACCAGGCCGCGCACGTAATAGGCGTAGTCGACGCGCGGGTGCGTGGGGTTTTCGCGGATGAACTGATCGGCCTGGTCGATCGCCGATTCGCTCGCCCGGGCCTTGTAGTAGGCGTAGATCAGGTCCAGCTGGCCCTGCTTCGCCTGCTCGCTGAACGGGTAGCGGGCCTCGAGCGTCTCGTAACGCTCGATCGCCGCCGGGTAATTGCTGTTCCTGACGTTCTTGATGGCGTCCCGATACAGTTGCTCGGGCGAGCCTTCGATGACTTTTTCGCCGCCCTTGTCCCAGAACTTGAGGCTGCTGCAGCCGGCCGTCGCGAGCAGGGACGACGCGAGCAGGACCGTGGCGAGGACACGAGGGGAAAAGGCGGCAGCCATGCGGAGATCCTGGGGTCGGGCCCTGCGGAAGGGCGTGAAGTATATAGAATTCGACACCATGACGACCTCAACCGTTCACCTTCGCTTGCAGATTCCCACGAACCTGGCAGGCCAGCGCCTGGACCAGGCCCTGGCCCAGTTGCTGCCCGACTACTCGCGCAGCCGTCTCAAGACGTGGATCGATGCCGGCGAAGTGCTCGTCGACGGCGTGGCCATCCGGCCGCGGGACAAGCTGAACGGCGGCGAGTCGGTCGAGGTGGCGGCCACCCTCACCGAGGAAACCGCGGCGCAGGCCCAGGCCATCCCGCTCGCGATGATTTACGAGGACAAGCACGTCTACATCGTCAACAAGCCGCCGGGCCTGGTCGTCCATCCGGGCGCCGGCAATCCGGACCAGACGTTGCAGAACGCGCTGTTGTCGCGCGACCCCCAGCTGGCTGGCCTGCCGCGGGCCGGCATCGTGCACCGGCTCGACAAGGACACCAGCGGCCTGCTGATCATCGCGCGCACGATCAAGGCGCACACCGCGCTGGTGCGCATGCTCGAGGCACGCGACATCCACCGCGAGTACGAGGCCATCACTCGCGGCGTCATGACGGCGGGCGGCACCATCGACGCGCCGATCGACCGCCATCCGACCGACCGCGTGCGCATGGCGATCCGGCAGGGCGGTCGTGACGCGGTCACGCATTACCGGGTCATCAAGCGTTATCGCGCGCACACGCACGTGCGCGTGCAACTGGAGACCGGGCGCACGCACCAGATCCGCGTGCATCTCACCCATGCCGGCTACCCGATCGTCGGCGACCGCGTGTACGGCGGCCGCCTCGCGCAACCCAAGGGTGCGACCGAAGAACTGCGCGTGGCGCTGCGCGCGTTTCCGCGGCAGGCCCTGCACGCTGCGAAACTGCAGCTCGAGCATCCCGTCACCGGCAAGCCGCTCGAGGCACTGGCGCCATTGCCGCAGGACATGAAGTCCCTGCTCGCGACGCTGGCGGCGGACCTCGCTTCCGCCAAGGCATGAGTCCAGCCCGCGCGTTGCCGCACGGTTCCTGGTTGACGCCCGACTGGGAGGCCCCGGCGCAAGTACGCGCGCTCTCGACCTTGCGCGGCGGCGGTCTCAGCACGGGAACGTATGCGAGCTTCAATCTGGCGCAACACGTAGGCGACGAGCCGGATCACGTGCGGGACAACCGCGCGCTGTTGCGGGCAGCGGCCGGCTTGCCGGCCGAACCGATGTGGCTCGAGCAGGTGCACGGGACGGCCGTCGCAGTGCACACGGACGTGGCCGGCGAAGTCGGCGCGCCGCCGCCGCGTGCCGATGCCGCCGTGGCCTTTGTCCCGGGGCGTGTCTGCGTCGTGATGACGGCCGACTGCCTGCCGGTCGTGTTCGCGGATCGCGCGGGCACGCGCGTAGGCGTCGCGCATGCCGGTTGGCGCGGACTCGTGGCTGGCGTGCTCGAAGCAACGGTCAGCGCGTTGCAGGCGCCCGCGGCAGAACTGGTCGCCTGGCTCGGGCCTGCCATCGGGCCGCAGGCGTTCGAAGTGGGTCCCGAAGTGCGCGAAGCTTTTGTCGCTCGCGACGCGGCGAATGCAGCGGGCTTCACGCGCAATGCAGCCGGCCGTTATCAGGCGGACCTGTACCAGCTCGCCCGGCAGGCGCTGCTGCGCAGCGGCGTGGTTGCTGTCACGGGCGGCGGATACTGCACGCACGGCGAGCCGGGAGAGGTTTTTCTCCTTCCGGCGTGACGGCGGCCGCACCGGGCGCATGGCGACGCTGGCCTGGCTCGCGCCCGACGCCACCGGTACGGCGCCAGCGTCAGCGGGCGCCCGCGGCGATTCCGCACGGGGCGCGTGCTAACCTGACCGTCTCCCGCCGGCCCCGCATGCAGAACGAATAACCTTGAGCACCTTGCAACTGATCGTCGTGTTCACGGCGCTGAGCGGTTTGCTGAGCGCACTGGCCGCCGGCGTGTTCCTGGCGCTCGGCGCGAAAGCGCGTACGGCCTTGCTGCCGCACCTGGTGAGCTTCGCCACCGGCACCTTGCTGGCCGCCGCGTTCCTCGGCCTGATACCGCACGCGCTGGAAGGCGCGGGCCCGGAGGCCACGCACCACGTTGGGCTCGCGCTGCTCGCCGGCATCCTGCTGTTCTTCCTGCTCGAGAAGTTCGTGCTCTGGCGACATTGCCACGACGACCCGTGCGAGATGCATTCGCCGACGCCCGACGCGCGCGACCGCGCCTCGGCCAACCTCATCCTGGCGGGCGACACGTTTCACAACCTGCTCGACGGCGTGCTGGTCGCAGCCGCGTTCATGACCAATCCGCAACTCGGCATCGTGACGGCGCTGGCTGTGTTCGCGCACGAGATCCCGCAGGAGGTGGGCGACCTCGCGATCCTGCTGCACGGCGGCTTCAGCCGTGCGCGCGCCCTGTCCCTGAACCTGGTCTCGAGCCTGACCTCCGTGGTGGGTGGCGTGATCGCGTATTTCGCGCTCGGCACCGCCCTCGAATACCTGCCGTACGCGCTCGCGTTCGCCGCGGCGAGCTTCATCTACGTTGCCGTCGCCGACCTGATTCCCGGCCTGCACCGACGAGTCGACCTGCGGGCCAGCCTGGGCCAGGTCCTGTTCATCGCGCTGGGTGTCGCGCTGGTGTTCTTCACGCACCAGGGGATGCATTAGGAAGGGGGATAGGGGTAGGGATAGGGGCTAGGGGCTAGGTAGCAGGAAGTGCTGCCCTAACGAAAGCAGTCTCATAACTTTTGAATTTATTGAGTCGTTTTAAAGCAGGGCTGCCCAAGTCGTCCGACGTGCGTTCCGACTAGCCCCTAGCCCCTAGCCCTCCCTAACCCCTTTTAGTTCGCGGCTCCGGCCCCAAATCTGGGCGCATCACGTCCTACGGACTGCAGCCCCCATGCGCCAAGACAAATTCACGACCAAGTTCCAGGCCGCGCTCGCGGAAGCACAATCGCTGGCCCTGGGCCGCGATCACCAGATCATCGAGCCCGTGCACCTGCTGCAGGCGCTGCTCGACCAGCAGGGCGGCACGATTCGCCCGTTGCTCGACAAGTGCGGCACCAACGTCAGCGTGCTGCGTGGGCGCTTGCGCGACGCGCTGGATCGCCTGCCGAAGGTGGAAGGCACCGGCGGCGACGTGCATCTCTCCAATGACCTCGCCCGGTTGCTCAACCTCACCGACAAGATCGCGCAGAAGCGGGGTGACCAGTACATCACCAGCGAACTGTTCGTGCTTGCCGCACTCGAGGACAAGGGTCCGCTGGCGCAGGTCCTGAAGGACGCCGGGGTGCAGAAGGCAGCCGTCGAGCGCGCGATCAACGAGATCCGCGGCGGCAACAAGGTCGACGACCCCAACGTCGAGGAACAGCGCGGCGCGCTCGAGAAATACACCATCGACCTGACCGAACGTGCGGAGCAGGGCAAGCTCGATCCGGTCATCGGCCGCGACGACGAGATCCGTCGCACGATCCAGGTGCTGCAGCGGCGCACCAAGAACAACCCGGTGCTGATCGGCGAACCGGGCGTCGGCAAGACCGCGATCGTCGAGGGTCTGGCGCTGCGCATCGTCAACAAGGAAGTGCCCGAAAGCCTGCGCGACAAGCGCATCCTGGCGCTCGACATGGGCGCGCTGATCGCGGGCGCCAAGTTCCGTGGCGAATTCGAGGAGCGGCTCAAGGGCGTGCTCAACGACCTCGCGAAGCAGGAAGGCCGCGTCATCCTGTTCATCGACGAGCTGCACACGATGGTCGGCGCCGGCAAGGCCGAAGGCGCGATGGACGCCGGCAACATGCTGAAGCCCGCGCTTGCTCGCGGTGAGCTGCACTGCGTCGGCGCCACCACGCTCGACGAGTACCGCAAGTACGTCGAAAAAGACAAGGCGCTCGAACGCCGCTTCCAGAAGGTGCTGGTCAACGAGCCGTCGGTCGAAGACACGATCGCGATCCTGCGCGGCCTGAAGGAGCGCTATGCGGTCCACCACAAGGTCGAGATCACGGACCCTGCCATCGTCGCCGCGGCCACGCTCTCGCACCGCTACATCGCGGATCGGCAGCTGCCTGACAAGGCCATCGACCTGATCGACGAAGCCGCGTCGCGCATCCGCATGGAGATGGACTCGAAGCCCGAGGAAATGGACCGCCTCGACCGCCGCATCATCCAGCTCAAGATGGAGCGTGAGGCGCTCAAGAAAGAGAAGGACGACGCTTCGAAGAAGCGGCTCGAGGCGCTCGACGAGCAGTTGGGCGACCTCGGCAAGGAGTACGCCGACTTCGAGGAAATCTGGAAGGCGGAAAAGGCCTCCGCGCAGGGTGCTGCGCAGATCACGCAGGAACTCGAGGATGCGCGCCAGGCATTCGAGACCGCGCGTCGCGCCGGCGACCTCGCCCGCATGTCGGAGCTGCAGTACGGCAAGATTCCGGAACTCGAGAAGCGCCTGAAGTCGGCACAGGAAAGCGAGACGAAAGCGCCGACGCTCGTCCGCAACAAGGTGACCGAGGAGGAAATCGCCGAGGTCGTCTCGAAGTGGACCGGCATTCCAGTCTCGAAGATGCTCGAAGGCGAGCGCGAAAAACTGCTGCGCATGGAAGATGCTCTCGCGAAGCGCGTCGTCGGCCAGGACGAGGCGGTCAAGGCAGTCTCCGACGCCATCCGCCGTTCGCGCGCCGGTCTCTCCGATCCGCATCGCCCGAACGGTTCGTTCCTGTTCCTCGGGCCCACGGGAGTCGGCAAGACGGAACTCTGCAAGGCGCTCGCCGAATTCCTCTTCGATACCGAGGAGGCGATGGTACGCATCGACATGTCGGAGTTCATGGAGAAGCACTCCGTGGCGCGGCTCATCGGCGCGCCGCCGGGATACGTGGGTTACGAGGAAGGCGGCTACCTGACGGAGGCCGTGCGCCGCCGTCCCTACGCCGTGATCCTGCTCGACGAAGTCGAGAAGGCGCACCCGGACGTGTTCAACGTGTTGCTGCAGGTGCTCGACGACGGCCGTCTCACGGACGGCCAGGGCCGTACCGTGGACTTCCGCAACTCCGTCGTGATCATGACGTCGAACCTCGGTTCGAACGTGATCCAGGAGCTCGCGGGCGAGACCAACTACGCGCGCATGAAGGCGGCCGTGATGGAGATCGTGGGCCAGCACTTCCGCCCCGAATTCATCAACCGCGTGGACGAAGTGGTCGTGTTCCATCCGCTGGGCAGGGACCACATCC
Organism: uncultured Gammaproteobacteria bacterium; assembly: GCA_963746325.1. Lineage (GTDB taxonomy): Bacteria > Pseudomonadota > Gammaproteobacteria > Steroidobacterales > Steroidobacteraceae > RPQJ01. The sequence continues at coordinate 10,274 of CAVVBC010000030.1, read as the reverse complement.
GCGAGATCGTCGGCATCCAGCTCGGCAACCTGCGCCGGCGACTGGCCGATCGCGACATGGGGCTGGAGCTGGACGATGCCGCCCGCGACCTGCTCGGGGAGGCCGGATTCGACCCGGTGTACGGCGCGCGGCCGCTCAAGCGCGCAATCCAGCACCAGGTCGAGAATCCGCTGGCCCAGCGCATCCTGCGCGGCGAATTCGCCGCCGGGGACACGATCCGGGTCACGGTACGGGAGGGTGTGTTGGCGTTCGAGCGCGCCACGGTCCCGGTATAATCCGCGGCCGATTGGACTACCCTACAGCCCGGTTCACCGCGCCAGAGCACCATGCCGATCTACGAATACCAGTGCCAGAAGTGCCAGCACCACCTGGAGGCGCTGCAGAAGTTCTCCGACAAGCCGCTGCGCGAGTGCCCCGAGTGCGGCAAGCACTCGCTCAAGCGGCTGATTTCAGCCCCGATGTTCCGGCTCGCGGGCAGCGGCTGGTACGAGACCGACTTCAAGTCCGAGAACGAGCGCAAGCGCAACCTGGCCGGCAAGGACGACGGTCCTCCCGCCGAGGCCGCAGCTGCGGACAAGGCAGCGAAGACGGATGCGTCGGCTGAAAAGAAGCCCGAGCCGAAGCCCGAGTCGAAGTCCGACTCGGGCAGTTCGCAAAAGTCGAAAGGCGCTGCCATGAAGAAGCCGGCGGCGAAGCCCGTCGCGAAGCCGGTGGCTCGTGCCCGGCCCGCGGCGAAGAAGCCGGCGCGGAAAGCCGCCAGCAAACGTTGAAGAATACGACGGGCTGCGGGCCCGTGCCGCGGAGTGGACGCCATTGCCTGAATTGAAACCCACGGCTGCAGGCGACGAAACCGCAACAGGCAACGCCAACGGGCGTCGGCATCCTGCGCGACAGTTGCGCAATTACCTGATTGCCGGTCTCCTGATCTGGATCCCCGTCATGGTGACGGTCTGGGTCATCCGGTTCCTGTCCGGCATCCTCGACCAGTCGCTGGTGCTGCTGCCGCCGTCGTGGCGCCCCGAGGCGCTGGTGGGCCAGTACGTGCCCGGCGTAGGCATCGTCCTGTCGTTCCTGCTGCTGGTCGTCACCGGCGTGGTGGTCCGCAATCTTTTCGGCGGCCAGATCGTCGAGGGGTTCGAGAACCTCGTCCGCCGCATTCCCGTGATCGGCGCGGTCTACGGTGGCGCCAAGACGTTCAGCGAGACTGTCCTGACCGACAAAGGCAAGTCGTTCAAGCAGGTCGTGATGGTCGAGTTTCCGCGGCAGGGCATCTTCAGCGTGGGATTCATCACGTCCGAGGAACTGGAAGAGGTGCAGGCGAAAACGGCGCAGGACGTGGTCTGCGTGTTCGTGCCGACCACCCCCAATCCCACCACCGGTTTCATCGTCATGGTGCCCCGCGACGAAGTGGTTCGACTCGACATGACCGTGGACGAGGCGTTCCGCATGCTGCTGACCCTGGGCGTGGTCGTACCCAAGTGGAAAAACAAGCCTCTGGCGGCCGATCTTGCGCCGCAGCAACCCCCTCCGTAACATTCTCCGGCTGAGCCTTGCGGGCCGGCCCTGGCCGGTTGCGGCACCCCTTTTTGCGGACTTTTCCCATGCCCATGCGCACTCATTATTGCGGCGACGTCAACGAGCGCCTCGTCGGTTCCACCGTCGAAGTCGCGGGCTGGGTCAGCCGCCGCCGTGACCACGGCGGGGTCATCTTCGTCGACCTGCGCGACCGCGACGGCCTGCTGCAGGTGGTCTTCGACCCCGATGCGGCCAACGTCTTCGCCGAGGCAGAGCGCCTGCGCGGCGAATGGGTCATCAAGGTCACCGGCACGGTGCGCCCGCGTCCTGCGGGCACGGCGAACTCCAACCTTGCATCGGGCCAGGTCGAGTTGCTCGCGCGCGGCATCGAGGTGCTGAACCGGTCCGAGCCGATTCCGTTCCAGCTCGACGAGGAAGTGAAGGAAGAGACGCGGCTCAAGTACCGCTACATCGACCTGCGCCGCGACGTGATGCAGAAGCGGCTGCGCCAGCGGCATGCCATCACGCGCTCGATGCGCGAATACCTGGACGGCAACGGCTTCATCGACGTCGAGACGCCGATGCTGACCAAGGCGACACCCGAAGGTGCGCGCGACTACCTGGTGCCGAGCCGCACGCAACCGGGCAAGTTCTTCGCGCTGCCGCAGTCGCCGCAGATCTTCAAGCAGCTGCTGATGATGGCGGGCTTCGACCGCTACTACCAGATCGTGCGCTGCTTCCGCGACGAGGACCTGCGCGCCGACCGGCAGCCCGAGTTCACCCAGCTCGACATCGAGACGTCGTTCCTGACGCGCGATGACATCATGGGCCTGATGGAAGCGCTGGTGCGCAAGCTGTTCCAGGACGTGCTTGGCCAGTCGCTGCCGGAGCCGTTCCCGCGCATGACCTACGCCGAGGCGATGCGTCGCTACGCCTCCGACAAGCCCGACCTGCGCATCGCGCTCGAGCTGGTCGACGTCGCGGACCTGGTGAAGGACTGCGATTTCAAGGTGTTCTCCGGCCCGGCGGGCGATGCGGAAGGCCGCGTCGCCGCGTTGCGCGTGCCGGGCGGCGGCGAAAAGCTTTCGCGCAAGCAGATCGACGACTACACCGCGTTCGTCGCGCGCTATGGCGCGAAGGGCCTCGCCTACGTCAAGGTGAACGACGCGGCGAAAGGCCGCGAAGGCCTGCAGTCCCCGATCCTCAAGTTCCTGTCCGACGACGCGGTCGCCGGCCTGATGAGCCGCACGGGCGCGCAGACCGGCGACCTGGTTTTCTTCGGCGCCGACAAGGCCAAGGTCGTCAACGACGCGATCGGCGCGCTGCGCATCAAGGTCGGCCAGGACCTCGGCCTCGTGCGCACCGGCTGGGCGCCGCTGTGGGTCGTCGATTTCCCGATGTTCGAATGGGACCCGGACTCGAAGCGCTGGGCTGCGATGCACCATCCGTTCACGGCGCCGGTCAACGACGAGCCGTCCGCGCTCAAGGCTAATCCGGGCGACGCGCTGGCGCGCGCCTACGACATGGTGCTGAACGGCTCCGAGATCGGCGGCGGCTCGGTGCGTATCCACCGCAACGAGATGCAGTCGACGGTGTTCGAGCTGCTCGGCATCGGCGCGGAAGAAGCGGAGAAGAAGTTCGGCTTCCTGCTCGACGCGCTCAAGTTCGGCGCGCCGCCGCACGGCGGCATCGCGTTCGGCCTCGATCGGCTCGCCATGCTGATGGCGGGCGCCGATTCGATCCGTGACGTCATCGCGTTCCCGAAGACGCAGACGGCCACCTGCCCGCTGACCGACGCACCCACCGAGGTGTCCGAGCAGCAGCTGCGCGACCTGCATATTCGCGTCAAGCTGCCGATCAAGGAGTGAGAAACGGGGGCATTCACCTGTTTCTTCACCACTCGTCTGCACCCGCTCCGCGCGCCGGAAATAGGTGAATGTCCCCTGTTTCGAGCCGTGATGCGGTGGTCCTGGTCCACGGCCTGTGGATGAACGGGCTCGAATTCGGCGTGTTGCGGCAGCGCCTGCAGTCGCAGCACGGGTTCGACGCGCACGTCTTCACCTATCCGTCGCTGCATGGCAGTGCAGCCGAGATCGCCGCCGAACTTGCGGCCTTCGTGCGTGAACGCGGTGCCGGGGCCGAGCGCGTGCACCTGGTCGGCCACAGCCTCGGCGGGGCGATCGTATACAAGTGTCTTGCCGAGCACGGCATCCGCGACCTGCCGGGCAACGCCGTGCTGCTGGGATCGCCGCTCAACGGCAGCCGGGCGGCCGTCGGTGCTTCACGCTTCGCGCTGTTGCGTCCGCTGCTCGGGCCGCACGTGCTCGACGAACTGGCGCAGCCCTGCGGGCGCTGCTGGAACTGCGGCACGCCCACGGCCCTCGGTGCGATCGCCGGCACGCGTCGGCTCGGTGCAGGCCAGTTCTTCGCCAGCTTCGACGACGAGAACGACGGCACCGTCGCCGTCAGCGAGACCGTGATACCGGGTCTCGATGATCACATCGTCGTGCCGCACAGCCACGTCGGGATGCTGTTTGCTGCGGACGTCGCGGACCACGTCGCTCGCTTCCTGCGTGACGGGCGGTTCGCCCGTTGAGGGAGCTCGGCGCCAGCGCGGAATCCAGATCGCATTCCCGTACGAATCTCCGCCATCGTGCGATGCACGCCTGCCATTTCGCTGGAGAGTTCTCGATGAGCGCAAAGTACGCGACTGCTTTTCTCTCAGCGTCGATTGCGCTGTGCGCCGGCATCGCCACGGCACGTGCGGGCGACGCGCTGGTGACGGCCACGGCCACCGTCCCGGCAAGTACGGCGGCAGTCGTGAGCGACGCGCAGACCGGCATGGCCGCGCTCGCTGGCCGCTGGGTCGTTGACCTGCGTACCGCGCCCGACGAACCGCGCTACGACAAGCAGATGGTGCTCGAGATCGCGCCCGATCGAACGGTCCGGGGTTCGTTCTATGACAGCGTCATCGAAGCAGGGCAGGCGAGCGCCTCGAATGGCCGCGTCTGCTTCGCCTTCCGGACGACGGACGGCGTGGGGCCGTACCATACGTCAGGCTGCCTGATCGGCGACCGGATCCTCGGGCAGACGTGGGCCGAGCACCGCAAGTTCGTGCTGAACTGGACCGCCGAGCGTGAATGACCGCGCGGCCTGGCCGCACTCGATTGCGACCGCCAGCCGCGCGGCGCCTGCTTACCTGGCCGGTGTCCAGCCACCGCCCAGCGCGCGGTACAGGTCGACGTAGCCGAGCGCGCGCGACAGCTGCGTCTGCGACAGCTCGATCTCGGACGCGAACAGCTGCCGCTGGGCGTCGAGTACTTCGAGGTAGCTCACCACGCCGGCGATGTAGCGCTTCTTCTGCAGGTCGAGCAGCCGGCGGGCCGCGTCCCGCCGGATCACGGTCTCGGCAATCACGTCGCGGGTCTTGTCGGTGACGGCCAGCGCATCTGCGGTTTCGCGGAAGGCCTGCAGGACACCCTTGCGATACGCGAGCTCTGACTGCTTGAGCTGTGCCCGAGCGACCTCGACGTTGCCCGTGCCGTAACCCGACTGGTAGATCGGCATGTTGACGAACGGACCGATCGAGAACAGGTCCTGCGCCGGGTCGTTGCCGTTCAGCAGCTTGCCGAGGTCCGGGCTGATCACGCCGAAGAACGACGTCAGGCCGATCGACAGGTACGGGAAGCGGGTCGCCTCTGCCACACCCACGTTGGCGGTGGCCGCGTGCAATTCGTTTTCGAGCTGGCGCAGGTCGGGTCGTCGCGCCAGCAATTGCGCAGGCAGGCCCACCGGGATGTCGGCCGGGACCGGGAAGGCGAGCGGCTGGCTGCTGCGGGCGACCGGGCCCGGCTCGCCGCCGAGCAGGAACCTGAGCAGGTTCTCGGTCTGGACGCGCGTGAGCTCGGCCTGCGGCAGTTGCGCACGCGTCGCCGCCAGTTGCGACAGGGCCTGCATCTCTTCGGTGGCCGACGCGATGCCGTTGCGCTTCTGCGAGCGGATGAGCTCGAGCGATGCCGACTGGCTCTCGATCGTGCGCTTGATGATCGCGACTTCCTCGTCGGTCTCGCGCAGGCGGAACCACGTCGTGGCGACGTCGGCCACCAGCGCGTTGACCACGCCGCGCTGGAAGTCCTCGGTGGCCAGCAACTGGGCCCGTGCCGCCTCGTTCGCGCGCCGCAGCCGGCCGAACAGGTCGATCTCCCAGTTGAGGGCGAGGCCCAGCGAATAGGTGCTGTCGTCGGGCGTGCCCGGCGCCGGCGAGGTGCTGCCGCTGACACCGAGGTTGGGCCCGAGGTAGCTGCGTGCGACGCGCGCACGGCCACGGAACTCTTCGACTCGCGCGGCTGCGATACGCAGGTCGAGGTTGTTGGCGAGCGCCGTCTCGATCACCGCGCGCAGCTCGGGGTCGTTGAAGGCCTCGGCCCAGTGCAGGTCGGCGATCGACTCGGCCTGTTGCGGCGACAGGACGCCACGGAACTCGACCGGCGCCGGCAGGTCGGCCGGCCGCTCGTAGTCCGGGCCGATGGCGCAACCGGCCAGCGTGGCCGCGACCACGGCGGCAAGCAGGCGACGGGCGCTCATGTCGCGGCCTCCGCCGTCGACCCCTGGGGAGCGTGCGGCGGCTTGCCGCCGAACCGTTCCGACAGGCCCTGGATCAGCACATAGAACGCCGGCACTGCCAGTGTCGTGAAGACGGTGGCGCAGAGCATGCCGCCGAACACCGTGATGCCGACCGATACCTTCGACGCAGCGCCCGCGCCGCTCGCCAGCATCAGCGGCACCACGCCGAGGATGAACGCCAGCGAGGTCATCAGGATCGGCCGCAGGCGCAGGCGCGCCGCGGCCATCGCGGCCTCGTAGATCGGCATGCCCTGTTCGCGGTTCAGCTTGGCGAACTCGACGATCAGGATCGCGTTCTTGGCCGACAGGCCCACCAGCGTCACCAGGCCGATCTGGCCGTAGACGTTGAACGGAATGCCGACCGTCTTGAGCGCGAACAGGGCGCCCATGAACCCGAACGGCGTCGCCAGCAGCACCGCGAAGGGCACCGCCCAACTCTCGTACAGCGCCGCGAGGAACAGGAACACCACCACGATCGACAGGCCGAGCACGATCGTCGAACTGTTGCCGGCCTCGATTTCCTGCTTGCTCTGGCCGGACCATTCGATGTCGTAGCCTTCCGGCAGCGTCTCGCGCGCCACTTCCTCCAGCGCGCGGATCGCGTCGCCGGAGCTGGCGCCCGGCGCTGGCGTGCCGCTGAACGCCGCGGTGCGATACAGGTTGAAGCGCTGCAGGAAGCGCGCGCCCGTGCTCTGCTCCCAGGTGGTGAGCGTGTCGAGCGGCACCATGCCGCCGTCCTTGTTGCGCACGAACAGCCGCGAGATGTCGGTGACTTCCTGGCGGAAATCGGACTCGGCCTGCATCGTCACCTTGTAGTTGCGGCCGAAGCGGGTGAAGTCGTTCACCTGGTAGCCGCCGAGGAACGTCTGCAGCGTCGTGAACACGTCGCTGACCGGGACGCCGAGCTTCTTCGCCTTCTCGCGGTCGACGAACAGCTGGTAGTTCGGCGTGGCCGCGCTGAAGGTCGTGCTGATGCGGCCGATCTCGGGCCGCTTCTGCGCCGCCGCGATGAATTCCTGCGCCACCGCGGCGAGTTCCGCGGGCGGCTGGTTCGAGCGCGCCTGCAGCATCAGTGAGAAGCCCGACACCGAGCCGAAGCCGGGCAGCGCCGGCGGATTGAACGGCATCACCACCGCCTCGGGGATGCCCTGCCCGAGCCCGTAGAGCTGCATCAGGATCGAACGCACGCCGGTCTCCGGCGTGGTGCGCTCGGCCCAGGGCTTCAGCTTGACGATCACCAGCGCGCCGTTCGAGGCGGCAGTGCCCGACAGCAGGTCGAAGCCGGTGACGCCGACCACGGAGTCGACGCCCGCGATCTGGCGGACCTGCGGTTCGAGCTTCGCCAGCACGTCCGCGGTGCGCTCCTGCGATGCCGCGTCGGGCAGCAGCACCTGCATGAAGACGGCGCCCTTGTCCTCGTCCGGCACGAAGCCGGTCGGCACGGCGCGGAACAGGCCCGCGGTCACCAGCACGACGATGCCCAGCGTCAGCATCACCAGCAGCGTGCGGCGGGCGAGCACTGCGGCCGCGACGCCGTAGCGATCGTTCAGCCAGTCGAAGCCCGAGTTGAACCCCTTGAAGAATCGCGCCACGGGCCCGTTGCTCTCCTCGTGCGGCTTCATCAGCAGGATGCACATCGTGGGTGTCAGCGTCAGCGCAACCAGCGCCGAGAACCCCGTCGACACCGCCACGGTCACGGCGAACTGCTTGTACAGCTGGCCGGTGACGCCGGGGATGAAGCCCATCGGCACGAACACCGCCGCCAGGATCAGCGCGATCGCGATCACCGGGCCCTGCACTTCGTCCATGGCCTTGATCGTGGCCTCGCGCACCTTGAGCCCCGTGCGCATGTTGTGCTCGACCGCCTCGACCACGACGATCGCGTCGTCGACCACGATGCCGATGGCCAGCACCATGCCGAACAGCGACAGGGTGTTGATGGTGAAACCGAGCAACTGGAAGGCGGCGAAGGTTGCCACCAGCGACACCGGCACGGCCAGCATCGGGATCAGCGTCGTGCGCCAGTTCTGCAGGAACAGGAACACCACGATCAGCACCAGCACCAGCGCCTCGATGAAGGTGTGGATGACTTCCTCGACCGAGGCTTCGACGAACGCCGAGGTGTCGTAGACGATGCTGTAGTCCAGGTCCTGCGGAAACGCATCGGCCAGTTCATCGAGCTTGGCCTTGACCAGTGCCGCGGTCTCGAGCGCGTTGGCGCCGGGCACCAGCGAGACGGAGATCGCCGCCGCGGGGTTGCCGTTGAACGTGGAGACGTTGCTGTAAGTGCGCGCGCCGAGTTCGACGGTGGCGATGTCCTTGACCCGGATGAACGAGCCGTCCGGCTTCGAGCCGACGATGATGTCGGCGAACTCGGCGGACTGGGCCAGGCGCCCCTTCACGCGCAGGGAATACTGGAAGCTCTGGCCGCGCGAGGCGGGCGGCTGGCCCACCTGGCCGGCGGGCACCTGCACGTTCTGCTCGCGGATGGCCTGCGCGACGTCGTTGGCGGTGATGCCCAGGCTGGCCATCCGGTCCGGCTTGAGCCACACGCGCATGCCGAAGTCGGAGCCGAACACCTCGACGTCGCCCACGCCCTTGACGCGCTTCAGTTCGTCGACGATGTAGACGAAGCCGTAGTTGCTGATGAACAGCGGGTCGTAGGTGGCCTTGGGCGAGTACAGCGCGAAGTACATCAGCACGTCGGGCGACTGCTTCAGCACCGTGATGCCCGCGTTGATGACTTCGGCGGGCAGCTGCGAGTTGGCCTGCGAGACGCGGTTCTGCACCTCGACCGCGGCCAGGTCGGGATCGCGCTCGAGCGCGAACGTGACGCTGATGGCCGAACTGCCGTCGTCGCCGCTCACCGAACTGATGTACAGCATGTCGGTTGCGCCGTTGATCTGCTGGTCGATCGGCGCGGTCACCGCTTCCTCGACCACGTCCGAGCTGGCACCGAGGTAGAAACTGTTGACCTGCACGGTCGGCAGCGCGATGTTCGGGAACTCGCCGATCGGCAGGCCGATCAGCGACAGCGTTCCCACCAGCAGCAGGAACAGCGAGACCACGATCGCAAGGACCGGGCGGTCGATGAAGAAGCGGGACATGGCGCGGTACCGGTCAGTTCGCGGTGGCGGCTGGGGTCGCGCGCCGCGTCGGTCGCGGGGTCGCCGCCGGTGGGACGGTCGAAGTCCTCGAGCTTGACCGGCACGACCTTGAGCGACGCGCCGGGGCGTGCTTTCTGGATGCCCTCGACCACCACGCGGTCGCCCGCCTGCAGCCCGCCGACGATCACCTGCCGGTTGCCGAAGCGCTGGCCCAGCGTCACCGGGCGCATCTCCGCCTTGTCGCCGTCAGCCACGACCGTCAGGAAGTAGCGGCCCAGCTGCTCCTGCACCGCACGGTCCGGGACGATCAGGGCATTGTCGAGCTTGGCGCCTGTTGCCCGCACCCGCGCGAACAGTCCCGGCAGCAACGCGTGGTTCGGGTTGGGGAACTCGGCACGCAGCTTGTAGGTGCCGGTGGTGGCGTCGAGCGCGCGGTCGCTGAAGTTGATTCGGCCGCGGAGGGGATAGACCGAGCCGTCGCTCAGGATCAGCTGCACGTTGCGCAGCGGGTCGTCCGCGGCCACTTCCCGCCCGCCCATGCGACGTTCGAAGTCGAGCAGTTCCGCCTCGCTGATCGTGAAGTAGACCCAGGCCGGGTCGTCGGCCGAGATCGTCGCGAGTTCCGTCTGGCCGGCCGTGATCAGTCCGCCGGGAAACACCTGGGTTGCGCCGATGCGTCCGTGGAGCGGCGCCCGCACCTCTGCGTATTCGAGGCCCAGTTCCGTTTCCTGCAGGGTGGCGCGGCTGGCCTCGACCTGCGCCTGCGCCTGGCGCGCGGCGGCCACGGCATTGTCGTACACCTGCCGGCTGATCGCCTCGTCGGCCAGCAGCGGCTCGTAGCGCGCGACGTCCTGCCGGGCGCGATAGAGGTTCGCCTCGGCCGACGCCACTTGTGCGCGGGCACTGTTGACCTGCGCGCGGTATTCGCGCGCGTCGATCGAAAACAGCAGCTGGCCCTTCTCGACCAGTGCGCCGTCCTCGAAATGCGTCTGCAGCAGGATGCCGCTGACCCGGGCCCGCAGGTCCACC
>CAVVBC010000029.1:0-9920 GCA_963746325.1 uncultured Gammaproteobacteria bacterium | reverse complement strand
GGTGCTGAAGCCCGGCATGAGCGACACGCGCGTGCCGATGTTGCGGCAGCGCCTGGCCATCACGCGGGATCTGCCCGCGTCGCCGGCAACCGCCGTGGCCGACTCGCCGAACCTCTACGACGCGACCCTGGAACAGGGCGTTAAGGCATTCCAGGAGCGGCATGGCCTCACGGCCGATGGCGCCATCGGGCCAGGCACGCGCACGGCGATGAACGTACCGGTTGCGGAGCGCATCGACCAGATTCGGATCAACCTCGAGCGTGCGCGCTGGACGCTGCACGAGATCAAGGGCGAGTTCGTGCTGGTGGATGTCGCCGGGTTTTACGTCAGCTACTTCCGCGACGACGAGCCGATCTGGACTTCACGCGTCGTCGTGGGGCGTGACGAGCGCGAGACGCCGATCTTCCGCTCCAAGGTCACCTACGTGGTCTTCAACCCGACGTGGACGATTCCGCCGGGCATCCTGGTGAAGGACAAGCTGCCGGAGCTCAAGCGCAATCCGGGCGCACTGAAGCGCATGAACATCCGCGTGCTCGACGGCAGCGGACGCGAAGTGAACCCTTACTCGGTCAACTGGAACCAGTACGGCCCGTCGCGCCTGCCGCCGTATCAGTTCGTGCAGGACCCGGGCCCGAACAACGCGCTGGGCCTGGTGAAGGTGATGTTCCCGAATCCCTACCTGGTGTACCTGCACGATTCGCCGGCGAAGTCGCTTTACGAGCAGGACCAGCGCACGTTCAGCTCGGGTTGCATTCGCGTGCAGAAGCCCTTCGAGCTGGCCGAGCTCGTACTGAACGACCCGCAATGGAACCAGCAAAGCATTGCCGCGTTGATCGCGACCAAGGAGACACGAACGGTCAACCTGAAGCGTCCCATCCCCGTGCTGATCCTGTACTGGACGGCGCAGCCGCGGCCTGATGGCCAGGTGATATTCCGCAAGGACATTTACGGCCGCGACCCGGCGACGCTCACCGCGCTGAACAGTGATTTCCGCGTGCCCGCAGCGGTCGTCCGCTGAATAAAAGAAGGCCGGCGAACCTTGCGGTGGCCGGCCAAATTTTCACGCAGGAGGAAAAACGTACGGAGCATAGGTTGCTCCGTGCGCGCTGGTCCTGCTTCCGGAATGTCCGCGCGGGGCTAGGTGGAAATTACTAGTTTCGCCGTGCGGCGCAGTTGAATGCGCCGCGTCGCTGCAAACTGGACCCAGTCGACCCCGTCGTCAGTGGTGGTGATGGCCGCCCGGGCCGTGCACGTGACCGTGCTCGAGTTCTTCCTGCGACGCCTCGCGAACTTCGGTGATCTCGACCTCGAAGTTGAGGTGCTCGCCCGCGAGGGGATGGTTGCCGTCGATCGTCACCATGTCGCCCTGGATACCCTTCACCGTGACGACGCGCGAGTGCCCATCTGACGTCTGCGCCTGGAACTGCATGCCGGGCTGGATGTTCGCAGTGTTGCCGAATGATCGCTTCGGCACACGCTGCACGAGCTCCGCGTCACGTTCGCCGTAACCATCAGCCGGCGCAATCTTCACGCTGAGCTTGGTGCCCGCGGACTTGCCTTCGAGTTCGCGTTCGAGCCCTGGAATCAGGTTGCCGTGGCCGTGAATGTAAGCGAGCGGATCGCCGCCCGACGAGCTGTCGATCACTTTGCCCTCGTCGTTGGTGAGGGTGTAATGAATCAGCACGACCTTATCCGCTGCGACGACCATGAACGCGACTCCGTGGTGAGAAAGGCAAGGAAGGGGAGGAAGGACAGGAAGGCAAGACAGAGAGAGCACTGTCAGACGGGCTGGCCGTCCTTGAGCTTGAGCCAGCCGCGCGCGACGCGATAGATGACCCAGACGCCGACGATGAAAATTCCGACCGGGAACGTGACGAACCCGACGAGGATGAAGAACAGTGGCAGCGACAGCAGGAACACCACCGTCACCCACAGCAACGCAAACCAGAACGTGCGCAACTGCCAGCTGAAGTGGGATTCGAGGTACGTGCCGCGCGCGTCGCTGCGGCGGATGTAGTTCATCACCACGGCGATGATCGACGGCAGGCCGAACAGGAACGCCGTCGCGATGAAGGCCGAGCTGAACATGCCGATGATCGCGCTGGCCGCATGCAGCCCGTACATCCAGTGCGTGTAGCTGACCAGCGCAGCGTCGGCAGTCTTGGGCGTCGAAGCCGGCGAGTTCATCGTGCGTTCTGCCTTGTCGGACGGGCCTTGGGGGCGCCTATCCTACTGTGTCCCGCCCCCCGGCGGGGGAACGCCCTGTCTCATGGCGGCCTCCCAATGCCGCTTCGGGACGTGCGTACGCAGCCGCTGGACCAGCAGGCTGAGCACCTCTGCGTCGATCCCGTGGCCCAGCCCCGGAATCACGTCGGCCACCACATCGGCCCCGAGCGCGACCAGGTGTTTTGCCGCCTCCACGGTGTGGCCGCAATGAATGACCTGATCCGCCTTGCCGTGGATCAGGAACAGCGTGGTGCCGCCCGGCTCAGCCTCGGGCAACCGCGCATATCGTCCCGCCAGTGAGACGACCCGGCCCGCCAGCACGTCGGCCCCCGCCTGGGAAACGGCCTCGAGCGCCATGATCGCACCCTGCGAAAAGCCGATCAGCACGGTGGCTTCCGGGCCCAGGCCCGTATCCCGCTGCCATTGCCGGACGCGCTCTACGAAGGACGGCAACTCGGCCGCAACGCGTTCGATGCGGGTGGAGTCGTCGATGCCATCGACCGCGAACCACTGATGGCCGGTCCCCAAGCTGCCCCGGTGCGGCGCACGCAGACTGGCCACCAGCGCTTCCGGGTACTCGCGCGCCAGCCGCTCACCGACGGGCTGCAGGTCCGTCTCGTCGGCGCCGACACCGTGAAGCAGCAGCACGAGCTGGCGCGCGGGACCGGCGGGTCGTTGCACGATCAATGCGGTGTGCATCATTTGCGGCAGGCACGCGGTGTTGACGCTGCGACCTCTGGCGCGCGATTTGTCGAGCGCCGCAGTTCGAGCGTAGTCGCGAGGCGGCATCCATCCTTCCGACCAGCCGCTGGCACCATCGCCTCGCGGCCGCTCGAACAAGGTTCGCCGTGGATCGTGCGGGTCCTCCGCGCGATCCACGATGCGCGCGAGACCATGAGCGCGACGGAGGTCGCAGCGTCAACGCTGCGTGCCGACAGCAGTGCCACCGAACATCGCCTTGCAACGATGCGCGCGTCACGCGTGTTCATGACGCCAGCGTCTTGAAGTACACGACCGTCGGAAACAGCTCGCCGGCGGGCGATGCTGCGTAGTCGGGAATTTCGCCGGCGCGGGTCCAGTTCAGGTGGCGATAGACGTCCTCGGCTTGCGAGCCCAGCAGCGTATCGAGCACCAGCAACTTGCGCTGCCGACGCCGTGCTTCGGCCTCGACCTCATTCATCAACCGCGTCGCAATGCCGTGGCCCCGTGCCGACCGGTGCACGAAGAGCTTCTGTACCTCGCCACGATGGCGGCCATTGTCCTTGTCGCACAGCGCCAGCTGCACCGAGCCCACGACGCGGCCGTCGATTTCTGCGACCCAGAGCAACAGGAGCTCGCCCACCGCGGACAGCACGCCGCGCCAGTACTGCTCAGCCGTCGACCGCGACAGCGGAGCGAGGAAGCCGATCGAGGCACCGGAGTGCACGGCATCGATGAGCAGGTCGGCGAGCGGCCCGAGCAGTGACAGGTCGTCGGTCATGACCCGACGCAGTGCGGGCGGTGTCGCCGTCGATCCCGTGCGCTGGCCATCCGCACGCTGGGGGTTCCCCCCCGACAACCCTGCCCGCAGTTTCGGGTTGAACACCCGTCGGGGCGACGCCGGGTGCGCCGCAAGCTTTTCGAGGGCACGCCGCGGTCGGGGCAGCAGGTCCCCGCCACAATTGGGGCAACGACCGTGCAGCAGGCGCTCGGTGCACGTCGCGCAAAAGGTGCATTCGAACGAGCAGATGCGCGCGAGCGGCGAGTCCGCCGGCAGGTCGGCGTCGCAGCATTCACAGGAGGGACGCAGTTCGAGCAAGGTTGGCCTGGCCGTTTGGTGCCGTATTACAGGGTACGCCAAGTATCTAGACTGAGTCTTGTTCCGGGGATCGCCGGCCGTCGGCTCGCCCCGTCACGGTTTTCCCCGTCCGTAACGTCACGGATGTGTTGCTTTTGGACTGCGTCCTAAGCTGCGCGAGCAATTTTGCTCGAACAGGACCGCGGTCCGCCAGACGCTAACGGAGACTAGACCATGAAGCCCAACAAGTTCGTTCTGCTGGCGGCTGCCGCCGGCTGCTCTCTCGCCAGCCAGGGCCTGTATGCACAGGCGATGGAAGTCGTGACGGTCGAGGCCGTGCGCGAGATCGTGGTCGGCAAGTCGCCCATCGGCGCACCGATCAAGGAACTGACGATCCGTTCGCGCGTCAGCTACGCAGACCTCGACCTGACGACGGCCGCCGGCGCGGCCACGCTCGAGAAGCGCGTGAAGGAAACCGCGGCCTCTTCGTGCAAGGAGATCAAGGTCGACGTGCCGGTGGAAGGCTGGACAATCGATCGTTGCGTGCGCGAGGCGACCGACGACGCCATGGCACAGGTGGCGAAGGCCATCGAAGCCGCGAAGGCTGCAAAGAAGTAATCGAGGCGACTCGATGTGAACCAGGCGGATGGTCGCAGGGCCATCCGCCTTTTTTTGCCTATGCGAGCTGCGGCGCGACGGCCGCTGCGGCACGTTCTCCGGACTCCAGCGCGCCTTCCATGCCCCGCGCAGCGACCGAGGTGTGTTCGCCGCAGAAGTGCACGCGGCCCTGCGGCTGCACCATCGCCGGCAGGAACCGGGTCACCGTGCCGGGATTGAAGTAGGCCCACGCACCGCCGGCGAACGGATCCCGTTCCCAGGAATGCTGGCCGATCACCTGCAAGGTGCCCTTGGCAGCAGGCCGCATCTGCTCGATCTGCGCCACCACGTAGCGCGCCGCGCCTTCCTTGCCGAGTCGGTCGAGATGACGCGCCCCGGGCCCGAAGGCCGAGACCAGCAGGCTCGAGACCTGGTCGTCCTTGTCCTCGTGATACACGGCCGAAACGCGGCCGATCGGCGAATCGGTCCACATCGAAAGCTCGAGCCCGTCGCTTTCCCAGAACGGCCGCGATGCATGCAGCGCAAACTGGTGAATGGGCTGGTAGGGCAACGACTTCACAGCCCGCGCCTGCACGCCTTCAAGGCCGGGCCGCAGGTCGATGCGGCGCAGCGTGCTGAAGGGCACGGCACAGATCGCGGCCTTCGCTGAGTATTTGTCGCCCGCGGCGGTGCGGACCACGACCCCGGCCGGGGTCGACTCGAGCGCCTTGACCGTCTGGTTGAGACGGACGGGTTGTCGCAGCTGCGCGGCCATGGCCAACGGCAGGTTCTGGTTGCCGCCCTGCGCCTGCAGCATCACGGGCTTCACTGCTTTCTGCGCCAGGGTGAACGCCGAGACGTACGCCATCATCAGCGCCGAAATGTCGCGCGCGTCGAGGCCATACGTGGGAATCGTGTCGTAGGCCAGCTCGATCATCGCGTCCGTCGCACCTTGCTTGCGCAGGAAATCCCGCATCGAGATGTCGAACGGTGCGTTCTTCGCGTCGTACCAGCCGTCGACGCCCGTCAGCGGATTCTCCTGACTCGTCACCAGCGGGACGTACTGCCACGGCATCATCTCGCGCAGCGCCGGCGGAAACGGGTTGCGCGGCGAATCCTGCCACTGCTCGCGGCTCACGGGCTTGCCGTCCAGCACCAGCGTGTATTTCGAGTGCTTCGACAGGCGCGGCACCTGGTCCTCGAGCGTCACGCCCACCCGTTTGGCGGCCGCCATCACCCGCGTGTAGTCGCCGTAGATGATGTTGCCGCCGGCTTCCGGTGCGCCGCGCGCCTGCGCGAAAGAGAGCATGCGGCCGCCCACACGGTCCTGGCCTTCGAGCACCAGCACCTTGAAGCCCTGCTGCTCCAGCGTCCAGGCAGCCTGCAGACCCGAGAGTCCAGCGCCGATCACGATCACGTCAGCCGTGTCTTCGAGTGCCCATGCACGACGCCCGGTTGCAAGGGCGGCACCCGCGACGGCGCCGGAGTGCAGCAGGAAATCACGACGGGTCAGTGTCATCAGCGGCACGCCTCCGGCTGGGCAGGGCCGAGGGTCCGGCCTGGATGTTTGCGACCGGCTATTTCACTGGCTCGGCCGGCGCCGCGGTACGCGTATTTTTACGGGGTCATCGCTGCATCGACGGATGCTCGTCCGCCCTGCCGGGCCGGGCAAACACGGCGGGGGCCAGGATCGCGTCGAGGCGAGCCTGCCGTGCGCTGCGGTCCACGTCAGGGACAACGTAGTCCAGCGTCTTGCGGCGACCATCGGCGAGCACGTGTTGGACGGTGAGCCGCTGCGCCCTGTGCTCGACGACAATCGAGTCACCCGCGGCGGCCTCCAGCACCTGCGGCAGGAACGGCGAAATGTCGATTTCGAGGGTGGCGGCCTGCCCTGCGAGTTGCCACGTGTAGCGACGGCCCTCTACGAGCGGCTCGTACCGACCGCGCAAGCTGCCCGCTCCGATGCGTGCGACGAACTCGGCCGTCCCGAACGCCGCCGGCAGCCGCGGCACGAGGCGCAGGACGTTGCGCTGCATCTCGGGCTGCACGCCCAGCATGCCCTGGTACCAGGTGCGGAGCTGTTCGGCATTGGACCACCCTTGCAGGTACGTACCGGTGAGGCGGGGCGCCGACTCGCCGGGATGCGGATAGGCGTCGAGGTTTTCGGGCAGGCCACCGACCACGCCGCGTGTCAGCGCGATTTCATTGGCGTGGGTGAAGAGCTGCCACGCGAGTTCCGTCTGGCCCATCTCCAGCATGCGCTGCATCGCGATCCCGTTCAGCCAGGGCCAGACCGCGCCGTTATGGTAGGCCGCGTCCTTGTGGTAGTGGTCTGGCGCCACGTGGTACGGATGAAAGCCGGGATCGGCCTGGTCGAGCGTGGCCACACCCCACGGATAGACCAGTGCCTGCCATTTCGTGCGCAGGATACGCGCAGCAACTTCGGGCGGGTCGACCAGCGACAGCGCAAAGAGCGCGTTCGGACGCACCTGGAAATTCGGTACGCCCTGCGCATCGAGGTGATCGGCCATGCGGGCGGACGCGGTATCGACGAAGTCGCGTGCAAAGTTGCTTCGCAACCGCTCTGCCGCGGCTGTCCAGCGCACCGCCGCCGCTTCATCGTGCAGCGTCTGCGCGAATTCGACGCCTGCACGCAACTGCTCGTACCACAGCGCCTGGATGTCGTTGGCCCGAGTGCTTCGCGGCGAGTACGACACCTTGTCGGGCTCGCGTCGCGCGTCCATCCACGTCTCGTTGTCCGCGTGGACCAGGAAGCCAGAGGCGTCGGTGAAGTTGAGCAGTGCGCCATCGATGCTGGCCTGCACGTGTGGATACAGCTCGGCAATCAGCGTGCGGTCGCCCGTGTAGCGCACGTAGTCGCGCAGCGCGATGACCCAGCGCGGCGTGCCATCCGTCGTGTGGTAGTCGATGCTGCCCGGCTTGACGATGTTCGGCATCCGCCCGTAAAAGCGGGACGTCCGATCGAGCTCCTGGAAACGCGCAAACGATGTGAGCACGGCCCGCGCTTCCTCGAAGCGGCCGGTGACGAGCGTGGCGCCTGGCAGCGAGATGAAGCTGTCGCGACCCCAGTACTCGTTGAACCACGGCAGTCCCGCATAGATGCCTGCGCCGCGCTGCTCGGTAACCAGCGAATCAGTCGTGAGTGCGAGCCAGCGGAGCGCGGCGGTCAAGTCCGGATTGCCGGTGGTGACGTAGTGCTCGCCATTGATCACCGCGGCGAGACGCGTGGCCCGCGCCGCGCGCCAGTCGTCCGCATGCAGCTGCGCCTGCTCGAGCAGGGCTCTTGCTGCCTCACGCGAAGAACCCACCGCAATCAGGAAACCGCGATCGCCGGGTCCTACGGCGATGAAGTCGATACTTGTCGGATCGCCCCCCTGTCGCGACGTGTACCAGTCGATGCCCGACTCCGTGGGAAGCCTCGTGAGCGTGTCGCCGTCCAGCTCCAGCCGTAGCCTCGCAGCGGTGTTCGCTGCGATCTCGATTTCGATTTCAAGGGCATCCTGCCGGTCGAACAACCGCAACGTTTCCGTGACGCCCTGCGGATAGCGTCGCACCAGCGCATCCGGCCGCACGACCACCGTCGCGGTCAGCGGCTCGAGCAGCTGCTCACCCGCGTACAGGCGGTACTCGCCGAAGATGCGGCGGCCCGCGATATTGAAGCCGCGGAAATAGGCGTGCTCGGGGTGGTCGTTGCGATGCGTCTGCGTGTAGTAGAACGCGGAGCGCTTGTTGGTGAACGAGACCGCGCGGTTCTCCGCGGCGGACACCGGCACTGACAGGGCATCGACAGCGACCACGGGAGCGGGCGAGCTGGCACGCGGCTGCGGCTGGGGTGCGACGCAGCCACTCAGCAGCAGCAGTACCGCAGAGATCATTGCAGGAGCTGGAGTCATCGGCTGCCTGGAGGGTCCGGCGCGAACGCGGCGACGAGTTCCAGAGTTTACTTGCTTGCGAGCCCATGGTCTGTTCCCTAGGATCGGTGAACCGTCACCCGGAGGTTGGCCGAATGTCCGTCTCGACCGCAGCGCCGGCGCCCAGCGGCGAGCCCTCGATGGGCGACCTCGCGCCGCTGCGAACCGCGCATGCGATCGTCGGGGTACGACAGGACGGACGCAGCGTGACGCTCGACTGGAGCGACGGACGCCAGAGCGGGTTCGACGCTCTCTGGCTGCGGGACAATTGCGCGTGCCCACAGTGCCGTCATCCGCAGGCACTGGAACGTACGTTCATGTTCATCGACCACGGCGCACCTCGCATCACTGCGGCGCGTATCGGCGGCGAAGGCGCGCTGGAAGTCGAATTCAAGACGGGCGAGGCGATCCACGTCTCGCGCTATGCGCGCGGCTGGCTGCGCGCCTACGACAACTCCGCCGGGGCACTGGCCGAGCGCCAGCGCCGGTTGCGGTTGTGGGACGCCGGGATCAACGACACGCTGCCCGTGGTCGACTACGCGGCGTACATGCACACCGCCACCGGCCTGCGCGCGTGGATCGAGGCGATCCAGCAACACGGCATCGTGTTGATGCGCGGGGTTCCGGCACAGGCGGGCGAACTGCTGCCGGTCGCGCGACGCATCGGCGCGATGCGCCCCACCAACTTCGGCGAGCACTACGACGTCGTGTCGATGCCCAATCCAAACGCGTCGGCCTATACCTCGATGGGCCTCGAGCTGCACACGGACCTGGCCAACTGGCATTCACCACCCGACGTGCAGTTGCTCTTCTGCGTGAAGAGCAGCGTCAAGGGCGGGGAATCCCTGTTCGCGGACGGCTTCCGGGTGGCGGAGGAGTTGCGGCTAAAGGACCCGGAAGCGTTCGGGTTGCTGAGCACGCAATCGATGGAGTTCCGCTTTCATGACGAGTCCTGCGACATCAGCACCCGCGCGCCCGCGATCACGCTCGATGCCGGCGGCCGCATTGTCCGCATCCGCTTCAACAACTGGTTGCGCGCACCGATGGCGGTGCCGGCGGACCTGGTCGAGCCGCTGTACGCAGCGCTCGCGACGTTCTGGCGCATGCTGCGCGATCCGGCGTATCACCTGAACCTGCGGCTGGAGCCTGGCTGCCTGATCGCGTACGACAATCACCGTGTGCTGCACGGTCGCGCGAGTTTCGACCCGACGACCGGCGAGCGGCACCTGCAGGGTTGCTACCTCAACCTCGAAGACCTCGAAACGCAACTGCGGCTGCTGGACCGGGCACAGGCCGGATGAGCCCGGTGGTCGGGGTATCCTTGCGCAATATTCAACGGAACCCGGACACCCGGGTTCGACCATCACCCGGAATCCGTTAATGGCCAA
>CAVVBC010000028.1:0-16350 GCA_963746325.1 uncultured Gammaproteobacteria bacterium | reverse complement strand
CGCCCGATTTGTGCTTCGCAACCTTGCCGGGTCTGCGTAACATACGCGGCCCTGCCCCATCCCCGGACACCCGAGGTATCCGAGCATGACCGGCTTGTCGTTGCGTGATCAATTGCTGCAGGCCGGCCTGGTCAGCGAAAAGCAGGTCAAGCAGGCCGAGCAGAGCCAGAAGCGCCAGACCTTCACCGACCGCAAACAGGTCGGCAAGAAGGACCGCAACTTCCGCGAGGAACAGCGCCAGGCCGAACTGCAGAAGCAGGCCGCGGCCAAGGCCGCGAAAGACGCCGAGCTCAACAGCAAGCGTGAAGAAAAGGCCGCGGCGAAGGCGCGCTGGGCCGAGATCCGCCAACTGGTCGAGCAGAACAAGATCGCCAAGCCCGAAAGCGACGACTACTTCAACTTCGTCATCAACGGCAAAGTCGGCCGCATTCCCGTGGACGCCGCACTGCGTGAACGCATCGTGCGCGGCGACCTCGCCATCGTCCGCTGCGACGGCCACCATGAACTGGTGCCCAGCGCCATCGGCGAGCGCGTCAAGGAGCGCGAACCGCGCGCAGTCGTCAACACGGCGGACAAGGTCGAAACCGCGCCCGTCGACGACGCCTACAAGGACTTCGTGGTTCCCGACGACCTGATCTGGTGATCGATCAGGCCGCGGCCGGCCCCCGGGCAAAGCGCGGGGCCGAGCGCAGCCGCTGGTCGAGCCCGAGCAGCAACTTCTCGGTCGTGGCCCAGTCGACGCAGGCGTCGGTCACCGACACCCCGTATTGCAGCTGGCTGCGGTCGCTGCTGAGCGGCTGGCTGCCCCAGTTCAGGTTGCTCTCGAGCATGAAGCCGACCAGCGAACGGTTGCCCTCGAGAATCTGATTCGCGAGATTTTCCGCGACCAGCGGCTGCAGCCCCGGATCCTTGTTCGAATTGCCGTGGCTGCAGTCGACCACGATGTTGGCCGGCAGCCCTGCCTTCTCGAGCTCACGCTCGCACAGCGCAAGGCTGCACCGAGTCGTAGTTGGTGCGGGAGCCGCCGCCGCGCAGCACGATGTGGCCGTACGTGTTGCCGCGGGTGCGGAACACGGCCGACTGGCCCTGCTGCGTGATGCCCAGGAAATGGTGCGGCTGCGCGCACCGACTGCAGGGCGTTGATCGCGACGGTCAGCGAACCGTCGGTGCCGTTCTTGAACCCGACGGGCGTCGACAGGCCGCTCGCCATTTCGCGGTGCGTCTGCGATTCAGTGGTGCGCGCGCCGATCGCCGTCCACGTGATCAGCTCGGACAGGTACTGCGGCATGATCGGATCGAGCGCCTCGGTGGCTGCGGGGATGCCGATCGCGGCCAGGTGCAGCAGCAGCTCGCGCGCGATGCGGATGCCTTTTTCGATGTGGAAGGAATCGTCCATGTCGGGATCGTTGACGAGGCCTTTCCAGCCCACCGTCGTGCGCGGCTTTTCGAAGTAGACCCGCATGACCAGCAGCAGTGTCTGGTCGACCTGTTGCGCCAGCACGCGCAGCCGCTCGGCGTATTCGCGGGCCGCCTGCGGGTCGTGAATCGAGCACGGGCCGACGACCACGAACAGGCGGGGATCCTCGCGGTCGAGGATGCGGCGCACTGCCTGGCGGCTGCTGTAGACGAAGTCCTCCGCTGCCTGCGGCAGCGGCAAGTCGCGCTTGATTGCTTCCGGCGTCGGCAGCAACTCGCTCGAGAGGACGTTGATGTTCTGGAGTCTTTCCTGCATCGACCTGCGCCCGGGCGGGCCGGCATGGCCCGCGACGGCGGCATTCTACACGCGTCAGATCGAGGTACGGACGCTCCACAGCTCCGGAAAGAACCGCAGCTCCATGGCCTTGCTCAGGTAGGAGACGCCGCTCGAACCGCCGGTGCCGCGCTTGTAGCCGATGATGCGCTCGACGGTTTTCAGGTGCGCGAACCGCCACAGCTGGAACCGCTGGTCGAGATCGACCAGTTTCTCAGCCAGTTCGTACAAGTCCCAGTGCTCGTCGGTGTTGCGATAGACGCGCAGCCAGGCCGCCGTGACGTCCGGGTGCTCTGCGTAAGGCTGGCTCCAGTCGCGTTCGAGGTGCGACGCCGGCAGCGCAAAGCCGCGGCGGCCGAGCAGGCGCAGCGCTTCGTCATACAGGCTGGGGCTGTGCAGGGCCGCATGCAGCTGCTGGTAAATCACGGGCGTGCGACGGTGCACTTCGATCATCGCCGCGTTCTTGTTGCCGATCAGGTACTCGAGCGTGCGGTACTGGAAGCTCTGGAAGCCGGAAGACTTGCCCAACGTGTCGCGGAAGGCGGAGTAGTCGGCGGGCGTCATCGTGCTGAGCACGTCCCACGATTGCGCGAGCTGCTGCTGCACGCGTGACACGCGCGCCAGCATCTTGAATGCCGGTCCCAGGTCGTCCGCACGGATCTGCTGGATGGCCGCCTGCAGCTCGTGCACGCAGAGTTTCATCCACAGCTCCGACGCCTGGTGCATCACGATGAACAGCATCTCGTCGTGCTGGCCCGAGAGCGGTTGCTGCGCACCGAGCAACTTGTCGAGGTGGAGGTACTCGCCGTAGCTCAGTGACTCGCCCAGGTCCCAGTGGATGCTCTCGCCCGCCAGCTCCACATAGGCGCCCAGCGCGGGCTTGCGCGCGCCGCTGCGATCGTCATCGGATGCGGTCATGGAAACACCCAGGCCGGCACGTGACGCCAGCCCTGCAGCAGTTCGACGTCGAGCGGCTTCCAGTCCGGTTCGAACGAGGCCACCAGCGACCAGAAGCGCTTCGAGTGGTTCATGTGGCGGCGATGGCAGAGCTCGTGGATCATGAGGTAGCGGACCACGTCAGGGCGCTGGAACATCAGGCAGGCATTCAGGCTGATGGTGCCGCGCGTGGAACAACTGCCCCAGCGCGTGCGCTGCCGGCGTACCGTCATCCGGCCGTAGTCGATGCCGAGCTCCTGCAGCGAGTGGCCGCAGGCGGTGCGAAAGTTCGTGACTGGCCATGCGCGTGAGCCACGGCACGAGCGCCTGGCTGGCGTGCTTGTCGGTGACACTGGGCGCATGCACCCGCAACCCGGCACCACCGTCTGCTTCCTCGACCCGCACGCGGCGCCCCGGCACGTACTCGACCGGCCAGTGCCGTCCCAGCAGCCGCAATTCGATGGCGCCCGGCTGGCGCTCTTCTGCCTTTGGCGCCAGCTGCAGCAGTTCTTTCGAACGGCGCTCGGCCCAGTCGCGATGGCGGGCCACGAAACGCTCAACCGCCGGCAGGCCGGCGCCTTGCGGCACCACCACTTCGACGCGCCCGCCGGGAAACACGCGCATCGACATGCGCCGCGCGCGTCGGCTGATGCGCACGTTCCAGGCCACGCCGACCTCGCGATCGGTCCACAGCGACATTTGCAGCGGACGCGCGTCGGGTGAATTCCCGGCCGCGCCGCGACCCAGGCTACGCATCGGCTACAGTTCCCTCAGGCCGGTCGTCACCGGCATTCTCGCGGCCCGGATTCCCGGCAGCAGGCCGCCCACGATGCCGAGTATGAGCGAGTACCAGAGTCCGGTCACCAGCAGTCCACCCACGAGGCCGCCGAGCAATCCGAGCACCGCCGTGAGCTCCCCCCGTCAAGCAGACGCTTGATAACCAGACTCCATCGGACGGTTTGGCCTCCGCCAAGTGTCACAGGTCGCCGTGCTGATGCCGTGCTTGCGCACCCGCTGCGCTACCGGGACCCCGGCATCGCCATCCTCCAGGACCGCAACGATCTAGGAATCCGAAAGCATCGACTTGTTCTTTGACTACGCGGAGCGCAGCGCCGTGGTTACCGGCAGCCGCGCGGCGCGCACTGCCGGGAACAGTCCGCCGACAAAGCCGATCGACAACGCGATCACCGCGCCGTAGGCGACCAGTCCCGGGGTGACCCGGAACTGGAACACCAGCTGGGTGAAGCCGCCGCCGAGCGTGGACACGGTCATGCCGTTGAACAACACGTAAGCCAGGAACGCCCCGATCAGCCCGCCGACCAGGGCCAGCAACATGGCCTCGACCATCACCGAGACCACCACCGGCAAACCGGCGAATCCGATCGCGCGCAGGGTGGCGATTTCGCGGGTGCGCGCGGACACCGCGGCGTACATCGTGTTGAGCGCGGCGAAGATCGCGCCCAGGCCCATGATCACCGCCACAACCGTGCCGAGCAGGCGAATGCCGCCGGTGGTCGTCTGGGTCTGTTCGGTGAAGTAGACGGTTTGGCGCTTGACCTCCACGTTGACCCGCGGATCGGCCTTCAGCGCGGCCTCGAAGGTCGCGAGCGATTCGGGCGACTCCAGGCCGACCAGCACCGTGGAAAAGATGTTGTTGCGGCCCCAGGCGGTTTGCGCGGTGGCGGCGTCGGCCCAAATCTCGCTGTCGAAGGAATCGCCGGACTCGAACAACCCGACCACGGTCCAGTCGGCACCGCGCAGGCGCACGTGCTTGCCCACATCCAATCCCTCAAACTGGGTCGCCGCGCCCTTGCCGACAATCAGCTCCTGCAAGCCCGGCGTAAATGCGCAGCCCTCGATGATCTTCAGATTCGGGCGCAGCGGAAAGGCCTGCGGCGTGACCCCGCGCAGCGTGACATTGGCGCCGAGCGTGTCGCCCTTCGTCGGCAGCTCGGCGATCACGATCAGCTCGCCGGCGGCGAGCGGGCGGCCGTTGCCGTCGCGGCGCACGCCGGGCGCGCGCTCGGCGATCTGCAGGGTCTCGAGGCTGATCGAGCTGTTGAGCTCGGCCTGCGAGCCGCCGCGCAGCACCATCACATTGCGCGGATCGCCGCTGGCGCCGAAGGTCGCCTCGATGCCGCGCGACATCGCGAACAGCGCGGTGAACACGCCGACCACGCCGGCGATGCCGACCACGATCACCAGCGACAGCCCCAGGCGCTGCGGGAATGCTGCGCAGGTTGATCAGCACGATTTCGAGGATCTGCTTGAACATGACGGATTCCCGCCTTCGTAGCGATCAGCGACCGGCGAGCGCATCGACGATCTTGAGCCGCGACCCGCGCGCAGCGCCGGCGGCAGGCCGACCACCAATGCCAACGCGAGCATGGCGATGAATCGCCTGGACCCAGATCACCGGATCGGTCGGCAGTGCGCCGAAGAACGCCGGCGCCGCCTTGGCCATGCCGACGATCGCCAGACGTGGACAAGCTCATGCCGAGCAAGCCGCCGATCAGGCACAGCAGGCGGCCTCGGCCAGCACCAGGCCGGTCACCTGGCCGTTGCTGAAGCCCAGCGTCTTCAGCACGGCCATCTCGGGGATGCGCTCGCGAATCGCCTGCGCCATCGTGTTGCCGGTCAGGATCACGATGGTGAAGAACACCGCGAGCAGGATCAGTCGCACGATCAGGCCGATGTCGCCGATCTGGGCGAAGAAGCCCTTGTTGAAGTCCTTTTCGCTCTGCGTCTTGGTTTCGTCCGGCGAATTGAGGAACAGCTTGTCGATCGCCTGCGCGACCTCGTTGGCGCGGTTGGCATCCTCCAGCAACACGGCGAACACGCCGGCGGTGCCCTGCCCGAACTGGTTGGCCTCGTTGAAGTAATCCCAGTTCAGGAAGATCTGCGTAGTCTGCGCCTGCCAGTTCGAGTCCTTGCCGTCGTAGATGCCGACGATGTCGAAGCTCCATGCCATCGACCCGTCCTTCTGCGGAAAGATGTTGGACTTCAGCGGCAGCTTGTCGCCGACCTTCCAGCCGTACTGATCGGCGATGCTGCGGCCGACGATGGCGCCGGTACGGGTATTGGCGAACGCGTCCCACTGCGCATCAGGCATCACCCATTCGGGATACACCACGCGCAAACTGCGCGGATTGGAGGCGAACGCTGATCGCCTGCGTGTTGTCGCCGATGATGCCGCCGAACCACTGGTCGTGATGCACCGCAGCCACGCCCGGCACGCGCTCGATCTGCGGCATGCAGGCGCACCGGCAACGAGATCGGTGAACGACACCCGCGACTGCACGATCAGGCGCGAGGCGCCGACGAAGTCCGCACCCGCGGTGAAGAACGCGCTGATCGTCTGCAGCAGGCCGAACAGCAGGAACGCGCACAGCAGCGACAGGATGGTGAACGCCGCACGGGTCTTCTTGCGCCACAGGCTGGCCCAGATGAAGCGAGAAGTATTTCATGTCCGACTCCGCCTCCAGCTCAAGCCGCCACCTGCTCCGCCAGCAGCGCCCTTGTCCAGATGCAGCGTATGCGTGGCGTACTCGGCGGCCTTGGGGTCGTGGGTGACCATCACGATGGTCTTGCCGTACTCGCGGTTGAGCTGCTGCAGCAGCGTCAGGATTTCGTCGGCGGTCTTGCGGTCCAGATCGCCGGTGGGCTCGTCGCAGACCAGGATCTGCGGATCGGACACGATGGCGCGCGCGATCGCCACGCGCTGCTCCTGGCCGCCGGACAGCTCGTTGGGCTTGTGGCCGGCGCGGTCGTCGAGGCCGACCAGCTTGCAGCGCCACTGCGCGCTTGTGCCGGCGCTCGCGCGGCCGACAGCTTGGTCAGCAGCAGCGGCAGCTCGACATTCTTCTGCGCGGTCAGCACCGGCATCAGATTGTAGAACTGGAAGACGAAGCCGACATTGCGCGGCGCGCCACTTGGCCAGCTCGCCGCTGGAGAGCTGGTCGATGCGCGGCCGCCGACCAGATTTCGCCGCTGGTGGGCTGGTCCAGGCCGCCGATCAGATTCAGCAAGGTGGTCTTGCCGGAACCCGACGGTCCCATCAGCGCGACGAAGTCGCCCTTGGCGATCGACAGACTCAGGCCGTTGAGCACCGGTACTTTCTGTTTGCCGCGCTCATAGATCTTGGCGACGTTGCGGACTTCCACCATGGCGCTCATCGTTCGATCCTCTTGTGTTGCATTCATACGCCGCAACTCAGGGTTTGACGCTTGCGGCGGCGCCATCGGCCAAACCATCGGCCGGCGCAACGACCACGCGGTCGCCGGCGACCACACCGCTAAGCACTTGCCGCTCGTCACCGGCGCTGAGCGTGCCCAGGATGACGACTTGACGCCGCAGGCGATCGTCGGCGAGCACATACACCACGTCGAGATCGGATTCGCGACGCAAGGCGGCCTTGGGAACCAGCACGCCTTTCGGCGGCTCGGTCGGTGCGGCATCCGCTTTGTTTTCTTCGAGAAAAGCGACCCGCACGCCCATGTCGGGCACGATGCGCGCGTCCTTGAGCTTGATCGCGATGCGCACCTTGACCGTGGCCTTGCTGCGGTCGGCGGTGGGGATGATGGCGATGACCTCGGCCGGGAATCTTCCAGTCCGGATACGCGTTCAAGGTTGCTTCGACCGGCTGCGCGGGCTGCACGCGACCGATGAAGTTCTCGTTGACGTCGACTTCGATCTCCAGCGAGTCCATGTCGACGATGGTGCCGATGCCGGTGCGGGTGAAGCCGCCGCCGGCCGACAGCGGCGAGATAATCTCCCCCGGCTGCGCGGCCTTGACGGTGATCACACCGGAGAACGGCGCGCGCACGATGGTGTTGTCTACATCCAGATCGAGGATTTGCAGCGACCGTTCGGCGACCTGCACCTCGCGCTGTGCGGACGCCAGACGCCCACGCAGGGCCGCGGCCTGGGTGTTGGCCGCATCGATTGCCTGCACACTCACCAGCTTGCGCTCGGCCAGGCCCTGCTGGCGCTCGGCTTCGCGCTCGGCATTGGCCAGATTGGTGCGGATCTCGGCCAGCTGCGAGCGGGCGGATTCGAGTCTTGCGGCGCCGAGGGCGCGCTGCGCCTTCGCGTCGACGTCTTCCAGCGTCGCCAGCACCTGGCCTTGCTCGACGCGCATGCCCTCTTCGATCAGCACCGTCTGCACGCGGCCAGTGATCTTGGCCGACACCGTCGCCAGGCGTCGTGCGGTGATGTAACCGGTGGCATCCAGCACCGAGGCCTGCGTCGTTTGCGAGGCCAGCGAACGCGCGACTGCCGTCTCGACCACCAGGGCAGGATCGCGACCCAGGAAATACGCCGCCACCCCCGCGACCACCAGGACCGCCAGCACCACGCCCAGGACCAGCGGCGTGCGGGTGCCCGACCGCGCCGCCGGGGCGCTGCGGTCGATGCGCAACTGGTTGAGCAAATCGGACTTTTCCACGGAGCTACTCGTCGGCAATCGGACGCGAATTGTGCCACAGGGTGACGTGCGACTGCCGTGACCGATAGGATCGGGTCTCACCAGCGCAAGGTGATTTTCGT
Source organism: uncultured Gammaproteobacteria bacterium (assembly GCA_963746325.1). Lineage (GTDB taxonomy): Bacteria > Pseudomonadota > Gammaproteobacteria > Steroidobacterales > Steroidobacteraceae > RPQJ01. Next base: position 8,117 of record CAVVBC010000028.1, on the reverse strand, counting down.
CATGCCTCGCCGGATTCGCACCAGCCTGGTGATCGCCGGCTGCACAGCGGGCGCGCGGGGCGAGTGCTGGCGGGGTGGTCGGTTCGCCGAGGTGGGCAAGGAGGACAACCCGCCGCGGTAGGCTGGTGCCACGGCAACTGAGACGAATGCGGTCCGGTACCACCCCAACTGAGACGAGCTGGCCCAGTCGTCTCATTTGTCGTGCCAAATTCATTTCGGCATTGCTCGCAGACGCGTTGAGGACGGCACCGCCGCGATCACGGCGATCGGGACGAGTGCGTACGATGGCTTGCGGCGTGAACCCCCTGCGCTACCGGTATTTTCCTGCGTCGGGATCGCGTTCGAGGTGCAGGCTCTCGAGTGCTGCCTTGTCCAGTACCATCCCTACTCGCTAGTCTGGGGAAGAATCGCGAATTAACACAGCCAACCCTGCATGACCCCTGCCCCCACCCTCGTCGACATCGGCCTCAACCTGGCCCACGACAGCTTCGACGCCGACCGCGCCGAGGTGATCGCCACCGCGATGGCGGGCGGCGTCCGGCACATGGTGATCACCGGCAGCAGCCTCGCGAGCACGCGGCAGGCGATCGAGCTGGTGCGGGCCGATCCGCGGGCTTTTCGCGCGACGGCGGGCGTGCACCCGCACCACGCCAGCGACCTGCGCGAGGACGACCTGCCACGGTTGCGCGAGCTGCTTGCCGCCCCGGAAGTGGGCGCGGCTGGGGAGTGTGGTCTCGACTACTTCCGCAACTTTTCGTCGCACGAGGAACAGGAACGCGCCTTTCGCTGGCAACTCGAGCTGGCCGTCGAGTGTGGCAAGCCCGTGTTCCTGCACCAGCGCGACGGCCACGACGCCTTCGTGGGCATCCTCAAGGACTACCTGCCGCGCCTCGCCGGGGGCGTAGCCCATTGTTTCACCGGCGACGCACGGGAGTTGCGCGATTACCTCGACCTTGGGCTGCTGGTGGGCATCACCGGCTGGATCTGCGACGAGCGGCGCGGCCGGCACCTGCAGGAGCTCGTGCGCACGATTCCGCTCGACCGGCTGTTGGTGGAAACGGACGCGCCCTACCTGCTGCCGCGCGACCTGAGCCCTAAGCCCGCGCATCGACGGAACGAGCCCAAGTACCTGCCGCACGTGGTCAAGGTCATTGCGGCGTGCCGGGGCGAGCCGTTTCCGACGGTCGCCGCGGCCACGACCCGCAATGCGCTAAAATTCTTTTCCTTCCCGGACGCGCCTGCGTCTTAAAGTAATCACTACTCACCGGTCACCTGTCGACTATGGAAATTTCCAAAGCCAAGAGCTACATCGACGCCGCCTGGTCGGATTCGATCCTGCCGCAGCTGATCGAGTACGTCCGCATCCCGAACAAGTCGCCCCTGTTCGACCCCGACTGGGAGACCCACGGCCACATGGAAGCCGCCGTGCAGTTGATGCTGCGCTGGGCGCAGGCCGAGGCGCCGGCCGGGCTCGCGTATCGAGGTGCTGCGACTGCCGGGTCGCACGCCCGTGCTGATGGTGGACGTGCCAGGCGACGTGGATGACTGCGTGCTCATGTACGGCCACCTGGACAAGCAGCCCGAGTTCACTGGCTGGTCGGACGGTCTCGACCCGTGGACGCCCGTGCTGCGCGACGGCAAGCTTTATGGGCGCGGCGGCGCCGATGACGGCTACGCACTGTTCTCGTCGATCGCGGCGATCCGCGCGCTGCGCGAGCAGAACATCCCGCACGCCCGCTGCGTGGTGCTGATCGAGGCCAGCGAGGAAAGCGGCAGCCCCGACCTCCCGGCGCACATCGACGCGCTGGGCGCACGACTCGGCCGACCCAGCCTCGTCGTCTGCCTCGACGCCGAATGCGGCAACTATGACCAGCTGTGGTGCACCACCTCGCTCCGCGGCAACCTGATCGGCACGCTGCGCGCCGACGTCCTGACCGAGGGCGTGCACTCCGGCATGGCCAGCGGCATTGTCCCTTCCAGCATCCGCGTGCTGCGTGAATTGCTGGCGCGCGTCGAGGACATGAACTCGGGCGCAATCCTCGTCGACGAACTGAACACGGCAATACCGCCCGACCGTCTCGCGCAGGCCGCGAGTGCTGCGCAGGTGCTCGGCCCGATCGTGGCCGGACGCATCCCGTTCGTGCCGGGCATGCGCCCCGTCTCCAACGACCCGCTCGAACTGCTGCTGAACAGCACCTGGCGGCCCACGCTGTGCGTGACGGGTGCCGAGGGTATCCCGCCCTTCCGCAGCGCCGGCAACGTGCTGCGACCCTATACGAGCCTCAAGCTGTCGTTCCGGCTGACGCCGACGATGGACCCGCGAGTGGCGGCCGAGGCACTCAAGCGCACGCTCGAGCGGGATCCGCCGTACGGCGCCAAGGTCAGCTTCTCGGTCGAGTCGGCGATGGGCGGCTGGAATGCACCCGAATTCGCCCCCTGGCTCGAGCAGTCGATGCAGCGCGCGTCACGGGCGTTCTTCGGCAACGGACTCGATGTACATGGGCACCGGCGGCAGCATCCCGTTCATGGGCATGCTCGGCGAGAAGTTTCCAGGCACGCAGTTCCTGATCACGGGCGTGCTCGGCCCCAACTCGAACGCACACGGGCCCAACGAATTCCTGCACCTTGAAACGGCCCGCAAAGTGACCTGCTGCGTGTCGCAGGTGTTGGCCGATCATGCAGCACGCCGGGGCGCCCGACTGGCCGCCTGACCCCCGCAAATAGGGGACACTCACCTATTTCCAAAGGCGATCAGCCGGCGCGGGCGGTCTCGATCTGGTCACGCAGCTCGCGCAAGTCCACCAGCCGATTTGCTTCGGCGCCCATAGCGTCCAGCCCGCGCAGTGCTTCGGCCAGGTTCGCAGCACGGCGTGGATCACCTGACGGACGAGTCAGCGCGTCGACGTACAACGCGTAGACGTAATCCTTGGCAAAGGCCAGGCCGCCCGCCCCACCCTTGAGTTCCGCCTGGTAGCGGGGGATCTCCGCGTCCGTGATAGCGCGCGCTTCGTCCAAGCGACCCTGGAGCACCAGGGCATGCGCCAGCGTCAACTGTGCGCGGGACGTCTCGTCCTGCGGGTCCAGTTCCGAGAACGGGTTCGGCGGCAATGCCGCCCGCTCTCGCGCAGCGGCTTCAGCTTCACCATAGCGTCCGGTGCGAAGGGCCGCCAAGGTCCGGGTCGCGAGCATATTGCGCAGGACATTGGCGCGGAATGCCTCGGTATTGCTCGAATTGCCATCCTCCTCCCCAGAAATATCGAGAGCACGCAAACGCGCCGCCAACTGCGTTGCCTGGTCGAATGCGGCCTGGTTGTTGCCCCGATCGAGGTCGAGTCGCGACTGCAGGGCATCGCCAATCATGTTGTACAAGGCTTGCCGCGCACTGCCCGGCTTTTCTTCAAGGGCCGCCGTCTCCCTCGCGGCCGCCGCGGCTACCCGCTGCGATTTCTGCGCCGCCTCGAACTGACCGGCGCGTCCCTCGTTGATCATCAACTGGCCCCAGCTGTTCCAGATGAGTGGTGCCAGGCTTGCCGGTTTGCGCGGATCCCGCTCCAGCGCCACCACTTCCCGGTAACCGACGATCGCTGCGTCGATCCGGCCCTGTTCCAGCAGCACGCCGGCCTGCTGGTCGAGGCCGCGGACCCAGTAGACCCACGAGTTCAGGTCCGAGGGGTTGAAGCGGACGTAGCTTTCGCCGGCTTCGGCCGCCTTCGCGGCGTAATCGGTGGCGACCGCGTAGTCGTGGCGGCGGATGGCCAGGCGTCCGAGCAAGTCCGCGGCCAGCGCGCGATTCGCCATCGACCGCAGGTCGCCGGGACGCTTGGCCAGCACTTTCTCGGCATACGAATAGACTTCGGTCTCGAGCCGTTCGGTCTCGGCGACCTTGCCCATCTGCAGCAAATGTCGCGCCTGTGAATCAGTCGTGTCGGCATAGATCGATGCCGCACGCAGGTCGGTCAAGTTGCGCGCGCCGGCGTCGAGAAGGATTGCCCGGGCCTCCTCGCACGCCGCCACGTCCTCTCCCTCCGGCAGCGTGTGGCTCAGGTAGTTGAGCACGTCGCCGTACAGCATCCGGGTCTGCGCCGACGTCCCCGGCTTCTTGACCCAGGGCCGCAGCAGGTCGGCCGTCTCCTGCAAGTCCGACACTTTGGAGCCCGGCGCGCCGGACACACCCCAGGACGAGAAGCGCGTGAACTTGGCCAACGCGAGGCCCACGAACACGTCCTCGGTCACGACGCCCTGCGCGCGCAAGCCGTCGAAAATCCGCCAGGCTTCGTCGAGCTTGGGATTGGCGGTCTTGAAGTCACCGCGCGCAAACAACGCGCCGGCCTCGCGGATCAGCGCCATGCCACGGTAGGCCTGCGTCTGCGGCGTGAGCAGCTCCTTGGGCAGGCCGTCGTAGTAGCTCACGGCCATGTGTGCAAGCTTGCCCATGGTTTCGAGCCGGCCGGTGGGCTCGAGTTCGGCGTAGAAATCCTCGATCAGGAAGCCGACCAGCTTTTCGGCGTCGGCACGCGCCTTCTGCGCCTGCTGGTCCGCCGCCTTGGCACGGTTCCAGTTGATCCAGCCGAACACCGCGCTGACCAGCGCGACCAGCATCAGGCCGGCGGCCACCATGGCGAAAGTGCGGGTCTTGCGCAGGGTGCGGCGCGTCTCGGCCGCCCGTTCCTGCTGCGCGGCGAGCATGCGCTCGGCCTCGTCACGCGCCTCGCGCTCGTGGCGCAGGTTGCGGCTGGAGCGCACCACGCTGCACAGCACGTCGTGGGTGAGCTCGACCCGGCGCATGTCGAGGCGTTCCTCGATGCGCAGCAGGCGGCGGTCGACGAGCTTCGCCAGCGCATCGGGCTCGGCGCCCGCGGCAGCCAATGCCTTGGCCACGCGCTCTTCGGCCAGGCTCTCGCGATAACCGGATTCAGTCAGCAGTTCGTCTTCGACGACGCGACGCACACCCGGTGGCTGATCCGCGAGCGCGCGCTCGTAGAACTCCGTGAGGATCGTGTCGCGTGAGCCGGCGAGCAGGTCGGCCGAAATCTCGCTCTTGCCCTGGGCCTGGCGCACGGTGTTGAGCTCGCGACAGATCAGGCTCAGCAGCGAAGGCTCGACCTCGGCGTTCTGCAGCTCGGAGCCGCCGGCGACGAAGCGCACGATCGACTCGGCGACCTCTTGCGAGACGAGCTTGCCGCCCGGCTCGATCACTGCGCTCAGCGCCTGCGCCCCGTTCATGCGCGCAAGCCGCATGCGGTTCTGCGTGATGGAGGGCATCTTGCCCTTCACGGCCTCGAGGTGGGCCAGGTAGTCCTCGCGCAGCGCGATCAGGATGCGGTAATCGGCGCGCGCAAAGTCGAAGTCTTCCGCGGCGACCTCGTCGCGGTCGATGCGTGCCTCGAGCTCGGCCGGCGGCCGGTTCTCGACCAGGTCGGAGAGCTCATCGATGAAGCGCTGTGCGCGCCGCCGGCCCGCGTCGTCGGCCTGAGCCAGCGTGAAGATTTCCTCGAACTGGTCGAAGATCAGCAGCGGCAGTACGGTGTTGCCGTCGGCATCGCGCAGCAGGTCGCCGCGGTGGTGCAGGAATTCCCACAGCGACTCGCCCTCGACGGCCGAACCGGCCTCGGTCCAGTGCCCGGCCTCGGACGTGGCGCGGAAGATCGCCTGCTTGATCTGCTCCGCCGGCGACGGCGACTCGGCCGCGTAATCGATACGCACGTAGACCGGGCAGAACCCCGCCCCGCGCAGACGCGGCACGAGGCCGGCGCGCAGCAGCGAAGTCTTGCCGAGGCCTGACTGCCCGAACAGCACGGTGAGCAGCTTGCGCTGCACGCGGCGTGCGAGTTCGGCGGCCTCCTCGTCACGGCCGTGGAAATAAGCGCGCGTCTCCTCCGAGTAACTCGACAGGCCGAGCCAGGGATTCTGCGGGTCGATCGTCGTCTCGGTGGCGATATCGGGCTGTATGGTCTTCATGCGCGACGCGAATTCGAGAGTTCCTGCAGGCGGCGCACGAACTCGGGCGAGGGCTCGCCGCCGGGCAGGCGCGAGATGTGGACGGCCTTGAACTTCTCGGGCACCAGCGCCTCGGCTTCGGGCGTCTCATCGATGGAGACCGGCAGGATGAACACGGCGCCTTCAGCGATGTTGCGCGAGCGATCCACGGCATAGCTCCATTCGCGGCGGAAGTAGGCCTCCAGCCGGCGCTGCGTCGAACCCGAAATCACCGGCAGGAAGAAGCTGCAGCGGTTGATGTTGGCGCGGATCTTGCGGTCGTAGTCGTCACCGCCTTCGAGGCGGTCGAGGTCGAACCAGGTCACGAGGCCCGCGGCATCGAGCGCGGCCTTCAGCCGTTGCACGGCCGGCAGGTCTTCGCGTGCGTAACTGATGAAGATCGCGTTCTCCGGCATCTCGCGGGCGGGCGGCAGGAACCGCTGCGGCGACAGGGCGCCATTGGCACTGACGGCCTGCGGACGTTGTCGCTGCAGCCAGCGTTGGTGCAACTCGGCGACGAACGACTCCGCCCCGCTGAACACGCGCGTGCGCACGCTGACCTGCTGCAGGAAGGCCAGCAGCCGGTCGTCCTTCGAGGTGTGGTCGTCGGCCAGGATCTCACCGAAATCGCGCGGATCCGACAACCGCTTGCGCTTGGCCATGCGCAGGAACAGGCGCGCCAGCCAGTTGGAGAAATCGCTGCCGATCAGCAGCAGGTGGCTGTGTTCGAGTTCGTGGAACAGCTTCTCGGGCGTGAGGTGCTCGGACTGCAGCGCGCAGATGAACTCGAGCATGTCTTCGTCGGAGATGACGTACGTCGGCGACGCCGACAGCCTGCCGAGCATGTGGTACACGACCGGACGCTGCAGTTGCCCGCGTTCGGCGGGCAGGTCGGAAACGCGGTTCGGCGCGTAGGCGATGACCTCGGCATGCGGCTCGCCGCCGAAGCGTTCCATGTTGACGGCCTGCTCGAGCAGCGGGTCGAAGGTCGTCGTGACGAACAGGTCGAAATCAGTGATCTGCGCCAGTTGCCGCAATGCCATGGGCGGCGCGAGTTGTACCTCGCGCATGATCGAGCGCAGGCGCGTGTACGCTTCCTCGCGGCGCCCCCGCTGGCCCAGGTAACTGCAGACGACGTCGTTGAGCGTGAGCGGCTGCGGCAGGCCCTGCGGATCCACCGCGAGCTTGGCGGCCAGTTTCTCTGCCAGCCATTCGTAGAGCAGCCGCGGACCCTGGTCGGTCTCGACGCGCAGCAGGTCGGGCCCGACGATCGGGATGACGCGGCGCTCCTCGATGTAGTTGAGGAGGTCGTCCCACGCGTCTTCGTCGAAGTCGCGCAGGCCGTCGCGGCCGACGCATTCGGCCGCGGTCGCTCATTGGCGTTCGGGCTACCCCGCCCTCGCGGTCTTGTCGACCATCTTCCCTGCTCCCCCTGGCGTCCTATGCGCGGAGTCTAGCGGGAATGGCGGCGGAATGTGTACCCCCGCCCGGCAGCCCGCCGTGACGGGGCTTCAGCTGGCCAGCGGATTGGGCTGCGAGGCGCTGCTTGATGCGTTCCCAGACGTCGGCGAACGCCGCCGCCGCGCCGCCCGCGGCGCGCTCCACCCCCGGGAACTGGTCCTGCAGTTCGTCGAGCCGGATCACGGCCTCGGGCCGGCCCTTGGGGAACTCGCCGCGCATCGAGAACACGATGCGGCCCTCGACCGGCACGTCGTCGCCCGCGAACTGCCGCACCGCCGCGACCCGGTCGTAGAGCATCGGCAGCGGGTTCGTGATCATGAAGTGGCGCTTGGGCCCGAAGATCGACCACTGCTCCATCTTCTCGGCCGCGAACACCATGCCGTGGGCGTCGAACAGGTCGATCACCAGCAGGCCCTTCTGCGTCAGCAGCAGGTAGTTGAGGTGGATCTGGTCGCCGGTGCCGAGCGGCAACAGCACGTTGCGCAACTCGTCGAACGCCACCGACGAGATGACGTTGTCGATCGCGCGGCGCGCGCGCACCTGCCGCACTTTCTCGCGGATGAAGTACACGGCCACGCCGAGCACGCCGAGCGCGAAGACGACCCACAACCACAGCGGCAGACCCAGCAGGTTCTTCAAGCAACACTCCCAGTAAGGATCTGGCGCAGGTCGTCGAGCCG
>CAVVBC010000027.1:0-14756 GCA_963746325.1 uncultured Gammaproteobacteria bacterium | reverse complement strand
CCATCGTCTTGAGCTCGAGTGGATTCTCACCACGCTCGATCGATCGCTGCAGGTCGCTGCTGCCGGCACCGGCCACGCCGGCGTTGTCCAGCAATGCCAGCGACGCCAGCCGATCGGGGAAGTCGAGCGCGAACCGCAGCGCGAGGAAGCCACCCATGCTGTTGCCCGCTAGGTGACAGCGGTCGATGCCCAGCGCATCGAGAAACTCGCGCAGTCGTCCGGCCTGGGCCTGCATGCCGTAGTCACGATCGACACTGTGATCGTTCTCGCCAAAGCCCGGCAGGTCGGGACAAATCACCCGGTGGTGCGGCGTGAGATACGGCGCGTACAGGGTCCAGTTGTCCTTGTCGCCGCCAAAGCCGTGCACCAGCACGACCGGCTCACCCGTCGCCTCGCCGCCGTCCAGGTACGGCCACTCGATGTTGCCGACGCGAACCGACTGGCGGGAGAGCGCTGCCCGCCGGCGCAACGCGGCCTTCAACGCGTCGAACAATACGCGCGGTTTGAACGCATAGAGTGCCACCAGCCCGGCTAACGACGCTGCGAGGAGAAACAGCAGGAATTTCATTTGCGCACCTTGCTTCTCGTACCGGCTGGACGCTTGCGTTTGCGCGCCACGGCAGCCTGTCTCACGGGGGCCTGCGCACGACGCAGCTCGTCGAGCGAGCCCTCGATGCAGCGGCACACGACGTCGACGTCGGGCACGAGGTGCCGGTCTGCCGTTACGCAGAAGCTGATGACGCCGTCGTAGCTGATGGCCGCGATGAACAATCCCAGACCGTGAGTGACCGGACCCATGCCGAACTGGTGCGTCAGGCGCGCACCGTTCATGTACAGGGGCTGCTGCGGGCCCGGGACGTTGGTGATGATCAGGTTCGCCTGGTTGCGGGCGATGCGCTCGTTGGTCACCAGCCGCGCCACTGCAGCCAGGGTGGCACCGGGAATGTGCCGAGTCAGGTCGGTCATCACCCGCGCGCCCAGGCCGGCCTTGGCCTCCTTGGCGTCGCGCGTGAAATTCCGGATGCCCTGCAGGCGCCGCACCGGATCGGCGATGTCCGTGCCCAGTTCAACCGTCATCGCCGAGATGTTGTTGCCGGGAACCTCGTCGGCGCCACTGCGTCCACGTGCGTTGATCGGTGCCACGGCCACCAGCGTCTGCCGCGGCAGATCGTCGTGGAGCGACAGGTACTGGCGCAAGGCCCCGCTGCAGACGGCCAGCACGACGTCGTTGATCGTCGCGCCGTCGACCAGCCGCCGCAAACGTCCAAGGTCCGACAGCGAAGCGGACACGGCTCCGAAAGTCCGGTGCGGCGACACGCGCTCATTGAAGCGCGTGACCGGCACGCCGCCCCGATCCTGCCCCGCGGGCTCCGCCAGGCGTTTCCTGGCCGCGGTGATGAGTGCAGGCGACAGCTTCATCAGCGCATTCAGCATCCGGACGGGCGACGCCAGGTTGGACGTGAGCGCACGAGTCACCATCGTGGCGGGCGTCGGCACGACGCCGAGTTCGGCTGCACCCGTGCGCGACGGCACGGCAGGTGTCCCCAGGGCATCCTTGTCGCTGAGTGCGATCAGTGCGTACGCGCCGGACGCGCCGTCGATGGCGGAATGGTGGAAGCGCTGCAGCAGCGCATAGCTGCCGGGGAGGACTCCCGGAATCCGGTCGAGGCCTTCGACGACACACATGTCCCAAAGCGGCCGACCCATGTCCATCGGCCGGGCGAAATGTCGCGCGGCCAGGATGCAGAACTGGCGCCAGTCACCGGGTTTCGGCAACCGCACGTGACTGATGTGCGCCTCGACGTCGAAGTCGGGGTCTGCCGCCCAGTACGGATGATCGAGGTCGAGCGGCAGGCGATGGAGCTTGCGCATGAACACCGGCGATGTGTGGCATCGGCTCGCCACGTGGCGGACGACATCCTTGAACCGGACGGCGCCGCCGGGCGCAGTCGAGGGATCGTAGAGATTGATGCTCATGACGTGCGTCAGCACGTGGCCGCCCTGCACGTACAGGAACTGCGAATCCTGCGCACTGAGCTGGGAGATCCCTGTCATGCGTTCGTCCCCATGATTTCCTCGGCCCGGGCCAGCGCTTCGACGCGCAGCCGTTCCATGCGGTGCGAAAGCGCACGCAGCTCCCGCAGCAACTCGCGCCGGCCAGCGAGCGTTTCCGTCGTGCTCGCACCCGCCAGGCCGAAATTGGCCGCCAGCCGGTAACCATTCTCGAACAGTATCTTGCCGATCGAAGCCTCGCTGCTGATCCGCCGCAGCAGGTAGGCCTGGCGCCCTTCCTTGAGGGCAAGTTCGACGCACCTTTTCTGTTCCAGCGTCTCGCCGGGCGCGAGCCGCGCCAACAGGTCGACGACGACCGCATACGCCTCGACGAACGACAGCAATGCGGCGTGACCGATGAAGGGCTGCAAGCGTCGTGCGAGGCGGCGCGTGTCCTGGAGGTCGCCGGACAGCCTTTCGCGCCACCGCGGATCGACGCGCATGAGCTCGGCAACGAGTCCAGCCCGGAACTCCTCGCGCGGCGGATAGAAGAACTCGAACTTGAACAGTTCGCGCAACCGGTCCGTCTCCGCCCAGAACGCCGCTTCGCGGTGCTCGCTCACCGAATCTTCGGCCTTGAACAGCGCCAGCTCCAGGATGGCCTTGTCGAGGAAGTGATGGACGATGGTGTTGCGGTAGTAGCTGGCGACAGGATGCCGGGACGGCTCGATCGCATAGACGACCTCGCTGCCCTCGTCATACCTGACCAGCAGCCCGTTCGCGGCCAGGCGATCCACGTTGGCGAGCAGCGCCATGCGGTCGTCGGCCGCCAGCTCGTCGCTCATCCGAATGCCGCGATCCCGCGCCCAGCTGGCCAGCACCGCGACCAGTCGCACCAGCTCCGGCGCCGTCGCGCCACGTGGAGCGGTCCCGAGCAACACCAGGCACATCACCGCCGTCACGTTGAGCGGCGTCACGCGGTTGGCCTGCACGGCCACCTCGAAGGCGATCTTCGCGAGCGCGAGCTTGTCGTCGGGCGCCGGTGCCTGCCGGACGATGACCGGCTCGCCGAGGTCGACGCGCACCGAGCCCATGGGCCGGTGCAGCGACCGGACGTAGCCGGCGAACCACTTGAACGACTCGGGCTTCTTCACCCGACCGGTCTGCTCGGCGACGAATTCGTCGACGTCGCGGATCAAGTCGAAACTGGTGACGAATGCGTAGATGTGCACGTTCTCGATCCCGGCATCGTGCGCGGCATCGAGCGTGTACTTGAGCAGACCGTAGCGTGGCGGCATCAGCTTGCCGAGGCGCGAGCGCGTGCCCTCGAGCGCCCACGACATCGGAAAGCGCTTCTCCAGCAGGTACCCGACATACTTGCGCAGCACGAGCTTGTAGACCGCATTGTCCTGGAACGAGCGCCGGATGAAGATGCCACCGGAGCGCCGCACCAGGGTGCCGAATCCGGCGAAGTCCATGTTGATGCCGCCGAACGTGTGCAGCATCGGCAGGTCGTTGCTGTAGAGCAGCAGGGTCGGCAGACTCGCGTCGATGTAGCTCTTGTGCGTGAAGAGCAGCACCGTCGGATGCGTGCGCATGCGCTGGCGCAGCCGCTCGAGTTCCGCCGGATCAAAGCGCGTTTGCCGGTCGTAACCGCGCGTGAACAGGAAGCGATCCAGGCGCGCACGCAAGTCCAGGAACAACGCGCTCGGCGTGGACACCATTTCCCTCAAGTAGTGCTTCGATTCGGCCAGCAGGTCCGCCGCCGGACGTCCCTGCTCGTCGGCGATCCGTTCGAGGGCCGGCCGGAATTCCCGGCTCGCGAGGATGTGGTCGGCGACGAAGCGCGGCACCTTGTAGCGGCTGCCCTGGATGCCGCGCTCTTCGATGTCGAGGGTCACCGCTGCCGCGCGGGCCACGAAACGCGCAAACGCATGCCGCTCCCCGTGTTCGGCGCCGGCGACCTGCCCGGCGAAGCGTCGCCGCAAGTCGCCGATCGTCGCGAATGCGCCCACCAGGCACTGTGCGCGGTCTCGGTCCCGCATCAGCACCAAGGCCGCGCGCAGCCGCCCGGGATGCCGGGGATCGCCGAGCAACAGGTCACGCAAGCGCAGTCCGTGTTCACGCTGCAAGTGGGGAACTCGCCATGCGACGCGCACCGGGACGACCGGCGTGTCGTCGTGGGCCCCGAGCATGGCATCGAGTCGCTCCAGCTCCAGCGACAGCGACGGCCCCTCGGCGGAAATCGGCAGGACGACGCAATCGCTGTCGTCGGCCGTCGCGCCAGGATTCTCGCGCCCGCGCAGCCACTCCCGCAGGTAACGCTCCTCGACGCCGTGGCGCGCATCGAGGATGAAGATCGATTTCCCGGTGCCAGCGACCAACGGAACCCGCGGCGCAGCCTCGTCGTCCATGCGGGTCAACCGGGTCGCGCTTTACGAGGCGTGCTGGCGGAGTGCCGCCGCTTCGCCCCCTTGCGCCGCAACGACGGCGTCTTTCCCGCCGTGCGCGGCTTGACCGGCGGTTCCGGCTGGCCGAGCTGGCGCAGGAACCGGTTGCGCACCTCACGCACGTGCTCGTCGATGGATGCAGCACGCCAACCCGACGTATCGACGGGTGGCAGGACGTCAACCCGGACGGTGGCCGGCCGCATCGCGAACTCGGTCTTGGGCTGCACGTCGCCGGAATTGTGGATGACGATCGGGACGATCGGGACGCCTGCCTGCATGGCGAGGTGAAAGGCGCCCTTCTTGAACGGGCCCAGTGCCGGTGTCAGCGTGCGGGTGCCTTCGGGCGCAATGCAGACGGAGCGGCCGTCGCGCCGGATTGCAGCGACCAGCGGCTCCATGGCCTTGATTGCGTCCTGCGCGTTCTTGCGATCGACGAAGACGACGCCCGCCAGCTCGAGCAGCTTGCCGACCACCGGCACGTCGCGCATCTCACGCTTGGCGACGCCGCTGAAATCGCGCCGCAAGAGCTTGGCCAGGATCAGGACGTCGGCCCGGCTCTGGTGGTTGAACACGAAAACGCAGGGCCGCGTCGCCCAGAGGTTCTTCTCGCCTGTCACCCGCAGGTCGATGCCGGCGAGCGCGGAGCCGTAGTCGCCGAAAGCGGCGAGCGCGAAATTTGCCGCCTCGCGCGTCGAACCGGTGAGTGCCCAGATCGGCACGCCCGCCAGCGCCGCGGCGACCAGCGTGGGCGTCGGCGTCAGCGCACGTGCGTAATCGAGGATACCCGGCGTGGCACGGCTGCTGAATTTTTCCACCGGCCAGCCGCGTTGCACGGCGATCGCGTGCAGCCGGTCGCTGGGGTTCAGCGGCCTCGGGTTGCCGACACGTTCAAGCAGTTCCAGGTCGTCGTGGCTGTCGGAATAGAAGTAGCTCCGGTCGAGATCGAGCCCGAGTTCGTCGGCGAGCGACTCTGCTGCGGAAAGCTTGCCCGGGCCAAAGCATAGAGGTCGCACGATGTTGCCGGTGAACACGCCGTTCGCGATCTCGTACTGCGAGCACAGGATGCGGTCGATGCCGAGTTCACGCGCCGCCGGCGCAATCTGGTACAGCGTGGCGGACGAGACGATGGCCACGGTGTGCCCCTTGGCCTGGTGCGCGCGTATCAGGGCCCGTGCCTCGGGATAGATCCTGCCGGCGATCTGCTTCAGGTACAGGTCCTCGCCGAGCTGGGCAAAGCTCTCCTCGCTGACTCCCTTCATGAATTTCGCGCCGGCCGTCATCAGGCCGGAGAAGCCGATCCGCCCGCGCCAGTACCGGGTCATGGCGGCGGCGGTGCCGACGATTTCCTCGGCGGACATCTGGCCCCGCGCGAACTTCTCGCGCAGCACTCCGGTCGCGGAGAAGCCTGCGATGATCGTGCCGTCGAAGTCGAACAATGCCGCGACCTGCGGGCCGCGCCCCGCCGTCCGCAACCGTGCAAGGTAGCGGTTCAATGGCGCGCCGGCCGCGGCACGGGTATCGGCTCTCACTGTCATTCAGACCGCCGCCCAGGCGTCGTTCCGGTTCAATAATGCAAGCAGCAACATCGGCCAACCACCCGGGAGTGTCAAGCAGGGGCTGCCGCACGCATGCGGCCCGTTGGCGGCGATGCCCAGCGCGGCCGCGCAACAGCCCGGCACGGTCACTTGCACAACTGAACCCAAGACCCTATTCTCAGCCGGACTCGTTCCAGACCTGCAGTAGAGTCCTGCCACGGAGCCCGCGCCAATGAACAACGCCGACATCGTCCGCGCCTACTACGCCGCCTGGAAGGCCGACGACCTCGATGGCGTCATGGACCTGTGCACCGAGGACGTGATCGCAGTCAACGTCCCCATCGGTCCGATCCACGGCAAGACGAAGGTCCGCAGTTTCTTCGCCAGGTTCGGTAACGGCATGACCCAGAAGCGCTACGACGTTTTCCGCATCATCGCGGACGACGCGTCGGCCGTCGTCGAGGGCGTCGAGAACTACGTCAAGGACGGCAAGCAGGTCAGCCTGCCGTACATGTCCACGTTCCTGTTCCGCGACGGGTTGATCTGCGAGTGGCGCGACTACTTCGACCTGCAGACAGTCCTGCGACAACTCGAACTGCCACTCGACGGCTCGCGCCCACAGAAGGCTGCTTCCGGCAGCTGAGCGCCCGCATGGGGTTCGAAGAACGCCGCCCACCCTGGCTCGACACTGCCGTTCCGGCGCGGGAGGACTGCGTCCTCAAGGCGATGCTGGATGCGCGAGCGGCGCGACATCCCGAGCGCCGCTTTGCACTTTTCGAGGACGGCAGCACCTGGACCTACGGCGACTGCCTGGCCGAGGTTCGCTCCGCCGCCGCAGGTCTCCAGCAGCTTGGCGTCACGAAAGGCGACCGGGTCATCGCCTGGCTGCCCACCGGGCGCTCGATGGTGCTTACCTGGTTTGCCGCCAACTACCTCGGCGCCGTGTTCGTGCCGCTCAACACCGCGTACCGCGGCGACGTGCTGGCCCACGTCGTCAATGCCTCCGAAGCGAGCGTGATGGTGGCGCACCACGGTCTCGTGGAGCGTCTCGACGGGTTGCAGCTGCCGAAGCTGAGGCAGGTCGTTGCGATCGGCGCGGGGGCTCGCACGACGCAATCCGGCCTGACACTGCTCGAAGAGCGCGCGCTGCAGGGCGACCCGGCAACGCTCGACGAGAGCGCCGAGATCAATCACTGGGACATCCAGTCGATCATCTACACGTCCGGCACGACGGGCTATTCCAAGGGCGTGCTGTCGCCCTACCTGCAGCTCTACCTGACCGGCATGACCGTGTATGGCTACATGGGCGATGGCGAGGCCATCCTCGTCAACCTGCCGATGTTCCACGTCGGCGGCACGAGCCCGACGTATGCCGCACTGGTGCGCGGCGGCAGCATCTACCTGGTCGACGGTTTCAGCACGGCGAAGTTCTGGGACCAGGTGCGCGAAGGCAACTGCGTCACCACGTCGGGCCTGATCGGTGTGATGGCCGCGTTCCTCGCCAAATCGGCACCGCGACCCGACGACCGCGACAATCCACTGAAGTGCCTGACGATGTTCCCGATCAGCGAAGAGACGGTCGCTTTCGCGCAGCGCTTCGGCTTCGACTACATGACCGGCTTCAACATGACCGAGGTCTCGGCGCCGCTGGTCACCGACGTCAACACGGTCGTCCACGGCTCCTGCGGCAAGCCGCGCACCGGCATCCAGGCGCGGCTGGTCGACGACCACGACATCGAAGTTCCGCGCGGCGAGATCGGCGAACTGATCGTGCGCAGCCAGCACCCCTGGTCGATGAATGCCGGCTACAACGGCCAGCCCGAGGCGACGGCCGCCGCGTGGCGCAACGGCTGGTTCCACACCGGCGACCTGTTCCGGCAGGACAGCGACGGCAATTTCTTCTTCGTCGACCGCAAGAAGGACACGATCCGGCGCCGCGGCGAGAACATCTCCTCGTTCGAGGTCGAGAACAGCGTGCGCCAGTTCGCGGACGTCGACGAGGTCGCGGCGGTCGGGGTAGAAAGCGAAATCGCGGAACAGGAAGTCATGGTCGTGGTGACGTCGAAACCCGGACGCACGGTGGATCCCCGCGCGCTCACCGAGTTCCTGATCCCTCGCCTGCCCTATTTCATGGTGCCGCGGTACGTCCGAGTCGTCGAACAGATCCCGAAGACCGAGACCAACAAGATCCGCAAGGTCTACTTCCGCGACCAGGGCATCACGCCCGACACCTGGGATCGTGAGCGCGCGGGCATCAAGCTGCACCGCGACAAGCTCTAGACGGCGACACGTCTCCGCAATCGCACCGGAATCGCGCTCATGCGCGGCAGGCCGCTGAGCGGCTCGTAGTCGTTCTCGTCGTCGACCAGTGCCGCGGTGCTGGCGTTCTGCCCGCCTCCCGCCAGTGGATCGAATCCGTGCGCCATCGAGACCACGCCTACACGAACATCCGGTGCGAACTGCAGCACCGCATTGACCGATCCCGCGGCAGATTCGATTTCGACGTCACCACCGTCGGCGAGACCCAGCCGCTGCGCATCTGCTGGATTGACATACGCCGGATTGAAAGGACGCCGGCGCCGCAGCGCGGGCAAGTGATGCGCGACGGAATTGTAGACCGCGTGCTCGCGACGGCTCACCAGCAGCAATTCGATGGTGCCATCGACTGCAACAGGTGATACGCCGGCCACGGACCCGGCTGCCTGGCCGTCGAGACGCTTCGCGACCTGCTGCAGCTGCGCGAGCATCGTCGCGTCGCCAAGTTGCAGGCGATGCGGCCAGTCCGCATCCTTCGCCTCGGCCAGTGGTTGCGGATCGGGATACAGGTGCCCGTGTGGATGCTGCTTGATCAGGTCGAGCGGCACGCGGCTGCGGCGCACGAACTGCTCCATCAACGCATCGGTGGTCGGCGCGTTTTCCATGTCGATGGGCTGGCCACGATAGGCGAGCTTCAGCCCCATGCGCCGCCCGAGCTCGTAGAAGATTCGCCAGTCCGCCAGCACCTCTGACCCCTCGGGCGGCTCGATCAACTGCGGCTGGTACTGCGCGTACGGCTCCTGGTAACCGATCGACAGCCCGTAGGTCGTGATGCCCTCGTTGCCGAACGACATCGCGGGCTCCTCCAGCCCGAACCGCGGGCCAATGACGTAGTGCGCGAACCGCCCGGTGGCCGAGACCTGCGGATCGACGACCACGAGCAAGTCGAGTGACTGCAGCGCGCGGCGGGTCTTGGCCTGGTTGGGCCAGGACAGCAGCGGATTGCCGCCGACGACGATCAGTGCCCGCACCTGCCCGTCGCCCGGCGTGAGTATCTCGTCGGCGAGCGCCGAGGTAGGCAGGCCGGCGGCGGTCTCAGTGAGGCTGCGAATTCGCAGCCGCTGACCGAGCCCGACCCCCGGTCGTGGCTTCTCCGCTCGCGCGACTCCTGAAAACTGGCGGAACAGTACGCCACGGTTTGGCAGCAACTCACCCGCGCGAACCCAGCGGCCGCAGACGGTGTTGAGCGCCAGCACCAGGTAATCCATCAGCACGCCGTACGGCGCCATGCTCGGCCCGGTTCCGCTCGTGGCGTTGCCGCGTCGTGCGCCGGCAAAGGCTCGCGCCGCCGCCACTATCTGCGTGGCGGGCACGCCAGCCAGTGGTGCCACCCGCTCCGGCGTGAAAGGCGCCACCGCGGCCTGCAGCGCTTCGAACCCCTGGCTCTCGGCTGCAACGAATTCGCTGTCCTGCAGGCCCTCGGCAAGATCACGTTGAGCATCGCCGCCAGCAACTCGACGTCGTGACCCGGCAGGCACTGCAGGTGGATGTCGGCCTTGCGTGCCGTTTCCGTGACCCGCGGGTCGATGACGATGAGCCGCAGCCCGCGGCCGCGCGCTTCATGCAGCCGCTTGGCCGGATTGAACGTCGGGATGCCGCCCCACATCGAGACCAGCGGGTTCGCTCCCACGAGCATGCACACGTCGGCATCGGCGAACGCCTGCGGTCCGGCGCCCCAGCGCCCGTGCAGGGCCATCGAGATCGGCTTGCCCGGTTGATCGATCGTGGCGTTGGTGAAGCGCATCGGCGAGCCGATCGCGTCCATGAACGCGTCGCGCAGCATCACGCCAGCCGAGCAGAAGTGACTGAACGTGCCGCCGTACATCGCGACCGAGCGCGGACCGTGCTGCGCCAGGATTCGCTGCAGGTCGGCGGCGATACCGGTCAGCGCGGACTCGAGCCCGACCGGTTGCAGCACACCGCTCGCATCGCGTCGCAACGGATGCAGCACGCGCTGCGGGTCGTAATGAAATTCGTGGTAGTTGCGTCCCTTGACGCAGCTGTACCCGTGATACACGGGGTTGTCGATGTCGCCAGAGATGCCGACGACACGGCCCTGCTCGAGCGTGACTTTCAGTCCGCAGGTGGCGTGGCAGAAACGGCAGATGGCAGTCGTTTCGACCACGGATTACCCGCCTCTGGTGCAGGGCGGTCGGGGCGGTGCGCCGCGTGGCACACCGCCCCCCGCCATCAGAACTGGGCCGTCAGAACTTGAAGGTGAAGTCCATGCCGTAGGTCCGCGGCGGGCCGAACTGCGACACTTCTTCGCCGAAGAACGAGATGATGTTCGTCCGGTACAGCTCGTCGGTCACGTTGCGGCCCCACACCGCCACCTGCCATGGAGCACCTTCCGGCGAGAACCCGATGCGGGCATCGAGCAGGCCGTACGAAGGCTCGTCGGCGATGTTGTCCGTCGCCCAGTACATGTCGCTCTGCCAGGTGTAGTTCACCCGGAAGTTGAGCGCCTGGCCCCAGTTGCCGAGACCCATCGTGTAGTCGACACCGCCACTGACCTGCGTCTCGGGCGTGCGCTGCATGCGATTGTCTGAGCTGTCCAGCCGCTGCCCGGTCGTCGGATCGATCGCCGACTCGATGAAGTCCTTGTACTTCGCATCGACGTACGAGCCGGCGAGCGACAGCCGCAGGCTGTCGATCGGCAGGTACAGGAACTCGGCCTCGACGCCCGTGATTTCTGCGCTCGCCGCGTTGTCCGTGATGTTGCACAGGCACGCTGCGTTGGTCTGCGTGACCTGCAGGTTGGTGTAGTCCATGTAGAACACGTCGGCGTTGACGCGGAAGCGGTTGTCGAAGAAGTCGGACTTGATGCCGATTTCGTAGTTCTTGGCTTCCTCAGGATCGAAAGGCGTGGTTGCCTGCGCGACGTTGGCCGGTGTGTCGTCGAAACCGCCGCCCTTGAAGCCTTCAGAATACGTGGCGTAAGTGAAGATCTCCGGAGTGATGGCCCATTCGAGGGTGGCCTGCGGCGTGAGCTGAGTCCACTTCTCTTCGTAGTCTGTCTCGTAGCCCGTGCCTTCGGCGAAGATCCACGCGTTCGGCGCAAGGCAGGTCGCGACACCCGTGCCACCAGTCGGCGTGCGGATGATCGTGCCATCCGGGGCGCGACACAGCGCCTCGATGGTGACGTTGGCGCGCGGGTCGTTCGGGCTGAAACGGTCACCCGTCTCGACCACCAATC
Organism: uncultured Gammaproteobacteria bacterium; assembly: GCA_963746325.1. Classification (GTDB taxonomy): domain Bacteria; phylum Pseudomonadota; class Gammaproteobacteria; order Steroidobacterales; family Steroidobacteraceae; genus RPQJ01. The sequence continues at coordinate 3,267 of CAVVBC010000027.1, read as the reverse complement.
CACTCACGGTGCCGGTCTTTTCGTCGGACGTGTAGCGCAGACCGACGTTGAGCTTGAGGGTGTCGGTGAACTTGAAACCCACCTGGCCAAAGACGGCCATGTTCTCGTTCTCGCCGTCGTTTTCCCAGCGGTTTTCGCCACTGAGCGTCGAAAGCGGGTTATTGCCACCCGGAATCACGGCGCCGAGGAAGTTCTCGCCGATGAAGCGGTCGGTCTTCTCGATGTTGTCATTCTTGTAGTACACGCCGCCGATCCAGTCGAAGCGGCTGTCGCTGGGCTTCGACGTGAAGCGGAATTCCTGGCTGAAGGACGTGGCGTCGATGGCTTCGCCAACCGGCTGCGCAAACAGGAACTGCCCGTTGTTCGACGTTGGCGGGCGCACGCCGTATTTCGCGTTCATCCACGCAATGTAGTTGCCCCACTCCGCCACGCTCCAGCCGAGCGCCTCGGGGCCCGCGCCGGTCTGGTCGTACACCTGCTTGCTCTGCGCTGCACGGTAACCCGTCAGCGAGTTGAACGTGAAGAGACTGAAGTCCTTTTCGACATCGAGCGTGAGTCCCGTGCCGTCGCGCTCCATGAACTGGTTGATGCGCGACTTGCCCTTGTACTGGATGCTCTGCGCGAGGTTCTCGCGCTCGTCCGTAATGCCGAGGTATTCCCGTACGTTGCTCCAGGGGCGCGTGCAGTTCGTGCGCAGGTAGCTCGTTTCGCACTCCGGCGTGCCGCCGGCCACTGCCACGGTGTTGATGCCATTGTTCGAATCTTCCGAGTAGTCGAAGATGCCACGGACGCGCCAACCATCGTCGCCAGGCTCCCACAACAACTGGGCGCGACCCTGGAACGAGGAAAGGTCTTCGACGTCCCGCTGGTGCAGCACATCGCGTGCGTAGCCGTCGTGCCTGCGCGCCTGGAAGGAGAACCGGCCCGCCACGTCGTCGCTCAAGCCGCCGGTCACGTGACCCGCTGCCGTGATCGAGTGGTAGTTGCCGAAAGACAGCATCGCCTCGCCCGAGTTGTCGAACTTCGGCGCCGCCGTGATGACGCTGAGCGCGCCACCGACCACGTTCTTGCCGAGCAGCACGCCCTGCGGGCCGCGGATGACTTCGATGCGCTCGAGGTCGTAGAAGTCGAAGTTGTAGTCGCCGGTGCGACCGATGTAGACACCGTCGACAAACGTACCGACTGACGGGTCGGCCGATGGGGAGTCGAGTCGCGTGTTGGTGATGCCGCGGATGTTCAGTTCGAGGTCGAGGCCCGTCAGCGCGGTCACCGAGAATGCGGGCACGCTGTTGGCGAGGTCGCTGACCGTGAAGATCTTGTCTTCAGCGAGCGCCGCGCCGGTGTAGGCCGTGATCGCGATCGCAGTGGTCTGCAACGATGTCTCGCGGCGCTGCGCCGTGACGACGACCTCCTCGAGCCCTTCGGAAGTCTGGGCCTGGACAGGCATTGCAGAGGCGGCGGAGAGAATAGCCGTCACCGCGTAGGCGATCGGAGATCCCCGACGGACGGATTGGCGCGTGCGGTCGAATATCATCTAAGTCCCCCTGACGTGCGTTCGAAGATCGTGACTGGCCATCGTTGCCGACGTTGCTGCAGTCGCTTGCTTAACTAGACCGGCGTAGGCTACCGCGCGCTCAGGGTTGTCGCAAGTCTCCGACAACGTGCGCCTGAAAGTCTTCGTACGACTCCAACCCGTCGCGGAACTCCCGGCAAATCCCTTGGATGTGCAGCGGGCCGCCAAACCGTTGCGTGGACGCATCAAATGGCACGTCGTCACCCACGTACACCAGCGGCTCGAGTTCGACCATTGCACTGCGGCGAGCCCAGCCACGGCCGGCAACGATCACCTGGCCGTTGACCCGTGACTGCTCGCTCACCAGCATCGAAACCAGCGGCGCGACCAGCTCCGGGGCCAATGCGCCAGCGCATCGGCGTCGCGGCTATGTGTCGCCGGTCATGCGTGTTGCAGCGTACGGCGCTATTGCGTTGCAAAACAAATCGCGCGCGGCACCCTCCTGTGCCAGCGAGCGGGCAAACCCGATCAACGCCGCTTTGGATGCTGCATACGCGGAAAGCCGTGCAGCCCATGGAGACCGGCGGAGGACGTCGACACGAGCACCCGGCCATGCCCGGCATCGCGCATGTGCCGCCAGGCCGCGTGGGTCACGTCCAGGGTGCCGAAGAAATTGACGTCGAAAATGCGGCGAAAGTCGACCAGGTCGATCTTGTGAAACGCCGCGTGCTGGTCGACGCCGGCATTGTTGACCAGGACGTCGAGCCGGCCCCAGGTGGCAAGGGCCTGCTCCACGATGCGTACACCGGCACCCGCGGCGCAGACGTCTTCATAGTTCGCGACAGCCTCGCCCCCGTCCGCGAGAATCTCGCCGACGACGTGGTCCGCGCTGCCCAACCCCGCCGCATCAACTTCGCGCCGCCGATTGTTGACGATGACGCGCATGCCGTCCGCCGCGAGCCTGCGGGCGTAAGCTCGCCCGAGGCCGATGCCTGCGCCGGTGACGATCGCCACGCGCGGGCCGGGACTAAATTCGTGCTTGACCATGCCAGGTTTTCCTTTCAGTCTTATTACGCAAGTCTTGGGGCATGATGCCCGATCACGCGGGGGAAACAACACCATGAGTACCGTCACGGGCGCAGCCAATGCCGCTTCGCTTCGCCTCGAGCGCATGCTCGCCAGGGACGAGATCCACGAAGTCCTTGCGCGGTATGCGCGCGGCGTGGATCGCGCCGACGCCGAGCTGCTGAAATCCTGCTACCACCCGGACGCGATCGAGGAACATGGCGGCAATTACACGGGCAATGCGTTCGAGTACGTCGACGGCGCGGTCCCGCGCATCCGTCTAATGGGTGCAATGCAGCACCTGGTCGGCACCAGCCACATCGAGTTCGACGGGAACGTGGCCTGGGTCGAGACCTACCTGTGGACGTTCGCCCGCCTTGCGGCGGACGGCAAGTCCACCGACACGTTCACGGGCGGCAGGCTCGTCGATCGTTTCGAGCGTCGTGACGGCCACTGGAAAATCGCGCACCGCCGCACGGTGTTCGACTGGAACCGCGACACGCCGTCGAACGAGGGCTGGTGCACGGGCCTGTTCGACCCGGCCAAACCGGGCATGCACCTGGGCCGCAAGGATTCGGGCGACCTCTCATACGACCGGTCCTGAGCTCCCATGAATCGCGTCAAGGCACCGTTTCGCGCCACGTACTTTCCGCCGTCCGACATGCGGGTCGAACGGCGCGCCGACGGCA
>CAVVBC010000026.1:0-48482 GCA_963746325.1 uncultured Gammaproteobacteria bacterium | reverse complement strand
TACCTGCCGGCCGCGATCTGCGATTACCTGATCCACCTCGGCATGCCTCGTACGCGTTCTGGCTCGCGATGCGACCGGCTCGCCTCGTACTTCGACCTATTCGCGCACCAGCCCATTCCGCTGCGCGCTTCGACGAGAAGCGCAGTGCGGCACTGGCGGCGGAGCCGTTGCACGCTCGACCCCGATGTCGCGGATCGAAGCAGGTCGCTGGGCCGCACCTGGATGGGCTGAACGGCGCAGCGCCCTGGTTCGTCGCATGGTCGAGGGCGATCTTTGTCTTTTCCGGTGAGGTCGACGAACTTCATGGGCGTACCGTCGCCCGCGATGTGGTGCCGATCTCGGTGGAAGCGCACGGCGCAGATCACCGAGGCGGGTCCGGTGTTCTTCGTAAGCGCCGGCCAATTGCTGGCCGCGAGTGCCGCTGACTTCAAGGGCTGGACACGCGCCATCGCCGAGGCGACGAGCCGCAAGGGCGCGAAGCTGTTCATGCCGCTGCGCTCCGCGCTGACCGGCGCGACGCACGGGCCCGAACTCGCGCCGCTCGTCGGCCTGATGGGACCCCACGTGTCCTCGGCCGGCTCGAGTCGGCGCGCTTGCTCGCCGGAATGACGCCAACTATTTTTGGAAAAGCCGAGCGCCAAACCGAGCGCCGACATGCTGCAGATCCATAACTCGCTGACCGGACGCAAGGAAGTCTTCAAGCCGCTCGAACCGGGCAAGGTCCGCATGTACGTCTGCGGCATCACGGTCTACGACTACTGCCACCTCGGCCATGCGCGGATGCTGATCGTGTTCGACGTGGTGCGCCGTCACCTCGAGGCGTCGGGCTACGACGTCACGTTCGTCCGCAACATCACGGACATCGACGACAAGATCATCCAGCGCGCGCAGCCAACGGCGAGCCGATGCAGGCGCTGACCGAGCGTTTCATCAAGGCCTACCAGGAAGACTGCGCGGCGCTGGGCGTGCGCCTCGGCGATCGCGAGCCGCGTGCGACCGAGTTTGTCGCGCAGATCGTCTCGATGGTGCAGCGTCTGGTGGACAAGGGCTACGCGTACGCCGCCAGCAATGGCGACGTGTACTACGCCGTCGCGAAGTTCGAGCCGTACGGCCAGCTCTCGGGCAAGCGCCTGGCCGACCTGCGGGCGGGCGCGCGCATCGAAGTGGACGAGGCCAAGCGCGATCCACTCGATTTCGTGCTGTGGAAGGCGGCAAAGCCGGGTGAGCCCGCCTGGGAATCGCCGTGGGGCCCGGGGCGCCCGGGCTGGCACATCGAGTGCTCCGCGATGTCGGTCGACATCCTCGGCCCGCATTTCGACATCCACGGCGGCGGCATGGACCTCAAGTTCCCGCACCACGAGAACGAGATCGCGCAGACCTGCGCGGCGTGCGACTCGCCGTTCGTGAACGTGTGGATGCACAACGGCTTCGTGCGCGTCGACGACGAGAAGATGTCGAAGTCGCTGGGTAATTTCTTCACGGTGCGCGACGTGCTGGAGTGGGTGCGCGACCCGGAGGTCGTGCGCTACTTCATCGTGAACAGCCAGTACCGCGGCCCGATCAATTACACGCCGGACAGCCTGGCGCAGGCGGATGCGGCGCTCGAGCGCCTGTACACGTCGCTGCGCGGTGTGCCGGTCGTTGCATTGAAGGCGCCGACGAAGGCCACCGAACGCTTCGTGGCCGCGATGGACGATGACTTCAACACGCCGATCGCGGTGTCGGAACTGCAGGCGCTCGCGCGCGAGGTCAACACGGCCAAGGCGGCCGGCGATCTCGACAAGGCGGCGGGGCTGGCTGCGGAAATGCGCACGCTGGGTGTGCGGCTCGGGTTGCTCGGGCTCGAACCGGAAGTGTTCCTGCGCAAGCAGGCGGCCAAGCAGGTTACGGCGAGCGGTGAGGCTCACTGGTGCGGCAGGCTGCTGTCGCAGCAACGCTGACCGATGCCGACATCGAGCGCCTGATCGACGAGCGTGCCGCAGCCCGCAAGGCGAAGGACTTCAAGGAATCGGACCGGATCCGCGACCTGCTGGCGTCGAACGGCGTGCAGCTCGAAGACCAGCCGGGCGGTCGGACGCTCTGGCGGCGCGGGTAGGCTTGGGCGTCCGATCCGGCATGTCCTGTCGCGCTCTGCAAGGCGACACGCGCTGGGGACGGCCCCGGATCGATCGCTTGCGGGCCGGCGATCGAGCCTCCAGTGCTTGATGCGCTGGAGCGCCGATTCCAGCGTGTTCTTCATCAGCATCGCGACGGTCATCGGGCCGACGCCGCCCGGCACGGGCGTGATGAACGCCGCGTTGCGCCGCGCTGACTCGAATTCCACGTCACCCACGAGCTTGCCGTTCGGCAGTCGATTGATGCCGACATCGATCACGACGGCGCCGGGCTTGACCCATTCGCCGCGCACGATGCCCGGCTTGCCCACCGCGACCACGAGGATGTCGGCCATGCCGACGTGCTGCTCGAGGTTCTGCGTGAAGCGGTGACACACGGTGACCGTCGCGCCCGACAGCAGCAGTTCGAGCGCCATCGGACGGCCAACGAGATTCGAGGCGCCCACGACGACGCAGTGCTTGCCCTTCGCGGGGATCCCCGTCTTCTCGAGCAGGCGCGTCACGCCGTACGGCGTGCACGGGCGCATCAGCGGATGACGCAACGCGAGCCGGCCGACGTTGAACGGGTGGAAGCCATCGACATCCTTCGCCGGATCGATCGCTTCGATGATGTGGCGTTCGTCGATGTGATCCGGCAGCGGCACCTGCACCAGGATGCCGTCGATCGAGTCGTCGGCGTTCATCTGCTCGATGAACGTCATCAGCTCGGTCTGCGTGGTGGAGTGGGGCAGGTCGTGGCTGACCGAGACGATGCCGCACTCGTCGCAGGCCAGGCGCTTGTTGCGCACGTAGACCTGCGAGGCCGGATCGTCGCCCACCAGGATGACCGCGAGGCCCGGTCGGCGCAGTCCACGGGCGACCAGGCGGTCGCTGGCCGCGCGCACTTCGCGGCGGAATTCCTGCGCGATGGCCTTGCCGTCGATGATTCTGGCGCCGGAATCGTTGCTGGACATCGCTGAAAGCCTCGCAGGACGGGCCGGAGGGCCGCCAAGCCCGTTATTTTCGCAGAGCCGGCCGGTCCGTGTCGCCAGATGGATACATTCCTAAATTGACGCTGTGGGGGTCGATCCGTATGATTCGCGCTCCCGTGCGGGTCCGCGGTCGACGGCAACGTCAAAAGCGGCCTGGCGACGACGGCAGGTCGGTCGAGCATGGCGGGGCATGGCGCAGTCTGGTAGCGCATCTGCTTTGGGAGCAGAGGGTCGGGGGTTCGAATCCCTCTGCCCCGACCACTCGGATGAGGCGATACTGCTGTAGCGCATGCGCCCGTAGCTCAGCCGGATAGAGCATCGGCCTTCTAAGCCGAGGGTCGCAGGTTCGAGTCCTGCCGGGCGCGCCATCACCGGATGGCGCAGGTTGTCGGGATGTGTTTGTTTCTTGGTTGACGATGGTGGATGTAGCTCAGCTGGCAGAGCTCCGGGTTGTGGTCCCGGCGGTCGTGGGTTCGAGCCCCATCGTCCACCCCACTCACCATCCCAGGATGGGCCGTTAGCTCAGTTGGTAGAGCTGCTGACTCTTAATCAGTAGGTCGTAGGTTCGAATCCTACACGGCCCACCACTTTCAAGGACTTACGCGCGGGTACCCAGGAATCACTGGTACACGCCCCGCGTTTTCCGCGTACCCCTCGATCGACAGAGCCTTGAATACAAGGCCTTTTCGTAAATCTACGGTCAGTAAGTCGTGGGTTGGGTAATTGCTTTGCCGAGCGCGACACCCAAACGCTTCCGATGTCCGATGCACATTGCTGAAGTGTATCTATAATGATACAGTCATTCGCGTGATTTCGCCCACGCTAGCAGTTCGGTTCTTCCACAGTTCGCAGGGCAACGAGCCAGTTCGTGAGTGGCTGCGATCGCTCTCTTCGGTTGACCGCAAGTTGATCGGCGAGGAAATTCGCACCGTGCAACTCGGTTGGCCGATCGGAATGCCGGTCGTTCGCAAGCTCGATGCCGATTTGTGGGAAATCCGAGTACGCATGAAGGACGGCATAGCGCGGGTGCTGTTCACGATCGAGGCGAAGGAGGCGATCCTGCTGCATGGCTTCATCAAGAAGTCGCAGAAGATTCCTGCGGACGAGCTTCACACGGCGCAAGTGCGTCTGAAGCAACTGCGTGACGCAAGGCGTCGCTGAGTCGAAACGACGGAAGGAACACTGATCATGGCACGCAAGAAGCACAATCCGCACGTTGGAAGTGATTTCGAGGACTTCCTCGCCGAGGAGGGACAGCTCGAGGGTGCGACTGCTGTCGCCATCAAGCGCGTGCTCGCGTGGCAGATTGCCCAGGCGATGAAGGATGAAAAAGTCTCCCAGGCAGAACTGGCGCGCCGCATGAAGACGAGCCGGGCGGTAATTCACCGGTTGCTCGATGCCGATGACCCATCGGTCACGCTGTCGACGATCAGTCGCGCGGCTGCGGCGCTGGGTCGTAATGTGCGCGTGCAATTTGCGGTCTAGGGTTCGCTTTTCGATCGCGCAAATTCTGTCTCGCCGATTTGGGCATTGGCAGTATTTTTCGTATCACTAAAGGCTGTGGTACTCGTAAGATCTGTAAGCCCCGCTATACGGATCTAAGCGGTGATTCTGGTACACACTGAAAGCGAAAAAGCCTTATAAAACAAGGCTATTGGGCTCACTCTTAATCAGTAGGTCGTAGGTTCGAATCCTACACGGCCCACCACTTCTTAGCAGGTGCATTCCGATCACACGGTTTACATCTCATTCCGGACACATGGTTAACACTGTGTCCGGGGCGAAGGGGTCCGGACCGGGTTCCACCCGGTCCTGATCACGATCGAAGTACCCCAGATCGTACTCCAGGAAGCTGACCAGCCCGACTTGGTCGATGATCTTCTTGCGTTGATTCCCTATTGGAAAGCCACCGCCCGGAACAAAGATCAACAATTGCAGCCGCAACCGCGTTGCCGAGCCACCCCAGGAGCCGCCGATGGTCAGCCAAGTCAAGAAATTCATGCAGGACGAGAACCAGATTTTCACCGAGCAGGCACGCCTGCTGCGAAAGGCGCCGGGCAAGGCCGTGCGCGGCGCGGCCGCCAGGTCGGCGAAGCGTATCAAGGCGCTGCAGGAACCCGTCCGCGTGATCACACACTCCGGCGTGAGGCTGACCAACGTGTCGCACGAGGCTGTGCTTGGCCTGATGGCCTTGCAGCTCGAGGTGGTCACGTCGGCGCTGTCGGATGCCGCCGCGCAACTTGAGCGAGTGGCACAGTCCGACAACTTGCAAGACCTGGTCAGCGGCCAGGCCGGCGAGCTGCGGGCGACGCGTGAGCGGGTCGTCGATGAGATGAAGCGCGCCGTTGCCATCGTCAAACACGCGGGCCGCGGTGTGCGCAGTGTTGCGACCGAGACCTACACGAAGGTGACCCGGCCGGCGAAAGCGTCGAAGGCGAAGACCGTGCGTACGGTGAAGCGTGCAGTTCGCAAGTCCACGGTGAAGGCGAAGGCACGGCCGAAGAAGGCGGCGCGGCGCGCGCGGTAAATCACTCGTCGGGTTACTCGGGTCGACCGCAGGATGGCGGTCACGACGGACGGCGCTTGGTCGTCGTGGGCGTCGGGAGGAACACGCCGACCACACCGATCCGGCCCGTGGCCGGGCGCGCCGTTCAGTCGATGTGTCGGCGACCGGAGCCGAAGACCAGGTAGAAGGCCGCGCCGAATAGCGCCACCGCCGCGGTGAGCACGAACGGCGCGCCGAACGTGCCCGTGCGATCGACGAGCCAGCCCGTGACGTAGATGCCGACGATGCCCGGCAGCGTGGCGAACGTGTTGCTGATGCCCCAGATGACGTCGGCGTACTTCGGCGCGATGTCGAAGCAGTTCGGGGCGAAGCCGGACATTGCGCACGCCGACGTACCCGTGGCGCCGCACATGATCAGGACGGCGGCTAGCGGCGTCGTCGCCTGGGTCAACAGCAACAGGAATACGGCACTGCCGCCGAGTGCGATGGTCTGCAGCAGCTTGCGGACGTAGCCGGCGCTGCGTCCGCCCTGCAGCATCCGATCCGCCCACGCGCCGGCCAGGTTCGCCGCGACGAAGTTGACCAGCCACGGAGCGGCGGACAGTACGCCAGCGCTGGCGAGCGAAACGCCGAACGTGCTCTTGAAGTAGGTCGGCATCCACGCGAGCAGGACGTACAGGCCCCAGTTGCTGGCGAAGTGACTCACGATGATGGCCCACACGGCCGGCAGTCGCAGCAGTTGACCCCACGGTATGGCGCGGCGGTCGTTCTGCGACGGCGTCTCCGATGAACTCGCAGGTACGTCGTCGCGGGCAAGGAAGTGCCAGGCGGCGTACCACACCAGTCCGATGGCCCCGAACAGGTAGAAGGGCAGTGCCCAGCCGTATTCACGCACCAGCCAGCCCGTGGCGGGCAAGTGCGAACACCGTTCCGAGCGAGATCGCACTGATGATGAGCGCTGTCGCACGCGAACGGCGCTCCGGCGGCACCCAGCGCGAGATCATGTTCATCGAGGCAGGGAACACGGCGGCTTCGCCAAGGCCGAGCGCGATCCGAGCCGCGATCAGCGCGCCGAGCGACATCATCGCGGCGGGTGGCGTGAGCGCCGTCCAGGCCGACCACCAGAGCACCGCGATGCCGAGGACCAGCCAACCGCCATAGCGATTCGCCAGCGCGCCGGTCACTGCCATCAGCAGCAGGTACCCGACGAAGAACGAGGAGAGCACGACTCCCTTCTGCGTCTCGGTCCAGCCGAGGTCGTCCTTCATCGCGATGGCGGCCACCGAGATGTTGGTGCGATCGATGTAGGAGATGAAGACAGCTGCGAAGAGCAGCAGCACGATGGTGTAATGACGCGGCCAGACCCGGCCACTCGCTTCACCCCGTGCACTGGACATGAGCGCCTCCCCCGATGCGATGGCGGTGATGCTACACGAGCGCGGGAAGTGTGCCGGGCAATCACCGGGATGAGGTGGTCGGGATGAAAGAACTTGAACCAGCCATGCCTGTGTCTATGCTGCGGGCGATCGTCGCCGCTCCGGCGACCCGGGCATGAAAGGGCAGCCATGAACCAGGCGTTGCAGGTCGGTCCGCTGTCGCTGCCGTATTCGGTGCTGCTGACCCTGGTAGCCATTGCCCTTGGTGGATTCGTCGCCAGCCGGCTGGCGCGGGCCGCCGGCATCGAGGTCGAGTCGACGCTGACGTACATGCTGATCGTCGGCCTGGTCGCGGCGCGACTCGCCTTCGTTCTGCGATGGCGCGACCAGTACGCCGAGCTCCCACTGAGCATCCTGAACATCCGCGATGGCGGCTGGGAGCCGGCTGCGGGCGTTGTGGTGGCCGTGCTGTTCGGCTTGCACCGTGCGCGCCGTCAGGCCGGCCTGCGCAAACCCGTGCTCGCCGCTGCGCTCACAACGGGCCTGGTGTTGCTGCTCGGCAGCATCGCCACCTTCATGATGGCGCCTTCGGCAGTCGCTTTGCCGCCGCTGACCCTGAGTTCGCTGGAGGGCAGGTCCGTGGCCCTCACCGGGTTTGCCGGCAAGCCCACCGTGGTCAACCTCTGGGCCACCTGGTGCCCACCCTGTCGGCGCGAGATGCCCGCGCTGCAGCAGGCGCAAGCCGCCAACCCGGACGTGCACTTCGTCTTCGTCAACCAGGGCGAAGAGCCACGCACCATTGCCGCTTTCCTCGACCGGCAAGGACTGACGCTGCACAACGTGTTGGTCGATCCCCAAGGCAGCACTGGTGCGGCGCTGGGTCACAGCGCCTTGCCGACGACGTTGTTCTTCGATGCGAACGGCCGGCTTGCGAACACTCGCATCGGCGAATTGTCGCAGGCCACGCTCACTCAACGCCTGGCAAGCCTGCGCGCCGCCCCACCCCCTACACGATGACTCGCCTGGGCTCACTCCTGCTCAACAGATCGCGGGTTCGAATCCTGCACGGCCCACCATTGCTCCCGCCCGAACTGCCCACCAGTTGAACGGTCCTATGCGTACTAGCCGCAGGGATGTTCGGTCTGCGTTTTCTAGAATCGCGGCCTGACCACCGAACAGTCGGCTGCACGATGACCAGTCAACTCGACACTGCGCTCAAGGGCGCGTCCGCAGAAAAGCTGCCTCGACCCCCGCGACCGTCCCGGTTCAAGACCTGGTTGACCGGCTCGCGTCCCCGCACGTTGACGATGGCCGTTGCACCTGTCGTCGTCGGCGCGAGTCTCGCCGTGCTGGAAGGCGCATCGGTGAACTGGACCGTGCTGGCAATGACCGCGGTGTGCGCAAGCCTGATCCAGGCGGGCACCAACCTGCTCAACGATGTGTCCGACTTCGAGTCCGGCAACGACCGTCCCGACCGCGTCGGGCCGGTGCGGATCACCGCCGCCGGTTGGGCTACGCCGCGTGAAGTGCGGCTGGCAGCGGCGGTCACGTTCGGCCTGGCCGTCGTCAGCGGCAGTGCGCTAGTCGCGATCGGTGGGCCAGTGATCCTCGCCGTCGGGCTGCTGTCGTTCGTCGCCGGCTGGGCGTATTCCGGCGGCGCCCGGCCGATCTCTCACAGCGCCTTCGGCGAACTGTTCGTGTTGCTGTTCTTTGGCATCGTCGCGGTCTGCGGCACGTACTACCTGCAGGCCGGGCACGGCTCGATGACGGCGCTCGTCGCCGGCCTCGCGATGGGCAGCATGGCCTCCGCCGTGTTGCTGCTCAATAACTACCGCGACTTGGCCGCCGATGCGCGCGCAGGACGGCGCACGTTGGCTGCCGTGCTCGGACCGTCACGATCGCGTCTCGCGTACGCCTGCTTCCTGCTGTTGCCGCTGGCCGTGCCTGCGTGGCTCGCGCTGCGTCACCCCGCGCATCCCACCGCCATGCTCGCGTGGCTGTGCGCGCCGCTGCTCGTCGACCTCGATCGTCAAGATGCGGCGCCTGCAGGGCACGGCGTTGAACCCCGTGCTCGGCCGCACCGCGCTCGCCCAACTCGCCTTTGGTCTCCTGCTTGCGCTCGGAGTCGCGATCTGATGCCCGACGTGATCAATACACTGCTGCCGGTTGCCCTCGGGTTCATCATGTTCGCCGTTGGCGTCACGCTGGTGCCGGCGGACTTCATGCGCCTGTTTGAACAGCCGCGCGCCGTGCTGGCCGGCCTGCTCGGCCAGCTCGTGGTGTTGCCCGTCGCGGCCTGGGCGCTTGCGCTCGGCTGGCGCCTGTCGCCCGAAATGGCCGTCGGCCTCGTGATCCTCGGCGCCTGTCCCGGCGGCGCGAGCTCGGCGCTGATCACCCATCTCGCCCGTGGTTCCTCGGCGCTCTCGGTCACGCTGACCGCGATCACGAGCCTGGTCGCGCTCGTGTCGATGCCGATCGTCGTGCAGTTCGCATTGCAGCACTTCCTCGCGACCGACCAGGCGGTGACCTTCTCGGTCGCAAGGCTCGTGCGCGGCGTGTTCATCATCACGACGGTGCCGGTTGCGCTTGGCATGCTGCTGCGCGCGCGGGCGCCGCGGTGGATCGCACGGCACGAGCAGACGATCGGCCGCGTCGCAACCACGCTATTCGTGTTGATCGTCGTCGCAACGTTCGTGAGCCAGCGCGGACCGCTGCTCGCAAACCTGCCGCAGGTTGGGCCGGCTGCGTTCACGCTGAACCTCGCCGTCATGCTCGCAGGCGTCGGTCTCGCGTGGGCTTTTCGGCTCGGGCGCAAGGACTCGATCGCGATCGCCGCCGAATGTGGCCTGCAGAACGCCGGCCTCGGCATCTTCATCGCCCTGAGCGTGCTCAGTATGCCGGTGCTCGCCGTGCCGAGCGTCGTCTACGCGTTGTTGATGAACGTCGGTGCGGCGGGACTCATCTACTTCGCGCGACGCTCAAAGCCCGACGAACATCTGTAGCCAGTACTTGTCGCCCTCAGCCCTGTTGCGGGCCCGCGTCTCGTGCTGCCACTTTGCGCTCACGCCCCAGCGCGCGGCACGGTAGGCCACCTGCGGTCCGTACGCGAACACGCGCGTCCGCTGCCCGGTCCCGTTGACCTCCACGCCATTGATCTCGTCATCGGTCAGTTGTTGCTGCAGGTAGCCGTTGAGTCCGATCAACCAGCCCTGTGGCAGCTTGTAGTTGAGCGAGTACTCGAGCGCGGCGTCGAGGCCGGGCTGGTAATCGGTATCGGGATTCTCGCCGGCCACGGTGAGGTTGGCGCGCAGGTTGCCGTCGACATGGTCGGAGTAGTTGTGCGTGACCGCGTAATAAAATGTCGCCGCGTACTTGTTCTGGCCGGCATTGAAGAGCTGTGACGACGAATAAGCGCCCGTGGGCAGGGTGAAGTCGATGCCGGTGAGCTGGTGCAAGGTGGGTGCATGCCAGCCGAGCATGATGCCGACCGTCGCGTCGCCCAGATCGCCGTGTTCATCCTGGCGCGGGCCGATGCTCGCGTCGCCGACGAGGTACGGCTGCGCAATGAGCAGGCCGGGCGTGCCGCCGAGGATCGGCTTCGACCTGAACACGTGCTGGAATCGCAGCGTGTGGACGCGGACGCTGACGTCGAACGGGACCGGCGCGATGTCACCGTCGTCGTTCATCAGCGCATCGGCGGTGTAATACGAGTTATACATGTACAGGTACGAGCCCGGCTTCGGCAGCACGCCGCTTGCGATCGTATTGAGCCCGTAAGGGTAGAGGCTGCCACCGCCCTCGCTGGCACGGGCTCGATCGGGCACGGCAGCGAACAGCAGCAGGGCAACCCCGAGCATGACTGGACGCAGTGCAGGGGCCGCCCTGCGACGACGCATCAATGACGAACGAACCACGGCCAATCTCCGCACGGCTTGGGTAGCGCAGTTTTCCAGAGCGTGCCGAGTCACGCCGTCGGGGGATCCCGTAGCATCCGCCCGGCAAACCACAGCCCGGGACCGGGCAACCCCGGAACGGGTTCATGCCCGAGTCGAATCCCAACCCTACTTGCACCTGCAGTTCCCTACTCGTTGGTCTCAGGGTGGCACCCGATCATCGCAGGCTCGAAACGGCTGAAAAGCGAGTAGCGCGCGAGGAACATTGCCGCCGTTGCAAGTCAGATGGACCAACGTGCGTCGCGGATGTGTCCCGGGTGTGCGCGCTCGAGGCGTCGACGAGGATCGATCTCAGGCCGTACGGTGAGTGGCGCAGCCCGGCGTGACGGTCGGCGGCGTCGTGTCCTCGGAGCGAGCCGTGCAGGGCAACTACGGATCGATCAACGGGCAGGCCGTGTACACCGACCGGCCGACGATCACCTACGTGCCCATGACCGGGGAAAAGTTCCTGCGCGGGAAGATCACTCTGATTGATCCGAAGAACATCTTCTTCATGTTGCAGGCCGGATATCCGGCGGATTTCATCCTCGGTCTCACGGTGGAGTCGCTGAACGGCGTGCGTAACCGCTCGGCGGCGGTGCTGTTCTTCCAGCGCGACGACCTGTCCGCCGACATGCAGGGGAAGTCGGTCGAGCTCCGGCGGTTGCTCAGGTTGCAGGCGGAGCAGCAGAAATTCGTGCTGACGTACTCGCCGATGCGTGGCGCCGGCAACGAACTGGCCGTGAACAGCCGTTCCCTGCTGCAGATCCTGCAGGCCTTCTCCAGCTACATTGAGGTACCGGAGCAGGACCTGCGGGATAAGATCGTCGCCCCGGCCTTCGCTCACGCGGAAGCGGACCCGCGGGAAGTCGGGCGGATCCGCAGCGGCCCGACCCGACCCGAGACGGCCTATGTCACCGTGCAGTACCGGGGAAACCGGTTCTGGGTGGAAGACAGCGACTGGCTGACCAAGCGGGCGCTCACGGCCGTCATGTTCTTCTTCACGCTGGCCGATACCGGCAGCCCCGATAGACTACCGCTGATCACGATCCCGGCGCAGTGATGCCGCTGCGAACGAATCAGAATCCGCAGATACCCGAGGAAAACGCGATGCCCCTATTCATGTTCCAGCGTAGTGGCAGACGTCGCCCGACGCTCGCTCATGCGTCCATTGGCGGCCTTTGCGGTCGTTGCCGCGCTGGTGCCGTTGCACGCCCATGCGGACGCCACGGCAGGCGACTGGCAGTGGGATGCCACGGTCTATTTGTATCTCCCGAGCATCGGCGGCGAGACCTCGTTTCCGCCCAGTGGCGGTGGACCTTCGGTCGACGTCAGCGCCGACGCCATTCTCGACAGTCTAAATTTCGCGTTCATGGGAGCGCTGGGAGTCCACAAGGGACCGTGGGGACTGGCGACCGACATCATCTACCTCGACCTCGGTTCCTCCAAGAAGCGAACGCGCAACTTCCAGCTCGGCCAGTTGGACTTGCCGGCGTCAGTCGATGCCGACCTCGATCTCGACCTGACGGGATGGCTATGGGCGTTCACCGGAAGTTACGCGCTCGTGCAACAGGAGCGCGTGTCCATGGACCTGCTGGCAGGCGTGCGGATGCTCGATCTCGAGCAGACCCTGCACTGGCAGTTGAACGGTGACATCTCGACACTGCCGCTGCCAGGACGGTCAGGTTCCGGTGGCGCGGAAGCTATGCAATGGGATGCGATCGTCGGCGTGAAAGGGCGCACGACCTTCGGTGCCGAAGGCAACTGGTATGTCCCTTACTATCTCGACGTGGGCACGGGCGATTCCGACCTCACGTGGCAGGGCATGGTCGGACTGGGCTACAGCTTCGATTCGGTCGAAGTGACCGGTGCCTGGCGCTATCTCGACTACGACATAGGTAACAACACGCCCATTACATCGATCGATTTCAATGGGCCCGCCCTGGGCGTCACCTTCCGATTCTGAGCATGCGGGCGACGAAAGATGCCTTTGCCGTGACCGATGTCCGACGGCAGATGCTGATTCAATGCGAGCAGATCGACGAACGCCTGCCTGGCTCGCAGCGTGACGAGCAATCAACGCTTCGCCAACTCCGTCAGGCGCGTGCGGTTGCCAGTGAGCGTGTAGACGCGAGCTGCCCGCTGCATTGCATCGTGTCCGTAGTACGTGTCCGGGTTCCATTTCTCGATCAGCACGGGCAGGCTGCCGGCGATCAGGGGTTCTGCTTCGGCCGCGCGACCGATCTGTGCGAGGCATCCCGCGCGCACGTTGTCGACGAGCGCCACGCGCCACGGTTCGTCCGGGTAGCGCTCGGCCAGCAGGGGGCGGGCGGCATCGAGTCGCGCCAATCCTGCGTCGACGCGATGGGTGCGACATTCCAGGTCGGCCAGGTCCGTGAGGATCGGGCTTTCCAATCGATGCTTCGTGGCGATGGCCACGCTCAACGCCCGCTGCAGCAGCGATTCCGCGACGTCGAACCTGCCGAGCCCGATGTTGGCAAGTGCGAGGTTGGTCCAGGCGAAGACCTGGCCCTCGTGCGCTTCGCTCTGCTCGGCCGCGTAGATCGACACCGCGTCCGCCAGCCGCTCCGCCGCGCGAACGAAGTTGCGTCGCTCCAGGTCCAGCCGTCCGAGATTATTCAGCGTCACGGCCACGTCCGGGTGCCGCGAACCCAGGATGCGCTGGTCGACGGCCAGTGAACGCAACCAGTATTTCTCGGCCTCGTCCGGCTTGCCTTGCGTGTACGCGATCGATCCCAAAGCCGTCAGCGACTCCGACACTTTCGGGTGCGTTTCCCCTGAGCGGCGGATACGCACGGCCAGCGCGTCTTCGTAGGATCGTCGCGCGAGTTCCATGTCGCCGCCGTAAAACGTGGCGAGTGCGATGCCCTCGAGCGCGCGAGGCGTCACGTCGCCGAGCCTGTTCTCGTTGCCGATGCGCAGCGCCTGCCGGAAATAGCCTTGCGCGATCGCGTCGCGCTCCATGTACGCAGCAACGTCACCCCGATCGAGCAGGATCCGGGCGCGCAAGGCAGGCGTCGCGCCATTTTGCCGATCCCGCGCGAGCTCCTCCGCCACGGCCAACAGTTTATCGGCCCGCGCGTCGTTGCCGCGTTGGAATTCGAGCTCGGCCAACGCAACGGTCTGGCGCAGTCGGGCGCTCGGCGCCTGATCCGGAATAGCGCCCGCTTTTTCAAGCAAGCCGTGCGCGGAACTGTACAGACCCAATCCCGTGTAGACCTCGCCCAGCGTGACGGACAGGTCGGCACGAACTTGCGGTTCCTCGCGCAGGGACTGGTCGATCTGCCGTGCGCCTCGATCGAGGATCTCGCGCGCCGTGACCGCGTTGCCGCGCGCCTCGCTGGGGTCGGACACCTTGAACAGCGAAATCATGAAGTCGGCCGTTCGTTCCGCCGTCAGTGACTTCTGCTCGGCGAGCCGGCGTTGTCGCTCCGCCTCGTTGCGTTGCAGCAGAGCCGAAAGCGCCAGTCCGGCAAAGGCGACGCAGCCGATGGTCGCAGCCGCGACGATGACAGCCAGCTGCCGATGACGGCGCATCAGGTCGCGCCGACGCAATTCGTCGAGTCCGGTCCCCAGCAATCCGGCAATGATCTTGAGCTTGGCGTCGCGGCGCGTGTCGGCACCGGGGCGCAGGTCTGCGGCCAGCGGCTCTGGCGCGGGCTGGTTCGTGACCACGCCGTCGATCACTGCGAAGCGCAATGCGGGCGGCAGGCATTCCAGGCCCGGTGAGAGGCCTTTGTCCTCCGCGCGGGGCTCGCCGGCAACCACCAGGCAGATGATCCTGCTTGCGCGCCCCAGCTCCTTGAAGAGGCGAACCTCTTCGTTCACCCAGCGTGACTGCGCTGCAGCGGGCGAGCACACGACGATCAGCGCATCGGATTCGAGCAGGGCGAGTCGGACCGATTCGGCCAGGTCGGTCGAGGAGGGCAGGTCTTCGCGATCGAGGAAGATCGGTGCGAGACGGGCGACGTCCTTGCCGCTGACGGAGACCGCGGCGTGAATGTGCGCCGGAAGTCGGTAGCTTTCGATGCTGCGATGCAACCAGCGTGCAACGTCGCGGTCGACGTGGCTGTAGCTGATGAATGCGACGTAGCGTCGCGCTGCGGTCGTGTCTGGTTTGCTCATGGCCGGCCAGCGATCATCCTTGACGGCTCGGTGGACGCGAGCGCATCGTACCCCGCAATCGACGTTCCCAGGGAGAGGGTCATGCAAAGCCATGGATTGGGTGGGGCGCGAGTCACGGCTCGCACGTTTGGTGTCGCACTGGCCTGCCTGGCGCTGCTGCTGCTGGCAGCGCGAGCCACGCTCGGCGAATTTCCGTCGACTTCGGCGACAATAACGAAAGCGGCGATGCCTGGGCGTTCGATGCCACGGGCTGTGAAATCGCGGGCTCGACCGCGACGCATTCCTGTGGCATCACCTTCGGTGACGACGGCGTCGACGGCGGCGATCAAGCTCGGCTTTTCGGTCAAGATCGGCGACGAGTTGTACGACGAGCTCTACGTCAACAAGTACGGCTTCGTCACGTTCGGCATTCCCTTCGCGATCGCGCCTGGAGAGTTCGTCCCGGCAACGGATATCGCCGGTGTGCAAGCGGTCGTGAGCCCGGTGCAGAATCGTCCATTCATCGCGCCGTTCTACTCGAACCTGACGGTGCCAGAACGTGACGTTACGCGAATTCAACCTGCCGATTCGATGGACCAGCGGCGTTCGGCAATTTCGTCGGCGGCGCGAACTACTACCGCGCGACGTCGGATCCCACGCCGTCCGATCCGGCCGAGCGAGTGCCCGCATTCGCCGTCACGTGGGTCGATCTCGATGCGAGTCCCGATCCGATCTATACGCAGCTCGTGCTGTACAGGAATGGCGATGCCGGCGATTTCTTCCTGCGGTTCCGTTACGGGCGCAATACGTCTGGCGGCGACGAGGATCAGTACAACACGGGCGCAGTGCAGGGCGTCGCGGGCTTCTCGCTCGAGACCGCGGTGGCCGCTGATACCGTGCAGTTGCCGAATCCGCTCGGCGGCCTCGACGCCGGGAGCGTACCCAGGGACTATTTCTTCAGCTTCGTGAACGGGCACGTCGCGACCACGGCACCGGTCGATTCCGACGGAGATGGCGTGCCGGACTCGAGCGACAATTGTCCCAATGCGTCGAACCCCGGCCAGGCCGATCTCGACGGCGACGGTATCGGCGATGCGTGCGACAGCGATCGCGACGGCGACGGCGTGGTCAACACGTCGGACAATTGTCCGAACACGTCGAATGCGAACCAGGCCGACCTCGACGGCGACAGCATTGGCAACGTGTGCGACGCGGACCGAGACGGTGACGGCGTGGCGAACGCCACCGACAATTGCCCCGACACCGCCAATGCGAGCCAGGCCGACGCGGACGGCGACGGCATCGGCGACGTATGCGACAGTTCGACGGCGCCGCGCAAATGCGACGTGGACGCCGACACCGACATCGACCTGCGCGATCTCGACGCAATCCTGCGTGCGCTGGGCAGGACCGCGACCGGCCCAACCGATCCGCGCGACTACGACAGCAACGGCAAGGTCCAGCTGTACGACCTGGTGAAATGCTCGACGCGCTGCACGCGTAAGTACTGCGCCGTGCGGTAGCAGCTGTTTCGGCGCACGCGCACGGCGGAAGCGTGCGCCGAACGGCGCCCAGGGCGCGCGTGCGATCAGCTCCCGCAGCTCGTCAGTAGTTCGTTGGCGCTGTGCTCTAGACGGACCCAATGGCATGGAGCCGTAAGCGCATGATCACGGCGGCCATCGTTGGAGCACTGATCGCCGCGTTCATCACCGTGATCGCGCTGAATTTCGTTGCCGGCGAGCGGCAGATCCAGCGCAAGCTCGAGCATCTCTATGCAGTCGACGACCCACAGTTCCGCCACGAGCTCGGCGTCCTCCTGGGGCCCCCGGTCATCGACGGCAACCACGTCGGCAACCTCGAGAACGGCGTCGAGATCTTCCCTGCGATGCTCGAGGCCGTGCAGGGCGCGCGCCGCAACATCAATTTCGAAACCTACATCTACTGGTCCGGCGAGGTTGGCCGGGAGTTCGCGGAGGCACTCGCCGAACGGTCCCGGGTGGGCGTCGCGGTGCACGTGCTCATCGACTGGGTCGGCAGCCAGAAGATGGAGCAGGCACTGCTCGACACGATGACCGCCGCCGGTGTGAAAGTGGAGCGGTATCACCCGCTGCACTGGTATCACCTGGCGCGAATGAACAATCGTACGCACCGCAAGCTGTTGATCGTCGACGGCGAGGTGGGCTTCACCGGCGGCGTAGGCATCGCGGACAACTGGGCCGGCGACGCGACGTCGCCGGATCACTGGCGCGATTCGCACTATCGACTGCAAGGTCCGGCCGTGGCGCAGATGCAGGCGGCGTTCATGGACAACTGGATCAAGACGACGGGCACGCTGCTGCAGGGGAAGGAGTACTTCCCGGAACTGCCGGCCGTGGGAGACGCAGGTGCCCAGGTCTTCACCAGTTCACGCAACGGCGGCGGCGACAGCATGCTGATGATGTACCTGCTGTCGATCACGGCGGCTGAGCACACGATCGACCTGTCGGCCTCGTACTTCGTCCCGGATGAACTGACCCGGCTCGCGCTGGGCGCCGCGCTGAAGCGCGGGGTGCGCGTGCGAATCATCGTGCCCGGCGAACACATCGACACCGAAGTGGTGCGCAAGGCATCGCGTGCGAAGTGGGGCGAACTGCTCGAGGCCGGCGCGGAGATCCATGAGTTCCAGCCGACGATGTTTCACTGCAAGATGCTGGTCGTCGACCGGCTCATGGTGTCGGTCGGCTCGACGAACTTCGACAATCGCTCGTTCCGCCTCAACGACGAAGCCAACCTGAACGTCTACGATGCCGGGTTCGCAATGCGTGTCACTGCCGTCTTCGAGGACGATCTCAAACGCGCGCGACGCATTACGTTCGAGGAATGGAAGAACCGGCCCTGGCAGGAAAAACTGCTGGAGCATGCATCGGCGTTGCTGTCCTCGCAGCTGTGAATACCGCGCTGGCGACCAGCAGGCTCCAGTGCGTCGGCTAGCGCCGAGCGGTCTTCAGCTGGCGGGCAGGCCGAGCAATCGATCGATGACGTCGTCGGCGGAATAGCCGGTGCGACCCGGGCGGGCGAACTTGTGCACCTGCGACGCATCGTCACCGGCCGTCACGATCGCCGGTTCGGGCACGCCGTCACGACGCAGCTGCCCGTAGTCGACGGCCGCGACCAGCCCGTTGCAAAGGCACTTGCGGCCGTGTGTCTCGGCTTCCGTGCCACCCTTGCGCAGAAAATCCTCGAGCGGTTCGCCTGAGCAACGATAGCCAAGCGTGCCATCCGTCTCGCGATAGGTCTGCCGCAGGTAGCCGAGGTCGCAGATGCGCTCACGGGCTTCGAAGACGTTCGCGTCGGAGACGGTTCCCGGGACGCTCAATACCTTGAACGGAAAACCCGTCGGCGATGCGTGCGGATCCGTGAAAATCGAGAGCTGGCCGGCGCGGCTCGCGGCGAGCACCGACGCCTTCAGGTCGGTGGCGAGGCCGGATTCGTCGCAGAACGCAAACGCAGTGCCGACCTGGATGCCGCTGGCACCGAGTTCCAGTGCCTGCTGCAACCGGGCCGCGTCACCGTACGATCCTGCCATCCAGAACGGCAGCCCCAGCGCCCTGATCTGGGCCAGGTCGGGCGAGTCGCGCAGCCCATAGACCGGTTCGCCGTTGCCGTCGAGAACTTTCGCTCCGCGCGGCGGCGCGTTGTGGCCACCGGCACTCGGGCCTTCGACGACGAAGCCGTCGACCCGCCCATTGCTCTTGCGCGCGAGCGTCAATGCCAGCGTCGACGACGAGACGATGGCCAGGAACTGCGGCCGCCGCAATGGACGCACTGCGTCCCCGAGGTAGTCGCCGGGATCGAAGCGGCTGACGAACCGCTCGCCCGGCAATGCGCCCGCGACATCAAGTGTCAGTTCGGCCGGTTCGCCCGCCGCAAAGTGATCGAGTACGGCCGGAATAGACCGCGGGATGCCGGCACCCATCAGTACGTAATCGACGCCAGCCAGCATCGCGCCATACAGGGTTGCCAGGTTCGGCAGTTGCACCTTTTCGAGCAGGTTGATGCCAACCTGCCCGGAGTGACCCGCCTTCGCGAGATGCACCTCGGCGAAGTTGCTCAAGACGATGAGATCGAGCAGCGCCGCTGGCATCTTGATCGACGGTACCGCCTTCGACTTGTAGGCGGCGTCCGCTGCCTTGCCGCCCGCGACGTAATGACGCTCCCAGACTCGCTGGGCAATCGCCGGAACCGGGAAAGCATCGAACGCTGCGCGCAGGTGGCCACCGGGATCGCCCATCTGCAGGCGACGCGCGACGACGGTGTCGATCCCGGTGCCCGAGACGACGCCGAGTTGACCCCGCAAGGAAACCGCTCGAGCGAGTCGCCACGACGAGACGGCCACTCCCATGCCGCCCTGGATGATCCGGGGTAACGGTGCGTTCATCGGCGCACCCTAGCAGCTGCAATGCCGCCGAGGGGCGCGGCCAGTACAAGTACTGATCTTTGGCCCGAAAAAATTGTGGCCCGGCGACGGCTCGCTCCGGTTTGGCGTGCACCGAGACGCTGCTCGATTGAGCGGCGTTCAGAGGGCGTGTCGCACGCCCAGCAGGAACACGATGTCCGGCGACGCATCGGCCAGCTGGTCTTCGCTGATACCGAATTCCCACACCCAGCCAGCGTTCGTTCGATAGTTTCCGCCGAGAGTCAGCACGACGGCGTCACCGTCGAGATCGGTGCCGGTGTCCAGCACCGCCGTGTTCGCCTCCAGTTGCGCAGTCAATCGGAGACTGCTCCATGCAAGCCACGTGGTGCCCGCGAGCAACGAACCCGCGAAGTCATGCTGCAAATCCGCCGGCACGTCGCCCTTGCCGAGCCACACGACGTTCGCCTGCCCGAAAACCTGCCAGCGGTCGGACAGTTGTCGTTCGCCTGCCAGCGAGAGGGCGACATCGACGGCGCCGCTCCCAGTGAGGTCCTCGGCCTTGCCCGTCGGCAGCTTGAGCGTGAGCCACGTGGCGACGGCGCCATGCTCGGATGCGGTCAGTTGGTAGCCGAGTGAGAGCGGAATGTCCGCGATTCCGGTTGAATCATCGTCGAACTGCAGCAGGGTCGTCTCGCCTACGCGGTACTCGATCAGCAATGCATCCTCAGGCAGGCGGTGGCGTGAGCCGCTCGGCAGGCCGAACACGTCGTGCCAGTTTTCCACCAGCGAGTCGAGCGAGCCACCGCTGAGTTGGCGCCACGCCAATTCACCCCGGAGCGCAAAGTCCTCGCCCAGCGCGTGTTCTCCCTGCAAGCGAGCTTCAATCACTTCGCCATCGAGCGTGTAGCTGCCGCGGTCCGTCGAGTCGGTCGTGCCAAAATTGCTCCAGTTGACGTTGGCGCCGATGCGGCCAGCGCCGGCGCCGGGCAACCTCGCTGCCAGCGGCAGCGGCAGGCCGTACAACGCGACGAGCGGATGCTGGTTGCGAGTCGGGAGCGGCTCGGCGTGGGTGTCGCCGATCGGGACCAGGCAGGCCAGTGCGCTGGCGCCAGCCACGAGATTGAAAAGAAAGTTCCGGCGCATTGGCGAGACCTGCGGGCGTGCGAGATGAGTCGCAGCAGACGCGCATCCTAGTCGGCCAGTGCGCCTCGTTGCAGTGTGGAACCAACGGATGCATGCGCTGCTCCGTCAGTGCCGTGTAAGCCGACACGTCAGACGTTTCTGACTCATGCGGCCCCGGTCCGTAGTCGACGGCCGTCTGGACTGAGAGCAGATCGCATCGTGCCGGCGCCATCGCGCTGCAAGATGATTTCGCCATCGATCTGTAGCAGACTCGTCTACGCCCATTGGAAGTGGCACTCGGGGGATGCAGCCATGCGAACGGAAGTCAGGGCCCACGGCATCGACCTTTCCGACGAACTGCGTGCGATCGTGCATCACGAAACCGAGCGCCTGGTCCAGGCGTTGCGTCGCCCCATCAACAGCGTGCGGGTCGAACTGTTTGACGAGCAGCAAGCGGACTCGAGGGCGCATTGCGCTCGGTGCCAGATCGACGTGTTGTTCGACGACGGGTCATGTCTCGTGCAGATGGACCAGGAAGAAGACTGTCATCACTGCGTCTCGGAGGCCTTCCTGAAGATCCTGTGCACACCTCTCCAGCAGAGGACGCGCCAGGACAACTAGGGCCTGTTAACACTCATTGCCATGGGCTGCGAGGGGTCGCTGCGCCTGGATCTTCGACTCAACCGGCCCGCCGCCCCCGCTCAAGGCCGGTACGCAAACTCCAGCGGTCGCGTCGCGCGCAGCGGCGCGGCAATGTCGGCGAATTCGCAGAGCAGCTTGCGCGTATCGCGTGGGTCGATGATTTCCTCGATCTGGAATTTCTCCGCCGACCGGAACGGTGAACGCATCCGGTTGAGTCGTTGCGTGATCTCGGCTGCCAGTGCGGCGCGATCTTCTGCCGCATCGAGTTCGGCTTTGTAGGCCGCTTCGATCCCACCTTCGATCGGCAACGAACCCCAGTCCGCCGAAGGCCACGAATAGCGGTAGTGGAAACGCGTGTGGTTCTGGTTGCCTGCGCCGGCGACGCCGAACACCTTGCGGATGATCACCGTGCACCAGGGGACAGTCGCCTGGTAGACCGCGGTCAGTGCTCGTGCGCCCGCGCGGATGGTGGCTTCGACCTCGGCCTGCTTGCCGATCATGAAGCCCGGGTTGTCGACGAGGTGCACCACTGGCAGGTGGAACGTCTGTGCGAAATTGATGAACCGCTCGAGCTTCGCCGAGCTCGCGGCCGTCCAGAGTCCACCGATGACGAACGGATCGCTCGCGATCACGACGACGGGCCACCCATCGAGCCGGGCCAACCCGGTGATCACCGAGCGGCCATGCAGGCGGCCGATCTCGAAGAACGAGCCCGTGTCGACGACCGCCTCGATGATGGGTCGCATGCGGTAGACCTCGCGGCGGTCGCGGGGGACGGCTGACACCAGGAATTCCTCGCGGCGTTCAGGGTCGTCGCCCGTCGCCAGGCGGGGAGGTAGTGTATGGACGGAGGAGGGCAGGTAACTGAGGTAACGACGCGCGCGTTCGAAGGCCTCCTGTTCACTCGCCACTTCATCGTCCACCGCGCCGTTCGAGGCGTGGATGCGGCTGCTGCCGAGTTCCTCCTTCGTCAGCTTCTGGCCGATGGCCGCGACCACGGGTGGTCCGGCGACGAACATCTGCGACTGCCCACGCACCAGCAGCGAATAGTGGCTTTGCACGACCTTGGCAGCGCCGAAGCCCGCGATCGGACCGAGGCCGAGGCTCACGACCGGCACGGTCGCCAGGTTGCGCACCATGTGCTCGAAGCCCGGCAGGTACGGCACGTAGGTGTATCCCATCGCCTCGAGCGACTTCACGGAACCGCCACCACCGCTGCCTTCGATCAGCCGGATCATCGGCAGGCGCAGTTCGTGCGCCATCTGTTCAGCCGCCACCTGTTTTTCGATGATCGATGCGTCGGACGCGCCACCGCGCACCGTGAAATCGTCGCCCGCCACGACGACCCGGCGGCCTTCGATGCGGCCACGACCAAAGAGGAAGTTGGTCGGAGTCATCGATTGCAGTGCGCCGGCTTCGTCGTAGACGCCGTTGCCAGTGATCGAGCCGATCTCCTGGAAGCTGCCAGCATCGAGCAGGGCGCCGATGCGTTCGCGCACGGTCAGGCGTCCGGCGGCTCGCTGCCGCGCAATCTTGTCAGGTCCGCCCATCTCGCGGGCCAGTGCTTGACGTTGCCGCAGTTCCTCGAGTTCAGGCTCCCAGGTCATCTCAGGTCTCTCAGTTGCTTGCGCTATCAAACCGACGTCAGACATCCTAGCAGGATGGACGCCGATGCAAGGATCCCGGACCGCGACGAATGCGTCGTTGGCAATCTGCTGCGACGCTGGGCAGTCGAGCGGCCCGACCGGCATTTCCTGGTGTTCGAGGACGGCGGCGCCTGGAGCTTCGCCGAGACGCTGGATCGCGTCCAGCGCGCAGCGGCCGGGTTGCGATCCCTCGGCGTGCAACAAGGCTCGCACGTGCTGTGCTGGATGCCGAACGCGCCCGAAGCCGTCTTGACGTGGCTCGCCGCAAACTACCTTGGGGCCGTGCACGTGCCGATCAATACCGGCTATCGCGGACGACTGCTGCAGCATGCAATCGAGTTGTCGGACGCCACGGTGATGGTGGCGCATGCCAGCCTGCTGCCGCGGTTGCGGGAGATCGAGACGGCACAACTGCGCGAGGTGATCGTCGTCGGGGACGTGCCTGACGCCATGGGTGCACTGCGTTGCCACGACACTGCGGTCCTGCGCACGGCGGAGCGAGCAGAGCCCAACCGACCCGTCGAGCCCTGGGACCCGAACTTCATCATCCTGACGTCCGGGACGACCGGTCCGTCGAAAGCCGTCATCAGCACCTACGTCCAGACCTGGTGTGGCGGTGCGATGGGGATGGACTATTTCGAT
Organism: uncultured Gammaproteobacteria bacterium; assembly: GCA_963746325.1. GTDB lineage: Bacteria > Pseudomonadota > Gammaproteobacteria > Steroidobacterales > Steroidobacteraceae > RPQJ01. Next base: position 25,010 of record CAVVBC010000026.1, on the reverse strand, counting down.
GCCGACGATCGCGTGCTGGCCAATTTGCCGCTGTTCCACATCAGTGGCGCCGGCGCGGTCATGGATCGGCTGACCAAGGGCGGCACCTGCGTCCTGTACGACGGGTTCAAGCCCGCGACGTTCTGGGACACCATCCGTAGATTCGACATCACCGGGGGCTGCCTGGTCGGCGCCATGACGCAGTTCCTGTTACGGCAACCGCCGAGCGACCGTGATCGCGATCATCCGTTGCGCAACGTGGTGACGGTGCCCTGGAACCAGGACTCGCGCGCCGTGGCAGAACGATACGGGCTGCTGATGCGCACGGCTTTCAACATGACGGAGACTGCCGTGCCGATCCGGTCCGGCGCCAATCCCGAGGTGCTTGGCACCTGTGGCCAGCCACGCCCGGGCGTGGAAGCCCGTGTCGTGGATGGGAACGACATCGAAGTGCCGCATGGCGATGTCGGCGAGTTGATCCTGCGGACGTCGCGACCCTGGGAGATTACGCAGGGCTATTACCGCAATCCGCAGGCGACGGCGGCGGCGTGGCGCAATGGCTGGTTCCACACCGGCGATGCATTCAAGCGCGACGCCGCAGGCAACTACTTTTTCGTCGACAGGATGAAGGATTCCATCCGTCGTCGCGGCGAGAACATTTCGTCGTTCGAGGTCGAGGCCGAGGCTATTTGCCATCCGTCGGTGCTCGAGGCCGCGGCAATCCCGGTACCCAGCACGGATTCCGAGGACGAGGTGCTGCTGGTCGTGACGGCCAGCGCAGGGCAGTTGGTCGAACCTCGCGCCCTGCTGCGCTTCCTCGTCCCGCGGATGGCTCACTTCATGCTGCCACGCTACATCCGGGTCATCGCCGAGATGCCGAAGACGCCCACGGCCAAGATCGAGAAGCACCGGCTGCGGGCCGAGGGCGTGACGGCAGACACGTGGGATCGCGAGGCCCACGGCGTGACCGTGCGGGGCGGCCAGGTCGCCGGCCTCGGGAGTGACTAGCATTATTGGACTGATGCGCTATCCTGAGCGGACAGCAGCGAGGGGCACGACATGGCGATCCACCTGATCGGCGGTTATCAGACCGATTTCGCGCGCGTCTGGTCGCGCGAAGGACTCGACTACACCGACATGATGCGCGAGGCGATCGACGGTGCCCTGGCGTCGTGCCAGCTCGAGCCCGACGATATCGAAGCGATCCACGTCGGCAACGCCTTCGGCGAGCTCTATCGCGGGCAGGGTCACCTCGCGGCGATGGTGGCGCAGGTGAAACCCGAGTTTTTCGGCAAGCCCGCCATGCGGCACGAAGCGGCCTGCGCCTCCAGTTCGCTCGCCATCCTGTCCGCGTCGGCCGAGATCGAGGCGGGGCGCTACGACTGCATCATGGTGCTCGGCGTCGAGGAGGAGAAGAACCTGCCCGGCGACCAGGCGTCGCAGGTGCAGAATGCAGCGTCGTGGCAGGGTCACGAAGGGCTCGACTGCAAGTTCGTCTGGCCAGCCGTGTTCGGCCGGATCGCCAAGGAGTACGACGAGCGCTACGGCCTCGACCGGCGCTACCTGAACCGCATCGCCGAGATCAACATGGGCAACGCCAAGCGCAACCCCCGCGCGCAGACCCGCGGCTGGAAGTTCCGCGCCGAGACATTCACCGACGACGACGAGTTCAATCCGATCATCGAGCCGGGCACGCGCAGGCAGGACTGCGGCCAGATCACCGACGGCTCGGTCGCGGTGGTGCTGGCGTCGGACCGCTTCATGCAGCGCTATGCAACGCGCCGCGGCGTCAAGGCCAGTGAGTTTCCGCAGATCCTCGGCTGGGGCCACACCAATGCCGGCATCCGCTTCCTCGACAAGCTCGAGCGCAGCAAGGGCGCGGAGTACATGTTCCCGCACGTGCGCAAGGCCATCACCGACGCGTGGCGTCGCGCGGGCATTGCAGGCGTCGACAATCTCGACGGCATCGAGACGCACGACTGCTTCACGTCCACCGAATACATGGCGATCGACCATTTCGGCCTGACGCCGCCGGGACAGAGCTGGCAGGCGATCGACAACGGCTCGGTGGAAATCGGCGGCGATTGTCCGGTCAACGCATCGGGTGGGCTGATCGGGATCGGCCACCCCGTGGGCGCGACCGGTGCACGACTGCTGCTCGATGCGGGCAGGCAGGTCACGGGCACGGCGGGCGAGTACCAGGTCGCGGGTGCACGGACGTACGGCACCCTCAACATCGGTGGCTCGCTCGGCACGGTGGTGAGTTTCGTCGTCGGCCTGCGAGACTGAGAGCACCCATGGCACACGCATACATCTACGACGCCGTGCGCACGCCGCGCGGCAAGGCGCGAGCCGAAGGCGGCCTTGCGAAAATGAAGCCACAGGAACTGGTGGCTGGCCTGGTCGATGGCCTGGAGGCGCGCGGTCACGACGCACGCAACGTCCAGGCGCTGGTCCTGGGTTGTGTCGACCAGGTGGGTGACCAGGGCGCCAACATCGCGCTGGTGTCGAAGTTGCATGCTGGCGTCGCTGACGATGCGTACGCGTTCACCTTGAACAACTACTGCGTGTCGGGTCTCACGGCGATCGGCCATGCGGCGACGCAGGTCGCGGCCGGCAACCTGGACCGGGCGCTCGCCGGCGGTGTCGAGATGATGTCGCGCGTGCCGTTCCTGGGCGACAAGGCGAGCTACTACACCGACGCCAGCTTCCCCAATCGCACGCGCTTCATTCCCGTCGTGCTCGCGGCCGACCGCCTGGCGGAAGCCGAGGGCGTCTCCCGCGCGCAACTCGATGCGGTCTCGCTCACTTCACAGCAACGAGCAGGCGCGGCGGAAACGAACCCGGCCTTGACGGCTTCACGCATTCCAACCGGTGGCCTGAGCTTCGACGAGTGCGCGCGGCCGCAATCCACCGCCGAATCACTTGCTGCGATGCCGCCGAGCTTCGCGGCCCTGGCCGAGCAGTACGCTGATGCGCTCGACGGACCGATCGATCATCGCCACACGATCGGTCACGCGCCGCCGATCTGTGACGGTGCCGGGCTCGCGCTGATTGGCGGTGTGCCGACGGCAGGGGACCGGCCTCGCGCACGGATCCTGGGCTATGCCGAAGCGGGCGGCGACCCGCACGCTTCACTGCTCGCCGGTTTCACGGCGATGGCCAAGGTGCTGCAACGGACCGGGCTGACGCTGGCCGACATGGACCGGATCGAGTTCATGGAGGCGTTTGCCGTAACGATCGCAAAGTTCCTGCGCGACTGCCCGGTCGATCCCGGCAAGGTCAACGTCGCCGGTGGTCACATCGCGCGCGGCCACCCGATGGGTGCGTCCGGCGCCATCCTGATGTCGACTCTGCTCGACGTGCTCGACGCGTCGAACGGCCGGCTCGGGCTCGTGGTCTGCTCCGGCGCCGCGGGCGTCGGCGCGGCGATGGTGATCGAGCGCCTCGGCTGACGGTCGGGCGTCAGGACGACTTGGCTTCCCGCAGGACGGCGGCCTGCGCGGGATCGAGGTATTCCTCGATGCGCTGGATCAACCCGTCCTTCAGCGTGATGACGCAGCACGCGAACATCTTCATTTCACGTCCGTTCGGCAGCCTGGCTTCGAGGATGTGCTGCTGCAGCCAGCCGCCGGGGATCAGTTCGCGCCGGATGACGCTGTAGCGGCGATCCGGCACCTTGCGCACCATCCACTCGAGCAACTTCATGTTGTCGTCGAGTGCCTGGTCGGCATCGTCGAAGTTGTGCCAGCACGTTGCGTCCGGCTGGTAAAACGTCCGCACCTTCGCGGCGTCGCCGGCGTTCAGTGCCGCGATGAAGCGGTCGGCGAATTCGAATACCTGTTGCTGGTTGCTCGTGTCCACGGAAGTTCCCCCGGTTTCGACATCAGTTCGATAGTGAAAGCGATGCTTGCACAAGGGGGACGCCGCGGCAAGTCGTCGTTGACTTTCCTTCGCCGACAGGTTCAATTGCGACTTTCAATATAAGACCGAGGGTAGGCATGTCCAGGGAAGCAGTCATCGTCGCCACCGCGCGCACCCCGATCGGCCGGGCCAACCGCGGTGCATTCAATGACACCGATGCCACGACGCTGGGCGGGCACGTCGTTGCCGAAGCCGTGCGGCGTGCGGGTGTAGACCCCGCCGAAGTCGAGGACGTCGTCTTCGGGTGCGCGGTGCAGCAGGGCACGACGGGCCAGAACATCGCGCGCTTTGCGGCGCTGCGCGCCGGGTTGCCGGTCACCGTGCCGGGCATGACCATCGATCGCGCCTGTTCATCGGGGTTGATGGCGGTCGCTGCCGCCGCACGGCACATCATCGTCGACGGCGCGCCGATTACCATCGGCGGCGGCATCGAGTCCGTCTCGCTGGTCATGAACGAGCGCATCAATTACGACCGCATCGGTGATTCGTGGCAGCGCGAGCACTACCCCGAGATGGACACGTCGATGATCGAAACGGCGGAGATCGTCGCCGAGCGCTACGGCGTGAGTCGCGACGCGCAGGACGCGTACGCCCTGCAGTCGCAGCAGCGCACCGCGCAGGCGCAGGCGGAGGGACGCTACGAGGCCGAGATCTCGCCGCTGACGACGCGCATGCGCGTCCAGGACAAGGCGACGGGTGCGGTCACCGTGCAGGAGGTCACGCTGCGTCTCGACGAAGGCAATCGTCCGCAAACGACACTGGAGGACTTGCAGAAGCTCAAGCCTGTGTTCAAGGGCGGCCGCTACGTCGCCACGGGTAAATTCATCACGGCCGGCAATGCGTCCCAGCTGTCGGACGGCGCCGCCGCGCTGGTGCTGATGGATGCCAGGCTGGCCGAGCAGCGCGGGCTCAAGCCATTGGGTGCCTACCGGGGTCTGGCAGTCGCGGGTTGCCGGCCTGAGGAAATGGGCATCGGCCCGGTGTTCGCCGTGCCCAAGCTGCTCGCACGCCATGGACTCACGATCGACGACATCGATCTCTGGGAATTGAACGAAGCGTTCGCCAGCCAGTTGCTGTACTGCCGCGACCAGCTTGGCATTCCCAATGACCGGCTCAACGTGTCGGGCGGTTCGATCGCAATCGGACATCCTTTTGGCATGACGGGCGCGCGTTGCGTGGGGCACCTGATGCACGAAGGGCGTCGGCGTGGGGCGAAGTACGGCGTCGTCACGATGTGCGTCGGCGGTGGCATGGGCGCCGCCGGCCTGTTCGAAATTTTCAGCTGAAGCAACTGGAAGACGCCATGACTAAGCCTGCCGAGATGCCGATGTGGATGAAAGTGATCGTGTTCTACGGCCGCTTTGCGCCGTCGTTCACCGCCGTGGGCTACGTGGCACGGGGCCTGCCTCTGCGACCACTCAATGCATCGTTCAAAGGCCAGACCTGGCTGGTTACCGGCGCCACGGGCGGCATCGGCAAGGGCATCGCGCTCGGTGCGGCGCAACGAGGTGCGACGGTCCTCGCCGTCGGCCGGAAGGATTCGGCGCTGGCGGCGCTCAGGAACGAGGGCGGCGCGGGTATCGTCCCGCTGCAGTTCGATCCAGGGCTGGTGGCGGCGAATACGGCACTGGCGAATGAGGTAATTCGACGCGGCGGCAAAGTCGATGTCCTGGTGAACAACATCGGCATGCTCGATCATGCACACCGGTTTAATCCGGAAGGATTCGAAGCCACCTACGCACTGAACCTGCTCGGTCACTTCGCCTTGACGGAGTCGCTGGTCGATGCGGGCGCGCTGGACGGCGGGGTCGTGATCAACATGGCATCGGGCGGCCTTTACAACACGGCGCTGAGCTTGCGGCGGCTGGAGCAGAAGCCCGAGCGCTACAGCGGCGTCATGGCCTATGCCGCGCACAAGCGCGCGCAACTTGCGCTCGCCGATCGGTGGACGCAACCCGCGCGACGCATCGTCTCCTACACCATGCATCCTGGTTGGGTCGCTACGCAGGGCGTGAGCACCGCGCTGCCCGACCTGCAGCGTCACCTCGGTCGCGTGCTGCGCACGCCAGCGCAGGGGGGCGACACCGCGCTGTGGTTGGCAGCCACGCGACCTGCGCCCGTTCCGGGTGCGCTGTGGTTCGATCGTGCACCGCGCGCGGCGCACGCGTACGAGTTCTCGCGCAAGCCGGAAGTCGAACCGGAGGCGATTTACGCCAAGCTGGCCGCGGACGTGGCGAAAGCCAAGGCTAACGAATCTACCGCGTGACGTTCCGCGCCAGCAGCGTCGCCGCGAGTTCGCGCTTGAGTGGCTTGCCGGCCAGGTTGCGCGGCAGCGCAGCCACGATTTCCAGTCGCTCCGGCAGCATGAATCGCGCGACGCCCTTGTCGACGAGGTAGGCCACGAGTTCCTCGAGCGTCAGCGTCGACCCGGGGCGCAGCACGACGACCGCGCAGATCCGTTCGCCGAGGCGCTCGTCCGGATAGCCGATCGCGACTGCTTCGCTCAATCCCGGGTGTTCGTTCATCGGGGCTTCCAGCTCGCCCGCTGGAATCTTCAGTCCACCGCGGTTGATGACGTCCTTGAGCCGGTCGATGTAGTGCAGGAAGCGCGACTCGTCGCCGTCACCCGCAATTTCAAACAGCTCGCCGGAACGGAAGTATCCCTCGGCGTCGAAGTCGCGCCGGTCCAGGGTCTGTTCGGCTGTCCAGTAGCCCGGAAACAAGGCGGGACTGCGAAACACCATCTCACCAGGACGTCGCGGGTCGTCGATCTCGGCGCCTGTGTCGATGTCGCGCAGCCGCGTCTCCATCACCGGCACGATGCGCAGGCCCCAGTCCTTGCCACCCATGTCCGTGTCGCGCCCGCGCAGGCGCGGAAAATAGCGGGCGCGCCGGTGCGGCTCGTCGGTGATCGTGGGGCCGCAGAGGAACGTGAGTCCCTCGGTCGAGCCGTAGGCATTGATGATCTCGATGCTGTAGCGCTGCTTGTAGCCTTCGATCATCCAGGCGTCGAGCGGCGCGGAACCACACAGCATGCTGCGGATCGACGACAGGTCGCGGCCCTCGAGCGCGCCGCTTTTCAGCAGCGAGTTCAGCATCGCAGGGGCGGCGACCGTGTGATTGATGCGCAGGGTCTCTATCTGGTCGAGGAACACCTGCATGTCAAATGGCTGGTGCATGGCGAGCAGGCCCTGCTTCTCCAGCCAGGGCATGAACATCCCGCTCCATCCGGCGGTATGCACCATCTGCATCGGGGCGAGGATGCGTTCACCCGCCTGCAGGCCACCGCCGTCCGCGCAGGCACGACCGATCGCGTGCATGTTGTTGTGCGAGCGCGGTACGCACTTCGGGTCGCCAGTGGTCCCCGAGGTCCATTGCAGTACGACGATCTCACCGGCGTCGATGGTGATCGTCGCCATGTAGCCGCGCACCGCGGCAAGGTCCTCGGTGAGTTCGTCGAGCGTAATGTGCGTGACACCCGCCGTGTCGCCCGCGCCAATCGCCAGCACTGGCATCGGGCGGGCCGGCGTCTCGGCCGCGATGGCCGCGCCGACCGCGGCCGGTCGCGTGCCTTTGTACTCGGCGAGAGTGACCATGGCTGCCGGACGCACATGCCCGACGATCCGGCGCACGTCCCGGGCTCCGTAGGCGAGCATGATGGGCGAGACGATCGCGCCAAGCCGGATGCACGCGAGGTACGTGATCACGATCTCGACGATGTTCGGCAACTGGACCAGCACCACGTCGTCCTTGCGCACGCCCACGGTGTACAGCGTGGCGGCCAGGCGGTCGACGAAGTGGTTAACCTCCGCAAAGGTCAGGTCGCGCAGCCGGCCCGCCGCGAACTTGTCGCGGTTCGGGGCGTCCACCAGCGCGCGCTGGTGCGGCACCTGCGCTACGCACTCGCGGAACAGGTCATCGATCGTCGTCGTGCCCCACCAGCCGGCCAGGCGCCAGCGCTCGATCACTCGTGGGTCTTCGAGTATCACCGGCGCGGCTAGTCGTGCGTCGCTTTCGAAGAATCCAGCGCCGGAGCGGCCTGGGCCTGGTCGAAGTACTCTCGCCACTCGCGCACCTTGCCATCCCGCAGCACGAGCACGCCGACGACAGGCATCGAATGGCTCCCCGCCGGCGTGGTGATGTGATCGACGCGCTCCAGGATCACGGTATCGCCGGTCGTGGCAATCGTGCGAATCTCGAACTCGATCATTTCAATACGCGCTAGATGCCTGCCCAGGACCTTGCGGATGCTCGCGCGTCCGCGGATCGGAGTCCCCATCATGCTGTGCAGCACGCCGTCCTCCGTGAACGTGTCGGCAATACCGGCAATGTCGTTGACACGCCAGGGCTGCAGCAGCGCGTCGATCTGGTCCCAGAGCGCGTGGGGAGGATGCGAATTGCGGTCGGTTTTCACGGCAGTGTTCACGATGGCGGTGTCCCCGATGAATCGGTCGTGCCTGGAACTCACAGGCAGGTACCGTACAGGTGGCAGGTGGGTCTGCCGCAACTCTTGACAGCGGATGAGTCATCCGCCGACAGTGCGATAGTGCAAGCGACGGTACGAGAGGGGGGGAGGCATGTCAACCGCCAGCGGCCTGGATTTCTTCGATGCGGATAATCTCGCGGACCCATATGCGTTCTACGAGATGCATCGCGCACAGGGTCCGGTGCTGGACGTCTCCACGCCCGAGCGCGAGACCTACCTCGTCATCGGCTCCGCCGCCATCAAGGACGTGCTCAAGCAACCTGAGCTTTTTTCCAGCAGGCCGGTCGGCGTGCAAGGCGTCAATTTCTACCCTCGCGCCGAGGCGCACCTGAAGGAGAAGGGCTTTGGGCGCGTGCCGCACGTCATTGCGATGGATCCGCCGCGACACACGGCATTTCGCGGTGTGCTGGGCAAGGTTCTGCGCGAGAAGCGATTTCACCAGATGCGACCACAGATACGCACGGTATCCACGGCACTGATCGACAACTTCGCCGCGACCGGCCAATGCGAGTTCGTGCGCGACTACGCGTGGAAGCTCTCGGTGCTGGTCGTCGCCGACTTGCTGGGCGTCGATCGTGCGCGCATCGACGACTACAAGCGCTGGGCCGATGATTGGGTGCGGCCACTATTGCGCCCACTGTCCGAGGGTGAGGTGATCGAATGCATGGACTCGATCGCCGCGTTGCAACATTACCTTGTTGGTGAACTGGACGACCGCAAACGGCAACCGCGAGATGACCTGCTGACGGACATTGCCCACGCCACGTTCGATCTCGGCCACGGTGAAGTGCCGTTGCGACAGCACGAACAACTGGGTCTTTGCGAGGTGTTGATCGTTGCTGCCAACGATACGACCGCCAATGCCCTGTCGCTGGGGATGCTGCGGCTGGTCGAGCAACCGCAGGTTGTGGCGCGCATTCGTGGCGACCGCAAGCTGATCGAGCGCTTCGCCGAGGAGTCGTTGCGCTACGAGGGCGCAGTGCAGAGCAATTTCCGCACACTCGTCGCCGACGCGGATTTCCACGGGGTCAAGATGAAGAAGGGTGCGTCGGTGCTGGTCTCGTGGGCCGCAGCGAACCATGATCCTGACGAGTACCCGAACCCCAATGCCTTCGATCTTGACCGTGCATCGTTACGCTCTCACCTCGGCTTCGGCGGCGGCATTCACACCTGTCCGGGTGCGGCCCTGGCACGACAGGAGCTGGCGGAATCCTACGATCTGCTGTTGCAGCGGCTCGACAATTTCCGTCTGCAGGATGGCTTGAGTCCTGGCGCGATCCGGCGCATGGGCGGACTGGTGACGCATGGCTTGTCGCATTTGCCACTCCGGTTCGAGGCACGCGCCGGTGCTGCGCCAATTGACCACTGACGGGTTCTCGCCGGGACGGACTCCCCGACCCCGGATCGTACCAAAGTCTAATTATGCAATTGACCCATCGGGGCAGAACCAATAACCTGCCACCGGTTGATCCCCCTGAAGGCCGAGACCCCGATGCAACTCGAGTTCACCCCCGAGGAACGCGCGTTCCGCGCCGACGTGCGGACCTTCATCGCTGAGCACTATCCAGCGGACGTGCGGGCCAAGCAGGATCAGGGGCTCGAGCTCGCCAAGGAGGACTACCTCAGCTGGCACCGGATCGTCGCGAGGCAAGGCTGGTCGGTGCCGGCCTGGCCGGTGGAGTACGGCGGCACGGGCTGGAGCGCCACGCAGCGGCATATCTGGGCCGAGGAACTGCAGCGTGCCGACACCGCGCCGATCATCGCGTTTTCGACCAATCTCGTGGGTCCGGTCATTTACACGTTCGGCACGCCCGAGCAGAAGGCGCGGTTCCTGCCGCGCATCGTGGCGGGCGATGACTGGTGGTGCCAGGGCTATTCGGAGCCGGGCGCCGGTTCCGACCTGGCCTCATTGCAGACACGCGCCGCGCGCGAAGGCGACCACTACGTCGTCAACGGACAGAAGACCTGGACCACGCTGGCCCAGCACGCTGACTGGGGCTTCTTCCTCGTGCGCACCGATCCGCTGGCGCGCAAGCAAGCCGGCATCAGCTTCCTGCTCATCGACATGAAAAGTCCTGGCGTCACCGTGCGGCCGATCATCACGCTTGACGGCGCCCACGAGGTCAACGAGGTCTGGCTCGAGAACGTCCGGGTGCCGGTCGAGAACCGGGTGCATGAAGAGAACAAGGGCTGGACCTGCGCCAAGATGCTGCTCGCGCACGAGCGCAGCGGCATCGCGCTCGTCGCGCACTCCAAGGTCGCGCTCGACAAGTTGCGCAAGCTTGCGGCCGTCGTCGGGCAGCCCGGACGCCGGCTCGCCGATGACCCGGTCTTCCGGCGCAAGTTGACCGAGGTCGACGTCGAACTGATGGCCCTCGAATACACGGAGCTGCGGCTGCTCGCCGCCGAAAACGCCGGCAAGGCGCCGGGGGTCGAGGTCTCGATGCTCAAAGTCCGCGGTACGGAAATCCATCAGCGGCTCAATGAGCTGACCCTCGAGGCCCTGGGGCCTCATGCCGCGCTGCACGTCAGTCGCGCCACGGCGCATGCGTCGGGACCCGACGCGGTTGCCATGCCGGGCGCGATCGGCATCGCCGACCACTACTTCAACATGCGCAAGCTGTCGATCTTCGGCGGCTCGAACGAGATCCAGCGCAACATCCTGGCAAAGGCCGTCCTCGGCCTCTGATCGTCGCACCCCGAATCGCCTGCCTGGACACGCAATCACGGCTCCCCGCACATGGATTTCAACTTCACCGCTGAACAGGAAATGCTGCGCGACAGCGTGGCGCGCTATTGCAGCGACTACTACAGTTTCCCGCAACGACAGGCCGTGCTCCGCTCGCAGGCAGGCTGGCAGCCCGCCTTCTGGCGCGGTCTCGCGGATGATGTGGGTATCCTGGGAGCGCCATTCGACGAGGCGCTGGGCGGCCTCGGTGGCGGCGCGATCGAAACCATGATCGTCATGGAAGAGATCGGCAAGGCGCTCGTGATCGAGCCTTACCTCGAGACGGTGGTGATCGGCGGCGGCCTGCTGCGACGCTGTGGCACGCCGCTGGCGAGCGAACTGATTGGCGGCATCATCGCCGGCGAGGTGCGGCTCGCCTTTGCGCACCTCGAGCCGTCGAGCCGCTTCGATTTCGCCGATGTGACGACGACCGCGGTGCAGGAAGGTGGGAAGTGGCGCATCCATGGCCAGAAGGACGCGGTGCGCGGGGCGCCGTTCGCGACCCACACGATCGTCAGTGCGCGCGTCAGCAGCGATCGCGCCGGCGTGGCGACGTTCCTGGTCGCGCCGGGTGCGCCGGGCCTGTCGTCGCGCGACTACCCTACGGTCGACGGCTCACGCGCCGCGGACCTGCACTTCGAGGGTGTGACCGCCGAACTGCTCACTGCGGCGGGGCAGCAGGGCTTCGACCAGTTCGAGGCAGCGGTGGACGAAGGCGTGGTGGCGGTCTGCGCCGAGGGCGTCGGCGTCATGCGTCGCCTGCTGGCCGACACCGTTGAATACACCAGGCAGCGCAAGCAGTTCGACGCGCCCATCGCGGCGAACCAGGTGCTGCAGCACCGCATGGTCGACATGTACATGGCGCTGGAGCAGTCGGTCTCGATGACGTACATGGCCACGCTCAAGCTCGACCGCCCGGCGCTCGAGCGCAAGCGCGCCGTGTCTGCTGCCAAGGTGCAGATCGGCAAGGCGTCGAAGTTCGTTGGCCAGTCGGCGATCCAGTTGCACGGCGGCATGGGCATGACCCACGAACTCGCCGTCAGTCATTACTTCAAGCGGGCGACGATGATCGAGTCTGAACTCGGCTCCGTCGATCACCATGCCGCGCGCATCGAGCAGTGTGACGCCGCGGCCTGAGGCGCCGGTCGTCGAGCGTCGTCCCGCCGCGCCGGCGTGGTTCGACGCTGCGCTCGCGCAAGCGCCGGAACGCACCCATATCGAGGTCGAGGGCGTCGAGATCGAGGTGCTCGCCTGGGGTGAACGCGGCCGTCCCGGACTCTTGTTGCTGCACGGATTCACGGCCCACGCGGACTGGTGGAGCTTCCTCGCACCCCTGCTCGCGCAAGGTCGTCGCGTGGTGGCCTTCTCGCTGTCGGGCATGGGTCGTTCGGGTTGGCGGGATACGTACTCGCTCGAGCAGCACTCGCGTGAGGCGATTGCCGTGGCCGAGGCCACTGGTCTGTTCGAGTCGGTCACCCCGCCGATCGTGATCGGGCATTCGTTCGGCAGTTTCGCGACCCGTATCATGGCGCACACGATCGGCACGAAGCTCGGCGGAATCGTGCTCGTCGACGGTGCACTAGCCGCCACGGACAATAACGATGAATACGACGGCGTCCCCGTGCGTGGCCACCGTCACCGGGTTTATCCGACGCTCGAGCAGGCGATTGCCCGGTTCCGCTTCGAGCCCGCGCAGGTTTGCGACAACCCCTACATCATGGACTTCCTGGCGCGGACCTCGCTCGGCCTCACGCCGGCGGACCATGGCGGCGACGGCTGGTCCTGGCGGTTCGATCCTGACCTGCGTGCCAAGATCCGGGCGCTGCCCAATGCCGAGTTGCTGGCGCCGGTGCCTTGCCGCGTCGCGCTGCTGTTCGGCGACCGTTCCAAGCTGATGACGCACGTGCGGATCCATCTCATCCGGCGGCATACGCCACCGGATGCGCCCTGGATCGTCATTCCCGACGCCGGGCATCACATCATGGTCGACCAGCCGCTCGCGCTCGTCGCTGCGCTGCGATCGCTGCTCGAGGCGTGGCAACCGGCCGCAACCCTCGAGTATTCCTTTACTCCATCCAATTCGAGCGTGCCCGCATGAACACACCGGAAAGCCTCAGAGCCCGCATCGGCCAGGAGATCGGCGTGTCGGACTGGTGCCTGATCGACCAGGACATGATCGACCGCTTCGCCGACCTCACCGACGATCACCAGTGGATTCACGTCGACCGCGAAGCCGCGGCCAAGGCGCCGTTCGGCGGCACCATCGCGCACGGGTTCCTCGTGCTCTCCATGCTGGCGAAACTGTCGACGTCGGCGAACCTGCAATTGCAGGGCGCGAAGATGGGCATGAACTACGGGTTCGACAAGGTGCGGATGACGAATCCCGTGCGGTCGGGCAGCCGCATCCGCGGCCGCTTCGTGCTCAAGGACATCGTCGAGCGTGCGCCTGGGCAGTGGCTCACGACGACGGCAGTGGCGGTCGAAGTGGAAGGCCAGTCGAAGCCGGCGATCGTCGCCGAGTGGCTCGGCCTGCAGTTCGTGGGTTAGGAGACGACCATGAGCATTCGATTCGACGGGCGCGTGGCGATCGTGACGGGCGCGGCGGCAGGACTCGGGCGTTCCCACGCGCGCGCACTTGCCGCTCGCGGCGCGAAAGTCGTGGTGAACGATTTCGGCGGCGACGTGCATGGCACGGGCGGGTCGTCCGAACCGGCGGAGCGAGTCGCCGACGAGATTCGCCAGGCCGGCGGTGAAGCGATCTCGCACGGGGCCAGCGTGACCAACCCCGAGCAGGTCGCGCACATGGTCGACAGCACGCTCGCGAAATGGGGGCGCGTCGACATCCTGGTCAACAATGCCGGCATCCTGCGCGACGCCAGCTTCCAGAAGTCGAGCCTGCAGGACTTCCGCACCGTCATCGACGTGCACCTGCTCGGGTCGGTGATCTGCAGCCAGGCCGTGTGGCCGCACATGAAGACGGCCAACTTCGGCCGCATCCTGATGACGACGTCGACCTCGGGCATCTACGGCAACTTCGGCCAGGCCAACTACGGTGCCGCGAAGACCGGCCTGATCGGCTTGATGAACGTGCTGCAGATCGAAGGCGCCAAGAGCGACATCCGCGTCAACGCGTTGTGTCCGTCGGCAGCCACGCGCATGACCGCAGGGCTGATGCCCGAGCCGGTGCTGGCACTGCTGACGCCGGAATCGGTCACCCCAGCGGCTTTGTTCCTGGTCAGCGACGACGCGCCGCGCCGCACCATCCTGAGCGCGTGCGCAGGAGGCTATGCCCGCATCGTGATCCAGGAGACCGCAGGAGTCTTCCTGCCCACCGGTGAGCAGACTCCGGAAGCGATCGCGGCGCACTTTGGTGAAATCTGTGACCTCTCGACAGCCATTCATTGCGAAGAACCCGGCGGTCCCGGCATGCGATTCGTGCAACAGGCGGCTGCCGCGGCCGGCGTGAGCCTGAAGTGAGCTGGATACTCTGATGAAAGCACTGCTCAGCCGGCAAACCGGCGGACCCGAGACCCTCACGCTGGAGGATGTCGCCGATCCCACGCCAGGCCCAGCCCAGGTCCTGATCGCGATGCGTGCGTGCGGCCTGAACTTTCCAGACGCGCTGGTGATACGTGACCTGTACCAGCTGCGACCAGCGCGCCCGTTTGCGCCGGGCGGCGAAGTCGCGGGTGTCGTGCTCGACGTCGGTCGTGACGTGACCCACGTGCGCACGGGCGATCGCGTGCTCGCCATGCCGGGTTGGGGCGGGCTTGCAACGCGTGTGGTCGCCGATGCCGCCACGTGCGTGAAGATTCCCGACGCGATGTCATTCGAGCATGGCGCTACGCTGCTCGTGACCTACGGCACCGTGCACTACGGGCTGAGCCGGCGTGCCCGCATCCGTGCCGGAGAATCGCTGCTGGTGCTGGGTGCGGGTGGTGGCATCGGCCTGGCGGCCGTGGAACTCGGCCGTGCGTGTGGCGCGAAAGTCATCGCCGCCGCATCGACGCAGGCCAAGGTCGACGTGGCCTTGTCACGGGGCGCAGCTGCTGGATTCGTGTATCCCACGGGCGAGGCTGCCAGCGACGGCAAGCAGCTGGCGCAGTTGTTCAAGGCGAACTGCGGAGCGCAGGGGGTCGACGTGATCTGCGATCCGGTCGGTGGCGCCTATGCCGAACCCGCACTGCGCAGCATGGCGTGGGGTGGGCGCTACCTCGTCATCGGTTTCGCTGCCGGCGACATTCCGCGCATTCCGCTCAACCTGCCGTTGCTCAAGGGCTGCGATATCCAGGGCGTGCTGTATGGTGCGCATGCGCAGCGTAACCCGGCCGCCGTGCAGGTCGAGATCGAGGAACTGCTGGCGCTCTACCTGGCAGGCGCCATCAGTCCGCACGTTTCGGCGCGCTACCCGCTGGCGCGGGGTGGCGATGCCATCGCCGCGATCGCATCCAGGCAGGCGCTCGGCAAGCTCGTCGTCTGCAACGACGACTGATTTGCCAGTCACAGCAACGTTGGTCGTGAATCGCGCCGTCGGGCTCGAAACGCAGGGGGAGTTTCATGGCAAGCAAACAGCCCGCGATTGATTCGAGTCCTGTGGCCGAAACCTGGCCGCCGCCTGCGCGTGCCTGGGCGATGGTGATGTTGCTGGTGGCGGCGTACGCGATCGCCTTCGTCGATCGCCAGATCCTCACGCTGCTGGTCGAGCCGGTGAAGCGCGACCTGGCCATCACCGACACCCAGTTCAGCCTGCTGGCGGGGCTGGCGTTCACCCTGTTCTACACGGTCATGGGCATACCGTTTGCGTGGCTCGCGGACCGCGGTTCGCGCCGCAACCTGATCGCGGTGAGCATGACGTTCTGGAGCTTGATGACCGCGG
The DNA here is from genome assembly GCA_963746325.1 of uncultured Gammaproteobacteria bacterium. Lineage (GTDB taxonomy): Bacteria > Pseudomonadota > Gammaproteobacteria > Steroidobacterales > Steroidobacteraceae > RPQJ01. Next base: position 9,017 of record CAVVBC010000026.1, on the reverse strand, counting down.
CGTGCGGCCTGGCCGGCAGCTTCCTGACGTTGTTTCTCGCGCGCATCGGTGTCGGCGTGGGCGAGGCGGGCCTGTCGCCCGCGGCATACTCGATGATCGCGGACAGCTTTCCGCCAGAGAAGCGCGCCCGGCCGCTCGGCGTATACGCAATCGGCGCGATCATTGGCGTCGGCCTGGCGCTGATCATCGGTGGGGCCGTCGTGCACTGGGCGAGTTCCGCGCCACCCGTCGTACTGCCGGTGATCGGCGAGTTGAAGACCTGGCAACTGGCATTCCTGCTCGTGAGCCTGCCCGGTCCGGTGCTCGCGCTGCTGTTGTTGCCGATGCGTGAACCCGTCCGTCACGAGAAAGCCAAGACGGCCGGCGGCAATCCCGCGTCATTCCGCCTGTTCATGAAGGAGCGCGGCGTCGTGTTCTGGCTGCTGGCCATGGGCTTTTCGCTGATCGGCGTCTCGATCGCGGCCTACCTGTCGTGGGCACCCGCGTTCATGATGCGCGTGCACGGCTGGAGCATTGCGCGGGTCGGCGCCGTGTACGGCAGCATCCTGCTCGTGTTCAGCACGTCCGGCATCCTGATGGGCGGCTGGTGGGTAGACCGCCTGGCGGCGAAGGGCTTCAAGGACGCCGTACTGAAGGTTGCGATTGCCGGCTCGGTGCTGGCGCTGCCGTTTGCCATCGGCGCGCCGTTCTCACCCACCGGGGAGATGGCGATGGCCATCATCGCCGTGATGTCGTTCGCTTTCGGCCTGGCCCAGGGATTGCCCGCGGCAGCATTCCAGGTCGTGGCGCCCAACCGCGTGCGCGCGCGAGTCATTGCGCTGTACCTGCTGGTGGGCAACATCATCGGGTTTACGGTCGGCCCGACCGGTGTAGCGTTGATCAGTGACTACTGGCTGCGTGATCCGGCCAAGATCGGCATCGCGATCGGCATGCTTTCGGCCTTCGTCGTGCCGCTCGGCGTGCTCTCGCTGGTACTGGTGCGCAAGCCGTTCCTCGCCGCGCAGGAAGCCGAAGCGGCTGCCTGACACGTGCCGTAGCTGCCGCGACACTCAGTCCGCATTCTTTTCCGGCGAGCGGAAAGGCAGACACGCTCGCCGGAAGAGAACCCGGATCGAGCGTCACGGGCTACTGCGATCAGGCGCCGACGCGTGCGTCGCGCAGTGCGCCGCGGCGCACTTTGCCGGAGTCGTCGCGGAGCCGTTCGGTGGTCGTCTCGAAACTGCGCGGCAGCTTGTAGGAGACGAGCCGTTCCGACAGGAACTGCCGCAGTGCTTCGAGGTCGAGTGGAGCGGCGCCGTCGCGAATCTCGAGAATGGCGTGCGCGCGTTGCCCGAGATCGTGGTCGGGCAGGCCGACCACGACGCTGGCGAGCACGGACGGGTGGGAGTCGATCGCGGCTTCGATCTCGGCCGGGTAATTCGCGCCACCGGAAATGATCAGGTCGGTCCGCCGGTCGGCGAGGTACAGGTACCCGTCGGCGTCGATCCGGCCGAGGTCGCCGAACGTTTCCCAGTCACCGCGCGCGCGCGGCTCGGCGCCCAGGTAGTGATAGGTCGCGCCCTTGCCGCCCGCGGGCAGGAAATAGATCTCGCCGACTTCGCCGGGCACCACGTCGTTGCCGGCTTCGTCGAGGATCCGCACCTGGCCCCGGGCAGAGCCGGCCGACGGAGCCCTTGTGATCGAGCCACTCGCGGCCCCCGATCATCGTCGCTGCGATCGCCTCGGTGCCTGAATACACTTCCCAGATGGCATCCGGCCCCAGCCACTCGATCCATCTTTCCTTGAGCCACACCGGGCAGGCAGCCGCGATGTGACAGACGACTTCGAGCGACGAGACGTCGAAGCTCGAGCGTTCGGCCGGGTCGAGGCGCCAGATGCGATGCATCATCGTCGGCACCTGGTACAGCCACTGCCCGCGATGCCGCTCGATCATCCGCAGCGTGCCCGCCGCATCGAAGCGCGGCGTGATGACCACGTGGCAGCCCCAGCACAGCGCCTGGTAGGCGAGCCCGAACGGGGCCGAGTGATAGCATCGGCCCCGGGATCACGACCGTGTCGCCGGTCTGCATGCCGAGCGACAGCACGTCGGGGTCGAGCACCGACCGTGCATGGTCGACGATGACCTTGGGCCGGCCGGTGCTGCCGCCGCTGGCGATCGCCTTGACGTGTTGCGAAATGCGCTCCGGCAGCGGCTCCGCGGACAGGGTTGGGATCGTACAGCGACTGCTCGGTGACGATCGGCACGCCTGCGGCTTGTGCTGCTTCGCCGCCAACCACCAGTCGCGGCTGCAGCACCTCGAGCAACGCCTGCAGTTCGAGCGGCGGCAAGCGGTGCGACACGGGTGCGGGTGTGGCGCCCAGTGCCCAGCACGCGAACGCCACTTCCAGGAACGCCGCGCCATTCGGCAGCGCGATCGCGACGAAGTCGCCTTCCTCGACACCGGCAGCCTGCATGGCGCGGGCTCGCCGATGAACTCGCGCAGCCAGCTCCGCTCGCGTCAGCGTGAGGTCGTCGCAACTGAGCGCGGGGTGATCAGGGTCGCGCGTCGCCTGCAGGCTGAGCAATTGTCCGATCGGCAGCGCGACCTTGGGCGCGACGGGCGTGAAGTTCCGGGGCATCGGTGGCGGCGCGGCTCAGCCGGCGTCGGCTGTCCAGCATGCGTGCGAGGTCGCCGCGCACGACTTTGCCGACGCTGTTCCGCGGCAGTTGCTCGACAACTTGCAGGCGTTCCGGGTGCTTGAACAACGCGAGACCCGTCGCGGCGAAATGCGCACGCACTGCGTCGAGCGTCGGTTGCGTGCCTGGCTTCGGCACGATGACGGCACAGATGCGCTCACCCATGATGTCGTCGTGGTAGGCCGTGACGGCACCCTCGAGCACGTCCGGCATCTGCGACAACACGGTGTCGAGTTCCTCGGGGGCGATCTTCACGCCGCCGCGGACGATGAGATCCTTCAGCCGGCCGACGAAGCGGTAGAACCGCGGCGATTCTCGTCGCCCGTGATCTCGAACAGGTCGCCGGTGCGGAACCAGCCGTCGTCGGTGAAGGCTGCGCGGTGACTGCGGCGCGCGGAAATAGCCGTCGAATACCGTCGGGCCGCGTGATCTGCAACTCGCCAGGCTTGCCCGCTCGAGGATCTCCGTGCCCGGTCTCCGGATCGACGATGCGGGTGTCGATATTTGCGTGCGGCGGTGTTGCCCAGCGGATATCGGCACGCCCGTAGCGCGGGAACAGGCGGCGCGCTGGTCGGGGTTCGCAGCGTTCTCGGCGTTGCTCATCAACGACATCCCTTCGTTCGACCCGAAGACATTGACGATGATGATGCCAAAGCTTTTCCTGGAAACCGCGCACCATCGCGGGATGCGAGCGGAGCCGAGCCCGAGCCGATGACGCGCAGGCTCGAGAGATCGACCGATGGCCAGCAAAGCCTCATTCTGCAGCAGCATGTTGAGCACCGCGGGCGGCGCGATCGCTCAGGCTCGGTCGCTCGGTCGCGATCTGCTTGAGGTAGATGCCGAGGTCGAACGGATGGTGCAGCACCATCGTCCCCGCGCTGGTCAGCCAGCACATGTGATGCCGCCGATGCTGCCATGTTGATGAGCGGGAAGGGGTTGAGCAGGCGTCGCCCGGCCCGACCTTCATCGCCTCATAAGCCCGCGGCCGCACCGCGATCCAGTGGTTGTGGCTGCGCGGCACGCCTTTGGGCACGCCCGTCGGTGCCCGATGTCCAGCAGATCGTCGCCACGTCGTCCGCCGAGACCCGCAGTGAGTCGACGTGCCAGGCGGCCAGCGCTGCGCGCGATTCCGTCGTGAGCGGTACGGGCACGAAGGGCAGACTGCCTGCCGGCGCGTCGGGACCCAGGCACAAGACCTGGAGCGCGCGTCCCTTGCCCAACTCCACCGCGCTCGTTGCGTAGTCGGCACCTTTCAGCGCGCGCACGGTCAACGTCGCCCGTGCGCCCGTCAGGTCGACGATCTGCTCCAGTTCGTGGCGGCGGAACTGCATCGGCACCGGGCTGACGATGATCCCCAGCCGCAGCGCGGCAATGTACAGCGCCGGATACTCCGCGATGTTCGGCAGCTGTGTGACCAGGATGTCGTCACGGCCGAGTCCGAGCTCCAGCAGGCGCAGGGCGTAACCGTCGGCGAGGTCCGCAACGTCCTGGAACGTGAGGCGCAGCGGTGAGCCGCCGACGAGCACGTCGCGATTCGGCGGATCGAGCACGGCCAGTTGCGAGGGAGCCGGCAGCGCACCGCAGCATCGAACAGGTCCGTGATGCGGGTGTCCGTCCACCAGCCGAGCTGCCGGTATTCCACGAGTTCTTCGCGAGTCGTGCGCAAGTGCGATGCCCCCGGTTACGTGTCCGTTCGAGTATAGGTAAGGGTCGGTGGACCGGCAATTGACGCGGCATTGGCGTGCCGGCGCCGCGTACTCTATAGTCCAGTAAACGAAAGTGACTACCGGAGAATGCCATGGATCGTCGTCTTTTCATGCAGGTCAGCGCCACTGTTCCCCTGCTGGCCGGTGGTGCTGCCGTCGCCGCGTCGACCGCTCCCGATGATTTCGCGATCACGCAGCGGATGATCACTGCCTGGCGCGGCAAGGACCTCGATGGGATGCTGGTGCACATCGACGACGACATCGTCTGGCACTCGCACGTGGGCAGCCCGCCCATCGTCGGCAAGGTTGCGATGCGCGAGTTCGCGTCGAAGCTCACGGCGCAGATGAACGACATCAAGTGGCGAATCTTCGAGACGGCCACCCACGGCAACAAGGTGTTCCTCGAGGGGGTCGACGATTTCGTGACCGGCGAAGGGCGCCGCGTGGTACTGCCCTACGCCGGCATCCTCGCGTTCAAGGGCGAGCGTATCAGCGAGTGGCGTGACTACTTCGACCGCGGGGTGTTCGACCGGCTCAAGGCTGGCGAGCCGATGCCGGACTTCCTGCAGGTACTCGCCGATCGCCCGGCGCTGTTCTAGGGATTTTCGCGCTCGTTTGTAATCGCCGGGCGCGTCTCAGCGCCCGGTGCGGATGACCTGCACGTTCAACATGCGCGCCATGCGGCGTTCGAGGCCTTTGGGATCAAGCGCAAGGGCCGCCCGGACTTCAACCGCCATGCGATCGGTGTCCAGTTCGTCGATGCCGCGACTTACGGCGCGCAAGCCGGCACGTGCAATGTCGTCGGGCTTTTCCTTGCTGCCTTCGACGTGCGCGGCCATGCGCGTTTCGACCGAGCCGACGATCAGCGCCGTGACCTGCGTGCCCTGGCCGCCGAGTTCCGCGCGCACGCAACCGCTCAAGCTGCGCGCTGCAGCTTTCGACGGGCCATAGCCACCCATGTTCGGAATCGGGCAGAGTGCTGCCGCCGACAGCACGTTGATGATGCCGCCACCGCCATTGCGTGCAAGCACGGGTGCAAATGCCCGGCACATGGCGAGCGTGCCGAAATAGTTCACTTCCATTTCCTGCCGCGCGACCGACATGTCGGCCGCGCCCAGCAGCGTCTGGTTGCTGAACAGTCCGGCGTTGTTGACGACCAGGCTGACATCGCCGCAGTCACGGGCCGCCTTTGCGACCTCGTCGAAATCCGTCACGTCCAGTTCGAGCGCGACGCAACGTCCCGGGTACTGTTCGACCAGGTGGGCCGCCGCGGCCGGGTCCCTGCTGCCAACGTAGACCTTCGCGGCGCCCGATTCGAGCAGCACCCGGACGAAGCCTTCGCCGATACCGCGATTGCCGCCAGTGACAAGACCGACACAGCCTTTGATTTCCATCGTCAACGCTCCGCATTCACAGGTGAGGGGTTGCCGCTGGCGCCCATGCCCGCCGGCAAGATGATGTCGGGACCGGGGGCTTTTTCGTACAGCCGTTCGACGTCAGCCACCCGTCGGGTGAGGGCAACCCGCTGGTTGATCGTGCCCTTGTCGGACACTTCATGCTGGTCGACGCTTGGCGGTTCGGCGAGCAACTTGAGCCGCTCGACCCGCTCGCTCTGGCCGCGACCCGCGTTGAACGCCTGCAGCCGTGCCTGCAGCTCGCTCGCAAGTTCCGGCGTGGGTGGCACCTTGGGCCAGGCAAGCATTGCTACGAACGACAGGTTCTCGCCACATACCACGACGTCCGCGATCAACGGCGAGAACGCTTCCAGGAACTCGGCGCGCAGCTTGCCGGCGGCAACCAGGAGCCCGTGCCGAGCTTGAAGTCTTCAGCGAGCCGGCCCGCGAATCGCAGCCCTTTCTGGATATCGGCGGATCGTGGAGTTGCGCGGTATCGCCGGTGCGGTAGAACCCTTCCTCGTCGTAGATGCCGCGATTCGCCTCGGGATGGAGAGGTAACCGGGGTGACGATCTGGCCGCGAATACGCACTTCATAACGCGGTCCGTTCGGCACCAGCTTGAGCGTCATGCCGGGCATCGGCAGCCCGATGCCCACTTCCTCGGTCGGGAAGTAGATCGACATGCAACCCGACGTCGTTTCGGTGGCGCCGTAACCCGTCGTGAAGAAGATCCGCTCGCCGATGGTCTCGACGGCGAGCCGCTGGAAGCGCTCGTACAGCGCCTGTGGCAGGCCGGCGCCGCCGTACAGGGCGAGGCGAAGCTGGCTGAAGAACCTAGTGCGCAGTTCAGCGTCCTGCTCCAGGGCATCGGCCAGCATGGCGTAGCCGAACGGTACGTTGATGTAGAAAGCTCGGTGGAATTTCCTTGATGTTACGGAGCGACTCCTCGAACGCCCCCGGCATGGGACGACCGGCGTCGACTGCGAAACCGGCCGCCGCTGCACAGCGTCGCGAACTGATTGCACGCACCCGACACGTGGCTCCAGGGCAGCCAGTCGAGCATCGTTTCGTCCCAACCGGCCGTCTGCGCCAGCACCTGTCGCGCCTGGGCGACGTTGGCCGTGACCATGCGCTGCGTCTGCACCACGGCCTTCGGCATGCTCGTCGAGCCGGAGGTCAGCATGTAGAGGGAATGTGCATCCGGGTCGATCGCAGCAATCGACTGCTCGACGACGGGCGTCACGATCGTGGCCAGCACGTCAGCGTAGGCGATGGCAGGGCGGGAGAGTGCGGACGGGTCGGCCGTCACCACGATCGCGTCGCCGAAATCGACCGTCTCGAGTGCGCGCTTGTACAGCCCGGTTTGTTCGGCGAACACGATGGCCGGCTTGACCAGGTTCACGACGTGCCGCAACCGTCCGAAATCGCCGGGCATCAGGGAATAGTTGGCGCTGACCGGACAGACGGGCACACCCGAGGCCATGCCGCCGAACTTGACGACGGCATGCGCGATCGAGTTGCCAGACAGGATCAGCAGCGAGCGGCCCGCCGGCACGCCCCGGTCGAGCAGCCACTGCGTCATCGCATCCGCGGCGTGCTTGAACTGGCCGAACGAGTACTCGAGCCATGGGCCGCCCTTGCCGGCACGCTCGGCGATGCAGGGCCGGTCGGGATCGCGAGCCGCCCATGCGGACAGTTGCGCCGGCAGGTTGGGTACGAACGGGGCGAGTGCGGTGAGGGGTTCGACGATGAGAGTGCCGTCGGCGCGCCGTTCGACCCGCATGTCGGACGGCGGAAAGTACGTGGCGCGAGGCGATGACCTGGTTCATGGGGGCTCAGGACCGGTCGTAGGAGAGGTCGCCCGAATCCTTGCGGCCAAGGTGCATGCCCGGTTTGGCGGGGTCGAACAGGCCCGTGCACCAGCCCTCGTTCGACGGCGTGTCGCGGTTCCAGTCGAACACCGTGCGGCGGTGCGCGATCTTCCAGTGGCCGTCACGACGCTCGAAACGATCGACGAGCCTGCCGCCGGTGAACGTGTCGGTGGACTTGCCGTCCGCAGCAAGGCGGGCGAACGTCCACAGGTAGGTCTCGACCCAGGCCACGTCCCCGTCGAACTCGATGTGACTGGTGCCGACCAGGTGCTGCATTGCACCCATGAGGCGGATGCGCGGACCTCGCCGTCGACGTAGTCGAACGCATTGCCCGAGTAATTGCCGCCGTGCTCCTCGATCGCGTCGGGGTGATAGCAGGACTTCAGCAGCCCGGCGTCGGCGCGATCCACGCCGCGCGCATAGCGGGCGAGGACTTCGTGGATCTCATCCCTGGCGAGCATGCGCTCGAGGCGAAGCGAAGCGGCAGCGGCTTCGCCGATGACGGTACTCATGGTGTTGTTTCCCCCGCGTGATCGGGCATCATGCCCCAAGACTTGCGTAATAAGACTGAAAGGAAAACCCGGCATGGTCAAGCACGAATTCATTCCCGGCCCGCGCGTCGCGATCGTCACCGGAGCAGGCATCGGCCTCGGGCGAGCTTACGCCCGCAGGCTGGCGGCGGATGGGCTGCGCGTCGTCGTCAACAACCGGCGGCGCGAAGTCGATGCGGCAGGGCGAGGCAGCGCGGACCACGTCGTCGACGAGATTCTGGCCGACGGCGGCGTGGCCGTCGCGAACTACGAAGACGTCTGCGCCGCGGGTGCCGGCAAGCGCATCGTGGAGCAGGCCCTCGCCACCTGGGGCCGGCTCGACGTACTGGTCAACAATGCCGGCGTCGACCAGCACGCGGCGTTCCACAAGATCGACCTGGTCGACTTTCGCAGCATTTTCGACGTCAATTTCTTCGGCACGGTGGACGTGACCCACGCCGCCTGGCGGCACATGCGCGAGGCCGGGCACGGCCGGGTGCTCGTGTCGACGTCTTCCGCCGGTCTCCACGGGTTGCACGGCCTGTCCGCGTATGCGGCTTCCAAGGCGGCGTTGATCGGGCTTGCCCGCTCGCTGGCACAGGAGGGTGCCGCGCGCGATTTGTTTTGCAATGCAATAGCGCCGTACGCCGCCACACGCATGACCGCGGCACATGCACGCGATGCAGAAGCAATCGCGCAGCTGGCCCCGGAGCTGGTCGCGCCGCTCGTTTCGATGCTGGTGAGCGAGCATTCCCGGGTCAACGGCCAGGTGATCGTTGCCGGCCGCGGCTGGGCTCGCCGCAGTGCAATGGTCGAACTCGAGCCGCTGGTGTACGT
>CAVVBC010000025.1:0-169739 GCA_963746325.1 uncultured Gammaproteobacteria bacterium | reverse complement strand
CGGAGTTGCTGTTCGCGCTCGGCTTCCGCGAGCAGCAGGTGCGCCTGCAGGTGTACGGGCACGTCCTGGAGTCGGCCGACGCGATCGTGGAGTGGGTCAAGGGCACGCTGCTCACGGCCTACGAGGCCCGGCTGCCCGCGGCGCTGTTCCCGGCTTTCCTGGACCGCTACCGCGACCGGTTGCGCGAGTCGCTCGGCGACCCGCGCCCCTGCTTCTACCCGTTCAAGCGCATCCTGATCTGGGCCCGGCGCTAGGTTGGGGCCGACCGGCTGCGGGGCACTGCCTGGCTCGGTCTGGCTCGGTGGGAGGCCAAGCGGGTGGAACCGCCGACGCCGCTCGGCATCTTGGCGGAGCGGGCATAATGTCTGCCAGGTGGGCAACGGCGAGCAGGCAAGCGTCGGCGGTGAGGTCGATGATCGGGGACTCCCTGCCGATCACGACCGCCCCGACTGGCGAGTCATCGGCGAGCAGCGAAGCCTGGCCCTGCACCAGCTGGTGTGCGCGCAGCTTCGACGACCCAGGCCTGATCGCAAGGGCAAGGGACAGGGTCGCATCCTGGATAGCCGCTGGCGAGATCCACCCGACCTATGGGAAGGCCTGGCTGGAGGTCCTCGATGCGGGTGTCGGAGACGACCGTTGTATCCGTACCAGGGTGGATCAGGCCCGGGCGCTGCGCTCGTGCTCGCCCTTCGCGGGCGTCCTCGACCCAAGGACTCGATTCGAGATCATGCGGCAGACCCGGCCCCGCCGATAACCGCGCCCAGCTCGAGCACGTGATCCGCGCCGCTGCGGCGATCGTCGACGACGCCGAGATCGTGGTGGTCGGGAGCCAGGCCGTGCTCGGTCAGTTTCCGGACGCACCGCCGGAGCTGCTCGTCTCGAATGGAGGCGGACGTCTATCCCCGCAACCACCCGGAGAGAACCGAGCTCATCGAAGGCGCCATGGGCGAACTGTCGCCGTTTCACGACACCTTCGGCTACTACGCCGACGGAGTGTCACCCGAGACGGCGACGCTGCCCGCGAGCTGGGAGACCCGTCTCGGTGGTGCTCTCGGTCCGGGCGATTGGCGGGGGCACGGTTCAGGGGTTCTGCCTGGAAATCCACGACCTGTGCCTGTCGAAGTGGGTGGCCGGCCGCGAGAAGGACCACGAGTTCGTGCGAGCTGCCGTACGCCACGAGCTGGTCGAGCTGTCGATGCTGCTGTGGGCTCGCGACACTGCCAGTGCCGCCCGGACGCCTGGGTGAATTGCGCACCCTCATCGAGGCTGCATTTCGCAATCCGGAGTAGGCCCCTGCCACGTCAAGCCGCCCTCGTGAGCGGGGCGGCCAGGAATGCGGGGACACAATACTCATTCTGACAGGTGTCAGAATGAGTGTGTCCCCCACTTTTCGTCGTGTCCCCGGATTTCAGGGATGCGGCGGAGCGCTCCCCAGATCCATCAGGCGGACGCGGGCGCGGTACTCGGCGTCGCTGATGCTGCTCTGCCAGTGCCCGGCCAGCCGGCCCGCGCCGATCCCGCCCAGGAACACCGCCACCACCAGCGCCGCCACGGCCAGCGGGCGCGGGGCCAGGCGCAGCGGTGCGGGCGCCTCCACGCGCAGCGCCCGCGGCACCGGACAGGCCGCCACGCACGACAGACACGCATTGCACTCGTCGGAGCGGACCCGCTTCAGGGTCGCGACCGGCAGCCGGGACGGGCAGGCCTTGGTGCACAGGCCACAGTCGATGCAGGACGGCGCGTGGCGTGTGACCTTCAGCGGCGCCAGCAGCGAGCCCAGGCCCAGCAGGGCGCCGTACGGGCACAGGTAGCGGCACCAGAAGTACGGGATGACGATCGACAGCACCACCAGCAGGCCGAGCACGCCCAGCCGGAAGCTGGTCAGGTGCGTGAAGAACATCAGCATCCGCACGTCGGCCACCCGGGTGTAGGGCGAGTCCAGGAAGGCCGCCACCGACGGGCCGCTCATCGTCACGAAGATGGCGTGGGCGAAGAACAGCAGCAGCAGGTACTTCAGGCCGCGCAGCGGCACGTCGACGAAGCGGGGCACGCGGACCGGGCCGATCAGCCAGCGCCCCAGCCTGTCGAGCCCCTCCGCAAGCGTACCGATCGGGCAGATCCAGGAACAGAACGCCTTCTTGACCAGCAGCGACACGGCCACGATCGCCAGGAACACGACCAGCGCCGCGGGCCGCACCGGGTGGACCTCGCCGGTCAGCAGCAGGTGCCGGAAGCCGAGCAGTCCGACGATGGGCAGGAAGCCCTCGGCGCCGGCCGGACGGGCGACGATCGGCTGGCCCGAGCGCACCCCCTCAAGCCAGAGCACGAACTCCACGCCGATCTCCACGACCAGCAGCAGGCTGAGGCCCTGGACGAGCCGGCGCAGCCGCCGGATCCGGGTGCCTCGGGCCCGCAACTCGGGCCCGGGCAGCACGCGGTCGGCACCCACCTCCAGCGAGGCGAGCTGCCGCAGCGGCTGGATCAGGCTGGCTCGCGGCGGCAGTCCCATGCCCGCAATCTGGGCTCCTCCAGCGACCCTGGCCATGACCGCCGTCATGAGGGTAGCCGGGACCCCATGGACCGGCGCCAGGACCGCTTCCCGCTGGACCGGAGCGCATCGGCCTGCCTCGCCACGGCCCGCGATATACTCGATTGCCCTCATGAACGCGCCCCTGATCCGACTCGACCGCGTCAGCAAGGCCTACGGCGAGGGCGACAACCAGCGCGCCGTGCTGCGCGACCGCGCGGAGATCGCGCGCGGCGAGTTCGTGGCCATCCGCGGCCGCTCCGGCAGCGGCAAGAGCACGCTGCTCAACCTGGTGGCCGGCATCGACCTGCCCAGCTCCGGCGACGTGCTGGTCGAGGGCGTCGCCGTCAACCGGCTCTCCCGCCTGCCCGCACCCGCTGCCGCCGCGACCACCTCGGCTTCGTCTTCCAGTTCTTCAACCTGATCCCCACGCTGAGCGTGCTGGAGAACGTGGTCCTGCCCGCGGAGCTGGCCGGGCCCAGCGCGAGCCGCAGCCGCGCGGCGCGCCCTGGAGCTGCTGGAGCCGGTGGGCCTGGCACAGCCGGGCCCGCGAGTTCCCCGACCGCCTCTCCGGCGGCGAGCAGCAGCGCGTGGCCATTGCCCGCGCCCTGGTCCGCGACCCGCCGCTGGTGCTGGCCGACGAGCCCACCGGCAACCTCGACGAGAAGACCGGCGAGGCGGTGCTCGACCTGCTCGAGCGCCATGACCCGCCGCGGCACGGCGGACCCTCGTGCTGGTCACCCACAGCGAGCGAGTGGCGCCCGCGCCGACCGGCGTGCTCGGCATCGAGGCCGGCCACGTGGTGCCGCTGCCCGAGTACGCCCTGATGCCGCGCACGCTGCTGCTCACCGGCCTGCGCGACCTGCTGCGCCGGCCCGCTGCCCACCGCGCTGCTGGTGGCCGGCGTGGCGCTGGGCGTGGCCGTGGTGGTGGCCATCGACCTGGCCAGCGGCGCGGCCCGGCTGGGCTTCGAGCGAGGCGCCCGCGCCCTCTTCGGCCGCGCCACACACGTGGTGCGGGGCGGCCCGTCCGGTGTGCCCGAGGACGTGCTGCGCCTGCTGCGCGTCGATCTGGGCATCGAGCGCGGCCCCGGTGGTCGAGGCGGTCGCGGTCGCGCTCGACCTCGACCGGCAGCCGGTCCGGCTGCTCGGCGTCGACCCGCTGGCCGACACGCCGGTGCGCGATCACCTGGCCGGCGGCTCGCTGCTGGCGCCCGGCTTCGAACGGCTCTTCCTGGAGCCCGGCGTGGTGATCGGGGCCGCCACCGCCGACCGCCACGGCCTGCGTCCCGGCTCACGCCTGCGGTTGCAGGTCGAGGACCGCGTCGTCGATGTGCCGGTGCTCGGCGTGGTGCGCCGCCGATGCCCGGGACGCGGACGCCCTCGACGGCGTCTTCCTGATCGACGTCGGCCAGGCCCAGCGTCTGCTGGGGCGTCAAGGCCGGCTGTCGCGGATCGACCTGGTGGCGAGCGCGGAGCAGGCGGCCCGGGTGGCGGCGGTGCTGCCCCCCGGCCTGCAACTGGCGCCGGCCAGCGAGCAGGCGGACACCGCCCGCCAGCTGACCGCCGCCTTCGACCTGAACCTGCGCGCACTGAGCCTGCTGGCGCTGGTGGTGGGCGTGTTCCTCGTCTACAACACGGTGCTCTTCGGCGTGGTGCAGCGCCGCCCGGTGTTCGCCACGCTGCGGCTGCTGGGCGCCACGCCGGGCCAGGTGGCGGCGCTGGTGCTGGCCGAGGCCGCCGCTGCCGGCGCGCTGGGCGGCATGCTGGGGCTGCCGCTGGGCTGGTTGCTCGGCCAGGGCGCGCTGCGGCTGGTGGCTCGCACCATCAACGACCTGTACGACGTGGTGGCGGTGAGCGCCGCGCCGCCCTCCCTGCAGAGCCTGGCGGTGGGCCTGTTGCTGGGCGTGGGGGCCTCGCTGCTCGCGGCCCTGGAACCGGCGCTGGAAGCGGCCCGGGTGGAGCCGGTCGACGCGCTGCGGCCCTCCGAGCTGGTGGTGCGCGCCCGCCGCGCGGTGCCCCGGCTGGCGGTCGCGGGCGCCCCGCTGTTCGCGGCCGGCGCGGCGCTCCTGGCTTTCGCCACCCGATCGCTGGCGCCGAGCTTCGCCGGGCTCTTCGGCGTGCTGCTGGGCCTCGCCCTGCTGCCGCCGCTCGGCACCGTCCTGCTGATGCGCCCGGCCAGCCGCGGTGGCTCGGCGCGCTGTCCGGCGCGCTGGGCCGGATGGCGGCGCGCAGCGTGGCGGTGGCCATCGGCCGCACCGGCGTGGCGGTGGCGGCGCTGATGGTGGCGGTCTCCGTGACCATCGGCGTGAGCCTGATGATCCGCGGCTTCCGCTCCACGGTGGAGAACTGGCTGGACCTCACGCTGCGCGCCGACATCTACGTCGCGGCCCCCACACCCGGCGGCACCCGGGCCACGCCCACGCTCTCCCCGGACACCCTCGACCGGGTGCGCGCGGTGCCCGGGGTCGGCGACGTGGAGACGTTCCGCAGCGTCCGGGTGGCCGGCCCGGGCGGCGACGTCCAGGTCGGCGTGGCCGACCCGCGCCACGGGCGCAGCGCCGGAGCTGTACCGCCTCGCCGAGGGCGGCCCCGAGCAGGCCTGGGCGCGGCTCTCCGAGGGCGCGGTGCTGGTGAGCGAGCCCTTCGCGCACCGCCATCCCGGGCAGCAGCGTGCGCCTGCAGACCGATCGCGGCCCGCACGACTTCCCGGTCGCGGGCGTGTTCTACGACTACTCCACCGAGGCCGGCCTGGTGCTGATCGCGCGCCCGGTCTACGAGCGCCTCTGGGACGACCGCGGGATCTCCTCGCTCGGCGTGCAGCTCGCCCCCGGCGCCGACCCTGGAGGGCCGTCACCGCGGCGCTGCGCCAGGCGCTCGTCCGGGACCGCCCTGCGGGTGACGCCGAACCGCCGGCTGCGCGAGCAGGCGCTGCGCGTCTTCGACCGCACCTTCGCGGTCACCCAGGCGCTGCGGCTGCTGGCCGTGGTGGTGGCCTTCATCGGGGTGTGGAGCGCGCTCCTGGCGCTGCAGGTGGAGCGCACCCGCGAGCTGGCCACGCTGCATCGCGCTGGGCCTCGCGCCGGGCCAGCTGGCCCGGCTGATGCTGCTGGAGACCGGCCTGATGGGCGCCTGCGCCGGGACTCTTCTCGCTGCCCACCGGAGTGGCGCTGGCGGTGGCGCTGGTGAAGGTCATCAACGTGCGCTCCTTCGGCTGGAGCATGCGCCTGGAGATCGACCCCTGGGTGCTGGCCCAGGCCCTGGCGGTCAGCATCGGCCGCCGCGCTGCTGGCCGCGATCTACCCCATGCTGAGGCTGCTGCGCCGCCCCCTGGCCGGCGCGCTGCGCCAGGAATGAGACGCGTGCGCGCTGGCGCTGCTGCTGCTCACCGGCTGCCCGGCTCCGCCTGCCGCCCGCCGCCGCCGGCTCTGGAGCTGGCGCCGGCGACAGCCCGCGCCGCCGACTTCGCGCGCGCCCTGGCCCCGCGCAGCTTCCACTTCCCGGAGGACCACGGCCCGCACCCGGAGTTCCAGACCGAGTGGTGGTACTGGACCGGGCAACCTCGCCGCGGCGGACGGCCGCCGCTTCGGCTTCCAGCTCACCTTCTTCCGCCGCGGCCTGCCCCCGGTGCGGCCGCCGGCGGATGGGCTGGCCACGAACCAGATCTACCTGGCCCACTTCGCGGTCACCGACGTCGGCGGCGGGCCTCCACGCCTCGCCGAGCGCTCGGCGCGCGGCGCGGCGGGCCTGGCGGGAGCCCAGGCGAGCGCCGCTCGCGGTGTGGCTGCGAGGACTGGCGCGTCGACGGACTCGACGAGCTCCGGGCACGCGGTGCGCCTGCGGGCCCGCGACGGCGCGCTGCCTGCTCGACCTGACGCTGCACCCCGAGAAGCCCCCGGTGCTGCACGGCGACCGCGGCCTCTCCGCGAAGAGCGCCGAGCCCGGCAACGCGTCCTACTACGTGAGCCTGACCCGGCTCGCGCCGCAGGGCCGGATCGGCACGGCGAGCGGCGAGGCCGAGGTCAGCGGCAGCGCCTGGTTCGACCACGAGTGGAGCACCTGCGCGCTGGGCGCGGGCGCGGTGGGCTGGGACTGGTTCAGCCTGCAGCTCTCGGACGGGCGCGAGCTGATGCTCTTCCAGCTCCGCCGCGAGGACGGCAGCGTGGAGCCGGTCTCGGGCGGCACGCTGGTCGAGCCCGACGGCAGCACGCGGCGGATCGCGCCGGCCGACTTCACGCCTGCAGCCGGAGGGCACCTGGCGCAGCCCCACGGGCGCCGCCTATCCGGCGCGCTGGAGCCTCACGGCCGCCGATCTGGACCTGGAGATCGCCCCGCTGCTCGCCGACCAGGAGCTGCAGGTCGTCGTTCACCTACTGGGAGGGCGCGGTCGCGGTCTCGGGACGCAGCGCCGCCGGGCCGGTGAGCGGGCCAGGGCTACGTCGAGCTGACCGGCTACGCGCGCAGCATGGAGGGCGTGTTCTAGGGGGCACATCGGGGGGGAGGCAAGATCAGGCACTCCGTCCATGCAAATCCTCAGTTGACGTGAGGATTTTCATGCTAGTGTCGTGGTCATGATCCGCCGTTCCGGGTGCCTCGCGGCGCTGCGTTCGGCACTGGCCCGCTCGCCGGTGGTGGCAATTCTCGGCCCGCGCCAGTGCGGCAAGACGACGCTCGCCCGGCAGTTCGCGGCTCCGGGAGCCGAGCACGTACTTCGACCTGGAGAACCCGGTCGACCTCGCCGCCTGGCCGCTCCGATGACCGTGCTGGACCCGCTCCCCGGGCTGGTCGTGATCGACGAGGTGCAGCGGCTCCCGGAACTGTTCGACGCTCCTCCGGGTCCTCGCCGACCGACCCGCAGACACGGCCCGCTTCCTTCTCCTCGGCTCCGCTTCGCCGGACCTGGTCCAGGGGGTCTCCGAGTCCCTGGCCGGCCGCATGGGATTCGTCGACCTCGCCGGGTTCGATCTCACGGAGGTCGGCGGGGACGCGCACGCCCGATTCTGGCTGCGCGGCGGGCTTCCCCGTCCTTCCTCGCGAGCGATGAGCCGGCCAGCCTGGCCTGGCGGACGACTTCTCCGGACCTTTCTCGAACGCGATGTACCGCAGCTCGGGATCACGATCCCCGCCGCGACCCTGCGCCGCTTCTGGACCATGGTCGCGCATTACCACGGCCAGTCTGGAACGCCTCCGAGTCGCCCGCTCGCTCGGGTCGAAAACACGGCGCGCCTATCTCGACCTGCTGGCCGGCGCGTATGTGCGCCAGCTGCCGCCCTGGTTCGAGAACCTCGGCAAGCGCCAGGTCAAGTCGCCCAAGGTCTACATCCGCGACAGCGGCCTCTTGCACGCCCTGCTGACGTGCCGGGCGGGCATCCAGCCACCCCAAGCTGGGCGCATCGTGGGAGGGTTTCGCCCTGGAGCAGGTGCTCGCGCTGCTCGCGCGATGCCTACTTCTGGGCGACCCATCCGCGCCGAGCTGGACCTGCTGGTCTTCGATAAGGGCGACGCTGGGGTTCGAGTTCAAGTACGCCGATGCGCCGGGCGTGAGCCGCTCGATGCGCCGGCTACGCGCGGAGCAGCAGGACCTACACTGCCCGGAGGCAGACCGATGGCGTTCGTGTACGAGAAGCCGGACAACCTCGTCGACCTGTGGGAAGACAGCGTCGCCCGCTTCGCCGAGCGCCCGCTGTTCGGCACCAAGCAAGCGGATGGCAGCTTCGCCTGGACCACGCTACCGGGAGGTGGCGCGGCGCGTGGACGACCTGCGCGCGGGGCTCGCCGGCCTCGGCGTGGCGGCGGGCGATGCGGTGGGCATCATCGCGGACAACCGCGTCGAGTGGGCCGTGGCGGCGCTCGCGACCTATGGCCGGCGCGCCCGCTTCGTGCCGATGTACGAGGCCGAGCTGGCGTCGACCTGGCGCCACATCGTCGCCGACTCGAAGCTGAAGGTCCTGCTGGTGTCGAAGCCGGCGATCTTCGCGCCGCTGGAACGCTGGCCGGCCGAGATCGAGACCCTGGAGCGGATCGTGGTCATCGACGCCGGGGACGCCTGGAGCCTGACAGCCCTCGAGCAGCGTGGGCGGCAAAGTCCGGTTGCGGCCGAGCGCCCGGGACCGTCGGAGCCGGCCAGCGTCATCTACACCTCGGGCACCACCGGCGATGCCAAGGGCGTCGTGCTCAGCCACGGGAACATCACCTGCACGGTGCGGCATGGCCGCGAGCTGTTCCCCGGGCTCGGCCCCCACTCGCGCTGTCTTTCGGTGCTGCCCTGGGCGCACGTCTACGCGCAGACCGGCGAGCTGTTCAACTTCATGTCCCTGGGCGCCGCGATCGCCCTCTCCGCGGGCAAGGACGCCATCGCCGGCGAGTTGCCGGTGGTGCGGCCCGACTACCTCGTCGCCGTGCCCCGGCTGTTCCGGCGCATCCACCAGGGCATCCACGAGAAGATGCGCGCGGCGGGCGGGCTCCGGCTGCGCCTGTTCGAGGCCGCGCTCGCCGCAGCGCGGCAGCGCCGCGAGACGGGTCGGAGCAGCCTGCGCTTCCGGGTGCTCGACGCGCTGGTGCTGAAGAAGATCCGGGCCCGCTTCGGCGGCCGGCTCGCCGGGGCGCTGTCCGCGAGCGCGCGGATGGACGTCGAGGTCGCGCAGTTCTTCTTCGACGTGGGCATTCCCGTCTACGACTGTTACGGCCTGACCGAGACCTCCCCCGCCGTCTCGATGAACCACCCCGGTGCCTGCCGGCTGGGGACCGTGGGCCGGCCGGTGCGCAACGTGCGCGTGGTGATCGACCGCTCCGCGGTCGGCGACGGCGGCGACGAGGGCGAGATCGTCGTCCACGGGCCGAACGTCATGCTCGGCTACCACGGCAAGCCCGAGGCCACGGCCGCGGTGATGACGGAGGACGGCGGCTTCCGGACCGGCGACCGCGGCAGCCTCGATGCCGACGGCTACCTGCGCGTCACCGGGCGCTTCAAGGAGCAGTACAAGCTCGACAACGGCAAGTACGTGTTCCCCGCCACGATCGAGGAGGACCTGGCGCGCGTCCCGTACCTGGCGAGCGCCATGGTCTGGGGCGAGGGACGGCCGTACAACGTGGCCGTGGTGGCGCTGGACCCGGCCCTGCTGCGCCGCCACGCGCGCGAGGCCGGCATGCCCCTGGAGGGCGACGCGATCGGCGGACCCGCCGGACCGCGTCTCACCCGCGGTCGCGGACTTCGTGACCGCCGACGTGGCGCCGCCACCTGGAGGGCCGGGTGGCGCACTACGAGATCCCCCGGCGCTTCGTCTGGGCGAGCGAGCCCTTCTCGGTCCAGAACGGCCTGCTGACGCAGACCCTCAAGGTGCGGCGCCCGGCCGTGATCGCGAAGTACGGCGCCCGGATCGAAGACCTCTACCGGGCAGGCTGAGCAACCGGATCCGGGCTCCCGCTCGTGACCCAACGCTGTTTCGGAGAAGGGCGACAATGGAGCCGTGGCCAACGTCTACTTCGAGCTGACGAAGCGTTCAATGCCGAAGGCCCGATCGCGGTGCTGGCCTCGGGGCAAGCCGTGGTCTTTCACCGCCTGGCCATCATGAGCAAGGACGGGGACTGGGTGCTGCAGGAGAGCGCGAGCGCCTGCCATCGAGTGCTCGCCGTCCTGGAACGGCGCGGGGCTCGCTATCGAGCCTCGGCCCCTCTCGATACCCGCTGGCTGTCCGGGGGCTGGTCGAGCCACCTGGAGTTCCGCGACGAGCGCGGCCGGCGGGTCCGCTGCGACTTCGTCAGCCGCCCTCCGCGGATCGCGTTCGACGACATTCCGGCCCTCTTCTCCGAGGCGTGCGGCGAGGATCCCCTGCCGGGTGATCGACCTGGACCGGCTGATCCGGCTGAAGCAGACGCAGCGTGCCAAGGACGGCTACACGCGGTGATCGGCGAGCTTGCCCGGCGGCTTCCCCCGGCGTCCGAGATCCTGTACACGACAGACGTCGACCGCATCCTGGAGTTGGCCTCGCAGTTCCCGGACTGTCTCCGCAAACCCGCACGAGCGGCGCTTCAGGGTCGTCGAGACGACGTGGTGATCGCGCTGGCTCGCGAGATCGACGAGCTCCAGAGAAACACGGAAATGACTGCTTCGGGTCGGCTTTTCGCCTGGAAGGTCGGCTTTCGGGAGCGGAGTTTGGGGCATTGCGACTGATCGCTAGATTGCGGACACTCCCGTACAGGAACAGCCGGCCAGAAACCGACGGTCGTCGAAGCGACGATTGGGGTCTGACGGCGAAGTAAAGAATTGACGGAAACATTGTGACCATTCGGCCTGCAATCATCTACGTGATTGGGATTGTTCCATTTGGCTTCTTCTATTACCCGCTGAAGCAGCAGTTCGGAAGCACATCCTTTGTTGTGCTTTCGATCGCGTATTTGGTTGGGCTGCGGTATCTCTCGATCTGGATATCGAGGAAGCTGGACCAATCAAGTTCTGGCGCAGGGGTGCGGTGAGCGGCTGCTTCGAGTCGGGAACCGCTAGTCGCTTATGAAACGGCTCTGCCTGAAGTTTGCACGCGACCGGGGAGAAGCGTCTTGCAGATCGAAGAATTCGATGCTTCAAGTCCACGCTGGGCCGCGGTAGTCCGAGCCCTGGCCGCTGGGCCGGCGCTAGCGTGTGCGGGTTACCTCGGGGCTGTGTTGACGACGGGAAGCTCAGGACCGGCGCCGTTCACCCCAGAGTTTCACGACAAATACGATGGTCTGTGGCTTATCCCGGGAACTATTGGCTTCGTTCTTGGGTTGGTGAAGCTGATCATGCAGCTGCGCGCTGACAGCAAGCGCAGAAGCTGATGCTGCGGACGTGAATGGCTGCTGTGTGCCGTGCCAATAACTGCTCTGGGTCTATTTTTGCCTGTCGCGGCGCACTATGATCGCAAGAGGCACGTGTTCGGCCATATCTGGATAGGTAGCGATTGCATCGATGGCGTCACGCAATCGAGCGCTTGAATCGTTCGAGAAAACCGAGCGTCTTCGGCGTCTTGGAAGTTGGGTATGTGCACTCGGCGCTATCGTGCTTGTCCTCGGCCTCGCAACAACGGGCCTCTTGCCCCATATGAGTCCCAAGAGCACGACCAGTGTCTACTTCGCCCTCGAAGGCTCGGGCCACATGCGGTGGCTATTCGTTCCGATGATGGCTGTCGGCGTGGCCCTCGTTGGCGTCGGCCTTCTGCTGCATGCTCTCGGAAATCGAAAGTCGGGCCAATGACCGGATCGGGTCGAGATGCGGTCGTCATTGACGGCCGCATCGACCGAATCCCTCAAGCGTCTGTCTGCTCCGAGATTTCCAGAGCGTCGTCGACCTCGATCCCTAGATAGCGCACCGTGCTTTCCAGCTTGGTATGACCTAGCAGCAATTGCACGGCCCGGATGTTCCGCGTGCGGCGATAGATCAAGGTCGCCTTTGTACGGCGCATCGTATGAGTTCCGTAACTCGAGGGCTCGAGCCCAATCGAGGCGACCCAACGACGAACGATGCGCGCGTACTGCCGGGTCGAGAGGTTCGCGCGACGCTGTCGATCGCGGTTGAACAACGCGAGGTCGCGTATCCGGCGCCCGAGTTGCAGCCGAACGCGGATCGCCCAGATTTCCTGCGGTTTGAGCGGCGGCTTTTGCCCGCGCAGCATGCCCCGGTTCCATGCGACGCCGGGAGCGACAGTGGCCTTTTGCATGGCGGTCTCCTTGAGAGATGAGGGCTCCCAAGGTTGACTCGAAACGCCAAAAGGTGGACGGCTCAGGATTTCTGGGGCCGACGCGATTTCGGCCTCATCAAGTTATTGAAATCAAATCCATTTGGCTAGATGCGTAGTAACACCCTGCGCAAAAGAAAACGCCGCGGAAGTCCGCGGCGTTTTCGTCATCGCGTGAGCGACAGGGTCGTGGGTTACTTGCCCATCGACCGCTTGAACGCGCGATCGATCTTCTCGTTGGTCGCGTCGCAGCAGGACTGCGAAGCCTGCGCGGCCTGCAGGGCCTGGTTGGCCGTGCTCTGGGCCGAGCTGGCGGCGCTGCCGGCGCTCGAAGCGGCGGCGGCGGCGGCGTCGGCGGCCGACTTGGCGGCGGCGGCGTCAGCCTGGGCGGCCTTGGCGGCAGCCGTGGCGGCATCGATCTTGGCCAGGGTGTCCTGGCTGGTGCAGCCGCTGGCAGCAGCGAGCATCAGGGCGGCGGTAGCGACGGTCAGCGTCTTCACGATCGCGGTCTTCATTGTGATTTTCCTCGGATTTGATTTCTGACAAGCCAGGTGTGGCGGCAGCGTCCAGAGACACGGTTTCGTGAGCGCAGGCGCAGCCGAACGCGCAGAGACTAACCGATTCGAAAAGCACGATAAAGATTTCGGCTGCGTTACGTACGTGCAACGAGTGGCCAGGGAGTGTGGGAGAGGGTTCCCGCGCCTTGTAGGAATATGCTTGCGATGAGGTCGCAATTGCAGTAATTGCCGTGCCTTTTGCTCGGTGCCGGCACAGCGCCGGGGCGGGTGGCACCTGTTGTTTTCCCCTCACAGCGGGGCTGCGGGAGGGCCGTGGATTTTATTGTCGGGCGGCTTGCCAGGGTTGCTTTTCCGCTGTATATATCTACAGGTACTGTATGGGTATACAGGGAGAACAAGCGATGGTCGAAGATCTCACCCCGCGCCAGCGCCAGGTGCTGCAGTTCGTCAAAGACAGCCTGGCTGAGCACGGCCTGCCGCCCACGCGTGCCGAAATCGCCGAGGCCCTGGGCTTCAAGTCGGCGAACGCGGCCGAAGAGCACCTGCGCGCCCTCCAGCGCAAAGGCGTCCTCGACCTGCGCCCCGGCGCGTCCCGCGGCATCCAGCTCAAGGACTCGCTGCGTGACCAGATGGGCCTGCCGCTCATTGGCCGTGTCGCCGCAGGCCGGCCCATCCTCGCCGAGGAAAACATCGAAGCGCGCTACCAGATCGATCCGGCGCTGTTCCAGCCGCGGCCGCACTACCTGCTCAAGGTCAAGGGCATGAGCATGCGCAATGCCGGCATCCTCGACGGCGACCTCGTCGCGGTCCATCGCACGCCCGAAGTCCGTAACCGCCAGATCATCGTTGCGCGGCTCGAGAACGAAGTCACCGTGAAGCGCTACCGGCAAGAGGGTTCGATCGCCTGGCTGCTGCCGGAAAACGAAGACTTCGAGCCGATGCGGGTCGACCTGCGCGAACAATCCCTCACCATCGAAGGCCTCGTGGTCGGCGTGGTGCGGCAAGACACGCAACGCCTCTCCTGATCTTCCGTCTGCTCGCCGCGCCAGCCCCGTGCACATGCCTGCTTCCATCGAACAACTGCTGCAGCAGAATTCCGCGCGTCTCTGGCGTGCGCGCGAGCCGGGCAGTGGTGCGGGCACGGCGGCGTCGGCCGGTTTGCCCACGGGCTACGCCGCGCTCGACCGTTGCCTGCCCGGCGGGGGCTGGCCGCGCCAGGGCCTCATCGAAATCCTGTCCGATCAACGGGGCATCGGCGAATTGCGCCTGCTGCTCCCCGCGCTCGCTGCGCTTTGCCGGGACGAAAACGCAGCAGCCGACGTCTATCCGCCACCGCTGCCCGCTCATGCGGGGTCTGCCATGCTGCCGCATGAGCGGGGCAGCGGTGGTTGGATCACCTGGGTGACGCCGCCTTACCGTCCGTATGCGCCGTCACTGGCGACGTGGGGCATCGACGTCGGGCGCGTGCTGGTCGTAAACGCCGCGGGCACTACGGAATGGGCGATGGACCAGGCTTTGCGCTCGGAGGCGTGCAGCGCCGTGCTGGGCTGGGCCAACCCGCGTGATCCGCAATCACTGCGGCGGCTGCAGCTTGCAGCCGAAGCCTCGCGCAGCCTGGCCGTGTTGTATCGCCCGCTGCAGGCCGGCCTTGCTCCGTCACCCGCCGTGCTGCGCCTCGCGCTGCTCGGCAGCGGCCACGACGAAGGCCTGCAGGTGCGCGTCGTCAAAAGCCGCGGAGGCCGTCCCGCCACGGTAAACCTGGGGCACTGAAATGGCCCCGCTCGCCAGGCCCCCGTCTACCCACCGTGGGCGGGTCACGCCGGCACTCCGCCCGGCGCTCTCCGTCAGCCCCCGCGCACCCCCTGCAGCGCGAGTGCGCCCGCGCGAGCTCTGGCTCGCCATTCACCTGCCGTCGCTGCTGCTCGATTCACTGCGCGATGTGGTGCAGGCGTTGCCGGGCCAGCCTCCTGTCGCCATCGTCGATCTCGAACGCAGCGGCAAGGTCGTGCGTGCCTGCGAAGCCCGCGTGCAGGCGGTGGGCGTCCGCGCCGGCATGTCGGTCAATGCGGCGCTTGCGCTCGTGCCCGAGTTGCAGACGCTCGCACGCGACGTGCGGCGCGAACGCCAGTTGCTCGACGCCGTGGCGCAACGCGGGGTACGGTTCACGCCTCGTGTCAGCCTCGAGCCGCCCGATGGCGTGCTGCTGGAAGTGCGGGGCAGCCTGCGACTGTTCGGCGGGGCGCGCCAGCTGTGCACGCGGCTCGAACAGGAGCTCACGACGGCCCTCGGCGCGTCGGTGCGCTTTGCCATCACGCCCACGCCGCTCGCGTCGCTGTGGTTCGCACGTGCCGGCCTGCTCGGGTCGCGGCCCGTGTTCGTCCGCAATCGTGACGAACTTGCCGCGCGGCTCGCGCCGCTGCCGCTCGAGTGCACGCGCTGGCCACAGCGCAGCATCGAGACGCTGGGCACCATGGGGGTGCGCACGGTGGGCGAATGCCTGCGCCTGCCGCGGGACGGGTTCGCGCGCCGTTTCGGGCAGGAAGCCCTCGCGCTGCTCGACCGGGCGACTGGACGGGTGCAGGAGCCGCGGGCCGCGTATGCGCTGTCAGAAAGGTATGCGGCCCGGCGCGATCTCGAACCCGAGATCGGCGACACCGCGCGCCTCGAACACGCCTTGCAGCCGCTGCTCGACGAGCTGTGCCGGTTCCTGCGCGAACGCGGTCGCGGCGTGCAGGCCATCGAAGCGCAGCTGCGTCATCGTGATTATCCGGTCACGCGGGTGCGGCTGCGTTTCGTGCAGCCGATCGGCGCACAGCCGCAACGCATGGCCCAACTGCTGCGCGAGCGCCTGGCGCGGCTCGTGCTGCCACAGGCGGTGCGCAACGTGCGCCTGCTGAGCGGTCCGCTCATCGACCTGCAGGCCGACGCCGCCGAACTCTTCGCGCACGACCGGCGTGAGTCCGGCGAGAACCTGCCGCAGCTCGTCGAGCGATTGCGGGCGCGGCTGGGCAACGCCGCCGTGCACGGGCTCGAATGCGTGGCCGAGCATCGCCCCGAGGCCGCGTGGCGTGCGGTCGAGCCCGCGTTGGCGAAAGCCTGCGGTGAAGCAACCAGCACGGCGTTCCGCCACGTCCGGGCAGCCACGCCGCTTGCGGCCGCTCTGGCTGCTCGACACGCCCGAGCCCTGCGACGTCGAGCGGCTCGTGCTCGAAGAAGGCCCCGAATGCATCGAGTCTGGCTGGTGGGACGGCCGCGACATCGCGCGCGACTACTACGTCGCACGCAATCCGCAGGGGGCACGCCTGTGGGTGTTCCGCAATCGGCGCGAGACGGCGGGTCCGCGCTGGTTCGTGCATGGCTGGTTCGCGTGAGCTCCGGCGGGTCGCCATGTACGCCGAGCTCCATTGCCTGTCCAACTTCAGTTTCCTGCGTGGCGCGTCGCGACCGGAAGAGCTGGTCGAGCGCGCGGCGCAACTGGGGTATGCCGCGCTCGCAATCACGGACGAATGTTCCGTGGCCGGCGTGGTGCGTGCGCACGTCGCAGCGCGCGAGCACGGTCTCAAACTCATCGTCGGCGCAGAATTCCAGCTCGACGACGGCCTGCGCTGCGTGCTGCTCGCTCGCAACCGCGCAGGCTATGGCCGGCTTTGCCGCCTGATCACTCGCGGCCGCCGCTCGGCGCCCAAAGGCGAATACAAGCTCACCCGCCACGATTTCGAAGAGTTCCTCGCAGCAGATAGTAGTGACACCTCTTCAATAGTCCCTAGTCCCTATTCCCTAATCCCTTCTCCCCCTTTGCTGTGCCTGTGGCTGCCTGCAGCGCAACCCGCGCCTGACGAGGCGCGCTGGCTTGCAGGCCTGTTTCCGCATCAGGCGTGGATCGCCGTCGAGTTGCTGACGACAGGCCGCGACCGCAGGCGGCTCGCGCAGTTGCAGGCGCTGGGCTGCGAGCTCGACTTGCCCCTGGTCGCGGCCGGCGACGTGCACATGCACACCCGCGGGCGTCGTGCGCTGCAGGACGTGCTCACCGCGACGCGCATCGGCACCACGGTAGAGCAGGCGGGGCTCGCGTTGTTTGCCAACGGTGAGCGGCACCTGCGGCCCGTCGTGCGCCTCGCCGAGTTGCATCCGCCCGAACTGCTCGCAGCCACGGTGGAGATCGCCGCGCAGTGCACGTTCTCGCTCGATGAACTGCGCTACGAGTACCCGCGCGAGATCGTTCCTGCGGGGTATACGCCGGCGGCCTGGCTGCGCCGGCTGACGGAAGAGGGCGCGCTGCAGCGCTGGCCCCAGGGCGTACCCGCGCCCGCGCGGCAGGCGCTCGAACACGAGCTCGCGCTGATCGCCGAACTCGATTACGAGCCCTATTTCCTCACGGTGCACGACATCGTGCGGTTCGCGCGTTCGCGCCGGATCCTCTGCCAGGGACGCGGCTCGGCCGCCAACTCCGCCGTGTGCTTCTGCCTCGGCATCACCGAAGTCGATCCCGCGCGCATGTCGCTGCTGTTCGAGCGCTTCATCTCCAGAGAGCGCAACGAGCCGCCCGACATCGACGTCGATTTCGAGCACGAGCGGCGCGAGGAAGTGATCCAGTACATCTACGGCAAGTACGGCCGCGAGCGCGCAGCGCTGGCGGCCACCGTCATCAGCTACCGCCCGCGCAGCGCGCTGCGTGACGTCGCCAGGGCGATGGGTCTCGATCCGCTGCAGGTCGCGGCGCTCGCGCGGTCCATGCAATGGTGGGACGGCTCCAGAATCGACGAAACGCGGGTGCGTGAGGCAGGCCTCGATCCAGCGAGCCCGGTGCTGTCGCGCGTGCTCACGCTGGCGCGCACGCTGCTCGGGTTCCCGCGGCACCTCTCGCAGCACGTGGGTGGCTTCGTCATCGCGCGCGACCTGCTCGAGGAACTCGTGCCGGTCGAGAACGCGGCGATGCCTGACCGCACCGTGATCCAGTGGGACAAGGACGACCTCGACGCGCTCGGCCTGCTCAAGGTCGATGTGCTCGGCCTCGGCATGCTGGCGGCCATCCGCCGCGCGTTCGACCTGGTGCAGGGCTTCCGCGGCCAGCGCTGGACGCTCGCGACCGTGCCCGCCGAAGACCCCGCGGTCTACGAAATGATCGGGCACGCCGACACGGTGGGTGTCTTCCAGATCGAATCGCGCGCGCAGATGGCGATGTTGCCGCGGCTGCGTCCGCGCTCCTACTACGACCTGGTGATCGAGGTCGCGATCATCCGGCCGGGACCGATCCAGGGCGACATGGTGCATCCCTACCTGCGCCGGCGCGCGGGGCAAGAGGCGGTGTCGTATCCCAGCGCCGAAGTGGAGGGCGTGCTGAAGCGCACGCTCGGCGTGCCGATCTTCCAGGAGCAGGTGATGCAGCTCGCCATCGTGGCGGCGGGTTTCACCCCGGGCGAGGCGGACCAGTTGCGGCGCGCGATGGCGGCCTGGAAACGCAAGGGCGGCCTGGGCCATTTCGAAGAGCGCCTGATCACCGGCATGCGCACGCGGGGCTATGCCGAGGAATTCGCGCGGCGCATCTTCCAGCAGATCCTGGGCTTCGGCGAGTACGGTTTCCCGGAGTCGCATGCCGCGAGTTTCGCGCTGCTGGTGTACGTTTCTGCGTGGCTCAAGCGGCACGAGCCTGCGGCGTTTGCAGCTGCGCTGATCAACAGCCAGCCGATGGGTTTCTACGCGCCGTCGCAGCTGGTGCAGGACGCCCAGCGGCACGGCGTCGAGGTGCGGCCTGTCGACGTGCGCACGAGTCATTGGGATTGCACGCTCGAACCGCGCGCCAATGGAGCGTCCGAGCCGGCGTTGCGACTCGGCCTGCGGCTCGTCAAGGGATTCGCACAGGACGCCGGCCAGCGGCTGGTCGAGGCCCGTGCGCGCCGGCAAGATGATGCGGACTGGGCCAGCCCGCAGGAACTCGCGGAGCAGGCCCGTCTCGACCGGCGCGCGATGGGGTGCCTGGCGGCGGCCGGCGCGCTGGCTGGACTCGGCGGCCACCGCCATCGGGCCGCGTGGCAGGTTGCCGGCCTGGAAGGCCCGCTGCCCGTGCTGCCGGAGGTGCGCATCGCCGAGGGCATCCCGCTGCTCAGGGCGCCACGCGAGGGTGAAGACATCGTGGCCGATTACGCCCATACGGGCCTCACGCTGCGCCGTCACCCCATTGCACTGCTGCGCGAGCCGCTCGCGGCGCGCGGCTACGTCGATTCAGCGCGCCTGCGCGAGCTGCCCACTGACGCCACCGTACGCACGGCGGGCCTCGTCATCACGCGCCAGCGCCCCGGCAGCGCCGAGGGCGTCACGTTCGTGACGCTCGAGGACGAGCGTGGATCCATCAACATCATCGTGTGGCGCGACGTGGCCGAGCGGCAGCGCCAGGCGCTGATCGGCTCGCGCCTGCTGGGCGTGGCAGGGAAGCTGCAGATGGAAGGCGAGGTGATGCACGTCATCGCGCACCGGCTGGTCGACCTGAGCCCCTGGCTCGGCCGGCTGCGCTCGGACTCGCGGGACTTTCACTGACTCCGGCGTGGCCGCGGCCGCTCGTCGCCCGACGTCGTAGTCGTCGAAATCGCTGAGCAGTTCCGAGGTGCGCTTCTGTTCACGGCATGCGCTCGAGCTTGCGCCACGCGGGCTCGGCGCCTTTCGGCGCGCCGCGCTTGC
The DNA here is from genome assembly GCA_963746325.1 of uncultured Gammaproteobacteria bacterium. Taxonomy (GTDB): domain Bacteria; phylum Pseudomonadota; class Gammaproteobacteria; order Steroidobacterales; family Steroidobacteraceae; genus RPQJ01. The sequence continues at coordinate 150,316 of CAVVBC010000025.1, read as the reverse complement.
GCTTGTCGAGGTCTTGCATGAGGCGATCGACGTCGAGGGACTCCTCCCCGCCGACGGCTTCCTCGCTGTCTTCGTCCTCGAACTCGTCCGCTGATTCCGGCTTCTCGTTCATCGGGAAAACCAGTGGGTGCAGGGGCGCGGTTTTTATACTGCGGTCGCGCCGGCTTGTGCAAGACGAATTACCCCCAACCGGGGAGGGCGAGCGGCGCAATCAGTGCAATAAACTCGCCATGCGCCGCCGGTACTGTGCCACCAGTGCGTCCTGCTCGCCGAGCACGTCGAACACCTGCAGCAGGCTGCGACGGCCCGCATCCTCGCCGAAGCTGCGGTTGCGGCGCATCAGGTCCAGCCATTCGGCGAGGGCGGTGCCGTAGTCGCCTGCGGCGGCGTGGTGGGCGGCCAGTGCGTGCCTCGCGGCCGGGTCGGCCGGGTTCTGCTCCAAAGCACGACGCAAGGCCACCGTGTCGGGGTGGGCATTGGCCACCTGGACGAACGCCAGCCGTGCCTGCAGCGCCGGCAGGGCCGGGTGATCCGCCTGAGTGGCGGCCAGGTCGTCGATGGCGGCTGCCGCTGCCTCGGCATCGCGGCGCTCGAGGCATTGCGCGGCGACTTGCTCGGGGCTCGCGGGTGTCGCGATTTCAGCCTCAACCGCAGTTGCGGGCTCGGCGGCGGTGCCTGCCGGGGCCAGGTGCCGGTCCAGCAGTGCCTTGATCGCCGCCTCGGGCTGCAGGCCCGTGAACTGCTCCACGACCTCGCCGCGATGCACCAGCATCACGGTGGGAATGCTGCGTATCTGGAAATGCGTGGCGAGGCGGGCCTGTTCCTCGGTATTGACCTTGGCGAGGATGAAGCGACCCGCGTAGTCGTCGGCGATCCGGTCGAGGAGCGGCATCAGCGTGCGGCACGGCGCGCACCAGGGCGCCCAGAAATCCACGAGCACCGGCGTGGATGTGGGACGCTTCGACCACCGCGGTCATGAAGTTCTCGACCGTCGCGTCGATTTTCTGCACAGCTGTCGACATGAAACACCCCGCTGGATCCTGATCCCGATTCTGGCTCACTGCCCGCCCGTTGCAAGCATGATTCAGGATGAAACGAACCTGATTTTGGCGCAGCGCATCATGCGGCTATAATCCCGGCCCTTTTTCGTCCACGAGCCCGGCAAGGAGCTTTCGATGTCGACCATCCGTATTTCCCAGTTCTGCATCGGCCTCGCGCTCTGTGCCGCGGCAACTCCCGCGCTGGCCGAATGGACCGGCAAGGGCGACGTGGGCGCCTCGTTTGCCAGCGGCAACACCGAGAACGAGGTCGCGCAGCGCCAACCTCGAACTCAAGAACACGGTCGACCAGTGGCAGCACACGGTGGGCTTCGCCGGCAACTACGGCAGCCAGGACGGCGACAAGACCGGCGCAGCGCTGGGAAGTGCGCGGCCAGACGCAGTACGACCTTCACGGAGCGCGCGTACGGCTTCGGCGCGGCGCGCTACGAGAACGACGAATTCAGCCAGTACGACTTCCAGACGTCGCTCGCCGGCGGTCTCGGCTACAAGATCATCGACACCGAGCGCACCAAGTTCTGGGTGCAGGGCGGCCCCGGTTATCGCTATGCCAAGCTCAGCGCGACCGGTGAATCCGAGGACGGCGTGATCTTCCGCGGTGACCTGGGCTTCGAGCACCAGCTGACCGACACCACCAAGATCGTCGAACGCTTCCTGGTCGAAGCCGGCTCGGACAACACGTACCTGCAGAACGACCTGGGCCTCGAGGTCACGATCTCGGGCGCGCTCGGCCTGCGGGTCGGCTACCAGGTGCGCCACAACACGGACGTCGAGCCCGACCGTCGAAAACACCGATACGCTGCTGACGGTCGGCCTGCTGTACGAGACCAAGTAACCGGCTTAACGCGCTGCAAGACGACCCGCGGTGGGTGACCCCGCGGGTCTGCAGCGTTTTGGATAGAATCGCGGGATTACCTTTGCAGGCGAATCCCCCATGTCCGGTTCCAATCGCGAAGCCCCCACGTCGCGCTTCCTGTTCGCCGATTCCCAGGACTTCCTGACCCCGGTCGGGCAAGCCATCAACGCCGATTTCCTCGGCGACGAAGAAGCCCTCGTCCGCTCGCTGGCCGAGCGCGCGCGCTTCGACGACGCCCAGCATGCCGAAGTGCAGGCGACCGCCCGCAAACTCGTCGAGGCCGTGCGCAAGGCGCCCGCCGCCAAGACCGGACTCGATGCCTTCCTGCGCCAGTACGACCTTTCATCGCAGGAAGGCGTGATCCTGATGTGTCTCGCCGAGGCGCTGCTGCGCATCCCGGACGACGAAACGGCCGACCGGCTGATCGCCGACAAGTTGCGCGGCGGGGACTGGGCCAGCCACCTCGGCGACAGCCAGTCGTTGTTCGTCAACGCGTCCACCTGGGGCCTGATGCTCACCGGCCGCATCGTCCGTCTCGACCCGAACGACGTCGCAGCACCCGGCAGCGTGATGAGTCGCGTCGTCGGTCGCGTGGGCGAGCCTGTGGTGCGCACCGCGATGCGCCAGGCGATGCGCATCATGGGACACCAGTTCGTGATGGGGCGCACGATGAAGGAAGCGCTCGACAATTCACTCACCGGCGCCAACAAGCGGTATCGCTACACGTTCGACATGCTCGGCGAGGCGGCGCTCACCACGGCGGACGCCACGCGTTATTTCGACGCCTACCGCACGGCGATCGGTGCGCTGGCGGCGCGTGTCAACGAATACCCGGATTTCGAGTCACGGCCGAGTATCTCGGTCAAGCTCTCGGCGATGCACCCGCGATTCGAGCGCGCGCATCGCCAGCGCGTGCATCGCGAACTGACGCCGCGACTGGTCGAGTTGTGCCGCCTGGCCCGCGACGCCGGCATCGCGCTGACGCTCGATACCGAGGAATCCGAGCGGCTGGAACTGACGATGGAGCAGCTCGAGGCCGTCTGTCGTGACCCTGCGCTGGCCGGCTGGAATGGCTTCGGCATCGCCGTGCAGACCTACCAGAAGCGCGCGCTGCCCATGTTGCAGTACATCGTGGGTCTCGCCCGCGAAACCCGCCGCGTCCTGCACGTGCGCCTGGTCAAGGGCGCCTACTGGGATGCCGAGATCAAGCGCGGCCAGGAACGCGGCCTGCCAGGGTATCCGCTGTACACGCGCAAGCCCAACACCGACGTCTCGTACCTGGCGTGTGCCCGCTACGTCTTCAACGAAGGCAAGGGGTTGCTGTATCCGCAGTTCGCCACGCACAACGCGCACACGGTGGCGGCAGTGGCGAGCATGGCGCAGCAGGCAGGCCTCGAGTTCGAGTTCCAGCGCCTGCACGGGATGGGCGAAGAGCTGTACACGCACGTCACCGACCCGAGCGGACTCGGCATCCCGTGCCGCGTGTACGCGCCGGTCGGCGAGCACGAAGACCTGCTGCCGTACCTCGTGCGACGGCTGCTCGAGAACGGCTCGAACACCTCGTTCGTGAATCGCATCGTCAACGAGAACGAGCCCATCGACGCCATCATCGCCGATCCCGGTGCGCGCCGTGGACGCGCTCGAGCGCGTGGCGCACGCGCGGATTCCGCAGCCCGTCGACATTTACCAGCCCGAACGCAAGAACTCGCTGGGGATTCACCTGGCGAATGGCGCGGAGTGTCACGCCATGGCCGCACGCATGGAACACGTGTCGCGCCGGCCGTGGGTCGCAGCGCCACTGGTCGCGGGCGACGAGCGCCCGGGCGCGACCACTGACACGATCCGCAACCCGGCCAACCATGCCGACGTCGTGGGTACGGTCGCCAACGCGACGGCCGACGATGTGCGCGCCGCCGTCGACGTCGCGGTCCGCGCACAGCCGGCCTGGGACGCCACGCCGGCCGCAGTGCGCGGCGACGCGCTCGACAAGGCCGCCGACCTGTTCGAGGACAGCACGCCGGAGCTCGTCGCGATGTGCGTGCGCGAGGCGGGCAAGTCCGTGCCGGACAGCATTGCCGAGGTGCGCGAGGCGGTGGATTTCCTGCGGTATTACGCGGCGCGGGCGCGCCACGAATTCGCGGGTCCGCAGCGCCTGCCGGGGCCGACGGGCGAGAGCAACGAACTGAGCCTGCACGGCCGCGGCGTGTTCACGTGCATCAGTCCGTGGAATTTCCCGCTCGCGATTTTCGCGGGACAGGTTGCTGCAGCGCTGGCGGCGGGCAACGCGGTGCTGGCCAAGCCGGCCGAGCAGACGCCGCTGGTGGCAGCCCATGCCGTGCGGCTGCTGCTGCAGGCCGGTGTACCGGCCGACGTGCTGCACTTCCTGCCGGGCGACGGTGCGGTCGTGGGAGCGGCGGCCGTCGCGGACCCACGAGTGGCTGGCGTCGCCTTCACCGGTTCGACGGACACGGCGCGGATCATTCATCGCACGCTGGCCGGTCGCAACGGCCCCATCGGCACGTTGATCGCCGAGACAGGCGGGCAGAACGCGATGATCGTCGACAGCTCGGCGCTGCCAGAGCAAGTGGTCATCGATGCCGTCCAGTCGGCGTTCAACAGCGCGGGCCAGCGCTGCTCGGCGTTGCGCGTCCTGTGCGTGCAGGAAGACATCGCCCCCAAGGTCAAGCGCCTGCTCGCCGGCTACATGGAAGAACTGGTGATCGGCGATCCGGCCTTCCTCGAAACCGATGTCGGCCCGGTGATCGACGAGGCGGCGCGCGCCATGCTCGAAGGCCATGCGCACGAAGTCATGCAGTCGGCCTCCTGGCACCACCGCATGAAGCTGCCGGAGGCGACGCGCGCCGGTACGTTCGTCGCGCCGCTCGCGGCCGAGATTTCGTCGCTGTCGGTACTGGACCGCGAGTGGTTCGGGCCGATCATGCACATCGTCACGTACAAGGCGCGCGACCTCGAGGCGCTGATCGACGCGATCAACGCGACCGGGTTCGGCCTGACCTTCGGCATCCACAGCCGCATCGACGGCACGGTGCGCCGCGTCGCGAGCCGCGTGGCGGCCGGCAACGTGTACGTGAATCGCAACATCATCGGTGCCGTCGTCGGCACGCAGCCGTTCGGCGGCTCGGGGCTTTCCGGCACCGGGCCGAAGGCGGGCGGCCCGTACTACCTGCATCGCTACGCGCACGAGCGCACGGTGACGATCAACACCTCGGCCGTGGGCGGCAATGCCTCGCTGCTGGCGATGGAGTAGCGCGACACATGAACCTGAGCGTCCTCGACATCTTCAAGGTCGGAGTCGGCCCCTCGAGTTCCCACACGATGGGGCCGATGAATGCCGCCTGCGCGTTCGCGCACGACCTCGACTCGATGTCGTTGCTCGCGCGCGTGGACAAGGTGGTGGCGCAGGCTTACGGCTCGCTCGCGCTGACGGGGCTGGGCCATTGCACGGATCGCGCGCTCCTGCTGGGCCTCGAAGGCAACCAGCCGGCAACGATCGACCCGGCCTCGATGGAGCCCTCGCTCGAGCGCATCCGCAAGACGGGCCGCATCCGGATCGCCGGCAAGCACGAGATTGCCTTCGACGAGCCGCTCGACCTGCTCTTCCACCGTGACCAGACCCTGCCGCAGCATCCGAACGGAATGCGTTTCACTGCGCTCGACGCCGCGGGTGAAGTGCTGCACCGGGAGGAGTTCTTCTCGACGGGCGGCGGCTTCATCGTGCGTGCAGGTGATTTCGGCAAGCATCACGAAGGGGGCCCGCAGGTCGAGGTGCCGCACGGATTCACGTCGGCGCATGAGCTGCTCGAAGTCGCGCGCGAACGCGGACTTGAACTGCACGAGCTGATGCTCGAGAACGAACGCGCGTTCCGGCCCGACGCCGAGACGCACGCCGCGCTGCTGCACATCTGGTCGGTCATGGACGGCTGCATCCAGCGCGGTTTCGCCGCCAACGGCCTGCTGCCCGGCGTGCTCAAGGTGCGCCGGCGCGCGTCGCGCATGCAGCGCGTGCTGCTGGAGCAGTCGTCGCAGCACAGGCCGCTCGACGCCATCGAATGGGTCAACGCGTTTGCGCTGGCCGTGAACGAAGAGAACGCCGCCGGCGGGCGCGTGGTCACGGCGCCGACGAACGGCGCGGCCGGCATCGTGCCGGCGGTGCTGGCGTATTACCGCAAGTACGAAACGGGTGCGAGCGAGCAGGGCATCCTGCGCTTCCTGCTCGTGGCAGGAGCGATCGGCATGCTCTACAAGCGCAACGCATCGATCTCGGGTGCCGAGATGGGCTGCCAGGGCGAAGTCGGCGTCGCCTGCTCGATGGCTGCGGCGGGTCTCGTCGCGGCCATGAACGGCACCAACGAGCAGGTCGAGAATGCGGCCGAGATCGGCATGGAGCACAACCTGGGCCTCACCTGCGATCCCATCGCGGGCCTGGTGCAGATCCCATGCATCGAGCGCAACGCGATGGGTGCGGTCAAGGCGATCAATGCCGCGCGGCTGTCGATGCGCGGGGACGGCACGCACAAGGTGTCGCTCGACCAGGTGATCGCGACGATGCGCCAGACCGGGCACGACATGTCGACGATCTACAAGGAGACCAGCCAGGGCGGCCTCGCCGTCAATGTTCCGGAGTGCTGAGGAAGGGATTAGGGATTAGGGATTAGGGATTAGCGAGCAGGGAGCGCCGTTGCGCGCCATTATTCCCTGATCCCTAATCCCTTGTCCTTCGCACAGGAGTCCGCCAGTGTCCACGGTTGAATCCGTCGTCGTCGTCACGGGCGCATTCGGCGCCCTGGGTACGGCCGTCGCCCGCGCGTTCCAGCCGACAGGAGCTCGTCTCGCCCTGATGGACGTCGTGCTGCCATCGGCCGAGTTGCAAGCCGAGTTTGACGGAGCAGGGCACATGCTGCTGGGCGGCGCCGACCTCGCCGATGTCGAGGCCACCCGCAAGGCAATGGCCGCGATTGCGATGCGCTTCGGCGGCATCGACGTACTCGTCAACGTGGCTGGCGGCTTTCACTGGGAAAAGGTCGCCGACGGCGACATCGCGACGTGGGACGCGCTGTACACCATGAACCTGCGGTCGGCGGTGGTCGCGTGCAAGTCTGCGCTGCCGGCGATGCTGGAACGCGGCTCCGGCCGCATCATCAACATCGGTGCGGGCGCGGCTGCGAAGGCCGGTCTTGGAATGGGCGCATACGCGGCGTCCAAGTCCGGCGTGCAGCGGCTCACCGAGGCGCTGTCCGAGGAAGTGAAGGACCGGTTCGTCACGGTCAACGCCATCCTGCCGGGCATCATCGACACGCCGCGCAACCGGGCCGACATGCCGCAGGCCGATTTCAGCCGCTGGGTGAGTCCGGACGAGATCGCACAGGGTGATCCTGTTCCTGGCCTCGGCCGAGGCGGCTGCGATCACGGGCGCCGCGATCCCGGTCTTCGGCCGCGGCTGAGGCGCGCGCCGCGCCTCAAGCCAGGTTGCGCGGGTAGTCGAACTCGGCTTCGACGCTGCTGTTCCAGTCGAGGCGGGACCAGTCGTCCACCGCGAACAGCCCGGTGAAGATGCCGCACGTCGGCATGTTGTCGATGCGCTCGCCCGCCGACAGTTCGTTGGCGCAATCGGTGATGCCCGGGTTGTGTGCGAACAGCATCACGTGCCCGGCGTCGCCGCCGAGTTCCCGCACCACGGCGAAGATCGTCTTCGCTTCGGCCAGGTACAGGCGCTCGTCCTGCGCAATGCGCGCGGCGGGCACCTTGAGTTCGCGCGCCATGATGCTGGCGGTCGTGAGGGCACGCACTGCCGGGCTGGTGAGGACCAGGTCCGGCCGGAGCTTGCGCTCGCGCAGGCGCCGCGCCATCTCCGGCGCGTCCTGCTGGCCGCGTCGATTCAGCACGCGGTCCCAGTCCTGCTGGCCTGGCAGGCCGAGGTCGGACTTGGCGTGGCGCACCAGCGTGAGCCTGCGCATGCCAGCGGTGGCCTTGCGGGTTGCCTCCATGACTTGCAGCTTGCTCTTGCTGGCCTTGCCGAGACTCATTCGCCTGCGATCTCCACGATGCCGTCGACCACTCGGGTCGGGTAGCTGCGCACCGGTTCGTACGCGGGGGGCGTGAGGGCCTTGCCGGTGCGCAGGCAGAAGCGCGCGCCGTGCCGCGGGCAAATGACCTGGTGATCCTGGACCTCGCCGCCGGCAAGCCCACCGCCGTCGTGCGTGCAGACATCGTCGATTGCGAAGAACTCGCCAGCGATGTTGTAGACGGCGACGAAGGCGCCGTCGACCTCGGCCGACGCGTAGTCGCCGGGTGCGATGTCCGCGGCCGGCGCGACGCGGGTCCAGTTCGTCATCGGCGCGCCCCTGAACTTGCTGCACGGCGCAGGCAGGCTCGGGACGCGCAACCTGCCGCGACGCACCGCCGGCCGAACGCCCGGTCCACGACACGATCGGCCGGGACGCCGTAAACCCGTCCCTGGGGGCTCCGGGCGCGGCATCCCTGCCGCGCACGGCCCGGCCAATCGGTCCTGGACCGTTCATTCGCCTCGGCGGCGGTGTCGCGGCAGGCGTGGGTGTCTTGGCCGCCGCCGGCAGCAGTTTGGGGTGATGCGCTGGACGGGTTTCCGCACCGCGACGAACGCATAGCGCATCTCGCGGATCGCTGATGCTGGGATCGCGTGACGCTACCATTGCACGTGACGCGAGCCGTGTGTCCACTCCGGGTTCGAGTCGACGGGCCGTGCGCGGCAGGGATGCCGCGCCCGGAGCCCCCAGGGACGGGTTTACGGCGTCCCGGCGACTCGAACCCGGAGTGGACGCACTGGCTCGCTGGCACCGCGCACTTTTCAGCCACGGAGCGGGCGCATAGGCTCGCCGTCGTCATCGGGCGCCGCTTCACGCGAGCGACAACGGTAATCACTACATCATTCCCGTCTGCAGTCGCGCCGCCTCGGACATCATCGACTGGTCCCACGGCGGATCGAACACCAGTTCGACGTCGGCATGCTTCACGGTCGGGATGATCTCGACCTTCTCCTTGACGTCGGCGACCAGCACGTCGCCCATTCCGCAGCCCGGTGCCGTCAGCGTCATCTTGATGGCGAGCACGCGGCCATCGCCGTCCGGAACCACTTCGCACTCGTACACCAGGCCGAGATCGACGATGTTGATCGGGATCTCCGGGTCGTAGCAGCCCTTCATCTGCTGCCAGGCCAGTTGCTTCACGTCGTCGTCGCTGGCGTCGGGCGGCAACTCCGGCGTCTCGACCGGCTCCTTGCCGAGGGCGTCCGCGTCCTTGCCCGCAATGCGGAACAGGTTGCCCTCGACGTACACGGTGAAGCTGCCGCCGAGGGCCTGCGTGATGTAGCCCTGCTGGCCCAGGCGCAGCTTTACGTTGACGCCTGCGGGAACGATCACCGCGTCCACGTCGCGGGTGAAGCTCACAGGTTCGTTGTCGGCTCGGTACAAGTCGGGCTCCTGGCGCGAAAACGCTTTTACTCGGTCGAAATCCGTTCCTGCTGGTGCAACGCTGCGTCGAGCGTGTGCCAGCAGAGGCTCGCGCATTTCACGCGGGCCGGAAACTCACGCACGCCGGACAGCGCGCCGAGCTTGCCGAGACCGGGCAGGTCGACGACCGCGTCCTCCTGCGTCAGCAACTGGTGCATCTGCTGGAAGAGGGCCTCGGCCTCGGGCAGGGTCCGGCCCTTGACGCTCTCGGTGAGCAGCGATGCAGACGCGACCGAGATTGCGCAGCCGCTGCCGCTGAACGACACGTCGCTGATGCGCTCGCCGTCGAGCTTGACGAACACCGTGAGCTTGTCGCCGCAGAGCGGATTGAAGCCGTCGGCGCGGCGATCCGCGTCAGGGATCTCCCGGAAGTTCCGCGGGTGGCGGTTGTGGTCGACGATGATGTCGCGGTAGAGATCCTTGAGGTCCATCAGCCCAGCATCTCCCGTGCCGTGTGCAGCGCGTCGACCAGGCGGTCGATTTCCGCACGCGTGTTGTAGAACGCAAACGATGCGCGCGCCGTGGCGGGCAGGCCGTAGAACTCCATGACGGGCATCGCGCAGTGATGGCCGGTGCGGATCGCGACGCCCTCGCTGTCGAGGATGGTCCCAAGATCGTGCGGATGCACCCTGTCCAGCGTGAACGACACGACAGCGGCCTTGTCGGGAGCCGTCCCGACGAAACGCAAGCCGGGAATCGTCGCGAGCCGCTCGTTGGCATACACGAGCAGTTCGTGCTCAGCCGCCGCGATGCGGTCCATGCCCAGCGCTTCGAGGTAGTCGATGGCCGCGCCCAGGCCGATGGCCTCGGCGATCGCGGGCGTGCCGGCCTCGAACTTGTAGGGCAGCGAGTTGTACACCGTCTTCTCGAACGAGACCGCGAGGATCATGTCGCCGCCGCCCTGCCACGGCGGCATGGCCGCCAGCAGCGACTCGCGACCGTACAGCACGCCGATGCCGGTGGGTCCGCACATCTTGTGGCTCGAGAACGCGTAGAAGTCGCAGTCGAGCGCCTGCACGTCGACCTTCATGTGCGGCACGGCCTGCGCGCCGTCGAGCAGCACCGGGACGCCGCGCGCCTTGGCTGCGGCGATGAAGCGCTGCACCGGTATCACCGTGCCCAGCGCATTCGAAACGTGCGCCAGAGCGACCAGCTTCGTGCGCGGGGAGAGCAGGGCCGCAAACGCGTCAAAATCGACCTCGCCCGACTGGGTGATCGGCGCGACCTTGAGCGTGGCGCCGGTCTGCTGGCACAACATCTGCCACGGCACGATGTTCGCGTGATGCTCGAGCCATGACACGAGGATCTCGTCGCCCGGGCCGAACTGCGCGCGGCCATACGACTGCGCGACCAGGTTGATCGCTTCCGTCGTCCCGCGGACGAAGATGATCTCTTTCGTGGACCTGGCATTGATGAAGCGACGCACCTTCTCGCGCGCGCCCTCGAACAGGTCGGTGGCTTCCTGGCTCAGCCAGTGCACGCCGCGGTGCACGTTGGCATGCGATTGCTCGTAGTAGCGCGACATCGAGTCGATGACCGCGCGCGGGCGCTGGCTCGACGCGGCATTGTCCAGGTACGACAGCGGGCCGCCGCGCACCGTGCGCTCCAGGATGGGGAAGTCGCGCCGGATCGCGGCGACGTCGAGCGGTCCGGGGCCGCGTGCGAGGGCTTCGACGGCGCTCATGCGGCCACCTCCAGCAGGCGCACCAGGCGCCGGTCGAGTTCGTCCTGCACGCGGGCTGCCAGCGCGGGCTCGTCCACGCGCGCCAGGACCGACCCGGCGAAGGCGCGGGTGAGCGCGCTGCGGGCCTCGGGCTCGCTCAGTCCGCGCGAACGCAGGTAGAACAACGCGGCCGGGTCGAGCTGGCCGGTCGTCGTGCCGTGGCTGCACTGCACGTCGTCAGCGTAGATCTCCAGGTCGGGCTTGGTGTCGATCTCGGCACCCGGGGTCAGCAGCAGGTTGCGGTTGACCTGCCGTGCGTTCGACTTCTGCGCGCCGACGTGCACGATCGTCTTGCCGTTGAACACGCCGCGTCCCTTGTTGGCAGCGATACCGCGGTAGTCCTGCAGGCTGGTGGTCTCGATGGCGCGGTGATCGACCAGGATGTGCGAATCGAGGTGCCGCGAGCCGTCGGCCAGGAAGACGCCGGTGATCTCGCCGTGCGCCGCGCGGCCATCGAGGCTCACGTGGGCGTCGAGCCGCGCGAGTGATGCGCCGAGCTGCGAGTCGCGCACGACGAAACTGGCGCCCGCGCCGACGCGGGCCTCGATGCGCTCGACGTGAAATGCGCGCGCGCCCTGGTGCTGCAGGCGATACACGGTCAGGTGCGCATCGGCGCCGAGTTCGACGTCGAGGACGGCGTTGGTGAAGTGTTCGTGCGCGTCGTCATCCACGTGCTCGAGCAGCAGGCGGCCGCGGCTGCCCGGCGCCATGCGCACGACGATTCGCGGATTGGCGAGCGTCGGGCCCGCTCCGGCCGTCATCAGCGTGAGCTGCAGCACCTCGCTGCCCTGCTGCTGCGCAGTCCATTTCGAGCAGCAAGGGACTCGCGCTGAAGGCCGCGTTGAGCGCGGCAAAGCGCTCGGTGCCGCCGTGGCTGATCGCCCGCAGCAACAGGTCGTCGGTTACGGTGGCCAGGGTGCCCAGGCGGAACCCCGCCATGGCAGCGGGCAGCGTACCGGCAGGGACGCCATTCACCAGCACGAGTCGCTGCGTCACCAGCGCCGCGGAGATCTCGCCAACGGCAGCACTTCCCGGCGTTGCCGGCTCGAAGCGGCGTGATTCCAGCCGCCGCAGGCTGGTGTACTTCCACGCTTCGTCGCGCGGGGAGGGGAAGCCGAGTTCGGCGAAACGAGCCATGGCCGCGGACCTGCACGCATGGGAGCCGGGCAGCGCAGGCCGCACGCGCTCGAAGGCATCGCGGTAGTGGGCAACCGCGGGCGCAGTCACGCTCGCCTGTGCGGGGGCGGAGGCCAGGGCGTTCATGCCGCGGTGGCCTCCTGCTTGACCCAGTCGTAACCGCGCTTTTCGAGTTCGAGTGCCAGCGACTTGTCGCCGGTGCGCAGGATGCGGCCGTCCGAGAGGACGTGCACGAAGTCGGGTTCGATGTAATCGAGCAGGCGCTGGTAGTGCGTGACCATCACAACTGCACGATCAGCGGCGCGCAGGCTGTTCACCCCGGTAGCGACGACACGCAGCGCGTCGATGTCGAGGCCCGAGTCGGTCTCGTCGAGCAGCGCGAGCTTCGGCTCGAGCACGGCCATCTGCAGGATCTCGTTGCGTTTCTTCTCGCCGCCGGAGAAACCTTCGTTGACGCCGCGGCTCAGGAAGCTCTCATCCATCTGCATGAGCTTCATCTTGTCCTTGATCAGCGCCAGGAACTCGAAGGCGTCGAGTTCGGTCAGGCCGCGTTGCTTGCGGATCGCATTGAGCGCGGCCTTCAGCAGGTAGGCATTGTTCACGCCGGGAATCTCCACCGGGTACTGGAATGCCAGGAAGACGCCGCGCCGAGCGCGCTCCTCGGGCTCGAGCGCCAGCAGGTCCTGTCCTTCGAAGGTGGCCGTGCCCTTGGTCACCTCGTAACCGGCGCGGCCGGCCAGCACGCTCGCGAGCGTGCTCTTGCCCGAACCGTTCGGGCCCATGATGGCGTGCACTTCGCCGGCCTTCACCTCGAGGCTGAGGCCCTTCAGGATCTTGCGGGCGCCGATCTGTGCGTGCAGGTCGCGGATGCTGAGCATGGCTGTGGTTCTCTGGATGACGGGTCAGCCGACGGAGCCTTCGAGGCTGACGGCGAGCAGGTTCTGCGCCTCGACGGCGAATTCCATCGGCAGTTCCTTGAAAACCACCTTGCAGAAGCCGTTGACGATCATGTTGACCGCGTCTTCCTCGGACACCCCGCGGCTGCGGCAGTAGAAGAGCTGGTCGTCCGCGATCTTCGAGGTCGTCGCCTCGTGTTCCACCACCGCCGACGGATTCTTGATTTCCATGTACGGGAACGTGTGCGCGCCGCACTTGTCGCCCATCAGCAGGGAGTCGCACTGCGTGAAATTGCGCGCACCTTCGGCCGAAGGCAGCACTTTCACGAGCCCGCGATAGGTGTTCTGGCCGCGGCCCGCGGAGATGCCCTTGGAGACGATGGTGCTGCGCGTGTTGCGGCCGATGTGGATCATCTTGGTGCCGGTGTCGGCCTGCTGGTAGTGGTTCGCCAGCGCGACCGAATAGAACTCGCCGACCGAGTTGTCGCCCGTCAGCACGCAGCTGGGGTACTTCCACGTGATGGCGGACCCGGTCTCGACCTGCGTCCAGCTGATGCGCGAACTGGCGCCGCGGCATTCGCCGCGCTTGGTCACGAAGTTGTAGATGCCGCCGACGCCGTTCTCGTCGCCGGGGTACCAGTTCTGCACGGTCGAGTACTTGATGCTGGCGTCTTTCATCGCCACGAGCTCGACCACGGCCGCGTGCAGCTGGTTTTCGTCGCGCATCGGCGCCGTGCAGCCCTCGAGGTAGCTCACGTGGCTGCCTTCGTCGGCGATGATCAGGGTCCGTTCGAACTGCCCGGTGTTCGCCGCGTTGATGCGGAAGTACGTCGACAGTTCCATCGGGCAGCGCACGCCCTTGGGTACGTAGACGAACGAGCCATCGGAAAAGACAGCGGAATTCAGCGTGGCGAAAAAGTTGTCGGTGTACGGCACCACCGTGCCGAGGTACTGCTCGATGAGTTCCGGGTGGTTCTGCACGGCGTCCGAGAACGAGCAGAAGATGACGCCCGCTTTCGAGAGCTTGTCCTTGAAGGTGGTGGCGACCGAGACGCTGTCGAACACCGCGTCCACCGCCACGCCAGCCAGGCGCGCGCGCTCGTGCAGCGGAACGCCCAGCTTTTCGTAGGTGGCGAGCAGCTTCGGGTCGACTTCGTCGAGGCTCTTCGGCCCGTCGGTCTTGACCCTGGGCGCCGAGTAGTAGGAGATCGACTGGTAGTCGATGGGTGCGATGCGCAGGTGGGCCCAGTCCGGGTTCTGCATCGTGTACCAGTGCTGCAGCGCCCGCAGGCGCCAGTCCAGCATGAACTGCGGCTCGCGCTTGATCTTGGAGATGGCACGCACCACGTCCTCGTCGAGGCCGGGCGGCAGGGTGTCGGACTCGACGTCGGTGACGAAGCCGTGCTGGTACTTCTGCGCGACGAGCGCGTCGAGGTCGGTGGGTGTGCTGGCCATCGAAAGACTCCTCAGAACCGGCCAGGACCGCGCGGCGGGTTGGTGTTGCGCGCCGCGCTCGACAGCGCCGGGCGCCACGCTGCCACGGCTTCCTGGCCGGACAACTGCGCCAGCGAGATCTCGTCGAGCGAACGACGGATCGCGCCGTTGATGCGTTGCCAGGCGTTGCCGGTGCTGCACGACAATTCGAAATCGCACGCGCTGTGGATGCCGCTGCACTCGGTGATGGCCACGGGGCCTTCGATCGCGTCGATGATGGCGGCCGCGCTGATCGCCGATGCAGCGCGAGCGAGCTGATAGCCGCCGCGCGACCCGCGCGTCGAGGAGAGCAAGCCCGCGCGATGAAACGACTTCAGGAGCTTGCTGACAGTGGGCAGCCCTAAGCGCGTGCGCTCGGCCACCTCGGTGGCCGTGAGACGGCGATCCGGAGTGGCAGCGAGGCAGGCCAGCACGACGGTGCCGTAATCGGTCAGTTTGCTGATGCGTAACATGGCTGGAATTTCAATTGGGACGATTTTAGTCCTATACGGCGTCCGCGCCAACCCTGGCCGGGGTCCGTGGCAGGACAAAAGACCCAATCTGCTAGAATTCGCCGCCTGAATCATCCCCGGGGCAGTGGGCACCACCTCCTGCAGGCGGGGAACTCGACCGGACCGGCACGGTCCGTTGACCTGACGAACACCACAGCGACCCATTCGTGAATAACCAAACCGGGTCCGCCGCCACCCCCGCGGCGACTCCCTCGCCAGCCATTGCCGTTTTGCGCGATGTCCATTTCGCCGTGGACTCGGGCAAGCACGTGTTCAGCGGTCTCGACATCGAGATCCGTCGCGGCGCGGTGACCGCCATCATGGGGCCGAGCGGCACGGGCAAGACCACGCTGCTCAAGCTCATCACGGGCCAGGTCTGCGCCGACCGCGGGCAGGTCGTGGTGGATGGCCTCGACCTGGCCACGCTGAACCGGCGCGAGATCTTCGCGTTGCGACGGCGCATGGGCATGCTGTTCCAGAACGGCGCGTTGCTCACCGACCTCGACGTGTTCGAGAACGTGGCGTTTCCCTTGCGCGAGCACACCCGCCTGCCCGAGCGGCTGATCCGTACCATCGTGCTGACCAAGCTGCACGCGGTGGGCCTGCGCGGCGCGGCCAACCTCTACCCGCAACAGCTGTCAGGCGGCATGGGCCGTCGCGTGGCGCTCGCGCGCGCGATTGCGATGGATCCCGACATCCTGATCTACGACGAACCCTTTGCCGGGCTCGACCCGATCTCGATGGGCGTGGTGCTGCGCCTGATCCGCTCGCTGAACGACGCGCTCGGCATCACCAGCATCGTCGTCACGCACGACGTCCGCGAGATTTCCCAGATCGCCGACGCGAGCTTCATCCTGTCGGACGGCAAGGTGGTGGCGAGCGGCACGACCCGTGAACTGCGCGACCACCCGTCACCGATCGTGCACCAGTTCGTCGAAGGCCTGGCCGACGGGCCGGTGTCGTTCCACTACCCGGCGCCGGAGTACCATGCGCAACTGCTGGGCGGCCGGGTGTTCGCATGATCACGATCCTGCGCGAGCTGGGGCAGGGCATGCTGTCGTTCTTCGAGCGAGTCGGCCTGTTCGTGCGTTTCTCGCTGCGGCTCCTGGCGATCCTGCCTGCGGGGCTGCTGCGCGTGCGGCCGATCGTCGAGCAGGTCTACAACACCGGCGCGCTGTCGCTGGTCATCATCATGACGTGCGGGCTGTTCGTCGGCATGGTGCTCGGATTGCAGGGCTACGACCTGCTGACTCAATTCGGCTCGGAGGAGTACCTGGGCACGGCCACGGCGCTCAGCCTGCTGCGCGAACTCGGCCCGGTCGTCACCGCGCTGCTGTTTGCCGGCCGGGCCGGGACCGCGCTGGCCGCCGAGCTGGGCCTGATGCGGGCCACGGACCAGATCGCGGCGATGGAAATCATGGCGGTCGATCCGATGCGGCGCGTGGTGCTGCCGCGGTTCCTTGGCGGCGTCATCGCGATGCCGCTGCTGGTCTCGATCTTCATCGTCGTCGGCCTGTTCGGCGCGCAGCTCGTTGGCGTCCAGTTTTTCGGAGTCGACGCCGGCAGCTTCTGGTCGCAGATGCGGAGCGCGGTGGAACTCGACGACGTCCGCGAAGGTCTGATCAAGGGCTTCGTGTTCGGAGTGGCCTGCAGCCTGATCGCGGTGTACGAAGGTTACAATGCGTCGCCCACCGCCGAGGGCGTCGGGCGTGCAACGACGCGCACGGTAGTGCTCTCCGCCGTCGTCACGCTCATCCTCGACTACATACTCACGGCTTCAATGCTGTAGGACAACCATGCGTTCAACGCGCACGATCGACATATCCACCGGGCTGTTCGTGATACTGGGATTCGCCGCGATCCTGTTCATGGTCACGCAGATCACGAACCGCGAGTTCTCGCTGCGCAGCGACTCGTATCGCCTGCGGGCGTCGTTCGAGAACGTCGGCGGGCTGAAGCCCGGCGCGCCGGTCTCGATGGCGGGCGTGGCGATCGGTCGCGTGGAAGACATCCAGTACGACATGAACCTGCTCAAGGCGGTGGTCACGCTGCGCATCGACGGCAGCTACAACGCCATTCCGAACGACAGCGACGCCAGTATCCTCACGGCAGGTCTGCTGGGCGGGCAGTACGTCGGCCTGTCGCCCGGCGGGTCCGAAGAACCCTACAAGGATGGCGACGCGGTCGCGTTCGTGCAGGACGCCGTCGTGCTCGAGAACCTGATCAGCAAGTACCTGTTCAATTCGGCAGCCACGGAATCGGGGCCGGCGGCCACGCCCGCGCCCGCGGCAGCCAAGGAGTGATGAAGACGATGCGACACATGGCAGCAGTCCCTCGCCGCAACCATCGCGGGTTCGTCTTGTTGATCGCGCTGCTCGGCCTGGCGCCCATGGCGCTGCCGGCCCAGACCGCACCGGCCGCCAGGCCCGTGGTCACGGCGCCGGGGCCGGCGCCGCAGGAGCTGATGCAGAAGGTTTCGCAAGACCTCTTGCGCGAGCTCGACGCCAATCGCGCGCTGTATACCAAGGACCCGTCGCAGTTGCGTGTGCTCGCCGACAAGTACCTGCTGCCCAACTTCGACGTCGACTATGCGGCACGCCTGGTGCTCGGGAAACACTGGCGCACGGCGACCGAGGCGCAGAGGAAGCGCTTCATCGACGCGTTTTATCAGTCGCTGATGCGCAACTACGGCGACGCGATCGCCGAGTTCACGGCCGAGCGGCTGACGCTGTTGCCGTTCAAGGGCGACCTCGCGTCGGGTGTCGCAACGGTGCGCTCCGAGGTCAAGCGCAGCAACGGCACGCCGGTGCCCGTGAACTACAGCATGCGAGCCACGCCGCAGGGCTGGAAAGCCTGGGACATCACGATCGAAGGCATCTCGTACGTGAAGAACTACCGCACCGACTTCGGCGCCGAAATCGACCAGAAGGGCATCGACGCGGTGATCCAGCGGCTCGAGGCACAGAACGCTTCGGGCAAGCCGGATGCGCCGGGTACGACGCCTGCGGCGCCCGCCAAGCCGGCGCGCGGCTGAGCTCGCGGCGCGCTTTTCCAGCACGAGCCGACAAGATCCCGTGGCCAGCTTTACGATCAAGCGTGTTGCAGACGGCCGCCTCGAGGCGAGCGGGGCGCTTGGCTATGAAAGCGCCGGACGGGCGTTGCCGGGGGGCCTCGCGCTCATCGAGAAAGGCAAGCCCTGCACGATCGACCTGTCGCGCGTGACCGAAGCCGACAGTGCGGGTCTTGCGGTGCTGGTCGAGTGGCTGGCCACGGCCCGGGCCCGCGGTGCGACCATCCGTTACGAATGCATCCCGGCGCAGATCCTGGCGGTCGCGCGGATCTCTGATCTCGAGAGCCTGCTGCTGGACGGAAAATAGGGCGACGCCCTGGAAGCCTGCACATGTCCGCACGTGACGCGTTGCGTGCGTTCGATCCGGTGCCTGTCACCGAGCTTGGAAAGGCAGACACGCGCTCTGTGACAGGCACCGGATCGAGCGCTCTGGCAGCGTCGCAGGCTGGCATGTCGCAAGCGTCCGACCCGGGACCGTTCCCAGAGCGCGTGTCTGCCTTTCCAAGCTCGGGGAACGGTCCCGGGTCGGACGCGCCAGCGACTGCTCGCCGTCGCGTGTTCGACGCGCGGTGCCAAATTGGAAACCGGCGCGGCTGACCTTGAGTGCTCGGTGACAGGCACCGGATCGTAAGCGCACGCAACGCGTCACTTGCGGACCTGGGCCGACCGTCCCTAGTTCGCGGCGTCTTCCTCGAGCGCTTCTTCCGCCCAGCTCGCCTCTTCGTCCGTCATCGGCTCGTCGGGCGGATTGCCGTCGTACACCGCATACCGGCGACGCTGCAGGAACGCGTTGCGCACGAACGCGTAGGGGTCGTACGTCTCGGCCAGTACCTTGTCCAGCGGCAATAACTCGGCGCGCGTGTGCACCAGGCTCAGGCCCAGCGAAAACCAGCGTTCGGCACCCGAGTCGTACCAGCGGAACGGTTGCGAGAAGTCATCGGCGATGCGCGCAGGCGTATCGCGCACGGTGGCGGGGCCGAGGAAGGGCAGCATCAGGAAAGGGCCGGGCGGCACGCCCCACCGGCCCAGCGTCTGGCCGGAATCCTCGTTGTGCTTGGGCAGGTTCGTGCCGCCCGACGCGACATCGATCACGCCGCCCCAGCCCAGCGTCGTGTTGAGCAGGAAGCGCCCGATGTCCTGCGTGCCTTGCTTCGGCTTTCCCTGCAGGAACTGGTGCAGGATCGTGGTGGGGTAGCCCAGGTTCTCGAAGAAGTTGCCGACGCCTGTCTGCACCAGTTTTGGCGTGTAATCCCGGTACACGACGGCGACCGGTCGCAGCGCATAGCGGTCGAGGGTATTGTTGAACGCGAAGATACCGCGGTTCATGCCTTCCCACGGGTCGGGATTGCGCACCCGCGGGGTGCTCGCGTCGTCACCGGTGGCTCGCGTGGTCGCACAACCGCCGAGCGTCAGCGCCACCAGCAGCCCGCACGCAGCCGCCGCGAGGCGGCGGGAATCAACTCGGAGCAGCTGCGGCGCGGCGCGCCGGGGAAAACGGCATGAAGGACATGACCTTGTGGGGCTGCAAGGAACGGCGCAATGATCCGTGCTGAATGCGCGACAGTCTAGCGGGTGATGTCCGTCAACCCAGCCTCGGCGGCGACTGTCCCGCCGGCTGTTCGTCCGTCGGCGCCTTGGAGCGCCCGCGTTCCTTCGGCAGCCATTCGCGCACTTCCTTCAGCCTGGCGACGTATTTCGAGCGCTGCACCTGGGAAATGTTCGGCACGGACAGCGCGAGCTCAAGCTGGTTGATGGCGAGCATGAGGTCGCCACCCATCAGGTGATACTCCGCCATGTAGGAGTAGGCGTCGGCGACGTCCCCCGCGGCGTTTGCGGCCATGGCCGTGAGACGAATCTGCTCCTGCGTTGGCGGGGTGTTGTTGAAGAGGTCCAGCAGGACTTCATGCGCGCGCTTGGGGCGGCCCGCCTGCAACAGCGCCTCGCCGTAGCGGACCGTCACGGGCACGTTGCGCGGCGCCAGCACGCGGGCCCGCTCCAGCGTTTCGAGCGCGTCCTGGGTGTGGCCCGCGGCGAGCTGCGCCTGGCCCAGGGCCGTGTGGAACGCGAGCGTCTCCGGGTATTGCTGCCGCAGCCGCGTGAAAGTGGCCACGGCCGTCTCGGCCTGGTTGCCGTACAGCTGTGACAGCCCGCGTCCGTACAACTGTGCGAGCGTCAGGTCGGCCTCGTTGTCGCCAAGGGCGCGGTAGTATTCGCGCGGATCGCCAGTGCGTGACACCAGCAGCACGCGGATGCGCTCCTTCATCAGCGAATAGCTGAGACTGTCCCGCACGTTGACCGGCGGGTATTGCAGCGCGCGATCCTTGGATTCGGCGATGCGGTTGCTGCTGACCGGGTGGGTGCGCAGGAGCTCAGGGACGCGATCCGGGCCCAGTTGCGTGCGGCGGAACATCGTGTCGAAAAACGCGGGCATCGCATTGGGGTCGAACCCGGCGGAGGCCAGCACGCCGATGCCGATGCGATCGGCTTCGTACTCGTTATCGCGCGTGAAGTTGATGCCGGCCTGCGCGGCCATGTTCTGCGCGGCGGTGATCGCGCCCATGGTCGCGTCGGAACTGCCGCCGCCTGCGGCGCCCACGAGAATGGCGGCAAGAACCGCAGCGGTGGACATCAGGTTGGCGCGCGACCGCGCCTCGATGCCGCGCGCGATGTGGCGCTGGGTGACGTGCGCGACTTCGTGGCCCAGCACGCCGGCGAGCTCGCTCTCGTTGCGGGTCTCGAGCACGAGGCCCGAGTGAATGCCGATGTAACCACCGGGCAACGCGAAGGCGTTGATCGCGGGATCGCGCACCACGAAGAAGTTGAAGGTGCGGTTGCCGTCCTGCGCGAGACTCGACAGTCGCAGGCCCAGCGACTGGATGTACTCGTGCACTTCCGGGTCGTCCAGGATCATGCCGCTTTCGCGCAGGTTGCGCATGACCATGCGCCCGATCTGGTTTTCGTCTTCGAGGCTCAATGCCTCCTGCGCGGCGGTCCCCATCTCCGGCAACGAGTCCTGCGCGGACTTCTGTCCCTGCGCCAGGGCGGGCACGAGGGCGAGGCAGAGCAGGGCGAGTGCCCACGGTTGGGCGCGCCGTGTCAGGGTGTTCGCTTGCATGGTCTCCCTCTGACAGCCGGTGTCGCCCGGGGTTCCTCGGGCGGCCTTACAGTTTCTCGGAGGCGAAGTCTGCGAGTCGCGAGCGTTCGCCCCGCGTGAGGGTGATGTGGCCGTAGTGCTTCCAGCCACGGAAGCGGTTCACCACGTAGGTCAGGCCGCAGGTGGTTTCGGAGAGGTAAGGCGAGTCGATCTGCGCGATGTTGCCGAGGCACACCAGCTTGGTGCCGGGGCCCGCGCGCGTCACCAGCGCCTTCATCTGTTTGGGGGTGAGGTTCTGCGCTTCGTCCAGGATCAGGTAGCGATTCAGGAACGTGCGTCCGCGCATGAAATTGAGCGAGCGGATCTTGATGCGGTTGCGCAGCAGGTCGTTGGTGGCCGCGCGGCCCCAGCTGCCGCCTTCCTGGCTTTGCGTAAGGACCTCGAGATTGTCCATGAGGGCGCCCATCCAGGGCTCCATCTTTTCTTCTTCCGTGCCCGGCAGGAAGCCGATGTCCTCGCCCAGCGGGATCGTCACGCGCGTCATGATGATCTCGCTGTAACGATTGGTTTCCAGCGCCTGCGACAGGCCCGCCGCCAGCGTGAGCAGCGTCTTGCCCGTGCCCGCCGGACCGAGGATCGTCACCATGTCGATCTCGGGATCGAGCAGCAGGTTGAGCGCGAAGTTCTGCTCGCGGTTGCGCGCGCTGATGCCCCAGACGCCATGGCGCTCGCTGCGATAGTCGCGCAGGACTTCGATGACCGCGGAATCGCCGTCGATGGAGCGCACGATGCCTTCAAGGCCATGCTCGTCGGCCTGGTACACGAACTGGTTGGGCGCCCAGTTGGCGATCAGCTTGTTGCGCACGCGGTAGAAGGTGCGTCCGCCGTTCTCATGCCACGACTCGAGCTTCTTGCCCGACTTGTCCCAGAAATTGCCCGGCAGCTTTTCGACGCCGGTGTAGAGGAGGTCGGCGTCCTCGATGGTCTTGTCGCTGTAATAGTCTTCGGCGCGCACTCCGACGATCGCCGCCTTGATGCGCAGGTTGATGTCCTTGGACACCAGCGTGACGCGCGCCTCCGGCTGCTGCTGCTGCAGCGCCAGCGTCTGCGCGAGGATCGCGTTGTCGGCGCCGTGGCCGGGCAGCGTGGGCGGCAGGTTGCCGTTCAGCTGCCGGGTCTGGAAGTAGAGACGGCCGGTGGGCGGCTTCTTGCCGCCCGGTGCGTACTTGGCCGTGGGCAGTTCGATGCCGTGATCGATGTTGAGTTTTGGCGTGTTGGCCATCAGCTCATCGAGGAACCGGCTGACCTGGCGCACGTTGCGCGCGGCTTCCGACAGGCCCTTCTTGCCCGCGTCGAGTTCTTCGAGCACCGTCATGGGGATGAAGATGTCGTGCTCCTCGAACCGGAAGATGGCCGAGGGGTCGTGCATCATGACGTTGGTGTCGAGTACGTAGATCCTGCGCGGTTCGATCTGCTTCCGGGACTTGGCCAAAACGGGCTCCGCTGAAGACTGGGGATAGGGTAGTGGGCGCGGTTGCGGGCCGCGGCGGGATTCAGAGTTCGGCGGCGGCCGCGAGCACTTCTTCGGCGTGACCCGGCACTTTCACCTTGCGCCATTCGCGCCGCAGGACGCCCTTGGCGTCGAGCAGGAACGTGCTGCGTTCGACGCCCATGTACTTCTTGCCGTACATGCTCTTTTCCTTCCAGACGCCGAACAACTGGCAGACGGCCTTTTCCTCGTCGGCGAGCAGCGGAAAGGTGAAGCCGTACTTCGCGACGAATTTGTCGTGGGAAGCCACGCTGTCGGGCGACACGCCGACGATCTCCGTGCCGGCCTTCCTGAACCTGGCGTGCAGGTCGCGAAAGGCCTCGCTTTCCGTGGTGCAGCCCGAGGTGTTGTCCTTGGGGTAGAAGTAGACGACCAGGTTCTTGCCGGCGGCGTCGGCCAGCTTCCATTTCCTGCCGCCGTTCGCGGGCAGCGAGAAAGGCGGAACCTTGCGATCGAGCGAGACGGTCTTGTCTGTCATGCGGGGCGGGCTCAGGCCTTGAGGGGTTCGAGGATGGCGTCGAGGTTCATGTGGTCGCACAGGTCCATGAATTCTTCGCGCAGCGCGGCGATATGGATCCGGGTAGGCACGTGGATGACCATGTACACGGAGAACATCGGCGCGCCCGTGTGCGCAGCGTTGTAGGTGCGCGTGCTGATGTCGCCCACGTCGATGCCGCGCGACGAGAAGAATCCGGACAGCGTGTGCAGCACTCCAGGCTGGTCCAGGCACACGACGTCGACGGTGTAGCTCACCATGTCGACGCGGGGCGCGCGCTGCTCCGTGCGGCGCACGGTGATGGTCAGGCCGGCTGCTTCGCCCAGCTTGTTGAGTTCGCCCTCGAGCTTGGCCAGCGTGTGCCAGTTGCCCGCGACGAGCAGCAGCATTGCAAATTCGTTGCCGAGCGCCGTCATGCGGCTTTCGAGGACGTTGCCGCCGCTTTCGACCACGACGCGGGTCAGGTCGTAGACCAGCCCGGTCCGGTCGTTGCCAATGGCGCAGATCGCGATCAGTTGCTTCATGGATGCGTAGACTCAGTGTAGCGGCGCCACCGGGGCGCGTGTACCGCGATTTTGCCTTGCTTCGCCGCTTTCCGCTTGCGTAGCATGAGCGGTCGTCCCATCGAGGCCCCCGTCGAATGTTCAAGGGCAGTATCCCAGCGCTCGTCACGCCCATGCACGCCGACGGAGCGGTCGACTTCCAGGCCTGGGACCGCCTGCTCGATTTTCACGTGGCGGGCGGCACGGATGGCGTCGTCGTCGGCGGCACCACCGGCGAGTCCCCCACGCTGGAGCCGGCCGAAGTCGCCGAACTCGTGCGGCGAGCCAAGGCGCGCGTCATGGGGCGGATGCCCGTCATTGCGGGCAGCGGGACCAATTCCACCGCCAAGAGCATCGAGCTTTCGCGTGAGTTGGCTGGGGCAGGGGCAGACGGGCTGCTCGCGGTCGTGCCGTACTACAACCGGCCTACACAGGAAGGCCTGTTCCGGCATTTTTCGGCCATCGCCGATGCCGTCGAGGTCCCGGTGATTCTCTACAACGTGCCAGGGCGCACCGCCTGCGACCTGCTGCCCGAGACGGTGGTCAGGCTCTCGTCGCATCCGCGAATCGCGGCATCAAGGAGGCGACCGGCGACCTGTCACGCGCGGAGGCCATCCTGGGTCATGCGCGCAAGGATTTCGTGCTGTTGAGTGGGGACGACCCGACGGCCGCCGAGCTCATGAAGCGGGGTGCCGTTGGCGTGATTTCGGTGACGGCCAACGTGGCGCCGCGAGCCATGCACGAGATGTGCGCGGCGGCGATGGCGGGCCGGCACGCGGAGGCCGCCGCGCTGAATGAAAGGCTGATGCCGCTGCACCTGGCGATGTTCGTCGAACCGAATCCGATTCCGGTCAAGTGGGCCGTGGCCCGGCTGGGCTTGATGGGGCGGGGGATCCGCCTGCCGCTGACGCCGCTGTCCGAGCGCCTGGAAGTCGAAATGATGGCGGCCATGAAGGCGGCGGGCGTCAAGATTCCGGCCTGAGCCCGCCCGGTGCCCGAACACGGCCTGCTACTAGCCGGGTGGGCGGGGGGCGTGTACCCTTCCGCCCCCTGTGGAGAGGTGGCCGAGTGGTCGAAGGCGCTGGACTGGAATTCCAGTTATATCCTAACGGGTATACGTGGGTTCGAATCCCACCCTCTCCGCCAGATACGCACCAACGCCCGCGCAAGCGGGCGTTCGTGTTTCCGGCCGAAGGGCGGGGATGACGCCGCGGTGGCGGCGCGATCGCGGCGCCCGAACGGGATGAGGGGCGGCTGACTCGGCCCCGATCAATCCCAACGTCTCCGGCAAAATCGAAAACACGGGGCATTCACCGGTTTCCAGGAAACAGGTGAATGTCCCCTATTAACCCGGAAACGGGTAACGTTCGCGTCCATGGAAACGCCGCTCACGCCGCTCGACTTCCTCCGCCGCGCACGCAAGCTGCACGGCAACCGGGAAGCTGTGATCGACGGCGACAAGCGCTTCACTTACGAACAGTTCGGCCAGCGCTGCGACCGCTGGTCGTCGGCGTTGGCGCGGCTCGGCGTGCAGCGTGGCGATCGCGTGGCAACGCTGGCGCCCAACACGCATCAACACCTGGAACAGTATTACGCGGTGCCGCAACTGGGCGCGGTCATCGTGCCGATGAACTACCGGCTGGTCGCCGACGACTTCGTCTACCTGGCGAACCACAGTGGCGCCAGGGTCCTGTGCGTGCACGTGCGACTACCTCGATACGGTCGACAGCGTGCGCGAGCCGGATGACGACGGTCGAGCACTTCGTCGCGCTGGAAGGCAGCAAGCCGGATGGCTGGATTACGAAGCAACTGCTTGCCGCGAGCGACGGCCGGTTCGAGCGGCCGCCCATCGACGAGGGCGACCTGCTCTCGATCAACTACACCAGCGGCACCACTTCGCGCCCGAAGGGCGTGATGATCACCCACCGCAACGCCTGGGTGAACGCGATCGGCACGCTGGCGCACCTGCCGATGTCTCCGGCGGATCGCTACCTGTGGACGCTGCCGATGTTCCACGCCAACGGCTGGACGTACACCTGGATCGTGACGGCCGCTGGCGCGCGCGCACGTCTGCCTGCGGCAGGTCGACGCGGCGACCATCTATCGCGCTCGTCGAACGCGGGAGCGGATCACCATGCTGTGCGCCGCGCCGACGGTGCTCATCGCGCATTGCCAGCGGTCCGGAGGCGGGCGCCGGTCGCTGCGTCGCGGGGTCCGCGTGGTCGACGGCCGGTGCGCCGCCCGCAGCGGCGACGATCGAGCGCATGGAAGGCGAGCTCGGCTGGAACATCACCCAGGTGTACGGCCTCACCGAGACGGCGCCGTTCATCTCGATCTGTGCGCCGCTGCCGGAGCACGAAGCGCTCGACGCCGGCGAGCGTGCGCGAATCAAGGCGCGGCAGGGCGTCGAGCTCATGACCTCCGGCGAGCTGCGCGTCGTCGACGAGAACATGCAGGACGTGCCGCACGACGGCGCGACGCTCGGCGAGATCGTCGCGCTCGGCAACGTGGTGATGAAAGGCTACTACAACGATCCGGATGCGACGGCCAAGGCGTTTCGCGGCGGCTACTTTCACACCGGCGACGCTGCAGTCGTACACCCCGACGGCTACGTCGAAATCCGCGACCGCTACAAGGACGTCATCATCAGCGGCGGGGAGAACATCTCGTCCATCGAGGTCGAGGGCGCACTGCTGCGTCATCCGGCCGTACTCGAGGTGGCAGTGGTCGGCATGCCGCACGAGCGCTGGGGCGAATCGCCCCACGCCTTCATCGTCCTGCGTGACGGCTTGAGCGCCGACAGCCGAGGAAATGCGCGAGTTCGCGCGGGGCGCGATGGCTCACTTCAAGGTGCCGACCGCCTTCACCTTCGTGCGCGAACTGCCCAAGACCGCCACGGGCAAGATCCAGAAGTACGTCCTGCGCGGCGGCAAGTCGGCGATCGCGAGGCAGTGATCCGGCACGAAAGCCTGGCGCTGCACTGCGCTGTCCGGCGCAGTGCGGTGACATGGGCTGGCGTTCTCGGCTCGCTGTGCCTGGCGTTGGCCGGCTGCGCGCGCGTGCCCGAGGCCACGCAGTTTACGGGTCCGGCGATGGGTACCACCTATCACGTGACGGTGACGGGCGCGGATCACGACCGGTTGCGCGTGCAGCGCGTCATCGACATTGTCCTGCGCGAGGCGGACCAGCACCTTTCCACCTACAACGAAAACAGCGACATCAGCCTGTTGAATCGCGACGCGTCCGGGCAATGGCAGGACGTCGCGCCGCCGTTGTTCGCGGTCGTGCGGGAAGCGCAGCGCGTCAGCGAGCTCACGGGTGGAGCATTCGACATCACGGTGGCCCCGCTGCTCGAACTGTGGGGGTTCGACGCCAGCCGCGCCGGCACCGTCGCTCAGGCGCCCTTCGTTCCCCCAGCGGCTGGCCAGATCGCGCAGGCGCTGCGCAGCGTGGGTTTCACCCGGCTTGAGCTGCGCAAGACACCGCGCGCGGCGCTGCGCAAGACCCTGCCGGGCATGCGCTTGAGCGTCGACGGCATCGCGCCGGGTTACGCCGTCGATCGCATCGCCACCGAACTGCGCACGCTCGGCTATGCCGCCTTCATCGTCGAGATCGGCGGGGAAGTGCGCGCGCAGGGGCAGCGCCCCGAGGGCGGTCCGTGGCGCATCGCGGTCGAGGTACCCCTGCCGCTGGGTCAGCAGCCGCTGCTGGGCATCCGCCTGCGCGACGCGGCGGTTTCGACCTCCGGCGACTATCGCGACATTCGATACGATGCGGCAGGCCAGGCTTATTCGCACACGATCAATCCGCGGACCGGACGGACGGTGACGGGCGCGCTCACGTCAGTCACCGTGATCGACGCGAGTGCGACGCGTGCGGACGCCTATGCGACGGCCCTGATGGTCATGGGCACCGAGGCCGGGCTCGCCTGGGCGAAGGAACTGCGCATCCCGGCCCTGTTCGTGGAGCGCAGCGCCAAGCCCGGTGAATGGCGACTTGTGGAGTCTCCCGCATTCAAGGAATGGCGGGAGTAGGGCGGCAGTCCGATTCGTTATGATGCCGCCATGGACCCGCTGACCAAGCTCCGTCGCCGTCCCTTCATGGCGCCGCTCCTCATCCCGCTGCTCGGGATGTTGATGGCAGCCGCCGGCGTCTACTGGCTGGGCTCGTGGGCGCGCACGACGGTGGTCGTGCTGGTGCGCCATGCGGAGGCCGGCGAGAGCACGTCCGGCGATCCGGACCTGAGTCCTGCCGGCGAAAAACGCGTCGCGTCCCTGGGGACCCGGATCGACGACTTGCTGGCGGATCGCAAGGTCGACTATCTCTACGCGGCCGATACCCGCCGGTCCCAGCAGACGGCGGCGCCGGTCGCGAACGAGTTCAAGCTGCCCATCAATGTGATCGCGAGCAGCGACTGGTCGGGGCTCGCGTCCCGCATCAAGCGCGAGCACCGCGGCAAGACGGTCGTGGTGGTGGGGTATTCGACGACCTTGCCGGGCGTCATCAGCCAGTTGAGCGGCAGCGACTACGTGATGCGCGAGGACGAGTTCGACGCCATCTACATCGTCGTCATGCCAAGTCCCGGCGAAACCCGCGTGCTGCGACTGCGGTACGGCACGCCCACGCCACCTGCAAAGCCTGCAGCTTCATCGAAGTAATCAGCTTAAATCGTTGATTAATAAAAGTTTTTATGGCGATGATCGTGCTCCCGCCATTTACTGCTCACTATTCAATAGTCCCTAGTCCCTAATCCCTAATCCCTCCCTAGACCGCTCCTGCCGCCAGCGCCTTCTGCACGAACTCTTCGTGCGCGCCGATGCGCAGGTCCGCCAGCACCGAGTCCTGGATCTTGCCGTCCGCCCCGATCAGGTAGGTGCCGCGCCGTACGCCGAACCCCAACGGGCCGTCGACGTCGTAGGCCTTCACCGCCTTCTTGTCCGGGTCGGCCAGCAGCGGGAAATTGAGGTTGTGCTTGGCCGCGAACTTCTTGTGCGACTCGGCATCCTGGGGGCTTACGCCCACGACGCGCAGCTTGGCGGCGACCAGGTCCTTCTGCAGGTCGCGAAACGTGCAGGCTTCCTTGGTGCAGCCGGGCGTGAAATCCGCCGGGTAGAAGTAGAGGATCAGCGGACCCTTGGCCAGCAGGCCTTTCAGCGTATGGCGCTTGCCGTCCTGGTCCGCGAGGTCGAACTCGGGCGCCTGTGTTCCATTCTTCAGCATCGTCGATCTCCTTGAGCCTGATTAACCGGCGCCCTGGATCGCGCCGGAGTTGTCCACTTCCATGACGCGGTAGCCGCCGTCATGCATGCCGCACCGTTCATACGTGCGCCGGGCCGCCACGTTGTCTGCCTCGACATACAACCGCAAGCCGATCACGGCCGGTGACTGGCGAGCCAGGTTGTCGATGTGATCGTAGAGGGCGCGAAACACGCCGCTGCGCCGTGCCGCAGGCAGTACGTACACGCTCTGGATCCACCAGAACTGGCCATTGCGCCAGTCGCTCCACTCGTACGTGATCATCAGCTGGCCGACCGCGACCCCCGCGGCATCCTCGGCGACGAAGTAACGACCATGGCCCGGGTTCTCGAAGACGGCAGCCACGCCACGGCGAATGGTCGGTGGGTCGAGACGCTTGTGCTCGGTCTCGAGGGCCATCGCCTCGTTGCCACGGGCCAGGAATTCCTGGTCGGCGGGCCCTGCGTCACGGATTCGCACGTTCATGCACCGATGATACCGGGCGAGCCCGGAAATACGTCGGTTGCGGTGCGGCAACCCGGTGCTACAATGCGCGCCCTCGTGTGGGGCGGTAGCTCAGCTGGGAGAGCGTCGCGTTCGCAATGCGAAGGTCGAGGGTTCGATCCCCTTCCGCTCCACCATTTTTCCTTGCGGGCCCCGCCGCCACCAACCGGACTGCATGCCCCGGTAGCTCAGTGGATAGAGCGACCGCCTCCTAAGCGGTAGGTCGCAGGTTCAACTCCTGCCCGGGGCACCATTTCCAACATGCGCAAACCACGCATCTCTTTGCTGTTTTTGCTCACCGCCATCGGGTGGTCGGCGGCCCATGCAACGAGTCCCGCCGAACCGGTCGCAGATGCCGCAGACAGCGGCGTCCTCGAAGAGGTGCTCGTCACCGGCCAGCAGCCGGGTCCGGGACTGTGGAAGGTCACGCGACCGGGCGATCCGGATGGCCACGTGCTGTGGATTCTTGGCAACTACAGTCCGCTGCCAAAGAAGCTCTCGTGGCGCTCGACGGAGCTCGAGACGGTGCTCGCATCGTCGCAGGCTGTGCTCGCGCCCGTGTCGGTCAACGCGTCGGCAGGCCCGCTCGGCGGCATCACGCTGCTGCCGTCGCTGATCGGCGTGCGCGACAACCCGGGCGACAAGCGCCTGCAGGAAGTCGTTCCTCCCGATCTGTACGCGCGCTGGCTGCCCCTGAAAGCCCGCTACCTCGGCAGGGACGAGGGCGTCGAACAGTGGCGGCCGATCTTCGCTGCGCAGGAGCTATACCGCGCGGCGCTGAAGGAACGTAACCTGGTGCCATACGACGGTGTGTGGCCCGCCGTCGAGAAACTTGCACGCAAGGCGCGCGTGCCCATCGTCGAGACCGAGCTCGAACTCAAGGTGGAGAAGGCACGCGCCTCCATCAAGGAGTTCAAGACCACACCGCTCGACGACGTGGAATGTTTCGCGCGCACGTTGCAGCGCCTCGAGTCCGATCTCGACCTGATGCGCGAGCGCGCCAACGCGTGGGCCGTGGGTGACGTCGCGCGGCTGCGCGCACTGGTGCCCGTGGAACGTGCCAGCGCGTGCATCGGCGTGGTGCTCGAATCCTCGTTCATGCAGCAGCGTGGGTACGGCGATGTCCTGGTCCGCGCCAAGACGGCCTGGCTGGCGGCTGTCGAGCAGGCGTTGGGCAAATACCCGTCTTCGGTCACCGTGCTCTCCATCGATGAGATCCTGAAGCCGGACGGGTATGTCGCCGAGCTGCGGCGACGTGGTTACGTGATCGAGGAGCCCTGACGTGCCGCGGGCCCGGCTCATCGAGGATTCTACGGCCATGGGCTAGGCGCGGCATCTACCCTCGACCTACACTCACGGCTCGTGAGGCGTTGCTGCGCCTCGATAAAGACAGGGAAGGGGGACGCCTGATGCGCTCGATGATTGAACACCCGGCGATGCGTGCGGTGCGTGCGACGATGCTCGCGCTGTGCCTCGGGCTGGTGCCGCCGGTCCTGGCGGCGCAGAGCGATGACGAAGTCGTCGACGAAGAGGAGATGACGGACGAGGCGACGGAGGAAGCGGGCGACGAAGTCGACGAGTCCGCCGACGCCGACGACTCCGGGGCCGAGGACGAAGTCGCCGATGAAGGCGATGAGGGCGACGCGGCCGACCCTGCCGACGAAGAGTCCGGTGATGACGCTGCCGGCGACGCGGAAGCTCTCGCGGACGACGCAAGCAACGTGGATGCCGACGGCGCCGATGACGCGGCCGAAGATGAGCCTGGCGCAGATGAATCAGAAGCGGCCGCCGCCGACGCCGATGCAGACGCGGTGGACGGGGAGAGGTTCGCCGACGACACGACGATCGTGCCGATCGCGACCTGGGATCCGGTGCCAATGGCACCCGCCGAAGTGTGGGCGCCGCCAATCACGCTGCAGGAATCGGAGTACACGATTCCCATCGACACACAACTCGACCCGACGGGCGAGGACTGGGTCGTGCTCGAGGCAGCGATGCCTGCCAGTGCGAGCCCGGCGCCAGCGCGCCCGGGCGTTGCCGCGCCCGCGCCCGCGGCGCGGGCCGCTGCGGATGTCGTACCTGCGGGACGCTTCAACGCCGACGAAATGCCGGTGCTGCGCCGGCCGCAGCCGGGCGCGAAGCCGCTGCCGACCGATAGAGAGGACACGCCTTACTCGACCGGTGGTAAACCGATTCGAGCGTTCGGCGCTCCCTGGCAGGTGCAGATCTTCTATCCGGAGAACGCGCCCGAATACGCGGCGGGCCTCAAGCAAGGCAAGCCGCTGTGGCAACTGCAGCATTTCTGTGGCGGCGCGCTGATCGCGCCCGACTGGGTGCTGACCGCGGCGCACTGCATCGACGATGAGATGGTGCAGGCCGGCTACCGCGTGCGCGTCGGCGCCACCGACATCTCGAAGGGCGATGGGATCTCTTACAAGATCGACCGCATCGTGCGGCATTCGCAGTACCGCCAGGCGAAGCTGCCGAACTCGCCCAACATGTTCATGAACGACATCGCGCTGATCAAGATTGCGGCGGACGCGCGGACCATCGGCAAGCCGGACCCGGCGAAGGTCAAGCCGATCGCGCTGAACGACAAGCCAGTGAAGGACGGTGCCGTCGTCGCGGCGACGGGTTGGGGCAAGACCGAGCCAGTCGATGGCGACCGGCCCAACGCCGTGCTGATGCGCGTCGTATTGCAGGTGATGGATACGGAGCGTTGCAAGAAGCTGCCGGACTACGGTCCGCAGCGGGTACACGAGCGCGTGATCTGTGCCGCGGATGCAGGCAAGTCGACCTGCCGGGGCGACAGCGGCGGGGCCCTGACGCTGGCCTCCGGCACGACTCCGGTTGCCGTGGGCATCGTCAGCTGGGGCAAGGGCCGTTGCAGCGGCGATGGGCAGCCGAGCGCCTACACGCGGGTCGACAAATACCTGGGGTGGATCAAGCAGGCGATGGCGCTGCCGCCGGCCAAGACGTCGCTGCCCTGAGGCAGCGAATCCGCGAGACGGCCGTAACCGTCTCGCGGGAGCTCGTGACTCAGTTCGCGCGCGGGCGCACCTTGTCGCCACCGGCCTGTTCTTCTTCGTCGCTCGCGCCCGTGGCATCCGTGGCCGCAGCGCCGTCAACAGGCGCAGTGGTCGCATCGGCGGGAACGGCGCTCGCATCGGCCGGAACGGCACCCGGATCAACCGGTGCGACGTCAGCCGGCATCGCAGTGGCATCGACAGGCGGCGCAGCCTCGGTCATTTCGGTGGCCGCCGGCTCCGCTGCCGCAGGCGCGGCCGCTTCTTCCTTCTTCGCGCACGCGGCGAGCAGCAACGCTGCCGCGACGACGGCGCTCACCTTGATTCGCTGATCCATGTTCCCTTCCCTTGTTGTTGGTG
Organism: uncultured Gammaproteobacteria bacterium; assembly: GCA_963746325.1. GTDB lineage: Bacteria > Pseudomonadota > Gammaproteobacteria > Steroidobacterales > Steroidobacteraceae > RPQJ01. The sequence continues at coordinate 117,280 of CAVVBC010000025.1, read as the reverse complement.
TGACTGGTCGGTCTGCGCCCGAAAGAGCGTGCGGCGAGACTATGCGAAGCCCACTCGTTTCAGCAACTGGGCGAGGCGCGGGTCATTGCGGAGCGGATCCAGGAACGGATCGTTGCGCGCGTAGATGAGGCCGGAATCCCCGTTCTCCAGGGCCCGCTGCAGCCGGACCATGGCACCGTCGACGTCGCCCCACTGGGCCAGGATCTGGGCCTGCTGGTAGAGCATGCGGTCGCCCTCCGTCCGTAGCAGTTCATCCCATGCCTGGCGCGCGGCCGCGGTGTTGCCGAGTTTGTGCTCGACGATGGCGAGACCGGCCAGTCCGAAATCATGGGCGGGCTCTGCCAGATACTCGTCGCGGGCCTCGGCATGGCGACCGAGCATCACCAGGGCGTCGCCGATCGCAGCGTGCACACGCGACATTTGCGGGTTCATGGCGAGCGCCTGCCGCGCCGGTGCGATCGACGCCGCATAGTTGCGCGCCGCGAACTCGATCGAGGCCGCCGCGCGGTAAATCAGCGGATTCAGCTTGTCGAGCGACAGCGCACGCTGGATCGATTCGGCTGCCTCGGCCGCGCGTCCTGTCCGCGCGCAGTACTGGGCAAAGCGGGCGAGCACCGTGGCCTCGCCCGCGCCGAGTTCCCGTGAACGTTGGAATGGCTCGCGCGCAGCCACGGCGTCGAGCCGGGCCTGGAACAGCGTGAAGCCCAGCGTCGAATAGGCATCCGCCAGCTCCGGTGCGATCTCGATGGCACGTTCGGCGGCGGCTATGGCGGCGCGGTACATCACGTCGGTCTGGCCGGCGCGACCGTACTGGTTGGCGATGGCCGTCAACGACCGTGCCCGCGCCGCGTGGGCCGGAGCGTAGTTCGGGTCCGCGGCGATTGCGGCGTCGAACTGCTCGAGCGCCGCGCGTTCCGAGGCTTCGTCGACGCTCAGGTCATAAAGCGCTCGACCGCGCAGATAGGCGTCGTAGGCTGCGGCGCTGCGAGTTCCGCCGGCCGCGGCCAGCGCACCCGCCGTGCCGGTCGATGCATCGGGATCCGGAGCGACTTCGGCTGCCAGTGCGCGGGCCACGGTGCCGGCGATCTCGCTCTGCACGGCGAAGATGTCATGCAGCGCGCGATCGAACGTGCGCGACCAGCGGCTGAAGCCGGTGTGGCCGTCGATCAGGTCCGCGGTGATGCGTGCGATCTCGCCCGACTTGCGCACCGTGCCGTCCAGCAGGTAGGCGACGCCGAGCTTGTCCGCGATCTCGACGGCGTCCTCGGTACGGTCGCGAAACTTCGACGACGAGGCCTGGGCCATGACCTTCAGCTTCAGGTTGCGCGCCAGGGTTGCGCGCAGTTCCTCGGAAAGCCCGTCGGAAAAGTAGTCCTGCCCCGCGTCACCGCTGATGTTCTTGAACGGCAGCACGGCGACGCTGTTGCCCGAACTGGCCGAGGCGAAGCGGCCGATGCGGCCGGTGCGCCACGCATAAAGGCCCGCCGCGCCGGCGGCGACCGTACCCAGGCCGGCGAGCAGCGCGGCTCGCCGCGAGTACCTCGGCGCGGACGGGGCGGCCTGTGGCAGGTGCAGCGCGCCATGCGACGTGATGCCCGGTGGCGTCCGGCCCAGGACCGACTCGATGCCGCGCACGACGGTTGCGATCTGCGGCGCGCCGGGTTCCCCGCGCCAGCCGCTGAGGTCGACGGACAGGAACTGGCGGAATCCCAGTGGCGGCAGCGTGCCATCGAGCGACACGGGTACGAGCTTGCGCAGGTCGCGGCCCTGGCCGGCCTCGTCCAGCACCCAGTTCGAGGCAACGGACACCCTGGACCAGGCCACCACGACTGCGTCGCAGCGGGCGAGCGCGACTTCGACCGACTTGGCGAACTCGGCACCGCCTTCGATCAGCGTGTCCCACCAGACAGTGATGCCGGCGTGCTCGAGGGCGGCGGCCAGCAGGCGGACGCGATCCTGGTCGGCATGCGAATAGCTGAGGAATGCCGTCGGACGCGTCGCTGCGCCGTGCGTGCCATCACCCTCGATCATCCTGATCCTCGCCTCCAGCTGCCCGGCGCGAGTCTAGCGCGGAATGTCACGGCACGAGGGAAAGGAACAGGAATGCCGCGAAGATCACGACCTGCACGGCGCCCTGCATCATGTTGGTTCGACCATTGCCGAGCCCGATCGAACACACGACCAGGCTGAGCACCAGCAGGACCATGTCCTTGGACTGCAGCCCGAGCACGATCGGCAGGTCGAGCAGCACTGCGACGGCGACGACCACCGGAATCGTCAGGCCGATGCTGGCAAGCGCCGAGCCGAAGGCCAGGTTCATGCTGGTCTGCAGCCGGTTGGCGAGGGCGGAGCGAATCGCCGACACGCTTTCGGGCAGCAGCACGACCATCGCGATGATGATGCCCACGACGGCGGCCGGCGCGCCTGCGTTCGCCACGGCGCGTTCGATCGCGGGGGAAATCGCCTTGGCGAGACCCACGACTGCCACGAGCGCGACCAGCAGCAAGCCGAAGCTGAGCCAGCTTTCGCCGTTCGACGGCGGCGGGGCATGCACGGCTTCGTTCGACGCCTCGGTGGCGGGCAGGAAATAGTCGCGGTGCCGCACGGTCTGGAAGAAGACGAATGCGCACCACACCAGCAGCGAACTCGAGGCCACGAAGATGAGCTGGGTGGTCGAGTAGCTGGAACCGGGCGCGCTGGTGGTGAACACGGGCATGATCAGTACCAGCGTCGCGAGCGCCGTAAGGGCGGCCAGCGCCGGGCCGGCGCCTTCGATGCGGAAGCTCTGTTCGCGATGACGCAACCCGCCGAGCAGCACGCAGATGCCGATGACGCCGCTGCTGATGATCATGACCGTGGCGTATATCGTGTCGCGCGCCAGCGCCGCCTTCGCCGGGCCGCTCGCCATCATCATCGATACGATCAGTGCAACCTCGATCGCGGTGACCGCAAGCGCGAGGACCAGCGTGCCGTAGGGCTCGCCGACGCGGTGCGCCACCACCTCGGCATGGTGCACGGCGGCCAACACGGCAGCCAGCAGCATCAGCGAGCTGGCAGCGGTCAGCAGCGGAGTGGGCGGCAGCGCCAGGGATGCGGCCAGCATTGCCAGCGCCAGGATCGGGATGGCTTTGTGCCAGAGTGACATGCAGGCTCCAAGCGGGCGGAAGGCGCCCGAATTGGCGTTTTATTCTCCGCAGCTCACTTTACCTGAGCGGCTTGCTGCAGAGGCGGGCTTCCCCGCCGGCCCCGGCTTACTGCCCTGGCCCCCTGATTTCGATAGACTACGCGGCCATTTTCCCAGAACCGAATGCTTGGATCCGGCCCCCTGGCGGAATCCGAACAGGAAGCGATGACGGAACCCAAATCGATGCTGGCGGCCACCCCGCTCGCGGCCGGAAACGACGCCTATGTAGAGGCGATGTACGAACGCTACCTGGCGCAGCCCGAGGCGGTGGCGGCGAACTGGCGCGAGTACTTCGCGAGCCTGGGACCTGCCGGCCAGGACGTGGCCCATGGGCCGCTGCTCGAGGAACTTGCGCAGCGCGCCAAGAGGCCGCGGCAGGGCGGCAGGGCTGTCGGCGTGGCCTCGGGCCCGGTGGGCAGTCCCTCCGGCAGCCCGGCGGGTTCGCCCCCGGCAGGCGACTCGGCTGCGGCGAAGCAGGGTGCCGTGTCGCGGCTCATCCAGATCTATGCCAACCGCGGCCACCTGATCGCGGACATCGACCCGCTCGGGCTCACCGTGCGGCCGGTGCCGAAAGTGCTCGGGCTCGACTACCTGGGCCTCACCGAGGCCGACCTCGACACCGAATTCCTGACCGGCAGCCGCCATGAAGCGATCAAGCCCCGCCTCAAGCTGCGCGACATCATCGCGCAGCTGAAGCACGTCTATTGCGGGACGATCGGTGCCGAATTCGCGCACGTCTCGGACGAAACCGAGCGGTTGTGGCTGCAGGAACGCTTCCAGGTCGGTCGCATGCACCAGGCGTTCTCGAACGAGGCGCGCCGCGAGATCCTGCGCCACCTGACGATGGCCGAGGGCCTCGAGCGCTACCTCGCCACGAAATTCCCTGCCCAGAAGCGTTTCTCGCTGGAAGGCGGCGACAGCCTCATCCCGCTGCTCGAGGACGTGATCCAGACCGGCGGCGCGCTGGGCATCGAGGACATCGTCTTCGGCATGGCGCACCGTGGCCGCCTGAACGTGCTGGTGAACGTGCTCGGCAAGTCGCCGGAGGCGTTGTTCTCGGAATTCGAGGGCAAGTACGACCTCAAGAAGCTCAAGGGCTCCGGCGACGTCAAGTACCACAAGGGCTTCTCGTGCGACGTGAAAACGCCGGCCGGCAACGTGCACGTCGCGCTCGCCTTCAACCCGTCGCACCTGGAAGTGGTGAATGCGGTGGTCGAGGGCTCGGTGCGCGCACGCCAGGAGCGGCGCGGCGACGCGCGCGGCGACAAGGTCATGCCGGTGCTGCTGCACGGCGACTCGGCCTTCGCCGGGCAGGGCGTGATCCAGGAAACCCTGCAGATGTCGCAGGCGCGCGCGTTCTACACGGGCGGCACGCTGCACGTCATCATCAACAACCAGGTCGGCTTCACCACGCACGATCCGCGCGACACCCGCTCGACGCTGTACTGCAGCGACGTCGCCAAGATGATCGAGGCACCCATCCTCCATGTGAACGGCGACGATCCGGAAGCCGTGGTGTTCGCGGCGCGCTTTGCGCTCGACTACCGGTGCAGGTTCCACAAGGATGTCGTCATCGACCTGGTCTGCTACCGTCGTCTCGGCCACAACGAGGCGGACGAGCCCGCAGCGACGCAGCCGGTCATGTACTCGACGATCCGCCAGAAGGCCACCACGCGCCAGCTTTATGCGGACAGGCTGCTCGCCGCAGGCGTGATCAAGGCGGGCGAAGCGGAGGCGCTGGTCGACGGCTATCGGCGCGGCCTGGACGAAGGCACGTCGCAGACGAAGAACGTGCTTGGCCTCATCGGCAACAAGTACACGGTCGACTGGACCAAGTACCACGACGTCGACTGGAACGAAGACGTCCGCACCGGCGTCAAGCCGGCGCTGCTCAGCGAATTGGCCCACAAGGTCACGACCTTTCCGGAAGGCTTCACGCTGCACCGGCAGGTGCAGAAGATCGTCGACGACCGCCGCAAGATGGCGGCGGGACAGCTCATGGTCGACTGGGGCTTCGCCGAGACGCTCGCCTACGCGAGCCTGCTCGAGGAAGGCTACGAGATCCGGCTGACGGGGCAGGACAGCGGCCGCGGGACGTTTTTCCATCGGCACGCCGTGGGCCACGACCAGGCAACCGGCGCCACGCACATCCCGCTCAAGCACCTGAAGCCGGGCCAGCCACGCTTCCGCGTCACCGACTCGCTGCTGTCGGAGGAGGCCGTGCTCGGCTTCGAATACGGCTATGCGATCACCGACCCCAACTGCCTCGTCATCTGGGAAGGCCAGTTCGGCGACTTCGCCAATGGCGCGCAGGTGATCATCGACCAGTTCATCTCGTCCGGCGAAGCCAAGTGGGGCCGCTACTGCGGCCTCACGCTGTTCCTGCCGCACGGCTACGAAGGGCAGGGACCGGAGCACTCATCGGCCCGGCTCGAGCGCTTCCTGCAACTGTGCGCCGAGAACAACATGCAGGTCTGCGTGCCATCGACCCCGGCGCAGATGTTCCACATGCTGCGGCGACAGATGGTCCGCGGGTTCCGCAAGCCGCTCGTCGTGATGACGCCGAAGAGCCTGCTGCGGCACAAGCTCTCGGTGTCGTCGTTCGCCGAGCTCAGCAAGGGCAAGTTCCTTTGCGTGGTGAACGAGGTCGACGACATCGAAGCCGCCGCGGTGACGCGGGTCGTGTTCTGCTCGGGCAAGGTGTACTTCGACCTGCTCGAGGCACGCCGGGCGGATGAGGCGCGCAACGTCGCCATCGTCCGCATCGAGCAGTTGTATCCGTTCCCGGCCGAGGATTACGCCGCCGCGCTCGCGCACTACCCGAACGCGCGCGAGATCGTCTGGTGCCAGGAAGAGCCGCAGAACCAGGGCGCGTGGTACCAGATCCGCCATCGGCTGCAGGATTCCCTCAACGGCAAGCAAGAGTTGCTGTACTCGGGCCGGCGCCCGGCCGCCGCCCCGGCCACCGGCATTCCGCAAATGCACGCGACGGAGCAGCACGGGCTCGTTGCCGCCGCGATCAAGGCCTCCACGCAGGAACAGTCGGCACGCGCGACCACGCGGTTGCGCGCGACTGGCAGCACCAGGAAGAAGTCATGAGCACGCTGATCGAAGTCCGTGTCCCGCAACTGCCCGAGTCGGTGGCCGACGCCACGCTCGTGGCCTGGCGCAAGCAGCCCGGGGATGCCGTCAATCGTGACGAGAACCTGGTGGACCTCGAGACCGACAAGGTCGTGCTCGAAGTGCCGGCGCCCGCGTCGGGCGTGCTGCGCGAATTGAAGGCCAGCAACGGCGCGACCGTCACTGGCGGCCAGATCCTGGCCGTGATCGAAGAGGGGGCCACCTCTTCCCCCACTTCTGCCACCTCTCCCGCTCCTGCGGGAGAGGTCGGCCGCAGGCCGGGTGAGGGCTCCGCAGCCGCTCTTGCCTCTCCCGCTGCAGCGGGAGAAGTGAAGAAGGATGCCGACAAGCTGGCTCCCTCCGTGCGCCGCCTGGTCGACGAACACAAACTCACGCCCGCGGAGATCGCGGGCTCGGGTCGTGACGGTCGCATCACCAAGGGCGACGTGCTGACCCACCTGGCCGATAAATCCGCACCGCCTGCTGATCCGACGGTTGCGAAACCCTCACCTGGACTTCGTCCGACCTCTCCCACCGTCGTGGGAGAGGTGAGCGGCCGCGGCGAACGTCGCGTGCCGATGACCCGGCTGCGCGCCCGCATCGCCGAACGCCTCGTGCAGGCGCAGTCCACGGCGGCCATGCTCACGACGTTCAACGAAGTCGACCTCAAGGCCGTCAACGAACTGCGGGCCCGCTACAAGGACAGGTTCGAGAAGGAGCACGGGGCGCGCCTCGGCTTCATGTCGTTCTTCGTCAAGGCGTGCGTCGAGGCGCTGAAGAAATATCCGGTCGTCAATGCTTCCGTCGACGGCAACGATGTCATCTACCACGAGTTTTACGACGTGGGTGTCGCCGTCTCGACCGAGCGCGGCCTGATCGTGCCGGTGCTGCGCAACGCCGACCAGCTGAGCTTCGGCGAAATCGAGAAGTCGGTGGTCGGGTACGCGACCCGGGCACGGGAAGGCCAGTTGACGCTCGAGGAACTGACCGGCGGCACGTTCACGATCACCAACGGTGGCGTGTTCGGGTCGCTGTTGTCGACGCCCATCCTCAACATGCCGCAGAGCGCCATCCTGGGGATGCACAAGATCCAGGAACGCCCCGTCGTGCTCGACGGCCAGATCGTGGCACGGCCCATGATGTACCTCGCGCTCAGTTACGACCACCGCATCATCGACGGCAAGGAAGCCGTGCAGTTCCTGGTGGCCGTGAAAGAGTCGCTGGAAGACCCCGCGCGGCTGCTGCTGCAGATCTGAGGAGTGCCCATGTCTGATACTTCTTTCGACGTCGTCGTCATCGGCGCCGGCCCGGCCGGTTACCCCTGCGCCATCCGCGCGGCACAGAACAAGCTCAAGGTCGCCTGCATCGACGAGTGGAAGAACTACGACGGCACGCACGCGTTCGGCGGCACCTGTCTCAATGCGGGCTGCATCCCGTCCAAGGCGCTGCTCGAATCGTCCGAGCTCTATCACCGCGCGCACACCGAGTTCTCGGCCCATGGCATCTCGGCCACGGGGCTCGCGTTCGACATCGCGACCATGCAGCAGCGCAAGGCGGGTATCGTCAAGGCCTCGACGCAGGGCATTGCGGGCCTGCTCAAGGGCGCGGGCGTGACCGCGCTGCAGGGCCATGGCAAGCTGCTCGCCGGCAATCGCGTCGAGTACACGGCGCCGGATGGCAGCAAGCAGGAACTCGTAGCCAGGCACGTCGTGCTCGCGACCGGCTCGCAGCCGATGCCGCTCAAGTCGCTGCCGTTCGACGGCAAGCGCGTGGTCGATTCCTGGGGTGCGCTCGAGTTCGACGCGGTGCCGAAGCGGCTCGGCGTGATCGGCGCCGGCGTGATCGGCCTGGAACTCGGCAGCGTCTGGCGGCGCCTCGGCGCCGAGGTGGTCGTGCTCGAGGCGATGGACCAGTTCCTGGCCATGGCCGACCAGGCCGTCGCCAAGGAAGCGCTCAAGCATTTCAAGAAGCAGGGCCTCGACATCCGTCTCGGCGCCAAGGTGAGCGGCGCCGACGTGAAGAAGGACGGCGTCACGCTCAAGTACACGGATGCCAAGGGCGAGCAGACCGTCACCGTCGACAAGGTGGTCGTCGCGATCGGCCGGCGCCCGTTCACCGATGGCCTGCTCGGCGAGGCCACGGGCGTCAAGGTCGACCCGCGCGGCTTCATCCAGGTGGATGACGAATGCCACACCGGAGCCGGCAACGTCTGGGCGGTGGGCGACGTCGTGCGCGGCCCGATGCTCGCGCACAAGGGCAAGGAGGAGGGCGTGATGGTCGGCGATCTCATCGCGGGCCTGCACTCCGAGGTCAATTACAACGCCGTACCGTCCGTCATCTATACGGCGCCGGAGATCGCGTGGGTCGGCCAGACCGAGGAACAGGTCAAGGCGGGCGGCCGCGAGTACAAGGTGGGCACGTTCCCGTTCATGGCGAGCGGTCGCGCGCGCGCGATGGAAGCCCCGGCCGGGTTCTGCAAGGTCATCGCGGCCAGGGACGACGACGAGATTCTCGGCGTGCACATCATCGGTCCGATGGCAGGCGAGTTGATCGCCGAGGCCGTGCTGGCGATGGAGTATTCCGCCAGCACCGAGGACCTGCAGCGCACGATGCACGCGCATCCCACGCTGAGCGAGGCGCTGCACGAGGCCGCGCTGGGCGCCGACAAGCGCGCGATCGATTTTCCGAATCGCTAGGAGGCTGCGCCCGCGGGTCGGCAGGTTGGCGGCGATGCCGACACGCGCCCGTGCCCGGCTGTGCCTGACATGAAGCGCTGGCTGCTGCGTCTGCATCGCTGGTCGGGGCTGCTCATCGCGGCGCTCGTCGTCATCGTCGGCAGCACGGGCGCGCTCACGACGTATCAGCACGAGATCGACGGCTGGCTCAATCGCGACCTGCTGCGGGTCGTCGACCCAGGCCCTCGGGGGCAGCCGCGACGCGCATTGGCGCTGGATCAGGTCGTCGCCGCAGCTGAAGCGAACCTGCCAGGCATGCGGACGACCGGTGTGCGTCTGCCGCAGTCGCGGCGCGAACCCGTCGAGGTCAGTGTCGCCCCGTTCGACGCGAACGATTTCACCGGCAGCTACGTCTACGTCGAACCCTGGCTGGGCACGGTGCTTGGAAGCCGGCCGTTCGATCCCGATCCGTGGTCGCGGCGTGGCGTCGTCGCCTCGCTGTACGAAGTGCACTACTCGCTGGCAGCGTCGCGCCTGGGGGTCTGGCTCGTATGCGCAATTGCCGCCGTGTGGCTCGTGACGATCTTGTTCGGCCTGGTGCTCGCGTGGCCCCGGTCCTGGGAGGCACTTCGTCGCACCTTTCGCGTGCGGACCGGCGGCGTCAATCCAGTTCCATCACGACCTGCACCGCCTGACGGGCCTGCTCGCCGCGCCCTTCCTGCTGGTGGTGCTGGTCACCGGCGTTGCTCTCAACCTGTCGCCACAGGCCACGGGTGTGGTGCAGCAATTCTCGCCGCTGACGTTCGAGCCCGCCTTGCCGGCGCGCGCGCCGGCCAAAGTCGGTGCAGAGGTGGGATGGCAGGCCGCGCTCGATGCCGCGGCTGCAGCGCAACCAGCAGCCCGGCCCTACTCGCTGTACCGGGATGACGCGCGCAACGTGTACGTAGTGCGCATGCGCGAAGTCGGCGCGATCCATCGGCGCGGACAGACCCGCGCCTACATTGCGATGGACGATGGCAGCGTGCTGGCGATCTGGAATCCACGCCAAGGCTCTGTGGGCGATCGTTTGTGGGGCTGGCAAAACCCGCTGCACAGCGGGCATGCCTTCGGCGCAACCGGTCGGCTGCTCGTATTCCTGTCCGGGCTCGCTGCCCTGCTGTTCGTTTTTACCGGCGTGCCGCTCTGGTTCGCACGGCGGCCGGCGCGCCAGCGCTGATCAGTGCCGTCGTCGAGCGCGGATCACGTTCGGCAGTGCGGAGAAGCGGGCGAGCAGCCGGCTCAGTTCTTCCAGTCCGTGCACCTTGACGGTGACTTCGACGGCCGCCGTGCCCTCGGCTGCATCGGTCACCGTGTTCATGGCTTCGATGCTGATGTGTTCGTCGGCCAGCACTCCCGAGATGTCCCGCACCAGGCCGCGCCGGTCGTAGGCGTCGATCGAGATCGCGACTGCGAACGTGCGTTCCTCCGAGGCCCGACCCCAGTCGACCGGGATGACGCGCTCTGGATTGACCTCCTGCAGGCGCAGCAGGTTGGCGCAGGACGCGCGATGCACGCTGACGCCACGCCCGATCGTGATGTACCCGAGAATCGCTTCGGGCGGCACGGGGCGGCAACAGCGCGCGATGGTGCTGAGCAGGTCGCCGACGCCGTCGATGACCATCCCGGTCGAGCCGCCGTGTGCCGTCGGCTTCGAGAGTCGCGGTCCGCGCTGCACTTCCTGGTGCTCGTGCAGCCGTCGATGCACGGCGCCCGCCACCTGCGCGAGCGTGATGTCGCCTTCGCCCAGGCCCTGGTACAGCGCGTCCGCATTGTCCAGGCCCAGGTCGCTGAGAATCTCCGGCAGCGGCGGGGCGCGCACCCCCAGGCGGTCCAGTTCGCGCTCGAGCATCTGGCGGCCCTGCTCGCGGTTCTGCACTTCGTCCTGCTTGCGGAACCAGCCGCGCACCTTCGCGCGGCTGCGAGGCGACGCCAGGAAACCCAGCTGCGGCAGCAGCCAGTCCCGGCTCGGGTGCGGTTGCTTGGAGGGAATGATCTCGACGGTGTCGCCGTTCGACAGCTTGTAGTCGAGCGTGACCATGCGGCCGTTGACGCGCGCGCCGCGGCAGCGATGCCCCAGGTTCGTGTGCACCTGGTACGCGAAGTCGAGCGGCGTGGCGCCCCTGGGCAGGTCGACCACCTCGCCCTTGGGGCTCAGCGCGAAGACGCGGTCCTCGAACACTTCGGCCTGCAGGCCTGCCAGCAGGTCGGGCTCGGCGCCGTCACGCTGCGACGGCTCGAGCAACTGCCGCAGCCAGACCATCTTCTGCTGGAAGCTCGCCTCGACCTTGCGGCCTTCCTTGTATTGCCAGTGCGCGGCGACGCCGAGTTCGGCGTGCTCGTGCATCTCGCGCGTGCGGATCTGGACCTCGAGCGGCAGCTTGCCCGGGCCGATCACCGCGGTGTGCAGCGACCGGTAGTTGTTGCCCTTGGGCGTGGCGATGTAGTCGTCGAACTCGCCGGGGATATAGCTCCACAGGCCGTGCACGATGCCGAGCGCCGCGTAGCATTCCGCAATCGTGTCGACCATCACGCGCACGGCCAGCACGTCCATCACCTGGTCGAACTGCAACGACTTGCGCTGCATCTTGCGCCAGATGCTGTAGATGTGTTTCGGGCGGCCGGTGATTTCGCCGCGAATGCCGAGCTTGTCGAGCTCGCGGCCGAGTTCCTGCCTGACGTCCTCGATGTACTGCTCGCGTTCGCCTCGCTTCGACTTGAGCCAGCCGGCGATGCGCTTGTAGTCCTCCGGGGCGTTGAAGCGGAAAGCGAGGTCCTCCAGCTCCCACTTGAACTGCCAGATGCCGAGGCGGTTGGCGAGCGGCGCGTAGATTTCCTGCGTCTCGAGCGCGGCGCGGCGCAGTTCGTGCTCGGGCGCAGCTTTCATGCCGCGCATGCGCACCAGTTGCAGGGCGAGCCGGATCAGCACCAGCCGCACGTCCGAGGCAAGCGCGAGCAGCAGTTTGCGCAGCCCTTCGGCCTGCTCGGGGCGCAGGTGCTGGCCCGGGTTCCACTCGGCGGGGATGCCGCTGTCACCGACACGCTCGAGTTCGGCGGCAAGCCGCAGCGCCGCCTCGCCGAACAGCACGGTGGCGCGCGCGTCGTCGATGAGGCCTCCCTGGCGCAGGGGCACCAGCAGGGCGGTGAGCAGGACGTCGTCGTCTGCCTGCAGCTGCGCGAGTGCCGCCATCAGCTCGACGCTGCGCAGCGTGTGCTCGCTGGGAGCAAGCGCGCTCACTTCCTCGAGCGCATTGCGCACCCGGGGGGCCAGTGAGCGGATGTCGATCTCGGCGGGCTTCACGGCGACGGGGTCTTTGGCCTGCACGGGCAGGCGTGCGGCGCCTGCGGTAAAGACGCTATCATACGACGACCGATTTTCTGGCCCAGTGCCGGGTGGTTATTTGCCGAGAATCAACCGCGGCGGACGACGCTGGACGCTGGCAGCGGGCGCTACCGGAACCGCGGGCGAGACGATCCGCATCCTCGGCATCGATCCGGGGTCGCAGGCGACCGGTTTCGGCATCATCGACTGGCAGGACGGTGCGGCACGCTACGTGGCGAGCGGCGCCATCCGGACCCGTGGTGAGGCTTTCCCGCCCCGCTTGCGGCAGATCTTCGACGGCGTGCAGGAGCTCGTGCGCCAGTACCAGCCGGCCGAAGTCGCGATCGAGCGCGTGTTCATGCATCGCAATGCCGACAGCGCCCTCAAGCTGGGCCAGGCGCGGGGTGCGGCCATCTGCGGCGTGTTCTCGAACGTGTCGGCGTTGTATGAATACGCGCCGCGCGAGGTGAAACTGGCGATCGTGGGGCAGGGTGGCGCACAGAAGGAACAGGTTCAGTTGATGGTGATGTCGTTGCTCAAGCTGCAAGGCGAACTCGGCCCCGACGCCGCCGATGCGATCGGGCTTGCGCTTTGCCACGCGTATTCGCGCGGCGCGAAGCAGGCCGTCGATGCCTCGCTGGCCCTGCTCGAGGTGCGGTCTTGATCGGATTCCTGCGCGGCAAGCTCGCCGCCAAGCACCCGCCGGTGCTGCTGCTGGACGTCGGCGGCGTCGGCTACGAAGTCGAAGCGCCGATGTCGACGTTCTACGGCCTGCCCGGCGTCGGCGCCGACATCATGCTGCACACGCACCTGGTGGTGCGCGAAGATGCCCACATCCTGTTCGGATTCGGCACCGAGCGTGAACGCAGCCTGTTCCGCGAAGTGATCAAGATCTCGGGCGTGGGGCCGCGCATCGCACTGGGCATCCTGTCGGGCATCACGGTCGACGAGTTCCATCGTTGCATCGAAGCACAGGACGCCGCCTCGCTCACGCGCATCCCGGGCATCGGGCGCAAGACGGCTGAACGGCTGATCATCGAAATGCGCGACCGCCTGCAGGCCCTGGCCACGGGCCAGTCGTTCGAGGTGCGCGGGCCCGCGGGCGCCGTGGCGACAGGGCCCAACCCACAGGCAGAAGCCTTCAGCGCGCTGGTGGCGCTGGGCTACAAGCCGGCTGAGGTCACGCGGCTGCTGCAGAAGATCGATCCGTCCGTGACCACCACCGAAGACCTCATCCGCCACGCGCTGCGCGCGACCAGCGGCTGACGCGCCAGGACTGCCCGTGACGATAGAACCCGATCGCGTCGTATCCGCCGCCGGCCAGCGCGAAGAAGAAGTCTACGACCGCGCGGTGCGGCCGAAGACGCTCGCCGATTACGTGGGCCAGCCCGCGATGAAGGCGCAGATGGAGATCTTCATCGCCGCCGCCCGCAAGCGCGGCGAGTCGCTCGACCACACCTTGATCTTCGGCCCGCCCGGTCTCGGCAAGACCACGCTCGCGCACGTGATCGCCAACGAACTCGGTGTCGGTTTCAAGCAGACGTCGGGACCGGTGCTCGAGCGCGCCGGCGACCTCGCGGCGCTGCTCACGAACCTGCAGCCGAACGAGATCCTGTTCGTCGACGAGATCCATCGGCTGAGCCCGGTCGTCGAGGAAATCCTTTATCCCGCGCTGGAAGATTTCCAGCTCGACATCATGATCGGCGAGGGCCCCGGCGCGCGCTCGATCAAGATCGACCTGCCGCCGTTCACGCTGGTCGGCGCCACGACCCGCGCCGGCCTGCTCACGTCGCCGCTGCGCGATCGCTTCGGCATCGTGCAGCGTCTGGAGTTTTACGGGCACGACGACCTGCAGCGCATCGTGCAGCGCTCCGCCGGCATCCTCGGCGTGCCCACCGATACGGAAGGCGCGGCGCAGATCGCCACGCGCTCCCGCGGCACGCCCCGGATCGCCAACCGCCTGCTGCGGCGCGTGCGCGACTACGCCGAGGTCAAGGCCGGCGGCCGGATCACGCAGGACGTCGCGCGGGCCGCGCTCGACCTGCTCGACGTCGACCCGCAGGGATTCGATCCGATGGACCGGCGCCTGATGCTGACCATCATCGAGAAATTCGACGGCGGCCCCGTCGGTGTCGACAGTCTCGCCGCAGCGCTCGGCGAGGAGCGCGGCACCATCGAGGACGTGATCGAGCCGTTCCTGATCCAGCAGGGGTACATCATGCGCACTGCCCGTGGCCGGGTGGCCGCGCGCAACGCGTACCTGCATTTTGGCCTGACGCCGCCAGCCATCGAGGCCCGGCCAGGCAACCTGGGCCTGTTCGAAGGCTGAAACCGAAGGACATCCACGCATGATCGGTGAGCATTCCATCCTCGACCTGCTGCTGCAGGCGAGTCTCGTCGTGCAGCTGGTGATGCTGCTGCTCATCGGTGCGTCGGTCGCTTCGTGGGCGATCATCCTGTCGAAGCGCAAGCTGCTGAACGATTCGCGCCGCGCCGCGGAAGATTTCGAAGGCCAGTTCTGGTCCGGTGGCGACCTTGCGGCGTTGTACAAATCGCTCGAAGGCGGCGCCCATACCGGCATGGCGGATATCTTCGTCTCGGGCTTTCGCGAGTTCTCGCGCCTGCGCTCGCAGCTCGGGCTCGCCGGCAGTCCGCTGCTCGACGCCAGCCGGCGTGCAATGAAGATCGCGCAGCTCAAGGAAACGGACCGTCTCGAGCAGAACCTCTCCACGCTGGCAACGATCGGCTCGACCAGCCCGTACGTAGGGCTCTTCGGCACCGTGTGGGGCATCCTCACGGCCTTCCAGGCGTTGGGCAACGTGCAGC
Source organism: uncultured Gammaproteobacteria bacterium (assembly GCA_963746325.1). Classification (GTDB taxonomy): domain Bacteria; phylum Pseudomonadota; class Gammaproteobacteria; order Steroidobacterales; family Steroidobacteraceae; genus RPQJ01. The sequence continues at coordinate 102,117 of CAVVBC010000025.1, read as the reverse complement.
AGGCGACACTTGCCACGGTGGCGCCTGCGATCGCCGAGGCCCTCATCGCCACGGCGATGGGCCTGTTCGCGGCGATTCCGGCGGTCATCGCCTACAACCGCTATGCGGACCAGGTCAGCCGCCTCGAGCTGCGCTACGACACCTTCACCGAGGAACTCTCCGCCATCCTGCAGCGCCACGCCGGCGGCATGCAGGGCTGACGCCGGGAGACACCGATGCCGCGCAGCCGCAACCGCAAGCTGATGGGCGAGATCAACGTCGTGCCCTACATCGACGTGATGCTGGTGCTGCTGATCATCTTCATGGTGACCGCGCCGATGCTGAGCCAGGGCATCAAGGTCGACCTGCCGCAGGCTGCGGCCGAGCCGATCGAGCCCGACGACCTCGAGCCGCTGCTGCTGAGCGTCGACAGCGCCGGGGCGATGTACCTGAACCTGGGCGACCCGAAACGGGCGCTGGACGACGAAAAGCTGCTGGAAGTGGCCAGCGCCGCGCTGCGCCGGGAACCCGGGCGCCCCGTATTGGTCAAGGCAGACAGGGCAGTGCCGTATGGGCGCGTCGTGGAGGGCATGGTGTTGCTGCAGCAGGCGGGTGCGAAGAAGGTCGGGTTCGTCACGGAGCCGTTGTCGGCCAGCCGCGGATCCGGTGCGCGCTGACGGAATGCCGGCTGCCGCGAGCGAACGACTGCGGCCCTGGATCGGCTCGGTCATCGTCCATGGCGTGATCGTCGCGGTGCTGGCGCTTGCCGCCGTGCAATGGCGCACGGAGCCCGAGCCCGAGCAACTGGCGATCGAAGGCAACGTGGTGCGCTACGAAGACCTGCCGTCATCCGTGAAGGCTGGCCGGCCCTTGCGTGAGCCTGCCCCGGCGCCAAAGCCGGCACCGCGCCCAACACCCGAGCCTGAACCCGTGGTGCAGCCCCAGCCGGCCGTCGCCCCCGAGCCTGATCCGGCGCTGGCGCAGCAACAGGCGCAGGTCGCCGCGGAGGCCAAAGCCAAAGCCCAGGCCGAGGCCAAAGCCCGGGCCGACGCTGCGGCCGTGCGGCTGGAAGCAGAGCGTTCTGAGGCCGCGGAAAAGAAAGCGCGCGATGCCGCCGCGCTGGCCGCAAAGGAGCGGGCCGCCGCCGAGGACCAGCGCCAGCAGGAAGAGCAGCGCAAGCAGGCCGCGGCGGCGAAGCTCAAGCAGGAGGAACAGGAAAAGGCAGCCGCTGCGGCACGCGCGAAAGCCGCGAAGCAAGCCGAGTTGCAACGGGCGCTCGAGGACGAAGAGGCGGGCGAGGCGCTGGCGCGCTCCGGTGTCGTCGACGAGTACCGCACGCTGCTGATCCAGACGATCGAACGCAACTGGAACCGGCCGGCCACGGCTCGCGCCGGGTTGGAGTGCACCTTGAATGTCACGCAGGCGACGGGTGGCACGGTGCTCGACGTCAAGATCGGCGACTGCAACGGCGACCAGGCCGTGCGCGAATCGGTCGCCAATGCGGTGTATCGTTCGTCGCCGCTGCCCGCGCCGCGAGATGCGCGCGCCTTCGAACGCCGGCTGGTCATCGTTTTCAAGCCTACGGAGTAAGCCACGCATGAGTTCCCAACGCGCGACTGCGCGTCCCACCTGCATCCAAGCGGCCCGCTCGTGGGCCTGGCTCGTCGCTGGCATGCGCTTTGTTCGCCAGCAGTGCGCAGGCGCAATTGCGGCTCGACATCACGCAGGGCGTGCGTGATGCGGTACCGATTGCCGTCGTGCCTTTCGGCGGCCAGGCCGAGGGCGGCTCCGGCGACGTTGCCGCCGTCGTTGCGAGCGACCTGCAGCTCAGCGGACGCTTCAAGCCCCTCGAGCGCCGCGACCTCGTGGCCCGCCCCACCCAAGGCGCGCAGGTGCGCTTCGAGGACTGGCGCCTGCTCAAATCCGATTTCCTGGTGATCGGCCGGGTCGAGTCGACGGGCAGCGGACTTGCGGTCGAGTTCGAGCTGTTCAACGTGCAGACCGGGCAGTCGCTGCTCACGCCAGCGCCTGCTCACCACCGAGCGCGGACTGCGCGGCACCGCGCACCGCATCGCTGACCTGATCTTCGAGCGCCTGACCGGGCATTCCCGGCGCGTTCTCCACGCGCATCGCTTACGTTGCGGTGGACGGGCGGCCGCCGGCGCAACGCTACCGGCTGATCGTCGCGGATGCCGACGGGTTCGGCCCGCGCACCATCACCGAGTCGAGCCTGCCGCTCATGTCGCCGGCGTGGTCGCCCGACGGCCAGAGCCTCGCGTACGTGTCGTTCGAGGGCAAGGCGTCGGCCATCTACGTGCAGCGCCTGGCGACGGGCGAGCGGCGGCGTGTGTCTGCACGCGCCGGCATCAACGGCGCGCCGGCCTGGTCGCCGGACGGGCGCAAACTTGCACTGACGCTCTCGCGCGACGGTAACCTGGACATCCACGTGCTCGACCTCGCGACGCAGGGTCTTACGCGGCTCACCACGGACAACGCGATCGACACCGAGCCGGAGTGGTCGCGCGACGGCGCCAGCATCTATTTCACGTCCGATCGCGCCGGCAGCGCGCAGATCTACCGCGTCGGTGCCACGACGGGCCAGGAACCGCAGCGACTCACCTTCACCAACGGGTACAACGCGCGTCCGCGCGTGGCACCCGACGGCGAGTCGCTGGCGCTCGTGACGCTCGACCGTGGCAGCTACCGGATCGCCACGCTCGATCTCAAGACTCGCAACCTGCACGTGCTCACCGACGGCCGGCAGGACGAAGCCCCGAGTTTTGCGCCGAACGGCGCGACGATCATCTACGCGACCCGGTCCGGGTCGCGAGGGGCCCTGGCCATGGTTTCGGCCGATGGCCGGTTCCAGCAGCGGCTCAGTTCCGATACCGGCGACGTCCGCGAGCCGGTCTGGTCGCCGTTCCCGACGTCGCCACGGTGAAGCCCGGCGGCACGCAAGGTATCATTCGCGCACATTCCCAGGAGTTCGATGACCATGAAGTGGACCCATGTCGTTGCCTTGAGCCTGCTCGCCGTAGGCCTGACCGCCTGCACCAAGTCAAAGCAGGTACAGCCCGAGGCGACCACGCAGGCGCCGGTCGAGACGGGCGCGCAGACCAGTGGCGTTGGCATGGAGACGGCTCCGGCGACAGGCGCGGCGGGCACGATGAGCGCCGCCCAGCAGCAGGCACTCGCCGCGCTGCAGTCGCGCAATATCGTCTATTTTGAATTCGACAACAGCGAGATCCGCAGCGACTACGTCAGTGTCGTCGCGGCCCACGCGGCGTACCTCAACAAGTACCCGACGGCGCGCGTCCGTCTCGAAGGCCACACCGACGAACGCGGCTCGCGCGAGTACAACATCGGCCTCGGCGAGCGTCGTGCGCAGACGGTGCGCAAGGCGCTGCTGCTGCAGGGCGTCAAGGAAGGGCAGGTCACCACGGTCAGCTACGGCGAGGAGCGCCCGGCGGTCGAAGGCTCCGACGAATCGGCGTTTGCACAGAACCGTCGCGTCGAACTCGTCCAGGGGCCCTGAACCGATGAAGACCCTGCTGCGTGTTGTCTGCGTGCTGCCGGCGCTGCTGTGCGGCACGCTCGTGCATGCGACTGCCAGCAACAAGGAACTGGAGGCGCGTGCGAACGCGGGCGACCAGCGTCTCGACTACGCTCGAGACGCGCGTCAACCAGTCCCTGCTCGACCTGCAGCAGCAGATCGAGAAATCGCAGCAGGAGCTGCGCAACCTGCGGGGCCAGATCGAGGAAGCCCGCCACCAGCTCGATTCGCTGCAGCAGCAGCAACGGGATCTGTATGGCGACGTCGATCGTCGCCTGCTGGTGATCGAGAACGGCGCCGGCGGCGGCACGCCCGTCGCAGGGGGCGGTGCAACGCGCGCACCCGATGCGGTATTCGCCGATGAATCGTCCGTCTACGGCGATGCCTTCGCCGCGATGAAGGCTGGCCGCTACGAAGAAGCAGTGCGCGGATTCCAGATGTACCTCGCCAAGTACCCGCGCGGACCGCGCGCCGACAACGCGACCTACTGGCTGGGTGAAGCGCATTTCGTGCAGTCGCAGTTCGAGGATGCGCTCAAGGCCTTCCAGGCCGTCGCGGCATTTCCCGAGTCGCGCCGGCTGGCGGATGCGATGTACAAGGTCGCGCTGTCCCAGTACGAACTCAAGGCGTTCAAGAACGCCCGCGCCACCCTCAACAAGGTGGTGTCCACCTATCCGGACTCGGAAGCGGCGAAGCAGGCGCAGGTGAAGCTGGGCATGATGAACGCCGAGGGCCGGTGAGCCGGCTCAAGGTCACTGAGACGTTCGTCTCGATCCAGGGCGAAGGCGACGCGGTCGGCTGGCCCACGCTGTTCATCCGGCTGACCGGGTGTCCGTTGCGCTGCGTGTACTGCGATACGCAATACTCTTTCTATGGCGGCGAGTGGCAACAGCTCGACGCACTCATCGAGACCGCGCGTCAGAGCGGCGTGCAGCATGTGTGCGTCACCGGCGGCGAGCCGCTGGCGCAGAAGGCCTGCCTGGAACTCCTCACCGGTCTCTGCGACGCCGGGTTCGCTGTCTCACTCGAGACGAGCGGGGCACTCGACGTCGGGGCCGTGGATTCACGCGTCAGTCGCGTCGTCGACCTGAAGACGCCCGGGTCCGGCGAAGTCCAGCGCAACCAGCTCGCCAATCTCGACGTGCTCACCCCACGCGACCAGCTCAAGTTCGTCCTGTGCTCGCGCGCCGACTACGAGTGGGCGCGCGACCTGTTGCGCGCGCGCGCAGAGCCGCTGCCCGCGCAGGTGCTGTTTTCGCCGGTGTGGGGTGAGGTGGCGCCACGCGACCTCGCCGAATGGATCCTGGCCGATCGGCTCGCGGTGCGGCTGCAGGTGCAACTGCACAAGGTCCTCTGGGGCAACGAGCCAGGACGATGACGATGCCGGATCCCGCGTCCGCCCCCGCCCCCGCTGCGGCGAGAACAGCCATCGTGCTGGTCTCGGGCGGCCTCGATTCTGCGACGTGCCTTGCCATCGCGCGTGCCGAAGGCTGCCGCTGCCATGCGCTCAGCTTCGAGTACGGGCAACGGCATCGCGCCGAACTCGACGCGGCCGCCCGCATCGCCGCGCGGCTGGGGGCGGTCGAGCATCGCGTCATGCACATCGACCTCGGCGCCTTTGGCGGCTCGGCCCTGACGGATGCCTCCATCGCCGTGCCGGAGGACGGGTCAGGCAGCGGCAGCGCCATCCCGGTGACTTACGTGCCTGCCCGCAATACGGTGTTCCTGTCCTTCGCGCTCGCCTGGGCCGAGGTGCTGCAGGCGCACGACATCTTCATTGGCGTCAATGCGGTGGATTATTCAGGCTACCCGGACTGCCGTCCCGAGTTCATTGCGGCCTTTGCGCGCATGGCGAACCTTGCCACGCGTGAAGGCGTCGAGGGCCGCGAGCCGCTGCGCATCCGCACCCCGTTGATCGACCTGACGAAGGCCGAAATCATCAGTCGCGGCGCTGCGTTGGGCGTGGACTTCGGTCTGACGGTCTCCTGCTACCAGGCGGACGAGCAGGGCAGGGCCTGTGGCCGCTGCGACTCCTGCCGCTTGCGCCAGGCCGGATTCGCGGCCGCCCGCGTGGCCGATCCCACCCGCTACCGCTGATCGGCTATCATTACCGACTCACCTTAGCGGGGCCGTTAGCTCAGCGGTAGAGCTGCAGACTTTTAATCTGTAGGTCGATGGTTCGATCCCATCACGGCCCACCAACATCCCGGGTACTCGCTGGCAGGGGGTGTTGATCATGCTTGGCGGAGCGCCCCATTTTACCGGAGGACCAGCCATGCGCCTTCTGCCGCTCACCCTCGCCGTCGCCTTGCTGGCCGGCTGCGCGTCGGCGCCACCGCCCGTTGCTGCCGTGTCGGCCGTCACTCCCGCGCCAGCCGAGCCCTCCAAGCGGCCGGGCGCACCTCCCGGATACAAGCAGTTCCAACGCAACGGTGTCACGCTGTACTGTACCAAGGTCGCCTACCTTGGCACGAAGTTCAAACAGGAAGTCTGCATGACGCAGGACGAATACGACGAAGTCCAGCGGCGTGGCGAAAGCGTGCGACAGGACCTGCGCCAGGCCACCAAGATGTGTGGCGGCGGCAGCGGCTTCGGTTCCTGCAGCGGTGCCTGATCTGAGACCCGATTGCGGGCTCGACCCGGCCTGGGCCTGCAGGTGCGCTTTCCGGATTGAGGCGCTGTCCGGTCGCTGATAAATTCCTTATTCCCTTACCCCACACGAGAAGAGCCATGAAAAACACCTTGTTCGCCGCCTGCACTGCCATCGCCCTGGCATTCGCCGCGCCCGTCATGGCGGAAAAGTCCGCTGGCAACCTGGTCGACGACGGCACGATTGCCACGTCGCTCAAGGCGAGCCTGCTGGCCGAGAAGGGCGTGCCGTCCGGCGACGTCAATGTCGAGGTGTACAAGGGCGTGGTGCTGCTCAGCGGCTTCGTCAAGACCCAGGCCGAGAAAGACGCAGCCGGCAAGGTGGCGAAGAACGTCAAGGACGTCGTTTCCGTGCGCAATGAAATCGCGGTGCACCCGGCTACGTCCATGGGCACCAAGCTCGACGACACCGTGCTCGTGAGCAAGGTCAAGTCGGCACTGGTGGACGCCAGCGACGTGAAGTCAGGCCAGATCAATGTCGAAGCGCGCGGCGGCATCGTGCAGCTCGGCGGCTTCGTGACCAGCGACAAGATGAAGGGCCGTGCGCTTGCCGTCGCCAAGGCCGTCCCGGGCGTCAAGCGCGTCGACGACGCGCTGTTCGTCAAGCCGGAGTGATCGCTGCGGCTGGCTTGATGCCATCGCATTGAAGAAGAGGCTCCGCTTGCGGGGCCTCTTTTTTGTCAACGAACCTGGGACGCGACATGCGCAAGACACTGGCCCTCCTTACCTTGCTTGCCCTGCCGGGCATCGCTGCGGCGCTGCCTTTCTGGGGCGCCAAGGAATCCTCGCTGCCCGAGACGCCGCCCAAGGCGTTGCAGCCCGGCGAGTTCGTCTGGAGCCCGGGCATCGCGCCCGCAGGTCCGATCGTCGTGATCGTGAGCCTCGACGACCAGCTCGCTTTCGTCTACCGCAACGGCGTGGAGATCGGCTACTCGACGGTCAGCAGCGGCAAGCCCGGCCATGGCACGCCCACGGGCGTGTTCACGATCCTGCAAAAAGACCGCGACCACCACTCCTCCAAGTACAACAATGCGTCCATGCCGTACACGCAGCGCCTGACCTGGGATGGCGTTGCGCTGCATGCGGGTGGCTTGCCCGGCTACCCGTCCTCGCATGGCTGCGTCCACTTGCCGTCGGTCTTCGCCGAGGACCTGTTCGGCGTCTCGCCGATGGGCATGACGGTCGTGGTCGTCGACGCGCGCACGGCGCCAGTCGAAGTGGTGCATGCCGCAGCCGTCGCGCCGGTCAATCCGGTGACCGGGCAGGCAGACGTGGCTTCGCGCCTGGGCGAGGACGAGAATTTTCGCTGGGAGCCGGAGAAGTCGCCGACCGGGCCGGTGTCGCTCGTCATGAGTGCTGCGGATGAGCGCGTGATCGTGCTGCGTAACGGCGTCGAGATCGGGCGGGCGAAACTGCACGTGAGCGATCCGCTCAAGCCCCTGGGCGCACATGCGTTCATCGTCGGCCAGGGCGAAGGGCGCGGCCAGAGCGTCCTGGTGGCAGGAGCGCCGGCGCGCAACTGGATCGCCGTCAGCATGCCGGGATATGCGGGTACGGCCGGTTCCGATCTGGCGTCGGTGATCGGCGGACGCGTGCGGATGCCGGAGGTCTTTGCCCGGCAGGTCTATCCGTTGCTCGTGCCTGGCACCACGCTGGTCGTGCTCGATGCGCCAATCCTGGCGCAGAACACTGGCCTGAACATGACGGTGCTCGCGAATGGAGCGCCGACGGTCGGCGCGCCTTGAATTCGCCGTCGACACCCTGGCGGACTTTGCTGCCCTGGCTGTTGGCCGCGCTCGCAGCATCGAACGTCGCACGCGCGAATGAGGCCGGTCTGGAGCAAGAGCTCGACGGCATGGCGACCGCAGTGGCCACAGCGACGGACGCTCGCGTGGCCTCCGTACTGCCGCGCATCGAAGGCGTCGGGCCGCGCCTGCTCGCGCTGCGCTCCTACCTGCGCAGCGGCGAGCGGCTTGCCGAACGCTGGAGTTGGTCGCAGGAGCAGATCGCCGCCTACGCCGGCTCGCCCGAGCAGCAGGAACTCGATGCCGAGATCGCGCGGGTCCGCGCCGAGTTCGAACAGGCAAACCCCGGCTACACGCTGTTCGTGAACCCGCAGGTGCGCAGCCTGGATGTCCAGCTCACGAACTGGGCCCGCAACGAATCGGTCGCGGCAGCGGCAGCCCGCCTGCTGCAGGACGCGATCACGCATTTTCACGATCGCCCGGCCGGTGGTGGCGCGGGAGCCGCCGCACTGGCGGCCTTCCTGCACGGGTATGTGCCCGAGCCCACTCCGACTGTCGCCGCGCCAGGATTGTCGCCCCATGGCCAGATGCGTGCGATCGACTTCCAGGTGCATCGGGGCGACGAGATCGTCGCCGGGCCGGACAGCCGGACCATCGACACGACCTGGCTGCAGCAGGGCTGGGGCGAGCGACTCGACGCGGCGGTTCGCGCCACAAGCCGTCAGTTCATCGGGCCGCTGGCTTCGCCACGCGAACCCTGGCACTACACCTACACGCCGGTCGCCGTCGCCGAACGTTGATCTGGCGCTCCGCCCGGCCTGGCGCCGGTGCGGGCCGGTTGGATGCACGACGCCGTTCCGCTACCATGCGCGCCTACAGTTTCATCCGTAACTAAACTGCGCGAGGCTCGCGATGGCCGATCTCTTCGACAACCCGATGGGGACGGACGGCTTCGAGTTCGTCGAGTACACGGCGCCCGATCCGGAATTGCTGCGTTCGCTGTTCGAACGCATGGGCTTCCCGGTCACGGCACGGCACCGCAGCAAGAACGTGACCCTGCATCGGCAGGGCGACGTCAACTTCATCATCAACGCCGAACCGGGCAGCTTCGGCCAGCGCTTTGCGCAGCAGCACGGTCCGTCGGCGTGTGCCATGGCGTTCCGCGTGAAAGATGCAGCGAAGGCCTTCAGGCGAGCCGTTGAACTTGGCGCCAAGCCGGTGCAGAACCCGGTCGGCCCGATGGAGCTGAACATCCCTGCCATCGAGGGCATCGGCGGCAGCCAGGTCTACCTCGTGGACCGCTACGGCGAGAACACGATCTACGACGTCGACTTCGTGCCGGTCGCGCAACGCGGCTCGCTGCGCTCGACCGGCCTCGCTGTCATCGACCACCTCACGCACAACGTGCATCGCGGCAACATGGCGAAGTGGGCCGGATATTACGAACGGCTGTTCAATTTCCGCGAGATCCGGTATTTCGACATCGAAGGCAAGAAGACGGGTCTCTTCAGCAAGGCCATGACCAGCCCGTGCGGCAAGATCCGCATCCCGATCAACGAATCGCAGGACGACAAGTCGCAGATCGAGGAATACCTGCGGGAATACCAGGGCGAGGGCATCCAGCACATCGCGCTGCACACGGCCGACATCTATGCGACGGTCGACGCGTTGCGCGCCAACGGCATCACGTTCCAGGACACGCCCGGCACCTACTACGAAGGCGTGCCCGCCCGCGTCGAAGGTCATCGGGAAAGCCTGGCCGAGCTGGCGCAGCGCGGCATCCTGATCGACGGCAGCGCGAAAGACGGCATCCTGCTGCAGATCTTCACCACCAACGTCATCGGCCCGATCTTCTTCGAGATCATCCAGCGCAAGGGCAACGAGGGCTTTGGCGAGGGCAACTTCCGCGCGCTGTTCGAATCGATCGAACTCGATCAGGAACGCAGAGGCGTCATTTAGGAAGGGCAGGAAGGGGAGGCTAGGGGCTAGGGGTTAGTCGGAGGTGCGGCTGGTATCTGATCGGTCAGTTGTTGGCGCCAAGAGTTCAGATGCGGAGCTGCGATTCCGACTAACCCCTAACCCCTAGCCCCTAGCCCCTCTTACGCTGAGGTACGAAGTGAAACACTACATCCCCGTCTCGCGCGTCGAAGGCGAAGCCTCGCGGCAGGCGCACTGCGACCTGCCGGCGGGCACGTACGAACGCGAGATGAGCAAGGAAGGCTTTTTCGGTCCGGCCGCCTTTTTCCATCACCGGCATCCGCCGACGGGCTGGGTCGATTTCGAGGGCCCGCTGCGTCCCCGCGCGCTCGACCTGATGCGCCTCATCGAGTCGCAGGAGACCAGCCCGTGGTCCGCGAGCGAAGTGCTCGCCAATGCAGCCTGCCGGGTGCGCTTCTGGCGCCTGGGGCGCAGCATGGCGCGTCTCGCCCGCAACGCCGACGGTGACGAGCTGCTGTTCGTGCACGCGGGCGAAGCCCACCTGTACTGCGATTTCGGGCACCTGGCGGTGCGCGCGGGCGACTACGTGATGCTGCCCCGCGGCACGATGTGGCGGCTCGAAGTCACCGCTCCGGTCGACGTGCTGCTGATCGAATCGACCAACGCCAGCTACATGCTGCCGGACAAGGGCCTGGTCGGGCCGCACGCCATCTTCGATCCTGCGCTGCTCGACACTCCGCGCATCGACGAGCCGTTCAAGGCGCAGCAGTCGTCGACGCAGTCGTGGCAGGTCCAGGTCAAGCGTCGCGGCGCCGTCTCGACCATCACGTATCCCTTCAATCCGCTCGACGCGATCGGCTGGCACGGCGAGCTCGCGCCGGTGCGCATCAACGTGCGCGACATCCGTCCGCTGATGAGTCATCGCTACCACCTGCCGCCCTCGGCGCACACGACGTTCGTGTCGTCGCGCTTCGTGGTCTGCACGTTCGTGCCGCGCCCGTTCGAGACCGATCCGCAGGCGCTCAAGGTGCCGTTCTTCCACAACAACGACGACTACGACGAAGTGCTCTTCTACCATGCGGGCGACTTCTTCAGTCGTGACAACATCCATCCCGGCATGCTCACCTATCATCCGGCCGGCTTCACGCACGGCCCGCATCCGAAGGCGCTCACGCGCATGTTCGAGCAGCCCAAGCCCGCCACCGACGAATACGCCGTCATGATCGACACCCGCGATCCGCTCGACGTCACGGATGCCGGCCTCGCGGTGGAATGGGCGGGTTACGTCGACAGCTGGAAGGGAAAATGAAGCTCGCGACGCTGCGCAACGGTACGCGTGACGGCCAGCTGGTGGTCGTGAGCCGCGACCTCGCCATCGCCCTGCCGGTGCCTTCGATCGCCACGACTCTGCAGGCCGCCATCGACGACTGGTCGCGCACGGAGCCGCTGTTGCAGGAGGTGTCGGACCACCTCGCCGATGGCGAGGCGGTGGGCGCCGTGCCGTTCGATCCGCGCCAGGCGCTGGCACCGCTGCCGCGTGCGTATCACTGGGTCGACGGCTCCGCGTACGTGAACCACGTCGAGCTCGTGCGCAAGGCGCGCAATGCCGACATGCCGCCCAGCTTCTGGACCGACCCGCTCGTGTACCAGGGCGGATCCGACGACTTCATTCCGCCGCTGGGCGACGTCGCCGTGCCGAGCGAGGATTTCGGGATCGACCTCGAAGGCGAGCTTGCCGTCATCACCGACGACGTAGCGATGTCTACGGGCGTAGCGGAAGCGGGCAGCCACATCAAGTTGCTGATGCTCGTGAACGACTGGTCGCTGCGCAACCTGATCCCGGCCGAACTCGCGAAGGGATTCGGGTTCTACCAGTCCAAGCCCGCCACGTCGTTTTCACCGTGCGCGATCACGCCCGACGAGCTCGGCCTGGCCTGGCACGACCACAAGGTGCACCTGCCGCTCGTCGTGCACATCAACGGCAAGCCTTTTGGCCAGCCCAATGCCGGTGTCGACATGACTTTCGATTTCGCGCAGCTGATCGCCCACGTGGTGAAGACGCGCCGACTCGGCGCGGGCGCCGTCATCGGCTCGGGAACCGTGTCCAACTACGACCGCTCGAGTGGCTCGTCGTGCCTGGCGGAAACGCGGGCGCTCGAGCAGATCGCCGCCGGCAAGGCGACCACGCCGTTCCTGCGTTTCGGCGACCGGGTGCGCATCGAGATGTTCGGCCACGACGGCAAGAGCCTCTTCGGCGCGATCGACCAGCAGGTCGTGCAGTCGAAGCCGCGGGCCAGCGAAGGCTGACCCACGCGTCCGAGTCGGGCATCATGCTCCGGCTCGTCCGCACAGGTGCTTCCATGTTCGAAACGCTCGATACGCTGCCGCCCGACCCGATCCTTGGCGTGACGGCCGCGTTCCGCCGCGACACTTCACCGCTCAAGGTGGACCTGGGTGTCGGCGTCTATCGCGACGAATCGGGCAACACGCCCGTGCCCGCCGCCGTGCGTGCGGCGGAGCAGGGGATGCTCGGCACGCAGACCAGCAAGAGTTACGTCGGGCCGGCCGGCAACGTCGAGTTCAACGAGCGCATCGTTGCGCTGGCACTCGGCCCACTTGCACCCGCACTGGCCGATCGCACGGCGACGATCCAGACCGTCGGCGGTTGCGGCGCGTTGCGTCTCGGTGCGGAGCTGGTCAAGGTCTCGAGGCCCGCCACGGTGGTGCACGTGAGCGACCCCACCTGGGCCAATCACGAGCCGTTGATCGGCAGTTCCGGCTTGCGGCTCGAGCGCTACCCGTACCTGGACGCAGCGCGCCGGGACGTGGATTTCGACGCCATGCTCGGTTACATCGAGCGCCTGCCCGCGGCTTCGCTGGTGCTGCTGCATGCCTGCTGCCACAACCCGACCGGCGCCGACCTGGTGCCAGTGCAATGGGCCGCGCTCGGCGACGTGATCGTGCGGCGCGGGCTCGTTCCGTTCGTCGACCTGGCGTACCAGGGCTTCGGCGACGATCTCGAAACCGATGCGGTCGGCGTGCGGATCCTGGCGGAGCGCGTCCCCGAGCTGCTGCTCGCGGTGTCGTGCTCGAAGAATTTCGGCCTGTACCGTGAACGCACCGGCGCGCTGGCCGTGATCACTGCCAATGCCGCTGCGAAGGCCGCCACCGCCACGCACCAGGCGCGCCTTGCCCGGCGCATGTATTCGATGCCGCCCGACCACGGGGCTGCGATCGTGGCCCGGCTGCTGGCCGACGCGGACCTGCGGCAGCAGTGGCAAGCAGAGGTAGGTTCCATGGTCGCGCGCATGAAGGCGTTGCGGGCCTTGCTGGCATCCCGGCTGTCGGCACGGTTGCCGGCACACGATTTCGGCTGGCTGACCCGCCAGCGCGGCATGTTCTCGTTGCTGGGGTTGGCCGAGCCCGGAATCGCCCGGTTGCGGGACGAAGACCACGTCTACGTGCCGCCCGACGGCCGCATGAACGTGGCCGGAATCAGCGCCGCCAATGTCGACTACGTGGCCGATGCGGTGGCGCGGCTGCTGGCCTGAAACGGCCCCGATACTAGCCTCGTCGGGCGGCTTTGCTATAGAATCGGCGGTCCGAGGAACGTGCTGCCGCAGGGTGGTGTGTGCCCCGGCCGGTCCCTGACACGCGTTTTGGCTCGTTTTTGGCACCTCGCGGCGCCAGCGGGTTCGCGGATCGGCGGAGGATTCGCCAGAGAAGTCCCCGCCAGCGGGGATTTTTCATTTGCGACGGCCCACCGGCCGGGCGCAGAGAAGAAATGGGCCGCGGGCCCATTTTTCGTTTTTGGGGTTCGAGCGAGGACGCGCGATGCTCAGGGACACGCTGACGGCACTGCTGCAGCCGGTGGTCGCGGGGCTCGGTTACGACCTGTGGGAACTCGAGTTCCTGCCGGGCCGTGGCACTGCCTTGTTGCGGATCTATCTCGACACGGAAGCCCACGCGGGCATCACGGTCGAGGACTGCGAGCGGGCCAGTCGCGCGGTGAGCGAGGTGCTCGACGCGTCGGACCCGATTCCGGGCAACTACACCCTCGAGGTGTCGTCGCCGGGAATGGAGCGGCCGCTGCGCCAGGCGCGGCATTTCGGGCCGTTCGTGGGGGAAGAGGTTTTCGTGGAGATGGTGCATCCCTGCGAGGAGCGCCGCCGGTTCAAGGGCCGGCTGGTCGCCGCCGGGGACGACACGATCGAGGTTGCCGTGGACGGCCGGACTTTCCGGCTGCCGATTGCGGGCATCAGGAAGGCGCATCTCGCGCCCGACTTCTGAACGCAGACGATTTGCAGAGGACGACGAGCGATGAGCAAAGAAATCCTGAGAGTTGCGGAAGAAGTTTCCAACGAGAAGGGCGTCGAGAAGGAAATCATCTTCGAGGCGCTCGAGACTGCGCTCGCGTCCGCCACGCGCAAGAAGTACGGCGAGGAAATCGACGTGCGCGTGTCGATCAACCGCAAGACCGGTGAATACGACACCTACCAGCGCTGGAAGGTCTTCGCCGACGACTCCACCGAGCTCGAGTTCCCGGACAAGGAACTGCGCCTCGAGGACGCCCTCGACGTTTCGCCTGAAGCGGAACCGGGTGGCTACGTCGAAGTGCCGCTCGAGTCGGTCGCCTTCGGCCGCATCGCTGCGCAGACCGCCAAGCAGGTCATCGTGCAGAAGGTGCGCGAGGCAGAGCGCGCGCAGGTCGTGGACATGTACAAGGCCCGCATCGGCACGCTGGTGTCGGGGCTGGTGAAGCGCGTCGACCGCAACGGCATCTTCGTCGACCTCGGCGGCAACGCCGAAGGCTTCATCCCGCGCGACCAGATGATTCCGCGCGAGCCGGTCCGCACGCAGGACCGCATCAAGTCCTTCCTCAAGGACGTGCGCTCCGAGCCGCGCGGCCCGCAGCTGTTCCTGAGCCGCACGGCGCCCGAGTTCCTGATTGAACTGTTCAAGCTCGAGGTGCCGGAAGTCGGCCAGGGCCTGATCAACATCCTCGGCGCCGCCCGCGATCCAGGCGCCCGCGCCAAGATCGCCGTGCGCAGCAACGACCCGCGCATCGACCCGGTCGGCGCCTGTGTCGGCATGCGCGGCTCGCGCGTGCAGGCCGTCTCGAACGAGATCGCCGGCGAGCGCGTCGACATCATCCCGTTCGACGACAACGCCGCGCAGTTCGTGATCAATGCGATGCAGCCGGCTGAAGTCAGCTCCATCGTCATGGACGAAGAATCGCACTCGATGGACATCGCCGTGGCGGAAGAGAAGCTGTCGCAGGCCATCGGCCGCGGCGGGCAGAACATCCGCCTCGCCAGCGAACTCACCGGCTGGAAGCTCAACATCATGAGCGAGCAGGCGGCGGAAGAAAAAAGCGAGTCCGAGCAGAAAGTACTGCGCGACCTGTTCATGCAGCAGCTCGACGTGGACGAAGACGTCGCCGCCATCCTGGTGCAGGAGGGTTTCTCGAGCATCGAGGAAATCGCCTACGTGCCGCAGTCGGAGATCGCGTCGATCGAAGAGTTCGACGAGGCGATCGTGCAGGAGCTCCGCAACCGCGCGCGCGACGTGCTGCTGACGCAGGCGATTGCGAGCGAAGAGACGGTCGCGGCCCCGGCGGCCGACCTGCTCGAAGTCGACGGCATGGACGACACCCTGGCCGCCGAACTCGCGCGGCACGGCATCGTGACCCGCGAAGACCTGGCCGAGCAGTCGATCGACGAACTCGTCGAAATTCCCAATCTGGACGAGAAGCGCGCCGGTGAGCTGATCCTCGCTGCGCGCAAGCACTGGTTCGAACAGGGCCAGCAGGCGTGAGCGGAGGCTTGATTCAATGGCAGAAGTGACGGTCACGCAATTTGCAGAGGTCCTGAAGGTCCCCGTCGACCGGCTGCTTGCGCAGCTGGGCGAGGCCGGCATCAAGGTGGGCGGCGCTGACGACATCATCAGCGAAGAAGCCAAGATGGAACTGCTCACGCACCTGCGCCGCTCGCACGGGCGGCAAGGCGAGGACGCGGCAGCGCCACGCAAGATCACCTTGCAGCGCAAGACGCAGCAAGAGATCAAGCTTGCTTCGACCCAGGGCCGCGCCCGCACGGTCGCGGTCGAGGTGCGCAAGAAGAAAACCTACCTTAACCGCTCCGTCATCGAAGAAGAGCAGCGCCAGCGGCAGGAAGAAGTCGAGAAAGTCGTCCGCCCGCCGGACGAACCCATCTCGACGCGGAGCAGGAGCGTATCGACGCCGAGGCGCACGCTGCCGCGCAGCTCGAAGCCGAGCGCATCGCGGCCGACGAGCGCCGGCAACTCGAGGACGCGGCGCGCATGGCGGCCGAATCCGACGCCCGCGTGGCGGCGGAGCAGCAGGCCCGCGATCGCACCGACCGTGAGCGTGACCGTATCGAAGCCGAGCGTCGCGCGGCAGAGCCGCCGCGTGCGCCGAAGGCCGCGCGCGCCTCCGAGCCCGCGCCCAGCCGCGCCCCGGCGTCGGGTGCGCCGACCAAGTACGGCCGGCAGGAACTGCACGTCTCGGCCAACGCCAAGGCCAACTTCAAGAAAAAGCAGCAGCCCCAGGGCCGCTACCGTCGCTCGGGCCAGGTGCAGGTCGAGGCGCGCCACGGCTTCGTGGAGCCCACGGCGCCGGTGAAGCGCGACGTCCAGATTCCGGAGACGATCACGGTCGGCGAACTCGCCAACCGCATGGCAGTCAAGGCCAACGAAGTCATCAAGACGATGATGAAGATGGGCGTGATGGCCACGATCAACCAGCCCATCGACCAGGACACGGCCACGCTCGTGGTCGAGGAATTCGGCCACACGGCGATCGCACTGAAGGAAGACCAGATCGAGCAGCAGCTGCTCGAGACCTCGGCCGACATCGAAGTGCTGCCGCGCGCGCCGGTCGTGACCATCATGGGTCACGTCGACCACGGCAAGACGTCGCTGCTCGACTACATCCGCACCACCAAGGTCGCGGCGGGCGAGGCGGGCGGCATCACCCAGCACATTGGCGCCTACCAGGTGCAGACGCCGAAGGGCCTGATCACTTTCATCGACACGCCCGGACACGCCGCCTTCACCGCGATGCGCGCCCGCGGTGCCAACGTCACTGACATCGTCATCCTGGTGGTGGCGGCCGACGACGGCGTGATGCCGCAGACGATCGAGGCGATCAACCACGCGCGCGCGGCGGAAGTGCCGATCGTCGTCGCGGTCAACAAGATCGACAAGCATGGCGCCGACCCGGATCGCGTCAAGAACGACCTCGGCAAGCAGAACGTCATCCCCGAGGAATGGGGCGGCGACGTGATGTTCGTCAACGTCTCGGCGAAGACCGGCGAGGGCATCGACAAGCTGCTCGAGTCCGTGCTGCTGCAGGCCGAAGTGCTCGACCTCAAGGCACCCACCTCCGGCCTCGCCGTAGGCGTCGTGCTCGAGTCGAGCATCGAGAAGGGCCGCGGCCCCGTGGCGACCGTACTGGTGAAGCGCGGCACGCTCAAGGCGGGCGATCCAATCATTGCCGGCCAGGAATTCGGCCGCGTGCGGGCGTTGTTCGACGCGCTCGGCAAGCAGGTGCAGACGGCCGGTCCGGCCCAGCCCGTGCAGGTACTCGGCCTCTCGGACGCGCCAGGTGCGGGCGACGACCTGCTGGTCGTCGAGAGCGAGCGCAAGGCGCGCGAAGTCGCGCTGTATCGGCAGGGCAAGTACCGCGACGTGCGTCTCGCCGGCGCGACCAAGAAGGTCGAGGACGTCTTCTCGCAGATCGGCGAAAACGCGGGCCAGTTCGTCAACCTCATCGTCAAGGCCGACGTGCAGGGCAGCGCCGAGGCGCTGCGCGACTCGCTGTCCAAGATCGGCACCGACGAGGCGTCGGTCAAGGTCATCGCGAGCGGCGTGGGCGGCATCACCGAGTCCGACGTCTCGCTGGCGGCGGCTTCCCGAGCGCGCATCATCGGCTTCAACGTCCGCGCCGACGGCGCGGCCCGCAGCGCGCTGAAGGACCAGGGCGTCGAGGTCAACTACTACAGCGTCATCTACGAGGCGCTCGACGACGTGCGCAGCTGGGTGTCCGGCATGCTCAAGCCCGAGATCAAGGAGCAGATCGTCGGCCTCGCCGAGGTGCGCGAAGTGTTCCGCTCGAGCAAGTTCGGTACCGTGGCGGGCTGCCTCGTCACCGAAGGCGTCATCAAGCGCGGCAACCCGGTGCGCGTGCTGCGCGAGAACGTGGTCATTCACCAGGGCGAGCTCGACTCGCTGCGCCGTTTCAAGGACGACGTGGGCGAAGTGCGCGGCGGCACCGAGTGCGGCATCGGAGTGGTCAAGTACAACGACATTCGCGTGGGCGACCAGATCGAGTGCTTCTCCCGCTTCGAGGTCGCGCGCAGCGCGTAGGGCAGCAGATGCCACGCGAGGTACCCCGGGCGCGACGCATCGCTGAGCAGGTCCAGCGCGTCCTCTCGCAGTTGCTGCTGCGGGAGGTGCGCGACCCGCGCCTGAAGCCGATGACGGTGACGCACGTCAAGGTGTCGCCGGATCTCACGCACATGTGGGTGAACTACACGCTGCTGTCCGGCGACTCCCACGATGAGTTGCAGAAAGAGATCCTGGACGAGGCGGCGGTGTACCTGCGCGGTCCGCTCGGGCGCGCGCTCAAGTTGCGCCTCGCGCCGCAGTTGCACTTCGCGCCGGATGAAGAGCTCGAGCGCGGCAATCGCCTCGACGACCTCATCGGTCGTGCGGTGCGCGACGACCAGGCGCGTCACGTCGACGATCCCGCAGAGGCCGCGCCTGAATCCGGCGCCGATGCCGATGAGGACCTCGGCCACTACGACAGCCGCCTCGACGACGAAGCCGACGACTCGCGTACGTGAGCAGCGCTGATCCCGGACGTCCCGCCCCGGTTCGCCGGCGCTGGCGGGCGGTGGACGGCATCGTCCTGCTCGACAAACCCCAGGGCTTGAGTTCCACGCAGGCACTGCAACGCGTTCGGCGTCACCTGCAGGCCGAGAAGGCGGGTCATGCCGGCACCCTCGATCCCATGGCGACCGGCATGCTGCCCCTTTGCTTCGGCCAGGCCACCAAGGCCTGCGGCACATTGCTCGGCCGGCGCAAGGCGTACAGCGCGACCATCGTGCTCGGCGTGGCAACCGATACCGGCGACGCCGAGGGTCAGCCCGTGGCGAGTGCCGCGATTCCAGCATTCGACGACGCGACGCTCGAGCGGGTGCTGGCGTCACTGCGCGGCGAACGCCCGCAGGTTCCGCCCATGTATTCCGCCCTGAAACGCGATGGCAGGCCGCTGTACGAACTGGCGCGCATGGGGCTCGAGGTCGAGCGCGCGGCGCGGCAGATCACGATCGAGACCCTTGCAGTGACAGGCGCACGCCAGCAAGGGGCCCCACCGACCCTCGACATCGAGGTCGTCTGTTCCAAGGGCACCTACATCCGCGTCCTGGCCGAAGAAATTGCGGCGGGGCTCGGCACCCGCGGTCACCTGGGGGCGTTGCGCCGGCTCTGGGTCGAGCCGTTCGAGCGCGCGACGATGGTCACGCTGGAAGAGGTCGAAGCCTCGCCTGAAGCCGCGGTCGAATCCGCGCCCTGGCTCGCTGCGGTCGATACCGCGTTTCCGGACCTGCCGCGACTGACGCTCGACGACCTCGCAGCCCTGTACCTGTGCCAGGGCCGCACGCTGGCGCGGCCCGCAGGGCTGGTTGAAGCCGCCCAATATCGGGCCTATGGGCCCGACGGCGGCTTCCTGGGACTGGTCGAACCGGGTCCCGGCGACCGGCTCCAGGTGCTGCGACTGTTCGTCCCCGGTGCGGGCACCACCGGACCGGGTCGAAAAAGTTGAGTAAAAGGGCTCCGTGCGGCTAAAATGCGCGGCTCACACCAAGGCGAACGTTAAGGTTTCGAGGTTATTAAACGATGGCACTGTCCACCGAGCGCAAGTCTGAGATCGTCGGCGACTTCAAGCGAGGCGCCGCTGACACGGGTTCCCCCGAGGTCCAGGTTGCACTGCTCTCCGCCCGCATCAACGAACTGGGCGAGCATTTCGCAGCGCACAAGCGCGATCATGCGTCGCGTCGCGGGCTGCTCAAGCTCGTCACGCAGCGCCGCAAGCTTCTCGACTACCTGAAGGAAACCGCACCGGCGCGTTATCAGGAAGTCGTGGCGCGGCTCGGCCTGCGCCGCTGACCGCCGCCCACGTTTCCGGCCCGCTCTGCGGGCCGGATTCGTATTTGCCCCCCAGTCGCCCTGTAGTCGGGCTGCAGCTCCAAACAATCGGACACCTCCTACCGTGAACGTCCACAAGACCAGCTTCCAGTACGGCCCTCACGCCGTCTCGATCGAAACCGGCCGTCTCGCCCGCCAGGCTGATGGCTCCGTCCTCGTCTCCATGGGCGACACCGTGGTGCTCGTCACCGCCGTCGGTCGTCGCGAGGCGCAGCCGGGCAAGGACTTCTTCCCGCTCACCGTCAACTACATCGAGAAGACGTACGCTGCGGGACGCATCCCCGGCGGCTTTTTCAAGCGCGAAGGCCGTCCTTCGGAAAAAGAGACGCTGATCTCGCGTCTCATCGATCGCCCGATCCGTCCGTTGTTCCCCGAGTTCTTCTTCAACGAAGTGCAGGTGGTGGCGACGGTGGTCTCGCTCGACCCGGAAATCGATTCCGACATCCCGGCGATGCTCGGCGCCTCCGCTGCGCTGGCGTTGTCAGGCATCCCGTTCAAGGGCCCGATCGGCGGCGCACGCGTCGGCTACATCGACGGCAAGTACGCGCTGAACCCGTCGACCAAGGACATGAAGACGTCCGACCTCGACCTCGTCGTCGCCGGCACGGCCGACGCGGTGCTGATGGTCGAATCCGAAGCCAACCTGCTGTCCGAAGCCGTGATGCTCGGCGCCGTGGTCTACGGTCACGAGCAGATGCAGGTCGCGATCAACGCAATCCGCGAACTCGCCGCCAAGGCTGCCAAGCCGTCGTGGGGCTGGAAGGCGCCGGAACTCGACGCTGACCTCGCCAAGGCCGTCGCAGCGCAGGCTGAAGCCGAACTCGTCAAGGCTTACCAGATCACCGAGAAGCAGGCGCGCCACACGCGCGTCGGCGAACTCAAGAAGGCCCTGGTCGAAGCGCTCGCCACGGGCGAGGGCGCCAAGTACCAGGCGCGCCAGGTCACCGACGAGCTCGGTCGCCTCGAATACAACATCGTCCGTCGTCGCATCATCGCCGGCGAGCCGCGCATCGACGGCCGCGACATGCACACCGTGCGCAAGATCACCGTCGAGACGGGCGTGCTGCCGCGCACGCACGGTTCGGCGCTGTTCACGCGCGGCGAAACGCAGGCGCTGGTCACGACCACGCTCGGCACCGGCCGCGACGCGCAGATCATCGACGCGCTGGCCGGCGAGCGCAAAGAGCCGTTCATGCTCCACTACAACTTCCCGCCGTTCTCGGTGGGTGAGACGGGCATGATGGGTTCGCCGAAGCGCCGCGAGATCGGTCACGGCAACCTGGCGCGCCGCGGCGTGTCGGCTGTCATGCCCGACATGACGACGTTCCCGTACATCATCCGCATCGTGTCCGAGATCACCGAGTCGAACGGCTCGAGCTCGATGGCCTCGGTTTGCGGCACCAGCCTTTCGCTGATGGACGCGGGCGTGCCGCTCAAGGCGCCGGTGGCCGGCGTCGCGATGGGCCTCGTGCTCGAGGACGGCAAGTTCCAGGTGCTCACCGACATCCTCGGTGACGAAGACCACCTCGGCGACATGGATTTCAAGGTGGCCGGTTCTGCGTCAGGCGTCACTGCCCTGCAGATGGACATCAAGATCGAAGGCATCACCAAGGAAATCATGCAGGTCGCGCTCGATTCGGCGCACAAGGCCCGCTTGCACATCCTCGGCGAGATGAACAAGGTGCTGTCGAGCGCGCGTCCGCAGATGTCGGAATGGGCGCCCACGATCATCACCATGAAGATCGACCCGGAGAAGATCCGCGAAGTCATCGGCAAGGGCGGCGCCGTCATCCGTGCGATCACGGAAGAGACGGGCACCACGATCGACATCGAGAACGACGGCACGGTCAAGATCGCATCCGTCAGCGGCGCTGCTGGCCGCGAAGCGCAGAAGCGCATCGAGCTGATCACGTCCGAAGTCGAAGTGGGCGCGGTCTACGAAGGCAAGGTCGTCCGCCTGATGGACTTCGGCGCGTTCGTGCAGATCCTGCCGGGCAAGGACGGCCTCGTGCACATCTCGCAGATCAGCGAAGAGCGCGTCGAGCGCGTGAGCGACAAGCTGAAGGAAGGCGATGTCGTGCGCGTGAAGGTGCTCGAAGTCGATCGCCAGGGCCGCGTGCGCCTGTCGATGCGCCACAGCGAATAACCTCGCGTGACGCATGAACAGTGGCCAGCAATGGCCCCTGTTCTGATGAAGAAGGCCGGCACGATGCCGGCCTTTTTCGTTGCTGCTGCCGGCAGCGGGCGGGTTCGGTCTCTCCCATCTGGACGTTCATCTTACATTTCGATATATTTAAAAATATGAACAGTCTTGATGTGGTTCGAGCCCTCGCGGCACTGGCGCAGGAATCCCGGCTCGCGGTTTTCCGCCTGTTGGTGCAGCGCGGGCCCGAGGGCTACCCGGCCGGCGAGATCGGCGAACTGCTCCAGATCCCGGGTCCAACCCTTTCGTTCCATTTGAAGGAACTGGCGCAGGCGGGCCTCATCACGTCGCGCAAGGAAAGTCGGTACATCTATTACGCCCCGGCCTTCGAGCGCATGAACGAACTGCTCGGGTTTCTTACGAATAACTGCTGCAGCCAGGGCTCGGTCTGCGCCACCACGTGTGCGCCCAAGAGCATGTCGAGCCGGAAGCGAAAGTCAGCTTGACCCCAGGCGTTGCGCTGACCCACCAGGAACCCCAGGCATGAACGTCCTTTTTCTTTGCACCGGCAACTCCTGTCGCTCGATCCTCGGCGAGGCGACGTTCAATCACCTGGCCCCGGCCCACTGGCGCGCCATGAGCGCGGGCAGCAAGCCCACCGGCCAGGTGCATCCTCGCTCCGTTGCGCTCCTGCAGCGTGAAGGCATTGCGACCGAGGGTTACCACAGCAAGTCATGGGATAACCTGCCGGCAACGCCGGACATCGTCATCACGGTCTGCGCCAGCGCGGCCGGCGAGACGTGCCCCGCGTACCTGGGGCCGGTGCTGCGGACGCACTGGGGAGTCGACGACCCGGCGCACGCGACGGGCACCGACGAGCAGGTCGACGCGGCGTTCATGCAGGCTTACCGCACGCTGCGTAATCGCATCGAGGCATTTCTCGCGCTGCCACTCGACGATCTCGCCCGTGACCCGCAAGGCCTCAAGGCCGCGATGGACCGGATCGGCGCAACGGTGAACTGAACATGGCAGTCCAGTGCGAAGTGACAGCGAAGCAGGCCGCCGGCGCGCCGATGAGCGTCTTCGAGCGTTACCTCACGGTCTGGGTGTTCGTCTGCATCATCGTCGGTGTCCTCGTCGGCCAGCTGTTCCCCGAGCTGTTCCAGGCCATCGGGCGGTGGGAGGTGGCCAAGGTCAACCTGCCGGTCGGGCTGCTCATCTGGGTGATGATCATCCCGATGCTGGTGAAGGTGGATTTCTCGGCCCTGCACGAAGTCCGGCAACACGTTCGCGGCATCGGCGTCACGCTGTTCGTGAACTGGCTCGTCAAGCCGTTCTCGATGGCACTGCTGGCGTGGATCTTCATCCGCCACCTGTTCGCGCCGTGGCTGCCGGCCGAACAGATCGACAGTTACATCGCCGGACTGATCCTGCTCGCCGCGGCACCGTGCACGGCCATGGTGTTCGTATGGAGCCGGCTGACCAACGGCGACCCGATGTTCACGCTCACGCAGGTTGCACTCAACGACTCGATCATGGTCGTCGCGTTCGCGCCGCTCGTGGGGCTGCTGCTCGGCATCGCGGCCATCACGGTACCGTGGGATACGCTCATCACGTCCGTCGTGCTCTACATCGTGATCCCCGTGATCATCGCGCAGCTCTGGCGCCGCTCGCTCCTCGCCAGGGGGCAGGCGGCGTTCGACGCGACGATGGCCCGCATCGGGCCGTGGTCGATTGCAGCGCTGCTGGTGACGCTGGTGCTGCTGTTCGCATTCCAGGGCAAGGCCATCATCGACCAGCCGCTGGTGATCGCGCTGCTGGCCGTGCCGATCCTGATCCAGGTCTTCTTCAACTCCTCGCTGGCCTACTGGCTCAACCGTGTCGTGGGCGAGAAGCACAGCATCGCGTGTCCCTCGGCGCTCATCGGCGCCTCGAACTTCTTCGAGCTGGCCGTGGCCGCGGCCATCAGCCTGTTCGGGTTCGAGTCGGGTGCGGCACTGGCCACCGTCGTCGGCGTCCTGATCGAGGTGCCGGTCATGCTGCTGGTCGTGCGCGTAGTCAACTCCACCAAGGGCTGGTACGAGCGCACGGCATGAGCTACTCCAGGGTTGCCGCTGGCTGCCCGGCTCAACGCAGCGTGCCAGTGCATCTGGGTGGACCGCGACAAGCTCGCGGCCCAGTTGCAGCAGCAGTTGGGTGCGACCGGCCCGGCGCTGCCGGAGGGCCTGGTCTCGGGCAGCGTCGTCTTCGTCGAGGCGCGGCACGTCCAGGCGATGGACCGCACGATTGCGCTCATCACGCGCGCAGTTCGTTCAGCAGCGTTCGAGGAACGCATCGCCGCGGCTGCGCCAGCGATCGCGCGTGCGCCACAGCCCGCCACTGGTGGGGTGCTCGGCTTCGACTTCCACCTGGGCGCGTTCGAACCGCAGCTCATCGAGATCAACACCAATCCCGGCGGCTTGCTGGTGAGCCTGGAGCTTGCGCGCGCAGCTACCGCGTTCTGCGACTGCCTGGCGGAGCCACTGGCGGCGATGGCGGCTGCCGCGATGCCGACTGCGGTTGTCGAGGCGCGCGTGGTCGAGGCGTTTCGCACCGAGTTCAGCCGCGCGCGCGGGCAGTGCAGCGCTGCAGACGATCGCGATCGTCGACGACACGCCGGCCGGGCAGTACCTGCTGCCTGAATTCATGCTCTACCGCAGGCTGCTGGAGCAGGCCGGTCACCGGGTCCTCATCGCGGACGCCGCGGATGTCCGGATCGAGGGCGATGCGCTCACGATCGGGGGCGACACGCGTAGACCTGGTCTACAACCGTTGCACCGACTTCTACCTGGACGAGGCAGAGACACGCAGCCCTGCGCGAGGCCTACGAGCGCAACCTGGCGGTGCTCACACCCGCACCCGGCTGCGCATGCCCGCTGGGCCGACAAGCGGGTGCTGGCGTGGCTGCGCGACGAGTCCCTCCTGCGCCTGGCGGGCTTGTCAGACGCTGACAGGGCCCACCTCCGCGCCACGATTCCACCCACCGAGGTGGTGGAGGCGGCGCACGGCGCCGACCTCTGGGCCCGCCGCAAGGACCTGTTCTTCAAGCCAGCCGATGGCTTCGGTGGCAGGGCCGCTTATCGTGGTGACAAGCTGACGCGAAAGGCGTTCGAACACGTGCTTGCTCATCGCTACGTCGCGCAGGTCGTCGCACCGACGTCCTCACGCCGCGTGCCGTTGCAGGAAGGCGCGGAGGCCGACTTGCGCGTCGACGTGCGCAATTTCTCGGCCGGGGGCGAGACGTGGCTGCGGGCTGCCCGGCTCTATCGCGGACAAACGACGAATTTCCGCACGACGGGCGGTGGCTTCGCCCCGGTGCTGACTGTCCCGACGACTCGCTGACCCCTGCTCCCTAGTCCGTCTTCTCGCGTTCGTCCCGCCCGAAGGGGCGGGGAATGCGCGAGAACACTTCTTCCTGCAGCGATTTGAAACGCTGGTAGTTCGGTGCGCCACCTGGGTGACTGTCTCGAGGGGATCGACGCCGACCACGTGCTTGAAGCGGTCGCGCAGCTCGCGCTGTTCCCTGGCGAAGAGCTGGATGCTTTCGTCGAGGTAGCGGCCGACGAAATCCTGCAGCCCGTTGCCGTAGCTGCGGATCACCTGCGAGAGGAAATCGCGACTCATCAGCGATTCACCGCCGCCTTCCTGTTCCGCGATCACCTGCAGCAGGATGGTGCGCGTGATGTCCTGCTGCGACTTGCGGTCGAGCACGACGAAGTCGATGCGCTCCACCACCAGCCGGCGGATGTCCGCGAGCGTGACGTAGCGGCTTTCGACCGTGTCATAGAGCCTGCGATTGGGGTACTTGCGGATGACGCGCGGCCCGCCCTTGGCGGTGCCGCTGCCTTCGCCGCTGCTGCTCTTCGATTTTCTGGTTTTCGATTTCGTCGCCGATCGTCGCCATCGTCCTGTGTCCTCGAGCCGGGCAGAGCCGGCGCTAGCAAGCCACTTGCGCTGCTGCGCGTGATGCACAGCCCGCAAAACCTTCGATACGCCAATGGCCCAGGGCCCAATCCCAGACTTGGTCCAAAGGCATGCGAGCCAGTTCAACCGGAGGCGATTGCCCCAGGAAGTCGAGCACGCTGACCAGGTGCCGCGCCAGTCCGTCGCCATGCCCGACGCCCGGCGCATTCCCCGACTTGGAGAGCTTAAGCCCTCGGTCGTCGACGGCAAGGGGCAAATGCAGGTATCGCACTGCCGGCAGCCCCAGGGCACGCTGCAGCAGCACCTGTCGCGCCGTGCTGCCCAGCAGGTCGCAGCCCCGCACGACGTCGGTGATGCCCTGTGCGGCGTCGTCGACGACCACGGCCAGCTGATAGGCATACAGGCCGTCCCGCCGGCGCAGGACGAAGTCGCCCCCCGTCGCAGCGACGTCAACCGATTGCGGCCCCAGGCTGCGGTCGTCGAAGGCGACGGCCCCGGCAGGTACGCGCAGGCGCAGGGCGGAACCCAAGGCCGGCGTTGGTTCGAGCGGAAGGCAGTCCACAGGATGGAACAGTTCCTCGCCCGTGCCGCTGGGTCGCGCAATGTTCTCCGGCAGGCGCGCGAGCGCGGAGCGGCTGCAGCGACAGTCCCTGAGCGCGCCGGCGCGCTCGAGTCGCGCGATCGCGTCCGCATAGGCGTCGAAGCGCTCGCTCTGTCGCAGCACCGCGCCGTCCCATTGGAAGCCGTAAGCCTCGAGTTCCACCATGATGCGGTCGGCTGCGCCGGGCCGGGTGCGCGGCGGGTCGAGGTCTTCGATGCGCAGGAGCCACTCGCCGCCGTGGGCACGCGCGTCGAGGTAGCTGCCGACGGCCGCGACGAGTGAGCCGAAATGGAGCGCGCCGGAAGGCGAGGGCGCAAAGCGGCCGCGGTAGGAGTTCATGCCCTCACCTGCGCGGTGGGCCGACCTCTCCCGCGAGCGGGAGAGGTGAGGACGGCGCGGGCGCTCAGCGGTAGAAATCGTCCCGGTCGCCGAACTGCTTTTCGCGGCGTTCGCGGCGTTCCTGCGCCTCGACGCTGAGCGTGGCGACGGGCCGCGCCTCGAGGCGCTTGACGCCGATCGGCTCGCCCGTTTCGAGGCAGAAGCCGTAGCTGCCGTCCTCGATGCGCTTGAGGGCTTCGTCGATCTTGCGGATCAGCTTGCGCTCGCGGTCGCGGGTCCTGAGTTCGAGGCTGAACTCGGATTCCTGCGTGGCGCGATCGTTCGGATCGGGGAAGTTGGCCGCTTCGTCCTTCATGTGCAGCACGGTGCGATCGACTTCCTGCATCAGGTCATTCTTCCAGACGGAGAGAATCGTGCGGAAGTGGTCGAGCTGCTCCTTGCTCATGTACTCCTCGCCCTTCCGGATCTGGTAGGGCTGGACGTTGCGCGGGCCGGAAAGCAGGCTGGGATTCATGTCGAAATCGGCGTCCGCATCGCTGGCGGAGGCGGATTGCGTGGACGGCTTGGCAGCCGGCCTGGATTTAACGGCGGCGGGTTTTTCGGCGGGTTTGGCAGCGGCAGTAACGTTCTTGCGGGGCACGGCCTTTTCCTTGGCAGTCACGGGCTTGGCTGCCGCAGGAGCGGCAGGCTTGGTCGCCGGTTTGGCGGCCTTGGCAGAAACAGTCTTTGGCGCCTTCGCGGGCTTGGCAGACGGTTTCTTCACGGTCATCGACAACTCCCCACTCCGGTTGGAGGCGCGCGATTATACAGGCCGAACCGCAGCCGTCCACCCCGTAAAAACAGGTTGTCCGCGGCGCTTACGCCCCGCCCGCCCGGGTCCGGAAATGCTGTGAGGCGAGTCCGATTCTTTTAGAATTACCGATTCGCAATGCCTTCTGCGCGCCCCTGGGTGAATGATGCGTCTGACCAAGATCAAGCTGGCCGGTTTCAAGTCGTTCGTGGACCCGACCTCGGTCGGCTTCCCGACGAACCTGGTCGGCGTCGTGGGCCCCAATGGCTGCGGCAAGTCCAACATCATCGACGCCGTGCGCTGGGTGATGGGCGAGATCTCGGCCAAGCACCTGCGCGGCGACTCGATGGCGGACGTCATTTTCAACGGGTCCGGCACGCGCAAGCCCGTGGGCACGGCCTCGGTCGAGCTCGTCTTCGACAACAGCGACGGCAAGCTCGGCGGCGAGTACGCGAGCTATTCCGAGGTCTCGCTGAAGCGCGTCGTCTCGCGTGACGGCCAGTCGTCCTATTTCCTGAACGGCGTGCGCTGCCGCCGCAAGGACATCACGCAGCTGTTCCTCGGCACCGGCCTCGGCTCGCGCAGCTACGCGATCATCGAGCAGAACATGATCTCGCGCGTGATCGAGGCCAAGGCCGACGACATGCGGGCCTTCCTCGAAGAGGCTGCGGGCATCTCCCGGTACAAGGAAAAGCGCAAGGAAACCGAGAGCCGCATCGCCGGCACGCGTGAAAACCTGGCGCGCCTCAACGACCTGCGCGAAGAAGTCGAGAAGCAGCTGCGTCACCTGCAGCGCCAGGCGGCCACCGCGCGCCGCTACCAGACCCTGAAGCAGGAAGAACGCCAGACCCACGCCGAGCTGCTCGCGCTCAAGCTGCGCGAGGTCGAGAGCGAATCGAGCGCGCGCCAGGCCATCCTCAGCGAGCGTGACCTCGCGTTGCAGGCCGCGGTGGCGGAGCAGCGTTCGATCGAAGCCGCCATCGAACGCGCGCGGCAGGAGCACGACGGGCAGTCGGCCGTGCTGTCCGAGGTGCAGGGCCGGTACTACCAGGTCGGCGCCGACATTTCGCGCACCGAGCAGGCCATCGACCATGCGCGTGAAATCCGTGCCCGGCAGAAGCAGGAGCTCGACCAGATCGCGCAGGGCATGCAGGACGCCGACCTGCATCGCGTGCGCGACCGTCAGCTGGCGACGGAACTCGAGGCGGCGCTCGCCGAGATGGGCCCAGGCCTGGAGCAAGCCCGCGCGGTCGAGCAGTCGACAGCCGCGGAGCTGGCTGCCGCCGAGGCTGCAATGTCGGGTTGGCAGGAAAACTGGGAAGGTTTCAACCAGTCGCTGCGCCAGGCGTCCTCGGCTGCCGGCGCCGAGCGCGCGCGCCTCGAAGTCATGGAAAACCAGCTGCGCGGACTGCTGAATCAGCGGGACCGCGCCACGCAGGAACACGGCACGCTCTCCGCAGCCGACGTCGCTGCCACCCTGGCCAGCCTCGAAGGGCAGGAAGCCGAGGCGCGCGAGCAGCACGAAGCGGCGCGTCACCACATGGACGAGCTCGTCGCAACGTTGCAGGCCGAACGGGGCCGCGAGCGTGAGCTGGCGGCGTCCGCGCAGGCCGCTCGTCGTGAAACGCAGGAAGTCGAAGGCCGCATCGTCTCGCTCGAAGCCCTGCAGCGCGCGGCGCTGGGGCAGGGCCAGGGCAAGGTGGTCGACTGGCTCAAGTCCCGCGGCCTCGAGCGCAGCCCGCGACTGGGCCAGCAGCTGGCCGTGGACAAGGGCTGGGATCGCGCCGTCGAAACCGTGCTCGGTGGCTACCTCGAGGCAGTCTGCGTCGATTCACTGGAAGACGTCGCCGGCACGCTCGAGAGCCTGACGGCAGGCACGGTCACGTTCTTTTCCGGCGCCCAGGGGCCCGCGTCGTCGGGCCATGGCGCGGACACGCTCCGCTCGCGCGTACGCGGCGCGGCCGGACTCGATGCCCTGTTCGAAGGCATCGTGGCCACCGACACGCTCGGTGAGGCGCTGAGCCTGCGGCCGCGCCTGCGTGCCGGTCAGTCGGTCATCACGCGCGATGGGATATGGATCGGCCCGGACTGGTTACGTGTCAGCCGCGACAAGGATGCACACGAAGGCGTCATCGAGCGCGAGGAGCATCTGCGCGTGGAACGCGCGGCGCTCGAGGCGCAACAGGCCCGGCATCGCAACGCAGAAGCCGACCTGGAGGGCCTGCGCGGCCGGGTGCGCGATCTCGAAGACCAGCTCGCAAGTCACCAGGCCGTCGTTTCCCGCAGCGGCTCCAGCCACATGAGCCTGCGCTCGCAGATCGACAGCCTGCGCGCCCGCGCCGAACAGCGCAGCCAGCGCATGCAGCAGCTCGCGTTCGAGATGACCGAGGTCGAAGGCGCGCTCGAGGCGGCCAATGCCGGCAATCGCGCCGCGCGCGGCCGGCTCGAGGAGGCCGTCAATGCGATGGCCGAACTCGAAGACCGCCGCGTCGCGCTCGAGGCCGAGCGCGAAGTGCTGCGCAGCGAGCTCACCGCCGCGCGCGAGCAGGCCCAGGCCGCGCGCACTGCGGCCAACGAAGCCGCGATCCGGGTGGAATCGCGCCGCACCAGCTACCAGTCGCTGTTGTCCGGCCTGGAGCGGCTCGACACCCAGGTGGCCCAGTTCGAAACCCGCCGTGTCGATCTGCACGCGCAGCTCGAAGCCGGCACCGAAGGCGAGACCCAGCTCAAGGTCACGCTCGAAGAAGCGTTGCAGCGCCGCGTGGCAGTCGAGGCCGAGTTCTCGGCGGCCCGCCACAAGATGGAAGAAGTCGATGCCGGCCTGCGTGCGCTCGACGAGCGACGGCTGGGCGCCGAGACTGCGGTAGAGGAGGCGCGTTCCGCCCTCGAGAACGTGCGCTTCACCGTGCAGGAGCTCAAGCTGCGGCGCGAGACGTACATGGAGCAGTTCGCGCAGACGCGCCTCGAGCTGCCGGACGTCGTGGCCGCGCTGGTCGCCGACGCCAGCGTGCCGGTGTGGGAGCAGCGCCTCGCCGAAACCAGCGAAAAAATCGAGCGTCTCGGCGCGGTCAACCTGGCCGCGATCGAAGAATTCGCCGAGCAGACCGAGCGCAAGGAGTACCTCGACCGCCAGTTCGCCGACCTCAACGATGCGCTCAACACGCTCGAGGACGCGATCCGCAAGATCGACCGCGAGACCAAGTCGCGCTTCCAGGACACGTTCGATCGGGTCAATGCCGGCCTCAGCCAGAAGTTCCCGCGCCTGTTCGGCGGCGGCCAGGCCTACCTCGAGCTCGTCGGCGACGACGTGCTCGAGGCCGGCGTCGCGATCATGGCGCGCCCGCCGGGCAAGCGGAACAGCTCGATCAACATGCTGTCGGGCGGCGAGAAGGCGCTCACGGCCGTCGCGCTGGTGTTCTCGATCTTCGAGCTCAACCCGGCGCCGTTCTGCCTGCTGGACGAAGTCGATGCGCCGCTCGACGAGAACAACGTCGGCCGCTTCTGCGACATCGTCCGCGAGATGTCCGACCAGGTGCAGTTCATCTTCGTCACGCACAACAAGACGACGATGGAACTCGCCAACCAGTTGCTTGGCGTTACCATGAACGAGCCCGGTTGCTCGCGGCTCGTCGCGGTCGACGTCGACGAAGCCATCCGCATGGCCGCCATGTAAGTCACGCAAGGAAGCACACGATTCGATGAACGAACTGCGCTGGATACTGCTTGCGGCCGGAGTGATCCTGATCGCGGCCCTGTACCTGTGGGGCATGCGCTCCCGCTGGCAAGGACGCGGCGACACCGACGGCTCGCGTCGTCCCGCCGTGTTCACGGGCGGGGCCACGGATTCGAAACCCGCGTCGATGAAGCGCTGGATGCGGACGCGGCCGAGGAACCGGCCGTCCTGCGCGCCGATGCGCGCCGCATCGAACCGAGCTTTGGCAGCACGGACGGCTTCGATGCCGATGTCGACCTGGACGACGATGCCATGGCCGCGCCCGCGTTCTCGCGCCGCGCCGCCATCCTGGACGACGAAATCGAGCTGGAGCGGCCTGCGCTCGCGCGCCGCGAGCCCACGCTATCGTCGGTGCGCACCGAACCCTCCCTGTCGCCCTCGCGACAGGAGCCCACCCTGCAGGTCGAGCCGGTCGTTCCGGAGCGCCGGGGCGAGCCGGAGGTTGCCGCAGAACCGGCATCCGCTCCGCGGCGCGCGCCGCAGAAGATCATCGCTATCCGGGTCACGGCGCTCCCACCCGCACGCTTCGATGGCGCCGCACTGCTCGAGTCGCTGCGCGCCGAGGGCCTGGGGTACGGTCGCTACGAGATCTTCCATCACCTGCACGAGGACGGCCGCCCGATCTTCTCGGTGGCCAGCCTGAAGGAGCCGGGCACGTTCGACATCGAGTCGATGGCGACGTCGCAGTACCCGGGCGTCGCCATGTTCGCAGTGCTGCCGGGACCGGTGCGGGCTGCCGAAGCCTTCGACGAAATGATCTTTACCGCGCGGGCCCTGGCCACGCACCTGAGCGGGGCGCTGGCCGACGAGCGCGGCGCGCCGCTCACCGCCTTGCGCGTGGGCAAATTGCGTGAGGAAGCGCTCGAGTTCGAACGCAGCGCCGGTCAGGCCTGAGCCGGCGCCATGGCGACGTCCCGCGAAGTGGCGCGACGGACCCGCGAGCTGCGCGATCTGATCGAGAGCCACAACTACCGTTACTACGTCCTCGACGACCCGGAAATTCCGGACGCGCAGTTCGACGCGTTGATGCGCGAGCTGCAGCAGCTCGAGAAGGATCATCCCGAGCTTGTCGATCCCGATTCGCCCACGCAGCGGGTGGGCGGCCAGGCGTCACGCGAGTTCCGCGAGGTGGTGCACGCGGTGCCGATGCTTTCGCTCGACAATGCGTTCACCGAGCAGGACATCCTCGACTTCGACCGGCGCGCGCGGGAGCGGCTCGACGTCGAGCAGATCGCGTACTCGGCCGAACCCAAGATCGACGGGCTCGCGATCACCTTGCGCTACGAGCAAGGCCGCCTCGTGCAGGCCGCCACGCGCGGTGACGGCTCGCGCGGCGAGGACGTCACCGTCAACGTGCGGGCGATCCGCTCGGTGCCGATCCAGCTGCGGGGCAAGCACCTGCCTGCCGTGCTCGAGGCGCGGGGCGAGGTCTTCATGACCCGCCGCTCCTTCGAGGCGCTGAATACGCGCCAGGCCGCGCGTGGCGAGAAGACGTTTGCGAATCCGCGCAATGCCGCGGCGGGCAGCCTGCGCCAGCTCGATCCCGCGATCACCGCCGAGCGCTCGCTCGACCTGTTCTTCTACGGCGTGGGCGCGCTCGACGGCTGGACGGTGCCCTTGCGACACAGCGAGATCCTGCGGGCCCTGCGTGACTTCGGCTTGCGCACCTGCCCGGAGATCGCCGTGGTCGAGGGCGTCACGGGCTGCCTCGGGTATTACTCCTCGATCGGCGCTCGTCGCAGCCAGCTGGCGTACGACATCGACGGCGTGGTCTACAAGGTCGATCGGCTCGACTGGCAGCGCGACCTCGGCTTCGTGGCTCGAGCGCCGCGCTGGGCAACGGCCCACAAGTTCCCCGCGGAAGAGGCCACCACCGTCGTGCACGACGTCAAGTTCTACGTGGGTCGCACCGGCGCGCTCACGCCCGTCGCGCACGTGGTGCCGGTGTTCGTCGGTGGCGTGACCGTCAGCAACATCACGCTGCACAACATGGACGACGTGGCGCGCAAGGACGTGCGGATCGGCGACACCGTGGTCGTCCGCCGCGCCGGCGACGTGATCCCCGAGGTGGTGCGCGTGATCCCCGAGCTGCGGCCGGCTGACGCGCGAATCGTCACGCTGCCGACGCGCTGTCCGGTCTGCCAGTCGCACGTCGACCGCACGGAAGGCGAGGCCGTGGCGCGCTGCTCCGGCGGCCTGGTCTGCGCGGCGCAGCGTCTCGGCGCGCTGCTGCACTTCGCGTCGCGCCGTGCGCTCGACATCGACGGCCTGGGCGAGCGCCTGGTGGAGCAGCTGGTCGAAAGCAATCGCGTCACGACGCCCGCCGATCTCTACACGCTCACGCTGGAAGAGATCGGCGCGCTCGAACGCATGGGACCGAAGTCCGCGGCCAACCTGGTCGCGGCGCTCGAACACAGCAAGCAGACCACGCTGCCCCGGTTCCTCTACGCGCTCGGCATCCGTGACGTGGGCGAGGCAACGGCGCTCGCGCTCGCGGAGCATTTCGGCGACCTCGGGCCGCTGCAGGCGGCGAGCCTCGACGAGATCCAGCAGGTGCGCGACGTCGGGCCCGTGGTGGCGGCGCACGTACGCGAGTTCTTCGCCGAGGACCGCAATCGCACCGTGATTGCACAGCTGCGTGCCGCTGGCGTGCGGTGGCCCGCGATCGAGCGGGCGGCGACGGTGGCAGAGGGTCCGCTGACCGGGCAGGTGGTCGTGATTACGGGCACGCTCGCAACGATGTCGCGGGAAGAAGCACGCGAACGCGCACGGGCGGCGGGGGCTACGGTCACGGATTCGGTGTCGAAGAAGACGACGCTGCTGGTGGTGGGCGCCGAAGCCGGGTCGAAACTGAAGAAGGCCCAGGACCTGGGCGTGCGCATCGCAGACGAGACGGCCTTCCTGCAGTTGCTCGGCTCCGGCGGCACCGCGCCATGATCCGCTACGCGCTCGGCCGGTTGCTCGGCCTCGTGCCGACGATGCTGGTCATCATCACGGCGGCATTCTTCGTGATGCGCCTCGCTCCCGGCGGGCCGTTCGACGAGGAACAGGCGATCCCCCCAGAGATCAAAGCCAACCTGCAGGCAGCCTACGGTCTCGACCAGCCGGTCATCGTGCAATACGGCCGCTACCTCGGCGGGCTTGCCCGCGGCGACCTCGGGCCTTCGTTCAAGTACAAGGACTACCGCGTGGCCGAACTGATCGCGCGCGGTTTGCCGGTCACGCTCACCATCGGCGTGCTCGGCCTGCTGGTGGCGGTGCTGCTGGGTGTACCGCTCGGCATCGCCGCGGCCCTGCGGCACGACGGACCGGTCGATCACGCGGTCATGACCGTCGCCCTGGCCGGCATTGCGATTCCCGGTTTCGTGCTGGCGCCGGTGCTCGCGCTCGTCTTCGGCGTCAAGCTTGGCTGGCTGCCGGTGGCCGGCTGGGAGGCGGGCAGCGCGCGGCACATGGTGCTGCCGGTGGTCACGCTCGCGCTGCCATTCGTGGCCTACATCGCGCGGCTCACGCGGGGCAGCCTGCTCGAGGTGCTGCAGGCGCCCTACCTGCGCGCTGCGCGGGCCAAGGGCCTCGGTCGTGCCGCGCTGCTGCGACGGCATGCGCTCAAGCCCACGCTGCTGCCGGTCGTAAGTTTTCTCGGGCCGGCGGCGGCGGCGCTGTTGACCGGCTCGCTGGTGGTGGAGCAGGTGTTCGGCCTGCCCGGCGTCGGCCGTTACTTCGTCCAGGGCGCGATCAACCGCGACTACACGCTGGTGATGGGCATGGTCATTTTCTACGCCGGCCTGATCCTGCTGCTCAATCTCGCCGTCGACCTCGCCTATGGCTGGCTCGATCCACGGATCCGTCATGGCTGAGGCCGTGCTCGCTGCTGCACCGGTGCAGGGATTGTGGAGCGATGCGTGGCAGCGCCTGCGCCGCAGCCGCGCGGCGATCGTGGCCGCGTCGCTGTTGTTGCTCGTGATCACACTCGCCATCGCCGGGCCGTGGCTCAGCCCGTTCACGGTCGAGCAAGTCGACTGGTCGCAGGCCACGCTGGCCACTTCGCCGTCACTTGCCAACGGGCACTGGTTCGGCACCGATGCCAATGGCCGCGACCTGTTCGTGCGCGTCTGGATCGGCACGCGCATGTCGCTGCTGGTCGCCTTGCTCGCCACGCTCGTCAGCGTGGTGATCGGCGTGGCCTGGGGTGCGACGGCCGGGTTATCTCGGCGGCCGGGTCGACGACTGGATGATGCGCTTCGTCGACGTGCTCTATGCGCTGCCGTACATGTTCTTCGTGATCATCCTGACCGTGGTGTTCGGCCGCAGCCTGGTGCTGATCTTCCTGGCGATCGGCGCGGTGGGCTGGCTCACGATGGCGCGCATCGTGCGCGGGCAGGCGCTGGCACTGCGCCAACGCGAGTTCGTCGAGGCCGCGATTGCGCTCGGCCTGCCGCCGATGACGATCATCGTGCGGCACATCGTGCCGAACGTGCTCGGCACCGTGATCGTCTATGCCACCCTTACCGTACCGCAGGTCATCCTGTTCGAGAGCTTCCTGAGCTTCCTGGGCCTGGGCGTGCAGGAACCGCTCACCAGCCTGGGGCGGTTGGTGGCGGAAGGGGCGCTCGAGATGGAAAGCTCGCCGTGGCTGCTGCTCGTGCCGTCGGCGGTGCTGGCCCTTGTGCTGCTGTGCCTGAATTTCCTCGGTGACGGCCTGCGCGACGCGCTGGACCCGAGGCAGCGCACGTGAAGCCGGGCTCCTCGCACCGAGGGTCGCCGGATGCCGCGCCGCTGCTGCAGGTGCGCGATCTCGAGGTGGCGTTTGCCACGCCGCACGGTACGGTGCAGGCCGTGTCGAGCGTGTCGCTCGACCTGCGTCCGGGCGAGTGCCTGGCCGTCGTCGGTGAGTCCGGCTCCGGCAAGACGCAACTGCTGCTGGCGTGCCTCGGCCTGCTGGCCGCGAACGGGAGCGCCCGCGGGTCCGTGCGGTTCGGCGACCGCG
Source organism: uncultured Gammaproteobacteria bacterium (assembly GCA_963746325.1). GTDB lineage: Bacteria > Pseudomonadota > Gammaproteobacteria > Steroidobacterales > Steroidobacteraceae > RPQJ01. The sequence goes on along the minus strand of CAVVBC010000025.1, from coordinate 65,467 downwards.
AATTGATCGGCGCGAGCGAGCAGCAACTCAATACGGTGCGCGGGACCGGCATCGCGCTGCTGTCGCAGGACCCGCTCAGTTCGCTGACACCGCACCTGCGGATCGAAACGCTGTTGACGGAAGGCCTGCTCGACCGCCGTCGCGCCAGTCGCGACGAAGCGCGGCAACGTGCATTGCGCGCGCTGGAAGACGTCGGGCTGCCCGACCCGGCTGCGCGCCTGCGACAGTATCCGCATGAACTCTCCGGTGGCATGCGGCAGCGCGTGGCGCTGGCGGCGGCGTTGATGTGCGAGCCGCAACTGCTGTTGGCCGACGAACCCACGACCGCGCTCGACGTCAGCGTCCAGGCGCGCGTGCTCGAACTGCTGGCAGGCGTGCGCGACCGCGGGCTTGGCGTGCTCATCATCACGCACGACCTGGGCGTCGTCGCGGGCCTGGCCGATCGGGTGGCCGTGATGTACGCCGGTCGCATCGTCGAGACCGCGGACACAGGGCAATTGTTCAGGACGCCCCGCCATCCCTACACAGCGGCGTTGCTGGCGGCGGTGCCGCGCCTGGACGACGATGCGCAGTCGCAACTGGTCGGGATTCCCGGTGACCCGCCGCAGGCTTCGCTGCGCAGCGTGGGTTGCGACTTCGCGCCGCGCTGCGAATACGCCACCGCCACCTGCCTGGTGTCGCGCCCGCAGCTGCGGGGCCTCACGGCAGCGGTCGCCTGTCACCGGCCGCTGGGCGTGCCCGTGATCGTGGAGGAAGCGTGAGTTCGCTGCTGCGCGTCGAAGGCGCCAGCGTGCGGTACGCGCTGCGCGGAGGCGGCGGCTTGTTTGCGCCAGTCCGTCACCTTGATGCCCTGCAGGATGTTTCGATCGAGATCCCTGAAGGCGGTCGCCTCGGTGTCGTGGGCGAATCGGGGTCCGGCAAGTCGACCCTGGCACGCGTGGTGCTTGGGCTGGTGCGGGCTTCCGCAGGACGGGTGCTGTGGCAGGAACGACCCGTCGATTTCGCTGCCGCCGCGGCCATGCGCGCGCTGCGACGCGAGATGCAGGTCGTGTTCCAGGACCCGTTCGGCAGCCTCGATCCGCGCATGACGGCGGGCGAGGCGGTGGGCGAGGCGTTGCAGGCGCTCGCCGGGCCCGTGCCGTCGGTGGCGGCCCAGGATCGCATCATGGCCGCGCTGGCCGAAGTCGGGCTGGCGCCGGCGTTGGCCAACCGCTATCCGCACCAGTTGAGCGGCGGCCAGTGCCAGCGCGTCGCCATTGCGCGCGCGACTGTCGCGCGGCCGCGCCTGCTGGTCTGCGACGAGGCCGTGAGCGCGCTCGATGTCTCCGTGCAGGCGCAGATCGTCAACCTGCTGCACGAGCTGAGCGAACGGCATGCGATGTCATTGCTGTTCATCAGTCACAACCTCGCGGTGGTGCGTCACCTGTGTGATCACGTGGTGGTGCTGCAACGCGGTCGCGTGGTCGAGCAGGGGACGCGGGCAGCAATCTTCAGCGCGCCTCAGGCACAGTACACACGCGACCTGCTGGCCGCCGTGCCCCGATTTCTACCCTGAGGCCGCGCGATGACGCCACGACAGCGATTCCCGCTCTGGTTGCCCGTCGCCGCGCTGCTGTTCGCAGGCGCGCACCTGGCCTTCGAGCATTTCAATGGCGGCGTGCAAAGCCACCACCTGCTGCAGCGCGCAGACATGCCGTCGATCTCGAACTGGCTCGGTCTCGCGATCCTGCCGCTGCTCGGCGTCGCGCTCGGCCTGCGACTTCGGGCGCAACCGCTGGCTGCGGGCCCGGCCGGCATGCCACGAACGATCATCGTCGCGTTCGCCGTGGCGCTGTTGTATGGCGCGGCGCTCGCGGTGTCGTTCGAGCTCGGCCCCAACGCCTTCACCTCGCTGGCCTTTTTCGGGCTCTTCGCCTGTGCGCTCGCGTTTCCCGTCTATCGTGCGGAGTGCATCCTGGGTTTCGTCGTCGGCATGACGTTCACCTTCGGCCCCGTGATCCCGCTGCTCGTCGCCCTGGTCGTCGGCACCGTGTCGCTACTGGGACGGTATTGCATCCGTGCTGTCGCAGGGCTGGTTCGCCGTCGGCGGGTGCCGTAGGGGATTCCCGCGGTTGGCAGCCGCCCGCGGCCTGTGTTTATCTGCCATCCGCATGAACGCCGAACTCCAACTGCTGATGCTGACCGCGGTGGCGATCGGCTTCGTGCACACCGTCGTCGGGCCGGACCATTACCTGCCGTTCGTCGCGATGGCGAAGGCCCGCAACTGGACCCGTCGCAAGACGATGCTGGTGACGGGCGTGTGCGGCATCGGTCATGTGCTCGGCTCGATCGTCATCGGCCTGGTCGGCATCGTGCTCGGCGCCTCCTTGCACCGGCTGCAGTGGTTCGAAGGCCTGCGCGGCGACCTGGCCGCCTGGGCCCTGATCGCCTTTGGCCTGGTCTACATGGCCTGGGGGCTGAAGCAGGCCTGGCGCAGCCGCCAGCACGCCCACGAGCACGTCCATGCCGACGGCACCCGCCACCGCCATGACCACGGCCACCACACCCGGGACGAGCACGCGCACGTCCATATCGCGCTCGACACCGACAACGTCCGCAGCATTACCCCCTGGGCGCTGTTCGTCATTTTCATCCTGGGGCCCTGCGAGGCCCTGATCCCGCTCCTGATGTACCCCGCCTCGCGGCACAGCTGGTGGGGCCTCGGCATGGTCGTCGTCGCGTTTGCCGCGACCACGATCGCCACGATGATGGGCATCGTCTACCTGGCCACACGCGGGCTCGAACGATTCCCGCTGGCATCCGCCGAGCGCTATGTCCATGCCCTGGCGGGCGCCGCGCTCAGCCTTTGCGGAGTGGGCATCGTCCTCGGCCTCTGACTGGTGCGATAATCGCAGGCTGAATCCTCCCCGTTCAGCCCGACAGGCCGCGCGACCATGTCCACCCGTTCCGTCCGCCCCAGCCCCGGACTCGCCAACGTCCGCTACGAGATCCGCGGCAAGCTGGCCCGTCGCGCCCAGGAAATGGAGCGCATGGGGTACGACATCGTCTCGCTGAACATCGGCAACCCGGGCGCCTTCGGGTTCCGCACGCCCGAGACGATGCGCCTCGCCATGATCGAGAACCTGCGGGCCGCCGAAGGCTACTGCCACCAGAAGGGCATCTTCCCGGCTCGTGAAGCCGTCGTGATGCAGCAGCAGGAGCGGGGCGTGCGCGGGGTGACGGCCGACGACGTGTTCATCGGCAACGGCGTCAGCGAACTCATCGACCTCACGCTGCGCGCGCTGCTTGCCGCGGACGAGGAGGTGCTGGTTCCGAGCCCCGATTACCCGTTGTGGACTGCGGCGGTCAACCTGAACCGCGGCAAAGCCGTGCATTACCCCTGCCGGCCCGAGCACGGCTTCGTGCCCGACCCGGAAGAGCTCGAGTCGCTGATCACCAAGCGCACGCGCGCCATCGTCGTGATCAATCCCAACAACCCGACGGGCGCGGTCTATCCGCGCGAGACGCTCGAGGCGATCGCCCGCATCGCCGAGAAGCACCACCTGGTGGTGTTCGCCGACGAAATCTACGACCAGATGACCTACGACGGCGCCGAGTTCGTGCCGATGGCCACGCTCGTCCAGCACACGCTGTGCTGCACCATGAGCGGCCTCTCCAAGGTGTACCGCGCGTGCGGCTATCGCGTGGGCTGGGCGTCGTTCTCGGGCGACCTCGAGAACTCGCGCGAGTACCTGTCGGCGCTCGAACTGCTGTCGTCGTTGCGCCTGTGCAGCAACGTGGCGGGCCAGTGGGCGGTGCAGACGGCCCTCGGGGGGTACCAGAGCGTCAAGGAACTGCTGCGCCCCGGCGGACGTCTCTACGAGTCCCGCAGGGCCATCGTCGACGCCGTCGCCCGCAGCAAGTACCTGACGCTCACCGCGCCGCGCGGGGCGCTGTACGCGTTCGTCGGCGTGGATACGCAGCGCCTGCCCGGGTTCGACGACCGCCGGTTCGCCATGGACCTGCTCGAGCACAAGCACGTGCTGGTGGCGCCGGGCACCAGCTTCAACGTCTCGTACAACACCCATTTCCGGGTGACCAACCTGCCTGAACCCGACGTGCTGGCCGACGTGTTCGTCCGCGTGGAAGAGTTGCTGGACAACTATGCGGCCGGCGACCAGCCCGTGTCGCGGCCTACACCGCTGCGCGCGGTCGAAGCCTGAAGGTACGGATCTACCTGAATAGTTATCGGTAAGAAGCTGATAAATAAAGAGAAATCTTCGATTATTGACGACGAGCTCGCATCCGGTACGACCCACGTCGTGCCCACACGGCGTCTTGCCCATTTCCTCCGTTCCCGCCATGACGCCGCCTGCCTGGCTGCCGGTCGGACCGTCTGGCGCACGCCCGAGGTACTCACCTGGCAGGAGCTGCTGCACCGTGCGTTCGAGGCGGACCGGGTCCTGGGCCGGACGACCGCCCGCTGGTTGCCCGCGAGCCACGCCAGGCTCGTCTGGGAACGGCTGGTGCGTGACGGCCTGCGGCTCAAGCCCGTGTTGTCCCCGGGCGGCCTCGGCGAGGTCGCCTACCGTTCGTGGAACCTGCTGCACCAGTACCGCATTCCCGATACCGCGCTCGATCGTGGTGCCGGTCCCGAGGTAGCCGCCTTTGCGGAGTGGGTCGCGGCCTACCGCAACTGGCTGCGCCAGGGCGACTGGCTCGACCCGGCGCAGGCCGCTGCCGCGCTCGGGCCGCTGCCGTCGGACACACCGCTGGTGTGGCTGGGCTTCGATCGGTTGACGCCAGAGCAGGCGGCCTTCGTCGATGCACAACGGGCGGCCGGCGTGCAGGTCGCGCTGCACCAGCCGCTGGCGGACGACGCGGAGCTCTGCGCGGCAGTCGTCGAATGCAACGACTTCGAGGCGGAACTGGCGACGGCGGCGCGGTGGGCAGCGGCGCGGCTGCAGGCCGAACCGTGCTCGCAGCTGGCGCTCGTCGTGCCCGACCTCGAGCGCGAGCGCAATCGAGTGCGGCGTGTACTCGACCGAGTGCTCGTGCCAGGCACTGCGCTCACCGCCGGGCCCGCGCCGGAGTCACGCGCCTATGAACTTGCGGCCGCGCGTCCGCTCGTCGATCGTCCGCTGGTGGCCGCCGCCCTCGGCTGGCTCGAGGCGATCGCGCGCCCCGCCGAACTCGCTGTCGTCAGCAGCCTGCTGCTGGGACCTTACGATGGCGCGGCGGCACTCGAAGCCCATGCCCGCGCGGAACTCGACGTCGAACTGCGGCGCGCGTCGTTGCCGCAGCCCGGACTCGCCCGCGTGGCGAGCGAGGCCCGTCGACTGGGCTGTCCGGCAACAGCCGAGCGCATCGAGGGCGCGCTCGCGCGAACCCAGTCCTGGAGCGGACCACGCCTGCCCAGCCTGTGGGCCGCCGAGTTCGCGGCGCTGCTGCGCGACCTGGGTTGGCCCGGCGCGGAACCGACCAGCGCGGAACACCAGGCTGCGCAGCGCTGGCAGGCCTTGCTGGGCGAGTTCGGCGCGAGCGACGACATTGCGGGCCCGCTGCGCCCTGGCGCCGCATTGAGCCAGTTGCGCGCGCTCGCCGCGGCGACGGCCTTCGAACCGCAGGAGATCGCAGCGCCGCTGCTGGTGATCGATCCCGACACGGCGACGGGCATGCACTTCGACGCGCTGTGGATCTGCGGCCTCGATGCGGCGCGCTGGCCGCCACCTGCGTCGCCCGATCCGTTCCTGCCGCGCGAGTGGCAGGCGCGGCAAGGCGTGCCCGGCGCGACGGCTGCAGTGTCCGAACTGGCTGCGCGTCGCACGCTGCTGCGGTTGTCGCACGCTGCGCCCACGGTGATCTGCAGCGTGCCGCGCTTCGAGGACGAGGCGCCGTTGTTGCCGAGCGCGCTGGTGGCAGGCATGCCGCGAGCCGGCGCGATTGCGCTGTGGACCGGTATCGACGCAACGCAGTCGCAGTTTCTCGCGCGGCCGCTCCTCGTCACGACCGTCGACGGCCAGCTGCCGGCATTTGCCGAGCACGAAGTCGTCAAGGGCGGCACGCGGCTGCTCGACCTGCAATCGGCCTGTCCGTTCCGGGCGGCGGTCGAGCTGCGCCTGGGCGGACGGGCACTGGAAGATGCAGCCGCCGGCATCGCACCGACCGAACGCGGCCAGCTGCTGCACGACGTGCTCGAGGCGTTCTGGAAGGAGGTGCGCGATCAGGCCACGCTGGCGGCGCTGTCGCCTGCGGTGCGCGCAGCTCGAGTCCGCGCGCTGACGCTCGCAGTCCTCACGCCCTTGCGCGCGACGGCAGACGACCTGCGCAGCCGCCTGCTCGACCTCGAGCAAGGCTGGCTCGAGTCCCGCGTGCTCGACCTGATTGCGCGTGACCTCGAGCGTGAGCCGTTCACGGTCGTGCAGACGGAGGCGGACTGCAACGTCGATGTCGGTGGGGTGCAGGTCCGCGTCAAACTCGATCGCGTGGATCGGCTCGCCGATGGCAGTCACGCGGTCATCGACTACAAGACGGGTGCGAATGCGAGGCCGGCGGCATGGATGGGCGAGCGCCCGGAGTCGCCGCAGTTGCCGCTGTACGTGCGCGTTGTCGGGCCGGAGCAGGTGAGTGCCGTGGCCTTCGCCGTCGTGCGCAAAGGCAATACCGGTTACGCGGGCATCGCGCGCGACGGCGCGCCATTCACGGGGCTCAAGCCGTTTGATCCGTCCAAGGCGCCATTCAAGGACTACGCGGACTGGGCCGAACTGATGCGTGAATGGCAACGCCGGCTCGACGTGATCGCACGCGAGCATGCAGCGGGCGATGCCCGCCTCGCGCCGAACCCCACCAAGGCGTGCCGCTACTGTCATCTGCCGGGCCTGTGCCGGTCCGGCCAGGCGTTCCTGGAAGCAGAGGAGGCCGACGATGCAACCGGCTGACCTGCTGCGTGCCGATGCGCTCGCGCGCGCCACTGCACTCGACGTGACCCGCAGCTTCATCGTCCAGGCGCCGGCCGGTTCGGGCAAGACCGAACTGCTGACACAACGCTTCCTCGCGCTGCTTGCCGTCGTCGAATGGCCGGAGGCGCTGCTCGCCATCACCTTCACGCGCAAGGCCGCGGCCGAGATGCGCAATCGCATCCTCGAAGCGCTGCGCCAGTGCGGCGACGCCGGCTCGAAGCTGCGGCCGGAGACCCGTGCGCTTGCGCGCCGCGTGCTGGCAGTGGACGAACGGCTGCAGTGGGGACTGTTGCGCAATCCAAGCCGGTTGCGCGTGCTGACGATCGACTCGCTCAACCAGTCGCTGGCGCGGCGGCTGCCGGTGCTGTCGGGGCTCGGCGCAGGCCTTGGCATCGACGAGGATGGCCGCAAGCTGCATGAACTGGCAGCCGAGCGGTTGCTGTCGCACTTGCCGTCCGACGATCCGCGTGTAGCCGAGGCCGTCGCCGTGCTGCTCGAGCATCTCGACAACAACGTCGGCAAGCTGCTCGAGCTCGTGAGCGGCATGCTCGCGCGGCGCGAAGCCTGGTTGCCGGTGCTGCCTGCCGACGTGACCGCGTATGGCCAGGAGGGCGACGCACGGGCTGCGCTCGAGGCCAGTCGTGCCGCAGTGATCACGACGCACCTCGAGCAATTGGCGGCAGCCTTCCCGCCGCTGCTGCTCGCCGAGCTCTGTGGCTACGCCCAGGGGGCCGCGCAGGTACTCGCCGCGAACGGCAGGGAATCATCGATACGCGAGTGTGGCGCCGGCGTACCGGGCGTCGCAGTGGCCGACGTTGCGCACTGGCAGGGACTCGCCGAGTTCCTGCTGACCAGGGACAGGAAAGGACAGGCGCGCAGGAGTTTCACCGCGGCCGTCGGCGTGCTGCCCAGGGATCCGCGACGGCCGGAGCTCGCGGCGCTGAAGCAGCGCATCGAAACCGCGGTGGCAGAGTTCACGGGGCACGCGGCTGCAATCGAGTTGCTCGCAGCCGCAAGGAGCCTGCCACCGCCTGCCTACGAAGACGCCGAGTGGCGCGTGCTGCGCTCGCTGTTGCTGGTGCTGCGGCTGGCAGCGGGCGAGCTGAAAGCCGCTTTCGCCGAGCGCAAGGCGGCCGACTATCCGGAGTTCGCGGCCGCGGCACGCCAGTCGCTGGGCACGGCCGAGGAGCCGACCGACACCGCGCTCGCACTCGATGCGACGCTCAAGCACGTGCTGGTCGACGAGTTCCAGGACACCTCCGAGGCGCAGGTGCAGCTGCTCGAGAGCCTCACCGCGGGCTGGACGCCCGACGATGGGCGGACGCTGTTCGTGGTCGGCGATCCGATGCAGTCGATCTACCGCTTCCGCAACGCCGAGGTGGGACTCTTCCTGCACGTGCGTGACCACGGTCTCGGCGGGCTGCAACTGGAGCCGCTGACGCTGCGCGTCAATTTCCGCTCGACGCAGCCACTGGTCGAGTGGGTCAACGCATGTTTCTCGCGCGTGCTGCCGGACCGCGACGATCTCCTGCGCGGCGCCGTGCAGTTCAGCGAGAGCGTGGCGAGCGAGGACGCCGGTGCGGAGGGCGGCGTGCACCTGCATGCCTTCCTGCGCCGCAGTCGGCAGCTGGAGGCCGAGACCGTCGCGGATATCGTCGGGCAACGACTCGACGAAGCCACGGACGCGCGCATCGCAATCCTGGTGCAGGGCCGCAGTCACCTGCTCGACATCGTGGCAGTGCTGGTGCGTCGCGGCATCCCATTCCAGGCGACCGACATCGATCCGCTCGCCGAGCGGCCGGCCGTGCTCGACCTGCTCGCGTTGACGCGTGCCTTGGCGCACCTCGGTGATCGTGCCGCGTGGCTCACCGTGCTGCGTGCGCCCTGGTGCGGTTTGCGCCTGGCTGACTGCCTCGCGCTGCTGGGGGACGACCGTCGCGCCACGGCGCTCGGCATGCTGCAGGACGCCTCGCGCCGCGCCAGGCTCGATGCGGCACCACGGGCGCGGCTCGAGCGTTGCCTGCCGGTGCTAGAACAGGCGCTGCTCGAACGGCGGCAGCTGGGGCTGCGCGACGCCGTGGAGCGCGCCTGGCATGCGCTCGGTGGCCCGGCCACGCTGGGTGACGAGCGCCACATCGACGAGGCTCGCGCCTACCTGGATGCGCTGGGAGAGGTCGAGGCGGAAGCGCCGGGCGCTCCGGTCGACCTCGCGCGCCTCGGCGAGGCCCTGCAGCAACTGTACGCACCCGCGCGACCGCAGCCTGGCACGCGCGTCGAACTGCTGACGATCCACAAATCGAAGGGCCTGCAGTTCGACACGGTGATCGTGCCCGGGCTCGACCGCATCGGCGGCTCCGACACTCCACCGCTGCTGCGCTGGCTGAAGCTGCCCGGGCAGGACGATCCCAGCCTGCTGATTGCCCCGATCGCTGCGACAGGATCCGACGAAGGCAATCCGCTGCATGCATGGCTGGGCCGACTGGAGCGGGACAAGCTGCTGCAGGAAAAGCGCCGGCTGCTGTATGTCGCCGCCACGCGGGCCGAACGATCGCTGCACCTGCTCGGGTCGTGCGCGGTCGATGCCGACCCGCAAACCGGCGCACACAAAGTGCGCTTGCCCAACCAGGCATCGGCGCTCGGGCTGCTGTGGGAGGATCCGCGCTTCCCGGCGGCCTTCGCGCAGCGGCTGGATGATGTCGATGCCATCGTGGGCGATGACGGTCCGGGCATTGCGCGTGATCCCATCCTGCGGTACCTGCCGGACGGCTGGAGCGTGCCCGCGCTGCCGGCGGCACCCGTCATCGCGGTGCGCCCGCTTGCGCGCGCAATCACGCCGGCTGCAGTTGAGTTCGACTGGGCCTCGGAGACGGCGCGCCACGTCGGCACGGTGGTTCACCGCGAGCTGCAATTGCATGCGCGTGGCCAGGGCGTGGCGCCGACGAGCGACTCCATCCGCCGCGCGCTGCTGCGCCGCTTCGCCGCCGGGCTGGCCGAACTCGGTGTCCCGCACGAGCGGCGCGACGCGGCAGCCGCCCGGGTGCTGCACGCGCTCAACCTGACGCTCGCGGACGAGCGCGGCCAGTGGCTGCTGCGTTCGTCGCACCGCGACGCGCAGAGCGAACTGGCGCTGACGGGCGTGCTCGACCGCGAAGTCGTCAGCGTCATCGTCGACCGTACGTTCGTCGACGCCGCCGGCACGCGCTGGATCGTCGACTACAAGACCAGCAGTCACGAAGGCGCGCGACTCGAGGAGTTCCTGGACAGCGAGCGCGAGCGTTACCGGGGCCAGCTCGAGCGTTACGCCCGGCTGCTGCGTGGCCTGGGTGACGAGCCGATCAGGCTGGGACTGTACTTTCCGTTGCTGTCGGCGTGGCGCGAGTGGGAGGCGGGCGACAGCGCGTAATCGCGGTCGCCGCGACGCTCGCGTCAGAGCGTGCCGCCGACGCTGAACTGACGGCGGCCCGCCGCGTCGGCCGGACCAAGCAATTGCAGCGAGCGCTCCATGGCGGGCGGCACCTGGCCGCGCGGTGCGAGCGTGCCTTCGAGCGCGAAACTGCGCGTGCGGTTCAGCGTGAGCTGCGCATCCACGGCAAACGGCCCGTTCTTGTCGCTGACCTGCGCCGTCACGTTCGCGGGATCCTGCGGCACCGAGAGCGACGGTCGCGGCTGCGCGGCCGGAAACACGGCGTGGAAGCTGCCCACCGGAGCGCTGCGCGGCGGGGGCGCGATCAAGCCGTCGAGATCGAGCGTCCCCTGCAGGCGCGCGGGCCAGCCCTGCGTTACTTCGATGGCCGCGAACTGGCCGGTGGCGTGGCCTTGCCAGCCCTGCGGCAGCCCCAGCGGCAACGCGTCGAGTGCGGCCAGCGGCAGCGCAAAATCGACATTGCTCAGCTTCACGTCGGTGCCCGAGAGGCCCACGTCGAAATCGGTCGTCAGCGTGCCGTCGACGCGAGTGAGCCGTGCATGACCGGCAATGCGGCCCGACAGCAGCTTGCTGGGCGTGATTTCCCATTCGGCGTCGCCGACGGTCGCACCGCGCCAGGTGAGCGCCGTGGCGCGCCCCGACCAGATCGATCCGGAGTACAAGCCAGCCTCGATCCCTGCCTTGCGCAGTGGCCCCGTGGCCACGCCGGCCGGCAGCGTCACCAGTGCGAATGCGAGCAGGGCGAGCACGCCCAACGCAACGAGCCAGACGGTGCGTTTGGTCACGACGGGTGTTGGCTGGAGCGGCGCGCGGCGCGGTCAGCCCGCGGCGCCGGCCTGCTTCAGGCTGAGTGTTGCGTTGACCAGGCCGGGAGCGGCTGCGTCGATGTTGGCGGACTCGATCGTCACGCCGTATTGCTGCTGCAGGCTGCCGAGCCAGGTGACGAGCGTGTCGAAGGAGGCCGCTTCGAGGCGCAGGCGCAGTCCCGCGTCGCCATCCGGGCTCTGGTCACGCAGCGCTTCGCCGAGGCCGGCTTCACGCGCCGTGCGGGCCACCAGCACCACCAGCGATTCGCCGCCCGCCTGTTGCGCCACACCCGCGGCAGCCATCGCCTGCGGGGCCGAGGCCTGCATCCAGGCGAGGTCGGCGGATTTCTGCTGCACGCGCGCGGTCATTTTCTTGCCGGACACCTGGAACGGCATGACCACGACGAGGTAGAGCAGCGCCACGGCCAGCAGCCCGCCAGCGACGTACACCAGGTTGCGCTCGCGTGCGTTCAGGTTGTCGACCCAGTCGCGGACGTTCATGCGGCCCCCAGGCGGACTTGCAGCCGGCCCTCGATCTGCTGGTCACGCGGATTGGCGGATTGCAGTTCGACGGTTGCGCCATCGCGGCTCATGGTCTGCTTGATGACGTCGAGTGTCTCGACGTTCGGTGCGAGCACGCGCAGTTCGAGCACGCCGCCCCGATAGCTCATGCCCTCGACGCGCGTGGTGGGTGCCTGCGCAATCGCCTGCGCGAGCAGCGACATCGCGGGCAGCAAGGCGTGGCTGCCACTGCCGGCACGGGCGAGCACGCCCTGGATCTGGGCGCGCGGGTCGACCACGGGCTGGCCCGGCAGAATCTGGGTGAACGTCGACTGGATCTGCGCGTCGAGTTGCTTCTCGGCGGAGTTCAATTGCCAGAGCTTGAAGCCCTGCGCGCCGAGGAACGCCACGAGTGTCGCGACGGCCAGCGCCGCGGGCAGCCGCCATTGCTTGAGCTGCGAACCGAAAGACGTGGGGGCCGCGTACGTGCCCTGCAACAGGTTGATGGCCCGGGCCGTGGGCAACTGCGCGGCCAGCAGCGGCAGCAGGCCGTCGGGCAGCAACTTCACCTGCAGGGTGGCCGTGCGTGCGCGCAGGCCTTCGACGATGTCCTTGTGCGTCTCGTAGTCGGTCGAGTTGACGTAGAAGGTGACGTGCTCGCCCGTCTCGCCGGGCTCGCCCAGCGCGAGGTCGAGGGCGAGCGGCAGCGGTTCGGCGTCGAGTGCGTAGGTTGCTTCCAGCGGGCGGCTGACGAAGAGCGAACCTTCGTCGAACGCAAGCACCAGTGCATTGGGCGCCGCGGGTATCAGGGAGGATTCGGCATAGGCCGCGTCGGGGCGGATGCCGGCGGCATCCCAGGCGGCCTGCCAGCGTTCGAGCGACGAGCGGGCGATGATTGCGACCGGCGTGGCGCTGGTCGCGGCATCACGCGTGCCGACCGCAAAATGCAGGTGCTCGAGATCGGAGGCGAGGTGTTCTTCGAGCGCGAACGGCACTGCCTGCGCGAGTGCGCGCCGCACCGCGCACCGGCGGCAGGTCGGGGCGGGCCAGCGTGACGTCGGCCGCAGGCAGCACCACGACCGTGCGCCGGCCCTGCGAGAGGGCGAGGGCATCGGCGATCGGGCCGCTCTGCAGGTTGCCCGAGCGGGCCCCATTGGCATCGACGATCAACCACGACGCAGGCGCGTCGCTCGGCGCCCGGAGACGGATCACCAGGGTTTCTGTCATACGGTCATTCGGCTCCGAAACTGCGCAGGACGGGTCGCACCGTTCCGGCGCCACCGCGCGCGAGCAGACTGTACAGGGTGAACTGGGTAGTGCCAATAGTGACCCATACGGTCGCGCGGAAGTAAGTGCTTGATTCCGAAAGTGTGTCCTTGATCTGATCGTAGTCCGCCTGGTCGAGCGTGCCGCGCAGGTCTTCCAGCGTGGGAAAGCAGATTTCCTTGCGCCGCAGGGCGAGGTCGTCCGGGTTCAGGCTGAACTGCCGCTGCGTCGACGAGAGCGAATCGAGCACGACGCCGGGGGCCGTGCAGACGTTGAGCTTGCTGCCGACGGGCAACGCCGTGATGTAAGGCTGCAGGCGGCGGAAGCGTTCCGCGCCGAATTCGGGCAGCACCATCAGCTCCGAGACGCGGGTAATGGGCATGTTGGCGGCCAGGTGCGGCGGATTCTGGCCGGTGTAGACGGAATCTTCGGCACCGTCCGGAAAGCCGGGCTGCACGTCGGCGTCGACCCAGTCGGCCATCGCCGCGGCCCACGTGGGCTCGATGTCGAGCATCGTGAGGATGCGCTCGAGTTGTTCCACGGCCTTGGCGTTGGTCGTGCCGTCGGCGAAAACGAGGTTGTTGATGTTGAAGCGGCCCTGCATGTCCTGCAGCCGGCCCTCGACCGTGCCGACGCCTTCGTCGATCGGCAACGCGGCGAGCGACTTGGCCCAGGCTTCGCCCAGGTGATCCGTCTGCGACTCCTGCGCGTCCTGCCGCAGGATGTCCGCGGCCCACGCCTCCGCGCCGAGCGCCACCTCGAAGCCCTGGTCGAGCGCAAACAGGTTGGCGCTGCGCCGCTGGTCCATCATGCCGCGGAACGTGACGTTTACCGCGAGCATCGTCGCCAGCGCGACGATCAGCACGGCCATGATCAGCGCGACGCCACGCTGGCGCGCTGCCGATGGATGCTGCCCGCGCATCAGCCGGCCACCTCGATCACGCGCTTGATCTGGCCCCAGTCTTCGAGATCGAGCGTGACTTCGACGGCCGCGGGGCGCAGGCGCTGCTGCTGCAGCGGGTTGCCGCCGGGCTGCGGCCAGAGGTCGACCCATTCCTGGGAGGGCGAGAGGAAGCGGAACGAGACGGCCCGCACGCCCGTCAGCAGCCTGGTGCGCACGGGTTCCGACGCCTGCGTGCGATCGAGCACGCGCCAGTGGTCGCGCCAGAGCCCGTCCTGGTCCAGCCGATAGGCGACGCGCTGCAGCGTCGGCCGCGGGAGGCCCGCGGTGTTCGACCAACCGGCCCGCGTGAACTCGACCTTGTATTCGATGCCTTCGCCTGCGACCAAGGCGGGCACGCGCTGGTCGCCCAGCGGCTCGCGGATCGCGCGCGGCTCGAGCTGCGTGAAATCCTGCGCCAGGGTCTGCACGGCGCGTTGCACCTCGCGGATACGCTCGAGCCGCAATTGCTGGTATTCGGTCTGCTTCTGCAGCTGCGTATAGCCGGACAGTGCCATCACGCCCACGAACGCGAAGATGGCGATCGCCACCAGCACTTCGAGCAGCGTGAAACCGTGCTGGCGCGAGGCCCGGCCCAGCGTGGCAATGGCGGTCATGGTTCTTCGGGCTGCAGTTCAGGTGGCAGCACGGGCTGCTCCTCGCCAGGCGGCGGTATCGTGCTGCCACCCCCTTCGCCCGTGTTCTGGCCCGTTTCTTCTTCCGGCGTTTCGCCACCCGTGCCCGGGGCGCCAGGTCCGGCCCATTGCAGCGGACCGCCGCTGCTCGCGCCGCCAATCGCCGTGCCATAGAAACCCGACACGGTGGCGAGCGACGTGTTCTCCGGCGCGTCGGCCCGCCGGACGCGGATGTCCATGCGCCGCAGCGAAGTCACCTGCGTCTGCGTGACCTTCATCGACCACTGCCACAACTGGCCCGCGTACTCGACGCGACCCGTCGATTCAGCGACGTCGGGCGGCGCCGGCTGCAGGCGACGCTCGGTCAGCACGTTCATGCCGATCCAGTGCGCGAGGGTCTTGTCACGCAGGTACACGCCGTTGCGCGCGGACTGCGTCACTGCCTGGATGGCCGCGATCATGCCGAGCGCGACGATCACGAGCGCGGCCAGCACCTCGATCAGCGTGAAGCCGCGCTGAACATGCAGGCCCGACGAACCAGCACGGGTGCGCGGTAATTCCCGGTCGGGCCCTATCCCTGCGCTTGGAAAGGCAGACACGCGCTCCGGGAAAGGGCCCGACCGGGAATTGCCGCGCACGCGCATCACCGGCGGGTCTCCTGCGCGTCGTCGTGCACTTCGATCCTGCCTTCGATCGTGCCGCTGACCCGGCGCTTCTGGTCGGTGCCGTCACGCCGGAAGACGACGTCGAACGGCACGAGTTCGCCCGCCGCCTGCAGCACGATCTGCGGGCTGATCGGGTCGCGCTCGGTCGCGGGCTGCCGCGGCTTCAGCACCACGTCGCGGTCTTCGATGCGCAGCGCCATGCGCAGCCCATCGGGCAATTCACGCATGCGCAGCAGCGGATCGTTCTCGACGGCCACCCAGCGTTCCGTGCGGCCGTCGTATTCGAGGAATTCGAAGCCGGTCTCGTCGAGGCGCAGGCCGATGTCGCGGCTCTGCATGATGGCGTCTTCGCGCGTCTGCAGCAGGATGGCCTGCAGACGCTCGGCTTCCTGCTGCATCTCGTGGTCGCCGCCGAGCACGTTCACCGAGATCACCGCCATCGACGTCAGGATGCCGATGATCACGATGACGACGAGCAGCTCGAGCAGGGTGAACCCTGCATCGCGGCTGGCGGCCCGACGCCGCGGCACGGTGTTATTCGATGTTCCAGTTGCCGATGTCGGCATCGGGTCCTTCGCCACCCGGCTGGCCGTCGGCGCCGAGGGTATAGAGGTCGTACTCGCCGCGGGTGCCCGGTGCGATGTAGGCGTAGTCGTTGCCCCAGGGATCTTTCTTCATGCCGTCGATGTAGCCGCCTTCCTTCCAGTTCTTGATGTTCGGGTCGGCCGGGCGCGTGACCAGCGACTGCAGGCCCTGCTCGGTGGTGGGGTAGCGGAAGTTGTCCATGCGGTAGAGGTTGAGCGCGGTCTCGTAGGCGCGGATGTCCTGCTTCGCCTTGGTCACGCGCGCATCGTCGATGCGGCGGATCACGTTGGGGGCGACCAGCGCGGCCAGGATGCCAAGGATCACGACGACCACCATGATCTCGATCAGGGTGAAGCCGCGCTGGCGGCGCGAGACGTTGCGCAAGGCGTCGATTGTCATGTGGGGTGCCGTGGTTGACGGTAAATTTGCCCGATCATAGCAAACCCCTGCTACTGGAACCGGCGCGCGCGTGAACCTGGGACGACTTTCGCAACTGGCGCATGTCGATGCGCGCGCGTGGCGCGCGCCGCTTGGACTGGGATTGACTCTTGCGGTCATGCAGGGGCTTGCCGGCGTGCTGCCGGCAACCTTCCCGTACGACCGCGTCGGCATCCTGGCCGGCGGGCAGTACTGGCGCTTGCTCACGGCCCATCTCGTCCATCACGACGTCAGTCATCTCGCCTGGAACCTCGCCGGCCTGGCGCTCGTCGCCTGGCTGTTCGCGCGCGAGTTCACCTGGCGCAGCTGGATCGTCATCCTCGCGGTTTCGACCCTCGCGGTCGATCTCGGGTTCCTCTTACTGCAGCCGCAGTTGCAGTGGTACGTCGGATTCTCCGGCGTCCTGCACGGCCTGATGGCAGCGGGGCTGTGCGCGTGGCTGTGGCGTTCGCCCGACGCGCTGACGGCGCTCGTGGCCGGCCTGTTCGCGCTGAAGCTCGGCTGGGAGCACTGGCGGGGCGCACTGCCGTTCACGGCCGCGACCCTGGCCGTGCCCGTCATCCACGAGGCCCACACCTACGGCGCCCTGGGAGGCGCTGCTGCGGCCCTGTGGCTGCTCTGGCGCAAGCGCGCTGCAGGGGCGCAGCTATAATCGCGACCAACGAATCCACGAAGATTCCGGCCACACGACGGCCGGCAGGGGAACATTGCCGATGACGCTCGCATTCGTCTTTCCAGGGCAGGGTTCGCAGTCCGTCGGCATGCTTGCCGACCTGGGCGCCGCCGAGCCCATCGTGCGCACGACGTTCGACGAAGCGAGCGAGGTGCTCGGCTACGACCTGTGGACGCTGTGCCAGTCCGGCCCGGAAGCCGACCTCGGATCCACGGAGCGAACCCAGCCCGCGATGCTGGCGGCCGGCGTGGCGACCTGGCGAGTGTGGATTGCGCGCGGCGGTCCGCGCCCGGCGGCCATGGCCGGTCACAGCCTCGGCGAATACACGGCCCTGGTCTGCTCCAACGCGATGGATTTCCAGGACCGCGATCGACGTCGTGCGCTTCCGTGGCCAGGTGATGCAGCAGGCGGTGCCGCTGGGGCAGGGCGCGATGGCCGCGATCCTGGGCCTCGACGACGCCGAACTTGCCGCTGCCTGCAGCGAGGCGGCGCAGGGCGAAGTGGTCGAGCCCGTCAATTTCAATGCGCCGGGGCAGATCGTGATCGCCGGCAACGCCAGCGCCGTGGCGCGTGCCATCGAGGCCGCGAAAGCGCGTGGGGCCAAGCGCGCGGTGCTGCTGCCGGTCAGCGTGCCGTCGCACAGCAGCCTGATGCTGGGCGCGGCCGAGCGCCTCGCCGAAAAGCTCGCCGGCGTCGACGTGCGGCTGCCGGACGTGCCCGCGGTCTACACGGTCGACGTGCGCACGCACTCGTCGCCCGCCGGCATCCGCCAGTCGCTCAAGGAACAGCTGTTCAAGCCCGTCCGTTGGGCCGATACCGTGCGCGCGATGCTGGCCGGCGGGGCCACCACGTTCGTCGAATGCGGCCCCGGCAAGGTGCTCACGTCCCTCAACCGCCGCATCGAACGCAAGCCCGAACTGAAGATGCTCGCGCTCGAGGATGCGGCCTCGCTTGCGGCCGCGCTCGCTGCCTGTGGAGAAAACGCATGACCAGCCTCGCCGGAGAATTCGCGCTCGTCACCGGAGCCACGCGCGGCATCGGCCGTGCCATCGCGCTCGAGCTGGGGCGGCGTGGCGCCACCGTGGTGGGCACCGCCACGAGCGAGGCGGGCGCCGAGTCCATCACCGCGGCCCTCAAGGAGGCCGGCATTGCCGGGCGGGGTGTGGTCCTCAACGTGGCCGAAGCCGGCGGTGTCGAAGCCTGCTTCAAGGCGCTGGAAGCCGCCGAAGGCACGCCGTCGATCCTCGTGAACAACGCTGGCATCACCCGCGACGGCCTGCTCATGCGCATGAGCGCCGACGACTGGCACGCCGTGCTCGAAACCGACCTGAGCTCGGTCTACCGCACCTGCAAGGCGGTGATGCGCGGCATGATGAAGGCGCGCAAGGGCCGCATCGTGAACATCGCGTCGGTGGTCGGGGTGATGGGCAACGCCGGGCAGAGCAACTACGCGGCGGCCAAGGCGGGCATGATCGGCTTCAGCAAGAGCCTGGCGCGCGAGGTCGGCTCCCGCAACATCACGGTCAACGTGGTCGCGCCGGGCTTCATCGTTACGGACATGACCCACGCGCTCGGCGAGGCCCAGAAAACGGCGCTGCTGACCCAGGTTCCGCTCGGCAAACTCGGTTCGCCGGAGGACGTCGCGGCCGCCGTCGCCTTTCTGGCCGGGCCCGAAGCGGCCTACATCACCGGTGAAACCCTGCATGTGAACGGTGGCATGTACATGATTTAATTGGTCTTTTGTGCCAATTGGACCCTTGCCACGGGCTTAACATAGAATACGCGCCCCATGCCGGTCCTCGACAGGCCCGGATCGGCTGATTTTGTTTCCTTCCAAAGGATCCCTACGACAATGAGCAGTATTGAACAGCGAGTGAAGGCGATCGTCGCCGAGCAACTGGGCGTCAAGGAAGAGGAGGTCACCAATGAATCCTCCTTCGTCGACGACCTCGGTGCGGACTCGCTCGACACTGTGGAACTCGTGATGGCGCTCGAAGAAGAGTTCGAGACCGAAATCCCGGACGAGGACGCCGAGAAAATCACGACCGTCCAGCAGGCGATCGACTACGTCTCCGAGCGCCGCAGCCAGGCCTGAGCTGCGCCGCTGGCCGGACCGCTACGGATGGCGGTCCCGGCTCCAACAATCCTGAAACCTTTTCCGGGGGACCACGCTTGTCCAGGCGCAGAGTCGTCGTCACAGGTCTAGGCATCGTTTCGCCCCTCGGCAGCACGGTCGCGTCCGCCTGGGACGGCATCGTCAACGGCCGCAGCGGCGTCGGGACCGTCACCAAGATGGACCTGAGTGCTTTCCCGGTGCGCATCGGCGCCGAGGCGCAGGGCTTCGTGGCCGAGGACTACATGTCGCCCAAGGACGTGCGGAAGTTCGATCCGTTCGTTCCGTTCGGCGTGGCGGCCGCAGCGCAGTCCATCAAGGACTCCGGCTTCGAGGTCACCGACGCCAATTGCTCGCGCATCGGCGTCGCGATGGGCGCCGGCATCGGCGGGCTGTCGACCATCGAAGAAAACACGGCAAAGTGGCTCGAGTCGAAGACTCCGCGCAAGATTTCCCCGTTCTTCATCCCCGGCAGCATCATCAACGCGGCTGCGGGCCAGGTTTCCATCCACTTCGGCCTGCGCGGGCCCAACCTCGCGCTGGTCACGGCCTGCACGACGTCGACGCATTCGATCGGGCTCGCCTGCCGGCTGATCCAGTACGGCGACGCCGACATCATGGTCGCCGGCGGTTCCGAGATGGCCTTCACGCCGCTCGGCGTGGGCAGCTTCTGCCAGGCGCGCGCGCTCTCCACCCGCAACGACGAACCCACGCGGGCCAGCCGGCCCTGGGACAAGGACCGTGACGGCTTCGTCATGGCCGAAGGCGGCGGCGCGGTCGTGCTCGAGGAGTACGAGCACGCCAAAGCGCGTGGCGCGCAGATCTATGCGGAACTGATCGGTTTCGGCATGAGCGGCGACGCGCACCACATCACCGCGCCGCCCGAAGACGGCGAAGGCGCCCGGCTCGCGATGTCCGCCGCCATCCGCGACGCCCAGGTCAATCCGGAAGCGATCGATTACATCAACGCCCACGCCACCTCGACCGAACTCGGCGATCGCGCCGAGACCATTGCGATCAAGCGCACGCTGGGCGACCACGCGCACAAGGTGGCGGTCAGCTCCACCAAGTCGATGACCGGCCACCTGCTCGGCGCCGCGGGTGTCGTCGAGGCCATCTTCTCGATCCTCGCCATTCGCGACGGCGTGCTGCCGCCCACGATCAATCTCGAGAACCCGGATCCCGAGTGCGACCTCGATTACGTGCCGTTGACCGCGCGGCAGTCGCCGGTCCGCCTTGCGCTGTCGAATTCGTTCGGCTTCGGCGGCACGAACGGCAGCCTGATCTTCCGCGCGCCCGGCTGACCGCGCGCGGCAGCCGCCCCCCATGCGCGAAGCCGACCTGCTCGCGCTGCACGAGCGCTTTCCCGCCCGTTATCCCGTGCTGCTCGAGAGCGTGAGCGGCGCCGACGCGCTGGGCCGGCACGACGTGCTCTTTGCGCTGCCCGGCGAGCGACTCGTCCAGTCCGGTGACGGAACCCTGGCGGGCGACGTGCTCGAGGCGCGGGCGGGCGGTCGCTTCCTGGATGCCCTCGATCGCTGGCTGGTGCGCGAACGGCACGCGCGCGCGGCGACGGCGCGCGATGCAGTCTTCGCCGATGGCTGGTTCCTGTACCTGGGCTACGAACTCGCGGCCGAGATCGAGCCTACGCTGCACCTGCCCCGTTCGGCTCTGCCGCGGGCGGTTGCGTGGCGCATGCACGGCGCGTTGCTGCGCGACCGGCGCTCGGGCGAAATCCGCATCGTGGCCCGCGATGACTCCGCGCGGGAGCGACTGCGCACGCAGGTGGCCGCCGACACCGTCGTCGTCGCGCAGAGCGCTGAGCGTGCGCGACCCGCGCGTCTCGCCACCGCCGTGCTGGAACAGGACCCGGCAATTTTCATCGACGGGGTCCGTGACGTGCTGGCGGCCATCGGGCGGGGCGACGTCTACCAGGCGAACCTGTCGCGTTCGTGGCGGGCGCGACTCGCACCGCAGGCCACGGTGCCCGATTTGTACCGCGCCTTGCGCCACGCGAACCCGGCTCCGTTCGCGGCGCTCGCCCAGCTGGAAGACTTCGCCCTGCTCAGTTCGTCACCGGAGCGCCTGCTGCAACTGCAGGGTGGCCTTGCCAGCACGCGTCCCATCGCCGGCACGCGGCCGCGCGGTCGCGACGATGCAGCCGACGCGGCCCTCAAGAGCGAGCTGCAGCTCAACGAGAAGGAGCGCGCCGAGCACATCATGCTGGTCGACCTCGAGCGCAATGACCTCGGCCGGATCTGCCGCGGCGGTACGGTCGAAGTCGACGAATTCATGACCATCGAAACGTACGCGACCGTGCACCACATCGTCTCGAACGTGCGCGGCGTGCTGCGCGACGGCGTCACGCCCGGGCAGGCGATCGCAGCGGTGTTTCCGGGCGGCACGATCACCGGTTGCCCGAAGGTGCGCTGCATGGAACTGCTCGCCGGCCTCGAGCGCGAGCCGCGGGATGCCTACACGGGTTCACTCGGCTACCTGGACGTCAACGGCACGATGGACCTCAACATCCTGATCCGGACGCTGATCGTGCGAGACGGCGTGATCGGATTTCGAACCGGGGCCGGCATCGTGGCAGACTCGGTACCGGAAGCGGAGCTGGCGGAAACCCGTGCCAAGGCCAACGGTATCCTGCGTGCGCTGGGAGAGGAATCATGATCGGTCGCAAATTCGTCAATGGCGTGGAAGGCGGCAGCGTCTCGGTGGACGACCGGGGACTGCAGTACGGCGACGGCCTGTTCGAAACCGATGGCGGCCGTCCAATGGCCGCGTGCGCCGCTTCCGCAGCCACATGGCACGCCTCGCCGACGGTTGCCGACGGCTCGACCTGCCGGCGCCCCCGATCGAGCTCATCGAGAACGACTGCTTCCGCGCCAGCGAGGGCTTCGGCGCGGGCGTGGTCAAGCTGACGCTGACGCGCGGCCCGGGCCCGCGGGGGTATGCGCCGCCGCTCGAGCCGAGCGTGACACGCATCGTCGTTTCGACGGCGCAGCAGGTCTCGGAGGCCGAGGCGGCGCGCCCGCTGACGCTGCGCGTCTGCGAAACCCGGCTGGGCCGCAACCCGCAGTTCGCGGGCATGAAGCACCTGAATCGACTCGAGCAGGTGCTCGCCGCCGCTGAATTGCGCGATACCGCCGCCGACGAAGGCCTCATGCGGTCGACCGACGACCGCATCGTCTGCGGCACCGCTGCCAACGTCTTCATGGTGCGCGACGGCCAGCTGCTCACGCCGCAGATCACCGATTGCGGCGTGGCCGGCGTCATGCGTGAAGCGGTGCTGGCCGCGGCAGAGGCGCTCGGCATCGTCGTGGTCATCGACGATTTCACGCTCGACGACCTCGCGCGCGCCGACGAATGCTTCCTGAGCAATGCGGTCCGGGGCATCCGGCCGGTGGGTCGCGTCGAGGGCGTGAACAACTTCAAGTCGAGCACTGTCACGAGCCGCCTGCGCGAGGCCACCGAGGCCGCCGACGAATGAGGCGCGCGCTGCTCGCGGTGCTGGCGCTCGCCGTGCTCGCGGTTGCAGGAGGTGCGCTGTATGCGCGGCACTGGCTGTCCCAGCCCCTGCCCATCGGCAACGAGGCGGTCATCGTCGAAGTCATGCCCGGTCAATCGCTGACGGCCGTGGCGCGTGAGCTTGCCAGCCGCGGCCTGGTCCGGCATCCGCGCCTGCTCGCGCTGTACGGCCGCGCGATCCGCGTCGACGCGCGCATGCACGCGGGCGAGTTCTCGATCGCTCCCGGCACGTCGCCGCAGGGACTGCTGCAGGCTTTCGCCAGCGGCGCCGTGGTGCAGCACTCCGTCACGATCGTCGAGGGCTGGACGTTTCGCGAGCTGCGCCAGGCGCTCGCGCGCGAGCCGACCCTCGAGTCCACGATCCGCGGCCTGGCGGACGCCGAGGTGATGCGCAAACTGGGCGAGGAGGGCCGCCACCCGGAAGGTCTCTTCTTTCCCGACACGTACCTGTTCGGCAAGGGCACCCGCGACATCGACGTGCTGCGACAGGCGCGCGATCGCATGCGCAAGGAACTGGCCACCGCGTGGGCCGCGCGCCATCCCGACCTGCCACTCAAGGACGAGTACGAGGCGCTGATCCTGGCGTCGATCATCGAGCGGGAGACCGGGCAAGCGGACGAGCGTCCACGCATCGCCGGCGTCTTCGTCGAGCGTCTGCGCCGTGGCATGCGGCTGCAGACCGATCCCACCGTGATCTACGGCCTGGGCGAGAAATTCGACGGCAACCTGCGCCGCGCAGACCTCGAGCGCGATGGGCCCTACAATACCTACACGCGTGCCGGGCTGACGCCGACTCCGATTGCAATGCCAGGCGCCGGGTCGCTGCTGGCAGCGGTGCAACCCGACGAACGCGGCGAGCTCTTTTTCGTGGCGACGGGTGCGGGCGACGGGCGGCACTGCGTTCTCGAAGACGCTGGCCGAACACGAAGCCGCGGTGCGGCAGTACCTCGTGCGTTACCGGCAACAGAACAGCAAGGATCGTTGAACAGCGTGCAGGGCCGATTCATTACGTTCGAAGGCGGCGAGGGCGTCGGCAAGTCGACGCAGATCAAGCGCGCCGCCGAGTGGCTCGTTGCCGCGGGCGTCGACGTCGTCCTGACGCGCGAACCCGGCGGCACGCCGCGGGCCGAGCAGCTGCGACGCATCCTGCTCGAGCGCACTGACGAGCCCATGCCGCAGTCCTGCGAGCTGCTGCTGATGTTTGCTGCGCGGTCCAGTCATCTCGCCAACCTCATCGAGCCGGCCATCGCGCGTGGCGCCTGGGTGCTGTGCGACCGCTTCACCGACGCGACCCATGCCTACCAGGGTGGCGGCCGGGGCGTGCCGGCCGCGGCTATCGACGCGCTGGTGCGCATCGTGCATCCGCAGCGCCAGCCCGACCTGACCGTGCTGCTCGACGCACCGGTGGAGGTTGGCATGGCTCGCGCCCGTATGCGCAACGGCGCCGACGGGCCCGACCGCTTCGAGTCCGAGCGCGCGGAGTTCTTCGAGCGCGTGCGGGCCAACTACCTGCAGCGCGCGGCGCGTGAGGCCGCTCGTTTCCGCGTCATCGATGCGACCGGCACGCTCGATGGGGTCGCGGCCATCGATTCGCGACGTGTTGCAGTCGCTGCTGGCTCGGACGACAGCCGCATGAGCGAAGAATGCAGACGACGACGACGCTGGCGAGGCCGGGGACGCCGAGGGTGACTTCGGCCCATTGCCGATCGACTTGCTGCCATGGCACGCGGCCGCCTGCGACAAGCTGACCGCGGCGGTCGCCGCGGGTCGCCTGCCGCACGGACTGCTGCTGCAGGGACCGGCCGGCGTCGGCAAGGAGCGTTTCGCGTCGGCGCTCGCCGCGGCATTGTTCTGCACCGGGCGGGACGCTCGACTCGAGGCCTGCGGCGCCTGCCCGGAATGCCTGCTGAGCAAGGCGGGCACGCATTCCGACATGCACTGGGTGCGGCCGCCCGAGGACAAGAAGGCCATCGGCGTGGACCAGGTGCGTGCGGCCTGCGAGAAGCTGGCGATGACGAGCATGCGCCGCGGTTACCGCGTGGCGATCGTCGTGCCGGCCGAGAAGATGACGCCGGCTGCGCAGAACGCCTTGCTGAAGACGCTCGAAGAGCCCGGGGACGCAGACGCTGCTGGTGCTGGTCACTGCGCGGCCGTCGGCGTTGCTCGCTACGCTTCGCAGCCGCTGTCAGCGCATCGAAGTGGCCCGGCCCGACCATGACCTGGCGCAAAGGTGGCTGGAGCAGACGCTGGGTTCGACGGCGCCGCAGCGACTGCTGGCCGTGGCGGGCGGTTCGCCGCTCAAGGCGCTGGCGCTCGCCCCGCACTTTGCCGACCTTGAGCAACAGATGGCGGGGCTGCTCGAGGCGTTCTTCGACCGACGGATCGACGTGACGCGCGCTGCCGCCGACATGCAGGGCGCCGGCCTGCCGGCGCGACTCGACTGGCTCGAGGCATGGCTCGACGCCGGGATCCAGGCCGCGGTGGGCGTGCAGGTTGAGAGTCCGCTCACGTTTCGGACGGGTTCGCTCTTGCAAAGGGCGGCAGCCGAGTTGAACATAACCGCGGCGTTCCAGGCACTGGATCGCCTGCGCGAGGCCCGCCGCCTGCTCGAAGGCTCGTCGTCCGCGCCCCTCGTGGTCGAATCCCTGTTGCTTGGATTGCGGGCGGCCGGGCCGGCCCGCTGACGGAGCACAAAGAAGGTACTCGATGAGTCCGGCCCCCGCGCGACAACCCAACAAGCCTGGCCTGCTGACGCTCACGATCAAGGACAAGAGCGCGCTGTACCTCGCGTACATGCCCTTCGTGAAGAACGGCGGCCTGTTCATTCCCGACCAGCAGCAACTACCGCCTCGGTGACGAGGTGTTCATGCTCCTGAACCTGATGGGCGAGGACGAAAAGCTGCCGGTGGCGGGGCGAGTGATCTGGATGACGCCCAAGGGTGCGCAGGGCAAGCGCACGGCCGGCATCGGCGTGCAGTTCAGCGAACAGGACCGCGGCACCACCCAGCGCAAGATCGAGGCCTACCTCGCCGGCGCGCTGGGCGGCGACAAACCGACGCACACCATGTAATTTATAGTGTCCTGGCCTGTGGTACGCCCGGGCCGAATGGTCTGCATTGCCGGCGCCACCCTTTCCGGCGAGGTTCCAAATGAACACACTGCTGCATTCGATTTCCGTTCCGGTCGCCCTGATCGCGTGCATGTCCGCGTTCGCCGCGGAGCCGGACCCGACCACCACTCCTGCGGCGACGGCTGCGGCGAGCAGTGCCACGAGCACGGCCACGCCGGCAGCCACCGCACCGCTGCAGCGCGCCTGCCGCAGCCGCGCCTGCCGCAGCCACGCCCAAGGCGGCGGCGCCCAAGGTGCCTGCGGGTTACAACGCCAAGACGGTCGAAGGCGAGACCCTCTTCTGTCGCAAGAGCACGCCCATGGGCACGCGCTTCCCGACCGAGGTCTGCATGACGCAGGCCCAGTACCTGGAGACCGAGCGCAACCGCCAGTCCATGCGCAACGAGCTGCAGGACCGGCAGAAGAGCTACTCGATCAACCAGTGATCTGTCTGCGCCGGGCGCGTGCCCTGGGCGCGCAAAGCGAAAGGCCGGCAATGCCGGCCTTTTTGCATGGTGCCCGCCCGTGCCAGCCTAGGGCGTGGGGATCAGCGTGTCCGCCAGGTCGGTCGCGGCGATGCCGCCGCGCAACACGCGCACCTCGAGACCCGCGCTCGCTCAGAATGTAGGCGGCAGCTGAGCTGCGACGGCCGTTGTCGCACACGACGACGTACGGCAGCGACGGATCGAGCGTCTTGACCTTGAGGCGGATGAAGTACAGCGGCACGTTGAGCGACGGCTCGAGGTGCCAGTGCTCGTACTCGCTCGGCAGGCGCACGTCGAGCCAGACACCGCCACTGCCGACGATCTGCTTGGCCTGTTCGTAGTCCACCCACTGCAGCATCGGCTCGTTCAGCAGCGTGTTGAAGTCGTCCTTGGCGAGACGCATCAGCTCGCCGTCGGTCAGCATCGCGATGGTGGCGTTGCGGGTGGCGCCGGAGATCAGTGCTTCCTCGCCGAACGTGTCGCCCATGCCGAGTTCGGCGAGCTTGATGCCTTCGCGGTTCAGCGGGGTCTCGCGGCTGACCGAGCAGCGGCCGCGCACGACCACGTAGAAGTAGTCGCCTTCCTCGCCCTGGCGGATCACGACGTCGCCGGCGGCGTATGTCATGCGCTGCATGCGCATGAACACGGCCTGCAGGTTGGCGGGCGGGACGCGATGGAACGCGCGGCTCTGCAGCAGCATCGTCATCCAGTCGTCGGCCGATGCGTCGTTCCGCAGCTCGCCGACTTCGTAGGTGCCCGTCTGGTCCCAGGTGATCAGCACGTCGAGCAGGTCGCTGTCGATCGACAGGTATTCGATCTTGTCGGAGGCCACGCGGGCCGAGCAGCGGCGGGGCAGGATGGGCGCGAGCGGATGCCGGGCGTCGGGCGTGCCGCCGCGGATCGTGCCGACCACCTTGCCATTGGACAGCAGCTCGACGAGCCCGCTGGCAAGGTAGTAGCTGCGCTTGTCGGTGTCGCCTTCCTTGAACAGGAGCCGGCCCTGGGTGAGTTCGCGCACGACGGTCTTGCGCGCGAGCGCCCGCAGGTTCTCGTTCTTGAGTCCGTCGAGCGGCGAAAACGCGCGCAGGAAGCTCAGTTCGACGGTGTTCGGATCGCTGCTCATGAATGCCGGGTCAAAACGGTGCCGGATGGTATCACGCCGCGCGGGAACTGCTGAAGCTCGCCCAGCCTGGATCGGGACGGAATCGTTCGCCATGCTGCGCGGCGAGCGCTTCCAGGCGCGCCACGACTGCGGCAACGCCGCGCTCCTGGGCGTAACGCAGCGGTCCACCGCGAAACGGCGCAAAGCCCGAGCCGAAGATCACGCCGGCGTCGATGAGGTCGGCGTCCGCGACGACGCCCTCGCGCAGCACCGCCATCGCTTCGTTGACCAGGGCCAGCATGAGGCGGTCCTCGAGGTCGTCGGGCACCTTCGCGCCGGGGGCAGCAGGTGGCTTCACGGGCTTGCCATCGCGCCACTCATACAGGCCCTGGCCTGACTTCTTGCCGAGCTTGCCGGCCGCGACCAGCGGCGCCACCGCGTCGGGCGCGGGCCCGCCGTAAGCCGCGGCCAGGATGCGTCCGACGTGCAGGCACACGTCGAGTCCCACGATGTCGGCGAGTTCGATCGGTCCCATCGGCATGCCGAATCGCACCGCGACATCGTCGATGGCCGCGAGCGGCACGCCCTCGCCCGCGATCAGCATCGCCTCGGTCATGTACGGCATCAGCACGCGATTGACGAGGAACCCGGGCGCGCTGCGCGTGGGCAATGGCAGCTTGTCGATGGCGCGGGCGAAAGCGAGCGCCGCGGCGCGGGCCGCGGGCGACGTCGCGGCAGACTCGACGACCTCGACCAGCGGCATCTGGGCCACCGGGTTGAAAAAATGCAGCCCGACGAGTCGTCCTGGATCGGCGAGTTGCGCGGCCAGCGGTTCGAGCATCAGGCTGGACGTATTGGTTGCCAGGATCGCGCGCGGCGCGAGTTGCGGTTCGACGCGCGCATACAGCGCGCGCTTGGCCTCCAGGTCCTCGAAAATGGCTTCGATGACGACGTCGGCGCGAGCAACGCCAGCGCCGGCGACGTCGCCCTGCAGCCGCGCCATCTGCTCGGCCGCCTTGCCCGGCACGCGACTGCGCTTCTCGAAGAACGCGCGGGCCCGGTCGAGCGCCGGCTGCACGAACTCGATGCTGCGATCCTGCAGCGTGACGCTGAAGCCGCGCAGGGCGCACCACGCGGCGATGTCCCCGCCCATGACCCCGGCGCCCACCACGTGCACGTGGCCGCCGTTCGGAAGGTCCTTGCCGCCGAGGCCCTTGAGCCGCTCCTGCAGGAAGAAGACCCGCACCAGGTTGCGCGACGTCGGTGTGCAGACGAGCCGCGCGACCGACTGTGCCTCGGCTTCGTAGCCCGTGCGCCGGCTGGCGCCGTGCCGACGCCACAGGTCGACGATCGCGTACGGCGCCGGATAGTGCGCCTCGCGCGCACGACGGCGCACTTGGCTCTCGATCTTGCCGGCCACGAGGCCGCGCAGCAGCGGCAGGTTGAGCAGGCGCTGACCCAGCGCCGCCTGCCGGCGCGGCAGGGGTTGCAGCGCAAGCTTCTTGGCCGCTTCGCGCAGTTGCGCGGCAGGCACGACCCGATCCAGCAGGCCCGCGCGCAGGGCCTTGTCGGGCCTGCAGGTTCTTGCCGGTCAGCATCAGGTCCATCGCGGTCGCGACGCCCAGCAATCGCACGGATCGCACCGTGCCGCCAAAACCCGGATGGATGCCCAGCATCACTTCGGGCAAGCCAAGCGTTACCTTGGGATCGTCGGCCGCGACCCGGTGCCGGCAGGCGAGCGCGAGTTCGAGCCCGCCGCCGAGGCAATAGCCGTTGATCGCGGCGACGGTGGGGAAGGGCATGTCTTCGAGGCGTTGCAGGACGGCATGGGCCGCGCGGATGGACGGCACGGCTTCGTCCGGCGTGCGCACCTGCCCGAACTCGGAGACGTCGGCGCCGGCGATGAACCCGCTCTTGGCCGAGACGAGCACGAGGCCCGCGGGGCTGGCCTTCGCGACCGCCGTCAGCTGCTCGTCCAGTTCTTCCATGGCCGCGCGCGACAGCGAGTTGGCGCTTGCGCCCGGCTTGTCGAACGTGAGCCAGGCGATGCGATCGGCATCGATGGTGAGACTCCACTGGGGCGCGGTGTCGGCAGGATTGTTCATGGAGGCTCCATGCGCCATGCGGTCGTTTCAGCCGCGGACGTGAAAGTCGCAGACCAGCGGCCGGTGATCCGACAGCGTGATTTCGGGAATCGAGAACGAATCGATCTCGATGCCCTTCGAGTAGAGGATGAAGTCGAGTTCCATGCGCGGCTTGCGCGCCGGGTACGACGGCAGGCCCGCGACATTGGCGCTGCGCAGCCCGCTCGCTTCCATGAACAGGGCGATCTCGTGCTCGCCCCAGAACGTGTTGAAGTCGCCTGCCACGATCACCGGCTTGGTCGATTTCTTCACCAGCTCGAACACCTGCCGCAACTGGGCGTGGCGGTGG
The DNA here is from genome assembly GCA_963746325.1 of uncultured Gammaproteobacteria bacterium. Lineage (GTDB taxonomy): Bacteria > Pseudomonadota > Gammaproteobacteria > Steroidobacterales > Steroidobacteraceae > RPQJ01. Next base: position 35,820 of record CAVVBC010000025.1, on the reverse strand, counting down.
CGGAACTTGAGCGACAGGTGCACGAGGAACACGCAGACGTCGTCGAGCTCGAGCTCGATGATGAGGCGCTTGATGCCCATGTCGAAGTAGTGGAAGCGCTCGCCCTCGACCCGCGGCGCAGCCAGGAAGGCATTGGACTGCTTGTTGAGGATCGGCACGTACGTGTTGAACGAGCCCGTCCCGTACTTGCACTGGTAGATGGAGTAGTGGCCCAGCGATTCCGCGATGACCGCGGCCTGGTTCACGTTGCCGGTGCGGATCGATCCGGTATCGACCTCGATCAGGCCGACGATGTCCGGGTCGGCCGACTTGATGAACCCGGTAATGCCCGCCAGCACGCGCTTGTCGCTGCGCAGGTAGCCCGCGCCGGGTACCGGGAGGTGGAAAGCGGCGCCGGTGCCCGTGGCATAGCGGATGTTATAGAGCAGAAAGCGCATCAGGCCTCAATTCTACGGGTCCGGGGGGTGATCCGGAACGGGATGCGCTAGGCTAGACTATTGCGGCTTGCCGATTGCAAGGAAGTCGACGGAGGCTACTACGTGAGCAGCGTCACCCAGAAGAATCCGATCCGCCTGTACGTCGCGCACGTCTGGGCGAAGGACGACGACTACCTGCGGGTGTTCGAGTACATCGAAAGCGTCTCGAACTTCTTCTACATCAACACCAGCACGCCTGACGAACGGCCGGCGGGCGACCGCGAGGTCCTGCGCGACTCGCTGCGCAACCAGATCACCGCGGCAGAAGTCATCATCGTGCCGGCTGCGCTTTACCGCGCCAACGTGGACTGGGTCGAGTTCCAGATGCACTGCGCCAAGGCCTTCGACAAGCCACTGCTGGTCATCGAGCCATTCGGCGGCAAGGACACGATCGCGCCCGCAGTGCAGGAATTAGCCGATGACGTGGTGCCGTGGGACCGCCGGCAACTGATCGATGCGATCAAGCGCGAGGCGCGGCATGAAGAATCAACGCGTTTCGACGTGATCGAGTTCAAGCTCGACTGAGGAAGGCCGGAACCTCGAACAGGTCGTCGGTGCGCGCGTCGTCGTTGTCGCTGCTCACGATGCGCAGGCGGGGCGCGCTCTCATTCTCGGCCGACAACACCACGAACATGTCGAGGATCGCTGCGGCATGGCCTGCAGCATCGCGTTCGGACATCTTGCGGACGGAAGTCTCGGGGGCCGTCAGGCCGCCTGCGGGCCGCGCCTCGTGCATGGCAGCTTTCAGGAGGGCGAAGCGATCCTGCAGCGCCACGGGCAGGTCCGGGTCGCGCAACGCGGCCAGGTGATTGCGGTAAGCCTCGAGCAGGCGCTGCTTGACCGGGCCACCGCCCACCAGCACGTGCATCGCCGCCTGAAATTCTTCCCACAAGGCTGCCATGGTCTGTCCCCGACGATCAAAACCTTTTAAATTTCAGGGCCTTGAAGCTTAATCTTAATCCGAAGTCCGTGAACCGTGTGGTCCAGAAAAACCGATAAGAATCAGCCAAGTACGACACGAATATACGCCAGTGGATTAGAACCGCAACACGTGAATCAATCCAGACTGGTGGATTCGCGCGATCCGTGCGAATCGTCAGCGGGCAGGTCCCCGGGCGGCAATCCCGGCGAATGAATCGACCGCACCGGGCTCACCCCTATAATCCGTCGACACGCTTCTGCTCGACGTTGTTCCGATCCACGCCCCAGGTCCGCCATGACACAGACCCTCACCGAGCCGACGGCATGCCGCGGCTATGCCGCCGCCAGCGCCCAGAGCGGCATGGCACCGTACGCTTTCACGCGCCGCGCGCTCCGTGCCAACGACGTGCGGATCGACATCCGCTACTGCGGCGTCTGCCACTCGGACCTGCACCAGGCCCGCAACGACTGGCGCAATACGATCTATCCCTGCATCCCCGGACACGAGATCGTCGGCCAGGTGGCCGCCGTGGGTCCGGACGTGAAGCGCTACCGGGCGGGCGACTGGGTGGCGGTGGGCTGCCTCGTCGACAGCTGCCGCGATTGCGTCGAATGCAACGCGGGTCGCGAGGTGTTCTGCAGGAAGGGGGCGACGCTCACCTACAACGGCAAGGACCGGCACAGCGGCGACATCACGCAGGGAGGCTACTCGTCGCACATCGTCGTCCGCGAGGACTTCGTGCTGCGCATGCCGGAGGGCCTCGACCCGGCGCGCGCTGCGCCTTTGCTCTGCGCCGGTATCACGACCTATTCGCCGCTCCGGCACTGGCGGGTTGGGCCGGGTTCACAGGTGGCCGTCGCAGGACTCGGCGGCCTGGGGCACATGGGCGTCAAGCTGGCGAGTGCGATGGGGGCTGAAGTCACCGTCATCACGCGCTCGGCCGCCAAGGCGGCAGAGGCCACGGCGCTCGGCGCGCACCACGTGCTGTTGTCTTCGGATCCGGAGGCCATGAAGCAGTCCGTCGGACGCTTCGATTTCGTGCTCGATACCATCCCGGTGATCCACGAACTCGATTCGTCCCTGCGGCTGCTGCGCACGCACGGCGCGCTGGTCCTGGTCGGCGTGATCGACACGATTCCGGCCTTCACCAGCCGCCTGCTGATCGGCGGGCGCAAGACACTGTCGGGTTCGGCCATCGGCGGCATCGCCGAGACGCAGGAGCTGCTCGATTTCTGCGCACAGAAGGGGATCGTGGCCGACTGCGAGATGACGACGATGCCGGAGATCAACACGGCTTTCGAGCGCATGGAGAAGGGCGACGTCCGCTATCGCTTCGTCGTGGACATGCAGACGCTGTAGGCGCCCGGCCGATGCTCGTCTCGACGACCCTCACCGGCAGCAACGCTGACATCATCGGCGACGCGCTGGCCTCCGTGGTCGCGCAGGTCGACCGCTGCCTGGTGGTCGATACGGGCGCCAGGGACGACACCCTCGCCGTGGCGCGCAGTGCAGTCGGGGACAAGCTGGTGGTGCGTGAGCTGGCCTGGCCCAACGATTTTGCCGCGGCGCGCAACTTCGCCCTCGATGCAGCGACCGCGCTTGGGGCCACCTGGGCCATCACGGTGGATACGGACGAGCGGCTCGTGTTCGACCCGGGGGTCCGGCTGTCGCAGTTGCTGGCCGCCACACGCGCGCAGGTCTGCATGGTGGTCGACGACCTGGGGAATTATTCCAAGGAGCGTGTCGTGCGCCTGCCGTCGAAGGTGCGCTGGGCCGGCCCGACCCACGAATGCCTCGAGGGGCGGAAGGGCGCAGATACCACCATCCTGCAGGGCATTCGGTTCCATGAATTGCCCAAGGATCCCGCGGCCATGCGCCGGAAGTTCGAGCGCGACCTGGCTTTGCTCAAGCGCCATACGCGGCAGCATGCGAAGCAGGCGCGCTGGTATTACTACCTTGGCGCCACCCATCAGCAGCTGGGCGATCACGCGGCCGCCATCGACGCCTTTCGCACCTGCGCCGAACTGCGCGGCTGGGAAGAAGAGGGCGCCTGGGCCTGCTACGGGGCGGCGGAATGCTGCTGCAGCCTGCAGCGTTGGGACGATGCACTGCAATTCTGTGCCGCCGGACTCGCGATTCGACCGGCCACTGCAGAACTGGCGTGGCTCGCGGGCTTCGCCGCCTACAAGGGCAGGCGGCTCGGTGACGCAGTGGCGTGGTCGCGCATGGCCATCGCCAACGGCCATTACCGGGGCCACGGCGCCGATTTCGAACGCATCGGCTTCCGCCACCCGCCCGCCTTGTACGAAGGCCCGTACGACGTGCTGCGCTGGGCCTACCAGGCGCTCGGCGACGCGCAGGCGGCGGCAGCGGCCGCACTGGACTATGAGCAGGCCCGCGCGGCGCGCGAGGCTGCTGCGGCACCTGTTGCCATCGCGGGTGCCGAATGACGGGCACGGCGATCAGGCGCGGCGTGGTGGACGATGCGGCAGCGCTGGCTGAGTTCGCGGCAAGGACGTTCGAGGAAGCCTTCGGCTGCAGCGACCGATCCCGCCGACATGGCCGCGCACCTGGCGGGCAGCTACCGGCCCGAGCTGCAGGCTGCCGAACTCGTCGATCCAGACGTCGTCACGCTCGTGGCAACGCAACAGGACACCCTCGTCGCTTACGCCCAGGTGCGGCGCAACGCCACGCCTCCGGCCTGTGTCACCGCCTGCGACCCGGTCGAGCTGCAGCGCTTCTATGCCGATCGCTCGGTGCGCGGCACGGGCCTTGCCGCGCAACTCATGCGCCGTGCGCTGCAGGCGGCGATCGAACTCGGCGGGCGGCACGCATGGCTCGGGGTCTGGGAAAACAACGCGCGCGCCATCGCGTTCTACCGCAAGGCAGGATTCGAGGAAATCGGCCGGACCGTGTACGTGGTCGGCTCTGACGCGCAGACGGACCGTGTGTTGCTGACGCCGCTTTCGCCCGACAACTGACCAGAGGATCGCTCGTGCAACGTTACAAGGTCGTGCAGTGGGCGACGGGTGGCATGGGCAAGAACTGCCTGCGCGCGATCATCGACCATCCGGCGATGGAACTCGTGGGCGTCTATGTCTACGGCACGGACAAGGCCGGGAAGGACGCGGGCGAAATCGCACGCCGCGCGCCGACGGGAGTGCGGGCCACGCGCGACGTCGAGGAGATTCTTGGACTCGACGCGGACGTCGTGATCCACGCTGCTCGGCTCGCTCCGCCGTACGGCTCGCACGATGCGGACATCATCCGCCTGCTTGCCGCGGGCAAGAACGTCATCAGCATCAACGGCTACAGCCAGCCGCAGCACTGGGGCGGTGAACGGCTGGCTGCGCTGGAGAGTGCGTGCAGGAAGGGCGGCAGTTCGCTGCTCGGCGCAGGCCTCAATCCGGGCTTCGCCGGCGAGCAACTGGCGGTCGTTGCGACGGGTGTCTGCACCGAGGTCGACCGCATTGAAGTGATCGAGAGCGTGGATTGCAGGCCGGTACGCAGTCCCGCCTACGTGTTCGACATCCTCGGTTTCAACGCAGATCCCGCAGCGGTCGATCCGAACGACCCTGCGTGGGGTCCCACGTCGTCGCTGAACGGCATGTACACCGAGGTCCTGGCCAACATGGCGACGCACCTGCGGATGCCGCTCGAGCGCGTCGAGACCGAGCACAGGGTGTTCGCTGCGGCAGCCGACCTGCAGGTGGGCGCCGGACGCATTGCGGCGGGACGCATCAGTCATTTCAACTGGCGCTGGCACGGCATCGTCGCCGGCGCGCCGCGCCTGACGATGTCCATCCACTGGTACATGGAAGCGACGTACCTCGACGAACCGCAGCCGCCATTGTGGCGCATCCACGTGGCAGGGCAGCCGGGTGTGCGGATCGCGCTCGACATGGAAAAGCGGGCGGGCGACACTTCGCCCACGTCGGCGGAGCAGATTGCGGTGGCGGGCTCGGTGATGAACGCGATTCCCATCGTCTGCGCTGCCGCGCCCGGAGTGATGAGGCGCCCGCTCGCCACGCCGTTTCAGTACGACCTGGAAGTGCGGCCAGGCCGGGGCAGGGTAGCGAGGGCCCGTTCAGTAAGGGCGTCCGTCCTTGTGGAAGTAATTGCTGGCGCCGGCACTGTAGCGGCCCGGCTTGAATGCCATGTCGATGTCGGAGTACTCGCCGTAGTCTGCGTCGTTGCGATTGCCGGCGACCAGGAAGACGGCGTCGGCGGCAGAACGGTTCTGCAGGCAATGGCCGTTGCGTTCGCCCGCAGGAAAACCTGCGCAATCGCCGGCGCTGCAGCAGTTCCTCGCCGTCATCGGTGACGAGCACCAGTTCTCCGGTCAGCACGTACACGAACTCGTCTTCGTGCGTGTGCCAGTGCCGCTGGCTGGACCACGCGCCCGGCGCAAGACGCACCAGGTTCACGCCCATCTGCGTGAGGCCGGCGGCAGCGCCGAGCCGATGCCAGCTGCGACCGCGAGCATGGAACGTCGAAGGGTGCGGGGTAGGTGGAGCCAGAACCCTGTGGCGCAGTGGCGAGATCGATCTTCTTCGACATGTCGCACCTCCAGCGGCGGTCGCAATCGGCTGATGCCGGGAATGGTAACCGGGATGCGGCGCATGATTGAATGGCTCCCGGGCACGGGAGGCCAGGGAATATCATGAAGGCTGCACTCATCGACCGCTACGGGCGTACGGCGCGCATCCGTGTGGCGGACATTTCCGTGCCGCCGATCGGCGACATGGATCTCCTGGTCCAGGTTCGGGCCGCCAGCGTGAATCCGCTCGACGTCAAGATCCGTAGTGGCAAATTGAAGCCGCTGTTGCAGTACCGCTTTCCGCTCGTCCTGGGCAATGACCTGGCAGGCATCGTCACTGCTGTCGGCGCAGGGGTGACTCGCTTCAAGCCGGGCGATGCGATCTACGCGCGACTGGACAAGGACCGGATTGGCGCGTTCGCCGAGTTCGCTGCCGTGCGGGAAGGCGCCGCTGCCCCGATGCCAGCAAACCTCACGTTCGCCGAGGCAGCTTCGCTGCCCCTGGTGGCGCTGACAGCCTGGCAGGCATTGGTCGAGCTGGGAAAACTGAGTGCCGGCCAGAAGGTCTTGATTCACGCGGGCAGCGGCGGAGTCGGCAGCGTGGCCATCCAGATCGCGCATCACCTCGGCGCCACGGTCCTCACAACCGTCGGGCAACGCAATGCGGAGCTGGTGCGGAGCCTGGGTGCCGACGTCGCCATCTACTACCGCAGCGTTCGCTTCGAAGACGTGGCCCGCGATTGCGACGTCGTGCTGGACAGCGCAGGCGACGAAACGCTGGTCAGGTCGTTCGCGTGCGTACGTCCCGGCGGAGTCGTGGTCAGTATCGGCAATACGCCGTCCACGGACTTCGCGCGGCACTGGGGGCTCAGTCCCATCATGGTGTTCGCGATCGGCCTGCTGTCGCGCAAGGTTGTGGCCGCCGCCCGCAAACATGAAGCGCGTTTCGAGTATCTCTTCATGCGCCCTGACGGCGAGCAATTGAGGCTGATTGCGCAACTGGTGGAGACCGGTGCCCTCAAGCCAGTCATCGATAAAGTGTTTCCGTTCGAACGCGTGGGTGACGCGCTGGCGTATTCCGAGTCGGGACGGGCGACCGGCAAGGTCGTGATCACGCTTGACTGAGTCGGCTGATGGCCGGAGGTACGGGTTCATGTGGGGTTCGAACGGTACGCATAATGTATATTATGTCAAAAAAAATATGAACTAGGGCCTGCGTGGGTCTGGCCCTGGTGTCGCTGCTGGTGATTTTGGGCACCCCCCTCGGTCTTTTTGCGAACGTCGGATTCGGGCTGCCTGACCGAGGGTCTGACCGCCTTGGTTGGTTCCCCGTAAGGAACGCGATGCACGGGACCGAGGCAAAGTCGATCGCTGAGTCGTGGCCGGTGCCGTCATTGGCGTCAGACTAGGCACGGAATGATCCCCGACGCCACGCGGGTGGCCGCCCCCGGCTCAGGAACTCAGCCATGAGCTTTCAACGCTTGCGATCGTGACGTGTCTTGGCCGCTCTGATCGCTCGGAGCCGGCTGGCTGTTCGCCGGTCGATTGATGCTGCAGCGCTGGCGCATCGAGCCTAGTCTCGGCGCCTTGCTGGTCGGCCGACGCATCGGCGCCGTGTACCTGGGCGTGGCGCTGCTGTGTTTTATGGTGCGCACGACCACGTCCGCGGAATTGATCACCAGCGTCAGCCTGTTCGCGGTACTGGTCAATGCACTGCTCGTCGGGCTGGGGTTGTACGAGTACCGCGCGCGGCGAGCCGGCCCCGCCATTCTCGTCAGCGTCGCTGTCGAACTGCTGCTGTTGCTCGGCTTCGGCACGGTGCTGCTGAGACCGGCTGGGTCACGAGAGAAGGAGCGAGCCACCCCATTGACAGAAAGCGTTCCCGGCGGCGGCAACGAAGCCGTCGGCTGCACGTGAAGCGAACGACCACGTGTCAACGGACCGCATCCAGCCGCGTCGCGCTTCATCATCCCCGGTCCGTTCCAAACAGCGCGCCGCGACTCCCGCACCCTCGCACAGGTAACAAACTCCATGAAAGCGATTCGAGCCACGATCTATGCCCTCTGCCTGACTCCTGCACTGGGTGGCATCGCCCTCGCCGCCGCCGGACCCAACCCGCTGCAACCCCGCAGAATACCGGTTCGATGCAGCATGAAATGCTCGATGGCCACGGCGGTCCGGGCGGTCCCGACCGAGCCTTTCACCGCGTGCTCAACCAGTCTGACCTGACCGCGGAGCAGAAGGCGCAGGTCCGCGCGATCTTCGACCAGGGCAAACCGCAGCTGCAGGCGGTCCACCAGAGCGGCCGCGCCGCTCGCGATCAGCTCGAAGTCACCCCGCCCACCGACCCGGCCTACGCAGGGATGTTGGCATCCGCCAAATCGAACGCCGCGGACCAGATCCAGCTGATGAGCGACCTATGGACACAGGTCTACGCGAAACTCACGCCCGAACAGCGCGCCCGGATCCCTGGCATCGTCGCAGCGCAGCGTGCAGAACGCGACGCACACCGGGCCAGCAGGACCTCTCGGCACGCGAGGTAGCGACTCGAAGCGCCGACGTTCTCGTTCAACGCAAGAGGCGATCCTCGCCGAAGGACTTGACCTCATCGGGGTGGCGGATGACGTCAGGATGCGACCGGACGAGCTGTGGAAGCGCAGCGAGTGGGACATTCTCGGAGACGAAGCGCCGGCCGATGACATTGTTGTGGAAGTCCATGGCGCGCTCGTTCGGCATTGCCCGGCCGCAACTCCTGGGCATCGGTGACCGTGATCCGAATTCGGGCCCGAAGGTGCGGGTCAACAAGTAGCTCCAGATCACGTGCTGCGTTGCATCGCGTAGCCAGGCATCATCGGGCGCGTGCTGGCCGCCAACGCCCGTGCCTGGTCAGTCAGTACCAGGATCACCGGGGCCCGCAGCGGTACAGCGATACGATTTCGATCTGCTCGGGGACCAGTCTCATGCCCTTGGCCCGGGCTATCGCCCGGATGCTTCTTCCCGGAATCGCAGTTTGAAGGTCTCTCCGGCTCGCTCGGTATGAGGTTTCGCGACCTGGGTGACACCCTGGATGTCCAGGATCACATCGCCGCTGAACGCGACATACGCCGGTCGCGAGTTCTCGGAAAACAGCGCCTGCAGCTTCTCGCGCATCGCATGCGAGGCCCGTCGCGGGTCGGCAAGTGGAAGGTCGCCAATCACCAAACGGGCATTGGAAAGTCGGTCGAATGGCATCTGCGGCGGGCGATCCGATGGATCGAGGCTAACCTCCAGGCCAGTGGCCTGAACGGAGCCGCGCAGGCTGAGCGGATTGGTTAGTCGAACCTCGAGCTTCGCGATGTCGAGCCGTGACCGAAGCTGAATTCGATCCCGGGGTTGCAGATCAAGTCGGGCCTGCAGTTCGCTCAGCTCTAAGCTGTTAAGCAAGGAGAGAGCCGAAGCCCCGTGAAGGAGATATCGCCCAGCCCGACGCCGCTCTGGCTCCAGATTGGCCTGCACTGTGGGAAGTGCCGCGCGCACGAGCCGCGGCAGCAACGCCGAGGTCACTGACCAGACCAAGGCCCAAATGCTCCCGACGACAAGCAGCAGAATCAGGATTTGTCGTGTGTTTCGCCGGAACGACTTACTTTGCATGCTCACGTCCGACTGCCTGCGCACCACATATTGATCTCAGCCTCGGCTTTTCAAATGGTTGCCGCTGCGACCGGCACCGGCAATGCTAGCCTGTACAAATGACGCAGCAAATCACCATTCTCGATGGCGCGATGGGCACCGAACTGCGTGCCCGCGGTGCCACTGTGCCCGACGACAAGAGCTCTGCCTGGTCGGCCATGGCGCTGGTTCACGACCCCGAGACCGTGCGGCAAGTCCATGGTGACTACATAGCCGCGGGAGCGGACGTCATCACGGCCAACAATTACGCCGTCGTTCCGAATCTGCTCGCCCGGGTAGGCATGGCTGATCGACTCGACGAGCTCACGCGGTTGGCGTGCCGGCTGGCGCGCGAGGCGCGCACGGCGAGCGCACGACCCGAGGTGCTCGTCGCGGGATCGTTGCCACCGCTCGATACGACCTATGAGTTTGAGCGGGTCATGCCTGAGCGGGACCTGTTCGAGGCGTACCTGCGCATTGCCCGCGTGCTCGCGACCGAAGTGGACATGGTCATCGCCGAGACATTGACGACCGTGCGCGAGGCCGTGGCAGCCGCGCGAGTCAAGCCGAGTTCAACCTGCCGGTGTGGGTGTCCTGGAACCTGCGTGTCGACGCGCCGGTCATCCGTGGCGGCGAATCGCTGCAGCAGGGGATCGACGACTCGAGCGGCTGCCCGTCGATACATGGTGAACTGCGTGCCCACCGGTCTCGTGCAACCCGCGCTGGATCTCATGCGACGACGTACCGACCGGCCGCTGGGGGCCTATGCCAACAGCTGCGAAAGCGCAGTGGACCAGTCGTCGCTGGACGCCCTCGCCGCTCCTGCCCTGACGCCGCAGCAATACGTGGCCGCCAGCGAGCGCTGGGTCGAAGCGGGTGCAACGTCGATCGGCGGCTGTTGCGATACCCGCCCCAAATACATTGCAGCGCTCGCAGCGCGCTGGAAGCAGCGAGACGCTGGCGCCTGATTCATACGCTGAATCCGCGCCAGGCAGCCTCGCTCAACCGCGCAGGACGCGATTGAACAACTCGAGCGTCCGACCCCAGGCCAGCTGGGCTGCCTCCGCGTCGTAACGCGGCGTCGTGTCGTTGTGAAAGCCGTGCTGCGTATTCGGGTACACATGCGCGGTGTGCTTGACGCCAGCCGCCTTCAGCGCGGCTTCGAACGGCGGCCAGCTGCCGGCATTGACCCGCTCGTTGTTCGCCGCGAAATGCAGCATGAGTTCGGCCTTGATCGCGCCCACGTTGTCGAGTGGCGGCGCGCTGCCGTAGAACGGCACGGCCGCGGACAGGTCGGCGCATGGGCCCTGCCAGCCCGTTCGCGATGGCGCCGCCGAAGCAGAAGCCGACGACGCCGAGCGAGCCCGTGTATCGGGCTGGGCCGGACAGACGGCGCGCGGCGTAGAGGTCCTCATCGCCTTGGCGTGATCGACCGTCCGGAACAGGGCACCGCCTTGTCGTCGTCGCCGGGGTAGCCGAGAGGATCATGCATCGGGCGCAAACGCCACGAATGTTCCACGGCCAGACGTCGCGCGACGTCTTCGATGTGCGGGTTCAGGCCGCGATTCTCATGCACGACCAGGACGCGGCAGCGGGCCCGTGGCGCTGGCCGGACGCGCCAGGTGGCCGCGCGCCCGGCCATGCCCTTGCGGCGAACCGTATCGACGTACCCCGTCTCCAGGCGGGGATCGGAGGGCGAGACCTGCTGCGCGGCCGCGTACCGTGGAATCAGTGCGTCGAGCATGGCGGCGGCAGTCACGGTGGCGACAGGATCTCCCCCACCCGCGCCAGGAACGTCCGTCGATCGATGTCGCCGTGGACGTACTGGTCGAAGATCAGCAGGACTTCGGGATCAAAGTCGCTCGCTTGCTGCATCCGTGTGCTCTCAGTCATGGGCAGTCCTCCGCGCTTGCTGGCCGCGTATCGTAGCCCAGAAGGCGCAGTTCCACGTTGCATGGCGACCTGCGAGCGATCCGCTAGAATGCAGCAGTCGAACTGCAACAGGCGATCTAAATGCGAACCCACGGTCTGCTGGCCGGGCTCTGTGCACTGGTTGCAAGCAATCACGCTGATGCCGATGTGCTGATTCGCAATGCGATGGTGTACGACGGGCACGGGCGGTGCCCCTTTCGCGGCCGACGTCCGCGTGCAGAGCGACCGGATTGCAGCGATTGCTCCGCGCCTCGAGCCCCTCCCCGGCGAGGCGGTCAGCGATCTGCGCGGGCTCGCCCTGGCTCCAGGCTTCATCGACATGCACAGCCATGGCAGCGGCGGCCTGCTCGAGGACCTGGACGCTGCGACGGTCACTCGCCAGGGCGTCACGACGATCTTCGTCGGCCAGGATGGCGACTCCCTACCTTTCCGCTGCGTGACTGGTTTGCGCAGGCTCGATGCCACACCGCCGGCGTTGAACGTGGCCAGCATGGTGGGACACGCCACGGTGCGTGCGCAGGTCATGGGCAAAGACCTGTACCGCCCGTCGACCGAGGCCGGAACTCGCCGCAGATGCGGGCACTGCTGGCGAGCGTGACTGACCGCGGGTGCCTTCGGCTTGTCTACCGGCCTCGAGTACGAATCCGCCTATTTCTCCACGACCGCGGAAGTCGTCGAGCTGTCGAAGGTAGCCGCAGCCGGGGGCGGCTTCTTTACATCATCCACGTCCGTGACGAGGCCAACAAGACGTTCGACGCCTTCGACGAGGTCCATGCGCATCGGCCGCGAGGCCCGCATCCCGGTCCAGATCACGCACGTAAAGCTCGGCTCGACCGCTGTCTGGCACCAGGCGGCCACGCGCATGCCTGCGTATTTCGACCAGGCGCGGCGCGAGGGCGTGAACCTCAAGGCCGACGTGTAACCCTTACACGTTCTGGAACTCGACGATCCGCGTGCTCGTGCCGGACCGCGATTTCTTCAACGCCGGAGAAGGTGGCGCGGGCAATTGCGGACAACGGCGGCGCGGCAGCCATTCGCCTGGGCAAATACACCCCTGAGCCCGAGCGCTGGCTGGGCGCACGCTCGACCACGGTCGCAGCAGGATGGCGGAGATGACGCCAGAGGATGCGTTCATGAAGATCGTGCGCGCCACCGAGGCCGCGGTTGGCACGGACGAAGACATGGAGAACGTGGCTGGTCTCGTCGATGAGCGAGGACGACCTGCGCTGGTTCATCGCACATCCGGACATCATGTTCAGCAGCGACGGCGAACTGGACGGCTCGAACCCACGCGGCGCGGGTGCATTCCCGCGCGTACTCGGCCATTACGTGCGCGAGGCAGAGGTGCTCCCGCTGACGGAGGCGATCCGCAAGATGACGAGCCTGCCCGCCGCGCAACTGGGACTGGCGGACCGCGGCCGGATCGTGGCTGGGTACGTAGCGGACCTGGTGATGCTCGATCCCGCGGTCGTGATCGATCGATCGACGGTGGAGTAGCCCGAAGCGCCGCCGCTCGGCATCCCGCATGTCCTGGTGGCGGGTGAGTGGGTGGTGCGCGACGGCAAGGTCACCGGGGCGCGCCCCGGGCGGTGCCCGCGCTAGGGACTGAGCCGCATCGAGCCATGGCCGGTCACCTATTGGAGGGTCCCCGATCATGCTGGAAGCTGCGCAAACCCTACCTGCTTACCTCGGCGATGCCACGCTCAAGTCCGACTGCAAGACGGCATTCGGCCTGCGCTGACGGTGCCCCGAGGCGACGTCATCGGCGAATGGGTCGCTGCCCGTCGGCGACCCGTGACGCTCGACCTGCCGCGAATGCTCGACCCGCACGAGCAGCCGCGCGTGGCGCGGGCTCGATCGTGATCGGTGTGGCCCCCACCGGCGGTACGCTGCCCGAAGCCTGGCTGCACGACGTCGAGGCGCGCATCGGACGCGGGTCTCGATGTCGTGAGCGGCATGCATACCCGACGCGACTTCGTTCCCGCGACTCGAGAGCGCAGCCGAGGCCAACGGAGTGCGGCTGATCGACGTGCGACATCCGACACGAATGACCCAGTCGCGACGGACGAAGCGCAGCGGCAAGCGGGTGCTCGACAGCGGCAACGGACTGCGCGCCTGGCAAGAAGTACACCGCGCTGGCGCTGACCCGCGCGTTGCACGACACGAGCGGCATGCCTGCCCAACGTCCGCGCCACCGGCCAGACCGGCCTGATGATCGCGGGCAGCGGCATCGGCAAGCGACGCGCTCGTCGCCGACTTCCTGGCGGGTGCGGCGGAGGTGCTTTCGCCCGACAACGCCCGTACCACTGGGACGTCATCGAAGGCCAGGGCCGCGGCTTCATCCGGCGTATGCCGCGGTCACCCTCGGGCTGCTGCATGGCTCGCAACCGGACGCGATCGTGCTGTGTCACGCCCCGGAGCGCCTCACGATCGAGGAGTACCCGGACTTCCCCATCCCGGCGCTGGACGTCGTCATCGACGCCTACCTGCAGGCCGGTCGCCTGACCAATCGCAACATCCGTTGCGTGGGACTGAGCATCAACTCCTCGACGCTTGCGGATGCCGACTGGCGTCAATACCGCGACAGGCTCGAGCACGAGTTGGGACTGCCCGTCTGCGATCCGCTGCGCGGCGGCGTCGAGCGCCTGGCGGCGGCTCTCGTACGCGAATGATCGCGGTCGAGACCCTGCTCGAACGCTGGGAACTCAACGAACCCTTCGCGACCGCGCGCGATTCGATCACCCACATTCCTGTGCTGGTGGTGACGCTCACCGGGCGTGACGGCAAGCACGGCTGGGCCGAAGCAGCCGGTGTCGATTACGACGGCGAAACTCCGGTATCGATGGCCGCGCAGATCGATGCAGTACGCGGCAGCTTGCGCGATGAAATCACGGGTGACGAGTTGCTGCGTCTGCTGCCGGCTGGAGGCGCTCGCAACGCGCTGGATTGCGCGTTGTGGGACCTGCGTGCCAAGGAATCCGGCGTGCCCGTTTGGCGCATGGCCGGGTTGTCATCGCCCTGCCCCGTCACCACGGCCTTCACGATCGGCCTGGGCAGCGCAGCCGATATCCGTCGCAAGGCCCGTGACGCCAGGGAGTACGGCCTGATCAAGCTCAAGGTCGATCACGAACGCCACGTGGACCTGGTGCGGATCGTGCGTGAGGAACATCCCACGGCCCGCCTCATGGTCGACGCCAATCAATCCTGGTCGCGCTCGCTGCTCGAGCGACTGGCGCCGCAGATGCAGGCGCACGGCGTGGAACTCATCGAGCAGCCTTTGCCGCGCGGCGCCGAGCATGAGTTGGATGGCTTGCACCTGGGGCTGCCGCTCGCTGCCGACGAGTCCTGCACGGATCGCGCGTCGCTGCCGGCACTGGCCGGTCGCTATCGCTACGTGAACATCAAGCTGGACAAGTGCGGTGGCCTGACGGAAGCGTTGCACCTGTGCAGGGAGGCCGCGCGCCTCGGCTTCGAACTCATGGTGGGCAACATGTGCGGCACGTCGCTGGCGATGGCGCCGGCGTTCCTGGTCGCGCAGTCGTGCCGCTACGTCGACCTCGACGGCCCGCTGCTGCAGCGACTCGACCGGCAGTTTCCGATCCGCTTTGCCTGCAGCGTGATGCATCCGCCAGAACAGGCGCTGTGGGGCTGAACCCCCTGCTAAGCGCACAGCCAATCGCGGGCTGGTGCGACCGGAGCGCGCTGCACTGTATGTAAGCGATCAGGCCGTGGCTATGCCCTGCTTTCCCACTGCCCCCGGTAGTCGCGATCCACTCCACAAAACCGCGTTTGCCGCTTGTGCACGCGCCGCCATTTGACGGAATCTCCCCACCTTACGGGGAGGATTCCGATGGACCGGATGGAACCGTCTGTATTGCGTCGCGCTGCCAACAGCCTGCGCCTGGTCATGGATGACCACGCGGCCTGGCACGAGAACCTGCTGCGTTCGATGTTCTGCGAGCACCCGGTGGCGCCGCATGACCTCTCGCCGACTGCGCATCGGGAATGCCCGCTTGGCCAGTGGTTCTACGACGAAGCGCCCAATGCCATGCGCGCTGAGCCGGTATTCGTTGCCATGGGCAAAGAACACCAGCAGTTGCACCAGGCAGCCGCCCGCCTGCTGCGCTCGGTGCGCGCCAACGGAGCCATCGACCGTCTCGATTTCGAGGAACTGGTCGCGAACAATGCACACCTGCGGGTGCACGTCGATGAATTGCGACTGGCCATTCACGGCGCACTCGGCAATCGCGATGCATTGACGACGGCTTACGGCCGTGCGGACATGATGCCGGCCCTGGAAGAGCTGCAGTGCGCGACCCGCGATCGCGGCGCATCGTGCGCGCTGGTGTTCGTGGACGTCGACGGCCTGAAGGAGATCAACGACGTGTATGGGCACGCCGTGGGCGATGAGGTGTTGATCGGTCTCGTGCGGCACCTGGACTTGAACCTGCGCCCGCATGACAAGGTGTTCCGCTACGGCGGCGACGAGTTCCTCGTGGCACTTCCGGGCGCGGACATCGCAATGGCGCAGTCCGTCGTGAGCAGGGTGCGGAACGCCCTCGCGGCGATGAAGGTCGTCGCGAACATTCAGGGCGCGGCCGTGAAAGTGTCTGCTTCGTTCGGGCTCGCCCTGCTCGACCCGGTTGCCGACGTTTCGGTCTCGATCGGTCGCGCCGACCAGGCCTTGCTGCTGGCGAAGGCGGCAGGCCGCAATCGCTCGATCGCGTGGGACGAATCGGTGGAGACCAGCACCCGCTGGCGCATGGTGGATGTAGGCCAGGCGAGCGATTGACTGTGCGGCGCTCGGCTGGCGCGACCAGGAAGGTCCGCGCCAGCACGATTGCGGCGACGCATCAGCCAGCCAACTCGACGAGTTGCAGCGCCATATAGAGCGTGATTGCGGTCACCATTACCAGGCCAACGATTGTCATGATCCTTCTCCTCCATGAGCAGCGCCGGGATGGCGCGACTTCATGGGGATCATGCTAGTGAGCGAATGTTGCGTCCGCTACCGATTAGCGACGAGTCGTGGGGCCATCGCGACGAAAGGTGGCCACAGTCACGATCGTGACGCTGGAGTCGAGTGGATCGAACAGGATGCGTGCTTCGTTGCGCTCGAGCTGGAGCAGCACCTGCGCGACCTTGTCGTCGTGCGACACGACCTTGTCGCCGTAGTCGGTGCCTTCACGCAGGATGAAATTGTCGATCACCCCGCGCAGTGCGTCCGCAGACAGTTCACCGTGCGGAATCGTGACCGGCTCGGGCCGGTCACGCGGGTCGTCGTCACCATCGTTCATCACGGAGTCATGAGCGTGGGGCCGCCCTTTGCCTCGGCGCGCTGATAGGCGGGCCGCGCCCGCATGCGCTTGTGATACGCAACAATGTGCGGGTACTGCCCGGTGACCGTCGAGCGAGCCAGCAGGGCCTCGATCGCAAAACTCATCTGGAAATCGGCCATGCTGATTTCGGCGCCGGCGAACCAGTCGTTCTTTGCCAGGTGCGCCTCGATGAAGTTCATCGAATTCTGCACATTGGGGTCGATCAGCGTCGCCTGCACTTTCTCGCACAGCCCGCGCGCGATCGGCTTCGCGAAGAACGGCATCGGGCGCGTCGGAATCGTCATGAACACCAGCTTCATCACCAGCCAGTTCATCAGCGAGCCTTCGGCGTAATGCATCCAGTACTTGGCCTGCCAGTACGCCGGCGTGTCCGCTGCCGGGGCCAGATGCGCGGTGTCGCCCGGCCCAGGTGGCCATAGCTTCTCGACGATGTATTCGATGATGACGGCCGACTCCGCAATCACGTCGCGACCGTCCGTCACGACCGGCGACTTGCCGAGCGGATGGATCGCCTTCAGCTCCGGCGGCGCAAGCCGGGTGACCTTGTCGCGCTGGTATACCTTCAGCTCGTACGGCACCCCGAGTTCTTCCAGCAGCCACAGGATGCGCTGCGAACGCGAGGTCTCCAGGTGGTGCACGACCAGCATGGGAGGCGTCGCTGCACTCACTTGGCGGGCCTCAGGATGCCGCAGGCCTCACGCGCGCCGCCGGCGCAGCCCTTCTTGAGCTCAGATTCCTCGTCGCAGTAGGTGTCTGGCTGTGCATGCACGATGATGGAGCTGCCGTCGGCGTCGAATACGCTGAGCTTGCCCGGCGCGAGCGTGACGCGATTGGTGGTGTGCTGCAGCTTGCCTACGCCGTTCTTGACCTCGAGATTGATCAGGTCGCCCATGTGGAACGGATGGTTGATGTCCGTCGCCGGAATCGCATCCGATGCCGTATCCGGGCGCGGCTCGCCGAAGGGACCCGGATCGTGGTGACCGCCGGCTGCCGCGCACGGCTCGCACGACCCCACCTCGTGGATGTGCACGGCGTGCTTGCCGTCTGGCAGGCCTTTGACGGTCAGCTCGACCTTCACTTCCTTGACGCCCTCGGGCGTCACCTGCTCGCGCAAGGTGGCCTGCCCGGTGATCGCCGCATTCGTGCAGCCCTTGATCTCGGCCACCGCAGTGGCGCCATCGGCCAGGATCACTGCGGGCATGGCCAGCAGACCAACAAGCACCAACGGTATCGATTTGCGCACAGGCAGGCTCCTCCAGTTCGTGGGATCGTCGCTCAACGATAGACCACCGCGATGTGCGGCACAGTCGTCACATTCGGTTGTTGCAGCAGGAAAGCGCGCAGGAAAGTCGTCAGCTGCCTCTCGCAGAGCGCCATGATCGCGGGCTCGGTCGCGAGTTGCGCGCCACGGGCCTGTGCGCGCTTCGAGGCCTCAGCGTACAGCTTCAGGGCGGCCGCCTTCTCGTCGGTCAGCATCCCGCCCGTGAGCACCTTGTGCCGCAGGTTGGTCACGGCGGGCGTCGCCACCAGTCGCGGCTTGCCCACCGTGACCGTGATGCCCGCCTGGTCCGATGTGATCTCGAAGCTTCCGGGCGCGAGATCGAAGCCAAAGGAGTATTCGACCGAATACCAGATTGCGACGGTGCCGGTCGAATGGAACCCGAGCACGGATTGGTCGATGACCTGCGTGACCGCATGGGGCTGGCGCACGGTGGCCGCCAGGAACTTCTGCTGAGCCGTGAGCTGGCGCTTGCCTTCCTGCAGGTAGCGCACGTAGGTGGTCTGGCCGAGCAACGAGCGCTCTTTCGTCGTGACGGTCTGCTGCAGCAGCTCGGCCCGCTCGTTGGCGGAGCGCACCTGCCCCTGCATGAGGAAGTAGGTCACCGCGGCCGCGACGACCGCTGCACCCACCAGCCACGGCGTGCCTGGGAATCGCGACACTTTATCCAAGGTGGACCGCCTTCAGAACCAGTTGAAATTGAAGCTGATGCTCACGCGCTCGGCGTTCACGGGATTGGGTGGTACTTCGTGGCGCAGCCAGCTCTCGAACAGCAGCAGCGTGCCTGCCGCCACGGGCATCGTCACCCACGGGCGATTCTCGCTGCTTGCGTCCGCGGCGCGGGGTGGCGCCGCCATGTAGCGGTCCAGTCGCGGGTCTTCGAGCTTGAGGCCGGGCACACCCTTGGGGGTGCGCACGTAGTAGGTGCCGCTGATCGTCGACAACGGGTGCAGGTGCAGCCCATGCGTGACGCCGCGCGGCATCATGTTGATCCAGCAATCGGTCAGCGCGAGTTCGCGGCCCTCCAGGTCGAACTCGAGCGCTTGCGCGAAAGAAGCGACGTGGCGCTGCAGCTTCTTGCCGAGCCGCGCAAAGGTGGGCGACAGCGTGTGCATGCGATTGAGCGAACCGTACGACGTGTAGCCGCCCGGGTAACGCTCGCGCGACCAGGCCTGCCCTGCGCGGTCGTCCGCGCGATACTGCTCGCATTCGCGCAGCAGCTGCGCGTTGAACGGCTCCCAGCCCGAAGCCTGCAGCTTCGCGGCGTAGATGCGCGTGGGAAACAACGCGTGCACGGTCATGGGTGTGTTCAGTCCTCGACGGCCTGGCGCCGGCGGCCTGGCAAGGGGTCGTCGTCTTCGGGCGCCGTCTGCTGCAGGGCCGCCAGCACGCCCGCCGCGGCCCGATACCGATACTCGTAACGATGATCGAGCGGGGCCGGACGGGCCCGCAGGTAGAGCTCCAGCGCCTCACCGACGACTTCGGCTTCGAGGGCTGGCAACAGCAGCTTGATGCGTTCGTTGCCCATGGCGTGCCCGCGCCGGGCTCAGGGTGTCGTCAACGCGGTGGGCGTGGCCTGCGGCAGGTCGAACTCGCCCGTGGTGTTGAAGCGCTGGGTGCCGAACATGCCCGAGCTGCTCAGTTTGCCGCTCATCGCATAGGTGACTCGCGTGACCGGCTTGCCGTCTAGCATGCCCATCACCTGCCGTGCCATCCGCAGCATCGAGACAGTCACGGGCACTGCAACGATCGTCTCGCCAAAGCGCGGAACCGTGCCGGCCTGGTCGCTGACGCCGCTGGCAAAGCGCCGGCCCATCACGTCCAGGTTCAGTGAGACGCCGTTGAACTCGACCGGCGAGTCGTTCGGGTTCTGGACGCGCAGCTT
The DNA here is from genome assembly GCA_963746325.1 of uncultured Gammaproteobacteria bacterium. Classification (GTDB taxonomy): domain Bacteria; phylum Pseudomonadota; class Gammaproteobacteria; order Steroidobacterales; family Steroidobacteraceae; genus RPQJ01. The sequence continues at coordinate 15,799 of CAVVBC010000025.1, read as the reverse complement.
GACCAGCAGCCGTACCTCCATGCCCTCCCCCTGCCAGCGGCTCGATGCCCGCGACGGTGACCTGCAGCGGATCCTGGCTCGGCATCGAGGCGCAGCCTGCAAGCACGAACGCGGCCAGCAGCAGCCAGGCAAGGTGTAAGCGGTTGCGACGAATCAAAGCTGCACCAGCGTCTTGAAGCCGCCCCAGAACATGCGCCTGCCATCGAACGGCATTTTCTTCAAATTCTTGGGATCCATCATCGCCTGCGAGTCGCGGGTCGGCCATGACCGCCTTGTTGACGCGGTCGCGCTCGCGCCGTGACTTGTAGACGATGTACGAAAAGACCACGACCTCGTCGGGCTTCAGCTTGACGCTGCGCGGGAACGACGTGCGTTTGCCCACGGTGACGTCGTCGGCGACGCATTCGTGATAGTCGAGCGCACCGTGCTCTTTCCAGACCTTGCCGGCCTTGCGGGCCATGGCCCGATACGCGGACAGCTGCGTCTTGCGGCACCGGTACGACGAATCCATCGACATAAGCCATGATTGAATCCTCCGTGCGTAGGGTTCGTGAGCGGCGAGTGTAGCTCGCGTCCCGCCCCGGCAGGAACCGGGGTGCGAGTCGTTCGCCTGGATCCGCCCTCAATTCTTCATCACTGTCGGCCGCAGGCGCGGCTCGAAAATGGCGGTCAGCAGGTCCGGGGCCTTCTCGATGCGCTCGAGATGCGGATGACGCGGGCCGCCGTGGTAGTCGAGCCGCACGGTCTGGAAGGTGTCGGCATTGCGTACCAGCAGCTCGATGGGCCGCGTGGCATCGGCCCGGCGGCCACCAGGGCCGCCTTGAGGCGCGCATGCGTATAGGCCTTGCCGTCAACGGCAACGATCGTCATGCCCGGGGCCAGGCCCGCCTTGAAGCCGACGCCGTTCCAGAAAACCTCACCGATCTTGCCGTCGCCCGCTGCGCTCAGGCCGAGCGAATACAGGTAGTCCTGGGTGCCGTCCGTGCCGTCGCTCTCCTTCGTCGTGCCTGACGGCTCATCCTTGTAGACGCACGTCGCCAGCCGGCGCGCGCGAAGCCGTCGAGCGGCGCGCCGGGCCGTGGCCGTCGAGGCGTTCGCGCAGCAGCCCGGCCCAGTCGTGGGGCGCGACGGCGTCGAGCGCGCCGACCACGTCGTCGAACGTGTAGGTGAGCGGCCCGAGCTCGCCGTCGCGCGTGCCGAAGAACGCCCGCGCGAAGTCGTCGAGCGAGCGCCGGTCGCGCGTCAGCTCGCGCAGCCGCGTATCCACGTCGAGCCACAGCAGCACGCCCTTCGGTGTAGTAGTCGTTGCTGCGCTGCCAGCTCTGGTACGGCAGCGGCCGCGGTAGGCCATGATCGGCTGGTTGCGTCGTGTCCTGCAGGTTGCGCCACTGTGCGCCCGGCGCGCGCCTGGTCGTACGTGGCGGCGATAGTGCGCGAGCGCGTCGCGCGTGCGCTCGGCGTCCACAGGCCCGAGCGGCCGGCGAGCACCACGCCCCAGTACTCGGTCATGCCCTCGTAGACCCACAGCAGGCTGTTGCGCATCGGGACGTCGTAGGTCGGCGTCCACAGGTCCGCCGGCCGCCGGAACTTGCCGTTCCACGAGTGCACCATTCGTGCGGCAGCAGGTCGCGCACCGGGGCGGTGCCGTCCCAGTCGGTGAAGTAGCCGAGCCCGACGCCGTTCTCGCTCGACTGGTGGTGCTCGAGGCCGATGCCGCCGAACTGCGTCGCTGAGCGCGAGCAGGAAATCGTAGTCGCGGTAGTGGCGCGAGCCGAACAGCGCGAGCGCCTCGCGCACCAGCCGGCGATGCGCCTCGACCTGCTCGCGCGTCGCCTCGAGCTCGCGGGCCGGTCGGCGAACACGTTCAGGTGCACCGGGCCGCGCGGATCGGCCTCGAGCTCGAAGCGGCGGAAGTGGCGGCCCGGCGAACAGCGGCGAATCGACCAGCTGCTCGAGGCTCAGCCGCTCGAACTGCACGCGATCGCCGTCGCGCTACGCGACCCGCGCGCGGTCGCGAACTCCCAGCCCGCCGGCAGCCGGATCGACGGCCGGACCGTGACCGGCGCGCGTAGTGCCCGGCGGGATACAGCAGCGCCTTTTCCCACTGCAGGCCGAGCAGGTCCGGCGTGCCACGATGCGCCCTGCTGGCGGTCGTCGGCGTGACGAACTGGAAGCGCAGTTCGAGCTCGCTGACGCCCGCGGGCACGTCGAGGTGGAAGGCGATCATGTTCAGCGGATCGCGCTGCCACTCGAGGCGCCGCGCCGGCGCGCGCCGCGAACGACCAGCCCCGCCAGCGACTGGATCGGGCCGGTCGGACCGTGGTTGCCGGGCAGCCAGCGCGGATAGAGCACGTGAGCGGGCCGGGCCGGTGACCGGCACGGTCTCCGTGACGCGGAAGACGCGGTGTTCGAGATCGGTAGCGTCCACGTGCAACCTGATCACGCCGGGGTACGGAATGTCCTGCGGTTCGGGCAGCGCGGCCCGTGCTGCCCCTGTGACGTAGAACAGTCCGCACAGGAGCCCGCACAGCAGGCCGTCAAGCCGGCGAGCCTGTCGCGACGCAGGCTGCAATGGACTGCGATCATTCGCTACGTTCGCCATTCGCAGGTGCCCGTTGTCGTTGGCTTTCATTCGGTCAGTGATGCGCGCAATTGCTGCAGTGTCTGTTCCGCGACGGCGAGTTCGTCACGGAGATAGCCGGCAATCGAGCCGCAGCGGGCCTCGATGGACTGCAAGCTCGCCGACAGGTACTCGGGCCGGGCCGCCAGCACTGCCTCGAGTGCCGTAGGTGACAGCGCGAGCAGCGAGTCGCCTGACGTTGCGAGCCCCGCCCCGGTCGCCTGGCGTCCCAGGAGCTGCGCGCGAAGATCGACGGCGCTGTTGGTGAGGACGTAATCCTCGATGATCGCCTCGCGCCGCACCCCGAGCGCCGCGAGCACGAGCGCGATCGCAACCCCCGTCCGGTCCTTGCCCGCCATGCAGTGGACGATGGTCGCGCCGTCGCGCGCATGCTCCATGCGGCGAACACGCCCGCGAGACGCGACTGCAGCTTGAAGGGCAACTGTTCGTACATGTCGATCATCGCCGCATGCGCCACATCAGCGGCGTCCGTGCCGGCGAAGGCGCGGTCACGGATCGGCGACGATTCGGTCATCGTGTCCCATTCGAAGCGACGCACGCCGTCGCCGAAATCGGGATTGGGATGCGAGGCGCGTTCGGCATTACGGCGCAGATCGCATACCGCCCGCACCCCGAGTGCCGTGACTTGCGCGGTGGCCTGCGGCGCCAACCCGCTCATGAGGCCAGATCGGTACAGCCGGCCCCAGCGCACGCGCGTGCCGTGCGTCGTCTCGTATCCGCCGCAGTCGCGAAAATTGCAACTGCCTGGCAGCGGCAGGACGCGTGTAGGAATCATCCGGCCATGATCACACGCAGCGTGCGACGTTTCCACCGCGGGGGTCGATTACACTGGGGGCCGGCGCTCACCGCCCTCGCCCGGAGTTTCCGCTCATGTTGCCTGCTTGCCGCCTGCGTCTCGCCCTGCCGCTGCTGGCGGCGTTTGCATTCATTTCCGGTCTCGCCGGCACCGCGCATGCCGAAGGCACAAACGACGGCTACATCGCTGCCACCATCAAGGCCGCCCTGCTCGACAACCGCAACACCAGCGGCACGCGTATCAACGTGGACAGTCACCAGGGCGTCGTGCAACTGAGTGGCTTCGCGGGTTCCGAGGCCGAGAAGGCTGCGGCAACGAAGGTGGCCGCAGGGAGTCGAAGGCGTAACCAAGGTCGTCAATAACGTGTCTATCGCGCCCCCGACTTCGATGGGCACGAAGCTCGACGACAGCCTGATCACCCGCAAGGTGAAAGCGGCGCTGATGGACGCTGCGGACGTCAAGAGCATGCAGATCAACGTCGAGACCCGCGCCGGCGTGACGCAGCTCGCGGGCTATGTGGCGTCGGAGACGATGAAAGCAAAGGCCGGGCAGATTGCAGCGGGCATCGACGGCGTGAAGGGCGTCGACAACGTGCTGGTGGTCAAGCCCCGCTGACGTTTTCCGTCTGGGCGCCCGGTGGGGCGCTGGTCCAGTACGCGTACATGTGCACGCGACCGGTGCGCACGTCGCACATCGCGCGTTTTTCGGTTGTGATCGCAAGTCTTGCAGAAAAAAAGATTCACGCCGTCCATGAGCCGGTTGCTGGGATTATTCTGGCAGCAGGCGAAGCCACCCGATATGGCAGCACCAAAGCAGTTACTCGAATGGCGTGGGCAGCCGTTCGTGGCTGCAGTTGCACAGACCGCTCTGGATGCTGGCTTATCTCCCGTCATCATGGTCACAGGTGCAAATGCAGAGAAGGTAGAAACTGCAGTCAAAGATCTGAATGTACGGATCGCTCGCAACACTGAATGGAAAAGTGGTCAGGGTCGATCGATAAAAACTGGTGTATCAGCCCTGACAGGAGGCCAGCGTTGGCGCGGCCATATTCCTGCTCGCCGACCAGCCGCAAGTGACCAAGTCAATCATCGATGCCCTGGTGGAAAAACACGCCGAAGGACTGTATCCGGTCGTTGCGCCGATGGTGATCGATCAACGTGCCAACCCGGTACTGTTTGACCGTTCCACATTTGGTGATCTACTGTCCCTCGAAGGTGATGTTGGCGGACGGGCAATCTTCCACAAGCATCGCGTCGAATACCTGCCCTGGCACGATGACCGTCTCCTGCTGGATGTGGATACGCCGGAAATGTACCAGCGACTGATCTCAGATGAAACCCTATGATCCCGCACGCTTCAATTTCCCAATTATGGAGCGTGCGGGATGATCCCGCACGCTTCAATTTCCCATAGGAGCGTGCGGGATGATCTCAGCCATCATTCTTGCTGCAGGTGAATCCAAACGGATGGGTCAGCCGAAGATGTTGCTGCCCTGGGGAAGCCACTGTGCTGGGACAGGTGATCTCCACCTTCCAGGAGGCGGGGTTCGAAGATATGCTTGTTGTCACCGGCGGGGCGCACGGAGCAGGTGACCGACATCGTCAGGCGACATGGCGCCCGCAGTATTTTCAACCCGCATTTTGCGGGCGGCGAAATGCTGTCCTCCCTGCAGTGGGTCTGCGCTTGCCAAAGGCCGAGGCGCAGGCAGCCTTGATCGGGCTCGGCGACCAGCCACAGGTCCAGGCGGGAACCGTTCGCCGGATCTGGAGGCCTTCCAGCACAGGCGACCCGCCTGATCGTGCCCAGCTATCAGATGAGGCGCGGACATCCCTGGCTGGTGGAAAGATCCCTTTGGCAGGAATTGCTCGAGCTGAATCCCCCACTCCCCGCGCGATTTTCTCAACCGCCATGACTGAGATATCGTATCTGGACATGGATACACCGAGCATCCTGGCCGACCTGGATACCCCGCAAGACTACCAGAATTCCCATCCCTAATTGAGACTTATGTGCCATATGCTCAACACCATGTGTACAATATCGTCGCCTTTTTCGTCAAGTGGGGAACCCGCATCATCTGCCGCATCGACGCGCCGGATATCGACAAAGTTCCCATGAAGGGACCCCTGATCGGATATGCCAATCACTCCGGGCCAGATCGAAGTGCCTGTGCTGTTTGGCCTGCTGATGCCGAGGAGGATCACCGGCTGGGCAAAAATCGAGCCTTGGGATAACTGGTTTCTGCACTGGCTCTTCAACCTATGGAGATCATCCCCATCCATCGCGGCGAGGCGGATACGACCGCCCTGCGCAAGGCTCGTCGAGCCCTCAAGAAGGATTATATTTTCGGGATGGCCCCGGAAGGCACCCGGAACATCACCGGGCGGCTGAAGCGCGCTCACCCGGGGCACCGTCATGCTGGCGCTGCACTCCGGTGCTCCCCTGATCCCCATCGCCCACTGGGGCGGCGAAAACTTCCTCAAAAACATTGGCGCGCCTGAAACGGACCGATTTCCACGTTCGGGTCGGTGAGCCCTTCTGCCTGAAGGTGGAGGGAATGCGCATGACACGGGAGATGCGCCAGCAGATCGTGGACGAGATGATGTACCGGCTGGCCGAGCTGCTGCCTCCGGAATACCGGGGAGAATACGAAAAGGTTACAAAGGACGACAAATATTTAACAACGAGGTAAAATAGAGACAGACCTTGCATAATTGCAATGTCAGATTTTGCAGAAAGCTTTGCCGGCATAGGTCTGTACAGTCAAAATCTGAAATTGGAGTACGGCATGAAAAAAGCAAAGATCTTCATCACCGTTCCTGATTGTAACCATGCTGGTCATTAGCAAGTTCGCCATGGCATTCGCCGCTCCGACGCTCGGAAACGCAGCGGTTCCATTACGGGGAGCAGTAACTTAGGTTACGCTCAACACCGATGTCGAATACCGGTGTGACCACAGTCGCTTGTCGAGGAGATGAGTACTCAGACGGTTCGTGTGAGTGAGGAAACTGCCTACGATCTGGGTCTGCTGGATTATGATGGCGACGGAAATCCGTTTCATCGTCGATCCCCTTGCCCGAGTTCCATCGAAATCGACCTGGCGTTGGTCATCCCGGACCCAAGAGGAAGCACATCACCCGGTCGGCAACGCACTCGCCCTTTTCTTCTCAGACATTGAGGGCGTGGACTACAACGCGATCATGGCTGCACATGAGGACGGCTATGGCTTTGGGGTCATCGCCCAGGCGCTATGGCTGACCCGAAAACTCGGAGGAGCCGCCGAAGACCTGGCTGCTTCTGGAAGCAAAACGGGACGGCGACTTCAGCGACTTCCCGCTGGAGGACGGCACCATCCCAACCACCTGGGGCCAATTGAAAAAGCGGTTTCGGAGAAATCTCGGCGTTGTCATGTCCGATCATCAGGACAACAACGGCAATCACGGCAACGGCAACAACGGGAATGCAAGCGGCAATCCTGGCAACGGCAATAATGGGGGTGGAAACGGTAAGGACAATGGCAATCATGGAAACGGCAACAATGGCAATGGAGATGGCAATAATGGGGGCGCAACGGAAACGGCAATAATGGGGGTGGAAACGGAAACGGACACAAACCCTAAAGACAATGGAAATGCAACGGGCAGGTCCAAATGGACCTGCCCGTTTTTTTTATGGCAATGGTTAATTTTATTTCAACCTGTAAAAATAGGGATTGGTTTTGCGCAGTTCAAATCCCATCGAAAGATAAAGCTGATTTGCTGCCTCGCGTTGCGGATTGGATGTCAACGATACGCCGTTGGCACCGGCCTCACGCGCCAGCTCGATCGCCTGGCGGACCAGCATCTCTCCGATCCCCTGGCGGCGCATTCGATCGTCCACGACAACATCCTCCACGATGGATCTGATACCCGGTCGGAACGCGGTAAATCGTCAAGGCAGAGCATCCCGACGATCTCGCCATCCTCATCCGGGTGACGGGCGATCAACAGCGTTGCAGCCTTCGATGTGTTGAGAAGCGTGACCAGTTCCTCACGTGTGGGCGGGATCTTGTGAATTCCCATTTGCGGGATCAATCTCTGCAGTGCCTGGTACAGTTCCTCGGTTGGCTCTGTGATTTTTCCAATGTACATAGGAGCTATGCAAGCTTGGTGCCACCGATTCTCGGGAAGAAACTCAACAGCGCATAATACGCCACATAAACAAATGAGACCCAGACGCACCCACTCCGGCACACTCGGGATACTGCAGCAAGCCCCAGACGCCAATCGCGCCATAAAGATAGGTAAATCCCAGTGTAAGTCTGCGCAAACGGGTATTGCGGCTCGGATACAAATATTTCACCGGCACAAAGATCAGAATATTGCAGATCACCAGGAGCAGCAAGATTGATCCAGGGATTGAGACCCAGCAACATCATATAGATCACAAGGAAATTCCAGACCGACGGAAAACCCTTGAAGAAATAGGATTGATCGTCTGTCTTGGCATCGACCTGTGAGAACTGATAACCCGATGTCAGCAAAATGGAAAATGCACCGCGCCATCTCAAAGCCCTACGGCATCAGGTTCGGCGCCTTGATCAGGATCAAGCGCGGCCACAACCACATAATTGAAGATAATCAATGATGTTATCCAGCAAGCCGCCATCGATCCCTCTGGCGTATTCCTTCACGTGGAACCAGCGCGCCAGCATTCCGTCGAATCCATCCACGAACATGGCGATGATGATCCAGATGATCGCCAGTTTGCCAGTTCTCGTTCGAAGATCGCCAGCAGGGTCAGGAATCCCCACACTGCCCCGGTGGCTGTAAAAAGATGCACGCTCCATGCGCAAGCGTTTTTCGCACGAATAAGGGAAGTTTTTCAAACATGGTTCACCTCAATGAAGATATTGTACTGCATATTATAACAGACAAAGGAGTAGCTTGCGATGCGCCTTTCAATTGATCGAGCGTACTCTTCGAAACGTGCCAGCGTGCGACTAGCGCTCAGCTTATTTTTTGACTCAACCCCTGCTTTGACCTTCTCACCATCAAACTCATCTTCGACAACGGATGCTCCTTCGGGCGGGCTCGCAAACGAGAGATTGGATGTCAGCGTTTCAGCCGTGATGTAATCCTTGTGCGCCTCGATCGCGGACCTCAAGCCTGCGGTGGCTTCGACGAACAACTCTATGCGATCGGCGACATCCAGGTCGGCGCTCTTGCGCAGGTCCTGCACGCGGCGGACAAATTCACGCGCCAGACCTTCCTGCACCAGTTCAGGCGTCAGTTCGGTGACGAGCGCGGCGACATACGCACCATCTTCCGCAACGGCAAAACCTTCCTTTGCCAGCGCCTTCACTTCCACTTCTTCAGGCAGGATATCGATACGTCTCGCCATTGGCTTCCACGTGCAGAGGCTTGCCTGCCAACAACGGACGTGCGACTTCCTCCGCAGTTCATCGCCAGGATCGCCTTCTGGATGGCCGGGAATTTGTTGCCATATTTCTGTCCCAAGCTGCTTCGGCAGCGGCTTGACCGTATGCGACAGCGCCTCGGTGGCCGCATCCAGCAGGCGGACTTGCTTGACGTTCAATTCATCCGTGAACAGGTCGGCGTAGGTTTCAACGGCTTTGCGTTCGTTGGCATTGCCGACCGAGAAGGCCGCTTCCGCCAGCGGCTGGCGCACTTTGCGATTCGCCTTCTGGCGGGCGGAATGACCGAGCGAGACGAGTCTCATCACCAGATTCATATCGCGGTTGAGCGATTCGTCGATCAACTCAGGCAGCACTTCGGGCCATTCGGCAAGATGCACCGATTCGGGCGCGGTCTCATCCACCGAGCGGACGAGGTTCTGGTACAACTCGTCGGCCAGGAAAGGCATGGCAGGGCGCCAGCAGTTTCGCGACGGTGACAAGAGCCGTGTACAGAGTGGAGTAGGCGGCCTGCTTGTCGGAATCCGATTCCGATTTCCAGAAGCGGCGGCGCGAGCGGCGCAGATACCAGGTGGACAGCTTCTCCACAAATGTTTCGATCGGGCGCGTCGCGTTCGGCACATCATAGTTTTCGTATGCCTCCGTCACATCACGGACGAGCACATTCAGCTCGGAGAGCAGCCAGCGATCGAGATCGCTGGTCGCTATCGGCATGGTGGTGACGGTGGGTTTGTCGAGGTTGGCGTAGGTCACGAAGAACGAATACACATTCCACAGCGTCAGCGTGAAGCTGCGGATCACCTCGCCCACCAAGTCGGAAGAGAAGCGGCGTTCCTGTCCCGGCGGTGTGGCGGTGTAAAGATACCAGCGGAAGGCATCCGCGCCGTGGGCGTTCAGCACATCCCAGGGCTGCGACGATATTGCCCTTGCGACTTGGACATCTTGCGTCCTTCGCCATCCTGGATCATGCCCAAGGCAGATCACATTCTTGAACGAGACTTCATCGAACAGCAAGGTGCTGATGGCGTGCAGCGAATAGAACCAGCCGCGCGTCTGGTCGACGGCTTCGCAGATGTAATCGGCTGGGAATTGCTCTTTGAATTTTTCCTTGTTCTCGAACGGATAATGCCACTGGGCAACCGGCATCGAGCCAGAGTCGAACCACACGTCGATCAGGTCTGGGACGCGCGTCATCTTGCCGCCGCAGTCCGGAGCAATTCCAATGGACTTCATCCACATACGGACGGTGCAAATCCAGTTCGCTCAGGTCGCGTGCCAGCTTTTTCGGAGAGTTCCTCCACCGAGCCAACACACTTCGCGATGCTTGCAGGATCTTCGCATTCCCAAACCGGAAGCGGCGTGCCCCAATAGCGTTCGCGGCTCAAGCGACCAGTCGATATTGTTGTCGAGCCAGTTGCCGAAGCGACCTTCCTTGATGTGGTCGGGAACCCAGTTGATCGTGTTGTTCAATTCCACCAGCCGGTCGCGGTAGCGCGCTCGTGCGGATGTACCAGGACTCGCGCGCATAATACAGCAGCGGAGTATGACAGCGCCAGCAGAACGGATAGGTGTGTGTATACGCTTCCGACTTGAACAGCAAGCCCGCGCGCTGCAAATCCTTGATGATGAGCGGGTCGGCATCCTTGACGAAGACTCCGCGCCACGGGGTGACCTCGGGGATGAATGTGCCATCCGGCAGGACGGTCATCAACACCGGCAGGTCGTATTTCTTGCCAGTTTCCATATCTTCCTGACCGAAGGCAGGAGCGATGTGAACCAGACCGGTGCCATCTTCGGTGGTGACGAAATCGCCCAGCACCACATAATAGGCAGGCTTGTCGGGCGGCAGGAAGGTAAAGAGCGGATGATATTTCATGCCCTTCAGTTTCTTGCCCTTGAACGTGTCCACGACCTTGACTTCTTCGTCGCCAAACACTTTCTCCACCAGAGCCTTGGCAAGGATCAGTTTTTCGTTCGTGCCGTTGTTATCGCGTTCGACGGTCACATAATCCACATCGGGGTGCGCGGCCACAGCCACGTTGCCGGGCAGCGTCCAGGGGGTCGTCGTCCACACCAGCAGTGAAGTATCGGGCTTATCCACCAGCGGCATGCGGACAAAAACCGAAGGGTCGGTCGCGTCGTCGTAGCCGAGAGCAACTTCATGGTCAGAAAGAGGCGTGCCGCAGCGCGGGCAATACGGCACAACCTTATAGCCCTTGAAGAGCAGGTCCTTGTCCCAGAAATTTTTCAGGATCCACCAGACCGACTCGATGTAGTCGTTGGTGTAGGTCACATACGCGTCTTCAAGGTCAACCCAGAAGGCGATGCGGTCGGTCAGTTTTTCCCAATCCTGGATGTAGGTAAAAACAGACTTCCTGCAAAGTTCGTTGAATTTATCGATGCCGTATTCTTCGATCTGCTGTTTGTTGTTGAAGCCAAGCTGCTTCTCCACTTCGATCTCGACCGGCAAGCCATGCGTATCCCAGCCGCCGCGGCGCGAGACATGATAGCCGCGCATGATCTTGTAGCGCGGGAACATATCCTTGAAGGCGCGCGCCAGCACATGATGCACGCCGGGCTTTCCATTCGCGGTCGGCGGTCCTTCATAGAAAACATACTCGGGTCCGCCCTTGCGCTGCTCGACGGTCTTCTTGAAGATCTCGGCTTGTTTCCAAAATTTCAGCACGTTCTCTTCCATCGAAGTCACGTTGAGTTTCGGGATACAGGTTTGAACATAATTAGTCTCCTAGTCGCTAGTCTCATAGTCAGTTAGTCTCGTAGTTAAAACAAAAACTCTCATCTCAAACAGAGACGAGAGCAAGCTCACGCGGTACCACTCTGATTCCCCGCACTCGCCGATTAAGGCTCGCGGGACACTCATTGGACGACTAACATCATCCTGTTCTGATAACGAAGAACAACTTCGGCTTGCTTACTCTGTTTTCAGCTCGCGGCTCCGAGATGATTTTCGATCTGCTTTGCTGATCTGGCTCTCACCAGTTCTGCCAGGCACTCGCTGACAATCTCAGCAAATCTACTCGTTCTCTTCACTGCCTTTCAGTGTGTCTGCGGATTATGCCACAATTCAATTTGACCGTCAACAGAACCGTTAGGCGGGTTGCAATCTGCCATGCTTGCAGGATAATTGTCCCATGGCAACATTGCACATCTCAGCGGACTCCCTGCCCCAAGCTCGGGACTCACAAATCATCAGCGCCTCTTCCCTGCGCCTGAACCTGCCTCAGCCTCCGAAAAGTTTTATCCGCCACGGATGGCAATCCTGGACCCTGACACATGGCTGGATCCGAGCGATCCGCCGCTTCCCATCCGCGCCGCGGAGTTCCGCGCCAAGGACGAAGATCCTGGCTACGCCCTCCACAAGAATCACATCAGCGCCTGGGTCGGCGCAGTGGAACTTGGCGAAGATGATATCCTTCTCGCTCGGCGCGCTGGACCTGAGCGGACGCGTCGAACTGGATGGCAGCGCGTTGCATGGCTTCTATGAAGATGGGCAGGAGGGACAATGGCTGGTGGCGCGCGGCAAGGAGGATGAAGTCTTCTCAGAATATGTGCAGGCGCTTGAACGGAGATTTGGCAAAGGACGATTTGCAAAGGCACCGCGGGTCTGGTGCTCCTGGTACAGTCTATATGGATGGGTGAACGAACGCGTCTTCTTAAGAGCACTCCACGATTTTGGCGATATGCCCTTCGACGTCTTCCAACTCGACGATGGCTGGCAGCTGCGCAGAGGGAGATTGGGAGGCGAACTCAGAAATTCCCATCCGGCATGAAAGCGCTGGCAGACAAAATCACAGCCACAGGTCGAACGCCAGGAATCTGGCTTGCGCCGTTCATGGTTTCCCCAAACTCGCAACTCGCCAGGACACATCCCGACTGGCTGCTGCGCGATGAACGTGGAAATCCCGTCAACGCAGGCATCACCTGGACGGGAAACCCATCGGGCCTCGATGTCAGTCATCCCGAAGTTCTGGAATGGCTCGATCAACTCATCCGCAAAGTGCGCGGCTGGGGATATGGCTATCTCAAACTGGACTTTCTCTACATCGGCGCGTTGATCGGCAAACGATATCAGAGATATTCCGCGTGAGGTCGCTTATCGAAATGCCATGCAGGTCATGCGCGAAGCCGCTGGGGATGCCTATATCCTCGCCTGTGGCGCACCGATCATCCCATCGCTGGGTTTGTGTGACGGCATCCGCGTCGGACCGGATGTCTCTCCCTTTTGGCTCAACACGCCATTGACCGTCTGGCTCAACAATCCCAACGACACATCCACGCAAAACGCGATCCGGACAAGCATTCATCGCCTGTGGCTGACTCCGCTCGTCAATGTTGACCCTGATGTGATGTTCTTCCGCTCAAAACATAATGCGCTCAAGCCCCATGAAAATCAGCTATTGCAGGATCTGGGAATCATCTCAGGCTTCAAAGCCACATCCGATCTGCCGCAGTGGATGAGCGCCCTCGAGCGGGAAAAGCTCCGGGAATATCTGGAGTCAACACCGACAGTCCGAAAAAAGGACCGCTATCAATTCCAGGTCGACGAGCGCCACGTTGACTTCAGCTCCGCCGTGCCGATCCCAACCTCCCCAAAGCATGTTCCCATATGGCTGGCAAAGTATCTGGGGCTGGCAAAAATCGTTTGGCATCAAGCCCTGCCAGCAATTTGGCAAAGTTTCAGGTAAAGAATGGATCTCGAATCGGGTGGTGAATGAATACTTCTTCAACATATGAAAGCGCAGATCCTGCGGACTAAAGAGAAAATCGGTCCTCAGAGTTTGCATCAAGATGAAAACAAGGAACAAAGCTCATGGTTTCCGCATCCGCTCTACTAGTTACCAGTGACAAGTCTCTGGCTAACGAACTGCGCGATCACCTCGTCAAGCTGGGATACAGGGTCGCGGGCGTTGCAGCATCTGAGTCGGGAAGCCATGGCGCAGATCGAGACATCCAGGCCGGACGTAATTCTTACCGACATTCGACTGGAGGTGGATCGTGTCGGCGAGATCAGGACCGGATCCTTGATCCAGACGGCCTTTGAGCTGCCGATTATTTACATCACCGGCAGCATCGGCCAAAACACGATCCAGACGGGCCAGACTCACCGGTCCATTTGGCTATCTCTACCGGCCCTTCAACGACCAGCAATTACTGGTTACGATTGAGACCGCCCTGACCCGGCATCAATTGGAACAAAAACTAAAGGAAAGCCGACAATGGCTAAATACGACTTTGACGAGCATCGGCGACGGTGTCATCGCCACGGATGAACAGGGGCACGTGCGCTTCATCAATCCAGTGGCCATGGAATACACGGGCTGGCAACACATCGAAGCGATTGGGCTGCCTCTCAGGAATGTTTTCTACTTCGTGGACGAAATCCGGCGTGAACCGATCGATCTCCTGAGGATTGAGAATTCGTTTCCAGGTTCTGCGAAGAAGAAGGGCCATGAAGGAATCCTGATGTCACAGGAACGAGACATCGCTGCCGATCGAAGCGAACATCACTTCCATTAAGGATGGAAAAGGCAATATATATGGGATGGTATTGGTATTCCGGGATATCACCCAACAAAGGGCGGCAATCGAGGAAATCAGGCGCCAGGCAAATCGGACAGAAGCCCTTATGCAGGTTGCTTCGCAGCTCAATTCCCAACGTGACCTGCAAAGTGTACTCAATACCATCTGTGAAATCACAAACCGCACCGTGAGAGCTGCCGGCACAGCCGTCCTCCTGAAGGATCCAGGCAAAGAAGTTTTTCGGCTGATGGCAGCAACCAGCTCCGAATCGACGCTCCAGAGTTACAGTGGGGCTGAGTTCAAGATCTCCAAAGAGGTCTTTCTGACTTTTCTATCGCGCCAGAATCAAGTTCACGAGCTTCAAAACGTGCAGGATTTCCCCAACCTGCCCTACTTCGACGTTCTGAAAGCAGCAAATATTCAAACCGTGGCGGTCGCCGCTCTGTATCAAGGCGACGAGTTGATTGGTGTACTCGTCTCGGCATTAACACGCAACTTGAAAGGCATGCCCGAAGATGAGCTTGATCTATTAAAGGGATTGGCAGATCAGGCATCCAGTGCGATAGAAAATGCCGAGCTGTTCGAGCAGGTCCGGGCGGGACGCGAGCGCCAGAGAAAACTGGCGAAGAGTCTTGTAGATATTCAGGAAGCTGAGCGCAGGCGCATTGCCAAAGAATTGCATGACCATTTTGGGCAGCTCCTGACGGGTCTGCAGTTCATGCTGGAAACGACGAAAAGCCAGGTCGATAGCGCCCAGAAATCACAACTCGAGGAGATCCAGAATTCTGTCAGTGACCTGATCCGTCAGGTCAGTGAGATGTCGCTCAACCTGCGTCCCAGCATGCTCGACGACCTGGGCCTTCTGCCGACCCTGCGCTGGCACATTGACCGTTATACCAGCCAGACCGGAATCAAGGTCAATTTTCAGTACGATGAGTTTCCAAAGCGGGTCCCGCTGGAGATAGAGACGGCCGCCTATCGAATCATCCAGGAGGCGCTCACCAATGTTGCCAGGTACGCCAAAGTTCGTGATGTCTTCGTTGGGATCGCCCTGCAGGAAGATAGCATCTGGCTGGAGATTCTGGATAAGGGCAAGGGATTCGATTCGGAGGCCATCATCGAACGTCCGAGCACGGGCCTGGGCGGCATGCGCGAGAGAGCCAACCTGGTCGGCGGGTATCTGGTGGTTAAGTCCTATATAGACCAGGGGACGCAGATCGTCGCCACCCTTCCGGTTTCCAGCAGACCCATTGAAAGGAGGAAAAATGACCGTAAGCATTATCTTGGTTGACGATCATCCCATGATTCGTCATGGATTGCGAACATTGCTCAGCAACGTGGCGGATTTCCAGGTGATCGCCGAAGCCAGCGACGGACTGAAAGGGCTCCAGGAGGTCGACCTGCG